>NZ_JBEZYC010000004.1:0-868090 GCF_040638345.1 Kribbella sp. NPDC026611
ACCCTCACGCAACACCAACGCAGCAGCAGGACGATTCGCCATGCCTCATCATCCCAACCACCAACCGTAAATCAACTAACGACGCGCGCCACTAGCTACACCGAGCTGAACGTTGCCATTGCGAATCGCACGGCGGAGCGTCCGTTCGACTTCGACCGGCCGGACGAGCGGGCAGCGATGGGGTATCTGCTGTTCCTCATTGTTGAAAGGTCGTTCGCGGAGACGGGATTGATGCTCTCGGCACTCGTGCAGTATCTCGACGCCAACGACGCCGGGCCGGGGTTCTATGCGTTGGCAGCCGACAAGGGTCTGTTGCCGAGGAAGGCGACCGCGGACCAGAGGATGGAATTCTGGCTCGGCCAGGTAAAGCGCCTGCACCGGCTGTATGCACCCTCAGCGAGCCAAGAGCTGGCCTAGCGTCAGCTGAAAGTTGTCGGTGGGCCTGCGTAGCGTGCTGGGTATGAAATACGGATTCGTGATGGCGGCCGGGGATGCTCGGGCGGCGGCTGAGTTGGCGCCGCTGGCCGAGGAGCACGGATGGGACGGGTTCTTCGTCTGGGAGTCGATCTGGGGGATCGATGCCTGGGTGATGCTGGGGGCGGCGGCGATGACGACGTCCCGGATTCGGCTGGGGACGATGCTGACGCCGTTGCCGCGCCGAAAGCCTTGGGACGTGGCGGGGCAGACGTCGACGGTGGACAACCTGAGCAACGGCCGGGTGATTCTGGCCGTCGGGCTGGGGGTGGCGGGGGAGGAGCGGTTCTGGTTGTTCGAGGAGGACCCGGGGCGGAAGGTGCGCGCCGAGCTGCTGGACGAGTCGCTCGAGATGCTTCCGTACTTGTGGCGGGACGAGTCATTCGACTTCAACGGCGTGCACTACCAGTCGAAGAAGGTCGGTGAGCTCAACCCGCCTGCACCACCGCCGCCGGTGCAGCAGCCCCGGATCCGCACCTGGGTGGTCGGCGCCTGGCCACGCCCGAAGTCGATGCGTCGGGCCGCGCTCCAGGACGGCTGGCTCCCGAACTACATCGTCCCCGCAGGCCAACAGCCCGGCGAGCTGACGCCGGCGTTGCTTGCGGACGGCGTCGCCTGGATCCGCAAGGAACGCGACTCCCACGGCCTGACCATGGACGACTACGACGTGGTCGCGGAAGGCGTCACCTCCGCCGACGACCCCAAGGCCGCCGACACAGTCCGCCCCTGGGCCGAAGCCGGCGCCACGTGGTGGATCGACGCCGATTGGTCCGCCGTCGATCCCACCGAGGCCCGCGCCAACGCCGAGCGTCGCCTCAAGGCAGGCCCACCCCGCGTCAACTGATCGTCCCGGCGCTCCCGTCGATGGTGGTGATCGTGTCGTCGGCGAGGACAGCCAGCGCGTCGGGTACGCCGAGCACCGCCGGGATCCGGTGCTCGCGCGCCACGATCGCGGCATGCGATAGCCGTCCGCCGGTCTCGGTGACGATGCCGCCGATCACCCCGAAGAGCGGCGTCCAGGCCGGATCGGTAAACCGGCAGACGAGGATGTCGCCCGCCCTGACCCGTGAGAAGTCGTCCGGCCCACGCACACACCGAGCGGGCCCGGTAGCAACGCCGGGACTGCCTGGCGTGCCTCGCAGGATCGCGCCGGCTTCCGGCCCACCCGGTGTACCTCGCAGGATCGCGGCGGCCTCGGGCCTACCCGGCCTCTCGGCGTTCAGCGGTGTGGTGATCGGGCGGGACTGGAGCAGCCACAGGTGGTTGTTCGCGAAGGCGAATTCGATGTCTTGGGGAGTGCCGAGCAACCCGACGACTGCGCGGGCCAGGTCGTGGAGTGTGCGGAGCTGGGTGTCGGTCAGGCAGAACCGGTCGCGGGACTCGGGTGGGACCTGGGTGGTTCGGGTGCGGTCTCGGCGGGTCTGTTTGGTGCCCAGCCGGCGGGTGATGCCGGACCGGGCGATGGTGAAGGCGTCGGGCGTGACCAGGCCGCTGACAACGCTCTCGCCCAGCCCCCAGGAAGCCTCGACGACGGTCGGGTCGCCGGTGAAGAGGACTCCCGCGACGTCGGCGTCGACGTGTTGCTGGACGATGACTGCCATCTGCGCGTCGGCGCCGCGGCGGTAGGCGACAGCTCGCGGGGACGAGAGCGACGCCCAGCAGTCCACGATCCGGCGAGCCAGCTCCCACTGGGGTACGGCGAGGTACGACGCGTACTGCCCGGCGCCCGACGCACCCGCGGTGTCCTCGCCCGAGGCGGACGAGCGGACGGCGTACGGTCCGTCGCCGACCTCGACCAGCGCCGCCGCGAGCGCCGCGCCGGCGCCGCCAGCCGTGCCGAGGTCTTCGCCGTACAGGCCGAACGGGATGACGATGCCCGGTGGGACCGGGAGGCCGGCGTTGAGCAGGCGACCCAGGGTCTCGGCCTTGGGACCGGTGTCGGGACCGGCAGCGACCAACGGGCGGATCATGCACATCCTTCAACTTTTCGTTGACAACTTTTTGTTGATGATCCACTGTTCAGGGATGCGACGCAACCACGATCAGGAGCAGGCGGAGCTCGAGGCGGCCGCGCGGTGGCTGCTGCTCGAGCGCGGCGCCGACCAGCTCGAGCGACGGCCGTGGCGGCCCGCGCCGGTGCCGCCGTCGGCCGTTGATCTCGTCCAGTTCGCCGTCTGGAAGGCAGGCGACGACCGCGAGGCTGTGGTGGCCGCCTTGGAGCTGATGCCGGCCGCGCGGGCCGAGATCGACGAGCTGGAGGCCGGCCTGCTCTTCACCGCCCGCAGCCTGGGGCTGACCTGGGCGGAGATGGCCCGCGCCCTCGGCCTCAACTCGCCGCAGGCCTGCCGCCAGCGCTGGGACCGGCTGGCGGCCCGGCAAGGAGACCAGCCATGAGTCGTACGTCGGACCCCGAGCTGCTCGTGCTGCACGCCGTACGCCTCCTCGGCGTTGCCGACGACCAGGCGGTCGCCAACCGCTTCGCACTCGACCTCGCGATCACGAAAGAGCTCCTGCTCGACAACCAGGCCTTCGGCTGGATCACCTGGAGCGAGTTCGCCGGTATCGGCGGCTGGTCCCTCACCGCCGCAGGCAAAGCCCAGAATGAACGCTTGCTGGCAGCCGAGCTGACTGACGCCACGGTTCACGCAGTGCATGAGGACTTCCTGCCGTTCAACGCGCGTCTCCAGGCCGCCTGCACCCGTTGGCAGCTCCGGCCCACCCAGGCCGACCCGCTCGCCTTCAACGACCACACAGATCCAGCCTGGGACGCCGAGGTCCTCGAGGAGCTCACAGAGATCGGCCAAGCACTCAAAGGCCTGGCCTGGAGACTGACGGAGGCCGCGGTGCGCTTCGACGGCTACGACCGGCGGTTCGCTAACGCGCTGGACCGAGCCCATGCCGGCGAAACCGCCTGGATCGACAGCACCTCGGTCGACTCCTGCCACCGCGTCTGGTTCGAGCTGCACGAGGACCTGGTCGCCACGCTCGGCATCACCCGAGGCGCGTGAAGCAGGTCGGTACGCTGGAGACGTGCGTTCTCGTCCGACGTTGGAGTGGGCTCCGAGCCCCGAGGTGCTGGCGTTGGAGCCGGGTGCAACCGATGTCCGCCCCATCACCGAAGCCCTGACCGCCGGGGGAGTCGTCGTACTCAGCGGGGCCGGCATCTCGACCGAGTCCGGCATCCCCGACTACCGCGGCGAGACCGGCAGCCTGCGCACCCACACCCCGATGACGTACGGCGACTTCGCCGGCAGCGAGGCCGCCCGTCAGCGCTACTGGGCGCGCAGCCACCTCGGCTGGCGCACCATCGCCCGCGCCGAACCCAACAACGGCCACCGCGCCGTCGCGGCCCTCCAGGCCCGCGGCTGCCTCAGCGGCATCATCACCCAGAACGTCGACGGCCTCCACCAGGCCGCGGGCGCTCGCGACGTGATCGAGCTGCACGGCAATCTCGACCGCGTCATCTGCCTCCGCTGCGGCACCACCTCGGCGCGCGAGGTACTCGACCGACGGCTCCGCGAAGCCAACACGGCCTTCGCCGCCGAGGCCACGAGGATCAACCCGGACGGCGATGTGGAGCTCCCCGAAGACGTCGTCCGAACCTTCAGCGTCGTCCCGTGCACCAACTGCGGCGGCGTGCTCAAGCCGGACGTCGTCTTCTTCGGCGAGAACGTCCCCAAGCCCCGCGTCGAGCGCTGCTACCGCCTCGTCGACGAAGCCAACGCCGTCCTCGTGCTCGGCTCGTCCCTGACCGTCATGTCCGGCTTCCGCTTCGTCCGGTACGCCGCCAAGTCCGGCACGCCGGTCCTGATCATCAATCAGGGCCTGACCCGCGGCGACCCGTACGCCGCCTACCGCGTGCACCGCCCACTCGGCGAAGCCCTGACGGAGGTACTCCGGAACACCACCGGGCCGAGCCACGCGTGAGGTGGCTCGGCCCGGGGTCCGGCGTACGGATTGGAAAGGGTCAGCGTTGCGCGCTGGTCCGTACCCGGTTCAGGGAGGCCTGAACGGCCTTCGAGGTGGCGGCCTGGCGGGACAGCTTCCGCGCCTGGGAAGCCCAGGCCGACTGCTCGGCAGCGGTCACGACCGCAGGTGCGCCCGTCAGTGTCTTGAAGGTCAGCGAGGCAACGCCCGCCTGACCTTCGAACCGCGGGTGGTAGTTGAGCGCCCGCAGCAGGTTGATGTCCTTGCCCTGGATCCACGCCTGCCCGTCCGGTGCGCAGGCGTCGTGCCCGGTCGACGGCGTGAAGGTGTCGACGTACGTCGCTCCGCCCGCGGCAGCCGCCCCGGCGACGGCCGCGTTCAGCTCCTGCTCGATCGAGTAGAGGTAGCTGTAGTCGCCGTCCGCGAACGGCAGGATCGACGGGCAGGTCCCGTGCTCGGGCGCGATCTTCGGGTACCCGACCAGCACGACCGTTGCCTTTGGCGACCGGGCCCTGATGCCCTGGACAACGATCGCGATCCGGATCTGGGTCTGCTTGATCTTCTCCCGCAGCGTGTCCACGCCGTTGACCGTGAAGTGCGCCTTGCAGGGCACGCCGGTCGGGTCGGACGCCCGCAGGTCCGGGCAGGTGCCGACAATGTCGCCGAACACGCCGAAGTCGTTCCCGCCGATCCCGAGCGTGACCAGGTCGGTGTCCGGCGTCAGCGCGTCGAACTGCGGCGCCGCCGTCCCGATGATCGTGCTCTGCGGCTGGGTCATGTTCGTGGTGTCCGCGCCGCCGCAGCTCACGTCGGTGAAGCGCTGCACGTGCAGCATCGCGGCGACCTGCTTCGGGTAGTTGCTGTACGAGCGGGCGCACCCGAGCGACAGCAGGTCCGGCAGCGGCACGAACGGCGCGGAGGTGTAGGAGTCGCCGAGCGCGACGTAGTTCGTGAAGCGTGGCGCGGCGTTCGCCGTACCCATCGGGATGAGCAGTGCCAGGGCTGCGCAGGCCGCAGCCAGCCGTCGTACCTTCACGGGACCTCCCCAGGGCTCACCAGTGCGCGGCCCACCTTAAGTTGGGTCACTGGGCGATTACAAGGGGTGATCGTAGACCTGCTGCACGGACTGCCTCCCGGACATGGAATCCTGCTCCTATGCGTGTCTGGCACGGTTTGGACGAGGTGGGCCCGGAGTTCGGGCCCACGGTCGTCACCATCGGCAACTTCGACGGCGTGCACCGGGGGCACCAGGAGGTGCTCGCGCACGCCAAGGCGCGGGCGGCCGGCCTGGGCGGTCTGCCGGTCGTCGCGCTCACGTTCGACCCGCACCCGATGCGGGTGCTGCGGCCCGACCACGCGCCGCTGATGCTCAGCGAGCCCGAACAGCGCGCCGAGCTGCTCGGCCGGTACGGCGCCGACGCGGTGCTGATCCTCCCGTTCACCAAGGAGGTGTCGGGCTGGTCGCCGGAGGTGTTCATCGAGCGGGTCCTGGTCACCACGCTGCACGCCAAGGCGGTCGTCGTGGGGGAGAACTTCCGCTTCGGCCACAAGGCCGCCGGACACGTCGACACGCTGGTCGACGCCGGTCAGCGGTACGGCTTCGAGGTGGAGGGCCTGAGCCTGGCCGGCGACGAGCAGCCCTGGTCCTCGACGTACGTGCGTGAGCGGCTCGCCGACGGCGATGTCGAAGGTGCCGCCGAGGCGCTCGGTCGCCCGCTGCGCGTGACCGGCGTGGTGATCGAGGGCGACAAGCGCGGCCGCGAGCTCGGCTACCCGACGGCGAACATCCCCGCCGACCCGGCCGCCGCCGTACCGCAGGACGGCGTGTACGCGGGCTGGCTGACCGTGCTCACCCCGGCCCCGGGCGCCCCGGCGTACCCGGACCCGCTGCCGGCTGCGATCAGCGTCGGCAGCAACCCCACGTTCGACGGCGTCGACCGCCGGGTGGAGTCGTACGTGCTGGACCGCGACGACCTGGAGCTGTACGGCGCCAGGATCGCCGTCGACTTCGTCCGGCGGCTGCGCGGCACCCAGATCCGCTTCGAGACCATCGACGACCTGCTGGTCCAGATGAAGGCCGATGTCGACGGCGCGCGCACGATCCTTACCGGGAATTAGGGTGACGCGTCCACGGACTGGTACCGTGGGCGCTGCCGTCTGAACGGCCGCGGATCGAGAGTGCTCGGGTGACGAAGCCCCGGTGCGCCGCGCAACGGGAATCGAGAGGAACTCCGTGCCATCTGTTGATGCTGCAACGAAGAAGAAGATCATGGGCGAGTACGCCCTGACCGAGGGTGACACCGGGTCCCCCGAGGTCCAGGTCGCGCTGCTGACCCACCGGATCAGCCACCTGACCGAGCACCTGAAGGAGCACAAGCACGACCACCACAGTCGTCGCGGCCTCCTGCTGCTGGTCGGCCAGCGCCGCCGGTTGCTGAACTACCTGGCGAAGAAGGACATCAACCGCTACCGGTCCCTGATCGAGCGGCTCGGCCTTCGCCGATGACGTCGTGAGGAGCGGCCCCCGGACGACGGGTGGCCGCTCCTCGCGTATCCACGCCCGTTAGCGTGGGAACTACAACTGAAGACAAGGTAAGACGTACGAGGCGACGCGAAGCGCGTGGCGGGAGGACGACCGGTCCTCGGTAGTGGCTTTCGGGTCCCAGCGGTACTGGATTTTCAGGCAGCTGGACCCGCGGGCCTCGATCGAAGACCGGCACCCCGGAAGCTCGCGCCTCGCAGTCGTCACACTGTGAGAGAGGGGTATCCCGTGTCGGGATCCACAAACGCGCCCATGGAGGGCGCAGAGTTCGCTGAAGCCGTGCTGGACAACGGCAGCTTCGGCACCCGCACCATCCGCTTCGAGACGGGCCGTCTGGCCCAGCAGGCCGCCGGCTCCGCCGCCGCCTACCTCGACGGCGACACGATGGTGCTCTCGGCCACCACGGCCAGCAAGAAGCCCAAGGACCAGTTCGACTTCTTCCCGTTGACGGTCGACGTCGAGGAGCGGATGTACGCCGCGGGCCGGATCCCCGGCTCGTTCTTCCGCCGCGAGGGGCGGCCCTCGGAAGAGGCCATCCTGACCTGCCGGCTGATCGACCGCCCGCTGCGGCCGTCGTTCGTGTCCGGCCTGCGCAACGAGATCCAGGTCGTCATCACGGTCCTGGCGCTGAACCCGGACAAGCTGTACGACGTGCTCGCGATCAACGCGGCCTCGATGTCGACCCAGCTGGCCGGCCTGCCGTTCTCCGGCCCGATCGGCGGCGTCCGCGTCGCGCTGATCAACGGCCAGTGGGTGGCGTTCCCGACCCACACCGACCTCGAGGACGCGGTCTTCGACATGGTGGTCGCGGGCCGGGTGACCGAGACCGGTGACGTCGCGATCATGATGGTCGAGGCCGAGTCCACCCCGGGCACCTTCGAGAAGGTCGCGAGCGGCGTCCAGGCGCCGACCGAGGAGGTCGTGGCCGAGGGCCTCGAGGCCTCCAAGGCGTTCATCAAGACCCTGGTCGAGGCGCAGGCCGACCTGGCCGCGCGGGCCGCGAAGCCGACCGGCGAGTTCCCGGTCTTCCCGGACTTCCAGGAGGACGCGTTCGCCGCGGTCGAGGCCGCCGCGAGCGAGGAGCTCGCCCAGGCGCTGACCATCGCCGGCAAGCACGAGCGCGACGACGCCACCGACGCGGTCAAGGCCGCCACTGTGGACAAGCTGGCCGCCGACTTCGAGGGCCGCGAGAAGGAGCTGTCCGCAGCCTTCCGCTCGCTGACCAAGAAGCTGGTCCGGCAGCGCGTGCTCAAGGACAAGATCCGCATCGACGGCCGTGGCCTGACCGACATCCGGCCGCTCAAGGCGCAGGTCGGCGTGCTCCCGCGGGTGCACGGCTCGGCGCTGTTCGAGCGCGGCGAGACCCAGATCATGGGTGTCACCACGCTGAACATGCTGCGGATGGAGCAGCAGCTCGACACGCTCTCCCCGGAGACGCGCAAGCGCTACATGCACAACTACAACTTCCCGCCGTACTCGACCGGTGAGACCGGCCGGGTCGGTTCGCCGAAGCGCCGCGAGATCGGTCACGGCGCGCTGGCCGAGCGGGCCCTGGTGCCGGTGCTGCCGTCGCGCGAGGACTTCCCGTACGCGTTGCGTCAGGTGTCCGAGGCGCTCGGCTCGAACGGCTCGACCTCGATGGGTTCGGTCTGCGCCTCGACGCTGTCGCTGCTGAACGCGGGTGTCCCGCTGAAGGCCCCGGTCGCCGGGATCGCGATGGGCCTGATCTCCGGTGAGGTCGACGGCCAGACGACGTACGTCGCGCTGACCGACATCCTCGGTGCCGAGGACGCGTTCGGCGACATGGACTTCAAGGTCGCCGGCACGAAGGACTTCGTCACCGCGCTGCAGCTGGACACCAAGCTGGACGGCATTCCGGCCAGCATCCTGGGTGGCGCGCTGAAGCAGGCCAAGGACGCCCGCCTGACGATCCTGGACGTGATGGCCAAGGCCATCGACGCGCCGGGTGAGATGAGCGAGTTCGCCCCGCGGGTCATCTCGGTCAAGGTCCCGGTCGACAAGATCGGCGAGGTCATCGGCCCGAAGGGCAAGATGATCAACCAGATCACCGAGGACACCGGCGCCGACATCTCGATCGAGGACGACGGCACGGTGTACATCGGCGCGACCGACGGCCCGTCGGCCGAGGCCGCCCGGGCCGCGATCAACGCGATCGCGAACCCGACGATGCCGGAGAAGGGCGAGCGCTACCTGGGCACGGTCGTGAAGACGACCAACTTCGGTGCGTTCATCAGCCTGCTGCCGGGCAAGGACGGCCTGCTGCACATCTCGAAGCTGCGTCCGCTCGCCGGTGGCAAGCGGGTCGAGGCGGTCGAGGACGTGCTCTCGGTCGGCCAGAAGCTGCAGGTCGAGATCGCCGAGATCGACGACCGCGGCAAGCTCTCGCTGATCCCGGTCATCGAGGGCGAAGAGAAGAAGGCCGAGGCCGAGTCCGCCGAGTGACCCGAGCCATCACCAGCACGTTGCTGAGCCCGGAGGCGGGCGGTCCGGTGAAACGGACCGTCCTGCCCTCCGGGCTCCGCGTGCTCTCCCAGTCTGTGCCGGGCTTCCGCTCGGTCACCTTCGGCGTCTGGGTCGGCGTCGGCTCGCGGGACGAGCCGGACCAGCTGGCCGGGGCGACGCACTTCCTCGAGCACCTGCTGTTCAAGGGCACCGAGCGCCGCGACGCGCTGGAGATCTCCGCCGCGATCGATGCGGTCGGCGGCGAGATGAACGCGTTCACCGGCAAGGAGTACACCTGCTACTACGCGCGGGTGCTCGACTCCGACCTGCCGCTCGCGGTCGACGTCATCTGCGACATGATCACCTCCGCGACGCTCACCAGCGCCGACGTGGAGAGCGAGCGGGACGTCATCGACGAAGAGATCGCGATGCACGCCGACGAGACGTCGGACCACATCCATGACCTCTTCGCCGAGCAGCTCTGGGGCAAGTCCCCGCTCGGCCGCTCCATCACCGGTACGCCGGAGTCCGTCGCCGGCCTGTCCCGCCAGCAGGTGGTCGGCTGGTACCGCCGCCGCTACAAGCCGTCGAACATCGTCGTCTCCGTGGCCGGCAACGTCGACCACACGGACGTCGTTCGCCTGGTCCGCAAGGCCTTCGAGCGGCACTGGGTGACGGCCGAGGCCGAGCCCGCTCCGGTACGTGGTTGGTCCGGCAAACCCGTTCCGACGTACGGCGGGGTCCAGGTACACCATCGGGACGTCGAGCAGGCGCATCTCGTGATGGGTATGCCCGGGCTGACCCGCAACGACGACCGCCGGTACATCGCTGGCGTCCTGCACGGCATCGTCGGCGGCGGGATGTCGTCACGGCTGTTCCAGGAGGTCCGCGAGAAGCGCGGCCTGGCGTACTCCGTCTTCACCTTCGGCTCCGCGTACGCCGATGCCGGCATGGTCGGCGTCTACGCCGGCTGCCTGCCGAAGAAGGCCCCCCAGGTCCTGGACGTGATCCGCCGCGAGCTCGAACTGATTGCCAGCGGCAACATCACCCCCGACGAGCTGCTCCGCGGCAAGGGCCAGATGCGCGGTTCGGTCGTGATGGGCCTCGAGGACACCGGCGCCAAGATGACCCGCATCGCCAAGGCAGAGCTCGTGTACGGCGAGCTGCCCACCGTCGACGAGATCCTGCACCGCATCGACGCCGTCACCCTCGACGACGTCACCCAACTGGCGACCGAGCTCTACGCCAACACCCCGGCCCTCACAGTCATGGGCCCGTTCGACGAGGACACCACCGCTTTCACGGTCTGAGCGTCTTGGCGACCTGGTCGAGGCACGACCGGAACGCCGTCACCGCCGGTGTGTCCGTCACGCCTCGCGAGGTAGCGGCATATACAGTTCGCACCGGCGTGTCCGTAGCCCGCAGCGGGACCAGCGTGATGCCCGGCCGGGTTGCCGTCGCGGCGAGCCGTGGCACGAGCGCGATGCCCAGACCGGCCGCGACGAAACCGAGCTTCGCGGTCCACTCCCGGACCGCGAAGTCGATCCGCGGCCGGAAGCCGGCCCGCGATGCCGTCTCGTGCAACGTCGCGGCGCTGTCCGGGAACCCCTCGACCCAGCTCTCCTCGGCCAGCTCGGCCAGCCGCAACGTCCGGCGGTGCGCGAGCCGGTGACCGTCCGGCAGGGCGACGAGCAGGGCGTCCTTCATCAGGTAATGCAGCTCGAGCCGGCTGGTGTCGAGCCCTTGCTGCGGATAGGCGCTCAGCACCGCGAGATCGACCTCGCCGGCGCGCAGCCGGTCGACGAGTGCGCTGGTGTTGGCCTCGACGAGCGACAGCTCGACCTGCGGATGGGTGGTCCGGAAGTCGGCGAGTGCCTGCGGGACGAGGGTGGCGTCGGCGCTCTCGAATGCGCCGATCCGGAGCCGCCCGGCATCGAGCGTCCGCAGCGCGTCGAGTGACTGCCGGGCCAGCTCGACCCGGTCCAGTACGGCCTCCGCATGCGCCAGCAGGCTCTGGCCCGCGTCCGTCAGCCGGACCCCACGCGGCAGCCGGTCGAACAGCCGTGCACCCATCTCCTTCTCCAGCGCGGTGAGCTGTCGCGAGAGCGTCGGCTGGGTGTACCCGAGCGTCTCGGCCGCCGCGGTCAGCGACCCGCGCACCGCGACCTCGCGGAAGACCTCCAGCCACTCCAGGTTCACTCGAGCTCCTATGCGTAATCCGTATGGCAGAGCACCGATCTTTTCATTAGTCGTATGTCGTC
Organism: Kribbella sp. NPDC026611; assembly: GCF_040638345.1. Lineage (NCBI taxonomy): Bacteria > Bacillati > Actinomycetota > Actinomycetes > Propionibacteriales > Kribbellaceae > Kribbella > Kribbella sp. NPDC026611. Next base: position 11,668 of record NZ_JBEZYC010000004.1, read on the forward strand.
GCCAGACCTATGGTTGGCCAGGTGCCTCTCTCCTTCGGTTTGTACGGTCTCTTCCGCGACCAGGGCGTCGTACCGGAAACGCTGGTCCGGCGAGCGCGCCTCGCCGAGTCGGCCGGGTTCGAGTCGCTGTGGGTCGGTGACCATATCGCCCTGCCGGCAGACGAAGGCGGTGATCAGCCCCGTCTCGAGGTCGTTGTCGGCCTGAGCTACTTGGCTGCCGCGACGAAACGCATCCGGCTCGGGCTCGGTGTGATCGTCCTGCCGCAGCGTCAGCCCGTCCTCCTCGCCAAGCAGTTGAGCTCACTCGACGTCCTCTCCAACGGCCGTCTGACCGTCGGCCTTGGGGTCGGCTACGTCGAAGGCGAGCTCGCAGCCCTGGGTGCGACTCTCGCCGACCGTGGCGCCCGCACCGACGAGTACCTCGCTGCTATGCGAACCCTCTGGACCGAACCCGTTGCGTCCTTCAGCGGCCGCTACGTCACCTTCGACCGTGTGTCCCAACTCCCGCTGCCGGTACAGCGCCCGCACCCACCGCTCGTCATCGGCGGCCACTCCGACGCCGCCCTGCGCCGCGCCGTGGCGACCGCACAAGGCTGGTACGGCGTCTACCTCGGAGTCCCCGAGACGGCCGAGCTCCTCGCCAGGCTCCGCACCCTCGAAGCCGCTCGCCCGGCCGGTCTCGGTCCGCTGGAGATCACCATCACCCCACCCGGCCCGGTCCACGCGCAGACCGCCAAGGAGTACGCCGCGCTCGGCGTCGACCGGCTGGTCCTCCAGCCGACCACGCCGGACGGCTCCGACCTCGAGGAGGTCATCCGCTCAGCCGAGCGCGACCTGATCGGCAAGCTGTAGCCTCCGGCCGCAGTACGACGGGGGTCAGCGAGCCGGCCGTTGCGAAGATGATTGCCACTAGCAACCAACCGATCGGGCCGAGGGGAAGGGCGACCGCGGTCAGGAGGGTGGGGCCGAGGAGGTCACCGAGACCGCGACCCATGGCGTGGGCGCCTTGGTACTGCCCGACCAGGCCAGGCGGAGCGACGGCGTAGCTGGCGCCCCAGCCGCTGGCGGATTCCAGGATCTCGCCAGTGACGTGGGCCAGGGCGGCGATCACCAGGAGCGTGATCGTGACCGCGGTAGAACCCAGTGTGGTGAGCGAAAGCACCACACAGGCTAGGCAGAGCAGGACGCCGGCGCGACGACCCGCGCGGGCGGCGCCGCGGAGGGAGTCGGTCCCGCGGGTGAGCCGGATCTGGCACAGGACGACCGCCGACGTGTTGACGATCAGCAGGACCGACACCATCCAGTGCGGTACGTCGGTGCGCGTGGCGATCCACAACGGGATCGCCAGCGTGAGCATCGAGTTGTGGATGTTCAGGATGCCGTTCAGCCCCACGAACAGCACGAACGGGCGGTCCCGCAGTACGGCCCACGACTGTTTCTCGCTGGTCACGACCCGAGGCACCCGCGGAAGCCGAAACACCAGCGCGCCGGTGAGCAGCAGAAACCCGGCGGTCGTCAGCAGAGCCGCTCGATAGGCAGTCGGCGAACCGATCGCGAGAGCCACGCCGCCAAGGCCCGCGCCGCCGGCGACGCCGATGTTGGCGGCAACCCGGAACTTCGCCCGCACGGCCAACCGCTCCTCCGGCGGCACCACGCCATGAATCACCGCACCCTGCGAGCTCCGGTAGCCGAGATCCGCGATCGCCAGCCCCAGGACGGCGACGACGTACGTCGGCACGTTGGAGACGAACACCAGTCCGGCCGTCGCCACCGCCTGCATCGTGAACATCGCCGCGAACACCTCGCGCGCTCCGAGCCGGTCGGAGAGATGGCCCAACCAGATGCTCCCGGCCACCGCGACTGCCGTGGTCGCGGTCAGCGCGAGGCCGACGGATCGCAGGCTCAGCCCGACGACCTGGGTGACGTAGAGGGCGGAAACGGTGGCGGCAATCCCGGCGCCGAGGCGGCTCACGACGCCGATCAGCAGCAGGGTCAGAGGTCTCACGTGCGTCGACGCTACGGCCGTCTTGTCCCACGATCTTGGGCCAAGCACGGTCTAGAATCCTGGGCCATGCCGGATCTGCACCTGGACGTCGACCGCTCGCGCGGCGTCCGCGCCGGTCTCGAGCACGCGCTCCGCGAAGCGATCCGGGCGCTCCCTCCGGCGACTCGCCTGCCGTCCAGCAGGGCCCTGGCGGCCGAGCTCGGCGTCGCCCGCAACACCGTCGCTGAGGCTTACAGCCAGCTCGTGCAGGAGGGCTACCTGACCGGCAACAGCGGCGCCGGCACGCAGACCGCCGGGGCTACGCAGGCTCCGGCGCAGCACGTGGCTCTTGTCCGCGAACCGCGGGTCCGCTACGACTTCCGGCCCGGCCGGCCGGACGTCTCCACCTTCCCGGTCGCCGCCTGGCACGCTGCGACCCGACAGGTCCTCAACACCCGGCCGCACGAGGCTCTGCAGTACGACGACGCGCGTGGCCCGGCGTACGCGCGGGCGGTCCTCGCCAGCTACCTCCGCCGGGTCCGTGGCGTGCAGGCGGCACCGGATCAGATCATCCTGTGCACCGGCGTCCGGCAGGCCATCGGTCTGTTCACCCAGACGCTCGGGCGCCTCGGGGTGCGATCGTTCGCGTACGAGCGTCCCGGCCAGGCGGCGATCCCCGAACAGGTCAAGCGCGCCGGGCTCGAGGCCCGTCCGATCCCGGTGGACAAGCACGGCGCTGTGGTCGAGGCGCTCGGCGACGCCGGGGGAGTGCTGCTCTACCCGGCCAGCCAGTTCCCGATGGGCGTGCCGCTCGCGCCGGCCCGCCGTACCGAGGTGCTGCACTGGGCGCGGTCTACCGGTGCGTTCGTGCTGGAGGACGACTACGACGGCGAGTTCCGGTACGACCGGCAGCCGATCGGCTCGCTCCAGGGGCTGGCGCCGGACGTGGTCGCGTACGCCGGCTCGGCGAGCAAGACGCTCGCACCGGGCCTGCGCCTCGGCTGGCTCGTCGTACCGCTGCCGCTGGTCGACGCGGTGATCGACGAGAAGACCTGGAGCGACCGGCACAGCGACTCGCTCAGCCAGTTGACACTGGCCGCGCTGATCGCCTCAGGTGCGTACGACCGGTACGTCAGGTCGTCCCGGTTGCGGTACCGGCGCCGCCGCGACGACCTGATCCGCGCCCTCGGCAACTACCGGGTCAACGGGACCGCGGCCGGCCTGCAGACGGTGGTGGACCTGCCCCCGGAGCAGGACGAGCACGCCGTACTGCGGACACTCGCCGAGCACGGCGTGGAGACCTTCGGCCTGTCCCACTTCGGCGCCGGACTGCCACCCGCGCTGGTCCTCGGATACGGCGCGCAACCACAGCATGCATGGGCTCCGGCACTCTCCGCACTCGCCGCCGGGCTGCGATCTGCGCATTTGTGAGCACATGGGCGCGCCGCTCCCAGGTGACGTGTCATCTGATGACTCGGCCACCCTGCTCCGTCGAAGCCAGCTTGCCCGGGTGCTATCCGGCTAATCATCTGAGGTCTCGGGTTAAGTAACGCCTGCGTTACGCGCCGCCGCTTTGTGCCTGACAACGTTGACATGCGCAGTTTCGACCAGCGAACATGACGCATGTTCGCCCGCCTAGCGGCCCTCCCGCCGAGGAAGTTGGTTTGACCGTGCGACGTCTGACTGGGGTAGTGGGGGTGGCACTCGGCCTCGCGCTGGTGCTCGCCTCCTGTGGGGACGGCAAGAGCAGCAGCGGTGGCAGTGGCTCCGGCGGCAGCAAGAGCGAAGTGATCGCGATCGCCGCCGACCCGCTGGAGTACATCAACCCGCTGAACGAGAACGGCAGTCCGGGCATCCAGGTCGCGATGGCGGTGATCGCCCCGCTGGTGACCACGGACCCGAACAGCGGCAAGCTGCAGAACGTGATGGCCGACTCGGTCACGCCGGACAAGACCAGCCAGACCTGGACGATCAAGCTGAAGCCCGGCAACACCTTCCAGAACGGCCAGCCGCTGACTGCGAAGGACTACGTGGACAGCTGGAACCTGGCCGCCGAGGGCTCGAACGCCTGGAAGAACAACGGCTTCTTCTCCAAGGTCGAGGGGTACGACGCGCTGAACCCGCCGACCGCCGACGGCGCCACCCCGAAGCCGACCTCGGTGAAGGCGATGAGCGGGCTGAAGCAGGTCGACAACCTGACCTTCACGGTCAAGCTCAAGGTGCCGTTCTCGCAGTTCGGCCTGACCTTGCAGTACCTCGGCCTGGCGCCGCTGCCGGAGGAGGTGCGGAAGAACCCGGACGCGTACAAGCGCAAGCCGATCGGGAACGGCCCGTACAAGATGGCCGCCGCCTGGAATGCCGGCGACGACATCAAACTGGCCAAGTGGGACGGCTACAAGGGGCCGAACCCGCCCGAGGCCGACCAGATCACGTACCGGTTCATCCCGAACGCCGACACCGCCTACAACGAGTTCCTGGCCGGCAACGTGGACTTCGTGGACGTCCCGCCGACCAAAGTGAAGAGCTTCAAGAGCGACGCCCCGGACGGCTGGGTGACCAGCGTCAGCTCGGGCGCGAACTACCTGGTGATGCCGGCCTGGGACGCCCGGTTCAAGAACCCGAAGCTGCGGCACGCGTTCTCGGAGGCGATCGACCGAAAGGCCTTCGCCGACCTGGTCGGCCTGTCCGAGCCGGCCAAGGGCCTGATCGCGCCGGACATCAACGGGTACCGCGCGGACGCCTGCAAGTACTGCGACTTCGACCCGGCCAAGGCCAAGGCGCTGCTGCAGGAGGCCGGCGGCTTCTCCGGTCCGGTCAACATCAACTACAGCACCAGCTCCGCGACCGGCCAGATCTTCGCCGAGGCGATCGGCAACATGCTCCGGCAGAACCTGGGCCTGCAGGTGAAGTACACCGGCAAGCAGAGCTCGGAGATCACCGAGCTGGCCGGCAGCCGGAAGCTGGACGGGCTGCGGTTCAGCGGTTGGGGTCACGACTACCCGTCGATCGAGGACTACCTGACGCCGATGTTCAAGACCAACGGTGACGCGAACTTCTCCGGGTACAGCAACCCGGCGCTGGACGCGCTGCTGGCCAAGGGTGACGCCGAGCCGGACCAGGAGAAGGCGATCGCCATCTACCAGCAGGCCGAGGACATCGCGCTCGAGGACATGCCGCTGGTGCCGCTCTACACCAAGTCGAACGCGTACCTGCACTCGGCGAAGATCGAGCCGCGGGTGTCGAAGTACGTCGGTGTGTCAGCGCTCTGGGCCACCTTCAAGTAAGGCGCTGTCTCAGTGCTGAGGTTCATCCTTCGCCGCGTGCTGGCGGCGATCCCGATCGGCCTGATCGTCACGCTGGGGGTCTTCGCGCTCGTGTTCGCGATGCCCGGGGACCCCCTGCGCGAGCTGGCCGGTGACAAACCGATCCCGGCCGCGGTGCTGGCCGCCAAGCGCGCCCAGTTCCACCTCGACGATCCCTTCATCGTCCAGTACCTGCTGAGCATGAAGGACATCTTCACCGGCCACTTCGGGACCACGTTCGCCGGCGCGGACATCGCCGACCAGCTCCGGCTGCGGATCCCGGTGACGCTCAAGCTGGCTTCGATGAGCCTGGTGTTCCAGTGGATCTTCGGCCTCCTGTTCGGCCTGTACGCCGGTTTCCGGCGCAACGGGATGGTGGACAGGTTGTTGCTGCTGGCAACCCTGGTCGTGCTGGCCGTGCCGGGCCTGGTGCTCTACTTCACCGGGCAGTACCTGTTCGGCGTCGAGCTGAAGTGGCTGCCGGTGTCCGGTATCCGCGACGGCTGGCCGCTGGCCTACCTGCTACCGGCGCTCTGCATCGGTATCTCGGGGTTCGCCGGGCTGGCCCGGCTGACCCGGACGTCGATCGTCGACACCGCCACCGCGGACTTCGTGAAGACCGCGCGGGCCAAGGGCCTCGGCGAGCAACGGATCCTCTGGCGGCACATGCTGCCGAACGCGTTGCTGCCGGTGGTCACGCTGATGGGTGTCGATCTGGCCGGCATCTTCGCGGGCGCGGTGCTCGCGGAGAGCATCTTCAACCTGCCGGGGCTCGGCCAGTTCATGTTTCAGGCGATCAAGCTGAAGGAGGGTGGCGTGGTGGTGCTGCTGTCCACGCTGGCGTTCCTGATGTTCATCCTGATCAACCTGGTCGTCGACGTCGTCTACGGTGCGATCGATCCGAGGGTGCGCAATGTCTGAAACCCAGTCGGTCTTCGGGGCCGAGACGCAGGACCTCGAAGGCCGGACCCTGTCCAACCGCGAGCTGCTGGTCGCGCTGCTGCGCAAGCCGCAGTTCGACATCTGCCTCCTCCTGGTGCTCGTGTTCTTCGCGATGGCCGCGGTACCGCGGCTGTTCACCTCTGCGGACCCGCGGTACTGCGAGCTCGCCAAGAGCGCGCACAGCCGCGAGCCCGGACACCCGTTCGGCTTCGACATCCAGGGCTGCGACTACCTGGCGAACGTGGTGTACGGCGCTCGCCCGTCGGTGCTGGTCAGTCTGGTCGCGGGCTTCGGCGGGTTCATCGTCGCCGGCCTCCTGGGGCTGCTGGCCGGGTACTTCCCGGGCCTGGTGGACACGGTGATCTCGCGGGTCGCCGACGTCCTGTTCGCGCTGCCCGGGCTGATCGCGCTGATCGTGATCCTGAACTCGGTGCCGGACCGGAGCATCTGGATCATCGTCGCGATCATCCTGGTCACCGGCTGGCCGCAGGGGATGCGGATCATGCGGTCCACGGTGTTCTCGGTCCGCAACCGCGAGTACGTGCTGGCGGCGCGCTCGATCGGCGTACCGCCACTGCGCATCCTGCGCAAACACGTGTTCCCCAACGCGATGGCACCGCTGCTCGCGATGACGACGCTGGGCATCGGCGGCCTGATCGGTCTCGAGGCCGCCCTGACCTTCCTCGGCGTCGGCCTGCAACCCCCGTCCATCTCGTGGGGCTCCCAGTTCGGCGTGGCCGCGTCGTACCGCGACGCCCCGCACCTGTTCATCTGGCCGGCCCTGTTCATCTCCACAATGACGATCTCGTTCATGATCATCGGCGACTCCATCCGAGACGCCCTGGACCCGAAGTTGCTGCGATGACTGTGCACATTCCTCGCCTCCGGCTCGGTGAGTCATCGGGCTTCGCCTCCCGGTCTTCCCTCGTCGCTCCGGTCGCTTCGCTCCCTCCGCTCCTCAGTCCAGACCGGGAGGCCCGATGACTGGCGAAGTACTGCTCAAGGTGGATGACCTCACCGTCGAGTTCGACACTCCGCGGGGGCCGGTGCGGGCTGTGGACGGGGTGTCCTGGCAGGTGCGGGCGGGCGAGATGCTCGCGATCCTGGGCGAGTCCGGGTCGGGGAAGAGTGTGTCGACGCAGGCGCTGACCGGGATCCTGGAGATGCCGCCCGGGCGGATCGTCTCGGGGACGGCGGAGTACCGCGGTGCGGACCTGATCGGCATGACCATGAAGGAGCGGCGGCGGATCGTCGGGGACCGGATCACGATGGTGTTCCAGGACTCGCTGTCCGCGCTGAACCCGGTGCAGTCGGTCGGGACGCAGATCGCCGAGTGCTTTCGGGTGCACCGCGGGCTGTCCAGGAAGGACGCGATGAAGCGGGCCGCCGAGATGCTCGACCAGGTCCGGATCCCGGCCGCGGCGAAGCGGGTGCGGGACTACCCGCACGAGTTCTCCGGCGGAATGCGGCAGCGGGTGATGCTGGCGATGGCGCTCGCGCTCGATCCCGACGTACTGATCGCCGACGAGCCGACGACCGCGCTCGACGTCACCGTGCAGGCGCAGATCCTGGAGCTGATCGCGGAGCTGCAGGCGGAGCGGGAGATGGGCGTCGTGCTGATCACCCACGACCTCGGCGTGGTCTCCGACGTCGCGGACAACGTGGTGGTGATGTACGCCGGCCACGTGGTCGAGCGGGCCGCGACCGCCGCGGCTCTCGACCATCCCGTTCACCCTTACACGGAAGGGCTGCTGGGCTCGATGCCGTCGGCCGAACTGAAGGGCCGCGAGCTGCCGACGATCGCGGGTACGCCGCCGTCGCTGCGCGCGATCCCGTCCGGGTGCGCGTTCCGGACCCGGTGCCCGATCGCGATCGAGGAGTGCGCCGACGAAGTACCGCCGCTGCTCACGGTCGCCCCCGGACGTGACGCTGCCTGCATCCGGCGTACGACGCTCGCCGAGAAGGAGGCGGTGTGATGGCCGACGAACTGCTGGTCGCGACCGGCGTGGTCAAGCACTACGACATCAGCCCCGCGCTGAACTTCGGCGCGAAGGTGCTGGTCCGGGCGGTCGACGGCGTCGACCTGACGCTGCGCAAGGGCGAGTCGCTCGGCATCGTGGGAGAGTCCGGCTGCGGGAAGTCCACGCTGGTGCGGCTGCTCGCGGCGCTGGAGAAGCCGACGGCCGGGCAGATCGAGTACAACGGCGTGGACGTCAGCAAGCTCAAGGGCCGCGAACTGCGGCGCTGGCGGCAGAACGTGCAGGTCGTCTTCCAGGACCCGTACTCCAGCCTCAACCCGCGGATGCGCGTGGGCGAGATCGTCGCCGAGCCGCTCGAGGTCCACCCGGACGTCGGCAAGACCGTCGACATTCCCAAGCGGGTCCGGGAGCTGCTGGAGCTGGTCGGGCTGCGGCGCGAGGACGAGACGAAGTTCCCGCACCAGTTCTCCGGTGGCCAGCGGCAACGGATCGGCATCGCGCGGGCGATCGCACTCAACCCCGACGTACTGCTCTGCGACGAGCCGGTGTCGGCGCTCGACCTGTCGGTCCAGGCGCAGGTGGTGAACCTGCTGATGCGGCTGCAGCGCGAGCTCGGGCTGAGCATCATCTTCGTCGCCCACGACCTGTCCGTGGTCCGGCACGTCTCGGACCGGGTGGCGGTGATGTACCTCGGGAAGGTCGCCGAGCTGGGCGAGCACCAGCAGGTGTATGACATCCCCGCGCACCCGTACACCCAGGCGCTGCTCTCGGCCGAACCAGGGCTGGCCCGGCAGGGCCGGAAACGGATCGTTCTCGCCGGTGATCCGCCGTCGCCGGTGCTGCCGCCGTCGGGTTGCCGGTTCCACACCCGGTGCCTGCGGGCGGAGGCCCGGTGTAGCACCGACACACCGGAGCTGCGGGAGCTTTCCTCCGGGCAGACCGTTGCCTGTCACTTCGCCGAGGAGTCCCAGCGGGCCTACACGGCCTGACGGGGGTGGCGCGCTGATGGCCTAGGGTTGCGCCGTGCGTGCGCCCCGAATCTCCCGGCAGGTCCTGCTGCTCGGGGTCTTCGTGGTGGCGGCCGCCCTGGCCGGGTGGTGGATCCTGACCGCGGCCCGGGCCGCGAACGAGGGCTTCGACATCACCGATGAGGGCTACTACCTGCTGTCCTACCGGTGGTGGAGCAGCAACCCGCTGGCGCTGACCGGCGTGCAGTACCTGTACGGGCCGGTGTTCGAGTGGCTCGGGTACGACATCGTCCGGCTGCGGCTGTTCCGGTTGTTCACGGTCGTCGTCGTGCACTTGCTGTTCGGCTACAGCTTCATGCGCTGGCTGCGCGGCCGCAGGCCGGGCATGCCGTCGACCAAGCTGTGGGAGCCGGCAGGGATGGCGGTCATCCTCGCCGCGGGCGGGATGTGTTACAGCTGGCTGCCGCAGTCGCCCGGCTACAACGATGTGGTGCTGCTCGGCGCGCTCACGCTGGTGGCGTGCGTGCTGTGGATGGCGACGGCGGACGATCGTGCCCGCACGGTGCCTTTCTGGGTCTTTGTCGTGGCCGGTCTGGTGATCGGCGCGATGGTGCTGGCGAAGTGGACCTCGGTCGTGGTGATCGGCCTGATCGTTGCCACCGCGGTGGTCGTCCTGGCGGCGCAGGGCTGGCGATCCGTTGCTCGGGGCATCCTCTGGGCGTTGGGCGGTCTGGCCCTGGCGGCGCTGGTCGTGCACCTGTTCGTCGTCCGGCTGAACGTCGCGGTGCCGGGGATCCTGACCGTGAACAGGTTCATCGCCGGTACGTCGTACTCGCCGGCCGACCTGCTCCAGTTCTACTGGACGAGCGGCCTGAAGCTGCTCGGCCGCACGCTCCGGACGCATGGCCTGCTCCTGCTCGCGACAGCGGTCGCGGTGATCGGCCGCTGGCGCTGGCTCCGGCTGGTCGCCGCCGTACTGGCTGTGGTCGCCCTGGCGCTGTCGGTGCGGCAGGTGGTGGTCGGCGACGGCGCGCTGGGCGGCTCGTTGCACACGCCGACGTACCCCGTGACTCTGCTGGCCGTCGTCCTGGTGGCTGTGGTGGCGGCCGTCGGTGCGGTCGTTGCGCATCGGGCCGGAGTCGCCGAATGCTCGCGGCTCAGCCAGGAGAACACGCGGACCTGGGTGATCCTCGGCCTGCTCGTGCTGCTCCCGCTCGTCCAGGCGTTCGGGACGAACACGCCGCTCTACACGATCGGCTTCAACGCCTTCGCGGCCTGGGCCGCGCTGACGATCGCGGTCCTGACCGGCATCTGGGCCACGCCGATCGCGGCCCGGGCGACGGTCGGCCTTGTGCTGGTGGGTTCGCTGATCGCGACCGCCTCGATCGCGTACACCGGGCTGTTCGACTACCCGTACCGCTCGGTCGGCCACTCCAAGCTGACCGCGAAGTCACGACTGCCGGCCTTGAAGGGCCTGTACCTCGAGCCGCGAGCCGCGCAGCGGTTCGCGGCCCTAGCGACTCGATTGCGTCCTTACACCCAGCCGGCCGGGCGGCCGATGCTGGCCTACGACAAGATGGCCGGTCTGGTGCTGATGCTGCAGGGCCGGCCGGTCGGCGAGGCGTGGGTCGCGCCGAAGGAGCGGCAGCGGTCCGCCGCCGGGATCGAGGAGGTCTGCAAGAAGGGCCAGCCCTGGAACCCGAACCGGCCGCCGATCATCATCCTCAACCGGAAGATCTCCGACGTCGAGATCGACGCACTGCACGCCTGCCTGCTGGACTTCCGCGCCGACTACGAGCTGCTCGCCCCGCCGCCGCAGACCATCGGCCTCCAGGTGTGGGTGCCGAAGGGCGGATGAGATCCTGTTCCCCACGATCCGGTTGGGACAGGAAGGCTGCGGATGATCAAGGTCGGTGTGCTGGGGGCCAAGGGCAGGATGGGCGCTCAGACGTGCCTCGCGGTCGAGGAGGCCGCCGACTGCGAGCTGGTCGCCCGGCTGGACCAGGGTGACGACCTCGAGGAGCTGGCGAAGGCCGGTGCCGAGGTCGTGGTCGACTTCACCCGGCCCGAGGTCGTGATGGACAACCTGGCCTGGTGTATCGCGCACGGGATCCACGCGGTCGTCGGCACCACCGGCTTCGACGAGTCCCGCCTGGCCACGCTGCGCGGTCTGCTGGACAAGAGCCCCGGTACCGGCGTGCTGATCGCGCCGAACTTCTCCATCGGCGCCGTGCTGATGATGCAGTTCGCCACGAAGGCCGCGCGGTACTACGAGTCGGTGGAGATCATCGAGCTGCACCACCCGGACAAGGTGGACGCTCCGTCCGGCACGGCCCGGCGGACGGCGGAGCTGATCGCGGCCGCGCGCCACGAGGCCGGCTCCGGACCGATCCCGGACGCGACCACGACGGCGCTGGACGGTGCGCGCGGTGCGGAGGTGGACGGGATCCGGGTGCACGGCGTCCGGCTGCGCGGGCTGATCGCGCACCAGGAGGTGCTGTTCGGTGACGAGGGCGAGACGCTGACGATCCGCCACGACTCGATGGCGCGGGTCTCGTTCATGGCCGGCGTCCTGCTCGGCGTCCGCCGGATCGGCGCCACCCCCGGTCTCACGGTCGGTCTCGAGCACTTCATGGATCTCGGCTGAGATGACGGCCAAACGTACGGCGATCGTCGTCGCGGTGGTGTTCGTCGCGTACGCCGTACTGCTGGGATGGCGCGGGGCGCTGCTGATCGGGACCGGCGATCCGGTCGCGATCGTGCTGGGCATCGCCGTACTGGCGATCCCGTTGCTGGGTGCCTACCTGGTGTGGCGGGAGCTGCAGTTCGGTCGGCAGACGGAGACGCTGGCGCGCGAACTGGAGGCGGCCGGCGGGTTGCCGGTCGACGACCTGCCCCGGCGACCGTCCGGCCGGATCGACCGGGCCGCCGCGGACGAGTCGTTCACAAAGTACAAGGCGGAGGCTGAGGCGGCGCCCGAGGATTGGCGCGTGTGGTTCCGTTTGTCGACGGCGTACGACGCGGCCGGGGACCGGAAACGGGCCCGCGCGAGCATGCGAACGGCGATCGCGCAGCACGCCCGGACCCCGTGAGTTACCTGGGAGTTCGCTGGGAACGACACCGCGATAACTGACAACAGGGTGTGGAACGGGCTATTTTCAGGGAACGTGGCAACCGCCACGTGAGGTCGGAGACTGGGTGGAGCCGTCCTGTGCCATCAGACGGGTCTCGCCGCGGCTCGGACGACGTGCAGGGGGCTGCGTTCGGTGGCCTGCTGCGGCAGCACCGCCGGGACGCGGGGCTTTCGCAGGAGGGACTCGCCGAGCTCGCCGGTCTGAGCGTCGACGCGATCGCGGCCTTGGAGCGGGGACGCCGGCGTGCGCCGCGTGCGCACACGTTGCGTTTGCTCGCCGACGCCCTCCGGCTGGGCGATCCCGATCGCACCCAGCTCACCGCGGCCGCGCGCAAGGAGACCGACACTTCCAGGCCGCCGGTGCGGCAGCCACCGGCGGCGGCCAACGAGCTGATCGGCCGCACCACTGAGCTGACAGCGACCACGCGCCTGCTCGGTCAGCGCATCACCCGGCTGCTGACTCTGACCGGTCCGGGCGGCGTGGGCAAGACGCGGTTGACCCTCGCACTGGCCGCTGAGGTCGTGGACAGCTTCCCGGACGGCGTCTGCTGGGTGCCACTGGCCTCGCTGAGCGACCCGGCGGCCGTCGTACCCGCGCTGGCCGCGTCGATCGGGCTGCATCCGATGGAGAGCACGCGGCTGGTCGAGGAGATCGCCGAGCAGATCGGCCGCAGCACGATGCTGCTCGTCTTCGACAACTGCTCGCATGTGGTCGCGACGGTCGGCCAGCTCGCCGCGGCGCTGCTGGAGTACTGCCCCAACCTGTCGATCCTGGCGTCCAGCCGGGAGCTGCTGCGCGTGCAGGGCGAGAGCGTGTACGTCGTACCCGCGCTGGCGCTGCCGCACGACGAGGCGCAGGCGGAGTCGTCGGCCGCCGTGCGGCTGTTCGTCGAGCGGGCGACCGCGCGCGGCTACGACCCGAGCGGCGAGCTCGACCAGGTCGCCCGAGTGGTACGGCGCCTCGAAGGCATGCCGCTCGCGATCGAGCTGGCCGCGGCCCGGACGAACGTGATGACGATCGAGGAGCTGGCGAACGAGCTGGAGACGTCCTTCGGCATCCTCGCCGGTGGCTCGCGGACCGCGTCGCCACGTCAGCAGTCGATGTCCGGCGCGATCGAGTGGAGCCACGACCTGCTAACCCCCGGCGAGCGGGAGGTGTTCGCCCAGCTGTCCGTCTTCGTCGGCGGCTGGCCGTTGAGTGCGGCGGCGACGGTCATGTCCGGAGAGGCCAAGCCTGGACCGCTGGCGCGAGCAGAGGCGCTGGACCTCACTGGGCGGCTGGTGGACAAGTCGCTGATCCGCGTGATCCGGCGGGGCGGTGTGGCGCGGTACTACATGCTCGGGGTGATCCGGGAGTTCGCTGCTGATCGCTTGGCAGCAGCCGGCCGGACCGAAGAGGCAGCCGAGCGGCACGCGGAGTTCTACCTGACCATGGTCGAGGAGGCCGAGAGCCACCTGCGCGGTCCGGAGCAGGCAGAGTGGTTGGAGCGACTGGACGCCGAGCTGAACAACCTGCGGGCGGCCATGGCGTGGGCTCTGCGGACTCGGTCTGTCAAGACAGCTTTGCGGCTGGCCGGCGGGCTCTGGCTGTTCTGCTACCTCCGTGGCCACTACGCCGAGGGCGGGCAGTGGCTGGAGCGCTCGCTGGCACTGGCCAACACTGAGCCGGTCGACGGGATGGCGCCGGCCTGTGCGAAGGCCAACCTGGGCGCGGGGACGCTGGCGTTCCTGCAGTGCGAGTACGACACCGCCACCGAGCGACTGCAGACGGCCTTGCAGCAGTACGAGGAGCTGAACGACGTAGCGGGCCGGGCGCTGACCCTGCAGCGGCTTGGGGGAGTGGCGCGCGAGCGCGGCGACTACGTGGCTGCGGAGGACCTGCACTGCCTCAGCTTCGACCTGTACGAGAGCCTGGGCGACCGCGCCGGTATGGCGTGGGCCCACAACCACCTGGGGTTCGTGGCGTGGCTGCGAGGCGACCTGGAGCTCGGTGCCCGGCGCTGCAAGCGAGCACGGGACAGCTTCCGGATAGTCGGGGACGGCGAGGGCTTGGCCTGGTCGCTGATCAGTCTCGGAAGCATCGCGCAGTACAGCGGTGAGCTGGTCGAGGCGGAGGACCTGCTGCAGGAGAGCTTGGCTTTGTCGCAGCGGCTCGGGTACCGCGAGGGCGTCGCCTGGTCGCTGAACCAGCTCGGCGTGGTCGAGCGGCGGCGTGGCCTCACAGAGCGCGCCGTACACCTGCTGGACGAGAGCCTGGCCGAGCATCGCGACCTCGGCGATAGGTGGCGGTCGGCCAGTGTGCTCGAGGAGCTCGCGGCGGTGGCCCAGCAGCGCGGCCGCAGCGAGTACGCCGCGTTCCTGCTGGGCGCTGCGGACGGCGTACGGGAAGTGATTCGTGCACCCGTGCCGCAGGTGGAGAAGGCGGACCGCGACGCCACCCGGGCGGCGATCGAGGAGTCGCTGGACCGAAGAGCCTTCCGGGCGGCTTGGTCCGCCGGAAAGGCCGCGCCCCTCGCCGCGGTCGCCGACGGCTACCCACCGCCCGGACCGGCAGCCCGCGCTACCGATCTCTTGTGAACGAAAGCCGATCAGCACTCCACCAGGTGTGCTGATCGGATGGTGCCTCGCGAGGCACCACGACCTGGGGGATCGACGGTGCCCCGCGAGGGACTTGTGGGCGCGGGCCGGGTCTCCATGACCTGACTACGTGGCCCGGCCGGCTGTGCCTCTGTCTGACCCCCCAGGCAGTCCCCCCACCTCACAGCCGGCCGAAGCCACGTCGGCGATGGTCACCCGTCCGTCGAGCCCTCCCGGTCGACGCCCCGGCTCCTCCGCGCTGACTCAAGGTTGTCGAAATCACAGAGCGTCGCACAGGGACGGAACCCTGACATCGCCCTGACAAATATGTCCTGACAACGAAAGTCCGGCGGGAATTTCGCCGACCGTGACCACAATCTGTCCGTGCGTAGGGGAAATTCCGGCGAAATTGCTGTCCGTCCGGGGCAGGGCAAACGATCGCTCAGTGCAGATATCCGGAGACGGCTTTCGTGAATCCCGCTATCCGGCGCAACGGCGCACCGTGGTGGTATCCGGTGGCTTCCTCGAGCCCCGGCTCGGCCGCGTCCGGTGCGGGGATCCCTTCGCCGACGCACCTGGCGTCCTTGGCCGGTGCCTTGCCGGTGGTGAGGAACGTGTTGACGATCCGGTCCGCGCACTTGTTCACGCCGCCGTAGATGCCGTGGTCGCCTTCGCGGGTGACGGTCAGCAGCCGCGAGCCGGCGTACCGCTGGTGGGCGGCGACGGCGAGCGAGTAGCTGGTGGCCGGGTCGTGGACCGACTGCACCATCAGCGTTGTCGGCAGGCCCTTGCCGGTCGGTGTCGGCATCGTCAGGTTCGGGCGGTTCCAGTAGAAGCACGGGTTCTGCGTCATCGTCCAGCCGACCAGCGGGAAGTGCGGACCGAGCCGCGCGGCGAGCTGCTCGCCGTACTCGCGGCCCTGCGGCCAGGTCGTGTCGTTGCACGTGATCGCGGTGAAGGTCGCGTCCTCGGAGTCGTCCTCACCGACCACGTGGCCGAAGGGGCGCATCCCGACGGGGACCCGGTTCGCGCGCTGCACGAGCTGGCGCTGACGGTCCGCCGACAGTGCGTTCACGTGCCGTTGCGCGGCCTGCGGACCGCCTTTTGCCTGGGCCGCGGAAAGGTCGCGCAGAAATGCCAGGTCGGCGGCCAGCGAATGAAAGTCGAGTTTTGTATACAAATCCCCGGCGACCATCTCGTCGAGGGTGTTCTGGTCGTAGCTGACCTTCACCCCGGCGTCCATGAACTCCTCGACCGCCGGCTGCTCCTTGAGCGCTCTGCGTAGCCGTTCGTAGACCCGGACGACCTGGCCGGGCGACGTGCCGAGGTGCAGCTGGCTGTCGTACTTCGCCGCCCAGGGTGCGAAGTCCTCCCGGAAGCGGCGCTCGAAGGCCTGCGGCTGGCTGACGAACGTGTTCAGCCAGCTGCCGGTGAAGTCGGTGTTCGAGTCCAGCACGAAGCGGCCGACGTGGCTGGGGAAGTAGGTCTGGTAGTACGCGCCGAGCCAGGTGCCGCCGGAGTACCCGACGTAGTCGATCCGGTCGAAGCCGAGCAGCTGCCGGATCAGGTCCATGTCCTGCACGGTCTGAGCGGTGGTGATGTACGGGAGCAGGTCGCGGGACTGGCTCTCGCAGTACGGCTGCACCATCCGGGACGCCGCCGCGGTCAGCTCCTGGTTGCCCGGGGTGCGGTCGCGGGCGTCCATCGAGTACGTCGGTGCGCCGTCGCAGCTGATCTGGGTGCTGTCGCCGGTACCGCGCGGGTCGAAGCCGACCGCGAGGTGGTCCTTGGCCAGCGGTGCCTGGCCGGCGAGGTACGGCGCCATGCCGAGACCCGCCGCACCGGGTCCACCCGGGTTGCCGAAGACGACCCGGCTCGGCTTGCCCTTGGCCGGGGCGACCTTGCTGACGGCGATCTGGAGGTCGTTGCCGGCGTACTGGTTCGCCCAGTCCCGCGGGACGGTGATCTTGGCACAGTACGTCCGCATCTCCTCGTCACCGCACTGCGTCCACTTCGGTATCTGCTGGAGGTACCTGTTGGCCACCGGATGCGGTCTGTCGACCACGGTGGCCTGTTGCATCGAGGCGGTCGCACCAGACCCCGGTACGACGAGAACGGCAACAGCGGACAGCCCTAGGCCGACGGCCAGGGTGAGGTACTTCATGCAGACTCCAGCGGATCGCCACACGTAATCGGACCGTGACAATCTGTCATGCCTACCGCGAGTGGTCGAGCACCACCCCCGGCGAGCCTGGTTATGCGCCCGGTGGAAGGAAGTACGCGAGCATCCGGACCCGGCGGCTGCCGGCCGGTGGCTCGGTGCGGTTCAGGTACGGCTTGAGGAGCGTCTCCAGGTCCTCCTGGATCAGGCGCAGTTCGTCGGCCGTCACGGACATACCGGCGTTGAACAGACCGGCCGCCCGGGCCCAGCCCAGGTCCAGCCCCGGCTCGGTCCCCTCGACCCAGTCGCGCGGCACCTGCTCGTAGTTCAGCAGCATCGCGTTGCTGAGCTCACGGGCGGCTCGCTGGACGTCCTCCGGTCCCGAGTCCGGGATCTCGAAGTACAGCCCGCGTCCGGGGGTCTTCCACCCGTCGCCGTCCGGGACGACGAGGCCGACGGCGGCGAGGGCGTCGAGATGGCTTTGCACGTCGTCGATCTGCTCGCCGAGCTCGGCGGCTGTCGCCGTACCGCCGCGGGTCAGCCGGTCCACCAGCGCGAGCCGCGCCGGGTCGGCGAGCGCGCGCATCGCGGCCGCCTCGGTGAGGACCATGTCCCCGACGTCGTTCACCTCGACCTGTGTCATGCGGGTCAGAATCGCATGCCCGGGGTTTGTCCGAGCCCGGTCGTAAGGTCCTCGGTATGGCGCACTGTGGCGACTTGCTGATCGGGCAGCTCGAGTTCTACTGGGACATGCACCTGTGGCCGCGGCTGCAGGGGCTGACCGACGAGGAGTTCTTCTGGGAGCCGGCCGCGGGCATGTGGTCGGTCCGCCCGGACGGCAGCGGACAGATGGTCTACGAGCTCGCGGATCCGGTGCCGGACCCGGAGCCGATGACCACGATCGCCTGGCGGATGGTGCACATCGGCGTGGGCTGCTTCGCGATCCGGGTGAACACCTTCTTCGCCGACAACCCGGACAACGCGGACATGTTCGACCCGCGGCACGTCCCGGCCGAGTTACCACGGACCGCGGACGAAGGGCTGGAGTTCCTGCAGCACTGGTACACCCGGTGGCACGACGCGATCCGGGCGCTCGACAAGGACCAGCTGTGGCAGCCGCTCGGACCGCGAGGTGCGTACTTCGCCGACGACCCGATGCTCGGTCTGATCACCCACATCAACCGGGAGGTCATGCATCACGGCGGGGAGATCGGCGTACTGCGGGACCTACATCGGGCTGGGGTCGGCGTGTAGCCGGATCTGCTTGATCCGGACGGACTCGTCGCCGTACAGGTCGAGCTCGCGGTGCGCGCTGTCCGGGGCCCAGCCGGCTTCGGTGTAGAAGGCGCGGAGTACGTCGTCGGTCGAGTTCACCCACACGGTCACCCGGCCGAACCCGTCGGCGCGGACCGTGTCGACGACCGCGTTGAGGAGCCGCGAGCCGTGCCCGTTCCGGGTGGCCTCGGGCTTGACCGCGAGCTCGGCGACCAGGGCGTCGCGCTGCGGGTCGGCGTCCGGGTCGTCCGAGGGGGTGATGGCCGCGAAGCCGACCAGGGTCCGTCCGGCCAGGGCCACCAGCACCCGGTTGCGTGCCTCACCCGGCGCGAGCAGGGCGGCCCGCCACTGAGCCGCGAACTGCGCCGGGTTCAGATCGGCAAGGACCTCGGCCGGCAGCAGGCCCGCGTACGCAACCCGCCACGCCGCGACCTGGATCTCGCCGATGGCGTTCGCCTCGGCGGGGAGCGCGAGCCGGACGCTCGTCTCCGCCACCGGGGTCGCGCCGTCGGACGGACCCGACAGATCGGACAGGTTGGCGGGTTCCGGTACGCCGAAGTCGCTCATGGACGTCATCCTCCCAAGTCAGTAGACGAGACGCCGCAGCAGGGTCTCGGCCGGACCGCGGTACGACCGCTTGCTCATCGCGTACGCCCCGAGCACCGAGGTGACCCAGACGCCGATCGCGATCAGCGCCGCGGTGTACGCCGTACTGCCGAGCCGGAGGTCCAGCGTGAAGGGCGCGAGCAGGACCATCCAGCTGACCGACTGGAACAGGTACCCCGAGAGCGAGCGCTGGCCGAGGGCGGAGATCGCACGGACCGGCAGGGAGAGCTTGCTGATACGAGCGACGAGCAGACCGAACAGGGCGACGTACCCGGGGCCACCGAACATGCCGCTGATGTGCGAGAGGGTGCTGAGCGCGTTGACGGCGTCCTGGTCGACGTGGAGCACGTCGGCGCCGACCAGTGCGAGCGGCAGCCCGCCCAGGAAGGTGATGCCGAGTGCGACGACCGCTACCCGGGTCAGCAGGGTCTTGTGCGCGGCCGGGTGCTCGAGGATCTGCTTGCGGGCGGCCCAGATGCCGAGCCAGACGACCATGATGAAGCCGACCACGGTGGCGGTGTGCAGCGGGTACTCGTGCAGCCGGGCGACCACGCTGGCGCCGTACGACGTGGCAGCCAGCGAGGGGTTGGGCTCGTTGGTGAGCTGGTGCGCCGGACCGTCGCTGGTGAGTACGGCGACCACGGCCTGGGCGGCAGTGAAGAGGACGTAGCAGATCTCGAACACCCAGATGCGGACGATGATCCGGTGGAACTTGTCGCCACGGTTCAGCAGGAACAGCGTGCAGATGATGCCGACGATGCCGTAGG
This sequence comes from Kribbella sp. NPDC026611, assembly GCF_040638345.1. Taxonomy (NCBI): domain Bacteria; kingdom Bacillati; phylum Actinomycetota; class Actinomycetes; order Propionibacteriales; family Kribbellaceae; genus Kribbella; species Kribbella sp. NPDC026611. Next base: position 31,362 of record NZ_JBEZYC010000004.1, read on the forward strand.
CCCCGAGGAAGTCGCCGAAGTACAGCAAGGTCGCGTGGGCCACGCCGAAGGCGATCAGCCAGGCGTTGCGCTTGAGCAGGATCCGGCGGACCGCACCTGGCGTCGCACCGGAGGCGCGCTGCCGCCGGGCGAGCTGGACCAGGCCGTAGCCGAACATCACCGCAAAGACCGGGTAGGCACGGGCGTCGACGAAGGTAAGTTTGAGGAGGTTGAGCACGCGTTCGAAGCCGTGCGGGGAGGTCGCCACGCCGGGCTGGCCGGCGAACGCGAAGTTCGCGCTGTTCGCGAGGCCGATCAGCAGCAGCATCGCGCCGCGGATCAGGTCCGGGGCGAGCGCGCGTTCCTTGCCGGTGACCGGGCCGCGGTGGTCGACGGCCGGGAGGGTCTGGGTGCTGGTCACGAGATCTCCAAAACTGTGCAGGCCTTGAACTGTTAACTCGATCCTCGCCTGCCGCAGCCGCCCCACCCAGTGGGCTGAACCCACTCCGGCGGTGGGTCCATCACCACCTTTGTGACACCTGACGTTGATTCTGAGAAAAAGTGTCACATATGCTGACGGCATGGACAGCTTCCAGGCGACCATCGACGCCGACGGCCGGATCGAGCCGCGGGACGCGATGCCGGAGGGGTACCGCAAGACCCTCGTCCGGCAGATCGCGCAGCACGCGCACTCCGAGATCATCGGCATGCAGCCGGAGGGCAACTGGATCAGCCGGGCGCCGTCGCTGCGCCGGAAGGCGATCCTGATGGCCAAGGTGCAGGACGAGGCCGGCCACGGGCTGTACCTGTACGCCGCGGCCGAGACGCTCGGCGTGGACCGCGCCGACCTGCTCGACCTGCTGCACAGCGGGCGGCAGAAGTACTCCAGTATCTTCAACTACCCGACGCTGACCTGGGCCGACATCGGCGCGATCGGCTGGCTGGTGGACGGCGCCGCGATCGTCAACCAGGTTCCGCTGTGCCGGTGCTCGTACGGGCCGTACGCGCGGGCCATGGTCCGGGTGTGCAAGGAGGAGTCGTTCCACCAGCGGCAGGGGTTCGAGATCCTCTACACGCTGTGCAACGGCACCGAGGCGCAGAAGGCGATGGCGCAGGACGCGCTGGACCGCTGGTGGTGGCCGTCGCTGATGATGTTCGGTCCGCCGGACGCGGCGTCGACGCACTCCGAGCAGTCGATGGCGTGGGGGATCAAGCGGCACAGCAACGACGAGCTGCGGCAGCGGTTCGTCGACATGACCGTGCCGCAGGCCGACGTACTGGGGTTGCGTGTCCCTGACGACGGACTGGTGTACGAGGACGGGCACTACCGGTTCACCGAGCCTGACTACACGGAGCTGTACGACGTGGTGAAGGGCAACGGGCCGTGTAACGCGCAGCGGCTGGCGCATCGGGTGAAGGCGCACGAGGACGGGGCCTGGGTGCGCGAGGCGGCTGCGGCGTACGCGGCCAAGCAGGCTCCTCGCTCGACGGAGGCTGTCGCATGAGTGTCGAGCCGCTGTGGGAGGTGTTCGTGCGGTCGCGGCGCGGCCTGTCGCACACGCATGTGGGGAGTCTGCACGCTCCGGACGCGACCATGGCGTTGCGGAACGCGCGGGACGTGTACACGCGACGGCAGGAAGGCGTGTCGATCTGGGTCGTGCGGGCGGCCGACATCACCGCGTCCTCGCCCGACGAGAAAGACGAGTTCTTCGACCCGGCCGGCGACAAGGTCTACCGGCACCCGACGTTCTACCAGGTCCCGGAAGGTGTCGAGCACCTGTGAACGACCTCGTTGCGTACGCCCTCCGGCTCGGTGACGACGCGCTGATCGCGGCGCAGCGGACCGCCGAGTGGATCGCCGCCGCGCCGCAGCTCGAGGAGGACGTTGCCCTCGGCAACATCGGCCTGGATCAGCTCGGGCAGGCGCGGTCGCTGCTGCAGTACGCCGGGTCGCTGTCCGGGCGGACCGAGGACGCGCTGGCGTACTTCCGGGACGAGCGGGAGTTCGTGAACGTGCAGCTGTGCGAGCTGCCGAACGGCGACTTCGGCCACGCGATGGCGCGGCTGCTGTACTTCGCGACGTACCAGCACCTGCTGTACGACGAGCTGCGGACCTGCGCCGACGAGACGCTGGCGGGGGTGGCGGGGAAGGCGGTGAAGGAGGTCGCGTACCACGTCGACCACGCGACTCAGTGGGTCCTGCGGCTGGGCGACGGGACCGACGAGAGCCATGCGCGCATGCAGGCGGGGCTGGATGCGCTGTGGCCCTACACGGCGGAGCTCTTCGAGTCCGACGAGCTGGTGCAACGCCTGTCCGTCGCCGTCGATCCTTCTTCGCTTCGGGGTGCTTGGACCGATCGGGTCCTCGACGTCATCGACCAGTCCACGTGTGGGCGACCGTCGTCGACGTACCAGCACACAGGTGGTCGCAGCGGTCGCCATACCGAGCACATGGGGTACCTGCTCGCTGAGCTCCAGCATGTAGCCCGCTCCCACCCAGGTGCGACATGGTGACCGACGCCGAGATCCTCGAAGCCGTCGGCGAGGTCCCCGACCCTGAGGTCCCCGTCCTCACCATCGCCGACCTGGGCGTCCTCCGCGGCCTCCACCACGAGGCGGACCAGGTAGTCGTCACCATCACCCCGACGTACTCCGGCTGCCCCGCCATGGACCTCATCCGCCACGAGGTAGAACTGACGCTCCAGTCCCTGCACGTAGACGGCCGGGTGGAAACGGTCCTCTCACCCCCCTGGACCACCGACTGGATGACAGACTCCGGCAAAACCAAGCTCCTCGAGTACGGCATAGCCCCACCCCCCAGCACAGGCAGCCCGGCCGGCGGTCCGATCCTGCTCAAGTTGAGCATTCGCTGCCCCCTCTGCGGTTCCCCGGACACGACAGAGCTCAGCCACTTCGGCTCCACCTCCTGCAAGTCCCTCTGGCGCTGCAACGCCTGCAAAGAGCCCTTCGACCACTTCAAGGCGATCTAGATGACGACCGCGCCCCCCAGACGACGCGCCACCTTCCACCCCCTCAAGGTGCGGGCGATCGACGCGATCACCGACGACTCGGTCGCGATCACCTTCGAGGTGCCGGCCGACCTGGCGGGGGAGTACGAGTTCACCGCAGGCCAGCACCTCACCATCCGCCGTGCCGGCGAGGAGGTCCGCCGCAGCTACTCGATCTGCTCCCCGGCCGGCTCCGGCATCCTGCGGATCGGCGTGAAGCGCATCCCCGGCGGCGAGTTCTCGGCGTACGCCGCCAACGAACTCAAGATCGGCGACGAGCTCGAGGTGATGACCCCGCTCGGCCGCTTCGGCACCACCTTCGACCCGGCCAACGCCAACCACTACGCGTTCGTCGCGGCGGGCAGCGGCATCGCCCCGGTCCTCTCGCTGGTCGCCACGATCCTCTCGGTCGAGCCCGCGAGCCGCGTCACCCTGCTCTACGGCAACCGCACCGCCGGCTCGGTCATGTTCGCCGACGAGCTCGCCGACCTGAAGGACCGGTACGCCGAACGCTTCCACCTCGTCCACGTCCTGTCCCGCGAAACCACCGAGGTCGAGCTCTTCAGCGGCCGCATCGACGCGGACCGGCTGCAGCGGATGTTCTCGACGATCCTCCCGCTGGACTCGGTCGACGAGTGGTTCCTGTGCGGTCCGTACGCGATGGTGATCGGCGCCCAGGAACTCCTCCTCGCGGAGGGCGTGCATCGCGAACACGTTCACGCCGAACTCTTCCACGTAGGCGACGAGGCCCCGAAGCCCCTCGTCGAAGAGGTCGCCACCGACGAAAACGCCGCCCAGGTCACCGTCATCCTCGACGGCCGCCGCTCAACCTTCCCCCTCGCCGAACACTCGAAAGCAGTCCTGGACGCCACGCTGGCCGTCCGCTCCGACGCCCCCTTCGCCTGCAAAGGCGGCGTCTGCGGCACCTGCCGAGCCAAGGTCCTCGAAGGCAAGGTCCGCATGGACACCAACTGGGCCCTAGAACCCGACGAACTCCGAGCCGGCTACGTCCTAACCTGCCAATCCCACCCCACCACCCCCCAAGTAACCCTCGACTACGACGCCTAACCCAACCCAGCCCAGCCAGTGCACGGAAGGCAGTGCAGGCAGGAAAGACAGTGCGGGCAGAAAAGCCAGGGCAGGGAATCGGCTGGCGGCCGCCGGACCCAACCCCAGTAGGCAGCCTCCTCTGGTACTTCGGCTTTCGGCCGCAGCGTAGCTGGTGCAAACGAAGTCACCCGGCCGCACGGACCAACGGCCGCCTGGGCGCCGACCCAACCCAACCCTCAGCAGGCGGGCTCCTGTGGTCCTTCGTTTTCGGCCGCAGCCTAGGTGGTGAAAGCAAAGCCGCCCGGCCGCACCGACAAGCCGCCGCCGAACCCCCGCCGAACCCGACCACCGGTAGCCGGGCTCGTGGGGACTTCGGTTTCGGCCGCAGCGTAGGTGGTCAAGGCAAAGCCGCCCGGCCGCGCAGGCAAACGGTTGGCCAGGGGTGCAGGATCGGCGCTCAGGTTCGGCTGCTTTCAAGCCGTACCGCCAGCAAAAGACAGCAGCCCGGTCTCCCATCTCGAGGAGACCGGGCTGTGGGTTAGTCGGTGCCGGATTCCATGGCGGCGCGGTCCAGTAGGACGTCTTCTTCGGTGGCTGCGCCGCGGGAGGCGATGGCTTCGGCGCCGCCGGTGGGGAGTTCGCCGATGAGGTTGGTTGAGGAGGCCAGCGCCGGGTTGGACGAGCCGAACATGCCGAGCCCGGCGTACTGCTCCAGCTTGGCCCGCGAATCCGCGATGTCCAGGTTCCGCATGGTCAGCTGACCGATCCGGTCCACCGGGCCGAAGGCTGAGTCCTCGATCCGCTCCATCGACAGCTTGTCGGGGTGGTAGCTCAGCGCCGGCCCCGTGGTGTCGAGGATCGAGTAGTCCTCGCCGCGCCGCAGCCGCAACGTCACCGACCCGGTGACCGCCGTACCGACCCACCGCTGCAGCGACTCCCTGATCATCAGCGACTGTGGGTCGAGCCAACGACCTTCGTACATCAGCCGCCCTAGCTTCCGCCCCTCGGTGTGGTAGCTCGCCAGCGTGTCCTCGTTGTGGATCGCGTTCACCAGACGCTCGTACGCCGCATGCAGCAACGCCATCCCGGGCGCCTCGTAAATGCCCCGCGACTTCGCCTCGATCACCCGGTTCTCGATCTGGTCCGACATGCCGAGACCGTGCCGGCCGCCGATCGCGTTCGCCTCCAGCACCAGGTCGACCGCCGAGCCGAACTCCTTGCCGTTGATCGTCACCGGCCGGCCCTGCTCGAACCCGATCGTCACGTCCTCGGCCTCGATGACGACCGCCGGGTCCCAGTGCGCGACGCCCATGATCGGGTCGACCGTCTCGACCCCGGTGTCGAGGTGCTCGAGCGTCTTCGCCTCGTGGGTGGCGCCCCAGATGTTCGCGTCGGTCGAGTACGCCTTCTCGGTGGAGTCGCGGTACGGCAGCCCGTGCGCGACCAGCCACTCCGACATCTCCTTGCGGCCGCCGAGCTCGTGCACGAACTGCGCGTCCAGCCACGGCTTGTAGACCCGCAGCTGCGGGTTCGCGAGCAGGCCGTACCGGTAGAAGCGCTCGATGTCGTTGCCTTTGAACGTCGACCCGTCACCCCAGATCTGTACGTCGTCGTCGAGCATCGCCCGGACCAGCAGCGTGCCGGTCACCGCGCGACCGATCGGGGTGGTGTTGAAGTACGTCCGCCCCGCCGACCGGATGTGGAACGCCCCGCACGCGAGCGCGGCCAGCCCTTCCTCGACCAGCGCCGCGCGGCAGTCGACGAGGCGGGTGATCTCCGCGCCGTACGCCGTCGCACGCGCGGGCACCGAGGCGATGTCGGGCTCGTCGTACTGCCCGATGTCAGCCGTGTACGTGCACGGCACCGCCCCCTTGTCCCGCATCCACGCAACCGCGACCGACGTGTCGAGACCCCCGGAGAAGGCAATCCCGACCCGCTCACCAACCGGCAAAGAAGTAAGCACCTTGGACACAGGAAAAGTATGCACCACCCTGAATGATTATGCAAAGTCGTGCTCAACCAGCGTGGCTGGTGTGACCGGTGTGAGTGGTGGGAGAGGATGGAAGCTCATCAGGAGGGGTGAGGCGTCGGATGATGGGGCGGTCGCATGCGCTGTCGGGGTGGTGCGCCGGGTTGGTGGTGGCACCGCTCGTCGGGCTGACCTCGTGGACCGAGGTGGTGCCGTTTGCGGCTGCTACTGCCGGCTATGCGTTGGTGCCGGATCTGGATCACCCGGGAGCCAGTGCCTCGCGGTTGCTGGGGCCGTTGACCGAGGCTGTGTCCGCGGTGGTGCGGGCGTTCAGCGGGGTGCTTTACCGGCTGACCAAGGGGCCGCGAGACGAGGACACCGCTGGGAAGCATCGGCATGCGACGCACACGCTGGTGGCGGCGATCCTGCTGGGGATGCTGGCGGCCAGCCTGGGCGACCGGGGCAAGTGGGCGGTGCTGGCGGTCGCGGTGACCGGTCTGGTGCTGGCAGCCGACGTCCTGGGCGACTGGATCGTCCTAGCCGTGTTAGCTGCCGCCGGCTGGTCCGTGTTCGGTCCCTCGACGGCCCTGCCAGGCCCAGCAGACGCCGTACAGCACGGCCTCAGCCAGATCGGTGGCTGGATCGGTGTAGCGGTAGCGCTCGGCATGTTCGTGCACTGTCTCGGCGACAGCCTCACCCGCTCCGGCTGCCCCTGGCTCTGGCCGCTGCCGATCCGCGGCGAGACCTGGTACGAGCTCCGCCTCCCCAGACTGCTCCGCTTCCGCACCGGAAGTTGGGTCGAGCATTTTCTGGTCGTGCCCACCCTGGTGGTCGCCGGCGTGCTCCTGCTTCCAGGCGGCCTCCAGACCGTCCAGCAGGTCTTCGACAACACCTCGATCTGGCTAGCGGGTCACTGAGCCCGGACAGATGCCAGGTGATGTCAACGGCCGTTCTCCTGTCCGTTCCGACCCGGCCCGTAGACAGTCGGCCGGTTGCTGGGTTCGCCGTACGCTGGAAGTTCCTGGCGAGTTCGAGGCCGGCCTGACGCCGCAGGGGATCCTGCTCAGGTCCTACCGAGCTGGGCTGACCCGTCGCGATTGACACCGCCTCCTGTGTCCGCTCCCCGCTACGCAACAGTCGTTGGAGCGCCTCGGCCCTACTCAGTCCTGAGGTCTCGCCGAGCTTGTCGGCCAGCGCGTCGACCGCGAGCTGATCGTGAATGCTGCGGTCGACGGCCGGCTCCCAGGTGGACGACTTGATCCGTCCGGCCGCCTGGGCCCAGGGCAGTGTGCTGACGGCCTCATTGATGTTGGCGTCGGTCCAGGCCTTCGGGAGACCCCGGGCGATGGTGGCCTCCGTGGCCTGTCGCGCTGGGTCGTTGTCGCCCAGCTGGGTAGCGGCCATGGCGTGCTGCGCGACCGCACGGCCAACGGCACGCAGCGCGAGACGGCCCCGGAGGCGGGTCAGCCCACCCGGCCGCCGCCCGGCCGCCGCGGCCAGGGCCTGGATCGGTCGCGCGTGGCGCCGGAAGATGCGGTAGGAGCCATCTGGCGCGACGCCGGTCCTACGCCCGACCCGTACCGGCCGATCCGCAAGTCCTGGATCCCCGGCGTGTTCGGCGATCGCCCGCAGTACGGAATGCACGCCGGACCGGTTCGGGGCGCCTGCCGGCGGATACGACATAGGCTGTCCTTCGCTCGGTTGCGCAAGCGTAGAAACGGGCAGGGTCAGTCGGATTTCTCTACCAAGAGTCACCGCTGATCAACAGTCCGTGGTCGCAGAAGTTTTTCCGGATTTTTTTGGCGGAAGGTGTAACGATCTCCTGGGTCGGCCCGATAGGACGAGTGAGCCTGGTGGCTGCCCGGACCCCCGAGCGGACAGCCACCAGGCCTACTCATATCTCCGAGGCGTGAGAGCGATATTCTGAGCCTCATGTCTTCGCCAGCTTCCAGCCCCGCACGGGCGCTGCCCTTCGGTCGTCTGACGACCGCGATGGTCACGCCGTTCCGGCCTGATGGTTCGCTCGATCTCGACGCCGCCCAGAAGCTCGCCGGTTACCTGGTCGATCGCGGCAACGACGCGCTCGTGCTGAACGGGACGACCGGCGAGGCCCCGACCACCTCCGACCAGGAGAAGGTCCAGCTGATCGCGGCTGTCAAGGAGGCGGTGGGCGACCGCGCCAAGCTGGTCGCCGGCGTCGGCACCAACGACACCGCGCACACGATCGAGTGCGCGAAGCAGGCCGAGACGGCCGGTGCGGACGGCCTGCTGGTCGTCACGCCGTACTACAACAAGCCCCCGCAGGAGGGCCTCCGCGCGCACTTCACCGCGGTCGCGGACGCCACCGGCCTGCCGAACATGCTGTACGACATCCCGAGCAGGTCGGGGGTCGAGATCAAGACCGACACGCTGATCGCGCTCGCCGAGCACGCCCGGATCGTCGCGGTGAAGGACGCCAAGGGCGACCTGGCCGGGACCACCAAGGTGCTGGCGAACACCGATCTGTTCTACTACTGCGGTGCCGACGAGCTGAACCTCGCCTCGCTTGCGGTCGGCGCCGTCGGTATTGCGAGTGTCGTGGCGCACGTCGCGAGCCCGGAGTACCGGCAACTGATCGACGCCGTGGTGGCCGGCGACCTCGCCACCGCGCAGGAGATCGATCGACGGCTGGTGCCCGCCGTCGAGACGATCATGACCAGGACCCAGGGCGCCATCATGGTGAAGGCCGCGCTCAAGCTGGCCGGCGTCATCGAGCACGCGACGCTCCGGTCGCCGTTGGTTGAGGCGACCGCCGAGCAAGTGGACTGGCTCACCACCGACCTCAAGACGGCAGGACTGATTGCATGAGCCATCCCCATCCAGATCTCTCCGCGCCCGGACCCCTCGCTCCGGGCGCTTTGCGGGTCATCCCGCTCGGCGGCCTCGGCGAGGTCGGCCGGAACATGACCGTGTTCGAGTACGACGGCAAGCTGCTGATCGTGGACTGCGGCGTACTCTTCCCGGACGAGAACCAGCCCGGCGTGGATCTGATCCTGCCGGACTTCGAACCGATCCGGCACCGGCTGGACGACGTCGTGGCGGTCGTCCTGACGCACGGCCACGAGGACCACATCGGCGGGTTGCCCTACCTGCTGCGTGAGCGGGGCGACATCCCGATCGTCGGGTCGCAGCTCACGCTCGCGCTGCTCGAGGGCAAGCTGAAGGAGCACCGGCACCGCAACGTGCCGCAGCAGACCGTGGTCGAGGGCGAGAAGCTCCAGATCGGCCCGTTCGTCTGCGAGTTCGTCGCGGTGAACCACTCGATCCCGGACGCGCTCGCGGTCGCGATCCGGACCCCGGCCGGCCTGGTCCTGCACACCGGTGACTTCAAGATGGACCAGTTGCCGCTGGACAACCGGATCACCGACCTGCGCGCGTTCGCCCGGCTCGGCGAGGAGGGCGTGGACCTGTTCTGCGTCGACTCGACGAACTCCGAGGTCCCGGGGTTCACCACCCACGAGCGCGACATCGCCCCGGTGCTGGACCGGGTCTTCACCAAGGCGAGGAACCAGCGCATCATCGTGGCCTGCTTCGCCTCGCACGTGCACCGCGTCCAGCAGGTCATGGACGCGGCGGTGAAGCACAACCGCAAGGTGGCGTACGTCGGCCGCTCGATGGTCCGCAACATGGGCGTGGCCCGCGACCTCGGCTTCCTGACTGTCCCCGGCGACACGCTGATCGACATGCGTGAGCTGGACGACTACCCGCCGGAGCGCGTGGTCCTCGTCTCCACCGGTTCGCAGGGCGAGCCGATGTCGGCGCTGTCCCGGATCGCGGCGAACGACCACAACGTCGTCCACCTCCAGCGCGGCGACACCGTCGTACTGGCGTCCTCCCTGATCCCCGGCAACGAGAACTCGGTGTACCGGGTGATCAACGGCCTGATCCGGCACGGGGCGAACGTCATCCACAAGGGCAACGCCCTCGTCCACGTGTCCGGTCACGCCAGTGCCGGCGAGCTGCTGTACTGCTACAACATCGTCAAACCGCGCAACGTGATGCCCGTGCACGGCGAAGTACGGCACCTGCACGCGAACGCGGACCTCGCGATCCAGACCGGCGTACCGGCGGAGAACGTGGTCGTCGTCGAGGACGGCGTGGTGGTCGACCTGATCGAGGGCAAGGCGGTCGTGGCCGGCAAGGTCGACTGCGGGTACGTCTTCGTGGACGGCTCGACTGTGGGCGACATCACCGAGACCTCGCTGAAGGACCGGCGGATTCTCGGCGACGAGGGTTTCATCTCGGTGATCGCCGTGATGGACTCTGTCACCGGCAAGTTGACCGCCGGTCCGGAGATCCAGGCGCGCGGGTTCGCCGAGGACGACACTGTCTTCGACGACCTGAAGCCGAAGATCGAGGCGGAGATCGAGAAGGCGATCGGCGGCGGCGTGGACGACATGTACCAGCTGCAGCAGGTGATCCGCCGGGTGGTGGGCAAGTGGGTCAGTGACACCCACCGCCGCCGCCCGATGATCATCCCGGTCGTCGTGGAAAGCTGAGCTGAGCTACAGGGGAGAGAGGCCGGCGATGACGATCAACGGGACGAATGGCGTTGGGCAGCGCCGGCCCACCATGAAAGAGGTTGCCGCCCGGGCGGGGGTCGCACTGAAGACCGTCTCCCGGGTGGTCAACGAGGAGCCGAACGTCAGCCCGGAGCTGACCGCGAAGGTCCAGGCCGCGATCAAGGACCTCAACTACACGCCGAACGAGAGCGCCCGGATGTTGCGCCGCGGCAAGACCGGGACCATCGCCGTGGTGATCCGCGACATCGGCGACCCGTTCTTCGCCTCGCTCGGCCGGGCGGTCGAGCTGTGGGCCCGGACGTCCGGTTCGGTCGTGATGATCGGGCTGACCGACGAGGACCCGGAGCGCGAGCGGGACGTCTGCCTGGAGTTCGTCGCCCGCCGGCCGGACGCGCTGATCATGGCGCCGATCGGTGAGACCCAGGAGTACCTCGCGCCGCACGTCGACGCCGGGATGGCGGTCGTCACGATCGACCGTCCCGCGCACGGCATCGAGGCGGACGCCGTACTCGCGGACAACGCCGGCGGCATCGACCAGGCGATCGACCACCTGGTCCGCCAGGGCCACCGCCGGATCGCGTACCTCGGTGACGACGAGCGGATCTTCACCGCCCGGGAGCGCGTGGTCGCCTATCGGGCGGCGATGGCCCGGCATCGGATCGAGGTCGACGAGGACCTGGTGCACCTGTCCGAGCCGACCACCGAAGGCATCGGCATCACGCTCTCGGCCGTCCTCGACCGGCCCGAGCCGGCCACCGCGTTGCTCTCGGCAAACAACATGACGACGGCAGAGGTACTGCGTGGGCTCGCCGGCCGGCGAGATCAGGTGGCGCTGGTGTCGTTCGACGACCTGGCCCTCGGCGACCTGCTCAGCCCCGGCCTGACCGCGGTCGCGCAGTCCGCCGACGTGATGGCGCGGACCGCGATCCAGCTGATGACCGAGCGGCTTCCCGAGCCGCACCGGCCGGGCCGAACCGTCCGGGTCCCGGTCAAGCTGACGATTCGTGGCTCGGGGGAGATCCCGCCGCCGAGCTGACCGTTCGGGCGGGCTCGCCAAAGCGGGCCAGCAGCAACGCAGCCGCGACCGCGAGCGCGAATCCGATGACAGCCACAACGCTGTAGCCGGCCCGCGGCCGATCGCCGAGGGCCACGAGTCCCACGAGCGCGGGGAAGACGGTCTCGCCGACGACCAGCATCGCGGTCGCTGTCGTGACGCCACCGCGCTGGAGCGCCGCGGCGTAGCAGAGCATCGCCAGTGCGCCGCCGACGATGGCCGTGTAGGTGGCCGGCTGGGTGATGAGCTCCGCCGGCTTGAGGCTGGGAATGGTCCGCCCCGAGATGGCGACGACCCCGAACCCGAGCCCGGCGATCAGCCCGAGGAGCGGCGTGTGCAGCCGCCGGGGCACGATGCGCAGCGAGGCCGTCGCGATGGCGAGCAGCGCCACCGCAGCGATCAGCATCAGGTGGAAGCGGTGCCCGACCGTGGTGCTGCCCTCGCTGCTGGCCGAGACGCCGAGCAGACCCAGCCCGAGACAGACCGCCCCGACCGCCAGCCACTCCCGCTGGCCCAGCCTGACGCCCAGTGTCAGCGCCGCCACCGCGGTCACCGCCAGGCTGGCCGCCAGTGCGGACTGGACCACAAACAGCGGCAGCACCTGCAAGGCAACCATCTGCAAGGCGAAGCCGACGACGTCCAGCCCGATGCCGAGCAGGAACCGGGGCCGGATGACGACCTTCTGCGCGCTGACGTCGGACGACGTGTCCGAAGCGGCCGCCGCGGCCTGCAGCACCGAGGCCAGGCCGTAGGCGACCGCCGCCGCCAGCGCACACGTCAGCCCCCACCACATGGGGGCCACCCTAGATCGAGGTCAGAGTCAACGGCCGTGCTGGGCGGCGAACGGGCAGTCGAACGGGTCGCGGGCGCGGAGGCCGACGTTGTTGAGGTAGTCGACGACGATCCGGTACGACGTGAACAGGCCGACCTCGGCGTACGCGATGCCGTGGAGCTCGCAGTACTCGCGCACGATCGGCCGGACCTGGCGCAGCGTCGGCCGGGGCATGCTCGGGAACAGGTGGTGCTCGATCTGGTAGTTGAGGCCGCCCATCGCGAGATCGGTGAAGATGCCGCCGCGGATGTTGCGCGACGTCAGCACCTGGCGGCGGAGGAAGTCGAGTTTCATCCCGGCCGGGACCAGCGGCATGCCCTTGTGGTTCGGCGCGAAGGCGGCGCCCAGGCAGACGCCGAAGATCGCCAGCTGCAGACCGAGGAACGCGCTCGCCTTCCCGGGCGGCAGCAGCAGGTAGAGCGCGGCGACGTACACCGAGATCCGCGCGGCGACCACGCCCGACTCGATCCGGTCGAGCCGGCTCGCATCGCGGCGTAGCAGGTGCCTCAGGCTGGATGCGTGCAGACCGACGCCTTCGAGCGTCAGGAGCGGGAAGAAGAACCAGCCCTGCCGTGCGGCCAGCCAGCGGCCGATCGGTCCGCGGTTCGTGACCGCGTCTGGAGTGAATGCCAGCGCCTTGAGCTGGACGTCCGGGTCCTTGTCGGTCTGGTTGGGCGCGCCATGGTGCCGGTTGTGCTTGCTGCGCCACCAACTCACGCTCATGCCGAGCACGCAGCCGGCCAGGATGCGGGCGGTCCAGTCGTTGCGCGCGGCCGAGTGGAAGATCTGGCGATGCGCGCTGTCGTGGCTGAGGAAGGCGACCTGAACCAGGGCGAGCGCCAACGCGGCGGCCAGCATCAGCTGGAACCAGGAGTCGCCCAGCAGCACCATGCCGCCGGCGATGGCCAGCAGGACGCCGAGGATGACGCCCATCCGGGTGAAGTAGTACCCCTGCCGCCGCCGAAGCAGGCCGAGGTCGCGAACGGTGTGCTGGAGGTCGGTGTACAGACTGACGTACTGCTGCTGTGCACGCACGCGCTCATCATGGCTGGTCACGCGCCGTACCGATACAGCGGACCGGGGTGATTTGCCGCCGAGTTATCCGGCCTGTCACCTCGCGGTCATCAGCGGAGCGCACCTTCGGGTCATGAAACTGAGCCGCCGCCAGCTCTTGGCCGCATCCAGCGTCGCGGGCGCCACTCTCGCCGTACCAGGCATCGCTTCCGCCGCTCCGAACCTCGTCAGCCGCGACCGGGCCGCGCTGCCGTCCGGTATCGCCAGCGCCGACGTGACGCCGAGCTCGGCCGTCGTCTGGGCGCGTGCCGACCGCCCCGGGCGGATGGTCGTCCAGCTGACCAGCCACGGCCGGTTCGACAAGGCGATCTGCCTGCGCGGGCCGAAGACGGACGCCGACGACGACTTCACCGCCCGGCTGCCGCTGCGCGGTCTGCGCCCTGGCCAGCAGTACGACTACCGGATCGGTTTCGAGGACGCGTACGGCCGGATCGGCCAGACCCTCGACGGCTCGTTCACGACGCCGGGCCGGAACCGGCCGGTGTCGTTCGTGTTCACCGGCGACACCGCCGGCCAGGGGTACGGCATCAACCCGGACCTCGGTGGCATGGTCGCGTACCAGGCGATGCACGAGACCCGGCCGGACTTCTTCCTGCACTCGGGCGACAACATCTACGCCGACGGCCCGATCGCGGCCGAGCTGAAGGTTGCCGACGGCATGGTCTGGAAGAACCTGGTGACCGAGGAGGTCTCGAAGGTCGCCGAGACACTGGCCGAGTTCCGCGGCCGGTACAAGTACAACCTGATGGACCACAACGTGCGCGGTCTGTACGCCGAAGTACCGCTGGTCGCGCAGTGGGACGACCACGAGACGCTGAACAACTGGTACCCGGGCGAGATCCTCACCGACGACCGGTACACGGAGAAGCGCGTCGACGTCCTCGCGACCCGGTCGAAGAAGGCGTTCCTGGAGTACCTGCCGATGGAGCACGTCTCCGGCCGGGACCGGATCTACCGCAAGGTGAGCTACGGCCCGCTGCTCGACGTGTTCTGCCTGGACATGCGTACGTACCGCGGCGCGAACCCGGTGCCGTCGACGGCCGGCCCGGTCGCGATGCTCGGCGCCGAGCAGGCCGCCTGGCTGGTCCGCGAGGTCGCGTCGTCGCGGGCGACCTGGAAGGTGATCGCCAGCGACATGCCGCTCGGTCTGCTGGTACCGGACGGCGACCTGATCGAGGCGGTCGCGAACGGCCTGCCGGGCGCGCCGGGCGGCCGCGAGCACGAGATTGCCTGGGTGCTCAGCCAGTTCAAGCAGCACAAGGTCCGCAACGCGGTCTGGCTGACCGCGGACGTGCACTACGCGGCCGCGCACCACTACGACCCGTCGCGGGCGACGTTCACCGACTTCGACCCGTTCTGGGAGATCGTCGCCGGGCCGATCAACGCGGGTGTCTTCGGCCCGAACAAGCTCGACCCCACCTTCGGCCCCGAAGCGGTGTTCGTGAAGGCCGCCGACTTCCCGAGCCAGTCGCCGGCCAGCGGGAACCAGTTCTTCGGCCACACCCGGATCGACCCGCGCACCGGCGTCTTCACGGTCTCGCTGCGCAACCTGTTCGGCAAGGTGCTCTGGACCAAGGACCTCACCCCGGCCCACCACTGAGGGCCCGTCGTACTTGCCCGGCTCCCGGTGCCTGTGCGGGATGCCGCCCGCCGGGGCCGGGGGAGTACGGCGAGATCTACCGCTTGAGGAACTGCAGGATCTGGTCGGCGACCACCGTCGGACGGTCGTCGACGAGGAAGTGCCCGGCGCCGTCGATCGCGACCGCACCCTCGAAGTTCGGCTTCACCATGTGGTCCTCGGTACCGACCAGCACTCGCGTCACCACCTGGCTCTGGTCCTTCGCGCGCATGAGGCGCAGCCCCTCGGGCTGGATGAACGTCCGGTACAGCGCCGAGCCCGCGCGGGCTCGCGCCGGGTCCTTGAACTGCGCGGCAAAGGTTTCCGCCTCGTCGGCCGAGATCGACGTCGAGTGTGCGCGCAGCATGTGTCGCGCCAGACCGGTCTTGCGAAGTGCCCAGGCCCCAAGTCCCGGCCACGGCAGCATCAGGTTGAACCAGCCGTACCGCAATGCCCGGAACGGGAATCCCCGATCGAGCTTCGCGCCCGGCGGCGGGACAGACATCGCCAGGTGGTCGACGACCCGGTCCGGATGGTTCACGGCGAACAGGAACCCGAGCATCGACGACCAGTCGTGCGTCACCAGGTGCACCTGGTCGAGCTCGAGTGCGTCGAGCAGCGCTGCCAGGTCCGCCTGCAGTTGGCTGCTCGTGTAGCCGTCGGCCGGCGCGTCGGTTTCGCCGGCGCCCCGCAGGTCCGGGCAGATCACCCGGTAGTGCTCAGCGATCTCGGGGACGACGTCGCGCCACTCCCGGGAGTCCTGAGGAAATCCGTGCAGCATCAGCACGGGCTCACCACGGCCCGCCTCCGTGACCCGCATCCGGAGGCCTGGCAGCTCGACGAAACGATCCATCTCCCGAAGGTACTACGAACCTAGTAGTCTGTCACTACGTTTATAGTGCGGTATGACCTCGACGCGGCTACGCGCCCTGGATGCGGCTGTCGAACTGCTCGGCACCCAGGGGTTGCGGGCCCTCACCCACGCCCGGGTCGACGCCGCCGCCGGGCTGCCTCCGGGCTCCACCTCCAACTACTTCCGGACCCGGGCCGCGCTGCTGTCCGGCGTCGTCGACCGGATCGCCTCGCTCGAGGCCGAGGCGCTGAGTATGTCGTTCGCGCCGGCCACCGCCGCGGAGTTCGTCGACATCATGTGCGGCGCGTTCGACTACCTGACCCGGGTCAACCGGGTGCGGACCACCGCCCGGCTGATCCTGTTCCTCGAGGGCAGTCACGACGCGGAGATCCGGGCGGCGCTGTCGCGTGGCCGCGAGGCGCTCGAGAACATCGCCACCGAGGTGCTGGCCCGGCTCGGCGCCAGTGATCCCCGGGCGGCGGCGCGGGCGGTGGCGGCCGCGTCCGAAGGGCTGATCCTGCACCGGATCGCGCGGCACGACGACGTCGATCCGCGACCGACGTACGAGCTCCTGCTGAAGGTTGCGCTGGACGGTTAGGTTGGTCCGCATGACCTATCCGGAGAGCCGCCGCGACGATGTGGTCGAGACGTTGCACGGGCACCAGATCGCCGATCCGTACCGCTGGCTGGAAGATCCTGACGCACCCGACACCAAGGACTGGGTCGAGCGGCAGAACGCGTTCACGCAGGCCGAGTTGTCCGGCTATGCCGAGCGAGCGTGGTTCCAGACCACCATGTCCACGATCCTGGCCCGGCCGCGCGCCGGCGTACCGGCTCAGAAGGCCGGCTGGTACTTCGTCGGCCGCAACGACGGCACGCAGGCGCAGGAAGTCGTCTTCGTCGCCGAGTCGCTCGACGAGCTGCTCGCCGGCGGCCGGGTGCTGCTGGACCCGAACAAGCTGTCCGAAGCGGGTACAGACTCGCTCGGCAGCTACACGGTCAGTCCGGACGGCAAGTACTTCGCATACGGCATCAACGAGAGCGGTAGCGACTGGACCACGTTCCGGCTGCTCGACATCGCCAGTGGCGAGCCGGTGGACGACGTGGTCACGCAGTCGAAGTTCAGCGAGGCGACGTGGCTGCCGGACAGCTCCGGCTACCTGTACCTGCATTACCCGGTCGCCGACGGCAGCAGCGAAGGCACTGAGACGAGCGGGCTGGCCAGCGGCCGGTTGACGCTGCACAAGGTCGGGACGCCGCAGTCCGAGGACGTGCTGGTGCTAGCCTTCCCGGACAACAACATCTTCATCGCCCCGACGGTCACCGAAGACGACCGGTACGTCGTTGCCGCCATCACCCAGGGCACGGACCCGGCCACGAAGCTCTGGCTGTTCCCGATCACGTCGGACGGTCTCGGTGAGCCGGTCAAGGTCGTGGACGAGTTCGTCGACGAGATCTTCTTCGTGCGCATGTCCGGAGACCAGCTCGTGCTGCAGACGGACCGCGACGCGTCGCGCGGTCGCGTCGTCCTGTCCACCCTGGACGGCACGTTCACCGACCTGGTCCCGGAGGGCTCGTCGACACTGCAGTCGACCCAGGCGACCGAGCAGGGGTTCGTCACGCTGACGCTGGTGGACGCAGAGTCGGTGCTGACGGTCTACGCGCTCGACGGGTCCGATGCACGGGTCGTAGACGTGTCTGGTGGTGCAGTGGTCGGCCTGAACGCTTCTGCGAAGCACGCGGACTTCTTCGTGGGCCTGTCCACAGTCACTGACCCCACGGCGTCGTACGTCGTCTCCGCATCAGGCGAGGCTCGTGCGCTGCCCGAGCTGGTCCGTGGCTCGGCTGCCTACACCCCGCCTGTGGTGTCGGTGGAGCGACGAGTCGCTGGGGCGGTGCCCTACTTCCTGATCACCCGGTCCGACCTGGACTTCAACACGCCGCGTCCGACCCTCATGTGGGGGTACGGCGGCTTCCGCATCCCGGTGCAGGCCGACTACCGCCCCGGCTGGCCCGCGTGGCTCGCAGCCGGGGGAGTGCTGGTCATCACCAACCTGCGCGGCGGCGGTGAGTACGGCAGCGAGTGGCACGACGCGGGCCGGCTCAAGAACAAGCAGAACGTGTTCGACGACTTCATCGCGGTCGCTTCGCATCTGCAGGAGACCGGAGTCACCACCGCGGACCAGCTGGCCATCCACGGCCGCAGTAACGGCGGACTGCTCATCGGAGCGGTCATGACCCAGCGGCCGGACCTCTTCAAGGTCGCACTGCCCGGCGTCGGTGTGCTGGACATGCTGCGCTTCCACAAGTTCACCGTGGGCGCTGCGTGGGCCTCCGACTACGGGACGCCGGACGACCCCGACCAGTTCGAGGACCTGCTCGCGTACTCGCCACTGCATCGCGTAGTGGACGGGACGGCGTACCCGGCGACGCTGGCCGTCACTGGTGACCACGACGACCGCGTGGTGCCGTTGCACAGCCACAAGTACATCGCTGCGTTGCAGCACGCCCAGTCCGCGGATGCGCCGATCCTGACCCGGGTCGAGGTCAACACCGGCCACGGCTTCGGCAAGCCCGCCGCGATGGTCGCGTCGGAGTGGGCGGACCTCCTGGCGTTCGCGGCCCATCACACCGGACTGCAGGTGCCGTAGCCGATCGGTATTTTGCCGGATGCCTGCTCGCGGCGGCCGCTGGTGGACTCGAGGTCTCACCACCCCCCCCGCGAGCAGGAGGCAGTCTGATGACCGAGTCGCACGTCGTGCACATCCTGGACAAGCTGGGGTTCAGTACCCGCAGTCAGATCGCGACCTGGATCGCTCAGCGATGAATCGGTCGTCATTCCCGCGCCGGCGCTGCATGTCCGGCTCGGAAGTGAGGACGGCCTACAGGCATTGGCTGCTCACCTTCGTAGGCGTACTCCCGAGCAGTAGGAGGCTGGCGTCACCAGATGCGTGGCGCGTGCAGGTCCCGGGGGTCGTCGGACGGCTGACAGCCGTGCGCGGTCTCCGCGTACTCGGTGCGCGGGCCGCTGGCGGCCAGCGTGCGTACGGCGTTGACGAGCCGGTCGACGTGCTCCCGCGTCGTGCCCAGGCCGAGGCTGGCGCGGACCGCCGTACCGTGCTCGGGTGCGCTGGTGAGGAGGTGGCCGACCAGGAGGTGGGCACAGAACTTGCCGTCGCGGACGCCGATGCCGTACTCGGCGCTCAGCGCGGCCGACACGAGCGTCGAGGTCAGACCGGCGATCGTGAAGCAGATGGTGCCGACGCGGTCCGCGTCCTCGCCGAAGATCGAGTACGTCGTGACGCCGTCGAGCTGGGCGAGGCCGGTCCGGAGGCGGGCGAGCAGGCTGCGCTCGTGCTGCTCGATCGCGTCGCGGTGCTGTGCGATCGCGGCGCAGGCGCTCGCCAGGGCAATGGCCCCGATGACGTTGGGAG
The DNA here is from genome assembly GCF_040638345.1 of Kribbella sp. NPDC026611. Classification (NCBI taxonomy): domain Bacteria; kingdom Bacillati; phylum Actinomycetota; class Actinomycetes; order Propionibacteriales; family Kribbellaceae; genus Kribbella; species Kribbella sp. NPDC026611. The sequence continues at coordinate 50,795 of NZ_JBEZYC010000004.1, forward strand.
AGCCACCCTCGTGACGCGCCGGGCCGGTCGCCCAGACCACGGTGTCGCTGGTGACCGCGTGGGTCGCGCCACCGCCGTACAGGTACGGGTCGGCGGCGTCGAGCCAGTCGGAGCGGCCGATCAGGGCGCCGGCGCCGTACGGGGCGTAGAGCTTGTGGCCGGAGAGCGCGACCCAGTCGACGTCCAGAGCGGCGATGTCGACCGGGCGGTGCGGTGCGAGCTGAGCGGCGTCGAGGCAGACGCGGGCGCCGTGGGCCTTCGCGACCTTGGCGATGTCGGCGATCGGGAAGATCTCGCCGGTGACGTTGGAGGCGCCGGTGATGACGACCAGCCGCGGGCCCTCAGGCGCCTCGCGCAGGGCGTCGGCGACGTTGGCCACGGCCTCCGTCTGACTGGTCGGTGCCTTGAGACGGACGGTCTGCTCGGCCGGCCAGGGGAGGAGGGCGGCGTGGTGCTCGGACTCGAACACGATGACGGTGGCGTCAGCCGGTACGGCATGGGCGAGCAGGTTGAGCGCGTCCGTCGTCTGCCGGGTGAAGACCACCTGGTCGTCCGCGCGCGCTCCGACGAAGGCATGCACCTCCGCGCGGGCCCGCTCGTACCACTGGGTGGTTATGCGCGACGCGTAGCCGTTGCCGCGGTGCACCGACGCGTACGACGGCAGCGCCGCCTCCACGCTGGCTCGGACTGACTCCAGACACGGCGCGCTGGCGCCGTGGTCGAAGTTGGCATAGTCCGTGACGCGCCCGTCGGCCAGCGGGACCAGCAGGTCCGCTCCGACGGTCGCGGGGATGCTGCCGGTCTTCAGCCGCGCCACGGTCGGCCGCGGGGTCGTCGTACTGGCAGGCTCGAGAATGGACAAGATCGACATGCTGTCGCTCCAGGAAGGTCCGCACTTGCCGATCGGGGTATCCGAACGGCCTGGTCCTCACCCGGGGCACCCCACCGCGGAGGAGGGTTGCCGTCCAGCTAGCCGGGGCTTGTCGCTGGCTCTCATGACCTGATGTAGAAGGTAACGAACGGGCCACGAGGACGCCAGTGGCTATCTCATGTGATGAGATGTCCCGACGCATCGTGGACACCTGAGGAGTTGGCATGACCTGGAAAGCACCCGACGTCGAGCGGCCGGACGGCTCGCTGACTGCGCCGGAGCGCTCCCTGCTGCAGGGGTACCTGGATTTCTACCGCACGACGTTGCTGGTCAAGTGCGCGGGGTTGACCGCCGAGCAGCTGGCGGAGCGGCCGTCGCCGCCGTCGAACCTCTCGCTGCTCGGCTTGATCCGGCACCTCACGAAGGTCGAGCGGATCTGGTTCCGGATCCACTTCGCGGCGGAGCCGGCCGAGCCGGTCTTTCCGCTGGCGCTGGGCAAGGACGCCGACTTCGAGCTGATCGACGCCGCCGAGGCCGAGACGGCGTACCACGCGCTGATCGCGGAGTGGAAGCTGTCCGACGGCGCGGCCGCCGGGCACTCGCTCGACGACCGCTTCACCTTCAGCGGCACGGAGTCGACGCTCCGGATGATCTACATCCACCTGATCGGCGAGTACGCCCGCCACTGCGGCCACGCCGACCTGGTACGTGAGCAACTCGACGGCACCACCGGCGCATAGGCTGCGCGTCGTGCCGTTCACCCTCGCCCATCCGGCGGCTGTGCTCCCGCTGGTCCGGCGACCGTTCGTCGCCTCGGCACTGGTCGCCGGGGCGGTGGCGCCGGACCTGCTGTACGTCGGCCCGATCTACCGCTTCGCGACGCAGACGATCAACGGCAACTTCACCATCACCTACACCCACAGGTTCACCTCGGCCCTGTGGCTCGACCCACTGATCGCCGTCGTCCTCCTGATCTACAACCTCCTCCTCAAACGCCCCCTGACCGCCCTGGCCCCAGCACGCCTGGCGGCCCGCCTCCCCGCAGCCCCTTCGCCAGGCCGCCTCCCCGCAGCCCCCTCGCCAGGCCGCCTCCCCGCAGCACCCTCGCCAGGTCGCCTGCCCGCAGCACCCTCGTCGGCCCGGCTAACCGCACCCCCTTCGGCCCGGTTCGCCCCGCCGGCCCACCCGCTCTCACCCCGGTGGCCTGCCCCGAGCATTCTGCTGTGGACCCTGGTGTCAGGGATCATCGGCGCGCTCACTCATGTGTTCTGGGATTCGTTCACCCACGGAGACGGCTACTTCGTCCAGCACTTCCCGGCCTTCTTCCGAGCACAGGTCCTCACCGGCTGGGACGTGAACCGCGTCCTCCAATACGTCAGCACCATCGCCGGCTGCCTCGTCCTCGCCATCTGGCTCTACCGCTGGTACCGCCGCACAACCCCCGCCCCAGTCACCCTCAGTGACCACCTACCCTCCTGGGCTCGGTGGGTCGTAGCAGCGGCTGGCGCCCTCCTCGCAGCAGCCGGCGCGGCGATCGAGCTGGCCCGCGCCGACGGCGATCTCGGCGGCGAAACCGTCGTACGCCTCGCCCTCTCCGGCCTCGTCTCCGGCGGTCTGGCCGCGCTCGGCTGGTACGTCGTGATCTGGCACCTGGCCCGGTTACGGAGGGGAGTGGCCACGCTGTGACGCTACGGATGGGGCAGTGTGATCGGCGTGTGACACGTGGGACTCAAGAGGTAATCGGGGTAGCCTGATCGATATGGCGACCCGCACGTCTTCCCCGGCGCGGGCGCAGAAGTCAGCAGCCAAGCGGCCGAGCACGGCCCGTTCGGCCGCTGGTGGACGCTCCCGTCCGTCCGGCGCCCAGAAGCGTGGGCAGAGCACGAAGCGCGGTGGAGCATCCGCTGCGCGAACGAGCACGCCCAAGAACAGCGGACCGGGCCCGTTTGCGGCCGCCATGATCGCTCTCGGTCGCGGCGTCGTGAAGATCTGGATCGGTATCGCGCACCTGCTCGGCAGCATGGTGCGGGGGATCGGCCACGGTGCCCGTGACCTCGATCCCGAGCACCGCCGCGACGGCGCCGGCCTGTTCCTGATCGGCCTCTCGGTGGTGGTCGCCGCCTCGATCTGGTGGGACCTGCCGGGGGCCGTGGGCAACGGCGTACGAACCGTCGTCGGCGGCAGCGTCGGCGTGATCGGCTGGGCCGTGCCGCTGCTCCTCATGGTCGCCGCTGTCCGCACGCTGCGTCACCCGGACCGCAACGGCCCGGCCGGACGACAGGTGATCGGCTGGACCGCCGTCCTGCTCGGCGTCCTCGGCCTGGTGCACATCGCCAACGGTCTGCCGCGGCCCAGCAACCCGGCCGACGGCCCGCTGCGGGGCGCCGGCGGCGCGATCGGGTACGTCGTCTCCTCGCTGCTCTCCGACCTGCTGACGGAGTACGTCGCTGCGCCGCTGCTGGTGCTGCTCTCGATCTTCGGCTTGCTGGTCATCACCGGCACGCCGGTCTACGCGATCCCGTTGCGGTTCCGCGCGGCGTTCGACGTACTGATGGGCCGGACTGCGCTGCCCGAGGACGCACCGTCCGTGATCGCTGCGCCGACCGACGACACGGTTCGGCTGACTCGCAAGGAGCGGCGCGCGAAGGCTGCGGCCGAGCTGGATGACGACGGTGACCCGACGGTCAAGCCGTACGACTCGCCGGTGCTCGAGGGCCGTGAGATCTCCAAGCGCGGCCGCAAGGCGAAGGCCACGCCGGTGCCGGACGAGGACGCGTACGACGTCGACGCCGAGGCCGCCGCGGGTGCTGCTGGGGGTGCTGGTGCTGGCGCGTCTCCTTCCAAGGCCGCCGATTCGCCGCCGATCGAGCCGCCGCCGCACACCCCGCTGCCGCAGCGGGTGGAGCAGTTGAGCCTCTCCGGCGACATCACGTACACGCTGCCGGACGGGCAGATGCTCAAGCCCGGTTCGGTGCACAAGGCCCGGACCAAGGCGTCCGACCAGGTCGTCGACCGGCTGACCGAGGTGTTCGAGCAGTTCGGCATCGACGCCCAGGTCACCGGCTACACCCGCGGCCCGACCGTCACGCGGTACGAGGTCGAGCTCGGCTCCGCGGTCAAGGTCGAGAAGGTCACCGCGCTGTCGAAGAACATCGCCTACGCGGTGGCATCGGCCGACGTACGGATCCTGTCGCCGATCCCGGGCAAGTCCGCGATCGGGATCGAGATCCCGAACACCGACAAGGAGATCGTCAGCCTCGGCGACGTGATCCGGTCCGCGACCGCGCGCAACGACCACCACCCGATGGTGGCCGGCCTGGGCAAGGACGTCGAGGGCGGCTTCGTGGTCGCAAACATGGCGAAGATGCCGCACCTGCTGGTCGCGGGTGCGACCGGCTCCGGCAAGTCCTCGTTCGTGAACTCGCTGATCACGTCGATCCTGATGCGGGCCACCCCCGACGAGGTGCGGATGATCCTGGTCGACCCGAAACGGGTCGAGCTGAACAACTACGAGGGCATCCCGCACCTGATCACGCCGATCATCACCAACGCCAAGAAGGCGGCCGAGGCGCTGCAGTGGGTCGTCCGCGAGATGGACATGCGGTACGACGACCTCGCGGCGTTCGGCTTCCGGCACGTCGACGACTTCAACAAGGCCGTCCGCGGCGGCAAGGTGAAGCCGCCGCCAGGGTCCGAACGCGTGCTCACGCCGTACCCCTATCTGCTGGTCATCGTGGACGAGCTCGCCGACCTGATGATGGTCGCGCCGCGCGACGTCGAGGACTCGATCGTCCGCATCACCCAGCTGGCGCGAGCGGCCGGTATCCACCTCGTGCTGGCCACGCAGCGGCCGTCGGTGGACGTCGTGACCGGTCTGATCAAGGCCAACGTACCGTCGCGGCTCGCGTTCGCGACCTCGTCGCTGGCGGACAGCCGGGTCATCCTCGACCAGCCGGGTGCGGAGAAGCTGGTCGGCCAGGGCGACGGTCTGTTCCTGCCGATGGGCGCGAGCAAACCGATGCGTATCCAGGGCGCCTGGGTCACGGAGAGCGAGATCCGTGGCGTGGTCGAGCACTGCAAGACCCAGCTCGAGCCGACGTACCGCGAGGACGTCACGGTGGCGGCCGGTCCGAGCAAGGACCTGGACGACGAGATCGGCGACGACATGGACCTCGTGGTCCAGGCCGCGGAGCTCATCGTCTCCACGCAGTTCGGCTCGACGTCGATGCTGCAGCGCAAGCTCCGGGTCGGGTTCGCCAAGGCCGGCCGGCTGATGGACATCCTGGAGAGCCGCGGTGTCGTCGGTCCGAGCGAAGGCTCCAAGGCCAGGGACGTCCTGGTCAAGCCCGACGACCTAGAGGACTTCATCACCACCCTCCGAGGAGAGTGACTGTGACCGCCGCGAGCGCACTGCCGAGGCAGGAACGTTTCCATCTCGACCCCGAACCCACCCCGTTCACCGTCCGGGCCTCCCAGCGGGTGCACGGCGGGCTGGCGATCGGCGCGGCCCTGGTCGCGATCGGGTTCGCCGCGTCCGCGTCGGCCAGTCCGACCGGCATCCTGCGCTGGCTCGCGGCCGCGGCCTTCGCCGTACTCGCGGTGATCTGCGCGCGGGCGCTGACCGTCGGCGACATGCTGGTGGCCGACGACGTCGGCATCCGGTTGCGAATCGGCAACGAATGGATCGGGACCAGGTGGGAAGACATCGAGGAGGTGACGGTGCTGCAGCGCCGCCACCTGCTCGACGACGGCCGGATTGCCGTGCATTTGAACGATCCTGGGCCGATTCTCGGCGCGATGCCGAGTTCGAGCCGGAAGACGACCGACGCGAACCGGCGACTGACGGGATCCTCGCTCGCGATACCGTTCGGGTTGACGGCACGGCCGTCGAACGGGGAAGTGGTACAGGCACTGCACATGCTCGCGGATGCCAGGTGTCCGGTCAGGGAACAACTCTGACTCTTCCGTGACCCCGTCGGACAAAGGCCGTTGACTTGGTGTCGGCGGTCCGGCTGTCGGCCCAGCTGATGACGTGGCGAGGCCGATGGTCCGGGAACGGACGTCGGACGATGGAGAGGATGGTGGGGACGTGAGCATCGGCAGCGAGCTCACGGCGGCGCGCGAACGGGCCGACATGACGATCGAGCAGCTGAGTGCGGCCACCCGGATCAGAACCGGGCTGCTGATCGCCATGGAGGCCGACGATTTCTCCCGTTGCGGCGGGAACTTCTACGCCCGTGGGCACATCCGGGCGATCGCGCGTGTGGTGAAGGCCGATCCGGCGCCACTTATCGCCAGCTTCGATGCCGAGCACGCGGTCGAGGACGAGAAGTCCCGCCGCGAGGAACGCGCCAAGGTCAAGGGCCCGACCCTCCACCCCGCGCGCCCGCGCTGGGCCTTGGTGGTCGGCGCGATCCTGGTCAGCCTGATGGGCTGGGGGATGATCCGCCTCTTCACGCTGCCCCGCGACATCGAGGCGAACGCGTCGAAAACCGCCGCCACGACGGCGACCGTCACCACCCAGGCCCCCAAGCCGACCCCGCAGCCCTCGGCCCAGCCGACCCGCAAGCCGTCCAAGAAGCCACCAGTGCTGAAGACAGCGCTCACCCTGACGGCCAAGGACGATGGCACGTACCTCACCATCCGCGACAAGAAGAACAAACGCCTCTTCCAAGGCCACCTGAGCCCCGGCATCGCCCAGTCCGTGACCAGCACCGGCGACATCCGCGTCACCGTCGGCAACCCCGCCAACCTCATCATCACCCTCAACGGCAAACGCCTGGACACCAAGCTCTACCGCTTCACCGCCCACCCCAACGGCACCCTCACCAAACCCACCCCGGTAACCAACCCCAACTCCTAACCCCCTCGCCGCCCGGGCCACCACCGCCAAACCTCGCCCCCATCAAGCCGCCGCGTGGACCTCAGGGCGGCGGCGCAGGCCGCTCACCCGGCGAGTAGCGCATCACCCGGCAATCCGACGCTCGCCTGCAGGCATGGCAAGCAACCGGCGAGCATGCCGGAGCATCGGCCTCATCGTGCGGACGCGCGGAGCCCAGGTGGCCGTGCAGAGCGCTCAGCCCGCGAGTGGAGCGTCAGCCGGCAAGCCGACCCTCGCCGACGGGCAGGTTGCTTAACCGGCGAGTAGGGCTGCGAAGCGGTCCATGTCTACGTTGCCCCCGCTGAGGATCACGCCGACTCGCTTTCCGCGCAGGTGATCCGGGAGCTTGCGAACCGCAGCAAACCCGAGGCACCCCGTCGGCTCCACCACAATCTTCAACGTGGCCGCCAGGGTCCGCATCGCGTCCACCAGCTCCGCGTCAGTTGCGGTGAGAATGTCGGTCACCTCCCGACGAATGATCTCGAACGTGTACACCCCGAGGTGCTGCGTCTGCGCCCCGTCCGCAATCGTGTTCGGCGTCTCAATGTGCACGATCGACCCCTGCCGCAACGACTGCTGCCCGTCGTTCCCCGCCTCCGGCTCAACGCCATAAATCTCGCACGCAGGAGCCAACGCCCGAGCACTCAGCGCACTGCCGGAAATCAGCCCACCACCACCCACCGGCACAAACAGCGCATCCAGCTCTCCGACCTCCTCGAACAACTCCTTCGCCGCCGTACCCTGCCCAGCAATGATGTGCGGATGGTCGTACGGCGGAATCAACGTAAGCCCCCGCTCCTCCGCCAACGCCCGCCCGATCTCCTCACGATCCTCGGTGTACCGGTCGAAGACGACGACCTCCCCGCCGTACCCCTTGGTAGCCGCCACCTTCATCGCCGGCGCATCAGCCGGCATCACAATCGTCGCCGGAATCCCCAGCAACTGCGCCGCCAACGCAATCGCCTGCGCATGATTCCCCGACGAGTACGCCACCACCCCCGCCCGGCGCTGCTCGGCACTGAACTGCGACAACGCGTTGAACGCCCCGCGAAACTTGAACGCCCCCATCCGCTGAAAATTCTCACACTTGAACACCACCTCCGCCCCCACCTCCCCATCCACCCGCCGAGACCGCAACACCGGCGTCCGATGCGCAACCCCACCAACTCGCGCCGCAGCCCCCACCACATCCCCATAACCCGGCACCACAACCATCAACACCGCTCCTAACCACCACCTCAGCCCGAACGCCCGACTATAAATACGCGCGCCCACCCCACCCTCACACCACACCCAACCTCCCGCGCGAGACTGGGCTGGGGGGCCTGGAGTGGTGAGCGGGTGGGGTGGTGTGCGGGTGAGGACGGTTGGGTGAGTTAGGTGTGGGCGTGCACGGGGAGTCATACTCGGGGGGATGACTACGCCACCCATCACCGTTGCCCTGGTCACGCTGGGCTGTGCCCGGAACGATGTCGACTCCGAGGAACTGGCCGGTCGGCTCGAAGCCGGTGGGTTCCAGCTCGTTGACGACGCCGCCGAGGCAGACACGGTGGTGGTGAACACCTGCGGGTTCGTCGAAGCCGCGAAGAAGGACTCCGTCGACACCCTCCTCGCAGCCGCCGACTACAAGGAGACCGGCCGCACTCAGGCCGTCGTCGCCGTAGGCTGCCTCGCCGAGCGGTACGGCGAACAACTCGCCGACGCGCTCCCCGAGACCGACGCCGTACTCAGCTTCGACGACTACGCCGACATCTCCGACCGGCTCCGCAGCATCCTCTCCGGCACCAAGCACCAGGCCCACGTCCCGCACGACCGGCGCAAGCTCCTGCCACTAGCCCCGGCCGACCGCCACGCCACCCCCGGCGTAGCCATCCCCGGCCACGGTAACCACCCAGAGCCCCACGCACCGAACGCCATCACCACCGCAGTCGGCACCCACATCCCCGACGCCCTCAAGCCAACCGCGGACCAAACCGCCGGCCAGGACGCAGGCGCCAAGCCAGACGCCACCAAGCGCAGCAGCGCCAATGGGCACCACAGCGCCGATGGGCACGGCAATGCCGATCGGCGCGACGGCGCCCCGGAGGGCGAGGTCATCGCTGGGTTCAACGGCACCGCTGGGCCCGACCGCGCCCTGGAGGGCGAAGGCATCGCCGGGCTCGACGGCTCCGCTGGGCAGGATGGCGTCGCAGGCGGGGGTGGGCGGCGGGAGCTCAAGGGGCGGATGGTTACGGGCGCGCCGGAGGAGCTGCGGATTGATGCGCCGGACCTTGCCACCGCGCCGGCCAGTGGGCCGCGAGTGGTGCGGCGGCGGCTCGACGGTGGGCCGATGGCGCCGTTGAAGCTGGCATCCGGCTGCGACCGGCGGTGTGCGTTCTGCGCGATCCCGATGTTCCGCGGCGCGTTCATGTCCCGCCGGCCCGGAGAGGTACTCCGCGAAGCCGAGTGGCTCGCCGAGAACGGCGTACGCGAGCTCTTCCTCGTTTCCGAGAACTCCACCTCGTACGGCAAGGATCTCGGTGACCTCCGTCTGCTCGAGACCCTGGTCGGCGAGATCGCCGAGGTCCCCGGCATCACCCGCGTCCGCGTCTCGTACCTCCAGCCCGCCGAGATGCGCCCGACCTTGATCGCCGCGATGACGTCCACGCCAGGCGTCGTCCCGTACTTCGATCTCTCCTTCCAGCACGCGTCCGGCCCGCTGCTCCGCCGGATGCGTCGCTTCGGTGACTCCGAGCGGTTCCTCGAACTGATCGCCCAGGTCCGCGCCACCGCGCCGACCGCCGGGATCCGCAGCAATGTCATCGTCGGCTTCCCGGGTGAGACCGAAGCGGACGTCGACATCCTCTGCGACTTCCTGTCCCGCGCCGGCCTGGATGCGATCGGCGTCTTCGGGTACTCCGACGAGGACGGCACCGAGGCCGAGACGTACGACGGCAAGCTCGACGAGGACGTCATCGCCGCCCGCCTGGACCGCGTCACTCGCCTCGCCGAAGACCTGACCTCGGCCCGCGCCGAGTCCCGCATCGGCGAGCTCGCCGAAATCATCATCGAGTCCCTCACCGACTCCGCCGACGCCCCCGACGAGACGACTGACCCCGACGAGACGACTGACGCCGACAGCGCCGAGTTGAAGAACGCCGAGCCGGACAGCTCCGAGGCCGAGGGTGCCGAGGCCGAGAGCGTCGACGGCGAGTGGGCCGCGGTGGAGGCCACCGAGGGGCGGACCGGCGAAGGACGCGCCGCACACCAGGGCCCCGAGGTGGACGGCTCGACGACCGTGATCGGGCTGCCCGCCGGCGTCCGGGTCGGCGACCTGGTCTCGGCAAAGGTGGTCGGGAGCGACGGAGTTGACCTGATTGCGGAGTTCGCGGCACTCGTGAGCACGCCGGACAGCCGCCGGGCAGCTAACCTGACCGCGTGACCAACCCGCCGCCGAACCCGGCACCACACGCTGCCGGCGGGCACCTGCACGCGCCCAGCGCCTGGAACGTGCCGAACGCGCTGACGGTCCTGCGGCTGGTCCTGGTCCCGCTCTTCGTCTGGCTGCTGCTCCGCGACGGCGGCCACACCGACGGCAACCGCCTGCTCGCCACCGCCGCCTTCGTCGTCGCGATCGTCACCGACCGCTTCGACGGCGACATCGCCCGCCGCTGGAACCTGGTCACGAACTTCGGCAAGATCGCCGACCCGATCGCCGACAAGGCGCTCACCGGCGCCGCGTTCATCGGCCTGTCCTACCTCGGCGAACTCCCGTGGTGGGTGACCGTCGTCGTCATGGTCCGCGAGTGGGGCGTCACTGCGCTCCGCTTCTGGGTGATCCGGCACGGCGTGATGCCGGCCAGTCGTGGGGGCAAGCTCAAGACCGTGCTGCAGGCGATCGCCCTCGGCCTCTACCTGCTCCCTTGGCAGGAGATCGCAGTGCTGCACTGGGCCGCGATCGTGATCATGGCCGCAGCCGTCATCGTCACGATCGCGACGGGTGTTGACTACGTCGGCCGCGCCCTCCGCCTCCGCGCAGCCGCGAAACGACCGCTTCCCTAGTCGGTCCGCGAGTCTCGGGCGCCGGCCAGATCCGCAGGAGGTAACGAGTGACCGGAGACGGCTTCGAGGCGGCAACGACCCGCTTGGTCGAACTGCTGAAGCAGCACGGCGTGACGCTGGCCACCGCTGAGTCGTTGACGGGTGGGATGGTCGGGGCAGCGTTGACGGACGTACCGGGGGTGTCCGCTGTGTATCGGGGTGGTGTGGTCGTCTACGCGACTGACCTGAAGGCCAAGCTTGCGGGCGTGCCAGAGGATCTTCTGGCCGCTGTGGGCCCCGTGCACCCGGACACGGCCGCAGCCCTGGCCAAAGGTGTGCGAGAGCGCCTGGAGGCCGACTACGGGCTTGCGACGACCGGTGTGGCAGGTCCGGACCCGCAGGCAGGTATTCAGGCCGGCACGGTGTACGTCGCAGCGGCTGGACCGGAGTCCGTGCGGGTGCAGAAGCTCCAGCTGACCGGTGACCGCACTGCTGTCCGTCGGGGAAGTGTGCTGGCCGTCCTGGAACTCGGAGCCACATTAGTGACGGAAGAACTCGACTGAACGGGGTGTTGAGACCAGCATGGGGACAGGTAAGGCAGACTGGCACGGCGCACCGAAGGTGGACATTGCGAGAAGTAGTGACCCGGCAACGGGTACCGTTGGTTCCTACGGTCGAGCTACCGTGCGGGTAGAGACGACCGGTCGGGCGGAAGGGAGAAACCTCATGGTGCTGGTTCGTGGCCTGCTGGGCGACGTGCTGCGGCGTAAGCGGCTGCGCCAGGGGCGCACTCTCCGCGAGGTGTCTGCTGACGCCCGGGTGAGTCTTGGCTACCTGTCCGAGGTCGAGCGGGGTCAGAAGGAAGCCTCCAGCGAGTTGCTGGCCGCCATCTGCACGGCTCTCGACGTGCCGCTGTCGACGGTCTTCGCCGAGGTCAGCGAGGATCTTGCCCGCGAGGAGGCCCTGGTCCTGGCCCACCCGACCATCGAGGCCGAGGTCGTCGCCTCCGCCGCCTGACGTCAGGCGCTGCTCGAGGTTGTTCATCGGGCGTTCCCCTCAGCTGGACGGCGATCGCCGAGCGGCTTGATGAGCGCAGTCCGCGTGGGCCAAACGAGCTGCAGCGCAGTCAGCGGCCCTTCGCCCCGCCCTTGGAACAGCTCGTTTGCCACCAAGAGGTGCGTCGCCGGGTCGGGGAAGCGGAGCAGCTCCGCGGAGTCCGGCGGCGGGAAGAAGGCGGACAGGTCGTCGCCCTCGTCGAACACGGCGCCCTCCAGCACCGCCCAGGCGAGCGGCTTGAGCACCAGGTAGCTCCAGGCTGGATCAGGATCGAACAGGATGATCTCGGGATGCTGGCGGAGACTGAGCCCGATCGTGTATCCGAAGCCGGGATTGCGGTCACCGTCACCCTCGACGTACTGCATGGTCCAGCCGTACGTCTCGAGGTTTCGCTCGATCTGCCGGGAGTACTGCTCGTCGGTCATTCCCGCGCACCGGTCGCACATCGTCATCTCCTCTCGCTCGAACATTCGTTCGATTTGTCAGAGAAGATATCCGCGTTCTGCGTCGCCGAGCGCGTTGTCCACAGGTCAGTTCTCGGGTTGGCAGGCGGGGCACCAGTAGGTGATCCGCTGGCGTGTCGGCTCACCGAGCTCTCCGCTGAGGATCGTCGTACCGCAGCGGCGGCAGGGTTTGCCGCCGCGTTCGAACACCCAGGAGCGCTGGCCGGGCCGGTCGACACCCGTGCTCACCTGCGTGCCGTTGCGGACGTTCGCCTTCATCAGCTTGCGGCTGAGGTCGACGGCCGCCGAGACGTCGACGCTCGAGACCGGGCGCCAGGGGTGCAGTCCGAGCAGGAAGCACACCTCGACGCGATAGAAGTTGCCGATCCCGGCGAGGTTCCGCTGATCGAGCAATGCCTCGCTGATGGTGCGGCCGGGATCCGCCGAGACGTTGGCGATCGCGAGCTCCCGATCGAACGACGGCGACAGCAGATCCGGCCCGAGATGCCCCACCACGCTCTTCTCGTCATCGGTCGCGACGAGGTCGAGCACGGGCAGCCGATAGCCGACCGCCGTCCACGCACCCGTCTCGAGAACCGCCCGGATCTCGTGGTCAGGTCCGCCACGCCACCGCTCACCCGGCCGGTACACGTGCCAGCTCCCGTCCATCCGGAAGTGGCTGTGCAAGGTCAGTCCGCCGGACATCCGCATCAGGATATGCTTGCCGCGAGCAACGACTTCGAGCATGGTCCGTCCGCTCAGGTCGGTCGTTGCCAGCGATGGGACGCGAAAGTCCGTGCGCAGCAGCTCCTGCCTACCGAGCGCCTGGTTGAGCCGCTTGCAGGCTCGCCAGACGGTGTCGCCCTCGGGCATCTCACCCGCCCTCAGGCCCGGAGCCGCAGGCCTCGCGGCGTCGCATGGAAGCCGGCCTTCGCCAGTGCATCACCGAACGCAGTATGGCGGACCTGCTCGCCATCGGCAGTCTCCACGCTGAGCTTGCCGAGCTGCCCGTCACGGATCGACAACGCGAGCGCATCCACCGCCGGCTGCAACAAGTCCGGATCCTCGGTGAAGCTCAGCACGGTCCGCCCGCCGCGTTCGACGTACACGATCAGCTGGCCGTCGACCATCACGACGAGCGCACCGGCCTTCCGTCCAGGCCGATGACCACCTGCGCTTTCTCGCTCAGGCCAGGGGAGCGCGGCACCATACGGATTCGCAGGATCGGACGCGGCCAGTACGACGGCGCGCGCTGTCAGTTCCTCGTCCTTTCGCCGGCCGGCGCCAGTACTGCGGCCACCCGGACCGAATCGCCCCGCCGGACCGAACGGTCCATCCGAACCGGGAGTCGACGACGGCAGCTCAGCCAATGCACGGAGCCGATCCACTGCCCCCGGCAGCGCGAACTGTGCGGCACCCAGGCCTGCAACGAAGTACCCGCGCCGACACCGACCGGACTCCTCGAAGGCACTCAACACCTTGTAGATCGCCGCAAACCCACCCGGCGTCCGCTCGGTGATCACCGAGCCGCGCGTGACGATCCCGTAGCGATCCAGCAGCGTCTCCGCCGCGGCATGCGCTCGTCGAGTCGCGTCCTCGCTGCGGGCCGGCAGCAACGACCAGCGCCCGCCGGCTGTCGGCGGTCCGCTGCGCGCAGGCATCGCGGGCCGACCAGGTCGCATCGGACGACCAGGCCGAGCGCGAGGCGTCGTACGGCGTGTCCGATGACTGCCGCGGCCGCCACCGACCAGAGATCGGACCGGCGTGAGCGTGTCGTTGGTCAGATATCCACCCCACACCAAGTCCCACAGAACGCCGACCAAGGTCTCGTCGTCGACCACACCCGCAGCCGAACCGACCGCGTCGCTCAGCTGCCGGAAGAAGAACGCACCGCCACCAGCGAGCGCGTCGAGCACCGCCTGGTGGGTGTCGCCAAGCTCCAACCCAGGATCTGGATCCGGCAGCGTCAAGTCGCAGTTGTCCGCCAGATGCAGCGATACCCAACCATCCGTGCCCGGCAACGAACCGGAACCCGCCCACACCACCTCACCGGTGGCGGTCAGCTCGTCCAGCATCGACGGCTGGTACCCAGGCACCCGCGACGGCAGCACGATCGACTCGAGCGCCGACGCCGGCACCGCGCATCCGGCGAGCTGCTCGACCGCTCCGAGGAGTACGTCGTACCCACGGCCGCGGCTGCTGGTGATCCCTTGCCACGCGGGCAGGAAGCGGGCGAGCGCCGACGGATCGACCGGCTCGACCTCCTTGCGCAGCGCGGCCAGCGACCGCCGACGGAGCAGACGCAGGACTTCGCTGTCACACCACTCGAGCGCGATCCCACCCGGCAGGAACTCGCCCTCGACGACGCGACCGGCCGCACCCAACCGCCGCAGTGCATCCGTCACGACCGCCACTCCGACCCCGAAGTGCGTCGCAAGATCGATCGCCCGGAACGGACCGTGGGTCCGCGCATACCGAGACACCAGATCGCCCAGCGGATCCGCAACCGGCTCGGCATGCGCCTCGGCAACGCCAGGTGGCAGCGGTACGCCGAGTGCGTCGCGCAGCCGCGCGACATCCTCGACCACGGCCCACCGATGCTCACCGGCGATGCGAACCCGCACGACGCGTCGGGCTGCCGCCAGCGACGTCAGCCAGGACTCCGCATCCGATCCGTCCACGCAACGCTGCGACGCCTCCGGCAACGACAGCGGACCGACCAGCCGCAGGACGTCGAACAATCCTTCGGCGTCGCGCGCTCTGCGATCCTCCGCCAGTCGCTGCAGCTCGGCCTCGGTCCGCAGCACGACCTCTGCATCGAGGAGTTCGCGCAGCTCGGTCCGGCCCAGCAGCTCGGCGAGCAGGCTCTGATCCAGCGCGAGCGCGGCTGCACGCTTCTCGGCGAGCGGGCTGTCGCCCTCGTACATGAACGCGCCCACGTAGCCGAACAGCAACGACTTCGCGAACGGTGAAGCCTCGGGCGTTTCGACCTCGACCACCGAGATCCGCCGCTCGCTGATCCCGGTGAGCAGGTCCTTCAACGCCGGCAGGTCGTAAACGTCCTGCAGCACCTCGCGCAACGTCTCCAGCACGATCGGGAACGAGCCGAACTTGCTTGCCACGCTCAACAACTGCGCCGACCGCTGCCGCTGCTGCCACAACGGCGAGCGTCGGCCAGGATTGCGCCGCGGCAGCAACAACGCGCGCGCGGCGCACTCCCGGAACCGCGCCGCGAACAGCGCCGACCCCCCGACCTCGGCAGTGACCAGGTCCTCGATCTCCGCCGGATCGAACAACACGAGATCCGCACCGGGCGGCGCCTCGTCCGTCTCCGGCAGCCGCAGCACGATCCCGTCGTCGCCCGACACCGACTGCGCATCCATCCCGTACCGCTCGCGCAGCCGCGCGGCGATCGCGAGCGCCCACGGTCCGTGCACCTGGCCGCCGTACGGCGAGTGGATGCAGACCCGCCAGTCGCCAAGCTCGTCGCGGAACCGCTCCACCAGGATCGTCACGTCGTCCGGCACCCGGCTCGTCGCCTCGCGCTGCTCGGCGAGATAGGAAACCAGGTTGTTCGCGGCGTACTCGTCCAGGCCGGCGTCCCGCGCTCGCGCTACCGCCTTGCCGGCGGAGAGCGATGCCATCTTCCGGACGAAGGCACCGGTCGCGGCGCCGAGCTCGGCCGGGCGACCGACCGCATCGCCCTTCCAGAACGGCAGGCGGCCTGGCTGACCCGGAGCAGGGGAGACCAGGACCCGGTCGTGGGTGATGTCCTCGATCCGCCAGCTCGACGCGCCGAGGGTGAACACGTCGCCGACTCGCGACTCGTAGACCATCTCCTCGTCGAGCTCGCCGACCCGGTGGTTCGTCGACTCGCCGACCAGGAACACACCGAAGAGGCCGCGGTCCGGGATCGTCCCACCACTCGTCACGGCGAGCCGCTGCGCACCCGGCCGACCCGAGATCTCGCCACTGACCCGGTCGAACACGATCCGCGGTCGCAGCTCCGCGAACTCGTCCGACGGGTACCGACCCGAGAGCATGTCGAGCACCCCGTCGTAGGCCGATCGCGGCAGCGTCGCGAACGGTGCGCATCGCCGTACCAGAGCGAAGAGGTCGTCCACATTGATCGTGTCGAGCGCGACGATCGACACGATCTGCTGCGCCAGCACGTCGAGCGGGTTGGCCGGGATGTGCAGGTTCTCGATCAGCCCCTCGCGCATGCGCTGCACGACTACAGCCGTGTCAATCAGATCGCCACGGAACTTGGGGAACAGCACGCCACGCGACACGGCACCGACCTGGTGACCCGCTCGGCCGACGCGCTGGAGCCCACTGGCCACCGACGGCGGTGCTTCGACCTGGATGACTAGATCGACTGCTCCCATGTCGATGCCGAGCTCGAGACTGCTGGTGGCGACGACGCACGGAAGCCGACCGGACTTCAGGTCAGCCTCGATCAAAGCCCGTTGCTCCTTGCTGACCGAGCCGTGGTGAGCCCGCGCGATCAGGGGCGGTGCCGCGAGCGATCCACCGGACTGCGCCATCAGCTGGGCCGGTGACCCTAGCTCGGGCAGCTCCAACTCGGCTCGCTCGGCAGCGATTTCGTTCAGCCTGGCGGTGAGGCGCTCGGCCAGACGGCGCGAGTTCGCGAAGACGATCGTCGAACTGTGCTGGGCAATGAGATCGAAGACCTGCTCCTCGACATGCGGCCAGATGGACGCGTGCTGCGGGGGACCGGCCGCCGATCCTGACGTCTCGATCTCGGTCGCAGCGAGTTCGGCCATGTCCTCGACCGGCACGACGACGCTCAGATCCCACTGCTTGGTGAACTTGGGCTGCACGACCGTCACCGGCCGCTCGCCGCCGAGGAACCGCGCTACCTCGTCGACCGGCCGCACAGTCGCCGATAGACCGATCCGCTGCGCCGGCTTCGGCAACAGTGCGTCCAGCCGCTCCAGCGTCAGCGCCAGGTGGGCACCGCGTTTGGTCCCGGCGACCGCGTGCACCTCGTCGACGATGACCGTCTCCACGCCACGCAACGACTCGCGGCCCTGCGAGGTCAGCAGCAGGAACAAGGACTCAGGAGTGGTGATCAGTACGTCGGAAGGGCGGGTGGCGAACCGTCGCCGCTCGCCAGCCGGGGTGTCACCCGAACGTACCGCGACCTCGACGTCGAGCGGTGCCTCGCCCAGCCTGCGGGCGGTCTCGCGGATGCCGATCAGCGGCGCGCGCAGGTTGCGCTCGACGTCGACCGCGAGCGCCTTCAGCGGCGATACATACAGCACGCGACAGCGCAGCTTCGGATCACTCGGCGGTGGCGTGGTGGCCAGCCGGTCGAGCGCCCAGAGGAAGGCCGCCAGGGTCTTCCCGGAGCCGGTCGGGGCAACCACCAGTGCGTCCCGGCCCGCGGTGATCGCGTCCCACGCCTCGAGCTGGGCCGGGGTGGCCGCCTCGAAGACGTCGCCGAACCACGCCCGGGTCGCGGGCGAGAACCGGCTCAACGCGCTGGTTTTCTTCACGTCGCCCATCTTGCCGGGTGCTACCGACAGTTTTCACGGAACTCCGTCGGCACTTTTCCTGCCGTTTCCGGAACTCATCCGGACTTCTGTCGCCGACGGTGAGCACACCCCTCCGTCCGGTGCCGATGTTGTCCCCCGCGTCTGGAATGATCGGCGCATGATGAACCGCGTACGTGCCGCGCTCGTCGTCGTGGCCTGTCTGGTCGGCCTGACCGGGTGCGTCCAGCTCGACGCCGACCTGAAGGTCGGGTCGAACGAGACGGTCTCGGGCACGATGAAGCTCGGGGTCGACAAACAGCTGCTGCAGTCCAGTGGCCAGTCGCTCGACCAGATCCGGAAGCGGATCGACGACTCGATCAAGCAGACGACCACCGACGGCGTCACCTGCAAGCCGTACGAAGAGGACAAGTGGGTCGGTTCGAGCTGCACGTTCGAGAGCGTGCCGTTCGACAAGATGGGCAGCTCCAGCGGCGACGGCGTGTCGTTCCGCAAGGACGGCAACAAGGTCACGGTCGCGGTGAAGGACTCCAACCTGGGGCAGGTCCCGTCCGGTTCGTCGCCCGAGGTGAACTTCAAGATCACCATGCCCGGCAAGATCCTCGAGCACGACGACGGTGCCAAGATCAGCGGCCGGACGGCGACGTACGACAGCCTCGACAAGCTCGGCAAGGTCTCGCTGACGTCCGAGGCCGGCGGCGGCTTCCCGGCCTGGGCCATCGCGCTGATCGTTGTGCTGCTGTTGCTGGCGATCGGTGCGGTCGTGTTCTTCCTCCTGCGCGGTCGCAAGGCGAAGGCGCAGCAGGGCTACGGCCCGCAGTACCCGGGGCAGTACCCAGGCCAGCCTGGTCAGTACGGGCAGTATCCGGGTCAGCCTGGGTACGGTCAGCAGCCGTACGGACAGCCTGGTCCCGGTGGTCAGTACCCGGGGCAGCCGGGTCCGTACGGCGGTCAGCCGGGGCAGTACCCGGGTCAGGGACAGCCGGGTCAGCAATACCCAGGTCAGCCTGGGCAGCCGCAGTACCCTGGACAACCTCAGCCGCCGCACGGCCAGCCAGGCCAAGGGCAGTGGGGACCGCAGGGACAGCCGCCGCAGCAGGGGCAGCAGCCTCCGCAACAAGGCCAGCAGGGCCAGGGTGGATGGGGGCAGCAGCCACAGCAGCCTGGTCAGGGCCAGCAGCCCGGCCAGCCGCCGCAGTACGGTCAGCAGCCTCCGCAGCAACAGGGTGGTTGGGGACAGCAGCAGGGTGGTCCGTCGGCGCCTCAGCGGGGTCAGCAGGGCGGGTGGGGACCGCCGCCGAAGGACGACGACGGGCAGGCATGAGACTGACGGAATTCTGGGCGCGGATGGATCAGCATCTCGGTCCCGCCTACGCACGGACCTGGGCAGAGACCCAGGTGGTCCAGGAGCTCGACGGCCGCACGGTCGTCGAGGCCCTGGCCGACGGCGAGCCGGCCAAGCTGGTCTGGCGAGCCGTCTGGGCTCACCTCCAGCTCCCGGCGAGCGATCGGTGACGTCCTGCTAATCGTTGCCAGGTACTACGTTCAGCGCACGTCCCAGCCGGTCCGAGCGGCCCATTCCTCTGCTGGCAGGTAGATCAGGTCGCACACCGGGTCCTTCAGATCGCTGTAGTCGCCGATCTCGAGGCGGAGTGCGGCCGCCTGCTGCTTGAAGACGGCGTACGCCCGGGCGGTCTCGGGATGGCTGCGGAGGTAGTCGCGGAACAGCAGCGCGTAGCGCTGGTTGGCCCGTCCGGCGACGCGAATGTGGAGGTTGACCCGGCGCCGGTACATCGGCTCGACCAGCAGGCGCTTCACCCACTGCCCCTCATCGGTGGGTAGGCCGGGCACGGGGTGGTCGCGTCGCGGCGGACGGAGCTCCCAGTCCGCCGGCCACCATGCGCTCCACCACGTCGTCCAGCTCGGGCTCGGTGGCCACCGTGACCTGCATGTCGATGATGTCCTTGGCCGGCAGGCGGGGCACCGAGGTAGACCCGATGTGGTCGATCCGCTGGGCCACATCGCCGAGGAGACGGCCGACTGCGTCCGCGGTCTTCTCGTACTGCGCGGGCCAGCTCTCGTCCGGTCGCGCGATGACGATCCCAGTCATGCCGAGATCATTTCAGGACGGCCGCCGTTCAAACAGGCTTGACCCGGAACGCGCTGGTGGTGAGCAGGTCGCCCGCCTCGTACGCCGCCTTCTTGATGGCCTTCCGCTCGTCGAAGAACCCACCGACGACTCCGACGCCCGGGAACTTGCCGATGAACCGCGCACCGAGGCTGCCGCGAGGGCGCTCCTCGAAGACCTCACCGAGGCCACCGAACAGCTTGCTGATCCGCCACACCAGTCGCACGCCCTTGCGCAGCCCAGCCTCGTCGGAGTCGTCGCCGAGGCCCAGCTGCTTCGCGACATCCTGTCCGGCGACGGTCGGGTCGTCGTACTTGAGCACGTCGTCCGGAGTGATCGGCCGGTCGGTCAGGATCCGGGCGATGACCGCAGTACGGTCCGCGTGCGCGTCCACGCCGTACTCGCGGCAGACGGCACCGATCACCATCGCCTGGACGGATGCGCCGAGGGTGTCCTTGATCGGCAGGCGATCGGCGGCCGCACCGCTGAGCCGGGGGAGTCCGGCAACGACCGCGGCGAACCCGCCCAGCCGCTCGACCCACCAGTCGCAGCGCTGCGCCAGCGGCAACGTCGGCCACTCGGCGTGCCCCGGAACCTTCATCTTCAGCAGCCGGTCGATCGCCAGGATCAGTGCCTTCTCGGCCAGGTTGGGTTGCTCCTGGGCGGAGTACTCGGTCAAGATGCTCCGGATGCCGAACGGGTCCTGGGTACGCAGCGCGTCGAGCACGGAGTCGATGCCGAACTCGACCCGGCTGAGGGCCAGGACCACCGCCGAGTCGGGGACGTCGGGACGCTCTGTCACGACCGCAAGGGTAGGGACTCCGGGGGCCGGAATGGTTGCCGGGGCAGCTTCGGCGTGTCAGTTGTGATTCGAACACGTGTTCGGGATACTTTGGTGCCCTGAAGGTGGCGGGTTGTTGTCCACAGATTCGAAGTGACGACGAAAACTGTCGGTGGCAACCAATACCTTCTCTGTCGACAACGAAGTTCCTTCGGGCAGCCGGTGACGGCCCCGGATTATTCAGATGGGTCAGGTGGCAATCACATGGCGGGTGCAGCGAGTGCGGAGCGCGCGGCGGCCGATCGCGAGAAGGCGCTTGCGACCGCGCTGACGCAGATCGAGCGGCAGTGCGGCAAGGGTTCGGTCATGCGCTTGGGGGAGCAGAACAGGCCGCCGATCGAGGTCATCCCGACCGGTTCGATCGCGCTCGACATCGCGCTCGGGATCGGTGGTCTGCCGCGCGGTCGCGTGGTGGAGATCTACGGTCCGGAGTCCTCCGGTAAGACGACGGTCGCGCTGCACGCGGTGGCGAACGCGCAGCGGGCCGGCGGTATCGCGGCGTTCATCGACGCCGAGCACGCTCTCGACCCGGAGTACGCGCGGAAGCTGGGTGTCGACACCGACGCGCTGCTGGTCTCGCAGCCGGACTCCGGTGAGCAGGCGCTCGAGATCGCCGACATGCTGGTCCGCTCCGGCGCGATCGACATCGTCGTGATCGACTCGGTGGCCGCGCTGGTGCCGCGCGCCGAGATCGAGGGCGAGATGGGTGACAGCCACGTCGGTCTGCAGGCCCGGCTGATGAGCCAGGCGCTGCGGAAGATGACCGGTGCGGTCAGCGGGACGAACACGACCGCGATCTTCATCAACCAGTTGCGCGAGAAGATCGGCGTCATGTTCGGCTCCCCGGAGACGACGACCGGTGGTAAGGCGCTGAAGTTCTACGCGTCGGTGCGGCTGGACGTGCGCCGGATCGAGTCGCTGAAGGACGGTACCGATGTGGTCGGCAACCGGACCCGCGTCAAGGTCGTGAAGAACAAGGTGGCCCCGCCGTTCAAGCAGGCCGAGTTCGACATCATCTACGGGCAGGGCATCAGCCGTGAGGGCAGCCTGCTCGACCTCGGGGTGGATCAGGGCTTCGTCCGCAAGGCCGGCGCCTGGTTCACCTACGAGAGCGACCAGCTCGGCCAGGGCCGGGAGAACGCGCGGAACTTCCTGCGCGACAACCCCGACCTCGCCAACGAGCTGGAGAAGAAGATCAAGGAGAAGATGGGCATCGGCCCGACCCTCGACGCCCCGGCCGCCGAGGCCGCCACGGCCGAGGTCGATGTCGACTTCTGATCGACCCCCCGCGGGCGGCAGCGTCCCCCGGCAGCCAACCACCCCTGCCGACGACGCTGCCCCCGCGGCCCTGTCTCTACCCCACGAGGAGCGCCTGGCCCTCGCTCGGAAACTCCTGGCCCAGGGTCCGCCCTCGCCATCTCCTGCAAGCCGTCCGAACCGCGGTGATCCTTCCCGCAGTCCGGACACCGCGGACGGGGGTGGGGGTGCGGGTCGCGGCAAGAGTCCCCGTGGTGCGGGCCGTGGGGAGGATTCCCGGTACGCCGATCGCGATGCGAGGTCCCGCAGTACGAGTGGTGGCGACGACTCTCGGGGCGCGAACCGCGGTGAAACCTCCGGCTCTACGGGCGACGGTCCTCGAGGTGCGGAGAGTGGTGACAGCTTCCGAGGTGTGAGCGGTGGGGCCAGCTCTCGGGGGACGCGCCGTGGGGATGTTTCCCGGAGCTCCGGCCGCGACGCTGCCTCTCGAGGTGGGGGTCGGGGGAAGGCGAGCTCTGAGCGGTGGTCGGGGCGTGGGGCCGGCGAGCAGGGCGGCTCCGGCTCTGGTGGTGATAATGCTGAGGGATCTTCTCCTGGCGAGGCGTCTGTTGAACGCACCGGCGCTGGGCGTCGGTCGGGTTCGGGTCGTGCTGGTGGTGTGAGTGCTCGTCGTGGGAGTTCTGGTGGTCGACAGGGTGATCCGTGGGGAGACGCAGACGAGTCGTTCGAGGCTGCGGATGCGGACTGGGATGGTTCTCGCCGACGTACCGGCTCTATTCGGCGGACCGTTGGGTACGTAGACCCCTGGGACGAGCCGGACACTGCCTCCGCTGAAGTAACGGACGTCGCCGGCAGCTCAGCATGCGACGCGGGTGGTGCTGATGGCGCGTCCGGGGATGCGAGCGGCGCTGGTGGCGGAGCTGGCGACGTGACTGACGCGGGTGCTGGGGCGAAGCGATCGGGTGGTCGCCGAGGTCGGAAGTCGGGGCGTCAGGGGGCTGCGGCGCGTGATTCGTCAGCGGGGTCGGCTGATCCTTGGGGTGACCTGGGGGAGCGACCTGCGAAGACGTACGAGGCCAACGCGGCTGCCCGGCTGGCTGAGGCTCGAGCATTCGCTGACGATGTGCCATCGCTTGATGGGTCCTCTGGGCTGACGCATGTTGTCGGTGCTGGTCGGGCGGGTGAGACCGACCTGGGTGCAGACACTGCCGAGTTTGGCGGCGGCGTCAGCGGTGCAGTTGAGAGGCGTGCATCCAGACGCGGGCCGTCCGACGCGCGGCTCGACGAGGCCGGCGACGAGCTGACCGACGAGCCGGTCGGTGAGCTGCCGGACGGACACGTGGGTCATTGGGCCGGCGGACAGGTCGGCGTGGGGCTCGAGGTGTGGGCGGACGATAGCTCGACCGGCGGCCGGGAATCGGCCGCGGTGCGTGGGTCGGCCGCGTTGGCTGGGTCGGCTGCGGTGGACGCGGTGGACGCGGGCTCAGGCGACCGACGCGAGGCTAGTGCTGCAGCGGACGACAGCTTGGCTGCTGGTCCGGACTTTGTAGAGGCGGCTGGCGCGGGCGAGGGCTCGGCCGGTGGTCTGGAATCGACTCAGGCGGTCGGCGCGGCTTCGATGGATGTGGGTTCGGGTGGTGGGCGGGGGGCTGCTGCTGCTGACGTCAGTTTGGCCAATGGTCCGGAGTTGATTGAGGCGGCTGTGACCGCGGACGTGGGTTCGGCTGATGGTCGGGCGTTGGCGGTGGGTCGGGTGAGAGCTCCCGAGGTACGAGCTGAGGACGTGGCGGGGGCCGACGTGCCGGCAGGTGGTGTGGTGGCGGACGGGGCACCAGCTCTCGACGTACCAGCGGACGGGGGACCGGCGGACGACGTACGAGCGGACGACGTACGAGCGGACGACGTACGAGCGGACGACGTACGAGCGGTGGAGGCGCCGGTGGAGGACGGGCCGGTGGTGGGTCGGCGGGGGACTGGTGGTGTGGCTTCGGGTGGGAGTACGTCGGCTCCGGTGGTAGGGGCGGGGGAGCGTGTTGGTGGGGTGGGGGCGGGGCGGCGTGGGGTTGTTCGGCGGGAGTTTGGGGGGCGGCGGAGGCGGGGGTCGGGGGATGAGGTGGTGGGGAATTCTCCGGTGGATGAGGATCCGGGGCAGGTGGCTCGGGGGATTTTGCTGGATAAGTTGAGTGGGCAGCCGCGGACTCGGGCCGAGTTGGCTGGGGTGTTGGCTGAGCGGGGGATTGACGACGAGGTGGCCGGTGAGGTGCTGGATCGGTTTGCTGAGGTTGGGTTGATTGATGATGCGGCGTTTGCGAATGCCTGGGTTGAGTCCCGGCATCGTGGGCGGGGGTTGGGGAAGCGGGCGTTGGCGCAGGAGTTGCGGCGGCGTGGGGTGGATGACGAGCTCGCGCGAGATGCGCTGGAAGAGCTCGATCCGGAGCAGGAAGAGGAGACTGCTCGGGATCTCGTGCGGAAGAAGCTGCGGTCGATGCGTTCGCTGGATCGCCAGGTCGCGATGCGCCGGCTGATCGGAATGCTTGCGCGCAAGGGTTATGCGGGCGGCCTCGCGATGAGCATCGTCAAGCAGGAGCTGGACGCGAGCCACGAAGAGTTCCCACTCCTGAATGAGTCGGGCTTGGAACCTGAATGATCCAAGTTGTCGGCTACAGGTGATGCAGGCGGTGGGCGGGTAGCGTGCGGGGTATGGCTGGGATTGAGGACGTGGCGCGGGTCGTTGGGGGGTTGCCGGGGACCGAGGAGATCGTTCGGCACGGGGCGCGGACGTGGACGGTTGCGGGGAAGGCGTACGCGTGGGAGCGGGGGTTCAGCAAGGCTGACCTCAAGAGGTTCGGGGACGAGACGCCGCCGCAGGGGCCGATCCTGGCGATTCGGACGGAGGATCTGGCCGAGAAGGAAGCCGTGCTGACTGCGCGGGCCGGCGACGGGTTCTTCACGATTCCGCACTTCAACGGGTACGCCGCGGTGCTGGTGCAGTTGGACCGCGTGCCGGTGGAGGTGCTCGAGGAGGCGCTGCTCGACGGGTGGCTGGTGTATGCGCCGAAGGATGTTGCCAAGGAGCACCTGAACCGTTAGGCCTCCAGCAACCGCTGACCGAAGGTGCGGTAGCCGTTGGTGAAGGTGGCGGGGGCGCGGACGATGTGGAAGTCGGCGTCGAGGAAGGCCAGGTTGGTGAGTAGCCATTGCCACGTGTCCAGGCCGACGACGACGCGGGTGTGGTCCGCGTCGATCGACTCCACTGATGAGTCCAGGTATTTCAGGGCGTCGGCGACAGGTACCAGCCCGGCGTCGATGATCAGCTCGATCTCCTGCTTGGACTTGTTGAGGCCCTGGCGGAGGTACTCGGTGGCGGATGCGGCGGGTAGCGGGCGCGGCGTGTAGGGCGTGTGCGTACGGCGCTCGTCGGAGATTCGGTCCACCCGGAACGTTCGCCAGTCGGCGCGGTCCAGGTCCCACGCGAGCAGGTACCAGCGGAGCAGGTGCTGGACCTGGCGATAGGGCTCGCCCCGCCGGATCGAGCGTTCACCAGACGCGTTCTCGTAGGCGAACGAGATGGTCTCGGACTGCACGATCGCCTCGGCCAGCGTCCCCAGCTGGGCGGCGGTGACGCGCGGCGCAGCTTGCGGGCTCGTCTCCAGGCTGGAACGGAGCGACACGGCCCGACCGCGCAGATGCGCGGGCAAGAACTGGTCGAGTTTGCCGTACGCGCGCAGCGCCGCGTCGTCGATTCCGCCCTCGACCGAGGCGGACAGGCCGGCCAACCCAGCCAAGGCAAGCAAAGTCGCGAGGGCCTCGTCGTCGTCCAGGACAAGTGGCGGCAACGTCCGACCGGCCGCCAGCCGGTAGTAGCCCCCAGGACCCGGTTGCGTCTCAACCGGGTAGCCGTATCCGCGGAGGCGATCGACGTCCCGCCGCAGCGTCCGCGGGCTCACGTCCAGCCGGCGCGTCAGCTCGGCGCTGCTGAACGAGCGGCCGCTCTGCAGCGTCGACAGCAGCGCGAGCATCCGCGCGGTCACATCCGCCATGCCTTCAGCTTGCCAGTAAATGCGGTCAAAATCCGGCCACATCTGCCGTTAGCGTCGAAGCATGATCACGCTGCAGAACGCCCGGACGAACAACCTCGACGGCCTCGATCTCGACGTACCGCGGAACCAGCTGGTCGTGTTCGTCGGCCGATCGGGGTCCGGCAAGTCGTCGTTGGTGTTCGACACGATCGCCGCCGAGGCCGGATACCAGCTGAACGAGACGTTCCCGCCGTTCGCCCGCAACCGGCTGCCGAAGTGGACCCGGCCAGAGGTCGAGCACATCGGCGGACTGACGCCAGTGATCGTGATCGACCAGCGCCGCGTCGGCGGCAACGCGCGGTCGACCGTCGGCACGATCACCGACGCGTGGACGTACCTGCGACTGCTGTACAGCCGGCTCAGCGACCCGTACGTCGGCGAGTCGACACACTTCTCCTTCAACGACCCGGCCGGTATGTGCCCGACCTGCTCGGGCCTCGGCGAGATCGTGGTCAGCGCGGTCGACCGCTTCCTCGACCTCGACAAGTCGCTCGCCGACGGCGCAGTACTCGTGCCCGGCTTCGGCAACGCCGCCCGCTGGTACGCGCAGTACATCAAGGCGGTCGACATCCACACCCCGCTGCACGAGTGGACACCGCTCGAACGGGAGGCTCTGCTGTACGGCGGGGACGCGGCCGCGGCCGCCGGCTGGTCGGTACCCAAGGACTACCAGCCCGTGGTCGAGCGCTTCGAGCGGATCTACCTGCACACCTCCGACAACCTGTCGGACCGCAAGCAGGACGCGATCCGGAAGTTCACCCGCTCGACGACGTGCCCGGAGTGCGGGGGAGAGCGGCTCAACAAGGCGGCGCGGACCGCGACCGTCCACGGCCGGACGATCGGCGAGCTGGCTAGGGTCGAGCTCACCGAAGTACTCGAGTTCGCCCGGCAGATCAACGCCGCCAAGGTCGCGCCGGTGGTCGAGGCACTCACGGCACGGCTCGAGGCGATGGTGACGATCGGCCTTGGGTACCTGAACCTCGCCCGCCCGACGACCACGCTGTCCGGCGGCGAGTCGCAGCGGATCAAGACCGTGAAGCACCTCGGGTCGAGCCTGACCGAGATGACGTACGTCGTCGATGAGCCGACCGTCGGCCTGCATCCGACCGACGTCGAATCGATGATCGAGCTGCTCGAACGGCTGCGGGACAACGGGAACAGCGTGCTCGTGGTGGAGCACGACCCGGCGGTGATGCGGCACGCCGACCAGATCGTCGAGATCGGCCCGGGCGCCGGTGCCGCCGGTGGTCGGCTGGTCTTTCAGGGCACTTTCGACGAACTGCGGAACGCCGGTACGCCGACCGGGAAAGCGCTCGCGCACCAGCGCCCGGTAAAGCCGAACCCACGGCCCGCCAACGGTTTGCTGATGGTGAAGAACGCGCGGCGGAACAACCTGCAGGACGTGACGGTCGGTATTCCGCTCGGTGTGATGACCGTGTTGACCGGCGTCGCGGGATCGGGGAAGTCGAGCCTGGCGCAGGAGCTGGTGACGCAGTGCGAGGCGGTGGTGATCGACCAGAAGGCGGTCAGCGCGAGCCGCCGGTCGACGCCGATCACATACACCGGGATCGCGCCGGCGATCCGCCGGTTGTTTGCCAAACGAAATGACGTGGACGTCGCGCTGTTCAGCTCGAACTCGAAGGCGGGTGCCTGCCCGGAGTGCAATGGGCTCGGCGTGATCCACACCGACCTCGCGTTCATGGAGGATCAGGAGGTGGTGTGTGAGACGTGCCACGGGCAACGGTTCAGGGCGGAAGTCCTTGCGTACAAGGTGAACGGGCACTCGATCGCGGACGTCGAGGCGCTGACCATCGACCAGGCGATCGACGAGTTGCCGGAGGCGGCGGTCGTGAAGGCCCTTCAGCAGCTCAGCGCGGTCGGGCTGGGGTATCTGCGGCTCGGGCAGTCGCTCAACACGTTGTCGGGCGGTGAGTGCCAACGGGTCAAGATCGCGAAGGAGCTACGCGCCGCGGAGCGACCCACGACGTACGTGCTGGACGAGCCGACGACTGGTCTGCACCTGGACGACATCGACATGTTGCTCGCGGTGCTGAACGGCCTGGTCGAGCACGGGCACACGGTGGTCGTTGTCGAGCACAACCTCGAGGTGATCCGGCAGGCCGACTGGCTGATCGACCTCGGGCCGGGGCCCGGCCGGCATGGCGGGACGGTGCTGTTCGAGGGGTACGTCGAGGGCTACACGGACGGTACGACGCCGACCAGCCGGGCGCTGTGTCACGGAGCGTGACGTGGTTTCGGGGCGGCCCGGCGGCGAGGGGCGTTGACGGCTGGGGTGTGACGGTGTGTTATCCGAGGTAGGACCGGTTTTTGCCCGGGCCGTAGGCTGTGGTTTTCCGTCGATCCGCCCCAGACACCGCGGAGGGTGCAGATGAACGATTTCCAGGAACAGGCGAAGAACTGGCTCCGGAATGTCGTCAAGCAGAACCCGGACAAGATCAAGGCCGGCGTCGAGAAAGCCGGCGACCTGATCGACAAGCAGACCGGCGGGAAGTACGCGGACAAGGTCGACGCGGTCCAGCAGAAGGTCGGCACGTTCGTCGACAAGCAGACCACTGAGGACGCTGCGCCGGAGGCGGCGGCCGGTACGGCGAGCACGAACCAGCCGGCCGGCAGCATGCCGGACTCGGGCAGCGGTGGCGACCCCGCCGAGGAGAAGCCGGCCGAGGCGGTCAGCGACGGCCCGCAGGAAGCCGCGGCGCAGACCGGCAACCCGGACGAGTCCACGCACACCGGCAGCGGCCCCGGGGTGGTAGGCGGCGAGCCCCCGGCCCCCAACCAGGAGAGCTCCGCAGGATCCCAACCCTCGAACCAGTAGAACCAGCCGCCCCGGGCGCCGCGGGCCAAGCCCACGGCCCCCGGCCCGTGCGCCAGAAGCCGGCCGAGCCCGCGGACAGAAGCCGTACCGTGCTGCGGGTTGTCCGGCAGGACCGGCCGGTGCTTCATGTCGTGCGGCAGCACCGGCTTGTTTCCCGGCCCGTGAGGCAGGAGCTCGGCGGGCTTCGCACGTCGCGCGGTGTTGGCCGGGGCCGTAGATGGCGAGCCGCCACTCCCAACCTCGAGAGCTCCGCAGGGTCCATCCTCGGTCAGTAGAAACAGCCGGACCGCGCGTCGGTAGCCGGACGTGCTGCCGGGAGTGTGGGCAGGAGGCGGCCGGAGGCCTGAGCTGTGGGGCAGGAACCGGCCGGTGCTTCATGTCGTGCGGTAGAACCGGCGTAGTACCCCCGGCCCGTGGGGCAGGAGTTGAGGGGTGCGCCGGTCGCTGGGCGGGAGCTGGACGGTGCCCGGGCGGGTGCTTGGCGGCGGGTGCACGTCGCGTGGTGGGTGAATTGGTCTGTCTGTGCCGGGTGGCCGTTAGGGCCGGGGTGGGTGGTGGGCGGGCATGGGTTGGTTGAGCGTGGGGTTGGCGGGCACCCAGGTGTTGAGTGGGTGCACCGTGGGTTGGTGAACGCTGAGGGGCCTGGGGCGTCCGTGGGGCTAGCGGGTCACGAGTTGAGGGCTGGGTGGTTGGTGGGTTGGGGGTTGTAGACCACTGGGGTGGGTGGTGTGACGGGGGGAATGCGGCGGGTGATGGATGGGGGGTGCAGGAGTGTCCGTCTTGACCCTGTGATGGGGCGCGCCTAGCCTCGGAATCAGGAAGGGATCACTCCACCTAGACGGTGGCGGACATAGCACCGGTGGGCCGGTTGATCCGGACGGCCGGGACGAGACACGCAAACCACGCTCGACAAAGCCTTGAAGGACCGCGGCGACGCAGTAACCGCCGTCGGATAGGTAGCAGCGCAGAGCAGTCAGAGTCACCGCAGTGGTGGCTCACGGTGAGCAAACGCCGACGACGCACCGCCGTACCCACGGTGGTGCGTACAGCCGTATCTCCGCAACCGTCCGAGTGGCGAGTCCCTTCGACCGACGCCAAAGTCCCGCGTGGACTCGAAGGAGAGGGGAGACGCCGATGACCGCGATGTCTGTTGGCCTGACCCTGATCGGATTGCTGATCGCCGGACTGCTGGCGTGGATCGGCCTGACCCTCTCCCGCCGCAAGGCCGCCGAAAGCGCCGTCCAGAGCTCAGTCTCCGCGACCAATGCGCAGCTCGAGGCGGCCCACATCGCCGCCGGCGCCAAGTCCGCCGCCGAGCTGGTCCGCCGCCAGGCCGAGGAGGAGGCCGCGGTACTGCGGACCCGCGCCGAGGCGGCCGAGCAGCGTGCCGAGGAGATCCGCCGCGCCGCCGAGGACCGTGCCTCCGAGGTACGGCGGGACGCGGAGCAGCGAGCCGCCGAGCTACGGCGGGAAGCGGAGGCGGAGGCGCAGTCGATCCGCGACGACCTGCGCGAGCAGCGGCTGGAGATGGAGCGCCGCGAGCACCGGCTGACCGAGCGCGAGGAGCGGCTCGACGAGCAGCACCGCGGGATCGAGGAGCGGCAGCTCGAGCTGACCGCGCAGCTGGGCGAGCTGGACCAGCGCAAGGCAGAGATCAGGAACCTCGAGGACGAGCGCCGCCGGATCCTCGAAGGCGTCGCGAACCTGACCACCGAGCAGGCCAAGGCCGAACTGGTCGCCTCGATCGAGGCCGAGGCGAAGCGGCATGCGCACACGATCGTCCGCGACATCGAGCGGCAGGCGCTGGACGAGGGCGAGGTCAAGGCCCGCAAGATCATCACCGGCGCGGTGCAGCGGCTGGCGTCCGAGCAGACCAGCGAGTCAGTGGTCTCCGTCGTACACCTGCCGAGCGACGACATGAAGGGCCGGATCATCGGCCGCGAGGGCCGGAACATCCGGTCGTTCGAGCAGACCACCGGCGTGAACCTGATCATCGACGACACCCCGGAAGCCGTGCTGCTGTCGTGCTTCGACCCGGTCCGGCGGGAAACCGCGCGGCTGACGCTGGACTCGCTGGTGCTCGACGGCCGGATCCACCCGAGCCGGATCGAGGAGATCTACGAGCGCAGCAAGGGTGAGGTCGCCGAGCTGTGCGAGCGGGCGGCCGAGGACGCGATGGCGGAGGTCGGCATCACCGACCTGCACCCGGAGCTGGTGCGGACGATGGGTCTGCTCCGCTACCGCACGTCGTACGGGCAGAACGTGCTGAAGCACCTGGTCGAGTCCGCACACATCGCCGGGATGATGGCGTCCGAGCTCGGGCTGGATCCGAAGCTGTGCAAGCGTGGGGCGTTCCTGCACGACATCGGGAAGGCGCTCACGCACGAGTCCGAGGGCAGCCACGCGATCGTCGGCGCCGAGCTGGCCCGCAAGTACGGCGAGCCCGACGACGTCGTGCACTGCATCGAGGCGCACCACAACGAGGTCGAGGTGCGGACGGTCGAGGCCGTGCTGACCCAGGCCGCGGACGCGGTGAGCGGCGGCCGGCCGGGCGCGCGGCGGGAGTCGCTGGAGGCGTACGTGCAGCGGCTCGAGCGGCTCGAGGAGATCGCGATGCACCACGACGGCGTGGAGAAGGTGTTCGCGATGCAGGCCGGCCGGGAGATCCGGGTGATGGTCCTGCCGGACGCCGTCGACGACATCGCCGCGCAGGTGATGGCGCGCGACATCGCCAAGCAGGTCGAGGAGGAGCTCACGTACCCCGGTCAGATCCGGGTCACCGTCGTCCGCGAGTCGAGAGCGACCGAGGTCGCCAAGTAGACCGAAGCGGCCGAGTAGACCGAGGTCGCCAAGTAGACCGAGGGGCCCAGGTCGGCCGTCGTACCATTGCCTTAAGCAACGGTCACCAGGTCCAGAGGGGCATCTCCCGCAGCGGGTGCAGCTCCTGGTCGGACCTGGCGTTCGAGTTCTGCATCGCCACCTGGGAGCCGAACTCGGCATGCGAGTCCCAGGCGGCACGGAAGCGTTCGTCCGTCGGTAGGCCCGCCTTGTCGGCGGCAGCGATCATCAGTTCGACGAACCGCGCCCGCTGGGCCTCGGCGATGCCGAGCCCGCGGTGGGTCGCGACGATGTGGTCGAACCCGCCCAGCTCCTCGGTGTAGCGGGCCGGGCCGCCGAAGACCTCGCCCATGAACGCGGTCAGGTGGTCGACGTGCTCCGGCCGGCCCGCGCCGAAGAGCGGCTTCAGCATCGGGTCCGCCAGCACCGACGAGTAGAAGATGTCGACCGCGCGACGCAGGGCGTCGTCCCCGCCGAGGTGCTCGTAGATCGTCGGCTCCGTCACCGTTACATGATTACATCGCTCCGTCCGCAGCGGAAGAGGCGTACTTCGCCCGCCACTCCGGCGGGTCGAACGGGGCGCCGTAGATGCGGGTCTCGCGCGCGATCCGGCCCGCGCGGAACTCCACCATGTTGGCGACGTAGTAGATGTCGCCGCCGTAGTCGGACCGGCCGAGGACGACGAAGTGGTCGCCCTCGCCGGTGATCCGGAGGATCTGGATCGACGGCGGAGCGGGGTACTCGCGCTGCATCGCGCGCATCCGGTCGCGGCCGGCGATGCGTTCGCCGGACTGCGGCATCTCCAGCACGTAGTCGTCGGTACGGAGCTCGTGCTCGGCCTCGGCGGACAGCGTCAGGGTGCCGTCGGTGGACCAGAGCCGCTCGAGCGTCTCTCGGTTGGTGTCCATGGGATTGACGGTTGCACGCGAGCTTCAAGCAGCCTTAAAGGCGGTCCCGTTCCTCGCGGAGGTGGGTCGGGGTGACGTCGATGGTCTCGCCGGCGACCTTCTGCGGGGGAGTGGTGTTGTACTGCTTCTCGACCTGGGGGTCGATCAGAGGCTTGCCGTGCCGTCGGCGCGGGTTGGCCAGACGGTAGGACATCCAGATGCCGGCGATTCCGCCGAGCATGATGATGATCCCGAGGGCGGTCAGGTTCAGCGTGTCGGACGTGTCCCGCACCGCGAACGCGATGATCGCGCCGAAAACCACGAGTGCGATGCCTGCTCCGATCCGCATACCTGCTCCTTTCGAACACTGGGAGTAACCATTCTCACCCCCTGTGCCCAAAGTGGGCGGCAGGTAATCAGCGGAACGCGGCGTGCCCGGTCAGCGCCTGGCCGATCACCAGCTGGTGCACCTCGGACGTGCCCTCGTACGTGAGCACCGACTCCAGGTTGTTGGCATGCCGCATGATCGGATACTCGCCGCTGATCCCGTTCGCGGCCAGGATCGTGCGGCACTCGCGGGCGATCGCGATCGCCTCGCGGACGTTGTTCAGCTTGCCGACCGAGACCTGCTCCGGCCGCAGCGTGCCCTTCTCCTTCAGCCGGCCGAGGTGGACGGCGAGCAGGGTGCCCTTGTTCAGCTCGACGGCCATGTCGGCCAGCTTCGCCTGGGTCAGCTGGTACGCCGCCAGCGGCTTGTCGAACACGAGCCGCTCACCGGCGTACCCGATCGCGGTCTCCAGGCAGTCCCGCGCCGCGCCCATCGCGCCGAAGATGATCCCGAACCGCGCCTCGTTCAGGCAGCCGAGCGGACCGGACAGGCCGCGCGCCTCCGGCAGCATCGCCGTACCGGGCAGCCGGACGTCCTCGAACACCAGCTCCGACGTGACGGAGGCCCGCAGCGACAGCTTCTGCTTGATCTCCGGCGCCGAGAACCCGGGCGTCGAGGTCGGTACGACGAAGCCGCGGACGCCGTCGTCGGTGCGCGCCCAGACCACCGCGACGTCGGCGACCGAGCCGTTGGTGATCCACATCTTCGAGCCGTTCAGGATCCAGTCGTCGCCGTCGCGCCGGGCGTTGGTCCGCATCCCGGCCGGGTTGGACCCGAAGTCGGGCTCGGTCAGCCCGAAGCAGCCGATCGCCTCGCCCGCGGACATCCGGGGGAGCCATTCGGTCTTCTGCTCCTCGCTGCCGTACTTCCAGATCGCGTACATCGCCAGCGACCCCTGCACGGACACCAGCGACCGCATCCCCGAGTCCGCCGCCTCGATCTCCAGACAGGCCAGCCCGTACGCCACCGGCCCGAGCCCGGCGCACCCGTACCCCGTCAGATGCATCCCTAGGAACCCGAGCGCGCCCAGCTCCTTGGCGAGCTCCCGCGCCGGGATCGACGCCGCTTCGAACCACTCCGGCAGGGACGGCCGCAGCTGCTCGTCCGCGAACCGCCGCGCCGCCGCCCGGACATCGACCTCCTCCTCGGTGAGCAGGGAGTCGACGTCCAGAAGATCCACCGAAGCACTCATACCCGAACGCTAGCCGCTGTGCGCCCCAGAGGGCTCACTTGCGGTACCAGGGCCACCACCAGTGGCGCTTGCGTGGGTGCCGTACGACGATGCTGCCGTGGCGGGCTTCGCCGGTGACGCGGAGGCGGACGCCGCCGGACCGGGGCGGTACGGCCTTGTTCTTAGCGGCGCTGTGGACCATGTCGACCTGGTCGATGTCGACGCTCCAGCCTTCCGGGATGATCATCACCACGGAGCTGTGGACTGCATGCGCGTCGACCGTGATCTCGGTCCAGTGCACCACCGCGTCGGTGAAGTCGAGCTTGACCGACGAGTGCTCCGCGACCGCAGTCAGCTTCTCGGGCACGGTCCACGCACCCTCACGCTTCTGCGCGCTGTGCCGGGCCCGGAGCGTGAGCTCCTGCGAGCTGCCGTGCGACACCGGGACCAGGTCCGCGGTCGCGTTCCGCAGCTCGAGCTGGGTCTTCGCGGTGTAGATCAGGGTCAGCCGCTCGTCGAGTTCCTGGAAGTCCAGCCGCCCGTCGGTGTGCGCTTCCTGGACCACGGCGGCGGCACGCTCACGGTCGTTGTCGGATGCCCGGGGACCAGGCGGCGGCTGCTCCAGACTCATGCGGCGGCTGCTCCAGACTCATGGAGCCAAAGGTAGCGTCAACTCAGCGTCAACTCAGCGCCAAATCAGGCCGCCAGATCGAGAAAGCGGCCGAACACCGTCGACCACGTCCGCTCCAGTTCGTCGGCGTAGCGGTCCGCGTCTTCGAACACTGCCGCAGGCTCGAACCCCATGGTCTGCAGTCGCTCCACGTCCCACCGCCGGACCCTGTCTGCGGCCGCCTCCGGGTGGAACTGCACACCCCACGTCTGACCGATCCGCAGCATCTGGACCGGGCACCGCTCGCTGGACATCACCAGTACGGCGTCGTCGGGCAGCCGGGTGATCTGGTCCTGGTGACTCTCCACCGCTCGCACCGACGACCCCAGCCCAACCAGCAACGGGTCCTCGGCCACCACGCTCAGCGAGGTGACCCCCTTCTCCGGCAGCCCGTAAGCACCGCGCACCTCCCCGCCGAAGGTGTGCGCCACGAGCTGACCGCCGAGGCAGATCCCCAGCACCGGCACGCGGCCGTGCGCGGCGCGCAGTAGCTCCCGCTCAGCCGGCAACCACGGGGAGCGTTCGTCCTCGTCCGGGAGCATCCCGCCACCGAGTAGAACCAGCGCTGCATAGCCATCGATGGTCGGGGGTATCTCTTCACCGTCCCACGCCCGGACGACGGTCGCCGCGGTACCACGCTGGTCCAGCCAGTCGAGCAGTCGCCCAGGTCCGCTACTGACGTCGTTCTCGATGATCAGCACGCTCACCGGGACAAGGTACGCGGCACACCGGTCCCGTCGTACCGGAGTCCTGATTCCGGGATACTGGTCCACTGGGGGGTGCCGATGGAGCCGACCAGTGGATTCGTGCGGGCAGTCGTGGGCGACGTCGCCTTCATCTTCGGCAAGGGCCTGGTGAGCGCGTACCTGTTGGCCCGCAGTACCGGCCTGCAGCGACCCCAGCTCGACCTGCTCGTGCGGTCGCCCGGCCAGTACGTGCCGTTGTCCGTCCCGCCCGGCACGGTCCCGGCCGTAGATCGCCTGACCGGCATGGACGACGTACGTCCGGCACCGATGCTCACCGTGGAGTTCACGCCGGGCGACACCGGCGCCGAGGCACACCTGACTGCCAACAACCCGGTCCTGATCACCATCACCGACATCAGCCACGAGGAGTACGACGCCCTGATCCTGACGACCGCACTGGGCGCCGCGGCGTACGCGCAGCTCCCACCGGGGTACTACCACGTGTCCGCGGTCGTGCTGGACGAGTACGGCGACCTGCTGCAGGCGTACGGCGCGCAGCACAACCTGTATGTGGCCAAGGGCGACGACCTGATCGTCTCGTTGCCGATCAAGACCGGTGGCGTGGCCGAGATCGCCAAGGCACTCGGGGACGCCCCGCAGCCGATCCTGATCGGTCCGGACGCGGACGTCGTACCGCTGCTCGATCTCGTCCGGATCGGCCGCGCACCGGACTGCGACCTGATCCTGGACCGGCAGGAGGTGAGCCGGCATCACGCGGAACTGCTCCGGATCGACGCGTCCAGTTACGAGCTGCGCGACCTCGGCTCGACCAACGGGACGCTGGTGAACGGCGTACCGATCGAGGTCGCGATGGTCGGCGACGGCGACGAACTCCGGCTCGGGGCACTGGCGTACCGCTTGTACCTGGGGCAACCGGCCGCCTGAGCGCACCGGGATCGTCACGATGGGTACACACCTGGAAGAATGGCCGGCGTGAACCAGCGCAGCGTCGTCATCCTCGGTTCGACCGGCAGCGTCGGTACGCAGGCGCTCGAGCTGATCGGGCGCAACCGGGACCGCTTCCGGGTGCTCGCGCTTTCCGCCGGCGGCGACAACGTCGGGCTGCTCGCCGAGCAGGCGCTGGAGTTCGACGTCGAGGTGGTGGCGGTCTCCAAGGCGACCGTGGCCCAGGACCTGCAGCTCGCGTTCTACGCGGAGGCGCAGCGCAAGGGTTACGCGCAGGGCGAGTTCCGGATCCCGAAGATCGTCACCGGCCCGGACGCCTCCAGCGAGCTCGCGGCGATGCCGTGCGACACGGTCCTGAACGCGATCACCGGCTCGGTCGGGCTGCGGCCGACGCTCGCCGCGCTGGACGCCGGTACGACGCTGGCCCTCGCGAACAAGGAGTCGCTGGTCATCGGCGGCCCGATCGTCACCCGGCTGGCCAAGCCGGGCCAGATCGTGCCGGTCGACTCCGAGCACAGCGCGATCGCCCAGTGCCTGCGCAGCGGTACGGCGGACGAGGTACGGCGGCTCGTGGTGACCGCGAGTGGTGGCCCGTTCCGGGGCCGGACGCGGGCCGAGATGACCGATGTCACACCCGAGCAGGCG
This sequence comes from Kribbella sp. NPDC026611, assembly GCF_040638345.1. Classification (NCBI taxonomy): domain Bacteria; kingdom Bacillati; phylum Actinomycetota; class Actinomycetes; order Propionibacteriales; family Kribbellaceae; genus Kribbella; species Kribbella sp. NPDC026611. The sequence continues at coordinate 87,977 of NZ_JBEZYC010000004.1, forward strand.
ATGAACCACCCGACCTGGGACATGGGCCCGGTGATCACGATCAACTCGGCCAACCTGGTCAACAAGGGCCTCGAGGTGATCGAGGCGCACCTGCTCTACGGGCTGCCGATGAGCCGGATCGAGGTGGTCGTGCACCCGCAGTCGATCGTGCACTCGATGGTCGAGTTCGTCGACGGCTCGACCGTGGCGCAGGCCTCGCCGCCCGACATGGTGCTGCCGATCGCGCTCGCGCTCGGCTGGCCCGACCGGATTCCGGACGCCGCGGCGGCGTGTGACTGGACCCAAGCGAGCAGTTGGGTGTTCGAGCCGCTCGACAACGAGGCGTTTCCGGCCGTCCAGCTCGCCCGGGAGGCGGGGGAGCGCGGCGGGACGGCGCCGGCGGTGTTCAACGCGGCGAACGAGGTCTGCGTCCAGGCGTTCCGGGACGGCCGGCTGCCGTTCCTGGCGATCGTCGACACAGTGGCCCAGGTGCTGACCGAACACGACGTACCCTCGTATGAGGAACTGTCCGTCGACGACGTGCTCGCCGCGGACGAGTGGGCCCGAACCCGAGCCCGTGAGATCACCGGCCTACAGGAGACCAAAACGGCATGACCGCGCTTCTCACCATCCTCGGCATCGTGCTCTTCGTGCTCGGGATCCTGATCTCGGTGGCGTTGCACGAGCTCGGCCACATGCTGCCCGCCAAGGCCTTCGGGATGAAGGTGACGCAGTTCTTCGTCGGCTTCGGCCGGACCGTCTGGTCGGTCAAGCGCGGCGAGACCGAGTTCGGGCTCAAGGCGATCCCGGCCGGCGGCTTCGTCCGGATCATCGGGATGATGCCGCCCGCGAAGGGCGCGGACCCGACCAAGGTCCGCAAGGCCAACACCGGCCCGATCCAGTCGATGGTCGAGAACGCGCGGACCGCGGACTACGAGACGGTCGCGCCCGAGGACGACGGCCGGCTCTTCTACCAGAAGGTGTGGTGGAAGAAGCTGATCGTGATGGCGTCCGGGCCGCTGGTCAACGTGGTGATCGCGACGGTGCTGTTCGGCGGGCTCTTCATGCTGTACGGCGCCAACGTCGCGCAGACCACGGTGGCGACCGTCACGGACTGCGTCGTACCGGCCTCGCAGGCTACCGCCGACCGCAAGTGCACCGACACCGACAAGGTCTCGCCGGCCAAGCAGGCCGGCTTCCAGGTCGGCGACAGGATCGTGTCCTTCAACGGCACGCAGATCTCCAGCTGGGACCAGCTCACCCCGCTGATCCGGGCGAACACCGACAAGCCCGCGACGATCGTTGTCGAGCGCAACGGTCACGAGCAGACCCTGAGGACGAGCACGATCGTCAACCAGGTCCGCGACGACGCCGGGTCGGACAAGTTCGTCTCGGTCGGCTTCCTCGGCGTCTCGCCGGAGATGCGGGTCGAGCGGCAGGGACCGGGGTACGTCGTCGACAAGATGGGCGAGCTGACCGTCGCCACCGTGAAGGCGATCGGCAACTTCCCGCAGAAGCTGGTCGGCGTCGCGAAGTCGATCGTCGGCGGCGACCGCGACGAGGACAGCCCGATGAGCGTCGTCGGCGCCAGCCGGGTGGCCGGCGAGATCGCGTCGAACCAGTCGCTGACCGGCGGTGAGCGGGTCGCCTTCCTGGTCTCGCTGCTCGCGTCGCTGAACCTGTTCCTCGCCCTGTTCAACTTCATCCCGCTGCTGCCGCTCGACGGCGGGCACATGATCGGCGCGATCTGGGAAGGCATCCGGCGCGGCCTGGCCAAGTTGTTCGGCCGGCCCGACCCCGGGTACGTCGACGTCGCCAAGCTGCTCCCGGTCGCGTACGTCGCGGCCAGCGTGATCGTGGTGATGGGCGTGCTGCTCGTCATCGCCGACATCGTGAACCCGATCCGGCTCTTCAACGGCTGAACACCCCGAACCGACAGTCAAAGGAATCATGAGCATCAACCTGGGCATGCCCGCGCTGCCGCCACCCACCCTCGCTCCGCGCCGCAAGACCCGCCAGATCAAGGTGGGCAGTGTGCTGGTCGGCGGGGACGCGCCGGTCTCGGTGCAGTCGATGACCACGACGCCGACCAACGACGTGAACAAGACGCTGCAGCAGATCGCCGAGCTGACCGCGGCCGGGTGCGACATCGTCCGGGTCGCCTGCCCGCGACAGGAGGACGCCGACGCGCTGGCGGAGATCGCGCGGCACTCGCAGATCCCGGTGATCGCGGACATCCACTTCCAGCCGGGGTACGTGTTCGCCGCGATCGAGGCCGGCTGCGCCGCGGTCCGGGTGAACCCGGGGAACATCCGCAAGTTCGACGACCAGGTCAAGGAGATCGCGCAGGCGGCCAAGGACCACGGCACGTCGCTGCGGATCGGCGTGAACGCCGGGTCGCTGGACAAGCGGCTGCTGGAGAAGTACGGCAAGGCGACGCCGGAGGCGCTGGTCGAGTCCGCGGTCTGGGAGGCGTCGCTGTTCGAGGAGCACGACTTCCACGACTTCAAGATCTCGGTCAAGCACAACGACCCGGTCGTGATGGTGCAGGCGTACGAAATGCTGGCCGAGCGGGGTGACTGGCCGCTGCACCTCGGCGTGACCGAGGCCGGGCCGGCGTTCCAGGGCACGATCAAGTCGTCGGTCGCCTTCGGCGCGCTGCTGTCGAAGGGCATCGGGGACACGATCCGGGTCTCGCTGTCCGCGCCGCCGGTCGAGGAGGTCAAGGTCGGTCTGCAGATCCTGCAGTCGCTGAACCTCCGCGAGCGCAAGCTCGAGATCGTCTCCTGCCCGTCCTGCGGGCGCGCCCAGGTGGACGTCTACACCTTGGCCGAGCAGGTCACCGCCGGTCTCGAGGGGATGGAGGTCCCGCTCCGGGTCGCCGTCATGGGCTGCGTCGTGAACGGCCCGGGTGAGGCTCGCGAGGCCGACCTGGGCGTTGCATCCGGCAACGGCAAGGGGCAGATCTTCGTCAAGGGCGAGGTGATCAAGACCGTCCCCGAGTCGGCCATCGTCGAGACCCTGATCGAAGAGGCCATGCGCATCGCCGAGCAGATGGAAGCGGCCGAGCCCGGCGAGCCCACCGTCTCCGTCGGGTGACCGATTACCTGGTAGTCAGCGCAGTCCCCGGCGAAGCCCGCTACGTCCCCGAGGGCATCCCGGTGCTGATCACCGGGGCGGGAAAGACGGCGGCGGCAGTGGCGGTCAGCCGAGCGCTGGCCGGTGGCGACATCTCCGATCTGGTGGTCCTGAACGTCGGGACCACCGGCGCGTTGCGCGACGGCCTGGCTGGGCTCTACCTCCCGAGCGTGGTGATCAACCACGACCTCAACGCGGATGCCATTCGTGCGATCGGGCTGGACCCGCAGGAGGAGCTACCCGTCGACGGCGGCGACGGGACCGTCCTCGCGTCCGGCGATGTGTTCGTCACGGATCCGGCCGTGCGGGCTCGGTTGGCGGAGCGGGCGCACCTGGTCGACATGGAGGCGTACGGCGTTGTCTACGCGTGCCGCGAGTTCGGCGTACCGGTGCGAGTTGTGAAGCACGTCTCCGACTCGGCCGACGAAGCAGCTCTTGACTGGCCTGCGCTGGTGGACGCCAGCGCCAAGATCCTCGGCGAATGGGTCACCGCCAACACCCCCTGAACCATCTGGACGCGAGGGTGGGTGGCGGCCTAGCGTCGGGGGCTCAACTCACTGGAGGTCGGGATGTCGGTTCTGGGTGGGCTGCTGGCGGCGTTGGCGGACGGGTCGGTAGAGATTGTCGATCTGACGTCGCCGTTGTCGGCGCAGACGCCGGTGATTCAGTTGCCGCCGGAGTTCGGGCAGACGGCGTCGTTCGCGTTGCAGGAGATCAGCCGGTACGACGACCGTGGGCCGGCCTGGTACTGGAACAACTTCACCACCGGTGAGCACACGGGGACGCATTTCGACGCGCCCAATCACTGGGTGACCGGCAAGGATCTCGACGATGTGGCGTCGGTGCCGGCGCGGCGGTTGATCGCGCCGGCCGTGGTGCTCGACTTCACCGCTGAGGTGGCTGAAGACCCGGACTTCCTGGTGGAGGTCGAGCACCTCAAGGACGTGCCGTTGCCGGAGGGTGGGTGGTTGTTCGTCCGCACCGGCTGGAGCGCCCGGTCGCACTCGCAGGAGACGTTCCTCAACGCCGACGAGAACGGGCCGCACACGCCGGGCCTGTCCCCGGAGTGCGCGCGGTGGGTCGCGCAAGATACGCCGGTCCTCGGCCTCGGCGTGGAGACCGTCGGTACCGACGCCGGCAAGGCGCACTCGTTCGACCCGCCGTTCCCGTGCCACTCCTACCTGATGGGCAGCGACAAGTACGGCCTGACGCAGCTGCAGAACCTCGACCGGCTGCCTCCGACCGGTGCCGTCGTCATCGCTGGACCGCTGCCGATCGTCAGCGGTTCCGGCGCCCCCGCACGCGTGCTCGCGCTGGTCGAACGCCGGTGAACGTCGCGGCCGCCGTCGGCCAGGCCCTGGCCGCCGCGGGGGTCCGCCAGGTGTTCGGCGTGGTCGGCTCGGGCAACTTCCACCTGACCAACGCGATGGTGGCCGCCGGCGCGCGCTTCGTCGCCGCGCGGCACGAGGGCGGTGCCGCCACGATGGCCGACGCGTACGCGCGGATGAGCGGGACGGTCGCGGCACTGTCGGTCCATCAGGGGTGCGGGCTGACCAACGCGATGACCGGCATCGCGGAGGCGGCGAAGAGCCGGACGCCGATGATCGTGGTCGCGGCGGAAGCCTCCGAACCGCGGTCGAACTTCTACGTCGACCAGGACGCTCTCGCCCGCTCGGTCGGTGCCCTGCCGCTGCGGATCACCTCGGCGGACACAGCCGTCGCGGAGGCGTCAAAGGCCGTGGCGACAGCCGCGCACGAGCGCCGGACGGTCCTGCTCAACGTCCCGCTGTCCCTTCAGCCGCTGGAAGCGCCCGAGGGGACACTCGACGCAGCACCGGTGCCCGAGCGGGAGCCGGTGTTGCCCGAGGCCGGTGCGGTCGCTGCGCTGGCGGACCTGCTCCGGCGGGCGGAGCGGCCGGTGTTCGTTGCTGGGCGTGGAGCGCGTGGAGCTCGACAGGCCCTCGAAGCGTTGGCCGAACGCTGCGGTGCGCTGCTCGCGACCTCGGCCGTTGCGCACGGGCTGTTCAATGGCAACCCCTGGTCGCTGGGCATCTCCGGCGGCTTCGCCTCACCTCGCACCGCCCAGCTGATCCGCGGCGCCGACCTCATCGTCGGCTGGGGTTGCGCCCTGAACATGTGGACGATGCGCCACGGCCAGCTGATCGCCCCCGACGCAACCGTCGTACAGGTCGACGACGACGCGGCTGCACTCGGCGCCCACCGCGAGATCCAGCTCGGCGTCACTGGGGACGTGGGGCTGACCGCCGCGCTGGTCCTCGGTGAGCAGCGGAGGGGGTACCGCACGACCGACCCAGGCAGCGTCCGCTGGCGGGACGTCGGGTACGACGACATGAGCACAGCTGACCGGATCGACCCCCGCACCCTGAGCATCGCGCTCGACGACCTGCTGCCGGCCGAGCGCGTCATCGCCGTCGATTCCGGCAACTTCATGGGCTACCCGAGCGCCTACCTCGAGGTGCCGGACGAGAACGGCCTGTGCTTCACCCAGGCCTTCCAGTCCGTCGGGCTGGGGCTCGCCACCGCGATCGGCGCCGCGCTCGCCCGACCGGACCGCCTGCCGGTCGCGGCGCTCGGCGACGGCGGCGCTCTGATGAGCGCCGCCGAGCTGGACACCGTACGCCGACTGGGCCTGCCGATGCTCGTTGTCGTCTACAACGACGAGGCGTACGGCGCCGAGGTGCACCACTTCACCGGATACCCGCTCGACACGGTCACGTTCCCGCCGACGGACATCGCGGCGATCGGCCGCGGTTACGGCTTCGAGGCTGCGACCGTGCGGACCGTCGCCGACCTGGATGCCGTCCGCGACTGGCTGCACGGGCCGCGCTCCAAGCCCCTGCTGCTGGACGCGAAGGTGGTCTCCGACCAGCCGTCGTGGTGGCTCGAGGAGGCGTTCCGCGGCCACTGATGATCCGCTGACTATCCTGGCTTGACCTTGACCCTGGGGGCAGGGTTTAGCGTCAGGTGAAGGAGGCGGGATGCGGATCAGCGATCTGGCGGCCGAGGCCGGTGTGACGGTCAAGGCTGTCCGGTACTACGAGTCGCAGGGGCTGCTCAAGCCGCGCCGGGAGGCCAACGGCTACCGGACGTACGACGCGGACGACGTACACGTGGTGCGCGAGGTGAAGGCGTTGCTGAGCCTCGGGCTGACCGCGGAGCAGACGTGCCCGTTCATCGAGTGCCTGCGCGCCGGGAACGAACGGGCCGACGTGTGCCCGGCGTCGTTGACGGCGTACCGGACCCGGATCGCGGAGGTGGATCGGCGGATCGCCGAGCTCACCGACCTGCGGGCGCGGCTGACCGACCTCCTGACCGATGCCGAGAGCTGGAGGACGAAGCAACTATGACTGATCTGCTGACCGTCGACGAGACCACCTTCGACGAGGTGGTACTGCGGTCCGAGAAGCCCGTGCTGGTGGACTTCTGGGCCGAGTGGTGCCCGCCCTGCCACCAGCTCGCGCCGGTGCTCGCCCAGATCGCCGCCGAACGCAGGGACCAGCTGACCGTGGTCAAGCTGAACTCCGACGAGAACCCGGTCGTCTCCGCGCGCTACCGGGTGATGGCGATGCCGACGCTGATCCTGTTCCACCGCGGCGAGATGATCTGGGCCGTCGTCGGCGCGCGGCCGAAGGCGCGGCTGCAGAAGGAGCTCGACGACGCCCTGCTGGCCGCAGTCTGACGCCGATTACAACGCCGTCTGCTGGTGGAAGACGAGCTTCCACTCGCCGGCGGCGTTGTTCCACACACTGGTCGCGTACGACGGCAGCTCGACCTCGGCACCGTTGACGAGCGCCACCACGTCGACCTTGTAACTGACAATCGCCGTGTGCTCGTCGACCACGACCACCCGCTCCTCGGACCGATCGGTCTTCAGGAACGGGTTGCGATTCGCCTGGATACCGGCCACGGTCGCCGCCTTGCCCATCACGCCGTATTTGCTCACCACAACCGCGTCGTCGCGCAGATTCCGCGCGTAGAACCCACCTTCCCCCTCTCGGTTCGCCTGCCACATCTGACCCTCGAGCTCGAGCAGCTCCTCGCGTATCGCCATACCGATCCCTCCCTGGTCGAGGGTCCGACCATAAGCAGCTCAAGAGCCGGATGCGCAAGCCTTTCTCACCGTTGCTGGAAGGTCCAGCGCTGACACGGGCCACCGTGGTAGAACCACTGGATGACCTCCTCGTGCGTGCTCGTTCCGCAGCCGGCCACGTCGAGCGAGTAGCCGGTGCCGACCTGCAGCACGCTGTACGTCCCGCCGGGGCTCGGTTCGATCCGCCACAGCTGGCACTCGGAATCGTTGCTCGTCCAGATCGTCACCGGTGCTGTCGGCTGCCGCGAGCAACCCTGGACGTCGAGCGCCTTGGACGAGTGCGGGTCGACGACCTTGTAGACGTCGTCGCCCTGGCTCACGAGCTGCCACGACTCGCACTGGCTGCCGGCGACGTCGTCCCAGATCCGGACGTTGCTGCCGTCCTCGGTATGGCAGTCCTGGATGTCCAGGACGCCGTTCGCGTTGGTCGCCGGGTTCGTCCGGTACCGTCCGGCGCCGTTCGCACCCACGGGCGTCGGGTTGAACGTCGGCCGCAGGATCCACTGCTGGTTCGATCCCTGCCCGCATGACTCCTGCTGCACGGGTGCGAGGTCGGCCGGCGACGCGTCGACGATCGACAGGCACTTCCCGCTGTGTGCCAGCTTGAGCTGTACGACGGTGTCGTAGCTGGCGCCGTCCACGTACGACACCGTGAACTGCTGGTTCGCAGTCGGCTCGCCACTGCCGTTGCCGCACGGCCACTGGATCAGCTGACCGCCGTCGACCATGCTCCAGTTGTCCATGTCCGCGCATTTCATCGGCCCGGCGCCAACCGCGGTGTGCACCGGACGCAGCGAGTACTGCTCGGTGCCGGCGATCGGGTCGACGTGGAAGCGGGCGTTCATGTCGAGCGGCAGGCACTGGTACTGGACGTACTTCGCCCGATCGTCGACGCTCGAGTCCTGGACGTTCAGGCACTTGCCGCTGTTGCGGTTCACCAGCTCGTACTCGCGGTGCTCGATGTCGAACTTCGGTCCCGTGACTGCGTCGAGCTCGCCCTGCCAGCCGAGCACCTTGTCGGCAAACGCCGTACCGCTGGAGGTGAAGCTGAACAGCTGCCGGTCGACAGGTGCCGTGCCGCCGGCGTACAGGACGGCGGCGTCGTCCTTGCCGTCCGCGTTGTAGTCGCCGGTGGTCAGCGTCGCCTTCGACAGATCGAGGTCGACCGTCCTGCGCCACCAGGTCGACGGGGTCAGCGCCGTCCCGGTGGAACGGAACACGGTCAGACCCGCGTCGGTCTGCGACCCCGAGACGCCGTACTCGTACAGTGCGACGATGTCGTCCTTGCCGTCACCGTCGACATCCGCCACGGCCGGACGGCTCTTCTCCCAGCAGAACCCGCCGGCGCCGGAGTCGTAGATGGTCTGCGCAGCCGCGAAGGCGCTCCCCGTCGAGCGGTAGAGCTCGACCGTCGTCCTGCAGCCGCTCAGGTTCCGCATGCTGAGCAGGTCGAGCTTGTGGTCGCCGTCGACGTCCGCCAGCAACGGAGTGCTGGCCGGCCACGGGTTGCCGGTCGCCGCGGTCGCCCAGATCGACGGGTGCGCCAGGTCGGCGCCTCGGAACACCTGAGCGCTCCAGTTGGTGCTGCCGGCGTTCTGGACGACCAGGTCGTCCTTGCCGTCCCCGTCGACGTCGCCGCCGATCATCCGCGCGGTGCTGAGCGGGTACCGGACCGCGTCGCTCGCATTGGTCCAAACGGCGGGCGGTGAGTCGTACCGATTGCCGTCCGAGATCAGCTTGTACAGGTAGTTGGTCCGGCCCGCCCCCTCCCGGAAGAGCGCCAGGTCGGTGCGGCCGTCGCCGTCGAGGTCGGCCTGCACCGGCCGGGTCCGGTACAGGTTGAACCCGGAGCCCTCCCGGCTGTCCCAGCCGATGTACCCGGGGTAGTAGGTGCTGTCGCGACGGGAATCGAAGTTCCACACCGTGGTCCGGCCGTAGCCCTGGTCGACCACCGCGCTGATGTCGGCGCGGCCGTCGCCGTTGACGTCGTTCCGGACGTGCGTGACCGCCGGAGGAGCGTCGTCAAGCGCCTGCAGGCTCCACTGCTTGAACTTGTCGCTGAGGTTGCCGGCCCGGTCGACTGCCTTCACGAACAGCGTGGCCGCCGGGATGTGCGTGACCGGGTCGGTGGTGAGGGTGACGGGGATCGACGCGGTGCCGTTGACCGCCTTGACCCGCATCGTCATCTTGTCCTGCGCGTACCCGAACAGGAACTCGGCCACGTCGGTGTCCGCCGCGCTGCCGATCTTGAACGTCACCGTGCCGGCGGTGCGGATCTGCAGCACCGGTTCACCGTTCGGGAAGTCGGTGGACTGCACGACCGGCGTGGCCGGTTTGACGGTATCGGCGAGGAACCAGCAGTTGGGGGTGTCCGGGCTGGTGGCCTGCCCGTCCCGGGTGTTCGCGAAGTACCGGTACGGCGTGTTCGCGGCCAGCGTCCCGGCCGGCACCTCCGGCCAGGAGAACGCGGCGCCGCTCACGGTCGGGCCGACATCCGCGGTCCAGACCTGGACACCGGCCGCGTCGGTGATGGTGAGCTTGCTGGTCACGTTGTCGCCGGCGTCGGGGTCGTTCGCGATCGCGCCGAACTGCGGCTGCAGGGTCGCGATCGCGGTCGGCGCGCCCTGCGTGCCACAGGGCAGCGGCCGGACGAAGTTCAGGTTCTTCGGGGTCCGCGGCGGGGTGTTGTAGGTGATCGAGATGGTCGCGGTGTTCGGGAGGAACTTCTTCCACTGCCACTTGTCGGCCTCGTTCGCGGCCCGCAGGCCGAAGGACACCTGGGTGCGGCGCGCGTCGGCGACGCCCTGGATGATGCCCTTCAGCGTGTCGTTGCTGAACTCGATCGGGTTGTCCTCGTTCCACGGGTAGGCCTCACCGTTGGCGGTGGCAACGTTCTGCCTCCAGTAGCCCTCCTGGTTGCCCCAGTTCACGACGTCGGTGGTGTGCAGGTCGTTCAGCCACCACAGCTGCACGGGTCGGGGCGTACCGTCCGGGGACTTGTTGATCGTGATCCGGAAGGTGGCGCTGATGATCTGGCTGCCCGCGATGGTCTGGGCGCCGCTGGTGGTGTTCAGCAGGAACATCGACCGGTACTTGTTGGCCGGGTCGTCGTAGATGGCGCCCATCTTGGCGCCTTCGTCGTTGCGGTCGTAGGTCCAGCCCTGGTCGCTGCCGGACATCTTGGTGCTGACGTGCAGCCAGTTGACCAGGCCGCCACCGATCTGCGGGTCGATCAGCACCGGGTACTTCGTCGCCGGGCCGGCCAGCACCCGCTGGTCCGGGGTGAGCGCCATCGTCGAGCCGGCGATGCGCAGCCCGAGCCGTGCCGTCCGGTGCGCGGCGTCCCACATCGTCGGCGGGGGAGCGGAGAAGACGGTCTCGCCCTTGGTGCCCTTGGCAACCGTCGTGCCGTCCGCGCGGACGCTCAGCCGGAGCGAGTCGCCGCTGATCGAGTACCGCACTGTGCGCAGCGCGGGGTTGCGCGCGGCGTCCCGGTTCTTGACCACCAGCAGGTGCGAGAAGTCGGTGATCCCGACGACGATCCGCAGGTCGACGCCCGGCAGCACCTCGGGGTACGTTGCCGTGTCACCCGCGAGCCGCGGCGCCGGCAGGGTGCCCGGCCACCCGAGCCGCAGCTGCTGCCCGGGCTTCCCGATCGTCAGCAGGTGCGACGACCCGCCGCCCGCCAGCACGATCGGCGTGACCGCGGCCTTCGCCCGCACGGTCCCGTCGGCCGCGCGCACCAACGTGGCATCCGGTGCGACCCATCCGTCCGCGTGGCGCACCCGCACCGGCAGCGCGTGCTGCTCCATCGTCTTGGTGCCGTCGGGGTTGGCGTACACCTCCCCGGTCTCGGACCGCATGCCCTCAACCTCGACCCGCCGGCCCTGCTGCCGGGCCGCGGCCTGGGCCCTGCCCATCGGTGTGCTGTCCACGGATGCCGGCGCGGCGGCCGCGGCAGCGTCCCGGGTCGCGACACCGGGCGCGGCGGTACTCAGCACCGGGACCGCCATCGAGACCAGCAACCCGGCGACCGCGACCATGATCTTGACCCGACCGAACCTCATCCTCATCACCTCACACTGAAGGAACCGTGCAGGGCCGGACACCGTTTCGAGCAAGCTCGAAACGGTGTCCGGGATGGTGCGTTACTGCCCTTGCCGGAACAGGAACTCGCGCGCCACCAGGCGCGTCTGCTCCCAGCGCGGATCGGTCCGCAGGCCCTCGGCGCGCCACGTCTGCTCGGTGCGCGTCTCGGTCAGGTCGTCCAGCAACTGCTCGAGCCGGGCGACCAGCTCGAGCTCGGCCGGCGTGAAGCCGAGCCGTTCGCCGAGCGCCGTCGCGTCGTCGAGGTCGAGCGCCAGCTCGTCGGCCAGGTCACCCACGCCGATCCCGGCCAGGTAGGCGAGTTGGTCGTCGGCCGGCAGCGCCAGCCTGGCGATCGACCGCAGCAGCTGGATCAACTGCCTGTTCTCCGCGTTCATCCGTTCGTTTCCTCGATCACTGGCCGGCCGGGAAGCGTTCGGTGCCGGTCTTGCCGCTGGACACCTTCCAGTACGGATCGGGCCCGTGGTGGCCGCCGCCCGGGTGGTACTGAATGTACCGGTCGGTCAACCCGGTGCCCTGCTCATTGAGCTCGTTGGCCTTGTACCCCTTGCCGGCCTGGCTGCCCTTGGTCAGCGCGCCCTCCCGGAAGTTGCCGCTCTTCTGCACCAGTCCCTTCACCTCGTCGAGAGTCTTACCGGAGATCTTCGCCGGACTGGCGAAGATCTCCTCGACGTCCTTGAGGCCCTTCTCGGCCTTGACGAACTTCTGGACGCCGGAGGCGATCATCTCCACGCGTTTGACGCCGGCGGCGATCCGCATGCCGAGCATGACGCCCTTGGCCGCCCAGAAGACCGCGGTGCCGACTCCGCCGGTGATCGCGGTGATGGCCACCTGAAGGGCCACTTCCGCGACTATTTCCAGGATCATCTTGCGGTTCTCGTAGATCCATCTGCCCGCCTTCTCGGCGGCCGCCTTCACCCCGTGGGCGACCGCCTTGGCCGTGTTCAGGGCGAACTTGGCGGCCTTCTTCAACGAGCCGACCGGGTCCTTGCGGATCTCGTTGACCTTCTTGGCCACCTTGATCGCGACCTTCACCGCGGTCTTGACCACCGTCTTGACGATCTTCTCGATCTTCTTGACGATCTCGGCCGGGTGCGTGACGTAGAACTTGACGGCCGAGAACGTCTCGTCGAAGCGGTCCTTGACGTAGTTGATCACCGGGGTGACGACCTGGATCGTCTCCTTGACGGTCTCGACGATCCGGTTGGTGACCGTGGTCGCGACCGTCTTGATGCTGTCGACGATGCTGGTGAACCAGGACATCCCGTCCGGGTCGCTGAACGTGATCGGGTTGTTGTTGCCATACTCGAAGGCGTTCAGCGACTGTGGATCCTCCGGTGTCATCTTCGGGTCGACCGAGATGAACTTGCCGATCGCCGGGTCGTACTCCCGGGCCCCGAGATGTACCAGCCCGGTCGACGGGTCGTTGGTGCCGCCAACGAATCCGCGCTGGCCCGGCCAGCTGGCCGGAGCGGTGCCCCGGGCGTTGCCGTACGGGTCCTCGCGGCGGCGCTGCACGGTCTGGACCGCGTCGTCGGCGATCGCCGTGGTCGACGTGCCGTGGTGGTCGGCGCCGAGCCAGGTCAGTTTGCCCTGGGTCCGGACGGCCACGGTCTTGCCGCCGAAGTCGTAGTACCGCGTGCCTTCCGCTGCGGAGGCACCTGGCTTCAACAGCAGTTCGGTGTTGCCGAGGTAGAGCGTCGTTCCGGTGTTGTCCCGGCGGATCAACCGCTCACCGTTGGCGTCGTACAGGTAGGAGGTGTCCTGGGTTCCGTTGGTGACCTTGCTCAGCCGGCCCTCGATGTCCCAGGCATAGTTCTCCTGCGTGGCTCCGCCTACCGAGCGGGTCTTGCGTTCACCCGTGCTGTCGTAGGAGTAGGCGTCGGTCCTGCCCCCGGCCGGCATCCCAGTGCCGGAGGTGACGACGCTCTGGACGGCATGCGGCTGGCCGGCGCCGGCCGCGGGATAGTTGTACGTCGCCGTGGTGGAGCCGCCAGACCAGGTCTTGGTCTCGGTCTTGCGGTTGCCGACCTTGTCGAAGGTCCAGCTCTCCCAGTACGGCGCGGGCCCGCCCAGTGCCGCTGCGGTCGGAGCCGCACTGCAGTCACCCGAGGTGTTGTCCTCCGCCGGTTGTGGCGTCCAGGCGCTCGTCATCCGGCGCAGGTAGTCGTAGTTGAAGCACTGGGTGTCGGTCTTCTCGCCGCTGGCCGCGGACGGCATGTCGTCGATCTGCTTGACGTTGCCGGCCGCGTCGTAGGTGTAGTCGACCTCACTGATCCGCCGCGGCAGTGTCTCCCGCTCGGTGGTCACGCTGGTCAGCCGGCGGGTGCCCTCCTCGTATGCGTAGCCGATCGAGACCCACTTGCCGGTGGACGATCCCATCGTGACCTTCTCGGCCTCGCCGAACGCCGTGTACGACGTGCCGCGGACGTACGTCGTGTCCGCCGACCGCATCGTGGTCGGCTGGTCCCGGTCGTCGTACTCGTAGCTGAGTGTCTCCGCGGGCAGTCCGCCCTTCCCCGGCAGCGTCTCGGTGGCGAGCTGGCCGTCGTCCTTGTATGTGCTGGAGAAGCTGTACGTACCTGCCAGCGCGCCCTCGTTCGCCGGGATGACGTACTCGTTGCCGGTGGCCCGGCCGCGGTCGTCGTACCCCGTCACCCGGTTGGTGTAGGCGTTACCGTCCTTGTCGTACCGGGTCGAGGACGTCGGCATCCCCGGCACCAGCGTGTCGTAGACCCAGTCGGCCCGCTTCGGTCCGGTCAGCGACCCTTCGTGGACCTCGGTGGTCCGGCCGAGCGCGTCGTACTTGTAGGCGAGCGTCTGCCCGGTGGCGTCGGTCTTCGTGGCCGGCCGGTCCAGCTCGTCGTAGGTGTAGGTAACGGCGCCGTGGTCGGGATCCGTCTCCTGGATCTTGCGGCCGCGGACGTCGTACTTGTACGTCCACTGGTTCCCGGCCGGGTCGGTGATCGACGCCAACTGGCCCTTGATGGTGTAGCTGTACCTGGTCGTGTCGTACGGACCCGTGGCCGAGTCGCCGGTGTACTGGCGCAGCTCGAGTACGCGGCCCTGGACGTCGGTGATCTTCGTGGTCGGCGTCTCACCGGTCGGTGGGTCGACCGTCTCGCTGTCGCCGCTGTACGAGTGCGTCGTCTGCCACAGCAGCTGGTCCTGCGACTTGACCTGTTCCTTCACCGGTCGTCCGGCCAGGTCGTACTGGGTGACCTTCTGGGTCGGCAGCTCCGTCTCGACCGGGATGATCACGTCCTCGACCGGCGGCGCGTCGTTGTAGTACGGGCCGTTCTCCTTCACCTCGAGACCGCGGCTGTCGTACACCACGTCGTTGACGATCCGCCCGCCGCGCTGCGCGGGCTCCTGCGTCTGCCGGGGCCGCATCAGGCCGTCGTACAGCTGGATCGTGGACTCGATGCTGCCGTCGGTCTGCAGCGACTTGGTGGTGACCGACATCGGCGCGTTCGCGAAGACGCCGTACGTGTACTCGACGTCCGGCGTCGCCGTGTTGTCGGCCGCCGCGGCCAGCCCGGCCACGTTCGTCCCGGCCTTGGCCATCCGCACCGCCGAGCCGGTGTGGCCGGGGTACCAGACCTTGGTGGTTCGGCCGAGCGGGTCGTAGGTCGCCTCGGTTCGCTTGCCGGCCTCGTCGGTGATCGCGACCTGCTGGCCGAACGCCGGCTCGAACTCGACGCTGGTGGTCTGGCCGTTCGGCTTGGTGGTCTGGACCTCGGTGACCGGGCCCGGACCGGCGGGCGTGAACGCCACCCGGCTCGTCTCGCCCTTCGGGTTCGTCATCTCGATCGCGCGGCCGAGCGCGTCGTACTTCGTCGTACCGGTGACTTGGTACTGCGCGGTGCCGTCGGCGTTGAATCCGGACAACCGCTCGGTCTTCGTCGGGTTGCCGTGGACCGGCGCCGCGTCCAGGGAGGTGGCGTCGTCGTAGTACGTCCGGTTGTCGCCGATCACCTGGTCCTTCGTGTACGGCTTGCCGCACGCGACGCCGACGATCAGCTCGCGCTTCGGGATCTCCTCGATGCCGGCCGCCGGGTTCTTGGTGTACTCGAACGTCGTGCAGGTGTCGTCGGCGTCGGTGGACAGGTCCTTGAGGTCGGACTTCGTGAGCTGGACACCGTCGGCGTCGTAGGTGTTGATCGACTGGCTCTTGCGCTCACCACCCCCTGCGAGTGCCTCGCTCTGCCGGTTGGCGGCCTGCTGGATCTGGTAGGCCTTGGCCGTTCCCCACGAGCGGACGCGGGTACTGGTCGGTGCGGACACCCACTGATCGGTGATCGTCCGGTCGACCTCCTGGCTGCCGTTGAACGTCCGCGTCTCGAGCGGCTGGCCGGACAGCGGTGCCTGGTCCTCGACGGTCGCACCGGTCGAGTCCTGGACCTTGACGTCCTTGAGGGTGCCGTCGGCCTTCTGGTCACCGTCCATCCCGCGGAAGAACCGGTTCTCGGTGACGAGTTGCGGCCCGCTCGGGTTGCCCTTGCGGACGATGGTGCGGTCGTAGCCTCGCCACTGGCCCCAGGTCTTCTGGCCGATCTCGACGAGACCGTCCTCGTCGTCGTGCCGCCAGGCCGGCGGGTCCGGGTACTCCACCGACGTGACCACCGGCTCGTTGCCGGAGATCCGGTCGGACTCGGTCACCTTCGTCACGACGTACTTGTGGAACCAGTCGGTGCGCTCGGTGGTCGAACCGGTCGGCGTCCACTTGGACGGATGGCAACGGCGGCCGTTGCTGTCCGGCGCGGGGACGTCGCCGGCCTTGCAGTCCGGTCCGGAGTAGTCCACGGCCAGTTCGCCGCCGGTCCCGTAGGAGACGCGGTTGACCCGCCACCACCTCATCTCGGGCAGGTTGTCGCCGACCGCGTCGACCCGGTTCGCCAGCTGGATCCCGTCCAGGTTGACCTCGGGGATCTGGATCCCGCCGGCGTTGCCGACGTGCCCGGCGTACGTGATGCCCTCGAGCCACAGCGCCCGGCTCGTGCCGTCGCCGTTGTCGGGGAACGAGTACCGCAGGTCCCAGGTGCTGACGAGGTCGTACGCCGTACCACGCGCCACGAACGTGCTGACCTTCGAGAGCTTCTTGGTGGTGAAGAAGACCGGGTTGAACTTGTTGTCGCACTTGGTGGGTGGGGTGTTGTCCGGACCGATGCACTTCTGGTCCATCGGGACGTCGGGGTAGTCGGCGGCGTTCGTGCACAGGCTGCCGTCGAGGCAGCGCTCCTTGGTGGTGAACTCGACTTTGCCGACGGCTGTGGAGGCGAAGACGGTGCCGTCGCGCTGGCCGTACTCGATCCGCGCGATGTTGCCGCCGCGGATGTAGGGGGTTGGGGCGGTGGCGGTTTGGTTGCGGCCGTAGTAGTTGGTCTCGGTGTCGTAGAACAGGCTCATGGTGTTGCCTTGGCGGTCGACGACGTAGTCGAGGTTCCATTTGTAGGTCTGCTGGCACCACGAGTCGGCGAACGCGGTGGCGTGGCACTGCTCGCCGGGGTGGTTGCCGTAGACCGGCACGGTCCAGCTCGAGTTGGTCCGTTGGGTTGTTGCGCCGGGCAACTTGTTGAGGCCGAAGTAGTACTTGGTGCCGTCCTTGGTGGTCAGTCGCCAGTACTCACCCTTCTCGGACGTGGTCCGGCCGTCGTCGCCGTTGTCGGCGCCGGAGAGCTTCTCGATCACCGAGCCGTCGTCGTTGCGTGGGTGCCAGGCCTTGGTGGCGTCGTCCTGGACGAGCTCGCCGCCTTTGCCGTTGAGCGTGAAGGTCGCGTTCTCGCCGGCCCAGCACAGGTCGCCAGTCACGTTCTTGCCGTTGTTGCCGGTGCTCTCGGTCTTCGAGCCGCAGGACGCGTAGCGTTGCTCGATCGAGCCGCCGGGCTGCATCTCGAAGCCCTGCCCGGCCCAGGACGGCTGGTTGTTGGTCGAACTGGTCCGGCCGTCCACCGAGCCGGAGCTGTAGTCGAGGCTGAGCTTCGGGGTCGGTCCGCCGTTGCTGGGTGGCACGTTCATCGGGTAGTTCCAGGCGAAGTCGCCGGACGAGCCGCCCACCTGCCAGGTCGCTGTCGGGGCGAGCTGCGACGCGCCGAAGCTCCCGGTGCCGCCGGAGGCAGCCGCCTGGACGGCGAAGGTAGAGGTGGTGGCATTGACCGGTACTTCGCCGGTCAGCGTGCCGGAGCCGTTGTTCTGGGTGGGGACAGGCTTCCCGGTGGACTGGTCGATCAGCCGCAGGCGCAGGGCCCAGTCGCCGCCGAAGCTGTCGCGGAAGTCCTCGTAACGCAGGCGAAGCGAAACCTTGCCCGCCTTCGCGACGCCGTCCGCGCGGGTCAGCTTGAGCAGCAGGCCGTCGTCGTTCCGCCGGGACAGCTCCACCTTCACCTTGGCGGGGGTGGCGTCCGCGGTCGCTGCCGTGACCGTCTGCGCGGGCGCGGAACCGACCCAGATCGGCAGTTTGCCGGCCTGGGCCTTGGTGCCGGCGGCGCGACCACCGGCCAAGAGTGTCGACCAGGCCGACGGCGCGGGGGGAACGGTCACTTCGGCGCTTCCGCCCGTCGGCCACTGCACCTTGTGGGACAAGGTTTTCGCGGCCGCGGCCTCGGCCGGATCAGCCAGTTTCGGAAGCGCCTTGAACGGCGTGGTGTGGACGGACTTCTGCTTCTGGGGTTTCCAGGCGGGGTCGTCGCGTAGTGGCGCGGCGTTGGCGGCGGGTCCCCAGAGGGTGGCGATGAGGGCGGTGGCAGTCGCGGTGGCGATTGCTGTCCGCCCGGCCCGGCGCCTTGGACGGCGGCGGGGGGAGTAGGCACTGGACATGGTGCGCTCCTCGGGCAGGCGTGCGTTGGGCCTGGCAATTCCAACGTTGAATAACAAGCCGGACAACCGGTTCCACCGTGCTCGAAGCGAGCCCGAGGCCATTCGAACAGGGTCGAACCCGGTCAGGGTCTTGACCGTTGGGGGCCTAGGATGCTAGCAATATAGCCATGGTGGAGGAGGCAGCCAAGAAGGTGCAGTTCAACGTGTACCTGCCGCCGGAGCTGGTGCGGCGGGTGAAGCACAAGGCGGTGGACGACGGGGCGAGCTTGTCGGCCCTGGTGGAAGCGGCGTTGACGGAGTATCTCGGGAAGCACGGGGAGGCGCGGGGATGAACGACGTGGTGCTGCGGCCGTTGCGGTTCACCGATGACGTGGCCGGGATGCGGGTGTTTCTCGAGCGGCTCGGGTTGCGGGCGCGGATCGAGTCCGAGCGGGGTGGCTGGGTGGACATGGTCGCCGGCGGCGGTGGGATGGTCGCGTTGCACGACGCGGCGAGCAGCTCGACCGGTGGGCGGCCCGGGCAGACCAACCTGTCGTTCGAGGCGGACAAGATCGACGAGTTGAAGGACCGGCTGCAGGAGATCGGGTTCGTCGACGCGACGGTCTTCGACGAGGCGTACGGGCGGGTGCTGTCGGTGACGGCTCCGGACGGCGTGGTGATCTGGGTGGACGAGCGGAGCGACGACCTGTACGGGTACAAGCTGCACGACGCGAGTCCGGACGACCGCTGGTCGGTCACGCCGTACCTGACCGGCATGGAGGAAGCCGGCTGGCGCCGCTTCCTTCGGGGGTTGCGTGCCGACGCGGCCGTGCGGTTCGGGCCGTCGGACGAGCCGTTCGCGGTACGGCTCGAGCTGACGACGACCGAGGATCTCGACGAGGTCGCGCGCCGCCTCGACGGCCTGCAGGTGACCCGGACCGCCACCGGCCTGGAGATCACCGATCCCGATGGCCAACTTGTCGTAGTACACCCGAATCGTTGACCTCCAGTGGAGATGAACTTGCAGGATGCGCCTGTGACTGAACGGCTTCGGGACGACCCCGACTTCCGCAGGTACTGGATCGCCCGCGCGTTGTCGGTCACCGGGTCGATGGTGACGGCGATCGCGCTACCGGTGCTGGTGTACCGGCTGAGCGGGTCGACCGTGCTGACTGCTCTGGTGACGGCTCTCGAGTCGGCGCCGTACCTGCTGACCGGCCTGTTCGCCGGCGCGCTGGCCGACCGCTGGAACCGTCGACGTGTGATGGTGAGCGCCGACCTGGTCAACGCCGTACTGGTCGGCTCGGTGCCGTTGGCACACCTCCTCGGCGTCCTGTCGGTCGCGCAGGTGCTGGTGGTCGCGTTCACCGTCCAGTCCGTCTACACGTTCTTCGACGGCGCGAACTTCGGCGCGCTCCCGGTTCTCGTCGGCCGGGCGCGTGTCGCGGCGGCCAACTCGGCGGTGTGGACGGCGTCCAGCTTGATCGAGCTGTTCGTGCCACCGCTGACCGGTCTCTTGCTCGCCGTACTCGACCCGGCCAGCCTCCTGACCCTTGACGCACTGAGCTTCGCCGCCTCGGCCTTCGCCGTCCGCGGCATCGCGCGTGCGCTGTCCGAGGAGCGTGCCGACCTGCCGCCGCTGCGTCCGAGAGTGGTACTGCGTGACATCGGCGAGGGCCTGCGCTACCTGATTCACCATGCGGGCGTCCGGACGATGACGATCATCGGCAGCGTGCAGTCGTTCGCCGGCGGCGGCTTCATGGCGCTCATCGTGGTCTGGTGCGACCGCGTGCTGCAGGTCGGTACGTCGGGACTCCGGTTCGGCCTGGTCTGGGGGACGTGGGGGATCGGCGGCATGATCGCGGCCGTGAGCCTGCCGCGGCTGCTGAAACGACGGCCGCCGGCGGCGATCACGCTCTACGCGTTGCCGGTGTCCGCGTTGCTCGGCGTACTCTCACCGCTGTCACCGAACTGGGTCGTCGCCGCGGTCGCCCTCCTGGTGTGGGGTTCGGCGTACGTGCTGGTGATCGTCAACGCGATCTCCTACCGCCAGCAGGTGACACCGGAGCACCTGCTCGGCCGGGTCAACACGGCCGGACGGATGCTGTCCTGGGGTGTGGGCTGGACGCTCGGCTCGGTGGCCGGCGGCCTGCTGGGGAAGGCGGTCGGGATCAGGTCCGGCATGGTGCTGATGGGGCTGTGCGCGTTCGCCGGGGTCGTGGTGGCGTGGACCTCGCCGCTGCGCAAGATCGCCGCCGCGCACGATCCGACGGCGGTTTGACGCCCTGGTTGCATGGTTTCGGGCCGGCATCGGTTAGGTTCTGCGCGTGGGCGTACGGGTTCTCGGTCCTCGTGACCTCGCGGCGGCGCGCGCGGTCATCGCCCGCGACCCGGTCGTGAACGTGTTCGTCGACAGCCTCGTGCAGGCGTCGGGGCTAGACCCGCGGCGCGGCGCGGAGGTCTGGGGGTACGTCGAGAAGGGTTCGCTGGAGGCGCTCTGCCACGCCGGCGGCAACATGGTCCCGGTCGGCGCCGACGACGCCGCGTTGCGCGCGTTCGCGGCGTACGCGATCCGCCGCGGGCGGAACTGCTTCCAGATCCTCGGCCAGGCCCGCGCGGTGGAGGAGCTGTGGACGATCCTCGAGCCGCACTGGGGTCCGGCCCGCGAGGTGCGGGACAACCAGCCGTTCATGGAGATCGAGGGCCGGCCGCTGGTCGTGCCGGACCCGTTGGTGCGCGCGGTGGAGCCGGTCGAGCTGCCGGTGCTCTACCCGGCCTGCGTGGCCATGTACACCGAGGAGGTCGGCGTACCGCCGCAGACCGGACCGGACGGTACGTTCTACCGGTCCCGGGTGGCCGAGCTGATCCGCGCCGGGCGGGCGTTCGCCCGGATCGAGGACGGGCGGGTCGTGTTCAAGGCCGAGGTCGGCTCGGTGGGGACCGGGGTGTGCCAGATCCAGGGCGTCTGGGTCGACCCGGAGTACCGCGGCCGCGGCCTCGCCGCGCCGGGGATGGCAGCCGTGGTCGAGCTGGCCCAGCAGATCGCGCCCGTGGTGACGTTGTACGTCAACGCGTTCAATCTGCCCGCACGCGCAGCGTACGAACGAGTCGGATTCCGCACCATCGAAACCTTTGCGACCATCTTGTTCTAAGCTCCGCCCCATGGTTTCCCGCGAGTGACCTGTGGATAACTTGGTGAGAGCATCACCGGCGGACCGATATTCTCTGTGATGTCCTGTTCCTGACTTTGCCCGCTTGGAGACTCCCGTGATTTTGCGTATGTCGTCGTTGTTCCTCCGCACCCTTCGCGAGGACCCGGCGGACGCGGAGGTCCCGAGCCACAAGCTGCTCGTCCGCGCCGGGTACATCCGTCGCGCCGCGCCCGGCATCTACACCTGGCTGCCGCTCGGTCTGCGGGTGCTGCGCAACGTCGAGCAGATCGTCCGCGAGGAGATGGACGCGATCGGCGCGCAGGAGCTGGTCTTCCCGGCGCTGCTGCCTCGGGAGCCCTACGAGGCGACCGGCCGCTGGACGGAGTACGGGCCGAACATCTTCCGGCTCAAGGACCGCAAGGGCGCGGACATGCTGCTCGGTCCGACCCACGAGGAGATGTTCACGCTCGTGGTGAAGGACCTGTACTCGTCGTACAAGGACCTGCCGCTGTCGATCTACCAGATCCAGAACAAGTACCGCGACGAGGCGCGGCCGCGGGCCGGCGTGCTGCGCGGGCGCGAGTTCGTGATGAAGGACTCGTACTCCTTCGACGTCGACGACGAGGGTCTCGCCGCGTCGTACGAGAAGCACCGCGAGGCGTATATCAAGATCTTCGACCGGCTCGGCTTCGACTACGTGATCGTGCAGGCGATGTCCGGCGCGATGGGCGGGTCGCGGTCCGAGGAGTTCCTCGCGATCGCGGAGAACGGTGAGGACACCTTCGTCCGGTCGCCGGGTGGGTACGCCGCCAACGTCGAGGCGGTCGTGGTGCCGCAGTCGCCGGCCGTCGACGCGTCCGCCGTACCGGCGTCCGAGGTCGTGGACACGCCGGACACGCCGACCATCGATACGCTGGTCGACGCGCTGAACGCGAAGCACCCGCGGACCGACGGCCGGGACTGGACCGCGGCCGACACGCTGAAGAACGTGCTCGTGATGCTGGTGCACCCGGACGGTTCGCGCGAGCCGCTGGCGATCGGCGTGCCGGGTGACCGGGCGATCGACGAGAAGCGGCTCGGTGCGCAGGTGGAGCCCGCCGAGGTGGTTGCGTTCGAGGAGGCGGACTTCGAGAAGCACCCGTCGCTGGCGAAGGGCTACATCGGGCCGGGTGTGCTCGGTGCCGAGAACACGTCCAAGATCCGGTACCTGCTCGACCCGCGGGTGGCCGAGGGGTCGGCGTGGGTGACGGGCGCGGACAAGACCGGCTTCCATGTCATCAACCTTGTGTACGGGCGGGACTTCAGCGCGGACGGCACGATCCAGGCCGCCGAGGTGCGCGACGGTGACCAGGCGCCGGACGGCTCCGGCCCGCTAGAGGCGGCGCGCGGGATCGAGATGGGCCACATCTTCCAGCTCGGCCGGAAGTACGCCGACGCGCTGGACCTGAAGGTCCTGGACCAGAACGGCAAGCTCGTCACGGTCACGATGGGGTCGTACGGCGTCGGTGTCACCCGCGCGGTGGCCGCGATCGCCGAGGGCAACCACGACGACCTCGGCCTGGTCTGGCCGCGCGAGATCGCGCCGGCCGACGTCCACCTCGTTGCCACCGGCAAGGACTCCGAGGTCTTCGCGAAGGCGGCGGAGCTCGCCGCCGAGCTGGAGTCCCGCGGTCTCACGGTCATCTACGACGACCGCGAGAAGGTCTCACCGGGCGTGAAGTTCAAGGACGCCGAACTCCTCGGCATCCCCACCATCGCCGTGGTCGGCAAGGGCCTCGCCGACGGCACAATCGAAGTCAAAGACCGCCGCTCCGGCAACCGCACCGACGTCCCCGTCGCCGACGTCGTAGACCACCTGGTCACCACCGTCCGCGGCTGACCCACCCACTCCGCCCGCCCCCCACTCCACCCCGGAGTGGGGGCCGGCGTCGTTAACCAGCAGCACGTTGCCACGACTCCACGAACTCCACGCACCTCCAGCACGAGGAACCCAGCGGGTGTTCGGGGGACCGGCGAGTGCTGGGGTGTTCGGGAAACCCGTGGGTGCTGGGTGTTCGGGGAACCGACGGGCGCTGGGTGGTGGGCTGGGGCCGTTGGCGCGGTGCTGGGGAGTTGGGGAGACCGGCGGGGGCTGGGGTGGTCGGGAACCGGCGGGCGCTGGGTGGTGGGCTGGGGCCGTTGGCGCGGTGCTGGGGAGTTTGAGAGACCGGCGGGGGCTGGGGCGAGCGAGAGTACGAGGAGGCCTGTGGACGAGTCCTGTGTGTTCTGCGACATCCTTTCCGGGAAGGTGCCGGGTCGGTTCGTCTACCAGGACGACGCGGCGTGCGCGTTCCTCGACATCCGCCCGCTGCGCCGCGGCCACACCCTCGTCGTACCACGTCGCCACGTATCCGACCTGACGACGGACGACGCCGCGGAAGCTGTCGCTGCAGTCGGCCCGGCGCTGCAGAAGACGGCGCGTCTGCTGAAGACACGCCTACCCGCCGACGGCGTCAGCCTCCTCCAGGCCAACGGAGCCGCCGCCGGCCAGGAAGTCTTCCACCTGCACTTCCACCTAATCCCACGCTGGACCGCCGACCACCCCCTAACCAACTGGACCGCCGACCAAACCGCCCGCGACAACCTGCCCGCAACCCACCACCTCCTAACCACTTAATCCCCACACCACCAAGCCGCACCCCACCCGCCCCACGCCCCGTCCCGCCCCACGCCGGGTCCCGTCCACCGGTCCTCACGCCCACACCCCAGCCATCCGGCACCCGGTCCCCACACCCCAGCCCTCCGGCGTCCCGCCCCCACACCCCAGATCTCTTCAGGGGTACACCCGGCGGAACATTCGGTGAATGTTGCGGGCGGCGTGATGTCGAGGAATGGAGGTTGGGTGCGATCTGGGGGTGTGGTGCCTGAGGGGGTGCCGGGATTGAGGAGTGAGATGCGGGAAATGGAACTGCGTGGGGTCGTGACGGGTGACGTGCTTGTTGCCGGGGATGACGGGTTCGAGGTGGCGGGGCGGACGATGGTTGCGACTGGCCGGCCGGCGGTGGTGGTGCGGTGTGCGACGGCGGCCGATGTGGCGGCCGCGTTGAAGTTTGCCGAGGCCAACGATCTGCCGATCGCGGTGCGCAGTGGCGGGCACCACGCGGCAGGGCTGGGGACCAACGACGGCGGGGTCGTCATCGACGTCCGGCCGATGGACTCCGTCGAGGTGCTGGGCGACGGCGTGGTGCGGATTGGGACGGGCGCTACTTGGGGGCAGGTGGCTGAACGGTTGGCGAAGGATGGGCTGGCGATCTCATCGGGCGACACCGCCGGCGTCGGGGTCGGCGGATTGCTGGCCGGCGGCGGGATCGGCTGGATGGTTCGCAAGTACGGGCTCGCGATCGACAACGTGATCGCCGCCGAGCTGGTGACCGCCGACGGAACGGTACGGCGAGTTGACGCCGCCACGGACCCGGAGCTGTTCTGGGGCGTACGAGGCGCAGCAGGGAGCCTCGGTGTGGTCACGTCGTACGAGCTGACCGCCGTACCGCAGCTGACCGTGCACTACGGCTCCCTGCTGTTCCCGTGGACGCAGACGGAGCAGGCCCTCGCCGGGTGGGCGGCGCACATGACGGAGGCTCCGGACGAGCTGACGTCAACTTTGCAGCTGGCGCCGACGATGATGGCCGACCGGCAGGTCCCGGTCGCGGTCATCGCCTGCGTGACCGGCGGCGACGTCGACAAGATCCTCGAACCACTGCGGGGACTGGGCACGCTGCTCACCGACAAGGTGGCCGAAGTGCCGTACCCGAAGGTGTTCGAGGACATGACGATGCCACCGGGCTTCGCGCCCCGGATCCGGAACGGCCTCTTCGACGAGTGGTCGCCGGACCTGGCCGCCAAGCTCCTCTACGCCCGTCAGCACCTGCCCGCGCTGGCGATGGAGATCCGCGCGCTCGGTGGCGCGTACGGCGCGATGCCCGCGGACGCGACCGCCTTCGCCCATCGCGACGCCCGCTTCCTGGTGAACACGGTGCTGCTGGACCAAAGCTCCCAGGCCGCCGACTTCGACGCGTGGTGGCAGACCTTGGAACCGAACGGCGCATACGTCAACTTCCTGTCCCACCCGACCGAGGCCGACCTCGCAACCTGCTACCCCGAGCCGCACCGCACCAGGCTGGCCGAGCTCAAGCAGCGGGTCGACCCCGGCCACGTGTTCCGGAGCGCACTCGCCGTACCGCCGGCGGGTCTCGACCTACCGAAGCAGGAGTGGACCGGTGGTCGTCGTCATCTGCTGAGGTGGGCGATGCGGGCGCGCAGGTAGTTCTGCTCGGCGGTGTTGCGGGTGCGGTCGAGGGCCGCCTGGTAGTTGTCACGGGCCACTTCCGGGCGGCCGGCCAGTTCGTGCAGGTGCGCCAGGACGGACAGCCGGCGATGGTGGTCGCCGAGGTAGCGGTCGTCGGCAAGCTTCTCGACGATCGCGATCCCGGCCTCCGGGCCCTCGGTCATCGCGATCGCCACCGCGGACGCCAGCCGGACCATTGGCCCCGGGTCGACCTGCTCGAGGATCCGGTAGAGACCGGCGATCTGTTCCCAGTCCGTGCTCTCGACCGAGTCGGCCTCGCTGTGCACGGCCGCGATCGCCGCCTCCAGTTGGTAGGGACCCACGGCGCCCGAGCTGAGCGCGTCCTCGGCGAGCCGCGTGCCCTCGGCAATCTCATCGGCGTACCACTGCGACCGGTCCTGCCGATCGGCGGGAATCAGATCACCGCCGGGACCGGTCCGCGCGTCGCGCCGGGCATGCGTGAGGATCATGAGCGCGAGCAGTCCGGTCACCTCCCCGCCCGGGCTGGCCCGGTGCAGCAGGCGGGTGATGCGCAGCGCTTCTTCGGCCAGGTCTACGCGCTGCAGTTTGTCGCCGGTGCTGGCGGTGTGCCCTTCGTTGAAGATCAAATAGAGAACATGCAGTACGGCGCGCAGCCGGACGTCGTACTCCGCCGCGGTCGGGAGCTCGAAGCGGACTCCGGCGATCAACCGCTTCGCCCGGCTGATCCGCTGCGCGACCGTGGTCTCGCTGACCAGCAACGCCGCGGCGACCTCGGCCGTGGTGAGACCGCCGACGGACCGCAGCGTGAGCGCGATCTGCGACGCCGGGGTCAGCGCCGGGTGGCAGCAGAGCACGAGCAGCCGAACGGTGTCGTCGGAGTCCTCGTGGTAGTCCTCGGCGTCAGCCGGCGACTCGCGGAGGAAGTCGTTGAGCTCGCGTCGCCGGCGGGCGTTGTCGCGCCGCCAGCCGTCCATCAGCCGGCGCGTCGCCACGCTGATCAGCCAACCGGTTGGTTGCTCGGGTACGCCGTTCGCGCGCCACCGCACGAACGCCTCGAGCAGCGCCTCCTGGACGGCGTCCTCGCACTGGTCGAACACGCTGTACCGCCGGACCAGTGCCGCGAGCGCCCGCGGCGCCCCCGCCCGGATCGCCGCCTCGACGTGGGGCGCCATCTACAGGCCGGCGATCTCCGCGGCGGAGATGAAGTCCTCCTCGTCGAGGTGGACCTCGCGGATCTCCACGCGGCGCAGCTCCACCAGCGGGATCCGGGCCGCGAGCTCCAGCACCCGGTCGAGCGAGGCGCAGTCGACCACGATCGCCCCGGCCAGGAACTCCTTGGTCTCCAGGAACGGCCGGTCCGACACCACCGGCGTCCCCCCGACCAGCTGGACCCTCTTGCTCTCGCGCGGGTCCTTCAGCGACAGGATCGAGAGCAGCTCACCACTGGCCTGCAGTTCGCGCGCGGTGGCGACGACCGCCGCGGGGCCGCCGGACATCTCCATCAGCTGCTCCTCGGAGTAACCCTCGAGCGCCTCGGCGTTGTTGTGGATCAGTAGTAGGAACTTCACCCCGCCCATTGTTCCTGAGGTGAAGCTCTCACACGATGGTGTAAAGGTTGTGTCGTACAACGCCCTTACCTGATCATCGGGTCGGTGAGGATGTTCCGCGGTGCCTGAGATCTCGTTACTGACGGTGTTGTTCCTGGTGGTGGCCGCGTTCGCGGCCGGCTGGATCGATGCGGTGGTCGGGGGCGGCGGGCTGCTGCAGCTGCCGGCGATGCTGCTCGGCCTGCCGCATGCGTCACCGGCGCAGATCCTGTCCACCAACAAGATCTCGTCTCTGTTCGGTACGGCGACCAGCGCGGTCACGTTCGGCGTGAAGGTCCGGCCGGACCGGAAGACCGTCCTGCCGATGGCGCTGCTGGCCGGTATCGGGGCCGCGGCCGGCGCGCTGG
Organism: Kribbella sp. NPDC026611; assembly: GCF_040638345.1. NCBI lineage: Bacteria > Bacillati > Actinomycetota > Actinomycetes > Propionibacteriales > Kribbellaceae > Kribbella > Kribbella sp. NPDC026611. Next base: position 115,519 of record NZ_JBEZYC010000004.1, read on the forward strand.
TGGCGACGAAGATCCCGATGGCGTGGTTCAAGCCGATCGTGCTCGTGCTGCTGGTCGGAGTCGCGATCTACACCGCGCTCAAGCCGTCACTCGGTGCACGCACCGCACTACGCTTCGACGGCCGCGACCACTATGTCGCGGCCGGCGCGGTCGGCATGCTGATCGGCTTCTACGACGGCGCGGTCGGTCCCGGGACCGGCTCGTTCCTGATCTTCGCCCTGGTCGGTTTCCTCGGCTACAACTTCCTCCAGGCCAGCGCGAAGGCGAAGATCGCCAACGTCGCCACCAACCTCGGCGCCATCGCCGTCTTCGCCGCGCACGGCTCGCCGCTGTGGATCCTCGGCCTGATCATGGGCGCCGCCAACATGCTCGGCGGCCTGCTCGGCGCCCGGACGGCGGTGGCCCGCGGCAGCAGGTTCGTCCGGATCATCTTCCTGGTCGTCGTCTCCGCCCTCATCCTCAGGCTGGCCTACGACGTCTTCTACAGTTGACGAATGGTCGACTACGACGGTCGGATGAGCCAGGTGTACACCGCCGGCCGCGGGATGGCGGTCGAGGAGGTCCGGCGCTGGACCGGAGCCCTCGCGGAACATCTACCGGAGCGCCGGCCGTTGGACGTGCTGGACCTCGGGAGCGGCACCGGGCGGCTGACGCCGGGCCTCGCCGAGGAGTTCCAGGGTCAGGTGTACGGCGTCGAGCCGGCCGAGGGGATGCGGGTGCTGGCGGCGGCACATCCGCGGGTGACCTACCTGGCCGGCAGTGCGGAAGCGATTCCGTTGCCGGAGGCATCGGTTGACGCCGTGCTGATGTTCTTGTCCTTCCATCACTTTCGCGATCAGGCCCAGGGCCTGCGAGAGGTACGCCGGGTGCTGCGGCCCGGGGGAGTGGCGTTCCTGCGCAGCCAGTTCGCCGACCTGATGCCGGACCTGTTCTGGTACGAGTACTTCCCGTCCGCGCGGACCGTCGACGCGGCGATGTACCCCACGCTGGCCGAGGCGCAGGCGATGGCGGCAGAGGCCGGGCTGGTGCCAGGCGAGGAGGTTGTCTGGGTGAGCGCGGAGAAGCAGCGGACGTTGCGGGAGACGTACGAGCGGGTCAGTCTGCGGGCGCTGTCGACCTTTGAGCACCTGCCCGCCGATGAGCTGGACCCCGGGTTCGCGCGGTTTGCCGCGGATGCTCAACGCGAGCCGGAGCGGATGATGCCTCTGCACCCGGGTGCGGTGCTGGTGCTTACGCGTCCCAGGTGACCCTGAGAGCCGTGGGTTTGCGGAAGACCAGACCTACCGGCGGTGGCGAGTCCGGGAGCAGGCGCAGGCCAGGCAGCCGGAGTACAGCCTCCAGGGCGGCCAGGGTCTCGAGGCGGGTCAGGTGCATGCCCAGGCAGATGTGCGGCCCGCTCGCGAAGGCCAGGTGGCGGCGGGCGTTCGGGCGCTGAACCAGAAAGTCATCCGGAGAGTCGAAGACGGCGGGGTCGCGGCCGGCGCCCGCGAGGGAGACCGTGACCATGTCGCCGGCGCGGATCGATGCACCGGCGAGCTCGACGTCGCGGGTGGCGTAGCGGTCGACGACGGCCGCGGCCGGCTCCAGGCGCAGGGACTCCTCCATGGCGTTCGGGAGGAGCGACGGGTCGGCGAGCACCAGCTCCAGCTGGTCGCGGTGCGTCAGCAGGTGCCACAGCGCGTTGGTGATCATGCCCTCGGTGGTCTCGATGCCGCCGAACATGAAGACCGCGGCGTTCGAGACGACGGCCTCTGTGTCGAGACCTGCGTGCGCGGCGACCGCGAGCAGTGACTCCGACGCATCGATGCCTGAGGCAACGTGCTTGTGGAGCTCGGCGAAGGCGGCGGCGCCCTCGGCCGTGACCGGTCGGCCGGCGGAGACGCCGGACACGGACGCGGAGATCGCGGTGTACCAGTCCAGGACTGTTGCTGCGGAGGCCGGTGGTAGGCCGAGGGAGTACGCGACCACGGCAACGGACAACGGGCCAGCCAAGCGCGCCCGAAGGTCCGCGGGTGGTTTCAATGCGGAGATCAAGCCTGACACGGTCTGCTGGACGGGTTCGGTGAAGCGACGCCGGGTTTCGGCCAGGCTGAACGGGCCCTCGAAGGGGTCGCGATGGGCCTTGTGATGGGTGCCGTCGAGGGACAGCATCGACGGCCCGACGACCTGGGCAGTGGAGAAGCGCGGGTCGTCGACCGTGAAGGTCTCCGGATCACGCAGGACGTCGAGAGCCAGGGCACGGGAGGTCACGTACCAGGAGTTCACGGCGTCGATCCAGCCGATCGGGCGGATCGCCGCCAGGGTCGGATGTGGGTCGCGTTCGAGGTCGGCCACAGTCACCATGAAGCCAGCCTAATTCGGTAATACCAGTTACCATGCTGGTATTGCTGAGACAGATCGGATCTCAACGACTCAGCGGGGCTCCGGGTTACGAACGCGTCATTCCAGCCCCTTAAGGTGTGGCCCATGTCAGACAACCTGGTGCTGCTGCCTGCCGTGGATGTGGCGGACGGACAGGCGGTTCGGCTGGTGCAGGGCGCGGCCGGCAGCGAGACGTCGTACGGCGATCCGCTGGCCGCGGCGATGGCCTGGCAGGAGGCCGGGGCGGACTGGATCCACCTGGTCGACCTGGACGCGGCGTTCGGCCGCGGCAGCAACCGCGCGCTGCTGGCCGAGGTGACCGGCAAGCTGGACGTGCAGGTCGAGCTCTCCGGCGGCATCCGCGACGACGACTCGCTGGAGGCCGCGCTGGCCACCGGCGCCCGCCGGGTCAACATCGGCACCGCCGCCCTGGAGAACCCGGAGTGGTGCGACCGGATCATCCAGCAGTACGGCGACCGGGTCGCGATCGGCCTGGACGTCCGCGGCCGGACCCTCGCGGCCCGCGGCTGGACCAAGGAGGGCGGCGACCTGTACGAGGTGCTCGAGCGGCTGGAGACGGCCGGCTGCGAGCGCTACGTGGTCACCGACGTCACCAAGGACGGCATGCTCCAGGGACCGAACCTCGACCTGTACCGGGACCTGTGCGAGCGGACCGCCAAGCCGGTGATCGCCTCCGGTGGGGTTTCGGCGCTGGACGACCTGAAAGCGCTCATGACGCTGGTCCCCGCAGGCGTCGAGGGCGTGATCGTGGGTAAGGCCCTGTACGCAGGTGCGTTCACCCTCACCGAGGCACTGGAACTCACGCGTGGAGGCGACAAGTGAGGCTGGCCGAGAAGCTCAAGGACAAGAAGGTCCTGGTCACCGGCGTCACCGGGTTCATCGGCGAGGCGCTGCTGCACCGGATCATCGGCGAACTGCCGGGCACCACCGTGGCCGTGATCATCCGGCCGAAGGGCTCGATGACGGGCTCCGACCGGCTCGCGCAGGTGCTCCGCAAGGGGATCTTCCAGGGCTTCTACGGCGAGAACACGCCGTACGCCGACGCCGCGGCGCTGGCCGCCGCCCGGATCCAGGTCATCGACGGCGACCTGTCCGACGTACCAGAGCTGCCGAAGGACCTGGACGTGGTCGTGCACTGCGCCGGCGACGTCAGCTTCGACCCGCCGATCCACGAGGCGTTCACGACCAACGTGCTCGGGACCAAGCAGCTGCTCGAGCGGATCGAGGAGACCGGCCGCCTGGTCCACTACGTCCACATCTCCACCGCCTACACGGCCGGCCGCCGGCGCGGCGCCGTGCCCGAGGCCCCGATCGACCACACCGTCGACTGGCGGGTCGAGGTCGAGGCCGGGATGGGGATGAAGGCGCGGGTCGAGGAGCAGTCCCGGGAGCCGGCGTTGCTGGCGAAGTTCCACAAGGAGGCCGACAAACTGCACGGCCGGGCCGGACCGATGACGACGGCGGCCGACACCGAGCGGCGCCGGATCGAGTGGGTGGCGAAGCGGCTGGTCGAGACCGGCACCGAGCGCGCCCGCAGCCTCGGCTGGACCGACGCGTACACCTTCACCAAGGCCCTCGGCGAACGGGTCGTGGAGGAGTTCGCCGAGCGGATGCCGGCCTCGATCGTGCGGCCGGCGATCGTCGAGTCCGCCTGGACCACGCCGTACCCGGGCTGGATCGAAGGCTTCAAGATGGCCGAGCCGATCCTGCTGGCCTACGGCCGCGGCGAGCTGCCGGAGTTCCCGACCACCGGTGACGCGGTGATCGAGATGGTCCCGGTCGACCACGTGGTCGGGGCGATCTGCGCAGTGATGGCCCGCGACGCCGAGGTCGCCAAGCCGGAGTACTTCACCATTGGCTCCGGCTACCGCAACCCGCTCAGCTTCCACAAGCTGCACCCGTGGATCCGCGAGTACTTCCTGCGGCACCCGTTCGACATGGGCGACCGCGGGGACGTCCGGCTGCCGATCTGGCGCTACCCGGGCGGCGACTCGGTGGAGAACACGCTCCGGTTCGGCGAGCGGGCGCACAAGCTCGCCGACGCGGTGGTGACCCGGATCCCGCGCAGCGAGCGCACCCGCAAGTACGCCCGCGAGCTCGACGTGCAGAAGCGCCGGCTGGACTTCCTCCGCCGGCTGCTCGACCTGTACGGCGAGTACGTCCAGGTCGAGCTGCAGTTCGTCGACGACAACACGCTCGCGCTGCACAACTCCCTGGATCCCGAGGACCGGGAGAAGTTCTGGTGCGACGTCTCGGTGGTCGACTGGAAGGTCTACCTGCAGGACGTCCACCTGCCCAGCATCACCGCCTCGATGCGCCGCCTCGACGTGGTCCGGAAGAAGCGGAACCGGGCGCTCGCCGAGACCGCCGGCGTGCTGAAGAAGGTCGAGAAGAACGACGGCACCGAGGTGATCGCCGCGTTCGACATGGACGGCACGCTGCTGTCCTCGAACGTGATCGAGACCTATCTCTGGATGCGGCTGCCGGAGCTCGACAGCCGGGAGCGGGTCGGAGAGCTCGGAGCGATGCTGCGCCGGCTGCCGAAGCTGGTCTCGGCCGAGCGCAAGGACCGGGGCAAGTTCCTGCGCACCATCTACCGCCGCTACGAGGGTGCCGACCCGGCCGAGCTGGACGCGATCGTCGACGAGATCCTGGCCGAGCACGTCCTCGACCGGCTCAGCGGCGCCGCGGTCCGGCGGGTCCGCGAGCACCGCGCCGCCGGGCACAAGACGATCCTGATCACCGGCGCGATCCGGCAGCTGACCCGGCCGCTGCGGCCGCTGTTCGACGAGATCGTCGCGGCCGAGCTGGCGCTCGACGACAACGGCCGCTGCAACGGGTCCCTGACCAGTCCGCCGCTGGTCGGCGAGTCCCGGGCGGCCTGGATCCGCAACCGGGTCCGCGGTACCGGTATCGACCTGTCCAAGTCGTTCGCGTACGCCGACAGCCACTCCGACCTGCCGATGCTGCAGGCGGTCGGCAACCCGGTCGCGGTGTCACCCGACGTCCCGCTGTACCGGGCCGCCCGGGCCGCGCGCTGGCAGATCGTCGACTGGAAGTCCGCCTCCCACACGTCCCGACTGGAGATTCCCGGGGTGAAGACCCAATGATGCTCGCCCTGGAGATGTACCGGTCGCCGGCCAAGTTCCTGGCGGCCAAGGCGATCGGCGGCCGGATCCCCGGCATCCTGACCGGACCCGCGGCGCCGCTGCGGCTCGTCACCATCGACGAGCCGAAGGCGGACCGGCCCGGCTGGGCCCGGATCCGGCCGATCCTGTCCGGGATCTGCGGCTCGGACCTCGGCATGGTGACCGGCTCGACCAAGTTCTACTTCACCGCGATGGTGTCGATGCCGTTCGTGCCTGGCCACGAGATCGTCGGCGAGCTGCTCGACGACTGCGAGGACCTGCCCAAGGGCACCCGGGTGGTGATGGACTCCGTCCTCACCTGCGCTGCGCGCGGCGTCGAGCTCTGCACGAACTGCGCCACCGGCCACACGAACCGGTGCGACCGGATCACGGTCGGCCACGTTTCCCCTGGTCTGCAGACCGGGTACTGCGCCGACACCGGAGGCGGCTGGGGCAACGTCATGGTCGCCCACCGCAGCCAGCTGTACGCCGTACCCGACGGCCTGTCCGACGAGCGCGCCGTGCTGACCGAGCCGCTGGCGTGCGCCGTACACACCGCGCTGCGGGCCCGGGTCGAGCCGGGCCAGTCGGTGCTGGTCAGTGGCGCGGGCGCGGTCGGGCTGTTCGCAACCCTCGCGCTGCGCGAGCTGACCCAGGTCGGCCGGATCACGGTTGTCGCCAAGCACCCGAAGCAGCGCGAGCTGGCCCGGGCGTTCGGCGCCAGCGACGTGGTCGCCCCGGACGAGGTGTTCCGTGGCGTCCGCCGGGCCACCGGCGCGTTCCGGCTGAAGCCGGAGCTGGCGAAGGAGTTCCTGCTCGGCGGGGTCGACATCGCCATGGACGCGGTCGGCAGCAAGGACTCGATCGACACCGTGCTGCGGGTCACCAAGGCCGGCGGCCGGGTGATCCTGTCCGGCATGCCGTCGACCGGCGCCGACCTGTCGCCGCTGTGGTTCCGCGAGCTCGAGCTGACCGGCACCTACGCGTCCAACCGCGAGGAGCCCAACGACCGCCCGGCCTTCGAGACCGCTCTCGAGCTGGCCGGGAAGGCGCCGCTGGACGGGATCGTCGGCGCGCGCTACCCGCTGTACCGCTGGCGCGAGGCGATCGACCACGCGCATTCGGCCGGCCGCCTCGGCACGGTCAAGGTCGCCTTCGATGTGAGGGCCTCATGAGGGCCGCACCGATGAGGACGCACGACGTACGACGAGAGAGGTACTGACATGGCTCGCCCAGGGTTTGTGCTCGAGGTGGACGACCGGACGCCGCCGCTGCTGGTGCACAACGGGCAGGGCTTCCTGCTCGAGCGGTTCCCGCAGGGGACCAAGGTGGTGTACCCGCCGGAGTCGCTGCCGGGGGTGCCCGACCTCGACGAGGAGATCCAGCGCGCGCTGCTGAACCCGATCGAGTCCGAGCCGCTGCCCGAGCTGCTGTTCGCCGGGATGCGGCTGACGATCGCGTTCGACGACATCTCGCTGCCGCTGCCGCCGATGGTGAAGCCGGACATCCGGCAGCGCGTCATCGAGGCGGTGCTGGAGATGGCCGCCCGGGCCGGTGTCGACGACGTCGAGCTGATCTCGGCGAACGCGCTGCACCGCCGGCTCACCCCGAGCGAGCTGCGCGGCATCGTCGGCGAGCGCGTCTTCCGGTCGTTCTTCCCGGACGGCAAGCTCTACAACTTCGACGCCGAGGACCGGGACAACCTGACCCACCTGGGGGTCACCCGGCACGGCGAGGACGTCGAGATCTCGAAGCGGGCGGCCGAGTCCGACCTGCTCGTCTACGTGAACGTGAACCTGGTCGCGATGGACGGTGGCCACAAGTCCACGTCGATCGGCCTGGCGTCGTACAAGTCGCTGAAGCACCACCACAACAGCCACACGATGATCAACTCCCGGTCGTTCATGGACCACAAGGCGTCCAAGATGCACCACTCGGCCTGGCGGATGGGCGAGGTGCTGACCCAGCACGTCAAGGTCTTCCAGATCGAGACGTCGATGAACAACGACGTGTTCAACCCGTCGATGGCGTTCCTGCACAAGCGGGAGTGGGAGTGGACGCCGAAGGACCAGGCGGTGTTCCTCGGCGCCAAGCGCGGGCTGGCCGCCGCGCCGGCGAAGCTGCGGAACAAGATCTTCCAGGACCAGCGGTCGTACTACAAGGTGACCGGGATCAACGCCGGCGCGATCGAGCCGGTGCACGACCGGACGCTCGAGATGGTGCACCGCCAGCACCTGGTCGAGGTCAACGGCCAGTCCGACGTCGGCATCATCGGCGTCCCGTACATCTGCCCGTACAACGTCAACTCGGTGATGAACCCGATCCTGGCCGCGTGCATGGGGATGGGCTACCACTTCAACGCGTACCGCGGGAACCCGATCGTCCGCAAGGACGGCGCGCTGATCCTCTACCACCCGGTGCCGTACGAGTTCAGCCAGCTGCACCACCCGTCGTACGTCGACTTCTTCGAGGAGGTGCTGTCGGAGTCGACCGACCCGGCGACCATCGAGGCGAAGTTCGAGAAGCAGTACGCCGAGGACCCGTGGTACATCCACCTGTACCGGACGTCGTACGCGTACCACGGCGTGCACCCGTTCTACATGTGGTACTGGATCAGCCACTGCCTCGACCACTGCGGTGACGTCGTCTGGGTCGGCGCGGACCGCAAGACCGTCGAGCGGATGGGCTTCCGGTCCGCGTCGACGCTGCAGGACGCGCTCGAGATGGTCAGCCACTCGGTCGGCCGGTCGCCGTCGATCACGTACCTGCACAACCCGCCGAACCTGATCGCGGACGTGCACTGATGGGCACGAGCCTGGTCAGGTTCAGCCGCGACACCGTGAAGGACGTGCGGCAGGTCGCGCGCGGCTGGCGGTGGGGCCGGCGACCGCAGGTACCGCGGTCGGCCGAGCCGTACGTGCTGCCGAAGGAGACCACGGTCTTCCCGACCCGGTGGGCCCGGACCCCGGCCGCGATCGCGGTCCGGGACATGATCCAGAAGGGCCCGCTGAACGCGATCCTCGGCTTCGAGCTGAGCCAGCACGTCAGCGGCCTGGACTCGCTGCTGAAGCTGAACGGTCCGGCGATCATCGTCGCGAACCACTCGTCGCACCTGGACACGCCGTTGCTGCTGCTGTCGCTGCCGGACGCGATCCGGCGGAAGACGGCGTTCGCGGCGGCGGCCGACTACTTCTTCGACACCTGGTGGCGGGCGGCCGGGTCGGCGATCGTGTTCAACACGTTCCCGATCGAGCGGCGCGGCGGCAAGATGAGCTCGACGCCCGGCGACCTGCTGGCCGACGGGTGGAACGTGGTCGTGTTCCCGGAGGGCACGCGCTCGCCGGACGGCTGGATGCAGCGGTTCCGGATGGGGGCGGCGTACCTCGCCGTCGAGCACGGGGTGCCGGTCGTTCCGGTCGGCATCAAGGGGTCGTTCGCGGCGATGCCGCGCGGCCGGGGCTGGCCGGTTCCCGGGCGTCCGGCGGTCGCGATCCGGTACGGCGACCCGCTGCACCCGCTCGAGGGGGAGACCCCGCGGGAGTTCGCGCCACGGATCTCCGCCGCGGTGTCGGCGCTCCTCGACGAGGAGTCCACCACCTGGTACGAGTCGCGCCGCCGGGCCGCGATCGGTGCGTCGCCGGTCCAGACGGGGCCGTCCGGTGCCCGCTGGCGCCGCGTCTGGGAGTCCACCCGCCCGATCCGTCCGGCCGAGTCCAAGCGCCGCGCCTGGAAGTAGTTCGATGACGTCATCCGTTGTGCTGCGGCCGTCTCCGACCGCCGCAGGCCGCTCGTACCTGCTCCTGCTGGCGCTGTACGCGGTGCTCGTCGCTGTGCTCTGCGTTTCGCTCGGATTCTGGGCCATCAGTTGGCCGGTCGCCGGCGGGCTGCTCGTCGTACTGCTCGCCGCCGTGTTCCTGGTGTTTCGGCTGATTGTTCGCAGTACGACGCTGGCTGTGGACGCCGACGCGATCACCTACCGGGCAACCCCGTGGGGTCAACCACGGGTGCTGCAGCGCTCGCAGGTCGTCCGGGTCGTGCTTGTCGACCGCGTGAGCCGGATCGCCTCCGGTTTCCTGGTCATCCTCGACGCCGACGGCAACCGGATCTCGGCTCCGCGGGCGTTCTGGCCGCTGGAGACCCTCCATCAAGCCGTCGACCTGATCGGCCTGCCGGCGGAGCACCGCGAGGTACTCACCCCGCGGCAGCTCCTGACCGAGTTCGGCGTCGACCCCGCGGTACGGCGAAACCCGGCGCGGACCATCCTGACCCAAGTACTCTCAGCTGCTGTCGGCGTGCTGATCGCCTGGCCGATCCTCCGCGCCGCGTTCCACTCGTTTCGCTAGCCTTCGTAGCGGTCCCGCTGGACATCGACGGTGCGAAGAGTCTGCGCCGTCGGCGGGGTGGCAACCCAGTCCGGGTGGTTCGGCATCGCGGGCTCCTTGGTGCCGTACAGCCAGTCCTCCAGGAACGGGCGGACGGTCGGGTCACAGCTCACCCGGGTGGCAAGATCGATGTAGTCCTCAGTGGTCGCGGAGCGGTTCTTGTAGGTCCGCAACCAGGCAGCCTGAATCTGGTTGAACTTGTCCACGCCGAGCTTCTCCGACAGCGCGAACAGCGTCAACGTGCCGCCGGTGTAGCGGATGTCGTCGAACAGGTTCGCCGCGTTCGGCCGCGCCACCGGCCCGGACTTGGCCCGCCAGATGTCGCCGACGCCGTACGCCTCGTGCATCCGGTCGAGCATGCTGGTCTTGCCGTGGCTGTCGGTCCAGCCACGGTCATAGGTGTACAGGAACGAGTAGTAGTTGGCGTTGCCCTCGTTCAGCCACAGGCTGCCCCAGTCGGCCGGCGAGACGCTGTTGCCGAACCAGCTGTGGGTGATCTCGTGCACCATGTGGGTGCCGATCTGGTTCTCCGGCCGCTTCAGGAAGTTGGGCTTGTAGAGCGTCAGCGTCTGCGTCTCGAGCCCGGTGAAGTCGAAGGCGTCGGAGGCGTCCGAGTTCACCGGAAGCAGTCCGTACGCCTCGAACGGGAACGGACCGAGCCGCTCCTCCATCCACCCGAGCTGTCCCTTGGTGAGCTCCAGCGTCCGCGTCAGGTCGGTGAGCCGACCGGTTGGCACGACATCCCGCAGCCGGGCGCCCGTCGGCAGCGTGCCGTGGTCGACGATGGCGAAGTCACCGACCGAGATCTGCACGAGCTCGGTCGGCATCGGTGACTGCGAGACATAGGTGTACGTCGTGCTGCCGTCGACGTTCGCTTCTTCACCCACCTGATCACCGTTCGCGACCCCGATCGTCCCTTCCGGGGCGGTCACCTTGAAGGTGTAGTACGCCTTGTCGGACGGGTGGTCGTTGCCGGGGAAGACGGTGTGCGCGACGTCCGGCTGCGGCGCTGTGCTGAACCCGTCCGGGGTGGCGACGAACCCGCCGAGCGGGGGCTTGAGCCGGCGCGGGTCGGCGGAGTAGTGCACCTTCACGCTGAACCGGGAGCCGATACGCGCCGCCGGAGTGACGACCAGCTCGTGCCCGTCCTGGGTGAAGGTGGCCGGGTGGCCGTCGACCTCGACGGAGGCGATGTCGAGGCCGTAGGCGTCGAGGTCGAACTGGGACAGTCGCTGGGTGGCCTGCGCTTGCATGGTCGTCGTGGCATCGATGAGCTTGGTGGTGGGGTCGTACTTCATCTCGATCAGGTAGTGCTCGGCCTGGTAGCCGCCATTGCCCAGGTTCGGGAAGACCGAGTCACCGACGCCAGGAGCGCCCGGGGCCGGACGCTCCTCGGCGGCTGCGGCCGAGCCGGTGACAGCGCCGGCTATGACGGCCAGGCCCACCGTGGTCACGGCGAGCCTGCGAATGGACGTGCGCATCGATCAAAACCTCCCGATCGTCCGGATACTTCGCTCACCGTTGCCTCCGATGAGGTCTCGGGAGCCGTTCTGGCGAGACATTCAGCCAGAACCGAATAGTCGGGTCGGTACGCTTGCCCGGTGAGCCTTGCCGTGCGAGTGATCCCCTGCCTGGACGTCGATGCCGGGCGGGTGGTCAAGGGCGTCAACTTCACCGGCCTGCGCGACGCCGGCGACCCGGTCGAGATGGCGCAGCTGTACGACGCCGAAGGGGCCGACGAGCTCACATTCCTCGACATCACCGCGTCGTCCGGCTCGCGCGAGACGACGTACGACGTGGTCGGGCGGACCGCCGAGCAGGTGTTCATCCCGCTCACGGTGGGCGGCGGGGTCCGCGAGGCGTCCGACGTCGACCGGCTGCTGCGGGCGGGGGCGGACAAGGTCGGGATCAACACCGGTGCGATCGCGCGGCCGGAGGTGATCCGGGAGATCGCCCACCGGTTCGGCAACCAGGTGCTGGTCCTGTCCCTCGACGTACGGCGGTCCACGGACCAGCCGAGCGGGTTCGAGGTGACCACGCACGGCGGGCGGAAGTCCGCCGGGCTGGACGCGATCGAGTGGGCCCAACGCGGCTGCGAGCTGGGCGCGGGGGAGATCCTGCTCAACTCGATGGATGCCGACGGCACCAAACAGGGCTTCGACCTCGAGCTGATCAAGGCCGTCCGGGCGGTCGTCGACGTCCCGCTGATCGCGAGCGGGGGAGCCGGTGCCCCGGAACACTTTCCACCCGCGGTGCAGGCGGGCGCGGACGCCGTACTCGCCGCCAGCGTCTTCCACTTCGGCGACTTCCGCATCGCCGACGTGAAGAAGGCACTCCGGGACGCCGGGATCGTGGTCCGGTGAGCGTCAACAACTCGGAAGCTCTCGAGGACTGCGTCGACGAGCCGGGAGAGCGGTCGGAGCGGTTGGTCGCTTCGATCGAGCAGGAGCTGTCGGCGCTGTTCCGGCGCTCGCGGTCGGCGTCGCTGCGGCTGGCCCGGCGGGTGCATCCGGAGATGGATGCGGCCGGGTACGCGCTGATCTCCCAGATCGGGCTCGGCACCGGTGCCGGCGTCCGCGCGTCCGACGTCGCGCAGGTCCTGGGCCTGGACAAGTCCACCGTCAGCCGCGGCATCACCCAACTCGAGAACCTGGGCCTGATCGAACGCATCGGCGATCCCGACGACGGCCGGGCCCGCCTGCTCCGCCTCACCACGGTCGGCGCCGAACGGTACGACGCCATGCGGGCCCAGCGCCAGACCGAGTTCCGCGCCATCCTCGCCACCTGGTCGCCCACCGACCTCTCCGACCTGGGCCGCCTCCTGGCCCGCCTGAACGCCGACCTCGGCTGACAGCCCCACCCCGCCCCACCCGCCCAAGCCGGCGGCGTCGAGCGCCGTTTGAGGGGTCGACCCCTCAGATGGTGGGTTGGCAGGCCTAAATACGGCGTGCCAACCCACCGCTTCAGGGGTCGACCCCTCAAACGGCATCGGCGGGCGGCCGGGTGAGTGGGGACTGGGAGTGGTTGGTTGTCCACAGACTGTGCATATGGTTGTGGAAACCAACCATCTGGGTATATAGTTGGGTTATGCAACTAGCTCAGCCACCCCTCGTCCCGGGGGTAGAGCGGGACTCCGCGGCTCATGAATTGATCGAAGGGGTCAGTTCGCTGATCCGGGCCGTGCGCTGCATCGAGCACCGGCACCTGATGCCCGACAGTGGGCTGCGCCGGTCCGACGCGAGCATGCTCAAGATCCTGGCCAAGGACGGCGAGCAGCGCGGCGGGGAGATCGCCGCCAAGCTCGGCGTCGACCCCTCGGTCGTGAGCCGGCAGGTGAGTGCCCTGGAGGCCGACGGACTGGTGAGCCGTCGGCCGGACCCAGCGGATGCCCGGGTCGGCCTGGTCAGCCTCTCCACCGAGGGCCGGGCCCGGCTGGAGGCTCTCTACTCGTCCTACACCCAGCAACTTCGATCCGCCCTGGACGACCTCGACGACGACGCGCTGATCGCGGCAGGGCACACCCTGCAGCGGGTCGCGCGCGCGATCACCGAGGCCAACCAGGTCGTGAGGCGTTCCCAACCAACAGGAGACTGATGACTGTCACCGAGACCCGGCGCGACCTGCCTACCGCGCCGGAACTCACCCACCGCGAGATCCTCGAGATCCTGATCGGGCTGCTGGCCGCGCTGTTCACGGCGATGCTCAGCTCGACGATCGTCAGCAATGCCCTGCCGACGATCATCGCGGACCTCGAGGGCACCCAGACGCAGTACACCTGGGTCCTCACCGCGAGCCTGCTGGCCACTACGGTGTCCACCCCGATCTGGGGCAAGCTCGCGGATCTGGTGAGCAAGAAGCTGCTGGTCCAGATCGCGATCTCGGTCTTCGTCATCGGATCCGCGCTGGCCGGCTTGTCCCACACTGTGCCGTTCCTGATCGGTGCTCGCGTCCTGCAGGGCCTCGCGATGGGTGGTCTGATGGCGCTCGCGCAGGCGATCATCGGCGCCGCGATCCCGCCCCGCAGCCGCGGCCGGTACTCCGGCTACATGGGTGCCGTGATGGCGGTCGCGACCGTGTCCGGCCCGCTCATCGGCGGCGTCATCGTCGACACCTCGTGGCTGGGCTGGCGCTGGTGCTTCTACGTCTGTGTCCCGCTGGCCGTGGTCAGCCTGGTGATCCTGCAGAAGTACCTGCACCTGCCGACGCTCAAGCGTGAAGTGCGGATCGACTACGTCGGCGCGGTCCTGATCAGCATCGCGGCCAGCCTGCCGCTGCTGTGGGTGACCTTCGCCGGCACCGACTTCGCCTGGATGTCCTGGCAGTCCGCGCTGTTCGTCGGCGGCACGCTGCTCGTCGGGTTCCTCGCCGTACTGGTCGAGAACCGGGTCGCCGAGCCGCTCGTCCCGCTCAAGGTCGTCCGGGAGCGGACCACCGCGCTCGCGATCATCGCCAGCCTGGCGGTCGGGGTCGCGCTGTTCGGCAGCGCGCTGTTCCTCGGTCAGTACTTCCAGATCGCCCGCGGCTACAGCCCGACCGAGGCCGGCCTGCTCACCATCCCGATGATGCTCGGGTCGTTCATCGGCTCGGCCGGGTCCGGTCAGCTGATCACCCGCTACGGCAAGTGGAAGCGGTACCTCGTCGCCGGCGGGATCCTGCTGCTCGTGGGTCTGCTGATCCTCGGCACGATCGACCACGCCACCCCGTACTGGTTCGTCGGGCTCGGCATGCTGTCGATGGGTCTCGGCATGGGGATGACGATGCAGAACCTGGTCCTCGCGGTCCAGAACACCGTCGACGTGACCCAGATCGGCGCGTCCAGCGCGACGGTCGCGTTCTTCCGCAGCCTGGGCGGTGCGGTCGGCGTCTCGGCTCTCGGCGCGGTGCTCGCGGCGCGGGTCAAGGACCTGATCGTGGCCGGCGTACTCGCCGGGCCGAACGGTGCCGAGGCCGCGCGCAAGCTGCAGGAGGGCGGCTCCGGCAGCACGAGCCTGCTCGACGTCGGCCACCTGCCGCCGCAGCTCGCCGAGCTGGTCCGCCATTCGTACGGCGATGCCACCGGACGGATCTTCCTGATCGCCGCCGCGTGTGCGGTCGTCAGCCTGGTGGCGGTCCTCTTCATCAAGGAGGTCCCGCTCCGCCGGACCGTCGCCAAGGTCGACGACGTCGAGGACCTCGCCGATCGCGCGGTTCACGACTGAGCCGTCTCGTCCCCTACGCGGTGCTTCCGAGCCTCGGGAGCACCGCGTACGTCTGCGGTCCGATGACGTACTACGGTGTTCGCCGGTATAGACCGCAGAGGAAAGGACATCATGAGCTCGGGGTACCAACCGCAGTGGGGAGCACCGCCACCACCGCCACCACCACCGTCTCCGCCGCCCAGGCAGCGGAACACCGGACTGATCGTGTCGCTGGTCGCCCTCGGCGTGATGCTGGTCGTCTTCGTGGTGACCGGCTTCGTCACGCCCGGCTTCCTCCGCGGCGACTCGGGCACCGCCGAGCCGGCCGCGCCCTCGAGCACCCAGCCGAGCACCGGGGCCAGTACAGGGCCGGGCACCGAGCCGAGTGCGGGCGAGACGCCGACCTCCTCGGTGCCCACCTCGTCCACCGGCATCGAGCAGGACCCGCAGTACATGAAGCCGATGGAGGCCTTTGTGGCGAAGGTGAACGCCCGTAACGCCGCCGGCGCCGCCGCGATGACCTGCAAGGACGAGAAGAGCAAGCGCCTGACGCTCCCGCGCATCGCCCTGGCCGTTGCCCAGGGCCCGCACTACACCATCGTCTACGACAACTCGGGCAAATCGGTGCTGAACCTGGCCGGCCTGGAGCTCGCCGGCAAGCTGGGCAACCGGGCGGTCCCGACGACGCCGGCGGCCGGGAACCCGAGCCACATCATCCACACCGCGGCGGTCTCGGCACGCAAGGACGGCTCGGTGTGGTGCATCAACGCCTTCTACTCCGGTTTCGGAGACATCGACAAGAGCTGAACCTCGGGTGGTTCGAGGCCGGCGATCGTCCGCGTACGGAGGTTCGGCGACCGGACCAGCCACAGCATGGCGAGCAGGCCGCCGGCCGCGGACAGGAGGAGGGTTTCGCGGACACCGACCCAGGTGCCGAGGAACCCTCCGACCACCGCGCCGAGCGGCCTGATCCCGTAGTTGATCGTGGAGTACGCGCCCGACACCCGGCTGCGCATGTGCTCGTGCGTCACGGCGGCCTGCAGTGCGTTGTTCGGTACGTCGAAGCACATCACCGCGAACCCACTGACGAACTCGGCGGATGCCAGCAGCGTCGCCTTCACCCAGCTGGGCCCGTCGGCCAGTGCGGCGATCGCGACCGCGCCCGGGAACACGACCGCGCCGACGGCGATCAACGGGCCGATACCGAGCAGCCGGCTCAGCGGGGCAGCGCCGACCGCGCCGACCAGGGAACCGATCGCGCCGATGCCGAAGGCCAGACCGATCGTGCCGGCCGACAACCCCAGGTCCCGGCTGGCGAACAGCACGAGCAGCGCGCCGGCGATCAGGTTGAAGAAGTTGATCGTGGTCGAGCAGCCCAGGCTGTGCTTCAGGTATGGGTGCCGCAGCAGGTACCGCATGCCTGCGCGGGCCCGCTCGAGCAACGGCTCCGCCGACTGCTCGACCACGCCAGGCTCGACCTTGGTCCGGCTGAGCTGGATCGCCGAGAAGGCGAAGGTGGCCGCGTCGACGACGATCGCGACCGGCGCGGTCAGCCACTGGACGAGGATGCCGCCGACCGCCGGCCCGGCCATGAACGAGATCGACCTACTGGCGGACAGCTTGCTGTTGGCCTCGAGGAAGTGCTCGCGGTCCACCAGTCGCACGAAGAACGCGGAGTACGCCGTGTTGAACACGACCTTGGCCACGCCGGTGAGAATCGCGATCACGTACAGGTGAGCGAGGCTGAGCAGGTCCAGCCAGTAGGCCACCGGCAAGCTGATCAGGACCACGAGCCGCGCCAGGTCCGCCGTGATCATCAGCGGCCGCTTGTCCGCTCGCTGTTCGACCCAGGTGCCGATGAACAGCGATGCGAGGTTCGGCAGCCAGACGGCCGCGGTCAAGAAGCCGACCTGGCTGGGGGAGGCGTGCAGCATGGTGACTGCGATCAGTGGCAGTGCCAGCTCGGTGATCCGGTCGCCGAACTCGGAGACGGACTGCGCTGACCAGTACCTCCGGAAGTGCTGGTCGCGCCAGAGGCTGGTAACGGTCCTCACTAGGTTGCTTCCGGCAACGAAAAGCGAAGGTGGCGAACCGACCGGGCGTCGTCCGGCGCCTCGCCCGCGTCGCGGCGCTGCACGTACGGCGCGAGCAGTTGCTCGATCGCCGACTCGATCGCCTCGAGCTCCTCGGCGGTGACCACCAACCGCGTGTTGGCCGACCCGGCCAGCCGGCTCCAGGCCGGATCGAGGTCAGGCTCGATCTCGACGAGCCACCGCTGGGCCGTTTCGAAGGCCTGGTTCATCATCTCGGTCCGGAGCAGCCGACCGGCCTCGGCGCCCTCCGGCGTGTCCGGCGCCTGGTAGCGAAATCCGTGCGACACCGCGTTCCACCAGCGTTGCCGCCGGTCGGTGCCGCTCGGCGGCGGTACGTCGACCACGAGCCCGAACTCGGCCAGGTGCCGCAGGTGCCAGCTGGTGACCGAGGGGGAGGCGCCGACGTGGTCGGAGAGCTGGGTCGCGGTGGCCGGTCCGTTCCGCTGCAGGTAGCTGAGCGCGGCGAGCCGGACCGGGTGCGCCAGTGCGCGCATCGCCTGCGGGTCGGTGACCTCGAAATCGCCGTACGGATTTCTGAGAGACATGTTTCGAGAGTAATCTCTCAGATCTTCGGCGGGCAAGTGGGGGAACCGGATCTGGTGGTCGCGCGTGTTAGCCGGGTAGACACCAGGTGGGAGGTGGCCACGTGCGGGACGACGGCGATCCGGCGGCCGAGGTCGCGGCGCTCTACCGGCGCACCTGGCCGCGGCTCATCGGCGTCCTGGTCTCCATCGGTGGGTCGCGCGCAGACGCCGAGGAGGTCGCGCAGGACGCGTACGTCAAGCTGCTCGGCCGCTGGGACGCCATCCGCCGGTACGACGACCCGGAGGCCTGGGTGCGCGCGGTCGCGGTCCGGAACCTGATCAGCCGGTTACGCCGCCAGCAGGTCGCTCACCGCGCGCTGGCGAGGCTGTCTGGACGCGTCGAGCCGGCGCCCGGGCCGGACGGCAACGCGTTGGACGTGGCGGCCGCGTTGGCGCGGATCACGCCGGAGCAGCGGGCGGTCGTCGTACTGCATCACGTCATGGATCTGCCGGTGGAGCAGATCGCCGAGGAGCTACAGGTGCCGCCGGGCACGGTGAAGTCCCGGCTGGCAAGGGCGCGGCGGGCGCTCGCGCCGCTGCTGGAGGTGACCGAGCATGCGTGACCTACTGACCGAGTACGTCGACGAGCAGTCGCCGGAGGAGGCGCCGCCGTTCGAGTACGTCGAGCAGGCCGTCCGGGAACGCCGGCGTCGCCACCGGGTGATCGCCGGTGCGGTCGCTGCGGTCGTGGTGGTGGCCGGGATCTCGGCGGGCATCGGAGTACCGCGGACGATGCGCGAGCCGGCGGCGCCGGACGACGCCCCGACCGTGCCGGTGCACGCGGCCCTGGACGAAGGGGCGCCACCGGCGCAGTTCAGGATCGGGGCCACCTGGCTGGTGCAGCGGGGTGAGATCGCCGTGACCGCGGTCCGGGTGGATCCGGCCAGCCCGACCATCGTGATCGTCACGGTCGCCCGGGACGACGTCGCGGTCGAGCCGTGTGTGCCGAACACGATCGTCAGGATCCTCTCGCAGGACAACGCCGCGGTGCGGATCGCGGCGTACCGCTACGGCGTCGCGCCGGACCAGCGCGAGGGCCACCAGTGCAACCACCGGTCGGTGGCGCCGACCACGCTCCAGGTAGAGCTCCGGCGGCCGCTGGGCTACCGGACCGTGTACGCCGGCACGAAGGGCTTCCGCACCGTCCTGAACTGACGCCTCGCCAGGGCGGACCGCGACCGCCCTGGTGAGGTCGTCTCACTCAGCCGGGAGCGTCTGCCGCCACACGTCACTGATCAGGTCCGGTCGCATCCCGACGGACCGGTAGAGCGCTACCGCCGGCGTCGGGTTGCGGGAGTCGACGTGCAGGATCGTTCCGGTCCGCCCGGCCGCCGAGTCGGTCGCGAAGGCGTCGCGGAGGAGGTACTTCGCCAGGCCCCGACCACGCGCGGACGTGACGACGGCCAGGCGTCCGACGTACCCGCAGTTGTCGCTGGTGACGAAGTTGTCGTTGCACTCGGTCATGGCGACGCCCTGGCCGTCCAGCTCGAGCAAGGTGAGCTGCGACCAGTCGAACGTCGACCGTGCCTCCCGGGACTCGACCCACTCGTCGTACGGGCGTGGGTCCGCGGTCGGCTGCTCCTTGAAGGCTTCCACCAGTACGGCGTGGGCCGCGCGGCGGGTCTGGTCGTCGTACGCGCCGCGCCGTACCGTCACGCCCTCGGGTACTGCGGGGCGCGGGACCGGACCGTCGAAGGTGATCCGCATCCGCTCGGTAGAGGTCTCTCGGTTGAAGCCGGCGGCCAGGAGCAGGTCCGGCCACAGCTCGTCCTGCCGCACCGCCGCGATGCTGACCAGCACGTCCTTCGGCCCTCTGACTCGCTGCAGGGCCTTGTCCAGCAGCCATCGCGCGACAGCCGGGTCCTTGCTCAGCACCTCGAGGCCGGCCCGGGTCCCGCCGCCGCTGAGGGCAGCGGTCGCCGAGCCGGCGTACCGTCCCGCCCGATCCAGAACCATCCATCCGTCGGTCGCCGGGTCGAACCCGGGCATGCGGAGATAGTTGGCGACATCCTCCGGGCTGTGCTTGCTGAAGCCGATCAACTCCCGCATGTATGCCGCCGACTCCTCGGCAATCACCTGCGCGTCCTCGACCCGCATCGGACGCACGGTGTGCCCTTCAGGCAGTATGGCGGTCATGCACGCATAGTGGTGGATGGCCGCCGTACTGTCGAGCCGATTAGCAGGCCTTGACCCACTCGCTCTCGCAGCTGCTGGTCGAGGTGGATCGGAGGTTGCTGACCGCCGCGGGTGGTGCCTGGTCGGACCAGGAGGCCAGGGTCACGCCGACGGCGTCCTCGATCGAGCGTGGGCTGCTCAGGTAGTTGTTGCTCAGCATGGAGAAGACAAGCTTGCGGCCGTCCTTCGTGCTGACGTAACCGGACAGAGCTGTGACACCGGTCAGCGAACCGGTCTTGCCGTGCAGGTTGTTGGCGGCCGGAGTGTTCAGCATCCGGCTGCGCAGCGTGCCGCCGACGAACCGCGCGGGGTTACCGGCGATCGGTAGCGCGTCGTACCACTGCTGCCACCACGGCTCCTTCTGGGCGCCGATCAGTACGTCGGTCACCGCGTCTGCGGTCACGTTGACCTTGCGGGACAGACCGGAGCCGTCGGACAGACGGATCCGGCTGGTGTCGACACCGATGCTCTGGGCGTAGCCGGTCACCACGCCGAGCCCAGCCGACCAGCTGCCGTCCGCCTCGGCCACCGCGCCCATCGTCTTGACCAGCGTCTCGGCGTGCATGTTGTTCGACAGCTTGAGGAACGGCGTCATCAGCTCGCCGACGGTCATCGACTCGTCCCGGGCCAGCCGGGTCGCGCTCGCCGGGGTTGCCGCGTTCTTGATCCGGCCGCTCACCGAGATCCCCTGAGCGGTCAGCGCGCGCCGGAACACGTCGGCCGCGTAGAGCTCCGGCTCCCACACGGTCACCCACTCCTGGTCGACCGATGCGCCGAGCGGCATCGAACCACTGACCCGGACGATGTTGGTGCCGTGGTCGCGCTCGACGTCCAGCGTGTTCGACGATCCGGCGGCGCCCGTGGTCGCGGTGTTGATCACCTTGAGTACGCCGTTCGCCGGGACCATGGTGAGCTGCAGCGGAGCGCCCACGGTCGCAGCGGGCCGGCTCTCGACGATCGCCGTACCCGAGTCGTAGTCGGTGTTCGGGGCCAGCGTCAGCGCGGAGATCTGGGCGTTGTAGTAGAACGGCTCGTCGTCCCAGGCCCAGCTGTCGCCGAGGCGGACGTGGTCGAAGTACGTGTCGTCGATCAGATTGCCGTCGACCCGGCGTACGCCGGCAGCCCGCAGCTGCGTCGCCAGTCCGGCGTAGTCGGACTCCAGCGCGGTCGGGTCGCCGTACCCCTTGAGGTAGAGGTCACCGCGCAGCTTCCCACCGCGGACGGGTGCGGTGGCGAGCACGTCGGTGTGGAAGCGGTACGACGGACCGAGCACGTGCATCGCCGCGGTCGACGTGAACAGCTTGGTGTTGGACGCGGGCAGCATCCGGGTGCCGCCGTTCCGGTCGTACAGCGTCTCGCCCGTCGTGGCGTCCCGGACGACCAGCGCGACCTGTGAGCCGTCGTACCGGCTGTCGTTGAGCAGACTGTCAAGCCGCTGCTGCAGGGCGGTCGCCTGGACGCCTGCGGGGGCTCCGGCCGATTGGGTGACGACCCCACCGATGGCGGCTGCGGCCGCGGCGACGGCGGCAACCACTGTGCGTAAATGACTCACGAGGCAACCTTTCGGTTCAGTCGAAAACCTACCTGAGCAGTCTCTACCTCGCTTAGCCTGTGGTCCAGGTATCCGCCCCCACCTGAGGAGTGTCATGGCCAGGCGACTTCTCGCGGCCCTCGTGGCCGCACTTACCCTGACCGCCTTTCTGACCGCGCCGGCGCGCGCGGCCGGCGGCGCGGTCTTCCCGAAGGACATCATCAGCACCGACTTCCCGGACCCGGACGTCTTCGAGCAGAACGGGACCTGGTACGCCTACTCGACCAACAGCGGACTCGGGACCGTCCCGGTCGCGACTGCGCCGAGCCCGGACGGGCCGTGGACCATCCGTGGCGACGCCATGCCGGACGGTCCGTCCAGCGCCTGGGCGCAACTCGGCCGCACCTGGGCCCCGGACGTCTACCCGAACCCGGACGGCACCTACACGCTCACCTACGCCGCGTGGCACAAGGAGACCGGCCGCCAGTGCATCGGCGTGGCGACAGCCACGTCACCACTCGGCCCGTTCACCCCGGTCGGTACGACGCCACTCATCTGCCCGCTCGACCAAGGCGGTGCCATCGACCCCAACACCTTCGTCGCGAAGGACGGCACCCGCTATCTGGTGTGGAAGAACGAGGGCAACGCCGTCGGCAAGCCCTCCACGCTCTGGCTGACCCGTACGACGAACGACGGCCAGACCCTCGTCGGGGGCAACACCGCCCTGCTCACGTCGAACGGCATCATCGAGGCGCCGGACCTGGTTCAGCGCGACAGCCGGTACGTGCTCTTCTTCTCCAGCAGCGGCTACAACAACTGCAACTACCAGACGTCGTACGCGACTGCCACCAGCCTCACTGGTCCGTGGACGACCGCGTTCCGCCCGCTGATGACGACTGACACGTTCGACGGCCACGTGTGTGGTCCAGGTGGCGCCAATTTCGTCGGCGACAAGGTGTTCGTGCACGGCTGGGTGGACGGGGCGCGGCACCTCTTCGAGGCGGACCTGGGCTGGGCGAACGACCTCCCGATCGTCCGTGGCAGTCGGGTCCGGATCGAGGGCGAGAGCGGGCAGCTGAACCACTGCGTGGTCCGTTCGAACGCGGCCGGCGCCTCCGACGGGAAGGTGGTCGCATACATCGACTACCCCGACTCCTGGGTCGAGGAGTCGATGTACGCGCCGGTCGCCGGTGACTACACGCTGCATATCGGTTACGCGAACGGATCGCGCGGCACCGCCAGCCACGGGCTCGTTGTCAACGGCAACAGCCAGGGCACGGTCAGCTACCCGGCCACCGGCTGGGACAACTGGCACGAGAGCTCCGTACCGGTCGTGCTGAAGGCCGGCTGGAACACGGTCCGGCTGACGAAAGGCCGCCTCTACACCGAGGTGGACTACCTCGAGATGCAATAGCCAGGTGCTTGGCGGCGCGACCCCGTACCCTCGTACCTGCACCAGGAGGCGCCAGGGGGCACGGACGGGGAGTACGAAGCACGGATGGTCAAACCACCAGAGCAGGTGAGCGGGGACCGGCGGCGTCGGCCGGTCTGGCTGGACCTGCGCCGTACCGGCCGCGGGATCACGGCGATGCTGTACGGCGGGCTGGCGTCGCTGATCTCGCTGGTGATCACGTTCTGGACGCTGCCGCAGATCAGCAGCGACGGCCGGCTGCCGATCTTCCGGCTGGTCGTGCTGCTGGCGGTCTTCTCGGTGCTGATGCGCTGGGTGCTGGCCGGTATCGCGGTCCTGATCGGGTCGATCGGCGTCCTGGTCGGGGGACTGCTGTCCCAGTTCGCCGTCGTGTACGTCGGCATCTCGGTCGACCCGGGGGTGACGCTGCACGGCGGGGTCGAGGCGCCGCTGCTGGTCGCGATCTGGATGTCGTCGATCAGCGCCTTCGTCGGCTGGATCGCGTACGCCGGCAGCGACGACGCGTACGTCGCCGAGGTCATGCGGGTCGTGCACCGCCGGGCCCGGACGCTGCAGCCGGCGCCGAAGACCGGGATGCTGATCATCCAGATCGACGGCCTGTCCGCGCCGCTGCTGAACTGGATGGTCCTGGCGGGCAACCTGCCGAATCTCGGCGGTTGGATCCGCGACGGCAACCACTCGATGGTTACCTGGCACACCGGCGTACCGGCCACCACTCCGGCCAGCCAGGCCGGCATCCTGCACGGCGGCTCGCGGCAGATCCCGGCCTTCCGGTGGTACGAGAAGGAGACCGGCCGGGTGATGGTCACCAACCGCGGCCGGGACGCCGCGGAGATCGAGACCCGGCTCTCCGACGGGCTCGGGCTGCTCGCCGACGGCGGCGTCAGCATCAGCAACAACTGGTCCGGTGACGCGGACAAGTGCGAGCTGGTGTTCAGCCGGGCCGCGCTGCCGGACCACCGCAGCCGTGGCTATGTGCGGTTCTTCTCCAGCCCGCAGGGTGCCGCGCGCGGGCTGATCCTGTGCTTCGGGGAGATGATCAAGGAGCTGCACCAGGCCCGCCGGCAGCGCGCGCGGCACCTGGTCCCGCGGGTGAAGCGCGGTGGCGGCTACATCTTCCTGCGGGCGGTCACCAACGTCCTGCTGCGCGACCTGAACGTCTCGCTGATCACCGACGAGCTCATCAAGGGCACTCCGGTGATCTACTGCGACTTCGTCGACTACGACGAGGTCGCGCACCACGCCGGACCGACCCGCCCGGAGTCGCTGCAGACACTGGAGGGTCTGGACCGGGTGCTCGGGGCACTGCAGCGGATCATCGATCTGCTCCCGCACTCGTACGAGATCGTGGTGCTCTCCGACCACGGCCAGAGCCAGGGCTCCACCTTCCTCCAGCGCTACGGCCGGACGCTGACCCAGGTGGTCGACGAGCTGGTCGACACCACCAAGGAGCCGGTCGCGGCGGTCGGCAAGTCCGAGGGCTGGGGGCCGGTGAACGCGTTCCTCACCGAGCTGTCGATGCGTAGCGGCGTCGGCGGCGCGGTCACCCGCAAGGCCCTGCACCTGAAGTCAGGCGAGGTGGAGCTCGGGCCCAAGGAGTGCGAGCCGCCGGTGGCCGCGGACGAGCAGATCGTCGTCACCGCGTCCGGCAACCTGGCGCTGCTCTACCTCGCCACCACGCCCGGCCGAGTGCCGATGGAGGAGATCGAGCTGCTGCACCCGAAGCTCATTCCCGGTCTGGCGACGCACCCGGGGATCGGGTTCGTGGTGGTCGACTCGCTGGCCGAGGGGCCGCTCGCGATCGGCCGGGCGGGGGTCCGGGTGCTTCGGTCCGGCCGTGTCGAGGGCGAGGATCCGCTGGCGGCGTATGGCCCGTTCGCGCCCGACTCGCTGCTTCGGCAGGCGGAGATGCCGCACAACGGCGACCTGGTCGTGGTCAGCCGAGTGGACGACTACACGCAGGAGGTGGCGGCGTTCGAGGAGCTGGTCGGATGCCATGGCGGCATCGGCGGCTGGCAGACCGAGGCCGTGCTGGTCCACCCGAGCCGTTGGGTGCTGACGGACCCTCCCGTAGGCTCCGACGCGGTCCACGAACTGCTGATCAGCTGGCTGGAGAAGCTCGGACACCGGCAGGACCTGAAGCCTCGAGAGCCCGGTGCCGAGCCCGGTGCCGAGCCCAGCGTCGAGTCGAGTGTGGAGGCCTGAGGAGTGCGGATCACCTGGTGGGGGCATGCCACCACCACCATCGAGGCGAACGGCACGCGGCTCCTGACCGACCCCGTGCTCACGTCGCGGATCGCACACCTCCGCCGGCGCCGCGGACCCGCTCCGTTACCAGAGGCGGGGGAGTGCGACGCCGTACTGATCTCGCACATGCACGCCGACCACCTGCACCTCACCTCGCTGCCGCTGGTCGCTCCGGACGCGGCACTGGTCGTACCGCGGGGTGCGGCCAAGCTGATCCATGCCGACAGCGGTCCCGCGTTCTCGGACCGCTGCATTGAGGTTGCCCCGGGCAACCAAGTGCGGATCGGGTCGCTGGACATCACCACGGTCACCGCGAACCACGACGGACGGCGGCTGCCCTGGTCCGGGCACAGCGGACCAGCCGTCGGGTACCGGGTCGAGGGCGCACCGAGCGTGTGGTTCGCCGGTGACACCGACCTGTACGACGAGCTCGCCGCGGAGGCCGGTCCGGTCGACCTCGCGCTGGTGCCAGTCGGCGGGTGGGGGCCGTCGCTCGGGCCGGGACACCTGGACGCCGTGCGTGCGGCGGAGGCGGTACGCCGGGTGCGGGCGAAGATCGCCGTACCGGTGCATTTCGGGACGTTCTGGCCGATCGGGATGGACTGGGTGAAGCCGGAGCTGTTTCTGCCACCGGGTGACAAGTTCAAAGCGGCCGTGGACCCTGAGGTGAGGGTTGAGCTGCTCGAGCCGGGCGAGTCGATCGAGGTGCTGGCATGAGCGGCGACACCAAGTTCGACCTCTGGTACCTGTTCGCGCTGGCCGGGGCAGTGCTGATCGGTGCGGTGCTGCCGGTGCTGCCGACGGGTGCTGCGGTGTCAGCAGGCGCAGTACTGGCGTCGCACAGCACGCCGTTCGGACTGCTCGGCGTGCTCATTGCCGGCGCGGCCGGGGCGTACGTCGGCGACCTGATCGTGTACGCCGGCTGCCGGTTCGGTGGAGAGCGTCTGGCCAAGCGGATCGGGTGGCTGCGCGACAACGCGTCCCTGGACGCGCTACGGGACCGGCTGGCCGAGCATGAGATCGGCGTACTGCTGACGTCGCGCCTCATCCCCGGTGGCCGAGTGCCGGTGTTGCTGGCCGCCGGGCTGGCCGGCTACAAGTGGGAGCGGTTCGCGCTGGTGGACCTGGCCGCGTCGTCGCTGTGGTCCGCGGTGTACATGGCGATCGGACTGCTCGGCTACGCGCTCTTCCCCAAGCCGTGGGAGGGCGTGGTCGCGGCGGTCGTGCTGGTGATCCTGACGACGGTCGTCAGCAGCCTCATCCAGCGCGCCCGGCGCAACCGCAAGTCAGACCCCGAATGACGCGTTCCTGAGCCGCTCGACCGTCTCGGCGTCACCCTCGAGCTGTACGTCGGCCACCTGCTGACGGCCGAAGCAGAACAGCACCAGCTCCGCCGGCTCACCGGTCACCGTGACACTGCCGGCCTCGGTGGGCCGCTTGGCGACCGACGTCGTCCCGTCGGGCAGCCGGAGCACCAGACCGCTCGGCGACTTCCGGGTCATCGTCTTCGCCGCCAGCCGGACTGCCTTCCACAGGCCCTCCTGCTGGTCGGCCGGCAGCGCGCGGACGTCGTACGCCGGCTGAGCGCGCCGGACGTCCTCGTGGTGGACGAAGTACTCCGTCGTGTTCAGCTGGTGACCGAGCTTCGGCACCGCGTAGATCGAGACCGTCGGTGGTCCGTTGCGCACCTTGTCGACGACGTCGGCGAAGTTGTAGCGCTCCTTGGCCCGCTGCATCCGTCTCTCGGTCGTGTCGGCCAGCGCCGAGATCATGATCCCCGGCCCGGCCATCGGGTCCGCCTCGCGGACGTAGAGGTGCACGGCCAGGTCGTAGGTGTCCCAACCGTCGCAGAGCGTGGGCTGGGAGGGCCCGAGCTGGTCGAACAAGTCACACAGTGCACGTCGTTCTACCCGGCTGTAGTCGGTCACATACTCGATCGTAGTTGTCGGGTGCGAATGGCAGAATGTCAATCGTTGTCATGCTCGTGTCCCGTATATGCACCTGACTGCCTGGAGTGCGCCTTGCCTGTGCCGAAAGTCCCCGCCAAGGGCAGCGTCACCCGGAGAGGGCTCGCGGTGCTGCGGGTGGCGATCTGGGAGGAGCCGGGCGTCTTCACGCTGTCCGTGCTCGCCAGCATGCTGTACGGCGGTATGACGGTCGCCGGCGGCTGGGCGCTCGGCTACGCCACCGACCACCTGATCCGGCCCGCGTTCGAGCGTGGCGACGTCACCGGCGGCACGATCGGGTCACTGATCGGCCTGTTCCTCGGCATCGCGGTGCTGAACGCGATCGGCGTGGTCGGGCGGCGCATCGGCGCCGGCGTGATGCAGTACCGGCTGCAGGCGACGTACCGGCGCCGCGTCACCCGGCAGTACCTGAAGCTTCCGCTCGAGTGGCACCACCAGCACTCCACCGGCATGCTGCTGTCGAACGCGAACGCCGACGTGGAGTCGATCTGGTTCGTGATCGCGCCGCTGCCGATGGCGATCGGGGTGATCGCGATGCTGGTGTTCGCGACCCTCGCGATGTTCGCCGCCGACGTCTGGCTGGCCGTGGTCGGCTGCTGCGTCTTCCCGCTGGTCTTCGTGGCGAACGTGATCTTCCAGCGCTACCTGCAGCCGCTGGCGACGCGTGCGCAGCAGCTGCGCGCCGACGTGTCCGAGGTGGCGCACGAGTCCTTCGACGGTGCGCTGGTGGTGAAGACGCTGGGCCGGGAGGCGGCCGAGACCGAGCGCTTCCGCGGTCCGACCTACGCGCTCCGGGACGCGAACATCGCGGTGAACAAGGCGCGTGGCATGTTCGACCCGGTCATCGACGGCCTGCCCCGGCTGGGCGTCCTTGCCGTACTGCTGGTCGGTGTGTACCGGGTTCGCTCGGGTGCGGCTGACGCCGGTGACGTGGTCCAGGTGGCGTTCCTGTTCACGCTGATCGGCTTCCCGATCCGGGCGCTCGGCTGGGTGCTCGGTGAGCTCCCGCGGTCGGTCGTCGGCTGGGACCGGGTCCAGCGCGTGCTCACCGCCGAGGGCGGGATGGAGTACGGCGAGGCGCGGCTGACGTCGACGACAGCCGCTCGGCTGCAGGTCTCCGGTCTGCGGTTCGGATACCTCCCGGAGCGCGACGTACTGGCCGGGATGGACTTCGCGATCGAGCCCGGCCGGACGGTCGCCGTGGTGGGACCGACCGGTGCCGGCAAGTCCACGCTGACCACGCTGCTGACCCGCCTGATCGACCCGGAGGAGGGCTCGGTCAAGGTCGACGGGATCGACCTGCGGGAGCTGGCCCGCGACGAGCTGGCCGGCTCGGTGGCGCTGGTGGCGCAGACCGCGTTCCTGTTCGACGACACGATCCGGGGCAACATCACGCTCGGCGGTGACTACAGCGACGAGGACATCTGGGACGCGCTGCGGATCGCCCAGGGGGACGGGTTCGTCAAGGCGCTGTCGGACGGCCTGGACACCAAGGTCGGCGAGCGCGGTACGACGCTGTCCGGCGGGCAGCGGCAGCGGATCGCGCTGGCCCGCGCACTGGTCCGGCGGCCGCGGCTGCTGATCCTGGACGACGCCACCAGCGCGGTGGACCCGCAGGTCGAGGCACGGATCCTGGCCGGCCTGCGCGAGGTCGTACACGAGGAGAGCGGTGCCGCCACCACCGTGCTGGTGATCGCCTACCGGAAGGCGACGATCTCGCTCGCCGACGAGGTGCTGTTCCTGGACGAGGGCCGGATCCTCGCGCACGGCACCCACACCGAGCTGCAGCAGACGTCGCCCGCCTACCGGGACCTGGTCGACGCCTACGAAAAGGACGCGGAGCGCCGCCAGGAAGAGGCGGAGCTCGAAGCAGACCTGGACGCGGAAGGAGCATCAGCGTGAGCGCGGCGGAGGCGACTCGGCTCGACCATGGCGACAACGCCGGTGGGATCGAGACGCTCAAGGAGGGGCTGAAGGTCTCGCCGGAGCTGGCGCGTGGGTGGTGGGTGACCGGGATCCTGGCGCTGACCATGACCGCGGGGCGGATCGTCGTACCGATCGCGGTGCAGCAGACGATCGACAAGGGTCTGTCCGGTGCCGGCGGGCCGAACATGTCGTACGTGGCGTGGATGGTCGTCGTCTGCGCGCTAGGTGTGGTCCTGACGGCGGGTGCGTCGTACCTGACCACCGTGCGGCTGGCGATCAACTCGGAGTCCGGGCTGGCGACGATGCGGATCAAGGCGTTCCGGCACGTGCACGACCTGCCGGTGCTGACGCAGAGCACCGAGCGGCGGGGTGCGCTCGTCAGCCGGGTCACGTCGGACGTGGACACGGTGTCGCAGTTCCTGCAGTTCGGCGGGTTCATCTTCATCGTCAGCCTCGGGCAGATGCTGCTCGCGACCGTGGTGATGTTCATCTACTCGTGGCAGCTCGCGCTGGTCGTGCTGCTGTGCTTCATCCCGCTGTTCCTCAGCCTGAAGTACCTGCAGCGTGCGATGTCGGCGGCGTACGGGATCGTCCGGGCGAAGGTCGGCGAGATGCTGTCCGCGATCTCGGAGCCGGTCGTCGGGGCGCAGGTGGTTCGCGCGTACGCGATCGAGCAGCGGACGCAGACCCGGATCGACGCGACGATCGACGACTACCGGCGGACTGCGACCAAGGCGCAGGCGATCACCGGTCTGACCTTCTCGATCGGTGGTCTGGCGGCCGGTCTGGCGAACGCCGGGGTGCTGACGGTCGGTGTGCTGCTCGGTGTCGACAAGCAGGCCACGCTGGGTGAGCTGCTGGCGTTCATGTTCCTGGTGTCACTGTTCTCCGACCCGGTGCAGATCGCTACGCAGGTGCTGACCGACGCGCAGAGTGCGTTCGCCGGCTGGCGGCGGGTGCTCGGTGTGATCGCCACTCCGGCCGACGTGGTCGACCCGGGTGAGGCGGGCGTGAAGCAGGCGCGGGGACCGATCACGGTCGAGTTCGACGACGTCGACTTCGCCTACCCGGAGGGTGAGCTGGTACTGCGCGATGTCGACGTACGGATCGCGCCGCATCGGCGCGTCGCTGTGGTGGGGGAGACCGGGTCCGGGAAGACGACGTTCGCGAAGCTGCTGACCCGGCTGATGGACCCGTCGTCCGGTGCGGTGCGGCTGGACGGGGTGGATGCGCGGGAGATCTCGTTCGAGTCGCTGCGGGAGCGGGTGGTGATGGTGCCGCAGGACGGGTACCTGTTCGACGCGTCGCTGGCGGACAACGTGCGGTTCGGCCGGCCGGAAGTGACGGACGCGCAGCTGCTGACCGCCTTCGAGTCGCTCGGGCTGACGGACTGGCTGGAGTCGCTGCCGGACGGGCTCGACTCACCTGTCGGACAGCGTGGTGAGTCGCTGTCGGCGGGCGAGCGGCAGCTGGTCGCGCTGGTCCGCGCGAACATCGCCGACCCGGACCTGCTGGTGCTGGACGAGGCCACCTCGGCCGTGGACCCCGGCACCGAGGTCCGTGTCAACGCTGCGCTCGAGCGGCTGATGGCGGGCCGTACGTCGGTCACCATCGCCCACCGCCTCTCCACCGCCGAGGCCGCCGACGAGGTCCTGGTCTTCGACAACGGCGAAGTCGTAGAACGCGGCTCCCACGCCGAGCTGGTCGGCGCCGGCGGCGTCTACACCCGCCTCCACAACAGCTGGATAGCCCAACGAAGCACCCTCTGAAAAGCAAGAAAGAGAATCATCAGGAAGAAAAAAGACCAGAAAAGAAGAGATTTAGAGGGTTGGCCGGCTCCGGTGATCGGCCGGAAGTTGTCGGGGTGTCCGGCCGCGGGAGGCTGCCACGACCGGCGCGATCACCGAGTGCGGCTGGGAGCCAGTGCTGCGTCGCGCGGCCAAAGCCCCGGTCGGTCACCGGAGCCAGCCACCACTGTGAAATCTCTCTTCCTTCCTGTCGTTTTCGGCTGCCTCGTTCGTCTGCCGGGCCCGGGCGTGCGAGACGGCCGGGCCCGGGGAGGGGTCCGGCCGTCTGCGGGGTCAGCTGGGGGTCAGCTGGTGGGGGCGGCGCCGTTCTCGCGGCCGGCTCCCGGCTGGGGTACCAGCAGGAACTCGACACCGCCCTTGTCGTCGACCGCTGCGTCCAGGATCTTGTCGTCCAGCGCGTTGGCGGCGTTCTGCTCGAGGAACACCCGCGCGCCGGCGTCCTCGACCACCTGGTCGCCCGGCGCCGGTGCCTCGGTCGTCGTCACCGCGAGTGCCGGATCCGCCGGGTTCTCCTGCGAGATCCGCACCCCGGCCCCCTCCGGCGCGCCCTCGACGCCGGTGATGCTCTTGATCACCAGTGTCGCGTTCTCAGTCAGGGTCAGCACAGCCCACTCCATCCGTCGGTTGTCGGTTGAGCCCGTCCCGTGCCCGATGCCCAGGATCACAAACCCCGGCCGCGGAAACCTGCGTGCGAACTGTCGGTGCGATGGTGTGTGATCTGACACCATGGCGATCGAGCTGAAGACTCCGGGGACCGACGAGCTGGGCGGCCTGGTGGCCGCGCTGCGTGACTGGCAGCGAGACAACGACCCGTACCAGCTGCACCCGGGCGACATCGGGTGGCAGTGGCGGTTCGGCCCGGAGGCGACCACGGCTGCGACGCGGACCTGGACCCGGGACGGCGTGATCGTCGCGATCGGCCTGCTCGACGACTCGGACACGCTGCGGCTGTCGATCGCGCCGGACGCGCAGCGGGACCCGGAGCTGGCCCAGGTGCTCGTGCATGACGTGTCCACCCCGGACGTCGGCGTGCTGATCGAGGGCAAGGTCTATGTCGAGTCGCCGATGGGTGCGCTCGTCCAGGACCTGCTGTTCAAGGACGGCTGGAACGCGCACGACCCGTGGGCCGCGCTGTGCCGCGATCTGAGCACGCCGGTCGAGGACCCGGGTGTCCGGATCGACGTCATCGGCGCGGAGGAGGCGCACGAGCGCACCGGCGTACAGCGGGCTGCCTTCGAGGGGTCGACGTTCACCGACGCGCGCTGGCACGCGATGGCAGACGGCCCGGTGTACGAGGATGCGCGCTGCCTGGTCGCCCGGAACCAGCTCGGCGAGTCGGTCGCGGCCGCGACCGTGTGGTCCGCAGGCGAGGGCAAGCCGGGCTACATCGAGCCGATGGGGGTGCACCGGCTGCACCGCGGCCGTGGCTACGGTAAGGCGATAGTGCTCGGGTGTGCGCGGGTGCTGCAGGAGCTGGGCGCGTCGAGCATCTACACCTGTACGCCGGCGTCCAACGTCGGCGGAGTCGCGACGTACCAGGCGGCCGGACTCGAGCCGCAGCCCGAGATCCGCCCGCAGCGCCGGGAGGGCTAGGCCGCCACGTCGTCGGCGGCCCGCAGTACCCGCAAGATGTTGCCGTTAGCAAGCTTTGTCAGGTCCTGGTCGCTCCAGCCGCGGTCGGCCAGGGCCTGGAACAGCACTGGGTACGTCGACACGTCCGGCAGCTCCACCGGGAACTCCGGGCAGCCGTCGTAGTCCCCGCCGAGCCCGATGTGATCCACCCCGGCCACCTCACGAACGTGCTCGACGTGCTCGACCACATCTGCCAGCGTCACGTCCGGACGGGGTACGTCGTACATCGCCTCGACCTGCTCGCGGTGCTCCGACCCTTCCAGACCGTGCTCCTTGGCGAGCGCGTGCAGTCCGTTGGTCCAGTCGACGTACGCCTGGGAGACGAAGTACGGGACGAAGGTGACCATGCAGACGCCGTCGTTGGCCGCCAGGGTCTCCAGCACGTCGTCCGGTGCGTTGCGCGGTACGTCGCAGACCGCACGGGCCGACGAGTGGCTGAAGATCACCGGTGCACTGGTGACGCGCAGCGCGTGCCGCATCGTGTCCGCGGAGACGTGGGAGAGGTCGACGAGCATGCCGATGCGGTTCATCTCCCGGACCACGTCCTCGCCGAACTCGTTCAGCCCGCCGAGCACCGGCTCGTCGGTCCCGGAGTCCGCCCAGGACACGTTGTGGTTGTGCGTCAGCGTCATGTACCTCACGCCGAGCTCCCGCATCACCCGCAGTACGCCCAGCGACTCCCCGATCGAGTGGCCGCCCTCCATGCCCATCAGCGAGGCGACCCGCCCGGCCTTCATCGCGGCCTCGACGTCATCGGCCGTGTCCGCCAGCCGCAGGTCGTCCGGGAACCGCTCGACCAACCGGTGCACGAAGTCGAGCTGCTCGAACGTCCGCCGTACGGCGTGCTCGTCCTGCGGCACCCACAACGACCAGAACTGCCCCCCGACCCGCCCGGCCCGCAGCCGCGGAAGATCCGTGTTCAACTGCGGCACCGACCCACCCAGGTCATACGCGTCGAGGTCGTACCCACACAGCTCGTAGAACGCGATAGGCAGATCGTTGTGCCCGTCAATCACCCAGTCGTCGTTCGCCATTCAGTCATCTTGTCAGGATTGTTCGTAGCCCGCGGCCGGCTGCTGGAACGTGTCGGCCACCCGCCGCAGGACGCCGAACGCGTCGAGGCCCGGCAGCTCGTCGTACATGATCGCCTGGGCGGCGTGCACGACCAGGTACTCGGCAGTCTCCGGCCAGAAACCGAAGCCGGTCGCGGTGGTCGCCTCGGTGTACTGGTCGCGGTAGCTGTAGGCGCTACGCACCGACCCCGCTTCTGCTGTCAGAAAAAGTCCAGCGGCATCCGCCTGTAGCACCAGCTGCAGCAGGTTCGCCTCGGTGATCGCCGGCCAGTCCGCGGCCCAGTCCTGTGCCTCCGGTGCGAGCGTGAACCGCCAGGTGTCCGCGCGCGCCGCGAACTCCTGCTCGGCAACCTCGCGCCGGCGCTTCTGTTCTGCGTAGTACGCGTTCAGGTCCACCGTGGCCTCCCGTGGTCAAAGCAGTCCTTGGTATCGGAGACAATAGGGGGGTGACTATCGACGAGCTGACCTTCGATGGGGCCGGGTTGATTCCGGCGGTGGTGCAGCAGTACGACACGCGCGAGGTCCTGATGGTGGGCTGGATGAACGCCGAGGCCGTGCGGCGGACCGCGGCGAGCGGCCGCAGCACGTTCTGGTCGCGGAGCCGGCAGGAGTACTGGGTCAAGGGTGAGACCAGCGGCCATCGTCAGCACGTCAAGCAGATCCTCGTCGACTGCGACGCCGACACCCTGCTCGTCCTCGTCGACCAGGAAGGCCCCGCCTGTCACACCGGCACCCGCAGCTGCTTCGAGCACGGCGAGATCGAGGTGACCGCGGCGTGAACACCCCGGACCTGGAGACCTTCCGCGACTACGCGAAGGACCGCCGCGTCATCCCCGTCACCCGCCGGCTGCTGGGCGACGCCGAGACGCCGATCGGCGTGTACGGCAAGCTCG
The DNA here is from genome assembly GCF_040638345.1 of Kribbella sp. NPDC026611. NCBI lineage: Bacteria > Bacillati > Actinomycetota > Actinomycetes > Propionibacteriales > Kribbellaceae > Kribbella > Kribbella sp. NPDC026611. Next base: position 149,949 of record NZ_JBEZYC010000004.1, read on the forward strand.
CCGCCGAACGCGAAGGCACCTTCCTGCTGGAGTCGGCCGAGAACGGCGGCGTCTGGTCGCGGTACTCGTTCATCGGCGTCCGCTCCGCCGCGACGCTGACCGAGCGCGACGGCCAGGCCGTCTGGACCGGCAACCCGCCAGTAGGCCTGCCGGAGTCCGGTGACCCGCTGCAGGCGCTGCGCGAGACGCTGGAGATCCTGCACACCCCGCGCCTGCCGGACCTGCCGCCGTTGACCGGCGGCATGGTCGGCTTCCTCGGGTACGACGCGGTCCGCCGGATCGAGCGGTTGCCGGACACAACGACCGACGACCTCGGCCTGCCCGAGCTGACCTTCCTGTTCGCCACCGACCTGGCCGCGCTCGACCACGAGACCGGCGAGATCTGGCTGATCGCCAACGCGGTCAACTGGGACGACTCCGACGAGCGCGTCGACGAGGCGTACGCCGACGCCGTCCGCCGGCTCGACGCGATGGAGCGCGACCTCGCCCAGGCGACCCCGTCGTACGTCGTCCGCGCCGACCGGCTGGCCCAGCCGGACCCGCACCGGCAGCGCTCGAGCGCGGAGTACCGCGAGGCGGTCGAGCACGCCAAGGAGGAGATCCGGGCCGGAGAGGCGTTCCAGATCGTCGTCTCCCAGCGCTTCGAGCTGCAGACGACCGCGTCCGCGCTGGACATCTACCGGGTACTGCGCCGCTCCAACCCGAGCCCGTACATGTACCTGGTCCGCCTGGACGGCTTCGACATCGTCGGCTCCAGCCCGGAGGCGCTGGTCAAGGTCACCGACAACAAGGTGATCCTGCACCCGATCGCCGGCACCCGCCGCCGCGGTACGACACCGGAGGAGGACCACGCGCTGGAGGAGGAGCTGCGCGCGGACGTGAAGGAGCGCGCGGAGCACCTGATGCTGGTCGACCTCGGCCGAAACGACGTGGGCAAGGTCTGTGCGCCGGGCACGGTCGAGGTGGTCGACTTCATGGACGTCCGCCGGTACAGCCACGTGATGCACCTGGAGTCGACGGTCACCGGGCAGCTGGCGGCCGGCAAGACCGCCTTCGACGCGCTGACCGCCGCATTCCCGGCCGGGACGTTGTCCGGGGCACCGAAGCCGCGCGCGATGGAGATCATCGACAAGCTCGAGGTCACCCGCCGCGGGGTGTACGGCGGGATCGTCGGCTACCTCGATTTCGCCGGTGACGCGGACACCGCGATCGCCATCCGGACCGCGGTACTGCGCGGCGGGACGGCGTACGTGCAGGCCGGGGCGGGGATCGTGGCCGACTCCGACCCGGCCTCCGAGGACGCCGAGTGCCGGACCAAGGCGGCCGCCGTACTCAACGCGATCGCGGTCGCGGGGACGTTCAGCGACGTATGAGAGCCCAACGACTGGTCGACCTGCTCGCGCTCGCGGCGCTGATCCTGCTCGGGCTGTCGGGGTACCTGACCTGGGTGTCAGCGGATGCCGGCAACGGGCGGCTTCCGGTGCACTTCACCGGCTACTCGATCACCAAGGCGCCGGTCACGCTCGCGCTCGCGGGTGTCGTCGCCGTGGTGGTGACGAAGCTCGCTGGGACCGCGCTCCGGCGAGTCCTGGGCGGTTTGGTGGCCCTGCTCGGCGTCGGCGCGATCGTGGTCGCCTTGAGCGTGCGCCCCGATGGCCCCGAACTGAGCAGGTTGCGGCCGGAGCTGAGTGAGGTGGTGGCGGACCATGTCACGCAGTCGCTGGGACCGGCGCCGTGGTTCGCGCTGGCGGGCGGGATCGCGCTGGCCGCGGCCGGTGTGCTGACCGTGCTGACGGCGCAGCGGTGGCGGCGGCCCACCGCGCGATACGAGCGTGATCCGGCCGCCGCACCGGCCGATCAGTGGAAGGCGATCGACGCGGGGGAGGACCCGACTCTGTGATCGCGGCGGGGTACCGCCACAATAGGACGGACGACAACGAGGAGTGGCGCCAACTATGGACAATACGACGGCCGATCAAGCCCGGGTAGCGCAGCGCGAGGAGGCGCCGCACGACCTGCACGGCAACAGCCCGGCGGCGTGGACCGCGGTCACCATCGTGCTGATCGGTTTCACGGTCGGCGCGATCGCGATGGTGCTCGGCCCGAACTGGGTGCTGTTCTGGATCTCCGTCGCGGTCGTCGTGCTGGGTGCGCTCGCCGGCAAGGTGCTGCAGCTGCTCGGTTTCGGAGTTCCGACCGACGACGAACACTGAGGGGCGGACGGACATGACTGTGCTTGACGACATTCTCGCGGGGGTCCGGGAGGACCTCGCGGAGCGCCAGGCGCGGGTCAGCCTGGACGACCTGAAGCAGGAGGCCCAGCGCAAGCCCGACGCCAAGGACCCGATGCCGGTGTTCCGTGGTGACGGGATCGCGATCATCGCCGAGGTGAAGCGGTCCAGCCCGTCCGCGGGCGACCTGGCCGAGATCACCGACCCGGCGGCGCTGGCCGGGGAGTACGAGGGCGGCGGCGCCGCCGCGATCTCGGTGCTGACCGAGGAGCGCCGGTTCAACGGCAGCCTGGACGACCTGCGCGCGGTCCGCGGCCGGGTCGACGTGCCCGTGCTGCGCAAGGACTTCATCGTCTCGTCGTACCAGCTCTGGGAGGCCCGCGCGGCCGGCGCCGACATGGTGCTGCTGATCGTCGCGGCGCTCGAGCAGGAGGCGCTGGTGTCGCTGATCGAGCGGGCCCAGTCGATCGGCCTGTGCCCGCTGGTCGAGGTGCACGACGAGGAGGAGACCCTGCGTGCGGTGGACGCGGGGGCTCAGCTGATCGGCGTGAACAACCGGAACCTGAAGACCCTCGAGGTCGACCGGGACACCTTCGCGCGGATCGCGCCGACCATCCCGAAGGAGCTGGTCCGGGTGGCGGAGTCGGGCGTTCGCGGGCCGCATGATGTAATCGAGTTCGCGCGCGCCGGGGCCGATGTCGTCCTCGTCGGTGAAACCCTGGTGACCGGCCGCGATCCTCGTGCCTCGGTCGCCGACCTCGTCGCCGCCGGATCGCACCCCGCCATCCAGCAGCGGCACTAAAGTGCTTCAGGTGTGGTGTAGCTCGGCGCTAACGGCGCCCAGGCACGCACCTCGCGGCACTTGAGCAGCGCCCACGATGCTCCGCATCGAGGCCACTACTCAAGCACCACGATGCACGCACCTGGACACCGTTATCGTTCGAGCTACACCACACCTGAAGCACTGGCCCTCCCGGCCGGTCCAAACGGCCCGGGACAGAAGCTCTCCCGCGCTGCCTAAGCCGGGTTTGGAAGGTTTTGTCGGATGAGTAGTGTGCTGCCCGACCAGCTCGGGCACTTCGGCCGTTTCGGCGGCCGGTTCATGCCGGAGGCGCTGATCGCGCCGCTCGACGAGCTCACGACCGCGTGGCGCGAGGCGATGGCCGACCCGGAGTTCACCGGTGAGTTCGAGCGGATGCTGCGCGAGTACATCGGCGCCCCGAGCCTGCTGTACGACGCGACCCGGCTGTCCGACGCGGCCGGGGCGCGGATCCTGCTCAAGCGCGAGGACCTGAACCACACCGGTGCGCACAAGATCCGGAACGCGATCGGCCAGGCGCTGCTGACCAAGCGGATGGGCAAGCCGCGGGTGATCGCGGAGACCGGTGCCGGCCAGCACGGCGTCGCGACCGCGACCGCGTGTGCGTATCTCGGCCTCGAGTGCGTCGTCTACATGGGCGAGGTCGACACCGAGCGCCAGGCGCTGAACGTGGCCCGGATGAAGCTGCTCGGCGCCGAGGTGATCTCGGTCAAGACCGGCAGCCGGACGCTGAAGGACGCGATCAACGACGCGCTCCGCGACTGGGTCGCCAGCGTCGACAAGACGCACTACATCCTCGGGACGGCGGCGGGTTCGCACCCGTTCCCGGCGATGGTGCGCGACTTCGTCCGCGGCATCGGCGACGAGGCCCGGGCGCAGTCGCTCGAGCTGCTCGGCAAGCTGCCGGACGCGGCGGTGGCGGCGGTCGGCGGCGGGTCGAACGCGATCGGTCTGTTCACCGCGTTCATCCCCGACCAGGACGTGAAGCTGTACGGCGTCGAGCCGGGTGGCGACGGCTTCGAGACCGGCCGGCACGCGGCGACGATCACCGCCGGTCAGGTCGGCGTACTGCACGGTGCGCGGTCGTTCTTGCTGCAGGACGAGGACGGGCAGACGATCGAGTCGCACTCGATCTCGGCCGGACTGGACTACCCGGGCGTGGGTCCGGAGCACGCGTGGCTGGCCGAGACCGGCCGGGCGAAGTACTGGCCGAAGACCGACGCCGAGGCAATGGACGCGTTCCGGCTGCTGTCGCAGACCGAGGGCATCATCCCGGCGATCGAGTCGGCGCACGCGGTCGCGGGTGCGCTCGACGTCGCGCGCGAGTTGGGGCCTGAGGCAACGATCCTGGTGAACCTCTCCGGGCGTGGGGACAAGGACATGGACACGGCCGCGAAGTGGTTCGGGCTGGGTGGAGAGGCGGCCGGGCATGAGTGACCTGGTTGCCCTGGGCAAGGCCGGGACCGCGGTCCGGGCCGCGAACGACTCCGGCCGGGCGGCCCTGGTCGGGTACCTGCCGGCCGGCTACCCGTCGTACGACGGCGGCGTGGACGCGATCAAGGCGATGGTCGACGGCGGCGTCGACGTCCTCGAGATCGGCTTCCCGTACAGCGACCCGGTAATGGACGGGGTCACGATCCAGCGCGCCGCCGAGGCCGCGCTGGCCGGCGGGCTGCGGACGCGGGACGTGCTCAGCACGGTCGAGAAGCTCGCGGCGTACTCCGACGTGCCCGTGCTCGTGATGACGTACTGGAACCCGATCGAGCGGTACGGCGTGGACCGCTGGGCCACCGACTTCGCCGGAGTCGGGGGAGCGGGGCTGATCACGCCCGACCTGATCCCGGACGAGGGCGCGGAGTGGATCGCGGCCGCGGACAAGCACGACCTGGACAAGGTGTTCCTGGTCTCGCCGTCCTCGACCGACGAGCGGATCAAGATGACCACCGCCGCCTGCCGTGGTTTCGTCTACGCGACCGCTGTGATGGGCGTCACCGGCGCGCGGGAGAAGCCGTCGGACCTGGCCCAGCCGCTCGTGGCTCGCACCAAGGCGGTCACCGGCGTACCGGTCGGCGTCGGTCTGGGCGTGTCGAACGGGGACCAGGCGGCCGGTGTCGCCCGGTTCGCGGACGCGGTGATCGTCGGCTCGGCCTTCGTGAAGGCGCTCGACGAGGCCGGCCCCGCCGGGGTCCGCGCGCTCACCGAGGACCTGTCCGAAGGCGTCCGCCGGGAACCCCGTCAGTCCGTCGATCGTTAGAACCCCCGTGAGTCGAACCAGGAACGCCGCCCTGCTTCTCGCAGCGGTGGCGCTGCTGGCCCTGGCGGGGTGCAGTGGCAAGGAGAAGGCGGACAATCCGGGTGGAGCGATCATCCGCACCTCGCAGGACCCGAACGGGTTGCGGGGTGCGGCGCTCGACCGCCCGTACTCGTTGCCCGCGGCCACGCTGACCGACACCGGCGGCAACCAGTTCAATCTGGTCACCTCGACGAAGAAGCCGGTCACGCTGGTGTTCTTCGGCTACACGAACTGTCCGGACGTGTGCCCGACCGTGATGGCCGACGTGGCGTCCGCGCTGACCAAGCTCGACAAGTCGGTGCGCGACCAGATCCAGCTGCTGTTCATCACCACGGATCCGGCTCGGGACAGCGGGCCGGTGATCCGCAAGTACCTGGACCGGTTCGACCCGGCGTTCACCGGGCTGACCGGGTCGCTGACGTCGATCAAGGACATCGCCAAGGCGGTCGGCGTACCGGTGGAAGGGATGCAGAAGCTCCCCTCCGGTGGGTACGAGGTCGGTCACGGTGCGCAGGTGATCGGCTTCGGCAAGAACGACAAGGCGAACGTGCTGTGGCTGTCCAACGCTGCGATCGGTGACCTGGCCCACGACTTCGGGAAGCTGGTCGAGGACAACCAGTGAGGGCGTGGATCTCACTGGTCGCGCGGCTGCTGCTCGGCGGCGTGATGCTCGTCGCGGGCGCGTTGAAGGTGGCCGATCCGGAGACGGCGGCGCAGGCCGTACGCGCGTACGAGTTGCTGCCGTCGGCGCTGGTGGCGCCGGTCGGGTGGGGTCTGCCGTTCCTGGAGATCGCGATCGGGTTGCTGTTGATCGTCGGTTTCGGTGTCCGCGCGTCGGCCGTCGCCGCGGGTGCTTTCCTGGTGGTGTTCATCGCCGCGGTCTCGTCCGCCTGGGCTCGCGGGTTGTCGATCGACTGCGGCTGCTTCGGCGGCGGCGGTCCGGTCGCGACCGGACAGACGAAGTACCTGCAGGAGATCCTGCGGGACGTCGGTCTGCTCGTGTTGGCCGGCTGGCTGTGGCGTTTCCCGGTCAGCAAGTTCGCTGTCGTATCAGAGCCGCAAGGAGTCGTCGCGTCGTGAGTAACACCGTGCAGCAGCCGCAACGCCGGATCTCACCGGGGATCGTGGTGGTGGTGATCCTGGTACTGGCCCTCGCGGCCGGCGTCGGCGTGCAGTACTACCGCGGCCACTCGAAGGTGTCCGTCAGCTCGAACGGCCGGCCGGAGCCCGCGCTGATCACCGGGCCCGGGACGTCCGGGAAGGGCGTCACGGTCGGTAAGGCCGGGGCGAAGGCGCACATCGACCTGTACCTCGACTTCCGCTGCCCGCACTGCGCGGAGTTCGAGGAGGCCAGCGGCGCGACCATCGACAAGCTGGTGCAGGACGGTACGGCGACGCTGACCTACTGGCCGATGCAGTTCGTGAACCCGAACGCCTCGCCGCGGTTGGCGAACGCGTTCGCCGCGGCGGCCGCGAACGGCAAGGCGCTGAGCTTCGCCGACGAGATGTACGGCGACTTCTCGAAGTCTTGGACGACAGATCAGCTGCTGGAGCTGGGCAAGCAGCTCGACATTGGTGACGCGAAGTTCCAGGAGGCCGTGCAGAACAACACGTACAAGGACTGGCTGGAGTCCGTGTCCAAGGCTGCCGACGACCGCGGTGTCACGGGCACGCCGACCGTCTACGTGAATGAGAAGAAGCTCCCGACCGATCAGTTGACCGCCGACGGCCTGCAGAAGGCCGTCGCCGGGATCGCGAGCTAGGAGGGGCTTGGAGCCACCTACGCACCGAGTCCCGACCGTGACCCAGGGTTCCTGGTCGTGGTCGGGACCGGTCGAGTAGCGTTCCTGCTTGTCATGTCTAGTCTGATTCCCGCCGTGATGGTTCCGGCGTTCATCCCCAGCCCGAGCCAGGGTGTCTGGCACGTCCTCGGCCTGCCGCTGCGCGCGTACGCGCTGTGCATCCTGGCCGGCATCTTCGTCGGCTACTGGGTCGGCCGCCGGCGCTGGGTCGCCCGTGGCGGGTCCGCTCCGGTGCTGGCCGACATCATGTTCTGGGCGATCCCGTTCGGCCTGGTCGGGGCGCGGATCTACCACGTGATCACGGACGCCGAGCTGTACTTCGGCGAGGGCCGGCACCCGATCGACGCGCTGAAGATCTGGCACGGCGGGCTGGGCATCTGGGGTGCGGTCGGATTCGGCGCGCTCGGCGCCTGGATCGCGTGCCGGCGGGCGAAGGTGCCGTTCCTGCCGGTGCTGGACGTGATGGCGCCCGGGATCGCGCTGGCACAGGTCTTCGGGCGCTTCGGCAACTACTTCAACCAGGAACTCTTCGGCCGCCCGACGGACAAGCCGTGGGGCCTGGAGATCTCCCCCGAGCACCGCCCGTCCGGGTATGCGGACTATGCCACCTTCCACCCCACGTTCCTCTACGAGGCGGTCTGGAACCTTGGGGTGATGGCTTTGGTGATCCTCCTCGACCGCCGCTTCAAGTTCGGCCACGGCCGCGCGTTCTTCTTGTACGTCGCGGCGTACACCGCCGGCCGCGCCTGGATCGAGAACCTGCGCATCGACACGGTCAACCACTTCCTCGGCCTCCGCCTGAACGTGTGGACCGCCATCATCCTCTTCGTCCTGGCCGTAGCCGCCTTCATCATCAGCACCCGCCGCACCCCAGGCCAGGAAGACACCTCCGTAGGAGCAGCCGCCGGCAAGCCCACCGACGGCGCAAACGCCCCCACCGAAGCTGACAAGACGGCCACCGCCACCGACGGCGAGAAGAGCGACGCAGCCACCGACGGCGAGGACGCTACGAAGGTGCAGTCAGCCGCAGACAGCGACAAAACACAGGCTGCCGAGGCGAAGCCGAAGGTGACCACCAATGGGTCTGACCACGCAGACGGGTCTCGTGACTGAGGCGCCTGATGTTTCTGCTGAGCATCACGGTGACCATCGGCATCGTGATGTGAACGGGGGCTGGCTGCGGCCGGCCGTGTTCGGGGCGATGGATGGTTTGGTGTCGAACTTCGCGCTGATCGCGGGGATGGACGGCGGGACCAGCTCAGGCAGCAAGTTCATCGTGCTGGCAGGCCTGGCTGGGCTGGCCGCGGGCGCGTTCTCGATGGCGGCGGGGGAGTACACCTCCGTCGCCTCGCAACGGGAGCTGGCGAGAGCCGAGATCGAGGTCGAGCGCAAGGAGATCGCCAGACACCCGATCGACGAAGAGATCGAGCTGGCGGAGACCTACCGGGCCAAGGGCCTGGACCCGGATCTGGCCAGCAAGGTCGCGAAGCAGTTCCACGCCGACCCGGAGCAGGCCCTCGAGGAGCACGTCCGCGAAGAGCTCGGCATCGACCCCACCGACCTCCCGAACCCGGTGATCGCAGCAGCATCATCGTTCGTCTGCTTCGCAATCGGCGCCTTCATCCCGCTCGCGCCGTACCTCTTCGGCGCCGGCAGCGTCGTCCCCAGCCTGATCCTGTCCCTGACCGCACTCTTCGTCTGCGGCGCCGTCGTCTCCCGCGTCACCAGCCGCTCCTGGTGGTACTCCGGCCTCCGCCAACTCTTCCTCGGCGCCGCCGCAGCCGCCCTCACCTACTCCGTAGGCACCCTCGTCGGCCCCGGCATCGGCTGACGCACCGGAAGGACCCGTTGAGCATCATGAGCGACACTCATCGACAGTTGCGGCCCGAATACTTGTAGTTACCATCGAAAGATGGCGAGCAGCGTGTTCTGCACCAGGTACGGCATCGAGCTGAACCTGACGCTGCCCGACCTCGGTCAGCCGGGCTTCCCGGACCTGTGGAGCGAGATCTACGGAGACGACGCCGACCCGGATCGTGAGTTGTTGCAGTGCATCCAGAGCGCGCGTGGACTTCCGTGCAACTCCGAGGCCGAGGGCAAGTCGCCCTACATGTACATTCAGCAGCGCGCATGCGGCCCCGTCGCCGTCCATCGCAATCCTGGCAAGCACGAGGTCACGCCTGCAGAGAGCGATGAGCACAAGGCGCTGAAGGAACGTATCTGCAAGGACGCCGAGGCGGTCGGGTTCGCAGCGGATGTCGAGTCCAGGTCGGTCGACGGGAGGCGACGTACCGACGTCATCGTCGACGGTCTGAACGGCATCCGGATCGGGTGGGAGCCGCAGATGTCCAAACTGGGACGGCGGGCCGTGGAACGCCGTACCGAGCTCGCGAAACGTGACGGCCTGACCTCGATGTGGCTGACGAAGTCGGCCAAGGCCGAACTGATCAACCGGGCACCGTGGTCACGGATCAAAGAGACGCCGTGGCGGGAGATCGTGGCAGGTGACCCGCTCGACATCGTCGGCGGCGTCAACCAGCTCGACATCTGGCGATGTGACATCAGCTCCGTCCTGCCCTGCCCGGTCAGCAGGTATGGACGCTGCGGGAAGTTCCACGCTCAATGGTTGCCGGCCCACAACCTTCTCCTGAACAAGCTGGTGGAGTTCACCGCCAGCGGCGAGTACCGCGTCCTACATGTCAAGCGGGTGGCCGGTTCCCGGGCCGAAAGGTATCTCTGGGCTCCTCGTCGGGAGCTGGACAGGTACTACGAGATCGCAGCGGACGAGACCGAGGAAGTTGAACAGGTCGCACCCGAGCCCGTTGAGGCCGAAGTCCGCGAGCGGCCGCTCGACACGTCCTGCAGGTACGGCGAAGAGACCGGGTTCCGCGCTCCGCCCACACCGATTCGCGACACCGGCCTGGCGTTGGCGATTGCGCACCTACGTCCAGATCTCGATCTCCGAACCGCTACCGAGCCGAAGATGCTGAACTGGACCGACCGATCGCATTGGAGCGCCGATCCGCAGCCCTGTGTGTCGTGCAATGGGTTGACGAACCTGCGAGACAGTACCGGACGCCCTGCACACAAGGTCTGCGCGGAGGCTCGTCTCTAGATCGGCTGAGACGTTGTGAACAGGCTGCTGTAGGCGTTGAGGGCCGGTTGGCCGCCGAGGTGGGCGTAGAGGACGTTGGAGTTCGGGGGGATCTCGCCGGAGCGGACCAGTGAGATCAGGCCTGCCATTGACTTTCCCTCGTAGACCGGGTCGATGATCATCCCCTCCAGCTGGCCGGTGATGCGGATCGCGTCCAGGGTGGACTGCACCGGGATCCCGTACTCGTCGCCGGCCCAGCCCTCGAGCACCACGATCTCGTCGTCGCGCAGCTCGCGTCCGAGCTCGATCAAGGACGCCGTACTCCGGGCGATCCGTGCGACCTGGTCCCGCGTCTCCTGCAGCTTCGCGCTCGCGTCGATCCCGATCACCCGCCGCGGCCGCTGCTGGCCGGCGAACCCGGCGATCATCCCCGCCTGCGTCGACCCGGTCACCGCGCACACGACGATCGTGTCGAAGAACACTCCGAGCTCCCGCTCCTGCTGCTCGACCTCGTAGGCCCAGTTCGCGAACCCCAGGCCGCCCAGCCGATGGTCCGAAGCCCCCGCCGGGATCGCGTACGGCGTACCGCCCCGCGCCTCCACGTCCGCCAGCGCCTGCTTCCAGCTGTCCTTGAAGCCGATCCCGAACCCGGACGGATCCAGCCGCACCTCGGCCCCCATGATCCGGCTGAGCAGGATGTTGCCGACCCGGTCGTTGACCGCGTCCGGCCAGTTCACCCAGCTCTCCTGGACCAGCACCGCCTTCATCCCGAGCTTCGCCGCGACCGCCGCTACCTGCCGCGTGTGGTTCGACTGGTATCCGCCGATCGACACCAGCGTGTCCGCACCCTGCGCCAGCGCGTCCGGGATCAGGTACTCCAGCTTCCGGGTCTTGTTCCCGCCGTACGCGAGCCCGGAGTTGCAGTCCTCCCGCTTCGCCCAGAGGTTCGCCCCACCCAGGTACTCCGTCAACCGCTCCAGCCGATGCATTGGGCTCGGCCCGAACAAAAGCGGATGCCGCGGAAAGTCACTCAGTGCCATGCTCTCCTCCATGCTCCCCAGCGAGATCGCTGTCCACCCGGTCGACTACCTCGATCGACTCGGGACCATCTTCGCCCGATTCACCACCCAGGACTCCGGCAACTTCTCGTACGGCGTCGAGACCGCCGACACCCGGTACTTCGTCAAGACCGCCGGCGACCCGTCCGACCCCACGCCGTACCTCGACTTCGACGACCGCGTCGCCCTGCTCCGAACCGCCGTCGAGCTCGCCCGCTCGGTCCAGCACCCGGCGCTGCCCACCCTGCACGCCGTGATCGAATCCGCCGCCGGCCCGATGCTGGTCTACGAGTGGCGCGACGGAGAGCTGCTCGGCCCGCCCGCGACCCGGGAACGCTTCCGGGTGCTCCCCGCCGACGAGATCCTGACCGTGCTGGACACGCTCTACGAACTGCACGCGAGGCTCGACGAGGCGGGCTGGGTCGAGGGTGACTTCTACGACGGCGCGATGATGTACGACTTCGGCACCCGCCGGCTCACCGTGATGGACCTCGACACGTACGTGCGCGGGCCGTACCGCAACACCATGGGCCGGATGTTCGGCTCGGAACGATTCATGGCTCCCGAGCAGCTCGCGCTGGGCGCACCGATCGACTCGCGGACCACGGCGTACGTCATGGCCCGCGCCGCGCTCGTCCTGCTGCCGGACCCGCCGGCGCCTCTCCGGGAGGTCCTGGTAGAGGCGACCACGACCCGCTTCCCGAGCTACAGCGCGTTCTACGACAGGTGGCTGACCGCTTCCGCTACCACCTCGGCCTGCTGAACCAGCCGCTCCAGGTGATCCCCAGGCTCCGGCTGACCGAGCGACCAGGCAGCCCGAGCCACCAACGTCACCGCAGCCACCAGCACAACCCCGCGCCGCACCACCTCCACCGGCCACAGACCGCCACTGCCGGCCTGATACCCACCGACCACTTCGGTGACAGGGTGATCGGTCGACAACGCAAGGTACGCAGGATCGAACCCCACCGGACCTGTCCCGAACTGTTCCCAGTCAGCCGCGACAACCTCCCGACCAGTACGACGCAACAGGTTGAGCGGATGTGCATCGCCGTGAATCACCTGCTGTGGAAGCCGGTCGAGCTCCGTCATGACGTCGGCCCTGCGTTCCCAGAGTTGTCCGCAGACCTGCCGCAGCTCCGGTGCGAGAGCCGGCACCGAAGCGAGCGCACTCCACCCGCCCCGGCCCTCGTCGTTCGCCAGTCGATCCCGCAAGATTCCCCGCGCGAACCACGGCGCCGGCTCCAGTGCGTTGAGCGCGAACCGCCCCAAAGCCTCAGCCAGCTCCATCGGCTCGAGGTCCGTCGTGTCGACCGCCTCCGTCCACACCGCGATCCCGGCTGGATCGGTCTCGACCTTGAGACACCGCGGCGCGCGCAGCCCGAGCGTCGACTCCAGCAGCCCGGACCGCGCGACCTCGGCCTGCCGCCGCCAGTACGCGTAGTGTGCGGGCCGCTCGACCCCAGGAACCAGCCGCTTCACCACGAACCCGTCCGGCGTCCGCCACACCCCACCGTTGGACACTCCCGTGCCCGCGGTCAGCGCCGTCCAGTCGTCCCCAGGTTCCCAGTGCATTCGACCAGATCTACCACCTGAGGGTGGTACTAGCGATCAGCGCACACCCAGGACGGAAAGGTGAACCGCGGTCAGGCGTTCGGTGCGGGGGACCGGGCGATCTGGTTCCGCAGCTGCCGAGCCGTACGACCCGTGGCGGCCTTGAGATGCCGAGCGAGGTGTTGCTCATCGCTGAATCCGAGGGCCGCAGCGATCTCTCGGGACGGCATCGTGGAGTAGCGTGCCAGTTCGACGGCGGTGTCGATTCGATGGTTCAGTCGATAGCGACCAGGGGAGTAGCCGGTGCGGTCCCGAAACCGTCGCCGCCAGGTCTCGTACGGCATTCCGACAGCCAGCGCCACGGACTCCAGGTCGACTCGTTCGCCCGGGTCAGCCCGCAGCAGGGAGCAGGACAGTTCGATCCAGTCGTCGCCGTACTGCGGAGGCTCCGGATCACCGGCCGCAGCAAAGTCGGCGAGCAGCTGAAGTACCTCGCAGGCCTCGGCGTCGCGCGCCCGCCGGCCGATCGGCGGACGGCGGGTCCGGAACGTCTCGATGCGACGCTTCCAATAGGCGACGTCGCGCAGGCTGCGCAGCGGCTGCCGCACATCGAGCAGACCCTGGTCTGCCGCGACGTCGAAGATCGGGCCGGTGAAGGCCAGGTAGACCTCGTCCCAGTGTCCGGTCGGGTCGAGGACGCCGTACCAGTGCGGGACTCCGGGGAACACGTACGCCACGGTGCCCGGCCCGATGGCCACATCTCGGTTGGCGTCGCGGTACCGGCCGATTCCCCTGGTGACGAAGGAGAAGGCGTAGGCCGGGTAGTAGCGCGGCCTGCCGCCGGTCAGGATGCCTTGACCGTGATCCTGACGTCCGGCCAGGATCAGATCTCCGACGCCGCCGTGGGTGCCCGCACGCGTTGCGTCGAGCCACACCTTCGCCATCGACGGACGATACCAACAGATACCAGTTCCACCAGCCCGTTCCGAGCGGGATCCTGCCACCCGCGTTCGTATTGGTCAGCCAGTCTCGAGCACCGAAAGGACCTGACCCATGGACGCGAACTCCCTGCCCCGTCTGAATACGCCGTACCTGGTCGCCCCCGAGGACGTGTCCCGGTTCCGAACGGAAGGATTCGTCCACCTTCCTGCCGTGGCGTCGGCCGAGGAGGCCAGTGCGTACCAGGAGGTCATCCGCGAAGCTGCCTGGCGACACAACCAGGAGTCTCGTCCGCTCGACCAGCGCGACACCTACGGCAAGGCGTTCGTGCAGGTGTCGAATCTGTGGCAGCAGGACCCTGGCGTCGCGGCGTTCGTCCTGGCGGGCCGCTTCGCAGGCATCGCCGCGCAACTGCTCGGCTGCGATCGCGTCCGGATCTACCACGACCAAGCATTGTTCAAGGAGGTTGGTGGAGGCATCACCCCGTGGCACCAGGATGCGATGTACTGGCCCCTCGACGGCCATCGGATGCTGACGATGTGGATGCCTCTGGTCCCGATCGCCGCGGAAATGGGCGGACTGATGTTCGCCGGCGGCAGCCACCAGGACGGCCCGCTGAGCGACGTGCACATCTCCGACGCCTCCGAGGATCACTTCGACCGGCTGTTCGCCACCGGCCGGTACTCCGTCAGCTCCCCCAGAGCCATGGCGGCCGGCGATGTGACGTTCCACGCCGGACGGACGGTGCACAGGGCGCCGGCGAATCTCGCGGACCGGGTGCGCGAAGTCATGACGATCATCTGGCACGACGCCGACCTGATCGTGCAACCGCCGGCGAACCCGGCCCAAGCCGCCGACCTGCGCCGCTGGCTCCCCGGCCTCCAACCCGGCGACCTGGCCGCCAGCAACCTCAATCCCGTCGTCGAATCACTGCACTGACGAGTCTCAAAAGCCGTTCCGCGAGGAGATGCAACTGTGAGTGAGCAGTTTTTCACTAAAAGTGAGTGTGGTGAGTGAAAGGTGTACTGGCGGTGGGACGGGAGTCCATTTGGTGGGCGTCATGAGGTAGTCTCGGGACTCCCGGCTTGGGCCAGTGTTGTCCCGCGGCCAGTTGTATTTGACCGTAGGACGACGGGAGCCCCTGAATGTTTGGTCGCCCCCCCACCGGAACGCTGCAGAGGCCCGCTGAGGGTCTCTACGACGGACAGCACGAGCACGACGCCTGTGGTGTCGCCTTCGTCGCGACCCTGACCGGTGAACCGAGCCACGACATCGTGGCCAAGGCTTTGACCGCCCTGCGGAATCTCGAGCACCGTGGCGCCTCCGGTGCCGAGCCGGACTCCGGTGACGGTGCCGGCATCCTGCTGCAGGTCCCGGACGCCTTCTACCGCAAGGTGTGCGAGTTCGAGCTGCCGCCGCGGCACAGCTATGCCACCGGTATCGCGTTCCTGCCGGCCGATCCCGACGACGCCGCCAAAGCCGTCGCACGGATCGAGGAGCTGGCCGCCGAGGAGCAGCTCACCGTGCTGGGCTGGCGGGAGGTTCCGACCACCCCCGGCCTGCTCGGCGCGACCGCGCGCTCGGTGATGCCGACGTTCCGGCAGCTGTTCGTGTCCGCGAAGTCCGGCCGGGTCCTCGGACTCGCCCTGGAGCGGATGGCGTTCCGGCTCCGGAAGCGGGCCGAGAAGGAGACCGAGACCTACTTCCCGTCGCTGTCCGGCCGGACCATCACCTACAAGGGGATGCTGACCACCGACCAGCTGGACAAGTTCTTCCCCGAGCTGACCGACCCCGACCTCGCCTCGGCGATCGGCGTCGTGCACAGCCGCTTCTCGACGAACACGTTCCCGTCCTGGCCGCTGGCCCACCCGTACCGGTACATCGCCCACAACGGTGAGATCAACACCGTCCAGGGCAACCGGAACTGGATGCGCGCCCGCGAGGCACTGCTCGCCAGCGACCTGATCCCGGGTGACCTCGAGCAGCTGTACCCGATCTGTACGCCGGGAGCGTCCGACTCCGCGTCCTTCGACGAGGTGCTCGAGCTGCTGCACCTCGGCGGCCGCTCGCTGCCGCACGCGATGCTGATGATGATCCCGGAGGCGTGGGAGAACGCCACCACGATGGACCCGAAGCGGCGCGCGTTCTACGAGTTCCACTCCACGCTGATGGAGCCCTGGGACGGCCCCGCGTCGGTGGTCTTCTCCGACGGTACGAAGGTCGGCGCGGTCCTGGACCGCAACGGCCTGCGCCCCTCGCGGTACTGGGTGACCGACGACGGCCTCGTCGTCCTCGCGTCGGAGGCCGGTGTCCTCGACATCGACCCCGCGACCGTGACCGAGAAGGGCCGGCTCGAGCCGGGCCGGATCTTCCTGGTCGACGTCGAGGCCCACCGGATCATCACCGACGCCGAGGTGAAGAACGCGCTCGCCGCCGAGCAGCCGTACGACGAGTGGCTGCACGCCGGCCTGATCCGGTTCGAGGACCTGCACGAGCGCGAGCACGTCGTCCACAGCCACGCGTCGGTGACGCGGCGCCAGCAGGTCTTCGGATACACCGAGGAGGAGCTGCGGGTCATCCTCACCCCGATGGCGAAGTCCGGTGCGGAGCCGATCGGCTCGATGGGTACCGACACCCCGATCGCGGTGCTGAGCGACCGGCCGCGACTGCTGTTCGACTACTTCGCGCAGCTGTTCGCCCAGGTCACGAACCCGCCGCTGGACGCGATCCGCGAGGAGCTGGTGACCTCGCTGTCGTCCAGCCTCGGCCCGGAGTCCAACCTGCTGAACCCGAGCCCGTCGTCCTGCCGTCAGGTGGTGATCCCGTTCCCGGTGATCACCAACGACGAACTGGCCAAGCTCCGGCACATCAACCTCGACGGCGACATGCCCGGCCTGGCCACCACCGTGCTCCGCGGCGTGTACGACGTGGAGGGCGGCGGCGAGGCGCTGCGGTCCCGGCTGGACGAGCTGTGCGCCGAGGCGAGCGCCGCGATCGAGGACGGCACCCGCATTCTGGTGCTGTCCGACCGGCACTCGAACGCCGACAGCGCGCCGATCCCGTCGCTGCTGCTGACCGCCGCGGTGCATCACCACCTGGTGCGGAAGAAGACCCGCACCCAGGTCGGTCTGGTGGTCGAGGCCGGTGACGTCCGCGAGGTGCACCACGTCGCTCTCCTGATGGGGTACGGCGCCGCCGCGATCAACCCGTACCTGGCGCTCGAGTCCGTCGAGGACCTGTGCCGTCAGGGCACCTACCTGCCGGGGATCGAGCCCGAGCAGGCGGTGCGCAACGTGGTGAAGTCGCTCGGCAAGGGCGTGCTCAAGGTGATGTCGAAGATGGGTGTCTCGACGGTCGCGTCGTACACCGGCGCCCAGATCTTCGAGGCGAACGGGCTGTCCCCGTTCCTGGTCGACATCTACTTCACCGGTACGTCGTCGCGGATCGGCGGCGTCGGCCTGGACGCGATCGCCGAGGAGGTACGGCGCCGGCACCTGCGCGCGTACCCGGCGGACGGGATCCTGGCCGCGCACCGCAAGCTCGAGATCGGCGGCGAGTACCAGTGGCGCCGCGAGGGCGAGCCGCACCTGTTCGACCCGGACACGGTGTTCCGGCTGCAGCACAGCACCCGCACCGGGCGGTACGACATCTTCAAGCAGTACACGGCGAAGGTCGACGAGCAGTCCGAGCGGCTGATGACGCTGCGCGGTTTGTTCGGGTTCAAGAGCGACCGGCAGCCGATCCCGATCGACGAGGTCGAGCCGGTCAGCGAGATCGTCAAGCGATTCTCGACCGGTGCGATGAGCTACGGCTCGATCAGTGCCGAGGCGCACACCACGCTGGCGATCGCGATGAACCAGCTCGGCGGCAAGTCGAACACCGGTGAGGGCGGCGAGGACGCCGACCGGCTGTACGACCCGGCCCGGCGGAGCTCGATCAAGCAGGTCGCGTCCGGGCGCTTCGGCGTCACCGCCGAGTACCTGACGAACTCCGACGACATCCAGATCAAGATGGCGCAGGGCGCGAAGCCCGGCGAGGGCGGGCAGCTGCCCGGCCCGAAGGTGTACCCGTGGGTCGCGAACACGCGGCACTCGACGCCCGGCGTCGGCCTGATCTCGCCGCCGCCGCACCACGACATCTACTCGATCGAGGACCTGGCGCAGCTGATCCACGACCTGAAGAACGCGAACCCGCAGGCGCGGATCCACGTGAAGCTGGTCTCCGAGGTCGGCGTCGGCACGATCGCCGCCGGTGTCTCCAAGGCGCACGCGGACGTCGTACTGATCTCCGGCCACGACGGTGGTACCGGTGCGGCGCCGCTGACCTCGCTCAAGCACGCCGGCGGCCCGTGGGAGCTCGGCCTGGCCGAGACCCAGCAGACCCTGCTGCTGAACGGGTTGCGGGACCGGATCGTGGTCCAGACCGACGGCCAGCTGAAGACCGGCCGGGACGTCGTCGTCGCGGCCCTCCTCGGCGCCGAGGAGTACGGTTTCGCAACCGCGCCGCTGGTGGTGTCGGGCTGCATCATGATGCGGGTCTGCCATCTGGACACCTGCCCGGTCGGCGTCGCCACCCAGAACCCGGTGCTCCGCGAGCGGTTCTCCGGCAAGCCCGAGTTCGTGGTGAACTTCTTCGAGTTCATCGCCGAGGAGGTCCGCGAGTACCTGGCCGAGCTCGGCTTCCGGACCCTGAACGAGGCGATCGGCCACGCCGAGGTCCTCGACATCCAGCGCGCGGTCGACCACTGGAAGGCCGACGGGCTCGACCTGTCGCCGATCCTGCACGTGCCGGCGCTGCCCGAGGGCGCCTCGCTGCACCGGACCGTCGAGCAGAACCACGGCCTGGACAAGGCGCTCGACAACGAGCTGATCCGGATCTGCGCCCCGGCGCTGGACAACGGCGAGCCGGTCCGGGCCCAGCTCGCGATCCGGAACGTGAACCGGACCGTCGGCACCATGCTCGGTCACGAGATCACCAAGCGGTACAAGGCCGCCGGTCTCGCTGACGGCACGATCGACCTGACCTTCACCGGGTCGGCCGGCAACTCGTTCGCCGCCTTCGTCCCGCGCGGAGTCACCCTGCGGCTCGAGGGTGACGCCAACGACTACGTCGGCAAGGGCCTGTCCGGCGGCCGGATCGTGATCCGGCCGGACCGCCGAGCCCGGTTCGACGCGGCCGACCAGATCATCGCCGGCAACGTGATCGCGTACGGCGCCACCTCTGGTGAGCTGTTCATCAGCGGCGGCGTCGGCCAGCGGTTCTGCGTCCGGAACTCCGGCGCCACCGCGGTGGTCGAGTCGGTCGGCGATCACGGCTGCGAGTACATGACCGGTGGGCGCGTCGTCGTACTCGGCGCCGTCGGCCGGAACTTCGCGGCGGGCATGTCGGGCGGCGTGGCCCACGTGCTCGACCTGGACCGTGCCCTGGTGAACCCGGAGCTGGTGGACCTGCTCCCGCTCACCGAGGACGAGTCCGAGCTGTTGCACGACCTGGTCCGGCGGCACCAGGAGGAGACCGGTTCGGAACGGGCGGCCAAGTTGCTCGCCGACTGGCCCGCCGCTGCCACCAGGTTCACCACGGTGCTGCCCCGCGACTACGCCCGGGTGCTGGCGGCCAAGGCGGCCGCCGAGCGCGACGGGCTGGACGAGGACGCCACCACGCGAGCGATGATGGAGGCCATCTGATGGCTGACCCCAAGGGATTCCTGACCACCCCGCGCCAGGTCGCCGACCGGCGGCCGGTCGAGGAGCGGGTGCAGGACTGGAAAGAGGTCTACCCCGGCGGGCCCGGAAAGGCGCTGCTGCCGATCATCACCAAGCAGGCCGGCCGCTGCATGGACTGCGGTATCCCGTTCTGCCACAACGGCTGCCCGCTCGGGAACCTGATCCCGGAGTGGAACGACCTGGTCTGGCGGGACGACTGGTCCAGCGCGATCGAGCGCCTGCACGCGACCAACAACTTCCCGGAGTTCACGGGGCGGCTGTGCCCGGCACCGTGCGAGACCGCCTGCGTGCTCGGCATCAACCAGGACCCGGTGACGATCAAGAACGTCGAGGTCGCGATCATCGACAAGGCCTGGGAGACCGGCGACGTCCGGCCCCAGCCGCCGGAGTGGCTGACCGGCAAGACGATCGCGGTCGTAGGTTCCGGTCCGGCCGGTCTGGCCGCGGCGCAGCAGCTGACCCGGGCCGGGCACACGGTCGCGGTCTACGAGCGGGCGGACGCGCCGGGCGGCCTGCTGCGGTACGGCATCCCCGAGTTCAAGATGGAGAAGCTCCAGCTCGACCGGCGGATCCAGCAGATGAAGGAGGAAGGCACGGTCTTCCGCTCCGGCGTGAACGTCGGCGTGGACGTGACCGGCAGCCAGCTCAAGCAGCGGTACGACGCGGTCGTGATCGCGACCGGGGCCACGGCAGCGCGCGACCTCCCGGTACCGGGCCGCGAGTACGGCGGCATCCACCAGGCGATGGAGTACCTGCCGCAATCGAACCGGGCCTCGCTCGGACGGGCCGTCGCGGACCAGATCGTTGCCACTGGCAAGGACGTGGTCATCATCGGCGGCGGTGACACCGGCGCCGACTGCCTGGGTACGGCGCACCGTCAGGGCGCGCGGTCCGTCACCCAGCTGGAGATCATGCCGCGGCCCGGCGAGGACCGGCCGGCGGGCCAGCCGTGGCCGACGTACCCGATGATCTACCGGGTCGCGTCCGCGCACGAGGAGGGCGGCGACCGGGTCTACTCGGTGTCGACGGTGAACTTCGAGGCCGACGGGCACGGCAACGTCTCGGGGCTGAACCTGGTCGAGGTCGAGTTCAACGACGGCCGGTTCGTACCGGTCGAGGGCACCGAGCGGACCATCCCGGCGCAGCTCGTGCTGCTCGCGATGGGCTTCCTCGGGCCTGAGCGCGAAGGGTTCCTCGAGCAGCTCGGTGTCGAGCTCGACGAGCGCGGGAACGTGAAGCGGGACAACAACTACGCGACGTCGGTCGAGGGCGTGTACGCCTGTGGTGACGCCGGTCGCGGACAGTCGCTGATCGTCTGGGCGATCGCCGAGGGCCGGTCCTGCGCCAACGGCGTCGACACCCACCTCACCGGCTCGTCCCGGCTGCCCACCCCGATTCCGCCGACGGCCCGGCCGCTCGCTGTCTGAGCCGACTCCCCTCGGGCCTGCGCGGCCCGAGGGAGTCCGGCCCGATAGGTTGGAACGGTGGCAACGCGCCTGGTGACCAGAGCTCGGCTCCGTGCGATCGCGCCGTGGGCCGGGCTTGGCCTGATCTTCGTCGTGACCTCGGTGGTGGTCGGGCTGCTCGGGTTCGTCAACGACTCTGAGCGGGTCACGATCGGCGCGCACGCGGCGACGATGTCGCCGACGTTCGACGGGCACGCCACGCTCGACCTCGGCGCCGTACTGCCGCGGCTGCGGATCCCGGCCAACACGCCCGGCGGGATCGGCGTCAACATCGACGTCCAGGAGACGGACGCGAGCAGCCTGACCGAGTTGCTCACCCGCGACACCCTGATCGCCTCCCAGCCCGACGGTGAGATCGGGCGGATCAAGCAGGTCATCCAGGAGATGGCGGTCGACAACGCGGTCGCCGGCGCCGGCACCGGCCTGCTCGTGGTCGTCGTGGTCGCGACCCTCTGGACCGCGCTCGGGACCCGCCGCCGGCAGGAGCTCTGGCATCTCGTGCACCGGCACGAGCGGCGGTTCGAGCACCGCTCGATCGTGATCCTGGTCGCGATGCTGATCACGATCGCCTCGATCTTCGGACCCGGGCGGATGCGGCCGGCCGAAGTACCACCCACCCAGTGGCAGCCACTGTTCAAGCTGCTCCCGGAGCTGTCCTTCGACGACCGGCTGAAGCAGGTCGAGGTCGCGTCCGGGTTCTCGGCCACGGGCGGGGTCGGGATCATCCGGACGCTGGTCGAGACGTACAAGAAGTCCACCCAGCTCTACGGGCAGCTGAAGGACCGGGTCGCGGACGTCGCGCCGGAGATCCACCAGCCGAGCGAGCAGGAAACGGTCGCGATCCTGGTGTCGGACCGGCACGACAACATCGGTATCGACGGATTCGCCGCCGCGGTCGGCAAGGCGGGCAAGGCGAAAGTCTTGATCGACGCCGGCGACGACACCTCGTCGGGGGAGTCGTGGGAGGCGTTCAGCATCAACTCGCTGAAACAGCACTTCAAGGACCTCAAGGTGGTCGCGGTGGCCGGCAACCACGACGCCGGCGGGCACGTCGAGGAGTTCATGCGCAAGGCCGGGTTCACCGTGCTCGACAGCAAGCCGGTCGAGGTCGCCGGGATCCGGTTCTTCGGCGACAGCGACCCGACCAAGACCGGGCTCGGCAGCGCGGACAGTCCAGGGGACGAGACGATCGATCACCAGTCGAAGCGGCTTGCGGACATCGCATGCGACCAGCCGGAGGACAAACGGATCGCCACGATGGTGGTGCACGACCCCTCGTCGTACGCCGAGAGCGCCGAGCGCGGGTGCGCGACGCTGCTGGTGTCCGGTCATTTGCACCGCCAGGTCGGGCCGGAGACGCGGGTGGTGGAGGAGCGGCCGGTGACGACGTACACGAACGGGACGACCGGGGGAGCGGCGTACGCCTTCGCGCTCGGCTACACGTTGCGGAAACCGGGTGAGGTCACCCTCATCACGTACCAGAAGGGGAAGCCGGTCGGCCTGCAGCCGGTCACCGCGGGGCCAGGTGGTGACGTGACGGTCGGGGCCTACACCCCCTTGCCTTCCTGACGATCCGGCCGCCGGTGCCGAATGGTTTCCACCTGTTAACTGTCGGGTAAGGGGGGTGGACCAGCGGGGGCAGTGGTTCGTAGGAGTAGGGTTTTGTGACGTGCGTCGCGCAAAGATCGTTTGTACGCTCGGCCCGGCTACGGCCGCCCCGGAGCGCATCATGGAACTTGTCCAAGCGGGTATGGATGTCGCCAGGCTGAACCTGAGTCACGGCGCCCATGCCGAGCATGAGCGCATCTACCAGCGGATCCGCACCGCTGCCGCCGAAACCGGTAAGAACGTCGGCATCCTGGTGGACCTGCAGGGCCCGAAGATCCGGCTGGCCGAGTTCGCCGAGGGCAAGGCCACGCTGACCTACGGCGAGCGCTTCACCATCACCACCCGCGAGGTGCCCGGTGACGTGACCATCTGCGGTACGACGTACGACGGTCTGCCGGGTGACGTGAAGCCGGGCGACCAGCTGCTCATCGACGACGGCCGGATCGCGCTCGTCGCCGAGGAGGTGACCGCGACCGACGTGATCTGCCGGGTCACCGTGGGCGGGCCGGTGTCGAACCACAAGGGCATCAACCTGCCGGGTGTGTCGGTGAGCGTGCCGGCGCTGTCGGAGAAGGACGCCGAGGACCTGCGCTGGGCCTTGCACCTGCCGGCCGACATGATCGCGCTGTCGTTCGTGCGCGACGCGGCCGACATCCAGCTGGTGCACAAGATCATGGACGAGGAGGGGCTCCGGCTCCCGGTCGTCGCCAAGATCGAGAAGCCGCAGGCGGTCGCCAACCTGGACGAGATCATCGAGGCCTTCGACGGGTTCATGGTGGCCCGCGGCGACCTCGGGGTGGAGCTTCCGCTCGAGGACGTCCCGCTGGTCCAGAAGCTGATCATCGACCAGGCCCGCCTGAACGCGAAGCCGGTCATCGTCGCCACCCAGATGCTCGAGTCGATGATCTCCGCCCCGCGGCCGACCCGTGCGGAGGCGTCCGACGTGGCGAACGCCGTACTCGACGGCGCCGACGCGGTCATGCTCTCCGGCGAGACCAGCGTCGGCCGTTTCCCGATCGAAACCGTCAAGACGATGGCGCGGATCGTGGAGGCGACGGAAGAGCAGGGCCTGAGCCGCGTCCACTCCATCGACTGGGAGCCGCGCACCAAGGGCGGGGTCATCGCCCGCGCGGCGGCGGATGTTGCTGAGCGACTGGATGCGAAGTACCTGATCGCGTTCACCCAGTCCGGCGACACCGCCCTCCGACTGGCCCGCTATCGCACCGAGGTCCCGCTCCTGGCCTTCACCCCGGTCCCGTCCGTCAGCTCCTGGCTGAGCGTCACCTGGGGCGTCGAGACCTACATCGTCCCCACGGTCGAGCACACCGACGAGATGGTCCGCCAGGTAGACCAGCGCCTCCTCGAACTCGGCAAACTCGAAAAGGGCGACCTGGTAGTCATCGTCGCCGGCTCCCCACCCAGCCTCCCCGGCTCCACCAACGCCCTCAGAGTCCACCGCATGGGCGACGCCATCGAAGGCATAGCCCCCGCCTACCGCAGCCCCAACCCGTAAGAAAACAAGATAAGAATAAGATTTAGAGAATTGGTTGAGGCGGACGGCCACCAGACCGTCCGCCTCGACGCATGCAGAACAAGAACAAGAAAGAACAAGAAGAGATTTAGAGAGGTGCCTGGGCTGGTGCCCGGGCGCAGCGCTGAGTGGCTCAAGGCGCGCGCTCAGGGGTTGTGATTGGGACGGACTCGACCGGTCACCCAGCCGGGTGAACAAATGCCAGTTGAAGAACTGCGGGCAGCTTCCCGTTTGAGCAGGGGGCCCGAGGCGGGCGGGCGGGTAGGACTTGGTGGTCCGGGCGGTCCAGCTGTGACGGAGAGTAGCTCGACTGCTCGTCTGCTGGTTGCGGACCGGATCGTGGTGGGCCGATGAGCGGAATCTCGCGCGGTGCCGCTAGAGTTGCTCCAGCAACCTGCCGGGTTGGCGAAACTAGGCAAACGCGATGGTCTCAAACACCATTGCCCGCAAGGGCTTGTGGGTTCAAATCCCACACCCGGCACAGACTGTCGGTGCTCTGGAAGAGCATGAGGCATGGGGCACATCAGGTCGCAGGAGACGGTCGACTCGGCGTTGCGGATGTCGGATGCTGGGTTCAGTGATCGGGCGAATGCTGCGCAGCATGGCGTTGCCATCAAGACGATCCGGCGGTGGCGGCGGTTGTACCAGCGGCAGGGGCTGCCGCGTGGCACTGGGTTTCAGCCGACTCCGTGTCCGCGGTGTGACGGGGCCGAGTTGGACGAGGCGGCGTACGCCTTGCTGCTCGGCTGGTATCTGGGCGATGGGTCGATCGCGCGGGCGCGGCGGGGCGTGTTCACGCTGCAGATCGCGAACGATGCCAGGTACGCCGAGCTGAATCAGGAGATCGCAGAGACGATCAAGCGGGTCAAGCCGGGGGCCAGTCCGTGTCTGCGGAAGCGGCCGGGGGCGATCATGGTCGAGGCGCGGTGGAAGCACTGGCCTTGTGTGTTTCCGCAGCACGGTCCTGGGCGGAAGCACTTGCGGACGATCGAGTTGCGGGACTGGCAGCTGGAGATAGTTGCCAAGTACCCCGAACAGTTGCTGCGGGGGCTGTTCCACTCGGACGGATGCCGGTTCGTGAACTGGGCGAGCAAGCCGGCGACCGGGAAGCGGTACTTCTACGTGCGGTACATGTTCTCCAACGAGTCTGAGGACATCCGCAAGATTCTCACCGATGCGCTGGATCTGCTGGGGATCGCGTGGCGACAGCCTCGGCGGAACGCGATCGCGGTCAGCCGGAAGGAAGCTGGAGGCGTTGGACGGCTTCGTGGGGGCTAAGGGGTGAGGTCGATATGGTGTGGGCGTGACTGCTAAGCGTGTGGTGATCGCTGAGGATGAAGCTTTGATTCGGATGGATCTGGCGGAGATGCTCGCGGAGGAGGGGTATGACGTTGTGGGGCAGGCGGGGGACGGCGAGGAGGCTATCCGGCTTGCCGAGGAGCATCGGCCTGATCTGGTCATCCTCGATGTGAAGATGCCGAAGCTGGACGGCCTGAGTGCGGCCGAGAAGATCGCGGGCGAGCGGATCGCGCCGGTGCTGATGCTGACGGCGTTCTCGCAGCGGGAGCTGGTCGAGCGGGCGCGGGACGCCGGCGCGATGGCGTACCTGGTGAAACCGTTCTCCAAGGCCGATCTGCTGCCCGCGATCGAGATCGCCGCGTCCCGGTACGTGGAGCTCGCCGAGCTGGAGGCCGAGGTCGCGGACCTGGCCGAGCGGCTGGAGACGCGGAAGCTGGTGGATCGGGCCAAGTCGGTGCTGCAGACGAAGTTCGGGCTGTCCGAGCCGGACTCGTTCCGATGGATCCAGAAAACCGCCATGGACAAAAGAGTTTCCATGCGGCAGGTCGCGCAGTTGGTCGTTGACGAGGCGGGCAGTAGCGACTGACTCACTCTGCGTCCACTGACCTGAGCGCACGTACAGCAATCACCAATACCCATGCTGCTTACCGCTGTAACGACCTCACAACACACGCTCCGTGACATCGCCTGAAGAGCCACCCGAGGTCTAACCTGCGGATGCTCGCGGCAAACGCGAGAGTCCGGGATATCTGCTCGGACTATCCAGACATGGGAGGAACAGTGCACCAGCGTTCCGTAGTACGGGTCGGCGCGACGCTGCTCGTGGCGTCGTTGGCCCTGACTGCCTGCGGCTCACGCAGTGGCAACAACTCTGGCGGGGGCTCCGGAGGCTCGACCAAGACCGCGAAGATCGGCGTGATCGCGCCGCTGTCCGGAGACTTGTCGGCCCTGGGTCTGGGTATCCAGCACTCCGTCGAGCTGGCGGTGAAGCAGGCCAACGACAACAACACCATCCCGGGCTGGAAGCTCGAGGTCGTGCCGAAGGACGACGAGGCCAAGCCGGACCCCGGTAAGAACGCCGCCACCGCGCTGGCCGGCGACAAGGACGTCATCGGCGTCGTCGGCACGCTGAACACCAGCGTCAGCCAGCAGGTGCAGCCGGTGCTTGCGCCGAAGAACATCGTCCAGGTCTCGCCGGCCAACACCGGCCCCGGCCTGACCCAGGGTCCCGACTGGCAGACCGCTCCGAAGCGGCCGTACCCGACGTACTTCCGTACCTGCACCACCGACGCGGTCCAGGGCCCGTTCGCGGCCCGGTACCTGTACGAGACCGCGAAGATCACCAAGGTCGCCACGATCCACGACAAGAAGGCCTACGGCCAGGGTCTGGTCGGCACCTTCACCGAGGAGTTCAAGAAGCTCGGTGGCACCGTCGTCGCGGCGCAGACGATCAACCCGGACGACTCGAACTACTCGGCCGTGATCTCCGCGATCAGCCCGTCGAAGCCGCAGGCGATCTACTACGGCGGTGAGTACCCGCAGGCCGGTCCGCTCTCGCAGCAGATGAAGGCCGCCGGCCTGAACGTCCCGCTGATGGGCGGCGACGGCATCAAGGACCCGAAGTACATCACCCTGGCGGGCAAGACCAGCACGGGTGACCTGTCGACGTCCGTCGGTGCCCCGACCGACTCGACCGACGCCGGCAAGACCTTCCTCGCGGACTACAAGAAGGAAGGCTACAAGGAGGACTCCGCGGCGTACGGCGGCTACTCCTACGACGCGGCCAACGCGATCATCAACGCGCTGAAGACCTCGCTGAAGGACGCCAAGGACGTCGAGTCGGCGCGGCAGGCGACGGTCGATGCCATGAGCAAGGTCTCCTTCGACGGCGTGACCGGCAAGGTCGCGTTCGACCAGTACGGCGACAGCACCAGCAAGGTGCTGACCGTCTACAAGGTCGACGCGGGCCAGTGGGCCACGGTCGAGACCAAGGCCTTCGAAGAAAAGTAAGCGGAGTCGACCTCATGTCTCGGGGGTGGGAGCGATCCTCCCACCCCCGAGGCGTGTCATAACTGAGGCAGATGGGAGGTCGACGTGGACCAGTTCTTGCAGCAGCTCGTCAACGGCCTGACCTTGGGCTCGCTGTACGCCCTGATCGCGGTGGGTTACACCGTCGTGTACGGCATCGTGCAGCTCATCAACTTCGCCCACGGCGAGGTCTTCATGATCGGTGCGTTCGGCGCACTGACCACGTACCTGTTGTTCTTCGACGGTCACACCAGCGTCTGGATCCTGCCGGTGATGATCGTCGGTGCCATGATCGCGTCGGTCGGCACCGCGGTGCTGATGGAACGTATCGCGTACCGTCCCCTGCGGAACGCGCCACGACTCGCGCCACTGATCACCGCGATCGGCATCTCCGTGTTCCTGCAGGAGTTCATCCGGTTGTTCTACGAGCGTCCGAGCTGGGTCGTCCTGGTCTTCGTGGGCCTGGCGATCGGTCTCGGGTACGCCGTCGGCTCCCGGCGGACCGATGCGCACCTGAACCACCCGGTCTCCAGGTGGTACGACCGGGCCCCGCTGCTCGGCGGAGCCGGTGGAGCCGTCCTCTTCTGGGCGATCCTGCGGCTGGTCGACCGTGATCTGAACGCCGGACTGATCGCCGCGGCGATCGTCGGTGGCGCCGTCGTCGGCACCGGGATCGGCCTGCTGGCCGGCCGGATGCTGAAGGACCGCGCGCAGGCCACGATCGGCGTGCAGGCGGTGGCGGTCGCGGCGACCGCGGCCGCGCTGGCCGGCGAGATCGGCTGGGTGATCTTCAAGAAGCTGATCACCAGGCCGGAGCACAGCGGCAAGCCGTTCGAGTGGCCGAGTGCGAAGCAGCGCATCCCGTTCCCGCAGATCGACGTGGTCACGGGCAAGGCGTTCCAGGTCGGTGGCGTGACCATCCAGCGGTCGGCGATCTTCACGGTCTCGGCGCTGCTGGTGTGCGCGGTGCTGCTCTGGTTCTTCATCAACCGGACCCGGCTCGGCCGCGGTATGCAGGCCGTGTCGCAGGACCCGGACACCGCCCGGCTGATGGGCATCAACGTCGACCGGATCATCGTGGTCGCGTTCGCGCTGGGCGCCGTACTGGCGGCCATCGCGGGTGTCTCGCAGGGTCTGCAGAACAACAACATCGACTTCCGGATGGGCTTCCTGGCCGGTCTGAAGGCGTTCACGGCCGCCGTCCTCGGTGGTATCGGCAACGTCTACGGCGCGGTCGTGGGTGGTCTGGTGCTCGGACTGGTCGAGGCGATGGCGACGCAGTACATCCCAGGTCAGTTCGGTGGCAGCACCTGGAAGGACGTCTGGGCGTTCGTCATTCTGATTCTGGTACTGGTCTTCAGGCCGCAGGGCCTGCTCGGCGCGAGGGTGGTGGACCGAGCATGACGGATGTCAAGACTCCGGTGCCGGAGGCAACCGAAGTACCTCCGGCCCGGCCGGGCAAGCCGATCGCCTGGCCGCTCGGCATCGCCGGTGTGGTGCTGGCGCTCGTGGGCTCGTTCCTGTCGTGGAGCTACGACAGCTCGATCCTGAACGACCTGTCGATCAACTTCTACCCCGGTGGCCTGCAGATCCTGGCGATCATCGTCGCGGTACTGGCGCTGGTCCTGCTGCTGGCCGAGAAGGGCCCGCTGACCAAGCTGGGTTCCTGGCTGGACGCGACGCTCGGCATCCGGATGCTGGGTGCCGGCCTGGCGTTGTACATGATCCTGGTGCTGATCGCGATCTCGACCGACTCCGACGGCCTGATCAACGTCAACCCGGGCGCCTACGTGACGCTCGTGGGCGGGCTCGTACTGGCGGTGTCCGGCTGGATGCTGCCGCTGCGGCACCTGCGCGACCTGAGCGAGGCGAAGCTGCCGAGCTGGTTCGAGATTCTCTCGATCGCGGTGCTGATGGCGGCCGTGCTGTTCGTCGCGGCGTACGCGCTCGGCCTGCAGGACGCCTGGTCGTTCGTGCTCTGTCTGGTCTTCGTCGCCGTACTCACGGTGGCGTTGTTCCGGACCGGCGTGATGTCGTGGATCGGCCACGTCGCGCAGCGGCACAAGAAGGTGCTGACGCTGGCCGCGTTCGCGGTGGCGTTCCTGTTCCCGTTCACCCAGAACGGGTCGGACGCGAACATGTCGATCGCGAACCAGGTGCTGATCTTCAGCGCCACCGCGATGGGCCTGAACATCGTGGTCGGCCTGGCCGGCCTGCTCGACCTCGGGTACATCGCGTTCCTCGGGTCGGGTGCGTACACGGCCGCCGTACTCTCACAGTCGGCGTTCGCGACGGTCGGCTGGAAGCCGCCGTTCCTGGTCGTGGTGCTGCTCGGTGCCTGTGTGGCCGCCGTCCTGGGCCTGATCATCGGTACGCCGACGCTCCGGGTCTCCGGCGACTACCTGGCCATCGTGACGCTCGGCTTCGGTGAGATCTTCCGGTTCTCGATGGGCAACCTGGACGGCAACAACGGCCCGAACCTGACCAACGGCCCGAACGGCGTCCCGGGGATCCCGGACCTGAAGCTCGGCGGTTTCGACTTCGGCAAGGACCACACGATCGCCGGGATCGACCTCGGCCGGTTCTCGAACTACTACTTCCTGCTGCTGATCCTGATCGGTGGCGTCATCCTGGTCTTCGCCCGGCTGAACAACAGCCGGATCGGGCGCGGCTGGGTGGCGATCCGGGAGGACGAGAAGGCCGCCGAGGCGATGGGCGTGAACGTGTTCGGCCTGAAGCTGCTCGCGTTCGCGGTCGGTGCGTTCCTGGCCGGTCTGGCCGGCACGATCAAGGCGCATCAGGATGCCGCGGTCAGTCCGGACCAGTACCAGTTCCTGGAATCGGCGTTCCTGCTCGCCGCGATCGTGCTCGGCGGTATGGGCACCATCGCCGGTGTGCTGCTCGGTGCGACGATCCTGAAGCTGCTGCCGGAGAAGCTGCGGTTCTTCTCGGAGTACCGGCTGCTGCTGTTCGGTCTGCTGCTGGTGCTGATGATGCGGTTCCGGCCGGAGGGCCTGGTCGCGAGCAGACGAAGGCAGCTGGAGTTCCACGAAGAGGACGAAGGCCTGGCCGAAGCCGTCGAGGAAGAGCATCTGATGGTGGAGGAGGCCAGATGACCGTCACCCAGCCAGTGCCCGGCCAGACTCGTCAGGTCGGAAACCCGGTGCTCGAGGCAACCGGTGTGACCATGCGGTTCGGCGGTCTGCTGGCCGTCAACAAGGTCGACCTGACCGTACGGGAAGGCGAGATCGTCGGTCTGATCGGCCCGAACGGCGCCGGTAAGACCACGTTCTTCAACTGCCTGACCGGGCTGTACCGGCCGACCAGTGGCCAGGTGCGGTTCGCCGGGACGCCCCGCAAGGCGCCGAAGGTGCCGCGGCCGGGGCGGAAGAACCAGGTGCCGAGGCCACCGGCCGTCGCGGTGCAGGAGGTCGCGGCGCTGTCGCCGTTGCCGCCGAAGCCGCGCGCGGTGGTCCGCGCCGGGATGGCCCGGACGTTCCAGAACATCCGGCTGTTCGGCAACATGACCGCGCTGGAGAACGTGATGGTCGGGCGGTACAGCCGAACCAGCTCCGGTGCGCTCACGTCCGTACTGCGCGGGCCGAAGTTCCGCCGCGAGGAGGCCGCGACCCGGGCCCGGGCGCAGGAGCTGCTGGCGTTCGTCGGCCTCGGCCGCTCGACCGACCACCTGGCCCGGAACATGCCGTACGGCGACCAGCGGCGGCTCGAGATCGCCCGCGCGCTGGCCACCGACCCGAAGCTCATCCTGCTGGACGAGCCGACGGCCGGTATGAACCCGCAGGAGACCCGCCAGGCCAGTGACCTGATCTTCAAGATCCGGGACTCGGGCCTGTCGGTGGTCGTGATCGAGCACGACATGCGGTTCATCTTCAACCTCTGCGACCGGGTGCTCTGCCTGGTCCAGGGGCAGGCGCTGATCGAGGGCTCGCCGGCCGAGGTGCAGTCCGACCCGCGGGTGATCGAGGCCTACATCGGCACCGGTGAGGACGACGAGGAGGACGTCGACGTCCAGGACGCGCACGTCCAGGACACGACGGTCGCCGAAGAGGAGGGTCGCCCATGAGCGCAATGCTCGAGGTCAAGGACCTCGAAGTTGCCTACGGCAAGATCCTGGCCGTGAAGCGGATCAGCTTCAGCGTGGAGCAGGGGCAGGTGGTGTCGCTGATCGGCACCAACGGCGCCGGCAAGACCACCACGCTGAAGACGATCTCCGGCCTGCTCCGGCCGAACGCGGGCGAGATCTGGTTCCAGGGCGAGCGGATCGACCACGTCGCCGCGCACGACATCGTCGCGCGCGGGCTGGCGCACTCGCCCGAGGGCCGGCGGATCTTCCCCCGGCTGTCGGTCGAGGAGAACCTGATGCTGGGCGCGTTCTCGCGCAACGACGCGGCCGGGGTCCGGACCGACCTGGACGCGGCGTACGACCTGTTCCCGATCCTTGGGGAGCGGCGCAAGCAGCCGGCCGGCACGTTCTCCGGCGGTGAGCAGCAGATGCTGGCGATGGGCCGGGCGATGATGAGCCGGCCGAAGCTGCTGATGCTGGATGAGCCGTCGATGGGTCTGTCGCCGATCATGATGAAGCGGATCATGTCGACGGTGACCGAGCTGCAGCGGCAGGGGACGACGATCCTGCTGGTGGAGCAGAACGCGCAGGCGGCGCTGAAGCGGGCCGACTTCGGCTACGTGCTGGAGGTCGGGCAGATCGTGCTGTCCGGTTCCGGCCGCGACCTGCTGGTCAACGACGAGGTGCGGAAGGCGTACCTCGGCGAGGACTGAGCTGCACGCTGCTGGTTCAGTTGCGGATGACAACGAGCAACTGAACCAGCAGCGGCGCCACGATCAACGCGGGCAGCAGGTCCGCGACCGCAACTTGCTTCAGCTTCAGCAATCTCAACGCGACACCGATGAGCATCACGCCTCCGGTGGCGCCGAGGGCAGTCACGTGGGCATCCGGCAGTACATCGCCCAGTACTGCGCCGACAGCGGTCATCAGGCCCTGTACGACGAGGACCACCAGGGCTGAGGCTGCTACGCCCCAGCCGAACGATGCGGCGAAGGCGATGGACGTGAAGTCGTCCAGGACCGCCTTCAGGAACAGCTGGTCCGCGCCCCGGCCGAGGCCGTCGGAGAGCGCGCCGAGGAACGTCAACGGGCCGACGCAGAACACCATCGACGCGGACACGAAGCCCTCGACGAACTTGCCTTCGCCCTCGCCGCGGTCGAAGCGGTGCTGCATCCACGCGCCGAACCCCTCCAACCGCTCCTCGATGTGCAGCAGCGATCCGGCGATCCCGCCGAGCAGCATCGCGCCCAGCACGATCAGCACCGGAGCGCTGTCGCCGACCGCATCCTTGAGCGCGTGGTCGCCGACGGTGAGCGCCGCGGAGATCGCGATCAGCAGCGTGACCAGGCCGATCGCGTCCGTGACCAGTTCCCGGGTGCGGTGACTGAGCCGGTGTCCGACGAGTACGCCGAGTACCGATCCGACGAGCACCGTCGCGACATTCACGACGGTCCCGATTCCGATGAACACAGGGGACTCCGCTCAGCTTTGCATGTGACCCCCAAGGGCCTACTGTTGCGCGAGGACGAGCGTATCGGCCCGTCTGTTCACCTCGGGGGTGGACCGGACCAGGAGGTCGCTGTGGTGGCAGCCATCGAGGTGAGGGACGCCCGGCAGGGTGATGCCGGTGCCTTGGTCGCACTGTGGCGCGAGTTCACCACCCTGGGCGCCGGGTTGCCGTCCCGGTTGCCGGCGCCGCCGTCGGCCGCCGCGGTCGAGGTTGCCGTCAGCAAGCATCTGGACGATCCGTTCGGCCGGCTGCTGGTCGGCGAGCTGGACGGCGAGGTGCACGGCATGGCGTACCTGCGCCGGACCGCGATCACGCCGCTGCACGACGACGCGACGATCACCGTCGAGTACCTGCACGTCAGCGACGCCGCCCGCCGGCACGGCCTGGGCAAGGCGCTGATCGCCGAGGCGGTCGCGTGGGCCGAGCACGAGTGCTGCGCCCACCTGGCCGTGGTGGCGCCCGCGATCGCCCGCGAGGCGAACCGGTTCCTGGCCCGGCTCGGGCTGGGGCAGGCCGGCGTACTGCGGTTCGCGAACACGCACACCGTGCGCCGGCGGCTGGCCGCCGAGCACGCGCCGAACCTGCTGGCCCTGCTCTCGTCGCGCCGGTCGGCCGTGGCCCGGCGCGCGCACGCGCTCAGCTCCCAGGTGGAGCCTGGATCAGCTGGCAAGTGATGCGGGCGGTGCAGACGCGCTTGTCCCGGTCGTCGGTGATGACGACCTCGTACGACGTCGTCGTACGGCCGAGGTAGATCGGCGTCGCGACGCCGGTGACCGTGCCGTCGCGGACCGCGCGGTGGTGGGTGGCGTTGATGTCGACGCCGACCGCGACCTTGCCGTACTGCGCCGCGTGCATGGCCGAGCCGATCGAGCCGAGGCTCTCGGCCAGGACGCAGGACGCGCCGCCGTGCAGGAGGCCGTAGGGCTGGGTGTTGCCCTTGACCGGCATCGTCGCGACCACGCGCTCCGGTGCAGCTTCGCTGACAACGATTCCCATCAGCTGGAGGAGCGTGCCCTCCATGGTCATACCGGGTCCGAGGTTCGTTTCATCTGTCACGGAAGCAGTGTGTCAGAACTGTCCGTGGGACCCACTAGAGTCGGTACGTGGCTCCTGAAACCCAGACTTCGACGTTGACCAAGGACCCGCAGGCAGGCACCGGCCGGCCGCGGATCCTGCTGCTGGACGGGCACTCGCTGGCGTACCGGGCGTTCTACGCGCTCCCGGTGGAGAACTTCTCCACCACCACCGGGCAGCACACCAACGCGGTGTACGGGTTCACTTCGATGCTGATCAACATGCTCCGCGACGAGCAGCCGACGCACATCTGTGTCGCGTTCGACGTGTCCCGCAAGACCTTCCGCACCGAGCAGTACGCGGAGTACAAGGCGGGTCGCTCGAAGTCGCCGGACGAGTTCAGCGGCCAGATCTCGCTGGTCAAGGAGGTGCTGGAGGCGCTCCGGATCCCGACCACCGAGATCGACGGCTGGGAGGCCGACGACATCATCGCGACGCTCGCGACCCAGGCGGCGGAGCAGGGTTTCGAGGTGCTGATCAGCAGCGGTGACCGGGACGCGTTCCAGCTGGTCAGCGACGACGTGACGGTGCTGTACCCGAAGCGTGGGGTGTCCGAGATCGCCCGGATGGACCCGGCCGCGATCGAAGAGAAGTACGGCGTGGGCCCGCGGCTGTACCCGGATCTCGCCGCGCTGGTGGGGGAGCAGAGCGACAACCTGCCCGGCGTGCCGGGGGTCGGCCCCAAGACGGCGGCGAAGTGGCTGAACCAGTTCGGTTCGCTGAACGACGTGGTCGACCGGGTGAACGAGATCAAGGGCAAGGCCGGCGAGTCGCTGCGCGACCACCTCGCCGACGTGATCCGGAACCGGCAGATCAACGAGCTGGTCCGCGACCTCACCCTCGACGTGACGGTCGACGACCTGGCCCGGGTGCCGTGGGACCGGGACAAGGTGCACACGCTGTTCGACAGCCTGGAGTTCCGGGTGCTGCGCGAGCGGCTGGTCGCCGAGCACGAGGAGGTCGACGCGACCGTCGACCACGGCTTCGAGCTCGACGGTGTGCAGCTGAAGCCGGGTGAGGTCGCGGCCTGGCTCAAGGAGCACGTGAGCGGCGGCGAGCGGGTCGGCGTGGCCGTCCAGGGCAGCTGGGGTGGCGGTACCGGCCAGATCACCGGGCTGGCCCTGGCGAACGCCTCGGGGGCGGCCGCCTGGTTCGACCCGGACACGCTGACGCCGGACGACGAGGACGCCTGGAAGGCCTGGCTCGCCGACCCGAACATGCCGAAGGCGCTGCACGACGCCAAGGGTCCGCTGCTCGGCTTCCTGGAGCGCGGCTGGACGCTCGGCGGCCTGCGCTCGGACACCCAGCTGAGCGCGTACCTGGTCCGCCCGGACCAGCGCGCGTACGACCTGGCCGACCTGACCGTGCGGTACCTCAAGCGTGAGCTGCGCAACGAGGAGGCCGACAACGGCCAGCTCAGCTTCGACGACGTCGAGGGCGGCCCGGCCGCGGACCACACGATGCTGCGCGCCCGCGCGATCGCCGACCTGGCCGACACGCTCGACGTCGAGCTCGAGAAGCAGGCCGGTACGGCGCTGCTCGCGGACGTCGAGCTGCCGCTGATCCACGTCATCGCAGGCATGGAGCGGGACGGGATCGCGGTCGACCGGCCGTACCTGGAGGAGCTCGAGGAGCGGTTCGCCACCGGCGTGCGGGACGCGGCCGCCTCGGCGTACGAGGTGATCGGCAAGGAGATCAACCTCGGCTCGCCGAAGCAGCTGCAGGTGGTGCTGTTCGACGAGCTGCAGATGCCGAAGACCAAGCGGACCAAGACCGGGTACACGACCGACGCGGACTCGCTGCAGGCGCTGTTCGAGAAGACCGAGCACCCGTTCCTGGCGTACCTGCTGGCGCACCGGGACGCGACCCGGCTGCGGCAGACCGTCGAGGGCCTGCTGAAGACGATCAGCCCGCGCGACGGGCGGATCCACACCACGTTCAACCAGACCATCGCGGCGACCGGGCGGCTCAGCTCGACCGACCCGAACCTGCAGAACATCCCGATCCGGACCGAGGAGGGCCGCCGGATCCGGCAGGCCTTCATCGTCGGCGAGGGCAACGAGTCGCTGATGTCGGCGGACTACAGCCAGATCGAGATGCGGATCATGGCGCACGTGTCCAAGGACGCCGGCCTGATCGACGCGTTCAACTCCGGGATGGACTTCCACTCGGTGACCGCGTCGCGGGTGTTCTCGGTGGAGCCGGCCGCGGTGACGCAGGAGCAGCGGGCCAAGATCAAGGCGATGAACTACGGCCTCGCCTACGGCCTGTCGGCGTACGGGCTGAGTCAGCAGCTGAAGATCGGCGTCGACGAGGCCAAGGGCCTGATGGACGAGTACTTCGAGGGCTTCGGCGGGGTCCGTGACTACCTGCGGTCGATCGTGATCGACGCCGGCAAGAGCGGGTACACCGAGACGATCCTGGGGCGCCGGCGGTACCTGCCGGACCTGACCAGCGACAACCGGCAGCGGCGCGAGATGGCCGAGCGGATGGCACTGAACGCCCCGATCCAGGGGTCGGCGGCGGACGTGATCAAGATGGCGATGCTGAAGGTCGACGCATCGCTGCGCGCGTCCGGCCTGAAGTCGCGGATGCTGCTCCAGGTCCACGACGAGCTCGTCTTCGAGATCGCCCCCGGCGAGCGCGAGCCGCTCGAGGAGCTGGTCCGCCGCGACATGGGCCACGCCGTCGACATGTCCGTGCCACTCGACGTCTCGGTCGGCATCGGCCGCACCTGGCACGAAGCCGCCCACTGAGCCACTCCTGACGCTGTGGAGCCGAACCGCCCGTTCCGTTGGGATCTGGTCCGCCCCGACCAGTTGGGCTCGATGCTGGGCGACGAGGAGATCTGGGAGCCGTTCTTCCTCCACGACCTGATCCGGTGCGCGGCCAGGGTCCTCGGGCAGTGCGGCAACGGCGAGTTGTACTTCGTCGGGCGGTCGGTCGACAGCCTGTACGACCTGCTGAGCGGCGCTCTGGCCGACACCGGGTGGAGCGCCGGCCTGCATCAGCTTCCGTTGTCGCTCTTCCGCGCGGACGGCAAGGGGTTCAGCGACGCCGAGCTCCGGCAGCTGCGAGCGAACCTGGCCGCGGACGGTCTGGCGCCGGCGGACCTCATGCGTGGCCGCCCGACGGTCTTCGTCGACCTGGTGCTGCTGGGATCGACGTTCCAGAACCTGTTCGCCGTGCTGCGTCGCTGGATCGACGACGAGCATGCCCAGTGGGACGTGATCCGCCGGCAGCTCCGCTTCATCGGCATCACCCCGCGCAAGAAGACCAGCCCGAACGGCTACCGCTGGCAGCAGCACGTCGCTCTCGCCGACGAGCTGCCCGCGTCCGCGATCCGCAACGTGTCGCTCGACGCGCGGCTCTGGGAGTACTTCGGCGACTACCAGCACAAGACTGCGGCGTCGTTCCGCCGCACCGCGTGGAGCGACCGGGAGGTCGCCGCCCCGCGCCGTGACGAGAACACGCGCTTGGCCCTCGCCGAAGCGGTCCGGGTGGTGCAGGCCGGGAAGACGCCGAAGGTGCGCCGGCAGCTCGCGGACCTGCTGACGAAGGAGCCGGCGATGGATGAGCGCTGGTTGCGGGACCTGCAGCTCAGTCTTCGGAGGTGAGGTAGAGCGGCTGGTCGGCGGGGGAGAGGGCTCGCTGGAGCAGCATCAGGTCGGTGTCGCGGAGGGGTGGCAGGTCCGCGAGCGGCCACCAGCGGACGTCGATCGACTCGTCGTCGTTCACCTGGGCCTCGCCGCGCAGCGGGCGGCAGCGGAAGCACAGGTCGAGGAACTGGACCCGGTCACCGTTCGGGTAGCTGGCCGGCGGGAACGACTCGACGCTGACCAGTCGCTCCACGGCTGCCTCGACCGCGGTCTCCTCGAAGATCTCCCGGACCAGCCCGACGGCCGGCTGCTCGCCCGGCTCCAGGATCCCGCCGATCAGGGCCCAGCCGCGGGTGTCGGCGCGCTGGACGAGCAGGACCTGGTCGCGGTCGTCGAGCACCACCCCGGTGAGACCCGTGAGCCACAACAGGTCGTGCCCGATCTTCTCGCGCAACTCGAGGATGAACTTCGGCGTCGGCATGTCCTCGAGCCTATCCAGCCCGAAGTTGCTAGTTGCTGGCCTGGCGGTGCAGACCGGTCGCCAGGCCGGCCGACAGCAGCAGCGCGCAGGTGCTGGTGATGGCGACCAGCACCTTCACACCGTTGAGGCCGGTGGCGGTGTCGGTGCCGAGCACGATGCCGGCGGCGACCGCCAGCACGACCAGGCCGAGCCAGATGGCCAGGGCCGC
The DNA here is from genome assembly GCF_040638345.1 of Kribbella sp. NPDC026611. NCBI lineage: Bacteria > Bacillati > Actinomycetota > Actinomycetes > Propionibacteriales > Kribbellaceae > Kribbella > Kribbella sp. NPDC026611. Next base: position 188,351 of record NZ_JBEZYC010000004.1, read on the forward strand.
GCGCTTCTCCTGCTGCGCGATGGCGGCGTACACGACCATCTGCAGTACGGCGTACGCGGAGCCGGCGATCGCGAACAGCCAGGTGTACGGGCCGAGCTCGGCGTACTTCGCCTTGCCGCCGATGACCGCGACCACGAGGTCCGGCAGGATCAGGGTGCCGGCTACCGCGCATACGCCGAGACCTGCGACCGCCAGCACGGCTCGGCGGAGCCGGACGGTGTCACCGGGAGAGTTGGCCAGCGATGGGAACACCAGCACGATCACGAACTGCGGCAGGAACAGACAGGCCTTTGCGACAATCAGACCGGCCGCGTAGTACCCGCTGTCCTTCTCGTCGAGCAGTGCGCGGGCGAACAGCACGTCGGCGTTGGCCAGGGCGAAGAAGGCGAGCAGCGTGTGGGTGCCGTGCATCGTCTCCCGCACGACCTCCTTGACCTGCGCGCCGGTAGCGCCGCTCGAGCCACGGAGGAGGAGCTGCCCCAGCAGAGCCGGCACGACCGACCCGAGCGCGAGTCCGATCACCGCCCAGTCGAGCGAGGGATGCACAAGCAACGCACCGCCGCCCAGCACGAGCCGGCCAAGCCCGCTGGTCGTGTAGACAGCCGCCAGCTCGGTCCAGCGGTGGCTGCCCTGCAGCACACCCAGCTGCGACCCCATCAGCGTCAGGCACCCGAGCGTCGGCGCCAGCAGCACGATCGCGACGATCGAGTCGATGTGCAGCAGCCACATGAACAGCGGCGTCAGCACCAGGCAAACCACAGTCAGCCCAGCTGCTGCCCGGCGCCCCGCCTTGAGCATCGCGTCAGCCAGCGACGCGGCGCCTTCACCGGTGTGCGTCGCCAACCGCCGGGCTCCGGTCGCCTGCAGCCCCAGGGACGCGACGTTGCCGATCAGCAGCAGACCCAGCAGCGCGGTGATCGCGCCGAACTGCTCGGGCATCAGCCGGCGGGAGCCGATCAGTGTGAAGCCGTAGGCGGCGACGTTCATGATCGCCATCGCGACGGCCACCACTGTGGCGCTGCGGAGGAAGGCCCCACGCGTTCTCTGGCCGGTCGTGCTCACGCTCAAGGTCACCGTTTCGCTCGGACTTGCTGCTGCGGACCTCACGGTACGGCAACGATGTCTCACCGGACCGCACCGGATCCGTTAATGTCACGGCCGGTGGGGACAGCACGGAGTACCGAGCAGGTGGTCTGGCGAGCGCGGCTCGTGCTGGGCTGCCTTGCTCTCGTCGCCCTGTGCTTCCAGCATGCGCCGGGCAAGATCGTCCCCGAGAGCAAGCTGGAGCTCACCGCCTCGCCCGGCCGCTTGCTGGAGCGAGCCCTGCACCTGTGGGACCCGCAGAGCGGCTTCGGCCAGCTGCAGAGCGATGCCTACGGTTACCTGGTCCCGTTGGGGCCGGTGCACTGGTTGCTCGACGCGCTGTCGGTGCCGGACTGGATCACGCAGCGGCTTTGGTGGTCGCTGGTCCTCTGCGTCGGGTTCCTCGGGGTCTGGAAGTTGTGTCACGCCTTGCGGTACGGCGTCCCGACGACACGCTTTGCCGTTGCGCTGCTGTACGTCGTGCTGCCGCGGACCTTCGGCGAGCTGCCGATCGACGTCTGGCCGATGGCGATCGCGCCCTGGGTGCTGCTGTCGCTCGTTTCGACGCGGCCGCGGTCCAGTTGGTGGCGGGTCGGGTGGTCGGCTGTCGCGTTCGCGTTGATCGGTGGTTCGAACCCGATCGCCAACCTGGCCGCACTGGTACTGCCGGCGGCCTGGCTGGTGCGGCGGGCGAAGCTGAAGGTCACACTGGTCTGGCTCGGCTTCGTGGTCGCCGTTTCGCTCTGGTGGCTCGTCCCGCTCCTGCTGCTCAGTCGGTACGGCGTCCCGCCCAGCCTCACGCACTGGCCGGCCGCGGTCGGGCTACTGTTCGGCCTGCCCCTAGCGCTGGCTGCTGCGCGCTACCTGCCCACTCGCGTCAGGCATCGTCGTCTCCTGCCCGTCCTGGCCGCCGTCCTGGCCGCCGTCCTGGCCGCGGCCGCTGCTCTGCCCGTGGTGCTGATCCGGCCGGACAGTGCGTACGACTCCATTCCTGGGCAGTGGCAGCAGGCTGCGGCGTGGCTCGACGGGCAGTCCGAACCGGGCAGCGTCCTGGTCGTGCCGGCCGCGCAGCCGCTGGAGGCCCTGCTCACGCGGCCGACAGCAGCCGCTACCGAGGACGTCGAGCAGCGACTCGCATCCGGGATCGGCGACCAGGCACTCCGCCAGGAGCTCGCCCGCAGCGGCATCCGGTACGTCGTAGTCGGCAGGGACACCCCGGAGGCCGTGTACCGGAGCCTCAAGACGGCTGGGCTGCGCCGGGTGGCGGCGTACGGGCCGATGGTTCAGCGCTACCGCAGTGTGGAGGTCTACGACGCCGGTCCGACCAGTGCGAGTCGGCTGGTCCCGCAGTCCCGGTTGGTGGAGGTCAGTGGGACGGCTGACGACGTACCGACGGTGCTGACCGCTCTTGGTGGCAGTCGTGAGGCCGTGCTCAGTGCGGACGCGGCCGCTGGGCAGTTCGTGGGGTTGCCGCTGATTCGGACCGACGACGCGGCGCCAACGCGTCAGCCGAGCGCGGTGGTGTTCCGGAACGCTGCCAACGCGGGCGAGTTCAGCCGGATGATGCAGCTGCCACAGGCGGCGTCGTACGAGGTGCGTGGGACTGCGCTGGCCCAGGGCGACCTGAAGAAGCCGGTGAGCTCGACCGGGCGGGTAGGGACGTACTGCGGCAACGGGCCGGCCATTCGGATCGACGGTGTGCCGGTGCGGACCCAGCTGAAGGCGACCGCGCAGGACGGGCGGCCGGTGGCGTACAGCCTGTGCGGGGTGGCAAGCGTTCCGCTGCGCTCCGGCCGGCACCAGGTGGATGTGCAGGCGACCGGCGGGTTCGTGCCGACCGAGGTGACGCTGGCCAAGGCGGGGTTCGGCGATGTGGCCGTGACGCCGGTGCAGGGTGTAGACGTCTGGCGGCCCAATCCCGCCGAGCTGACGGTCGAGGTACCGCTGGCCAACGAGCAGTCCGTGCTGGCGGTCGCGCAGAACTACGACGCGGGCTGGATTGCGTACGACAGTGCCGGGCAGCGGTTGACGCCGATCCGGATCGACGGGTGGCAGCAGGGCTGGCTGCTGCCGGCAGGGCCCGAGCAGGCGGTCACCGCCCGCTTCATGCCGGACCGCGCCTACCGCGCGGGGTTGCTGGTTGGGTTGCTCGCGCTGCTGACGGTCCTGGCCACTGCGGTGTTCTTACCCAGGCGCGTGAGCGGTCGCTCGATCCAGCGGTAGCTGACAGCGGCGAGGGCGACCGACCCGACCAGGGTCACCGGCAGCAGGACAACGAACGGCGCATCGACCAGGGCCAGTACGACGAACTGGTAGGCGACCACGCCGTACGACAGGCGGCCGGCGAGCTGTCCGATCCGGCCGCCGAGCACCCGGACGGTCTGCGCGGTTGGCGTCAGGACCGGGAACAGCACACAGGCCACGATCACGGTGTAGAGCAGGTTCTTCAGCAACGCCTGGGCCGGTGCGGGCTCGGACTGGTCGAACGGTCCGGCCAGTGGAGTCGCAGCGATGAGCAGCAGGGCCGCAGCGATTCCCCAGAGTGTGCCGGGGAGCCTGGTGAGGGTGTCCAGGGCAGACGTGCCGAGTCGTCCGGTTGCGCGAGCCACCTGCCACAGTGCGAAGCCCATGCCGACGGCGAACCAGCCCAGGTACCCAGGCAGCCACAACCGAGCCTGCGGATGGCCAGTAGCAGTCACCACCGCCATCCAGACGGGGCCGAGGACGGTCAGCGCGACCAGGACCAGCATTCGCCAACGGACACTGCGCCGGGTCGGACGCTCGTACCCAGTCAGCAGTCGGCCGAGCCCCGGCAGCAACAGGTAGAAGAGCAGCGGGGTCAGGAGCGCCCAGCGCAGGTAGGCGGCGTCAGACGACCCCAGCAGCAGGCAGAGCGCCACAGTGACGACCAGCGCCGGCAGGATGCGCAAGGCCCGGCCACGCAGGTACGACAGCGTGAGCGGCGGCTCCGCGCCGGAGAACCACGCCAGCACGTGCGGGCGGTAGAGCAGGAAGCCGGAGATCGCGAAGAACACCGCCCACCCGACGTCCAGCCGGGACACCAGCGCGCCGAACGGGGGATCGGAGTGCCGCCCGACGAGCGAGGTCAGTACGGCGAGCGCCGCGATGGCGCGGAGCCCGTCCAGAGCCCGGAAACGCGTCACGCGTCGCCTCCCTTGTGCGCGGTCCAGATGGCAGTCCCTGGGACGAAGCGGCCGCGCTCCGGTCCCCAGCCGCCCCAGACCATGTCGTGTCCGGCCGGCCACTCCGGTTCGAGCAGGTCGTCGACCACCAGCCCGGCGCTGGTCAGTTCACGGATCCAGTCACCGGTTGTCCGGTGGTGCTCGGCGTAGACCGCAGTACCGGCGTCGTCGACCTCGACGTACGGCGTCCGGTCGAAGTACGAGTGGGTGATGCGCAGTCCGGCCGCGGTCGGGTCGTCCGGCATGGTCCAGCGGAACGGGTGGGTCACCGAGAAGACCAGCAGGCCGCCCGGCTTCAGCACGCGAGCGATCTCGCGCAGCGCCGTACCGGCGTCGGCCACGAAGGGCAGTGCGCCAAAGGCTGAGCACACGATGTCGAACGTCGCGCTGCAGTACGGGAGCGCGGTGGCGTCAGCCGCGACCGTGCGGACCGCGGTACCGGTGCGTACGTCGAGCTGCTGCGCGATCCGGAGCTGCTCGATCGAGATGTCAAAGGCAACGACATTCGCTCCCTGTCCCACCAGCCACCGCGAGCACTGAGCGGCTCCACAGCCGACCTCGAGCACTCGCTTGCCACGGACAGGTCCGAGCAGCTGCGCCGCCTCTTCGTCCACACCCTCCGGGCACCAGATGAACCGGTCGTCGCCGAGGAACTCGCCATGCTCGACCAGGTACTCATCAGCCGCGGAGTCCCAGTAGGTACGGCTGGCATGCGAGGTCTCCGCCTCGGTCAGCTCCACCCGCACCGGCTTGTTCACCCGGGACACTTTAGTGTCGAGCGCATGAGCGACTTCGCAGCCAGTGCCGTTCCCTTGACCGGCGGCTACGGCGGGCAGACGTTCGCGGTCAGCGCCGGTGGCGAAGAGGCAGTGCTCAAGTTCTACGCCACCGACCCGGATCGGGCGGTGGTGGACGCCGCCCTGCTCCAGCTGGTTCGTGGGCTGCTCCCGGTGCCGCGAGTGCTCGATCTGAAGCGCGAGGGCTCGTACGACGACCCGCCGTACCTGCTGACCGAGCGCCTGCCCGGGGTGAACCTGCAGGTCTTCCTGGAGACCGCCACTGCCGATCAGCGGCGGACGGTCGGGACTCAGCTGGGCGAGCTGCTGGCCCGGCTGAGCGGCATGCCGTTCCTGAAGGCGGGGATGTTCCGGGATGGCGACCTGACGATCGAACCGTTCCAGCTGGGTGACCTGGAGCAGTACGCCGCCGGCCTGGGGCTCGGGGTGGACCTGACCTCCGTGCTGGACCAGGCGGAGGACCTGCTGGCCGATGGTCTGGACCGGGTCTGTCTCGTGCACAGCGACTTCAACCCGAAGAACCTGTTGGTCGACCCGGAGACGGCCCGGATCACCGGGCTGATCGACTGGGAGTTCGCTCACGCGGGTTCGCCGTACGCCGATCTCGGAAACCTTTTCCGCTTCTGCGAGGATCGGGTGCTGGCGGGTGCCGTGCTCGACGAATTGGACCTGGGGGAGCGAGTGGTGGACCGGGCCCGCGCGGCCGACCTGTGGGCCTTGCTGGACCTCGCCACCCGGGCTGACCTGCACGAAGTCGGTGCCGCCGCCTACCGGCTGGTCTCCCGAATGGCGGACACCAGGGACCTTGCGGGCGGCCGTCCGGACCTGGACGTCGTACGCTGAGGTCAATGGCACGTCGGGACACCTCGGCGGGCGGCCGGTCGGGACCGGGTGCCCCAGGTTGTGCTGCCTTCGTCAAGACCGGTATTCTGTGAGATGCGCTATGGGCCCGCGCGACCTCGGACGGAGCAGGCTCGTGCTCGCAGCTAGTCGGTGGTGAATCTGTGCTCTTCAGGCAATCCAGCGGTGTGGTGCGATCCAACGGCTCATTGACGCGACCTCACGACACCACCAGTCCACGGAGCAACCCACCACATGACGGCCAGCATCGAGGCACCTCTCGACCCCGCAGTACGCACCACCCCGCAGGTAGCGGTCAATGACATCGGGTCGGAGGAAGACTTCCTCGCGGCGATCGATCAGACCATCAAGTACTTCAACGACGGCGACATCGTCGAGGGCACCATCGTCAAGGTCGACCGGGACGAGGTCCTGCTCGACATCGGTTACAAGACCGAAGGCGTGATTCCCTCCCGCGAGCTGTCGATCAAGCACGACGTCGACCCGAACGAGGTCGTCAACGTCGGCGATCACGTCGAGGCCCTGGTTCTCCAGAAGGAGGACAAGGAAGGCCGTCTGATCCTCTCGAAGAAGCGCGCCCAGTACGAGAAGGCCTGGGGCACGATCGAGAAGATCAAGGAAGAGGACGGCGTCGTCACCGGTACCGTCATCGAGGTCGTCAAGGGTGGTCTCATCCTGGACATCGGCCTCCGTGGCTTCCTGCCGGCCTCGCTCGTCGAGATGCGCCGGGTCCGCGACCTCCAGCCGTACGTCGGCCAGGAGATCGAGGCCAAGATCATCGAGCTGGACAAGAACCGCAACAACGTGGTCCTGTCCCGCCGGGCGTGGCTGGAGCAGACGCAGTCCGAGGTGCGGATGAACTTCCTCACCCAGCTGCAGAAGGGCCAGATCCGCAAGGGTGTCGTGTCCTCGATCGTCAACTTCGGTGCGTTCGTGGACCTCGGCGGCGTGGACGGCCTGGTGCACGTGTCGGAGCTGTCCTGGAAGCACATCGACCACCCGACCGAGGTGGTCGAGGTCGGCCAGGAGGTCACCGTCGAGGTGCTGGACGTCGACATGGACCGCGAGCGCGTCTCGCTGTCGCTGAAGGCGACCCAGGAAGACCCGTGGCAGCAGTTCGCCCGGACCCACCAGATGGGCCAGATCGTGCCCGGCAAGGTCACCAAGCTGGTTCCCTTCGGTGCGTTCGTCCGCGTGGAGGAGGGCATCGAGGGTCTGGTGCACATCTCCGAGCTGGCCGAGCGGCACGTCGAGATCCCGGAGCAGGTCGTCCAGGTGAACGACGACGTGATGGTCAAGATCATCGACATCGACCTGGAGCGGCGCCGGATCTCGCTGTCGCTGAAGCAGGCCAACGAGGGTGTCGACCCGGTCTCGGACGACTTCGACCCGACGCTCTACGGCATGACGGCGACGTACGACGACCAGGGCAACTACATCTACCCGGAGGGCTTCGACCCGGAGACGGGCGAGTGGCTCGAGGGCTTCGACGCACAGCGCGAGGAGTGGGAGCGGCAGTACGCCGAGGCCCACACGCGCTGGGAGGCCCACAAGAAGCAGATCGAGGACGCCAAGACGGCGGACGTCGAGGCCGGCGAGGCATCGACGTACTCGTCCGCGGCCGCCCCGAAGGACGACGCTCCCGTCGAGGGCGCGCTCGCATCCGACGAGGCCCTGCAGGCCCTCCGCGAAAAACTGACCGGCCAGGGCTGACCCCACCCGGTTGCTCCCGAGACCCCCGCACCCCCAGGGCGCGGGGGTCTCGCACGTCCGAAGAGCAAAGACCAAAAGAACAAAGGAAAGACAAAGATATGGAGTGGGCGGCGCGGGGCTGGCTTCGGCGTCTGGTGCCGGTTAGCCCGGACCCGGGAACAGCGCACCAATGCCGGCCCAGGCTTCAACGTCACGGCAGGAGACGGACCGTCACCGGCATGCCCACCCAGCCACGCACCCAGGCCACTCTATATTTCTTTCTTTCCTTTCGTTTCTTGATCTTGTCTTTCAGTTCCTTCATTTTCTTTCAGTCATACGGGCGGCGGATTTTGGGTTTGCCGAAGTCGTTGCCCCATTGGCCGTGGCCTTCGCCTTTCATGAGGATTTTTAGCCAGATGACGTGGGCTCGGGCGCCGCTGGCGGAGAAGAAGCCGATTCGGTAGGGCTCGTTGGGGGCGCCGGCTTCCCAGGCGGGGACCTGTTGTTCGCCGTACCGGACCATGCGGATCGGTGGCTCCTCGCCGGCCTGGATCCGGGCCAGGTCCTGCGCACACGCCGGCACCTTCCGCGTCCCTCCGTTGCGGGGCGTCCAGACCACGTCCCGCGCCGCGGGCCCATGCCGAGGGTCGAAGAAGCACGGCGTACGGCGCTCCGGTAGCGGCTCGCCACCCACCCGGGCCCGCACGCAGGCCAGCGCGTACCGGCCGGTGGTCAGCGTGTCGATGACCATGCTGATCGAGTCCACCGAGTCGAGCCTGTCGACCAGCCGCTTGGCCAGCTCGTAAGCGTCCAGAGCAGCCTGATAGTCGTGCCGGGTGTCAGCGTCGAGCTCCTCGCCGTCGAGCAGCTCGCCGAACCGCATGAGCTCTTCGCCGAACTCGACCGCGTCCGCCTCGGCCATCAACCGGACGTGACCCAGCTCGTCTCCGGTCTGCCGCCGTCGGAACCACCCCATAGGTCATGGTAGGTCGTTGAGTAGGGTGCTGGCGTGCTGAGAGTGGGACTGACCGGGGGAATCGGCGCCGGGAAGAGCGCGGTGTCGTCGCGCCTGGTCGCGCGGGGCGCCGTGCTGATCGACTCCGACGTACTGGCGCGCGAGGTGGTCGCGCGCGGGACGGACGGGCTGGCGGAGGTGGTCGCGGCCTTCGGCGACGGCGTACTCACGGCCGACGGTGACCTGGACCGGCCGGCGCTCGGGAAGATCGTGTTCGGCGACGAGACCGCCCGGCGGAAGCTCGAGGCGATCATCCACCCGCGGGTCCGGCACCGGGCCGCGGAGATCGAGGCGGCGGCCGACGACGACGCGATCGTCGTGCACGACATCCCACTGCTGGTCGAGACCGGTCAAGCGGACAAGTTCGACCTCGTCCTCGTGGTCGACGTACCGGTCGAGGTGCAGCTGGAACGGCTGACCACCCAGCGCGGAATGACTGAGGCGGAAGCGAAACAGCGCATCGCCAGCCAGGCGTCCCGCGAGGACCGGCTGGCGGTCGCGGACGTGGTGGTGGACAACTCCGGTTCCCTCGAGGAGCTGGGCCGCCGGATCGGCGACGTGTGGACGACGCTGCGGCAGCACTCCGGCCACGGTCCGGACACGAAAAGGTGACCCTTGCGCGGTAAATGATGAATCCGGGACCGGCTGTACGAGAATCTGTCCCGGTTCGGTCCGGGGCGTTGCCCCGGGGCCGGCCACCGACGGCGCGCCCCGCGCCGGTCCGGACGTCCGAGGTTGGGAGGTTGGCGTGGTCTGCCCGCGCTGCAACTCTGACGTCCCCGAGGTGTCGCACTTCTGCCACCACTGTGGCAACGACATGCGCACCGGGGACGCCGAGCGGAAGAAGGCGTACGCCGCCAGGCCGGATGAGCCGGTGGCGTCGTTCAAACTGGTCTCGACGATCATGCCCCAGGGGTCCGGCCAGCAGCCGTACACCTACAAGGTCGCACTGGGCGTCGCCCTGCTGCTGACCGTGGTGACGGCCGCGCTCGGCGCGCTCCCGGTGGCGATCATGATCGCGGCCTTCGCCATCCCGATCGTCTACATCATCTACCTGTACGACGTGAACCTCTGGGAGGACGAGCCGATCCCGGTGGTCGCGGCAGCCTTCGTGCTGACCGGCGTACTGGCGGCCGTCTTCACCTGGATCTGGAAGGACAAGCTGACGCTGTCCCTGGACACGATCGGCGGCAACAGCGCCGGTCCGTCCGGACGGGACCTGCTCATCCTGCTCCTGCTGGTGCCGGTCGTGTCGGAGCTGATCCGCCAGATCGGCCCGCTCTACCTGGCCTCCCGGCCGCGGTACGACGACCTGATGGACGGCTTCACCTTCGGCGTGGTCGCCGGCGTCGGGTACGCGTGCTTCGAGACGCTGGTGCTGCACTGGGGCTGGATCTCCGGCGGCTTCGCCGGTCCGGGCAGCAGCGCCGGCACGTGGATCTCGATCGTAGTGCTGCACGGCTTCATCAAGCCGCTGGTGTACGGGTCGGCCACCGGCCTCGCCGGTGCGGAGTTCTCCGGCCTGGGCGAGGGGTATGACGGCTTCAGCACGCGCTGGGTCGGCGGACTGCTCCAGGCGATGGCGGTGAACGCGCTGTTCCAGGGCGGGGTCTACCTGCTCGGGTTCGTCGGCGGTCACGGCTCGACGGTCGGCTCGATCCTCGGTGTGGTCTGGGGCCTGTTGCTGCTGGGCGCGCTGATCATCCGGGTGCGGACCGTGCTGCACAAGGGCCTGCTCGAGGCCGCGCTGGAGTCAGCGGCGCGCGGCGGATCCAACCACGCGTCGGGCGACCTGGCGTTCTGCTCGCGTTGTGAGATGCCGCTGCTGCCGCACTCCGACTTCTGCTCCGCATGCGGCAACTCTGTGCGCTCGGTACCGAAATCCGCTCGTGGTGTGACTGCAGCAACCGGAGCGACGACTGGGGAGACGCAGGCATGAGCAACCAGCAGCCACCCTACGGCGGTCAGCCGGGGCAGTCGGGACAGCCAGGACCACAGGGCCAGCCGGGTCAGCCGCCGTACGGCGGACGGCCGCCGCAGCAGGGTCAGCCGGGCCAGCCCGGGTACGGCCAGCCGCCGCAGCAGCCTGGGCCGCCGCCTGGTTACGGTCAGCGGCCCCAGCAGCCGCCGCAGCAGCCGGGCTATGGGCAGCAGCCTGGGTACGGGCAGCCGCCGCAGGCGCCCCCGGGCTACGGCCAGCAGCCGGGACAGCCGCCGTACCAGCAGCCCGGCCAGCCGCCGGGGCAGCAGCAGGCCTTCCCCGGTCAGCAGCAGTACCCGGGTCAGCAGCAGTACCAGCAGCCGGGCTACCCGGGCCAGCAGCAGTACCCCGGTCAGCAGCCATGGGCCCCCGGGTACGGCGGCCAGCCCGCGCGCCGCGGTGGCAGCAAGAAGTCGCTGTTCATCGCCGGTGGCGCGTTCCTCGCCGTCGCCGTGATCGGTGTCGTCCTTGCGGTCGTCTTCAAGGGTGACGACAAGCAGGCCGACCCGAACCCGGCCCCGTCGCCGACGACCAGCCAGCCGTCGCCGGGGACCGACGAGGGCATCGAGGTCGCCGAGGGCGTCTTCGTGAAGCCGCAGCCCGGCTACATCCGCAAGACCGTCGACGGTTTCACCGGCGTCTACCTGCTCAAGCAGGGCGAGGCGTACTTCATGGTGAACGCCTGGAAGGCCGAGTCGGACGAGACCACCGAGACGGTGCTGCCGAAGCTGCTCGAGGCCGAGACCAAGGACCTGTCCCAGGTCAAGACCGGCAGCCCGAAGCTGACCACGCCGGGCGAAGGCGACAACACCCCGGTCAAGAAGGTCACCACGCAGAACTTCGACGCGATCTCGACCAGCCAGAACGGCACCCTGCCGGTGGTCGGGTTCGTCGGCGTGGTCGAGCGCAACGACGGCGTGATCACGATCATCCGGGTGTACGGACGCAAGGACAAGATCAACAGCATCCGGACGGACTCGGACGCGATGCTGCAGTCGGTGGTCAAGAGTCAGTGAGCGGAAAGCGCGACAAGGGTTCCAGCGCCGGCAACCCCTGGGTCAACCAGACGGGGCCGGACGCGGACGGGGGCGACGAGCCGGAGGAGCAGCTCCCGCCGTCGCCCTGGGACCTCGAGGTACCACCACCTCCGTCGCCGTGGGGCGGGGACCCGAACCAGGGTCCCGGCCCCACGACGGAGACCGGCTCGGCCTGGGGTGAGAACGTCGGTCCGCCTTCGCTGCGGCGGCCGGCACCGGAGAAGAAGGGCTTCCGGGTCCCGCCGCTGCTGATCCCGATCGGCGCCGGGCTGATCGTGGTGGCGCTGGTCGCGGTGGCCCTGGTGCTGCTGTCCGGTGGTGGCGACGACAAGGCGGACCCGTCGAAGAGCCCGAGCTCCTCGGGTACGCCGGCCACTCCGACGGCGCCGGCATCGTCGTACCAGCCCCCGCCGAACGCGGTACCGGTCGGCTTCGGCGTGACCGTCGTACCGGTCGAGGGGTGGAGCGTGCTGACGACGGAGAAGCAGGGCAAGCAGCTGGTCACGTACGCGCCGAACGGCGACCCGCGGTCGTTCTTCTGGGTCCGGCAGAAGGAGAACGTCACCGCGCAGGCGTACGTGCTCGGCATCGTCGAGGGCGAGACCGCGAACGAGATCGCGCAGCTCGGCAACGTACGGAACCTGCCGTGCCCGAAGGACGTCTTGGAGGAGTGCGTCGCGATCAGCTACACCTCCACCGCCAAGGACAAGACCGGGGCGGACGTGAAGGTGCAGGGCTACGTCGAGGCGTACCGGCGCAAGGACAAGGTCGTCACGGCGCTGGACTTCCGGACCCGAGTCGACTTCGCCCAGAAGGCCGAAGCGGACGCCGAGACGATGAAGAAGTCGGTGCTCGACAGCCTGTGACGAGCCCCCGGATCTACCCCGAGGAAGAGCTATGAGTCAGCAGTACGGTTCGCAGCCCGCTCCGCCGCCCGCCCCGGCTCCCGGTGGCTGGGGTCCCGGACCGGCTGCTGGTGGGCCCGCGCCGGGCGGCTGGGGTCAAGGGCCTGCGGGTCCTGGTGGGCCTGGTGGACCGGGTGGTCCCGGTGGATGGGGCTCAGGTCCGATGCGGCCGCAGCAGCCGCGAAAGTCGAGCCGGAACCAGTGGATCATCGTGGCCTGTGCGGTCGTCGCGGTCGTGCTGATCGCGGTCGGCGTGGTCGTACTGGTCACCGGTGGTGGCAAGAGCAAGCCGGAGGCGAAGCAGACGCCGAACGCGCCCGGCACGCTCTACACGCCGTCACCGACGCCGTCGCCGGACGACGCCAAGGGCCCGAACGACACCGGCGTCGAGGTCGGCAACGGGATCTGGTTCACGCCGGCCAAGGGCTGGCTCAAGTCGCCGGACAAGTCCATCTCCGGCCAGAACTGGATCCTCCAGCAGTTCAGCGCGCGCGGACTGATCGACGGCTACTACTGGGTCCGGCAGACCGAGCTGTACGACGCCAAGGGCTTCGCCGAGCACCTGGCCGACATCGAGTCCGCCAGCTACCAGGGCGTGAAGATCAGCAAGACGGTCGCCTGCACGCCCGCCAACCCGAAGATCAAGTCCTGCTACGCGCTGTCGTACACCGGCACGTACGTGACCAAGAGCAAGGCGAAGATCGCGATGCGTGGTTTCGTCACCGCCTACCAGGACCAGTTCGACCGGGTGACGGCGACCGACGCCGCGCTCGAGGCACGGGTCTACAACCGCCGGGTGAACGAGCTCATGTACATGAACAACTCCGTCGTGAAGAGCTTCTGACCTGCGGTTTTCAGAAACTGTCGACGCGGGGTCGTACGGTGGTGGGCATGAGAGAGGTGTCGGAACTGCAGCGGATGGTCGCGCCGCTGAAGGTGGAGTCGGACTTCCAGCCGGCCGGTGACCAGCCGGCCGCGATCGCCGACCTGGAGCGGCGGATCAACGCCGGTGAGCAGGATGTCGTGCTGCTGGGCGCGACCGGTACCGGTAAGACCGCGACGATCGCCTGGCTGGCCGAGCGGATCCAGCGGCCGATGCTGATCCTGCAGCCGAACAAGACGCTCGCGGCCCAGTTCGCGAACGAGCTCCGCCACTTCTTCCCGGAGAACGCGGTCGAGTACTTCGTCTCGTACTACGACTACTACCAGCCCGAGGCGTATGTCCCGCAGACGGACACCTACATCGAGAAGGACTCCTCGATCAACGAGGAGGTCGAGCGGCTCCGGCACTCGGCCACCTGGTCGCTGCTGACCCGTCGCGACGTGGTCGTGGTCGCGACCGTGTCCTGCATCTACGGCCTGGGCTCCGCCGACGAGTACATGAACCGGATGATTCATGTGAAGGTCGGCACCGAGATGGACCGCGACGGCCTGCTCCGCAAGCTGGTCGGCGTGCAGTACGCGCGCAACGACCTGGCCGGCACCCGCGGCACGTTCCGGGTCCGCGGCGACACACTCGAGGTCTTCCCGGTGTACCAGGAGCTGGCCGTCCGGGTGGAGTTCTTCGGTGACGAGATCGAGCGGGTGATGACGCTGCACCCGGTCACCGGCGAAGTGCTCAGCGAGGAGGACGAGGTCTACATCGGTGCCGCCACGCACTACGTGACCGCGCCGGAGAAGATGGAGCGCGCGATCACCTCGATCGAGGCCGAGCTCGCGGAGCGCCTCACCGAGCTGGAGCGGAACGGTCAGCTGCTCGAGGCGCAGCGGCTGCGGATGCGGACGACGTACGACATCGAGATGATGCGGCAGATCGGCACCTGCTCCGGGATCGAGAACTACTCGCGGCACACCGACGGCCGCGAGCCCGGTTCGGCGCCGCACTGCCTGCTCGACTACTTCCCCGAGGACTTCCTGCTCGTCATCGACGAGTCGCACGTGACCGTCCCGCAGATCGGCGGGATGTACGAGGGCGACATGTCCCGGAAGCGGACGCTGGTCGAGCACGGGTTCCGGCTGCCGTCGGCGATGGACAACCGGCCGCTGCGCTGGGAGGAGTTCCTGGAGCGGATCGGCCAGACGGTCTACCTGTCCGCGACCCCGGGGCAGTACGAGCAGGACAAGTCGGACGGGTTCGTCGAGCAGATCATCCGGCCGACCGGTCTGGTCGACCCCGAGGTGATCGTGAAGCCGACCAAGGGCCAGATCGACGACCTGATCCACGAGATCCGGGGCCGGGTCGAGCGCGACGAGCGGGTCCTGGTGACGACGCTGACCAAGAAGATGTCCGAGGACCTGACCGACTACCTGCTCGAGATGGGCATCCGGACGCGGTACCTGCACAGCGAGGTGGACACGCTGCGGCGGGTCGAGCTGCTGCGCGAGCTGCGGATGGGCGAGTTCGACGTCCTCGTCGGCATCAACCTGCTGCGCGAGGGTCTGGACCTGCCCGAGGTGTCGCTGGTCGCGATCCTGGACGCGGACAAGGAAGGCTTCCTGCGCTCCGGCCGATCGCTGATCCAGACCATCGGCCGCGCGGCGCGGAACGTGTCCGGCCAGGTGTTCATGTACGCCGACAGGATCACGCCGTCGATGGAGCAGGCGATCGACGAGACCAACCGGCGGCGCGCGAAGCAGACGGCGTACAACGAGGAGCACGGGATCGACCCGCAGCCGCTGCGGAAGCGGATCGCGGACATCACCGACATGCTGGCCCGCGAGGACGCGGACACCGCGGAGCTGCTCGGCTCCGGGCGGACGCAGTCGCGCGGCAAGGCGCCGGTGCCGGGTGGCGGCAAGGGCCGTGCCGGTGACCGGGCGGGGGAGAAGGCGAAGGAGCTGGCCGGTGGCCTGCCGTCCTCCGACCTCGCGGACCTGATCCAGCAGCTGACCGACCAGATGCACAACGCGGCCGCCGAGCTCCAGTTCGAGGTCGCGGCCCGGTTCCGCGACGAGATCTCCGAGCTGAAGAAGGAGCTCCGCCAGATGACGAACGCCGGCGCGAAGTAGGTCAGCTCCGCGGCGGTCCGCTGCGACGTACGACGGTGTGGCGGGGCGACTCGTCCACCGTCAGGGTGAAGATGTCCGGCCGTGCGTAGTGGCCGACGGAGTCGAAGTCGAAGTACCCGCGATCGAGTTCGGCGAGGTCGAGCTCCGCGACGAGGACACCCTCGCCGGTCCGCAACGGGCCGGCGAGGATCTCGCCGAGCGGCGAGATGATCGTGCTGCCGCCGTTGATCAGCACGGTCGCAGGTGTCGTTGAGGTATCGGTCAGGTACTGGTTCGCGCTGACGACGAAGCAGCGGCCCTCGAGCGCGATGTGGCGCATCGTCGCCTGCCACTGCTCGCGGTCGTCGACCGTCGGGGCGCACCAGATCTCGACGCCCTTCGCGTACATCGACTGGCGGAACAGCGGCATGTAGTTCTCCCAGCAGATCGCGGCGCCGAGCGTCGCGAACCCGGTCCGGACCGCGGGCATCGTCGAGCCGTCGCCCTGACCCCAGAGGTACCGCTCGGCCGCGGTCGGCATCAGCTTCCGGTGGTGCGCCACCAGGCCGTGCTGCGGATCGATGAACACCGCGGTGCAGTAGAGCGTCCCGCCGTCGCGCTCGATCACCCCCGCGACCAGGTGTACGTCGAGCTCGGCCGCCAGCTCCGCGAGCCGCCCGACCTCCGGCCCGTCGAGCGTGACGGCTGCCTCGCGGTACCGGCGGAACAGCTCGCGACCCTCGGGCGACCGTGAGCCGACCACGATCCCGAAGTCGGCGCCCTTCGGGTAACCACCGAGGAACGCCTCGGGCAGCACGATCAAGCGAGCCCCGGACGCGGCGGCTTCCCGCACGTAGCGCTCGGCCTTCTCGAGCGTCGCCGGGGTGTCGAACAGCACCGAGCCGGCCTGGACCGCGGCAACCACAACCGATGTCATAGTTCTGTCCCTCCTGGGGTCTAGTGTGCAATTCACGACCAGCCAGCAGGGGGAGGAAGCGTGTTCGATCATCTGTCGGTGCAGTGCGACAACCTGGACGCCAGCCGCCGGTTCTACGAGGCCGTGCTGGGCCCGTTGGGTATCAAGGTGGCGATGGAGTTCGGCGACGTCCTCGGTCTGTCCGGCGCCGACGGCGTACCGAAGTTCTGGCTGGGCAAGCAGACGACGGGTGGGGTGCAGCGCGAGATCCACGTGGCATTCACGGCCCCAGACCGGGCGACCGTCGACCAGATCCACGACGCAGTACAGGAGCTCGGCGCCGAGGTCCTCCACGCACCGAAGGAATGGCCCGAGTACCACCCCGGCTACTACGCCGTCTTCATGCGAGACCCCGACGGCAACAACGTCGAAGCCGTCACCCACAGCTGATGGCGCGGATGGCACGGCTGAGTGGTGCCGACGTGCTGGCTTACTGCCTGGGGAAGCCTGGGGCCTGGCCGGACGAGCCGTGGGAAGGCGACACGGTCGCGAAGGTGGGGGACAAGATCTTCGCGTTTCTCGGCGGCGGGAGCAGCGTCGGGCTGAAGTGTGGGGCGACTCGGGAAGAGGCCGACGAGCTGGTCGAGACCTATCCCGACGCTGTCAGCAAGATGCCGTACCTCGGGCGGTCCGGCTGGAACACCGTGCGGCTGGGCGGGGTCGTGCCCGATGACGAGATCCTCGAGCTGATCGACGCGTCCTACGCGACGGTGGTGTCGAAGCTGCCACGCAGGCTGCGCCCCGAGTGAGGTTCTGAGCAGTTCGTGGTCAGCGGGCGGTGTGGCGGGGCGGCGGACCGGCGGCGAAACCTACAGTCGTGCGATGGGGTCTGACAGCGGGCGGCCGGGCAACGTTCGTGCCGGCCGATCTGGCCGATTTGGGCGAGCTCGATCGACTGACCGAAACGGTCGGCGAGATCGGCATCCTGGTCAACAACGCCGGGTTCTACCCGATGGTCCCGACCGTGGCGGTCACGCCCGACGAGTTCCAGCGGATCTACGACGTCAACCTACGCAGCGCCTACTTCCTGACCGCCTCGATCGCCCCGCGGATGGCCGCGGCCGGCGGTGGCGCGATCGTCAACACGTCCTCGATCGGCGCCCGGATCGGGATGCCGGTCGCCGCGGCGTACAGCGGGACCAAGGCGGCGCTGGAGTCGATGACCCGGTCGTGGTCGGTCGAGTTCGGGTCCGCCGGCGTGCGGGTGAACGCGGTCTGTGCCGGGATGATCCGGACCGACAAGCTGCTGGAGATCGTGCCCGAGGAGCAGATGCAGTTCCTCGGTGCGCAGGCCCCGCTCGGCCGCTACGGGACATCGGAGGACATCGCCGAGGTCGTCCTGTTCCTCGCCTCACCTCGCTCGAGCTTCGTCACCGGCGCGGTGATCGTTGCGGACGGCGGCGTCAGCGTTCCCTGATGCTCCACGGATCGCGGCGCAGTGTTCTATTCTCGACATCCGTGACCGCAGACCCGTTCGACCAGCTCGACCGTGAACTGCTCCACGCGTTGCACGTCGACGCCCGCGCGCCGTTCCGTCGCCTGGCCGAGGTCCTCGGCGTCTCCGACCAGACCGTCGCCCGCCGGTACGCACGGCTCAGGGAGAGCGGCGCCCTCCGCGTCACGGCGCTGAGTCACCCCGGCCGGACCCGGGAGGTGCAGTGGCTGCTGCGGGTGCGCGCCGTACCGAGTGCCGCCGGTGAGGTCGCGGACGCGCTCGCCCGCCGGCCGGACACCAGCTGGGTGAATCTCTGCGCGGGCGGCACCGAGATCGAGTGCACGGTGTACGGCGACGACGTCGGCCCGCTCCTGCTCGAAGTACTGCCCCGGACCAGGCAGGTCATCGACGTTGAGGCCGCCGAGGTTCTCCAGGTCTTCTACGGCGGCGCGGGGTCGCCGTATGCCAAGGCCGGCTCGCTACGTCCCGACCAGGTCGCCGAGCTGCAGCGCCAACCGCCGGCACCCGACTCGACCGGAGCGGCGGTCGCGCTCGACGAGGTCGACCGCCGGCTGTTCGACGAGCTACGGACCGACGGCCGCGCGCCGATCGAGCGCCTCGCGAAGGTCTGCGAGGTGTCCGCACCGACGGTACGCCGACGGCTGCGCGCGCTGGTCGCGACCGGCGTGCTCAGTTTCGACATCGATGCCGACCCACGCCTGCAAGGTGTGCCCGCTCGGGCGATGCTGCGGCTCGCCGTCACCCCGGATCGGCTCGACGCGATCGGCCGCGCCCTCGCCACACACGCCGAGGTCGCCTTCGTAGCCGCCACGACCGGGTCGACGTCGCTCTTCGCGGCGATCGGCAGTCACTCACCCGGCGGCCTGTATCGGTACCTGACGACCCAGATCGCCGGGCAGCCCGGTGTCACCCAGGTCAACCTGACCCCGGTCCTGCGCACGGTCAAGGCCGCGACGACGCGCTACGCCGTACCTCGCTCCGTCGGATAACGACACCCAACCAGCGCGACCTGTCGAGATCCGCACACTTTCGTCCCACCTCACGCTACTTCGTGAGCCGCTCCAGCATGCTGGTCGACGAAATCAATCGTGAGGAGCTCTCTCCATGACCACTCTCGTCATCGGCGCTCGCGGCGCCGTCGGCCGGCACGTTCTCGACGGGCTGCAGGCGGCCCGCGTACCGGTGCGCGCCTCCGTCCGCGACCTCGCGAAGGCCGACTTCGCGCCCGGCATCGACGTCGTCCAGGCCGACCTGACCCGCCCGGAGACGCTCGCCGCGGCCCTGGACGGCGTCAAGCAGGTCTTCCTGTACGCCGAACCCCACGGCGCGACCGCCTTCGGCAAGGCCGCCCGCGCCGCCGGCGTCGAACGTGTCGTCCTGCTGTCCTCGGGGAGCGTGTTGCTGCCCTGGGCAACGTCCAACCCGATCACCGTCGAGCACCGAATGACCGAGGACCTGCTGAGCACCAGCGGCCCGGAGTTGGTGCCGATCCGGCCGCTGGTGTTGGCCAACAACGCCCTGAACTGGGCGTCCTCGATCAGGTCCCGCCGGACCGTCAGCCTCGTCCACCCCGGCTCCGTCTCCGCGCCGATCCACGAACGCGACATCGCCGCAGTCGCCGTCGCGGCCCTGTCCGGCGCCGACCCTCAGGAGGTCTCCGCGCTGCTGACCGGCGCCGAGCCGCTGACCCTGCGCGAGCAGGTCGCCCTGATCGCCGAGGAGCTCGACGAGTCGATCGCCGTCGAGGAGCTCGACGAGCGCCGCGCCCGGGAGATGTTCGGCGTGGGGGAGCCGGAGATCGTCGACGCGATCCTGCACTTCGTCCGCCGGGGGACCGCGGCGGACGGCTGGTTCCGGACCGCCACCGCCGAGCGGGTCCTCGGGCGGCCGCCGGTCCCGTACGCCGAGTGGGCCCGCGACCACGTCGCAGCTTTCCGCTGATCGCGACGAGGTTCATCGGCAACCAATTGATTTCTGAGCATGATTTGGAGTTGTGGACAACCAGCAGTCAGAATAGAGGCGGAGAAGGGGAGTATTCCTTCGCGGCGGCATCGTCATCACGGTCTCGGGTTCACGCCCAGGCCCGGTGCCACCGGCCCGGCCGCACCGGCCAGGCGGAAGAGACCTTCGGAGTGGATGTTTCGTCTGAGCTCCGGAGGTATCAATGCACGTTGCGCCTTATGTCTGGTACATCACCGTCGGCCTGCTGCTCGCGCTGCTGATCGTCGACGTCTTCGTCATCGGCCGTCGCCCGCACGAGCCGAGCACCAAGGAATCGGCCCGGGCGATCGCCGGGTACGTAGGCCTCGCGGTGCTGTTCGGCCTCGGTGTCTGGGTGTTCTCCGGCGGCGAGTACGCCGGTGAGTTCTTCGCCGGCTGGCTGACCGAGTACAGCCTGAGCGTCGACAACCTGTTCATCTTCCTGATCATCATGTCCAGGTTCAGCGTGCCCAGGAAGTACCAGCAGACCGCGCTGCTGATCGGCATCATCCTGGCGCTGGTGTTCCGCGGCGTCTTCATCGCGGTCGGCGCGGCCGCGATCAACGAGTTCTCCTGGGTCTTCTACCTGTTCGGTGCGTTCCTGGTCTACACCGCGATCCACCTCGCGATGCAGGGCGAGAACGACGACGACGACTTCAAGGAGAACGCGGTCATCCGGTTCGCGAAGAAGCGGCTGAACGCCACCGACGAGTACAACGGCGTCAAGCTGACCGTGCGGAAGAACGGCAAGCGGCTCGTCACCCCGATGGCGCTCGTGATCATCGCGCTCGGCACGACGGACCTGCTGTTCGCGCTCGACTCGATCCCGGCGATCTACGGCCTGACCCAGGAGCCGTTCCTGGTCTTCACCGCGAACGTGTTCGCGCTGATGGGTCTGCGGCAGCTGTACTTCCTGCTCGGTGACCTGCTGAAGCGGCTGGTCTACCTGTCGATCGGCCTGTCGGTGGTGCTCGCGTTCATCGGTGTGAAGCTGGTCCTGCACGCCATGCACGTGAACGAGTTGCCGTTCGTCAACGGCGGTCACCACATCGAGTGGGCGCCGGAGATCCCGATCTGGTTCTCGCTCGGCTTCATCATCATCACGCTCGGCATCACCACGGTCGCCAGCCTGCACAAGTCGCGCAACAGCACGCCGGCGGTCGACCCCGCGCCGGCGGTGGACCCCAAGCCGGCGGAGGAGCGTCAGTAGCGGGCAGCGGCGACCAGCATCGCGTGGCGTTCGTCGGTCAGCGGCCCGTTCTCCAGCCGCTTGCCGGTCTCGGACGCGTGCAGCATCCCCTCCGGCGAAACGAACCCGACGTGGTGCACCGGCTTCCCCGGCCGGGCGAAGAAGTACAGGTCGCCCGGCCGCGCCTCGTCCGCCGGGATGTTCATCAGTGTGTCCGCCTGGTCATGGGCGTCCCGCGGCGTCCTCAGCCCGAGCACTCGGCTCACCGTGTGCACCAGCCCGGAGCAGTCCAGCCCGTACGCCGCCGTACCACCCCAGAGGTACTCCAGCCCGAGGAACAACGACCCCAGCTTCAGCCGGTCCTCCGGCTCCGACGGCTCATGCGCGGACCGCAGTACGTCGTCAGCGAGCCACGCGGAGCCGGCGTCGGGCGTAGCCACCCGGGTGAAGCCATTGGCCTGCTCCACGGAGGCCAGCACGGTCGCGAACGACAGCTCGGCCACCGGACGGCCACCAGGCTCGTCCAGCAGGGAGGCGGTCGGTACGGCGATGGTGACCGGTGACTCGGCGCTCTGCGGCAGCTCGCCGAGGTGACTCGACGGCACCCACCCGGGGTACCCGAGCTCGTCCTGCGACGACGGCTGCCAGGGCGCCAGGATCTCGGACCAGCCGTCGCGTTCCGACCGCACCAGGACGGGTTCGGCGAACAGCAGCTGGGTGAGCGTCCGGCCGTGCAGGCCGAGCCGGATCTCGGTGTTCATCGAGGCGGCCCAGGCGGCCACGTCGGGTTGAGCGGCGATCGCCGGAGCGTCCACGTCACGCGGCGCATCCGGCGAGGTCCAGACCGTACTGACCGGGACTTTGGCGGCGGCTAACTTCATGCGCTCAAGCCTGTCACGCCGAGCCCAGGACCTGAAGGCAGGCGGATCAGCGAGCCTTCGTACCGGATCCCGCCGGCCACCGGCGCCGCCCGCAGCCACCAGGCCGCGTCCAGGTCGTTGACGGCCACGGTCGGGTACGCCGAGACGAGTGCGGCGGCCGCGCCGACGCCGACGTGGCCCTCCATCATGCAGCCGACGATCGCGCCGATCCCGTGCTCACGAGCCACCTCGAGCAGTGTCCGGGCGGGGGCCAGGCCGCCGCACTTGGCGAGCTTGACGTTGACCAGGTCGGCAGCGCCGTGCCGGATGACGTTGACGAGGTCGCGGACGCCGAAGACGGATTCGTCGGCGAGGATCGGCGTACCGACGCGATCCCTCACCCATGCCATGCCCTCGAGGTCGGCGGCCGCGACGGGCTGCTCGACGAGCTCGAGGTCACAGTCCTCGACCGCCTGGATCACCTTCACCGCGTCGCGTCGCGTCCATCCCTGGTTGGCGTCGAGCCGCAGCCGCGGCACCGGGCCGATCGCGTCGCGCACGCGCCGCACCCGCTCGATGTCGCCGGCGGCGTCCGTCCCGAGCTTGAGCTTGAGTACGTCGAAGCCGTCGGCGAGGCGGGCGCGCCCGGCCTCGGCCAGAGCGTCTGCGTCGCCGACCGACAGGGTCACGTCGGTGCGGACCACGTCGACGGTCGAGCCGAGGAAGCCGTGCAGGGTCTGGCCGCGTCGACGCGCTGCCAGGTCGTGCAAGGCGACGTCGACCGCGTCCTTCGCGGCGAAGTTGCCTACCGCTGCGCCCTGCACTCGGCGCAGGGCCTCGGTCAGGTCGTCGGGGCCGAGGCCGTCGAGAGCGGTGGCGATCGGGCCTTCGATGCAGGCCTGAGAGCCGGCGATGGAGTCGCCGGTCACCTTCCAGACCTGCGGTGCTTCGCCCCAGCCGGTGAGGTCGCCGTCGGTCAGCTCGACCAGGAGCGACTCGGCATGCGTGGTGGACCGGAGCGCGGTGACGAAGGGTGTGTGGAGGGGCGCTCGCACGAGGTGCGTGGTGAGCTTCACCGCACGGTCTCCAGGGCGTGGCGGTGGTTCCAGGCCTCCAGCGCGATCTCGGCGATCAGCTTCTGGGCGTCCGCGTCGGGCAGGTCGGATGTCGTACACACGACCACCACGAACGGGTCCGCGTCGTCCGGACGGACGATGCCGCCGTCGTGCCGGATCCGCGTGTCCCAGCCATTCTTGTGCTCGACTCGAGTGCCGGGCGGCAGCAGCGCGGGGATCTCGCCGTTCCACTGGTTGCCCGCCAACAGGTCACGCACGTACTGACCGTCCACCTGATTGCCGACGGCAACAAGTACGCCGGCCAGCCCGGCCGGACTCATCAGGTTGCTGATCCCGGCCGCCTGAGCGGCCCGGTCGTCGATCCCGCGCTGGATGACAGAACCCGAGCCGATCGCGGACTTCGCCAGCACCTGGTTGGCGGCGTCGACGCCGACCTGTTCGAGGACGAGGTCGGTGGCGAGGTTGCTGGAGCGGGTGATCATCTCGGTGGCGAGCCAGCCGAGCGGAACCTGCTCGCCGAGCTTGGCCCAGGTCGCCGGCGCCTCGTCCTCGGCCGGGTTGACGCCGAACCGGCCGCCGGCCGCGGACGCGAAGTCGTTGTGCACCGTCACCGGCTGGTCGAGCGCAAGCTCACCGGCCGCGACCTTCGCCATCATGGCCATCGCCACCGGCAGCTTCATCGTGCTCGCGGAGTAGTGCGTCCGCTCCGCCTCGTGCTCGAACACCGGTACGCCGTCCAGCCGCCCGAGCCACACCCCGAACTGGCCGCTCCCCGCGACCCGCTCGAGCAGTTCCGCGATTCCCATGCCGATCACCCAATCACAAACGCCGACCTGGCAGACTCCGTAGGGTGTCCCGGGCTCTCGGTCTCCTCCTCGGCTTCGCCGCCGACCGCCTCCTCGGTGACCCCCGCCGCTTCCACTCAGTAGCCGGTTTCGGCCAGACCGCGACCCGCCTCGAGCGCCACCTGTACGCCGACTCCCGCCCCGCCGGTACGGCGTACACGGCGGTCCTCGTCGGTACCACGACGTTCCTGGGCATCTCGCTGGAGCGCCTCACCCGCAGGCATCCGTTCCTCCACACCGCACTCACCGCCGCCGCCACCTGGACCGTCCTCGGCGCCCGCAGCCTGGAACGCGAGGCCGAAACCATGGCGGGCCTGCTGGAGGAGAAAGACATCCCGGCAGCACGGGACCGCCTGAGCCACCTCTGCGCCCGCGACGCCACCATGCTCGAGGCGGACGAGCTCGCCCGCGCCACGGTGGAGTCCATCGCCGAAAACACGTCCGACGCCTGCGTCGCCCCGCTGCTCTGGGGCGGCATCTTCGGCGTCCCCGGCCTCCTCGGCTACCGCGCGGCCAACACCCTCGACGCGATGGTCGGCTACCACTCACCCAAGTACCAGAACTTCGGCTGGGCCTCCGCCCGCCTGGACGACGTCCTCAACCTGCTACCCGCCCGAGTCTGTGCGGTGCTGACGGGCTTGGCGGCCGGACGGCTGCCGGAAGCACGTGCGGCATGGATGCGGGACGCCCCGAAGCACCCAAGCCCAAACGCCGGGCCGGTCGAAGCAGCCTTCGCCGGGGCGCTAGGGCTGACCCTGGGCGGCACCAACAACTACGGCACCTACCAGGAAGACCGAGGCACGCTCGGAGACGGACCAGCGCCCACAGTTGGCGACGTACGCCGTACCGCTGCACTGGCCCGGCGCGTTGGAGTTGCTGCCGCCGGAGTCGCGGCCGGGATCGCACTACTGGGGAGGAAGCGATGGGGCTGAGCCACCGGCCGTTGCGAATTGCTCTGATCAGGCACGGGGAGTCCGAGGCGAATCTGGACAAGACGGTCTATGAGCGGATTCCCGACCACGCCGTGCCGTTGACGGCGCACGGGCACGAGCAGGCGGGCAAGGCGGGGAAGTACCTGCGGGAGCTGTTCGAGAACGAGCCTGCGCGGGTGTACGTCTCGCCGTACCTGCGGGCTCGGCAGACGCTGGACTCGCTGGGGCTGGACGACCTGATCGGGTTGCCGCGGGAGGAGCCGCGGTTGCGCGAGCAGGACTGGGCGAACCTGCAGGACACCGCGGACATCGAGCACCAGGAGGAGCTCCGGGACGCGTTCGGGCACTTCTTCTACCGGTTCACCCACGGCGAGTCAGGTGCGGACGTGTACGACCGCGTCTCGACGTTCCTCGAGACGATGCACCGTGACTTCGAGTCGCCGGACGCGCCACGGAACGTGCTGCTGGTGTCGCACGGGCTCACGATGCGATTGTTCTGCATGCGCTGGTTCCACTGGTCGGTACGGTTCGTCGAGACGCTGCGCAACCCG
The DNA here is from genome assembly GCF_040638345.1 of Kribbella sp. NPDC026611. NCBI lineage: Bacteria > Bacillati > Actinomycetota > Actinomycetes > Propionibacteriales > Kribbellaceae > Kribbella > Kribbella sp. NPDC026611. Next base: position 213,778 of record NZ_JBEZYC010000004.1, read on the forward strand.
GGCAACGCCGAAACACGCGTCCTGCTGCGGCAGCCGGAATTCCGGTACAAGCTGGATCGGCCGTTCGAGCAGTGGACATCCTACGAACCGACGGAATCGGAGCGATCGGCATGGTTGTAGAGCAGACGCAGCAAGCCGTCATCGACCTGCTGGCGAGCCTGACGCCCGCCCAGCTCGACAAGATCCGCGCCCCCTTCGACACACCGGACCACAAGGACTGGACCTACCTGCCCGGCGACCGTCCCGGCTTGCCGCTGTCCGATCTGACGCCCGGTCAGCAGGATCTGGCGAAGCGGCTGGTCGAGATCGGCTGCAGCGAGCGCGGCGCGGCCGACTCCTGGGCGGTCCTCGACGCCGAGGTCCTCCTCCGCGGCATCCCGCCCCTGCCGGACACCGGCGCCTGGGAGGGCTCGGTCCTCGGCGGGCGCTACTTACTGCGGGTGCTCGGTGACCCGTCCGGTGTCGAACCCTGGGCCTGGCGGCTCAACGGTCATCACCTGGCGATCCACGTCACACTGGTCGACGGCGCGATCTCGTTCACCCCGCAGTTCCTCGGCTCGAACCCGGCCGAGGTCCGGGAAGGACCGCAGGCCGGCCGCCGCTTCCTTGCCGCCGAGCAGGACCTGGGCTTCCAGCTCCTGCACGCGCTGGAGCCCGGTCAGCGCGAGCTCGCGGTCGTCTCGCCGGACGCTCCCGACGACATCCTGACCCGCCACGACCCGGTCGCCGACCCCAAGCTCCTGCACAGCGGCCTCCCGTACGGCGACATGACCGAGGACCAGCGTCAGCTCTTCAGCCTGCTGATCGGCCAGTACGTCGGTCGCGCGGCCGGGCCGATCGGGTTGCAGACCTGGCAGGACATCACCGAGCAGGGCATCGAGCGCCTGACCTTCGCCTGGGCCGGCGCGACCGAACCCGGGGTCGGCCACCGGCACTACTACTCGATCGCCGGGCCGACGTTCCTGGCCGAGTACGACAACACCCAGGACGACGCGAACCACATCCACTCGGTCTGGCGTGACCTGCGTAACGACTGGGGAACCGATCTCCTGGCCCAGCACTACTCCATGCACCGCTAGAGTCAGCAAGGTCATCCGACGGCAACCCAGCAGGAACCCGGTGTGAGTCCGGGACGGTCCCGCCACTGTGACCCCGTGAGGGGGAGTCAGGAACTGCCGCCGTCGTACCTCCGGTCGGGGCGTGGACACCCCGGGAAGGACTGCCCGCGTGGCTGCGAATCTTCTGCTGCTGTCGACTGCTGATACCGATCTCCTGGCCGCTGCCGAGGCGGGTGCCGGGTGGAAGGTCGCCAACCCGGCCCGGCTCGAGCTGAGCGCGCTGGGCCCGCTGCTCGAGGCCGCCGAGGTGGTCGTCGTCCGGCTGCTCGGCGGCAAACGAGCCTGGGAGGACGGGCTCGACGCGGTCCTCGCGTCGGGCAGGCCGACGGTCGTGGTCAGCGGTGAGGCCGCGCCCGACGCCGAGCTGATGTCGCTGTCGACCGTGCCCGCCGGCGCGGTCACCGAGGCACTCGCCTACCTGCGCGAGGGCGGCGCGGAGAACCTCCGCAACCTGGCCGGATTCCTCCGCGACACGCTGCTGCTGACCGGCGACGAGTTCGAGCCGCCGCGGACACTCCCGGCGTACGGCGTCCGCGGGTCCTTCACCGAGGACGACCGGCCGGTGGTCGGGATCGTCTACTACCGCGCCCACGAGATCTCCGGCAACACCGCGTTCGTCGACGCGCTCGCCACCGCGGTCGCCGACGCCGGCGCGCAGCCGTTGCCGGTGTACTGCGGCACGCTGCGCGGGCTCGACCCCACGAGCGACGAGAACGCCGGGCTGTTCGAGCTGCTGCGGAAGTGCGACGTCCTCGTCACCACGTTGCTCGCGGCGGGCGGCTCGGTCGCGGCCAACGCGAGCGCGGGCGGAGCCGATGACGCTTGGGACGCCGGTGCGCTCGCCTCCCTCGACATCCCGCTCATCCAGGGCCTCGCCCTGACGTCGACCCGTGAGCAGTGGGTGGAGAGCGATGCCGCGATCAGCCCGCTGGACGCGGCGACGCAGGTGGCGATTCCGGAGTTCGACGGACGGCTGATCACGATCCCGTTCTCGTTCAAGTCGTACGACGCCGACGGGCTGGCCCGGTACGCACCGGACGCGGAGCGATGTGCGCGGCTGGCCGGTATCGCCGTCGCGCACGCCCGGCTGCGGCACGTGCCGGCCGCCGAGAAGCGGCTGGCCCTGGTGTTGTCGTCGTACCCGACCAAGCACGCGCGGATCGGGAACGCGGTCGGCCTGGACACGCCGGCGTCGGCGGTCGTGCTGCTCGGGCAGTTGGAGACCGCCGGCTACGACCTCGGCGGGCTGGACCTGAGCGAGCTGCAGGGCGCGGACGGCGCGGACGGGCTGATCCATCGGCTGATCGCGGCCGGTGGGCACGACGTCGACTGGCTGACCGACGAGCAACTGGCCAACGCCGTGGCGAAGGTCCCGCTGTCGACGTACGCGAAGTGGTTCGGCCGGACCCCGGAATCGTTGCAGGCGGCAATGATCGAGGCGTGGGGTGCGGCGCCGGGCGAGTTGTACGTCGACAACTCCGGGGACGAGCCGGCGATCGCGCTCGCGGCGCTGCGGTTCGGGAACGTCGTACTGATGATCCAGCCGCCGCGCGGGTTCGGCGAGAACCCGGTGGCGATCTACCACGACCCGGACATGGCGCCGTCGCACCACTACCTGGCGGCGTACCGCTGGCTCGAGGCCCGGCCCGAAGACGGCGGTTTCGGTGCCCACGCCGTCGTACACCTCGGCAAGCACGGCACGCTGGAATGGCTCCCCGGCAAGGGCATCGGGATGGCGGCCGACTGCGCGCCGGACGCCGTGCTCGGGAACCTGCCGATGGTCTACCCGTTCATCGTCAACGACCCGGGGGAGGGGACGCAGGCCAAGCGGCGGGCGCACGCGACCGTCGTCGACCACCTGGTGCCGCCGATGGCGCGGGCGGAGACGTACGGCGACATGGCGAAGCTGGAGTACCTGCTCGACGAGTACGCGACCGTGTCCGCGTTGGACCCGGAGAAGGTGCCGACACTGCGGGCGCAGATCTGGACGCTGATCCAGGCGGCGCAGCTGCACCACGACCTGCACACGTCGGACAAGCCGGCGGACGACGAATTCGACGAGTTCGTGCTGCACCTGGACGGTTACCTGTGCGAGATCAAGGACGTGCAGATCCGGGACGGGCTGCACATCCTCGGCGGTGCGCCCGTGGGCGAGGCGCGGGTGAACCTCGTCCTCGCGGTACTGCGGGCGCGGCAGCTGTGGGGCGGCTCGTACTCGATCCGCGGGCTCCGCGCTGCTCTCGGCCAGTCCTTCGGCGTCGACGAAGCCGCTCTGCTCGACAGTCCTGGGCCTGCGGCTGATCTCGCCGACCTCGCCACTCTCGTCGACCTACCAGCCGTGACCGGCGCTGATGGAGTGGACATTCTGGAGGCCGTTGCGCGGAAGCTCGTGGTCGGGATGGAGACCATGAGCTGGGACGTGACGAAGGTTCCGGTTGTGGTGGCTGAGGTGTTGGCCCGGGACTCCGAAGAGGTAGTGCGCACGTTGAGGTTTGCGGCGGAGGAGGTTGTGCCTCGGCTGGCGCGGACCGGGGACGAGCTCACGAACGTACTGCGGGCGTTGGACGGGCGGTTCGTCGAGGCCGGGCCGTCGGGGTCGCCGACCCGTGGGCTGGTGAACGTTCTGCCAACAGGGCGCAACTTCTACGCCGTCGACCCGAAGGCGATCCCGAGCCGGAACGCGTGGGACGTCGGCGTCGCGCTCGCCGACTCGCTGCTCGCTCGGCACCAGGCCGAGACGGGGGAGTACCCGCGATCGGTCGGGCTGACTATCTGGGGTACGTCGGCGATGCGCACGCAGGGCGACGACCTGGCCGAGGTGCTGTGGCTGCTCGGGTGCCGGCCGGTCTGGGACGAGGCGTCGCGGCGGGTGACCGGGTTCGACGTGGTCGGCATCGAGGAGCTCGGACGGCCGCGGATCGACGTCACGATCCGGATCTCCGGGTTTTTCCGGGACGCGTTCCCGCACGTCGTCGCGCTGCTCGACGAGGCCGTGCGAACGGTGGCGGCGTTGGACGAGGCGCCCGCCGAGAACTTCCTGAAGGCGCACGTTGACGAAGACGTTGCCTCGGGCAACGACGTACGGCAGGCGACGGCTCGCGTGTTCGGGTCCAAGCCCGGCTCGTACGGCGCCGGCCTGCTGCCGCTCGTCGATGCGCGCAACTGGCGGACTGACGCCGAGCTGGCCGAGGTGTACGCCGTTTGGGGCGGGTACGCGTACGGCAAGGGCCTGGACGGCGCCGAGGCGCGCGGGTCGATGGAGCGCGCGTACGCCCGGATCCAGGTCGCCGCGAAGAACGCGGACACCCGCGAGCACGACATCATGGACTCCGACGACTACTTCCAGTACCACGGCGGCATGATCGCGATGGTCCGGCATCTCACCGGCGCGAACCCGAAGGCGTACGTCGGCGACTCCGCCGTACCCGCGCAAGTGAAGACGCGGTCGCTCGACGAAGAGGCCAAGCGGGTGTTTCGCGCCCGGGTGGTGAACCCGCGGTGGATGGCGGCGATGCGGCGGCACGGGTACAAGGGCGCGTTCGAGATGGCAGCGACCGTGGACTACCTGTTCGGGTACGACGCGACCGCGGGCGTGGTCGACGACTGGATGTACGAGACGCTGACCACGGAGTACGTCGCGGACCCGGAGATGGCCGAGTTCTTCCGGAAATCGAACCCGTGGGCGCGGCACGGGATCGCGGAGCGGCTGCTCGAGGCCGCCCAGCGCGGGCTGTGGACGGAACCGTCGGCCGAGGCGCTGGAGACGCTGCGGAACGCCGTCCTTGAGACGGAGGGTGACATCGAGGATCGCGGCTGATTGGGTGGAGCCCATGGCAACCGACCGGCCCAGGGTCCTGATCACGAACGACGACGGCTATCGCGCTCCCGGGATCCGTGCACTCGCGCCGGCGGTCGCCGAGCTCGGGTACGACGTCCTCGTGGTCGCGCCGATCAACGACGAGAGCGGGGTCGGCTCGGCCCGCGCCGGGATGGTCGGGCGGCCGATCCGGACCGAGACGGACGTCGTCGACGGGGTCACGTACCTGGGGATCGACGGTACGCCGGCGCTCGCGGTCACGCTGGCCGTCGTCGGGGCGTTCGGGGCGGCGCCGGACGTGGTGCTGTCGGGGATCAACCGTGGGCACAACATCGGCGTACCGATCTTCCACTCCGGCACCGTGGCGGCGGCGCTGACCGCGGCCGGGCAGGGGCTGTCGGCGGTGGCGATGAGCATGGCGTCGGAGGACCCGGCGTACTGGCCGACCGCGGCGGCCGTCGCGGTCGAGGCGCTCGGCTGGGTCCTCGGCGAGCCGGCCGGGACGGTTCTGACCATCAATGTGCCGGACCTGCCGCTGGCCCAGCTGGCCGGCGTACGGCATGCATCCCTCGCGCCGATCAAGCGCTCGCGGGTTGTCGGCACCACCGCGCCGACGGGCGAGCCGATGATCATGCTCGAGCCGGTCCGGCCGGATCCGGTGGCCGGCTCGGACGAGGCCTTGCTCGCCGCCGGGTTCGTGACCGTCACGCCGATCGTCGGCATCCGCGAGGTGAAGGACGACACCGCCGCCACCGCGTTGGCCAAGCGCCTGACCAACCGAGCCGACTAGAGAAAGCTCACGAGATCGGCGTTGGTTTTCACCGGCTGGCCTTCCGGTCCGCTGAGCATGTCTTCGAGGCCAACCCGTATGTCGTACCCGCATGCTTGGGCCCATCGCAGTACCGGCCAGGCCCACCCGTTCTCGCCGTGCACCAGCACGTCGTCGCGCCCGAGGACCTCCAGCACCGCCTGTGCGGCCGCGATCCCGTCCACGCCCGGGGAGATCCCCGCAATCGCCTCCACCAGCACCCTCGTCACCTCACCACCCCAGGCGAGATACCGACGCGCCGCCTCCAGTGTGAACAGCCCGGCCTCCACGCCGATCCCACGCGAAGTCAGGGTGTCGGCCACCCACTCGGCCCCGACCTCATGAAAGTTCACACTCGCAAAGTCCGGCCCGCGCTCCCACTCACCAACCAACCGAACCCGCTCCGCGACCTCCGGCACAATCCCTTCCCGGGTCGACACCCCCACCGGCACCCCAGGACAGGTGCCCCGCACCGCCTCCACCGCGGCCCGGATGTCAACCCACGCGAGGCTCTCCACCCCGTCGACTCCCCGCGGATGCACATGCACAGCCTGAGCCCCCGCCCCCACGGCCTCCGCAGCCGCCACCCCGACCTGCACGGGCGTGATCGGCACCCCAGGGTGATCCCGCTGACCCCGATCCCCGTTCAAACAGACCTTGATCATGCACCGAGGCTAAGACGATCAAGGGCTCGACCGGCGACCGGGCCGGCGGCGACACCGAGGACGAGCTGTGTGAACCTCGTCGCTGAGGGACTGGGTGGGGTGTGCCATGATCGGGCCGACGGTCGTGGAGGAACCCGGTGCGAGTCCGGGGCGGTCCCGCCACTGTGACCGGGGGAGATCCCCGGGAGCCAGGACATCCGCGGCCGTTCGCCGGAGCTGCCGTTCCGGCGTGCCAACTGCCGTGGCGGGCGTGGACACCCGCTCGACGAAAGGGACCACCGCCGTGCGGGCAGCGCCATCGAAGCCATCCAGGCCATCCAGGCCATCCAAGTCATCGAACGGGTTTCCGTTCACCGCGATCGTCGGGATGGACGAGCTCCAGCTGGCGCTCGTCCTGGCCACGATCTCGCCGGCGATCGGCGGGGTGCTGATCCGCGGCGAGAAGGGTACGGCGAAGTCGACCGCCGTCCGCGCCCTCACCGAGATCCTGCCGCCGGTCGACGTCGTACCCGGGTGCCGCTTCTCCTGCGACCCAGATCACCCGGACGCCGGCTGTCCGGACGGCCCGCACTCCGATGAACGCGCCGTTCGGCCTGCGCGGTTGGTGGAGCTACCAGTCGGGGCTACTGAGGACCGGGTGCTCGGGTCGTTGCACCTGGAGAAGGCGCTGACCGAGGGAGTCACGGCGTACGAACCGGGTCTGCTGGCTGCTGCTCACCGCGGGTTGCTGTACGTCGACGAAGTGAACCTGCTGCACGACCACCTGGTCGACGTACTGCTCGACGCCGCCGCGATGGGCAGGGCGACGGTCGAGCGGGACGGGGTTTCGGTCACGCACCCGGCGCGGTTCGTGCTGGTCGGGACGATGAACCCGGAGGAGGGCGAGCTGCGGCCGCAGCTGCTCGACCGGTTCGGGCTGACCGTGGACGTGGTCGCCAGCCGCGACCCCGCCGTACGCGTCGAGGTGATGCGCGCACGGCTCGGGTACGAGGCGGATCCGGAGGGCTTCGTGGTCCGGTACGACGGGCCGCAGCGTGAGCTCGCCGAGCGGATCGTGAAGGCGCGGGACCTGCTCTCCGAAGTGATCCTGACCGATGGTGCCCTGCGGCAGATCGCGGAGATCTGCGCCGCGTTCGACGTCGACGGGATGCGCGCCGACCTCGTCACGGCTCGTACTGCGGTTGCGCACGCGGCCTGGTCCGGCCGCACCGTCGTCGAGGTCGAGGACGTCCGCGCCGCGGCCAAACTCGCGCTGCCGCACCGACGGCGGCGGAACCCGTTCGACACCCCGGGGCTCGACGAGCAGGCGCTCGAAGAAGCCATCAGAAACAGCACCCCGGATGACGATCCGGATGGTGATGGACCGGGGTCGGGTGGGGACGATCGTGGTCGCGAAGAGCCGACTGCCGACGCGGACCCAGAACTGTCTGCGAACAACGGAGGCCCGGCGAGTGCCGATCCGAGGGGGGAGCAAGGCGGCGAGCCCGCCGGCCCCGGCGACGCCGCGGACCGCGCGGACGGCCCGCACCGGGCGGACCGCCCGAGCGACTCGGACGGCCCGGGCGGCGCCGACCCCCGTGGGCGCGCAGGTGCAGGAGCGGACGACCGGGGGTTGAGCGATCCGGCGGGTGGTGACTCCGACAAGCAGGCGGGTGTCGCGCCGGTCGGAGATGTTGTCGGTAGCTCTGAGCCGTATCGGGCTCGGCTGCTCAGTGTGCAGGCGGCTGGTGTGGGGGTTGCTGGGCGGCGGTCGAGGGCTATCACGGATGTTGGGCGGGTGGTGGGCGATCGTCCGCGGGTTGGGCGTGAGATGGGGCGGCTGCATCTGCTGTCGACCATCCGGAGTGCGGCGCCGTACCAGCAGGTGCGCGGGCGGAGGGGCGCCGGGCTGCGGGTGCGGCCGGCGGACGTGCGGCTTGCCGTGCGGGAAGGGCGAGAGGGGAATCTCGTGCTCTTCTGCGTGGATGCGTCCGGCTCGATGGGGACGAAGAAGCGGATGGGCGAGGTGAAGACGGCGATCGTCTCGCTGCTGCTCGACGCGTACCAGCGGCGCGACACCGTCGGGCTGGTGACCTTCGCGGGCGCCGCCGCGACCGTCGCGCTCCCGCCGACCGGCAGCGTGGAGACCGCCGTACGGCGGTTGGAGTCGCTCCCGACCGGTGGGCGTACGCCGCTCGCCGAAGGGCTCCTGCAAGCAGCCGAGGTACTGCGGATCGCCGCGATCCGTGACCCGCGCCGCCGCCCGCTGCTGGTGCTGGTGACCGACGGGCGGGCGACGCACGGGGACAACGCGTTCGCCAGGGCACGGCAGGCTGCGGGATGGCTGGCCCAGGGCGGGATCGCGACCGTGGTCGTCGACTGCGAGCCGCGGCGTGGGGTCCGGCTCGGGTTGGCGGGCGAGCTCGCGGGTGCGCTCGGAGCGGAGTACCTCGACCTCGGAGATGTTGCTGCGGGCAACCTTGTCCGTACGGTCATGGACCGGAAGGTGGCCTGAGATGCCGAAGGGACAGCCGACCGCCGTACCGGACGACGGACTGACCACGCGGCAGCGGCGCAACCGCCCGTTGCTGATGGTGCACACCGGCGAGATGAAGGGGAAGTCGACCGCCGCGTTCGGGATGGCGCTGCGCGGCTGGAACCAGGGCTGGAACCTCGGGGTCTTCCAGTTCGTGAAGAGCGCGAAGTGGAAGGTCGGCGAGGAGAGCGCGTTCAAGGCGCTCGGCGAGGTGCATGCGACGACCGGTCAGGGTGGGCCGGTCGAGTGGCACAAGATGGGCGAAGGCTGGAGCTGGTCCCGCAAGGCCGGCACCGAGGAAGATCACGCGGCGGACGCGCTCGAGGGCTGGCGGGAGATCCAGCGCCGGCTCGCGGCCGAGACGCATGACCTGTACGTCCTCGACGAGTTCACGTACCCGATGAAGTGGGGCTGGATCGACGTCGCCGAAGTGGTCGAGACGCTGACGACGCGTCCAGGTCACCAGTACGTCGTGATCACCGGCCGCGACGCCCATCCCGCGCTGATGGAGGCCGCCGACCTGGTCACCCAGATGACCAAGGTCAAGCACCCGATGGACGCCGGTCAAAAGGGTCAGAAGGGCATCGAGTGGTAACGCCCGAGACTCGTCGCGGGGTCGCACCTGAGGTGATCCGGCGGTGACCGGGAGCGTGCCGCGGGTCGTGGTGGCCGCGCCCGCGTCGGGCACTGGGAAGACGACTGTTGCTGTCGGGCTGATGGGTGCGCTGCGGCAGGCAGGGCACACGGTCGCGGGGTTCAAGGTCGGCCCGGACTACATCGACCCTGGCTTCCACGCCGTCGCGACCGGACGGCCCGGGCGGAACCTCGACCCGATGCTGTCGGGGGAGGAGCGCGTCGGACCGCTGTTCGCGCACGGCGCCGCCGATGCCGACATCGCCGTCATCGAGGGCGTGATGGGTCTGTACGACGGCGCGCTCGGGACCGACGGCTATGCCTCTACCGCGCACGTGGCGAAGCTGCTCAAGGCTCCCGTCGTGCTGGTCGTCGACGCATCGGCCGCCGGGCGCAGCGTCGGCGCTGTCGTGCAGGGTTTCGTTGCCTACGACCCGGAGATCCGCATCGTCGGCGTCATCCTCAACAAACTCGGCTCCGACCGCCACGAAGCCGAGGTCCGCGCCGGCGTGGCTCCGACCGGCATCCCCGTCCTCGGCACCCTCCGCCGAGACCCCCGCCTGACCGTCCCCAGCCGCCACCTGGGCCTGATCCCCGCCACCGAACAACAAACCCAAGCCGAACAAGCAGTAACAGCCGCCACCGAGTTGGTCCGCCAAGGCGTAGACCTAACCACCTTCACAACAGCCGCCAAAGCAGCCCCTCCCCAGGCCTTCACCCCCTGGAACCCAACCACCGAAGTAACCCACCCCCGGGCCACCGCGGCCACCCCCGCCTCAGGGCATCCGGCCACGCCAATCCCCCCGACCGCAGGGCATCCGGCCACGGGCATCCTCCCGACCTCGGGACATCGGGCCACAGCAACCACCCCCACCTCGGGGCATCCGGCTCCTCCGCTCACCTCAGTCCAGGGCCATCAGCCGCTGATTGCTGTTGCGGCCGGTCCGGTCTTCTCCTTCCACTACACCGAGACCACAGAGCTGCTGCGAGCCGCAGGCGCCGAGGTAGTCACCTTCGACCCCCTCACCGACAAGTTGCCCGAGGCAACCGCAGGCTTGTATCTCGGCGGCGGCTTCCCAGAGCTACACGCAGAAGCCCTGTCAGCGAACAAAGACCTCCACACCCAGGTCAGCTCCAAGATCACCAGCGGCATGCCCACAGTCGCCGAGTGCGCCGGCCTCCTCTACCTCTGTCGCGAGCTCGACGGCCACAAACTGACCGGCGTACTCCCGGCGACCGCACACATGACCGGCAAGCTCACCCTCGGCTACCGCACCGCCGTAGCCGCGACCACCACCACCTTCTACGACGAAGGACGCCGCGTGCGAGGCCACGAGTTCCACCGAACCGCGATCGAGCCCGACGACGGCGTGAGCCCGGCCTGGCACCTGCCAGGCGGCGTCGAAGGCATCGCCCGCCCCCACGTCCACGCGTCGTACCTACATCTGCACTGGACGGCAACACCCGACGTACCGGCCCGGTTCGTCGCGGCGGCCAGGGAGTTCGAGTCATGAGGCTCGTCCTGGGCATCGGCCTCCGAAGCGGCACGCCGTACGACGAACTCCGCGAGCTGATCGACCGCGCAATAAAGGGCATCGACGGCGAGATCACCCTCGTCGCCACACTGGACGGCCGGGAACACGAGCCCGCCCTCAAGCAGCTCGGCGTCGACATATGCACCTTCAAAGCGACCGACCTGGCCGAGCAACCGACACCGACCCCCAGCACCCGGGTCGACGAGCTGACAGGTACGCCGAGCGTCGCCGAGGCGGCTGTCCTTGCCGCAGGTGCTCAGCTGATCGTCCAGAAGCAGCGGAGTACCAACGCAACGGTCGCCGTCGGCCGCCTACCAGCGCCCGGCTACGACGCAAACGACCGCGAGGTCGTCCACCGCGTGATCGCCGAGCGCCGAGACGTCCGCCGAGGCTTCCTTGACGTGCCAGTTCCAGCTGATCTGCTGACGAGGGTGCTCGAAGCGGCTCATCGCGCCCCCAGCGTCGGGCTCAGTCAGCCGTGGGACTTCCTCGTCATCCGGGACCACGCCACCCGCCGCAAGATCCACGACTTGGCCACCGCGCAGCGCGACGCCTTCGCCGCATCCCTCCCCGACGACCGCCGCGCCGCATTCGACGGACTCAAGATCGAGGCGATCCTCGACACACCGGTGAACATCGCCGTCACCTGCGACCCCGGCCGCGGCGGCCGCCACGTCCTGGGCCGGCACGCGGACCCCCGCACCACCTGGTTCTCGGCAGCGATCGCGATCCAGAACCTCTGGCTCGCCGCGCGGGCGGAGGGCCTCGGCGTCGGCTGGGTCTCCTTCTTCGAACCGTCCGAAGTACAGGCCGTCCTCGACCTCCCGCCGCACATCGAGCTCGTCGGCTACCTCTGCGTCGGGTACGTCGATGAGTTCGCCGCCGCCCCCGAACTCGTCCGGACGGGCTGGGCCAAGCGCCGTCCGCTCACCTGGGCGATCCACCACGAGGAGTGGGGCCGCCGCGACGCCTCGATCGTCGACGACGCCGTTCAGGCCGGCGCCGCGGCAGTAACCACCGGACAAACCTTGCGCCTGGTCGTCGGCGGCGACCGCGCGGCCCTCGAGCAGCCCGACGTACTCCTCATCGACCTTGGAACGGACCGACCGGCCAAGGACTTCGGCATCCTCTGGCGGCCGGCGCGGACAACGGAGGAAGCAGTCGAGTTCGGCGTGGAGATCGCCCGGGACCTCGGGCTGCAAGGCGTCGCGCACCTTGTCGTCGAGGTATCGGACCGGTCGGAGCGGGCCGCGGCGCTCGCCCGGGGTGTGGCCCTGGGTGCCCGAGCCTGTGGTCTGACACACTCCTCCGCATGACCACCGAGCCGATGTACGTCCCCGCGTTCTCGATGAAGCAGCGGGTCACGCTGATGGCCAACAAGTACGAGCTGATCGCCACCAACCCGGACGGGTCCGACGGCGCGCTGCTGGCGTTCGCGCAGCAGAAGCGGATGGCGCTCAAGGAGCAGGTCACGTTCTACACCGACGACACCAAGAGCCAGCCGGTGTTCTCGTTCAAGGCCCGCAAGGCGATCGACCTCGGCTCCGGGTACGACGTGACGGACGCCGACGGCGTGCCGATCGGGTGGTTCAAGAAGGAGTTCGGGAAGAGCCTGCTCCGGTCCAGCTGGCAGCTGACGGCCGGTGAGGTGTACGCGAACGGCACCGAGCGCAACCCGACGGTCGCGATCGTCCGCCGGGTCTGGGAGTTCGTCCCGTTCGTCGGCGAGATCCCGCTGCCGTTCATCTTCCACTTCGACTTCACCGACGCGAGCACCGGCCAGCCCGTGCTGTCGGTGGAGCGGAAGATCTCGGTCCGGGACCGCTACCGGATCACGGTCCAGGACCAGCGCCTCGACTTCCGCGTCGCCGCCGCGATGACGGTGGCCCTGGACGCCCTCCAGTCCCGCTGAGAAGTCGCCTGAGAAGTCCCGCCGAGAAATCCAGCTGAGAAATCGCGCTGAGAAGTCACGCTGAGGTACCGGCGTACGACCACGGTAGTACGCCGGGCTCACTCTTTTGGGTGAACTCACCCTGACCCCCCTTGGTTCGGCCACCGGCCGGTGCGAGGCTGTACATATGGGTGCAACGCAGCGCAGTCGACGGTGGTTGGTTCCGGTCACGTCAGTCGCGGTAGTGGCAGGGGTGGGGCTTCTCGGGCCGGCAGTGGCCGACGCGTCGTCGCCGCATCTGCCCGGGATCACCGCGCAGGACCTGCTCGCGAAGGTGCAGACCGCGAAGGTCGACGGCCTGAGCGGCACGGTGCACTCGAAGACCGACCTGGGGCTCCCGGTGCTACCGGGTGTGGCGGGCGCGAGCCAGTTCACCGAGTTCCTGACCGGTGAGCACACCGCGCGGGTCGCGTTCGCGACGCCGGACAAGGCGCGGGTCTCGGTGCTGGACAACCAGGCCGAGCGGGTCTGGACCACGGACGGCAAGTCCGCCTGGGCCTACGACTCGGACAAGCGCGAGGCCACCAGGCTGACCGTTCCGGCGCACCCGACGCTGCCGGACAAGAAGGGCGTCACGCCGCGGGACTACGACCCGCAGGCGGTGGCCAAGCAGTTCCTCGACGCGATCGACCCGACCACCAAGGTCCAGGTCAGCGGGACCGAGAAGGTCGCCGGCCGGGACGCCTACAAGCTGCGCCTGGTGCCGAAGTCCGACAAGAGCACGGTCGGCTCGGTGACCCTGGCGATCGACTCCAAGACGTGGGTCCCGCTGGACGTGACCGTGATGCCGCGGAGCGGTAAGAACGCGGCGGTCGAGTTCGGCTTCACGTCGGTGTCGTTCGACGTACCCTCGGCGAGCACGTTCGCGTTCACCCCGCCGAAGGGCGTGAAGGTGACTGACGGAAAGGTGCCGGGCGCGCCGGGCGAGAAGGTGCCGAACCGTGAGGTTCCGCGCACGTTCAAGCCGGGCCAGGGCAAGCCGGGTGCAGACGCGAAGCCGACCGTGATCGGCGAGGGCTGGGAGGCCGTCGCGATGATCCGGAGCGGCGAGACCGCCCAGCTGACCAACGGCCCGCTCGGCCAGCTCCTGGCCAAGGCGCCGGTGGTGCAGGGCTCGTGGGGCAAGGGGAAGCTGGTGACCAGCAAGATGGTGAACGCGTTGATCACCGACGACGGCCGGGTCTTCGCCGGCCTGGTCACCCCGGACACCCTGCAGGCCGCCGCGGCCAAGGCGCCCCGCTGACCACCCTGCTGGCCACCACCGCCCACGAGCGAGTCGGCGCCGGGCCGAGCACCGAGCGGGCAATAGGGTGAGCACCATGACGAGCGCGCCGGTCGTGACCCGGGGTCTGACCAAGCGGTTCCACAGTGGACAGGTCGCAGTGGACGCGGTCGACCTGGAGGTGCCGGCCGGCAGTGTGTTCGGCTTCCTCGGGCCGAACGGCTCGGGGAAGACGACGACGATCCGGATGCTGCTCGGCCTGATCTCACCCACCGGCGGTGAGGTCGAGCTGCTCGGCGAGCCGATGCCGAAGGCGCACCTCCGGGTGCTGCCCCGGGTCGGCGCGCTGGTCGAGGGACCGGCGTTCTACCCGTTCTGGACCGGCCAGGCCAACCTGCTCCGCTTCGACGCCGCCGACCGGACGGCCGACCCGAAGACCCGGAAGGCCCGCGCCGGCGAGGCGCTCGAGCGGGTCGGCCTGTCGAACGCGGCCGGCAAGAAGGTCCGCGCGTACTCCCTCGGCATGCGGCAGCGGCTCGGGATCGCGGTCGCCCTGATGCAGCGCCGCGAGCTCCTGGTCCTGGACGAGCCGACCAACGGCCTCGACCCGCAGGGCACCCGCGAGGTCCGCAACCTGCTCCGCGAGCTGGCGAGCGACGGTACGACGATCTTCACCTCGACCCACCTGCTGGCCGAGGTCGAACAGGTCTGCACACACGCCGCGGTGATGAGCCGCGGCAAGCTGGTGCGCCAGTCCACGGTCGCCGACCTGCGCTCCGAGCTCCGGCCGCGACTGGTCGTCCGTACGCCGGACCTCGCCGCCGCGGCCGAGACGCTGCAGGGGCTGGGCGTGACCGACCTGAAGACGACCGAGGAAGTCGTCGAGGGTGATCCGGGCGAGCTGCCGATCGAGAAGTTCGCGGCCGCCCTGGTGGCCGCCGACGTCCGCATCCACGGCTTCGGCCTGGAGCGCCCTAGCCTGGAGGAAGCCTTCGTGGCACTGACCGGAGAGGGCTTCGATGTCGCAGAGTGAAGCACCCGCTGGAGCGGGCGCCGCCGAGACCGGCGCCGCCGCAACCGGCGCCGCGGGAACGGGCGCTGCCGGGACGGGCGCCGTCGCGGGCGCGTCCGCAGGCACCGCGATGTCCCCGGCCGTGCGGCCGAGCGCCGGACGGCATACCCTCGCGCTGTTCGGGTCCGAGCTGCGGCTCGTGTTCGCCCGCGCCCGCACGCAGGTCGGGCTCGGTGTCCTGGCCGCGGTCCCGCTGCTGATCGGGATCGCGATCCGGATCGCCGGCTCCGACAGCGGTGCCGAGGGCTTCATCGGGCAGATCGCCGGCAACGGTCTCTTCCTGATCGTGGGCAGCCTCGGCCTGTCGCTCCCGTTCTTCCTGCCGACCGCGGTCACCGTCATCTCCGGCGAGTCCCTGGCCGGCGAGGCCAGCCTCGGCACCCTCCGCAACCTGCTGACGGCGCCGGCCGGCCGCTCCCGCCTGCTCGCCGCCAAGATGGTCGCGCTCGCGATCTTCTGCCTGGCCGCGACGATGACGGTCTGGATCTCCGGCCTGATCGTCGGCTTCATCCTGTTCCCGGTCGGCGACGTCCTCCTGCTCTCCGGCTCGACCATCTCGCTGGGGGAGGGCCTGCTCCGCGCGCTCGGGATCGCGGTCGTGATCTCGCTGTCGCTGCTCGGCCTGGCCGCGATCGGCCTGTTCATCTCCTCGCTGACCTCGACCCCGCTGGCCGCGATGGCGGCGACGTTCGGTTCGTTCGTCATCCTCGGCATCCTGACCGCGATCCCGCAGCTGCACGCGATCCACCCGTGGCTGCTGATCTTCCGCTGGCAGTCGTTCGCCGACCTGCTCCGCGACCCGCCGTACTGGCACGAGATAGCGCGCAACCTCTTGCTCCAGGGCGGCTATCTGGTCGTCTTCTACGCGGCCGCCTGGGCCCGGATCACCAGCCGGGACATAACCTGAGCCGGTGGATCCTGCCCTGGTCGCCGTACTGCGCTGTCCGGTCTGTAGCAACCAGCTCGAGCTGACCGACCGTACGGCGCGCTGCCCGCAAGGCCACGCCTACGACCTGGCCAAGCAGGGCTACCTGAACTTGTTGCCCTCGGCGTCCAACGGCATCGAGGGTGACTCGGCCGCGATGGTCGGCGCCCGGACGGTCTTCCTCGGCAGCGGCCACTACGCGCCGATCCGGGACGCACTGATCCTGGCTGCGGAGCTGGCCGCGGACGACGTGGTCGCGGAGGTCGGCGCCGGTACGGGCTACTACCTGGCCGGAGTCCTCGGACTGGCGCCGGAACGACGCGGGATCGCCCTGGACGTGTCCAAGTACGCCGCCCGCCGCGCCGCCAAGGTGGATCCGCGGATCGCCTCCGTGGTGTGCGACGCGTGGAAGGAGCTGCCGCTGCTGGACGACTCGGTCCAGCTGCTGCTCAATGTGTTTGCCCCACGCAACGCGGCCGAGATGGCTCGCGTCCTCGCGCCTGACGGCCGCCTGCTGGTGGTCACCCCGAACCAGGATCATCTCGTTCAGCTGGTCGACGTACTCGGGCTGGTCAGCGTCGACGCCGAGAAGGAGCGACGACTGCAGGAGTCGTTGGCGGGGGAGTTCGAACGTGTCGGCAGCGAGCTGGTCGAGGAGGTCATGCGGCTCGACCGGTCCGCGGTCGAGCAGCTGGTGCTGATGACGCCGAGCGCGCGCCACCTGAACTACCGGGAGCTGTTGCAGCGCATCGCCGTACTCCCGGAACCTGCGATCGTGACGCTGTCCGTCACCCTGTCGACCTGGCGGCCCCGGTGATGCCGGCTCGAGCTCGGCACCACTGAAGCTTTCAGAAAACAGCTCAGCGACCGGTCAGGCCGCGCGCCCGATCAGTTCGCGGGCGACCGTGGTGCCGTGCGTCTCGGCTTCGACGTGTGCCGCGGACTCCGAGACCTTCGAGGCGTCGATCAGTTCCTCCATCCCCGGCGTCACCGGGGCCAGCGTGAGCTCGGCCGCGGCGGTCCGGATCGTCATGCCGAACACGTCGCCGAAGATGCGCTCGAGGTACGGCGTCGCGTGGTCCCAGCCGTGCTTCGGCGTACCGGGTCCGTAGCCGCCGCCACGGGCCAGCGCGAAGATCGCCGGGCGCCCGGCCAGCGGCTGCGAGCCGTAGACCAGGTCCCGGTCGATCAGCAGCAGGTCGATCCAGGTCTTCACGTGCTGGGCGATGCCGTAGTTGTACAGCGGAATGGCGAGCAAGATCGCGTCAGCGTTCTTGACCTCGGCCACGACCTCCGCGGCGACCGCCTGGGCCTCGGCGAGCGCCTGCCGGTCCTCCTCGGTCACCGCGTCCTGGCCGAGGACCTGCGCCCGGGCCAGGGTCGGCCACACGGTCGCGGACAGCGGGTGCTGCCCGAGGTCGCGTCGTACGACGATGCCGTCCGGGTGCTCCGCCCTCCAGGCGGCTTCGGCGCTGTCCGCCAGGGCGCGGGACACCGAACCCTCCAGCCGGATGCTGGCATCGACGCGTAACAGGGTGCTCATCAATGATCTCCATCGAGTTTGGGGGCTGGCTCAGTTGAGCTGCTTCGAAGATAGTCTGTCGCACAGAACATATTCAAGCCAGATCATATTCTAGGTGGCGTAGACCACGTACGATGGAGGCGTGACCAGTACTTCGCCCGACACCGCGGCCGCGCCCGTCCGCGGCGTCGAGCCCAGTGGCGCGCCGGTGGAGGCCGATCTCGGCTGGGCGCTGGGCGTGGTCTTCCGGCGGTACGCGAAGGCGTCAGGCGTCGCCCTGGAGGGCGTTCCCGGCGGCCCGCGCGGCTACCAGGTGCTCGCGACCACCAAGGCCGAGGGCCCGAAGCGTCAGCTCGACCTAGCCGCTCAGCTCGGCGTGGACCGGACCGTGATGACGTACCTGCTGGACGACCTGGAGAAGGCCGGCCTGGTGCAGCGTCGCCCGGACCCGGCCGACCGGCGGGCCCGTCTGATTGCGCCGACCGAGCAGGGCACCGACCTGCTCTGCCAGCTCGAGCTCCGGCTCCGCGCCACCGAGGACGAGGTGCTCGGCGTCCTCGACGACTCCGAGCGCGAGAGCTTCCGGCTGCTGCTCCGGCGGGTCGCGATGAAGGCCAACACCGTCGATCCGCTGCACAACGCGTGCCAGCTCGCCGACGAGTTGGACTAGTGCAGTCTTAGTGCAGTGTTAGTGCAGGGGCACGAAGCCTGACTCGTAGGCGCGGATCACGGCTTGCGTGCGGTCCCGCGCGTTCAGCTTGGCCAGCACGTTCGCCACGTGGGTCTTGACCGTCTGCAGGCCGAGGATGAGCTCCTCCGCGATCTCCGCGTTGGACAGGCCGCGGGCCATCAACCGCAGGACCTCCTGCTCCCGCTCGGTCAGCTGGTACTCGTCGAGACCGGTCGACGTGGGGCTCCCGGCGTGGGCCAGCGCGAGCGACCGGATCGCCTCCGGGAACAGCAGAGACTCGCTGCGCGCGACCGTGCGGATCGCGGCGATGATGTCGTCCGGCGGCGTCCGCTTCAGCAGGAACCCGGACGCGCCGGCCCTCAGCGCGTCGTATACGTAGTCGTCGTTCTCGAACGTGGTGACGACCAGCACGCGCGGCGCCGGGTCGAGGCTCTCCAGCAGCAGCCGCGTGGCGTGGATGCCGTCCACCGCGGGCATCCGCACATCCATCAACACGACGTCGGGACGGGTACGGCGTACCACCGGCAGCACCTCGGCGCCGTCACCCGCCTCGCCGACCACGCTCAGGTCGGGCTCGGCGTTGATGATGGCGCGGAGCCCGCTGCGGATCAGCGGCTCGTCGTCGACCACGACCACCGATAGGTTCATGTCATCCCTTCGTCACGCCGACCGGCAACGTCACCGCGAGCCGCCAGCCGTCGTCGGCCGGACCGGCCACCACCGAGCCACGCAGTACGGCGACTCTTTCACGGATACCGGCCAACCCCCGGCCGCCGCCGGAGTGGTCCGACTTGCCGCTGACCGGGTTGGTCACCGCGAGCCGCAGCCCGGAGCCGTCCAGCCGGATCGATAAGCGCACGGTCAGCTCGTTGGCCGGCCGGCCCGCGTGCCGGATCGCGTTGGTGAGCCCCTCCTGAACGATCCGGTACGCCTCCCGCGACACTGCGGCAGGCAGCTTCTCGAGCTGGCCCGACCGCTCGACCTCGACCGTGATCCCGCCGGCCCGGGTCGCGTCGACCAGCCGGTCGAGGGCGTCGAGGGTGGTCTGCGGCGCGGTCCGGGACCCCGGCCGCCGGTCGTCGCGCAACAGCCCGAGTACGTGATCCAGGTCGGCCAGCGCTGCCCGCGCCGAAGTCTCCATTGCCGCGAGCGCGGTCTCGGCGAACTGCGGGTCGGTCGCCAGGACACGTCGCGCCGCAGCCGCCTGGATGGTCACCAGGCTGAGCGTGTGCCCGACGCTGTCGTGCAGCTCGCGGGCCAAACGGTTGCGCTCGGCAAGCGTTGCGGTCTGCCGCTCGAGCAGTTCGATCCGCTCGGCGGCGGACGGCCCGAGCACCTGCGGCGCGAGGTACGCGAGCAGCGCACCCACCGCGGCCGACAGCAGGAAGAGCGCGGCCAGTCCACCGATCGCGGCGGCCGGCATCCACAGGTCGGTCCAGTTGCCGCGGACGCGGTACTCCATCCCGGGTACGACGTCCCGCGTCCCGGGGGAGCGGAACGGTGCCGCCAGCCACATCGCGCCGACGCCGAACACGATCGTGCTGACGGTGCCGACGACCCCGCCCGAGATCAGGTGCAGGCAGAACCACAGCGTGGTCCGCCGCCGCTGCGCCCAGGTCCGGGCCGGCCCGAGCGGCTTCTCCTCGAACCGGACCGCGAGCAACGACTCGACCGCGATGCCCTGCACCTCGCGGACGGCAGGCAGCAGCCCGAGCACGACCGGTGGGACCAGCCCGAGCAGCACCCAGATGATGCCGGTGGCAACTTTCGGCATGCCGAGGTCGCCGACCACCGCGCCGAGCGCGCTGTCGACGAGGATGAAGGCCAGCACCAGTGCGGCGCCGAGCAGCAGGTAGACCCAGCGCAGGTACGTCGACGGCCGCCACAGACTGCTGACGGCGTACCAGAACCGGCGGACCAGTCTTGTTCCGGCTGGCGGCTCAGGTGCCGCGTCTGTTCCGCGTGACGGATCGGCCGCGCCGCGCTGTACTACGCCGTCCGTCATCTCTTCATGGTGTCAAACCGGACCGGGTCGCCACCTCCCTCCCCCGAGTGAGCGCCGGGAAACCCTTGTTCCGGGCTCCAGCGGGTGGGCTGAATCACGTAACGCACGGGGTTTACGCAAATTTGACGGGGTGCGGCCCGGTTCGGCGCTCGCGGGCGTCGCGATCTGCTGTCAAGGCAGGTACGGTCTGTGGTCGGGGCGGGTGCCCGTCCGGACGGACAGGTATGGGGAACGGCTCCAGGATCGGTGGCCAGCAGGCTCGACGAGGACCCCGGCGCACCGGACGTAAAGTCCGGGTGAAGTCCCCGTGAGCGGATTGACCACCTTTCCATATTTGATGTTTGATCAAATATCGGGACGAGAGAGGTCGATATGAGGTTGAGGCGTTCCGTCATCGCCCTGGTGACGGTCCTGGGGCTCGCCCTGGTCAGTGCGTGCAACAGTGGGGACGACAAGGACAAGGCGGCCGGCGACAAGGGCCTGACGAAGGTCAGCTACCTGACCTCGTTCAACGCCTTCGGCCGCGAGGCGTACGCGTACGTCGCGCTGGACAAGGGGTACTTCAAGGACGCCGGCTTCGACGTCAAGATCAACCGCGGGTCCGGCACCGTCGACGTGATGAAGCTGGTGGCCGGTGGTCAGGCCGACTACGGCATCGGCGACTTCACCGCGATCGTGATCACCCTGGGCAAGCAGAAGCTGCCGGTGACCACGGTCGGCATGATCCACCAGAAGTCGCTGGCCGGGATCATGTCGCTGGAGGGAATGGGCATCAACAAGCCCAAGGACCTGGAGGGCAAGAGCATCGGCGACCAGCCGGGCTCGACCAACACGGTGATGTTCCCGGTCTACGCCGCGGCGGTCGGCATCGACCCGAAGAGGGTGGCGTTCATCCCGTCGCCGCCGCCGGCGCTGCCGAAGCTGCTGAGCAGCGGGAAGGTGTCGGGCATCGGGCAGTTCATGGTCGGCGAGCCGCTGATCGCCAAGGCCGACGACAAGCACCGCAAGGTGATCAAGCTGTCGTACGGCGACGCGCTGCCGGACCTGTACGGGAACGCGATCCTCACCCGGACCGACCTGGCCAAGGACCACCCGGACCAGGTGAAGAAGTTCACCGCCGCGCTGCTCAAGGGTCTGCAGGACACCGTGAACGACCCGGCCGGGTCGGCCGCGATCCTGAAGAAGTACGTCCCGGACACGAATCTCGAGGTGGCCACCAAGGAGCTCGAGATCATGAAGGACTACACCAAGCCGGCAACCTTCAAGGGTCCACTCGGTGACGTCAGTCCCACCCGGGTGAACACGATCATCTCGCTGCTGGAGAAGTACCAGGCGATCAAGAAGGGCGCGGTCACCGCCGACGACGTGGTCACGATGAGCCTCGCGCCGAAGGCCTGACGCGGCACCCGGAACACCTGAGGAAGCAGAGGAGACGCACGGACCGGATGATTCGCCTGGACGGTGTGGGACAGGTCTTCGACGGACGCGAGGGCCAGGTGACTGCCCTCGAGAAGATCGACCTGGACGTCCAAGCAGGCGAGTTCGTCACGCTGATCGGCCGGTCGGGGTGTGGCAAGTCCACACTCCTCCGGCTGATCGCCGGTCTGCTGTCTCCGACCTCCGGCTCGGTGCGGGTGGCGGGCGAGGCCGTCACCGGCCCGCGCCGGGACGTGTCGTTCATGTTCCAGCGCCCGGCCCTGTTGCCGTGGCGGAACGTGCTGTCGAACGTGATGCTCCCGGTCGAGATCGACCGTGGGGCGGGCGATCGCGGCAAGGCGCAGTACCGCGAGCGGGCGCACCAGCTGCTCGAGCTGGTCGGGCTGCAAGGCTTCGAGCGCCGGCTGCCGCACGAGCTGTCGGGGGGTATGCAGCAACGGGTCTCGCTGTGCCGGTCGCTGATCCGCGACCCGCAGGTGATGCTGATGGACGAGCCGTTCTCCGCGCTCGACGCGCTCACCCGGACCGAGCTGTCCGAGGAGCTGCAACGGATCAAGATGGAGCTGTCCACCACGATCGTGTTCGTCACGCACTCGATCGAGGAGGCGGTCGTGCTGGCCGACCGGGTGGTCGTGCTGACCCCGCGGCCGGGCCGGATGCGCGAGATCGTCGACATCGGCATCCCGCGCCCGCGCAGCCTCGGGCAGAACGCGCACGTGACCGAGGTGGCCACGATCAGCGCGAAGCTGCACGGGCTGCTCGCGGACAAGACCCCGCCGGTGGCGGAGCGGCTGGTCGAGGAAGTGTGGCCGCGGTGACCAAGCGTTCGTGGCTGACCAGCTCGCCGGTGGCCGCCGTCCTGCTGCCGGTCGTCGGTCTGGTCGCGGTGTTCGGGATCTGGTGGGGCGCGATCCTGGTGTTCAAGATCGAGCCGTTCCTGCTGCCGACGCCGTGGGCCGTGGTGCTGAAGTTCTTCGAGCAGCCGGGTGAGCTGCTGCAGGAGACCGGTACGTCGTTGCTGGAGACGGTCGAGGGCTTCCTGCTCGCGATCGCCGTCGGCGTACCGATCGCGCTGGTGATCGTCCGTTCGGCGATCCTGGAGCGGCTGGTCTACCCGCTGCTGCTGATGGTCAACTCGATCCCGAAGGTGGCGATCGCGCCGCTGCTGGTGGTCTGGTGGGGCTTCGGCCAGTGGCCGAAGGTCCTGATGGTGCTGCTGATGTGCTTCTTCCCGATCGTGATCTCGACCGCGCAGGGGATGAAGTCGACGCCGGCCGAGCTGGTCGAGCTGATGCGCTCGCTGAAGGCCACCCGGGCCCAGGAGTTCTTCAAGCTCCGGCTCCGGTTCGCGATGCCGCAGATCTTCACCGGGTTCAAGGTGGCGATCTCGCTCGCGGTGATCGGGTCGGTGATCGCCGAGTTCGTTGGTGCCACCAAGGGACTCGGGTACGTGATCCAGCAGTCCGGGGCGAGCGCCGACACCACACTGGCGTTCGCCGCGATCACGCTGCTCAGCATCATGAGCATCGTCCTGTTCTACGCACTGGTGCTACTGGAGCACTTGCTGCTGCCTTGGGCCCAGGAGAAGCGGTGACCGCACAAGCCTCCGACGCGGACCGGCGCGTCCTTGTTCGTCCGGCCTGGCTGGAGGCGACCGTTGCGGCCGTCTTCACCGCGGTCGGCTTCGACCCTGAGGACGCGGGGAAGATCGCCGCCGCCCTCATCGAGGCCGACCTGCGCGGCGTCAGCTCGCACGGCGTGATGCTGGTCCCGATGTACGTCGAGCGCCTGAACGCCGGCGGGGTGACCCGCGAGCGCGAGCTCGACATCCTGTACGACGCCGGCGCCGCGCTGGTCGCGGACGCGCGTGGCGGGATGGGTCAGCTGTCCAGCCCGCAGGCGATGGGACACGCGATCGAGCGGGCCGGCCGCTACGGCATCGGCCTGGTCTCGGTGCGGAATGCGCACCACTTCGGCGCGGCCAGCCGGTGGGCGATGCAGGCCGGACAGGCCGGGTGTATCGGTATCGCGATGTCGAACACGACTCCGCTGATGCCCGCCCCCGGCGGCGCCGAGCGGATCGTCGGCAACAACCCGCTGGCGATCGCCGTACCGACCTCGGCCGGCGTGGAGATCGTGCTGGACATGGCCCTCTCGGCCGTTGCCCTGGGCAAGATCCGGCTGGCCGCCTCGGCCGGGCGGCCGATCCCGGAGACCTGGGCGACCGACCGGTCCGGGACGCCGACCACCGACGCCGAGGAGGCGGTGCTTGGGATGCTGCTGCCGGCCGCCGGGCACAAGGGCTTCGGGCTGGCGCTGATGATCGACGTACTGACCGGTGTCCTCAGCGGCGGCGGGTGGGGCGACCAGGTCCGGCCGCTGTACCGCGAGCCGGACCGGCCGAACGACTGCGCGCACCTGTTCCTGGCCATCGACCCCGAGCTGATGGGTGGGGTGGAGAGCTTCCGGCGGCGCTCGTCCGGGCTGGCCGCGCGGGTCCGGGGGAGTGCGACCGCTCCGGGCGTGAACCGGCTCTACCTGCCCGGTGAGATCGAGGCCGAGCGGGCGGCGCAGCAGCGCCGGCACGGTGTCCTGATCGAGCGGTCGGGACTGGACGGACTGCTGGCGGCGGCGCGTGCGGTCGGTGCCGTCGTACCGGCGGGAGGGGCACTGAGCTGATGGCGAAGGAACAGGTTTCGACGACCGCGCTGCGCAGCCCGAACGGTGTGTTCTCGCAGGCCACCACGGTGGAGGCGACCGGGCGGCTGGTGTTCGTGTCCGGGATGACTGCACGACGCCCGGACGGCAGTATCGCCGGCGTCGGGGACGTCCAGGAGCAGACCCGGCAGGTGTGCGAGAACCTCAGGTCGGCGGTCGAGGCCGCCGGTGGGACGCTCGCGGACGTCTGCCGGGTGGATGTGTACGTGCGCAACATGGAGGACTTCGCCAGGATCCACGAGATCCGGGCGCAGTACTTCACCGAGCCGTTGCCGGCGTCGACCATGGTCGAGGTCAGCAAGCTCGCACATCCGGACTACCTGATCGAGATCAACGCGATAGCGGTTGTCGCATGACCGGGGGTGATTGCTGTGCGCGGCGTCGAGTGGACCTGAGATGCGGTACGTGATGGTGTCGCATGCCGGGCGGGACGTGCCCGGCGTGCTCGAGGGGGACCTGGTTCAGTTGCTGTCGGCAACTGATCTGACCGGCGTGGTGGCCAACGGGGCAGCGCTGTCAGGGGAGTCGATCCCTTGGAACGCAGGGATGGTGCGGGCACCGCTGACGCGGTTCCGGCGGGACATCCTCTGTACGGGGTGGAACTACTGGGACCACTTCGAGGAGAGCAAGGGCAAGCGCGAGGGGCAGGACGTGGAGCGGCCCGAGCACCCGACCTTCTTCACCAAGGGACCGGACGTGGTGATCGGTCCGTACGACGACATCGCCTGGGACCCGGCGATCTCCGCCAAGTGGGACTACGAGGCCGAGGTCGCGCTGGTGATCGGCAAGACCGGCCGGAACATCCCGGCCGAGACGGCGCTGGACCATGTCTGGGGCTACACGCTGGCGAACGACGTGTCCCAGCGGGACCTCCAGCGGGCGCACGGCGGTCAGTGGCTGAAGGGGAAGAGCATCGACAACACCATGCCGCTCGGGCCGTGGATCGTGACCGCGGACGAGGTCGGTGACCCACAAGACATCCAGCTGCAGTGCCTGGTGAACGGTGAGGTCCGCCAGGACGCATCGACCCGGCAGATGGCGTTCGACGTGGCCACGCTGATCAGCGAGTTGTCCTTCGGGATGACGCTGCGCCCTGGCGACCTGCTGCTGACCGGCACGCCGGCGGGCATCGGCAACGCGCGGGAGCCGCAGGTCTTCCTGCAGGACGGCGACGTGGTCGTCACCCGCGCCGACAAGCTGGGCGAGCTGCGTAACAAAGTGAGCAAGGTGAGCAAGGTATGAGCGGGCCGTTGGAGCTGCTGCCAGGCGGCGGCAAGGGCGGCCGGCGCACGCTGGCCGAGCATGCGGCCGCTGAGCTGCACCAGCTGATCCTGTCCGGTGAGCTGCCGAGCGGTACGCCGCTGCGGCTGGTGGAGCTGGCCAGTCGGCTCGAGATGAGCCAGATGCCGGTCCGCGAAGGGCTGCGACGGCTGGAGGCGCTCGGACTGGTCGAGATCATCCCGCACCGCGGTGCGTGGGTGCGTGACCTGTCGCTGGCCGATCTGCGCGACACGCACGAGACCAGGCTGGCGCTGGAGAGTCTCGCCGTACGGGCTGCTGCTGAGCGGTTCTCGGAGGAGGACCTGAGCAAGGCGGCTGCGGCACTGGCCGAGCACCTCCGCTTGTCCCGGGCGGAGGATTCGGCCGGTGCGCGGCAGGCGCACGCGGACTTCCACTTCGCTATCTACCGGGCCAGCGGGTCGCAGTGGCTACCGCGGGCCATCGAGCCGGTTTGGCAGAACAGCGAGCGGTACCGGTTCGGCAGCCGGCCGACGGCGTTCCTGATCGAGCGGAGCCGGCAGGAGCACCAGGCGATCCTTGACGCGTGCGTGGACCGCAACCCGGACGAGGCGGAGCGGGCGCTGCGGAGCCACTTGGCCGGCGCGTTCCAGCGGATCACCGAGACCATGACGTCGAAGCAGAAGGAGACGTCATGAAGGTGAGCTTCGATGCGACCGGTGAGGTCGTGGTGATCACCGGGGGTGCCCAGGGCATCGGTGCGGCGCTGGCACAGGCAGTCAACGGCTGTGGTGGCACTGCGGTGGTCTTCGACGTCACCCCGCCGGCAGACGGGGTCGAGTACGTCGAGGTCGACGTGGCGGACCGGTCCGCTGTGGCCGCAGCCGTAGACGCCGTTGTGCAGCGGCACGGGCGGATCAACGGTCTGGTCGCTGGTGCTGCCGTCCAGCCCCGGTCGTCGGTGCTGGACATGGACCCGGCCGAGTGGACTCGCACGCTGCAGGTGAACCTGGACGGCGTCGTCTGGACGTGTCAGGCCGTCGTACCGCACCTGGTGGCGCAGCAGTCCGGTTCGGTGGTGGTGTTCACCTCCGGGATGGCTCCGACGGGCTACCCGGGCGCGTCGGCGTACGCGGCGAGCAAGGCGGCGCTGGTGGCCTTTGCCAAGTCGCTGGCTGCTGAGGTGGCCGACCACCGGGTCAGGGTGAACGTGGTCGCGCCGGGCGTGATCGACACCGCGCAGTTCCGCGGAGCGAACGCCGGTGCCGACCGGGAGCACTGGCGCGACACCATAGGTATCGGCGACCCCGACGACGTGGTCGGACCGCTGCTGTTCCTGCTCTCCGACGCCGCCGCGATGACGGGGTCGGTGCTGACCCGGGAACGGGCCTTTGCCAAGCTCACGAGCTTTATCGAGTTGCCCGGAGTGAACGAGTGAACCAACTGCCTGTCGCTGTCGTGGGTGCCGGACCGATCGGTCTGACCACCGCGCTCGGTCTAGCGCACTACGGCATCCCGTACGTGCTGCTGGAGGAGGACGCCGTCCTGTCGTCCGACACCAAGGCCGGTACGACGCTCAGCCGGACGCTGGAGATCTGGAACCGGTACGGCGCGGTCGACGGCATCCTGTCCGCCGCGCTGCGGATCGACGAGATCGGTGACATCGACCGGGCCACCAATACGCCGCGGGCGTCGGTGCAGCTGTCCGAGCTGGTCAACGACACCCAGTTCCCGTTCGTGATCAACCTGCCGCAGCAGAAAATGGAGCCGATCCTGGCGGCGGCGCTGCCGGAGCCGGTGCGGACGCAGCACCGGATGACCTCGTTCGAGGTCCGCGACGACCGCGTGGTGCTGCAGCTGGAGACGCCGGACGGCCCGCAGGAGCTGGAGGCGTCGTACCTGCTGGCGTGCGACGGCGGGCGGTCGCGGATCCGCGACGCACTCGGGGTGAAGGTCGTGGGGGAGACCCTGGCCGAGCGGTACATGCTGATCGACGTGGTGGTCGACCTGGACGTCGACAACGCGCGTGACTACCCGTACCTCGCCTACTTCGCGGACAAGTCCGAGTGGATGGTGCTGATCCGGCAGCCGGACAACTGGCGGTTCCTGTTCCCGCTCGCACCGGGTGCCGAGACCCCTGGCGACGAGGACCTGCTGGTGAAGGTCAAGCAGTTCATCGGCGAAGTGGACCGGATCGAGCTGATGGGCTCGGTCATCTACAACGTGCACCATCGGGTCGCCGAGAAGTGGACGCGCGACCGCAAGGTCTTTCTGATGGGAGACGCGGCGCACCTGATCACGCCGATGTGGGCGCTCGGCCTGAACACCGGTGCGCTGGACGCGTCGAACCTGCCCTGGCGGCTGGCCTGGGTGCTGCGGGGCTGGGCGTCACCGGAGCTGCTCGACGGGTACGAGCAGGAGCAGCGGCCGGTGGCGATCGACGGCTCGGGCGAGATGGCCGAGGCTGCCCGCAAGTACATGGCTCAGCAGCGGGGTGCGGTGACCGAAGGCACCGGCGCGTGGGCGACGGCGTACAACCGGACTCTGCTCAGTGTGCGGCTCGATGTGGAGGGCGTGGGCGACTGGTCGATGGTGGCGACCAGCGAGGCACCGCCTGCGGTGCGCGCAGGTGACCGGGCGCCGGACCTGACCTTGCAGAGCCCGACGGGCCGGGTCACGATCCACGAACTCTGTCGGGACTCGTTCGTCGCGCTTTACTTCACCGACGTACGGCGTCGCCCGGTGATCCCGGCAAACGAGTCGCCGGCGTTGCAGCACTTCGCCGTCTCGCGCTGGGACGCGCCTCACGACTCTGGTCTGCGCGACCGGGCCTTGTTCGATCCGGGCAGCGTGGCCACCAAGCGGTACGGCGTACCGGCGGACAGCGT
This sequence comes from Kribbella sp. NPDC026611, assembly GCF_040638345.1. NCBI lineage: Bacteria > Bacillati > Actinomycetota > Actinomycetes > Propionibacteriales > Kribbellaceae > Kribbella > Kribbella sp. NPDC026611. Next base: position 242,539 of record NZ_JBEZYC010000004.1, read on the forward strand.
CGTACTGATCCGGCCGGACGGGCATATCGCGGCTGTGGCGCCGTACGCACCTGGCGTGGCCTTCGAGCTGTACAAGCACGTCACCGGGCGGGAGGTGCCATGAGCAGCTTCGACGAGCCGCTGCGGGAGGTCCTGCTGCAGACGGACGACCTGGAGTGGGTGGAGAAGTCGCTGGGTGGGCTGTCGCACAAGATGTTGTGGCGCGACCCGGAGACCGAGGCGTCGATCGCGCTGGTGCGGTTCGAGCAGGGCTCGGGGATCCCGAGCGAGCACAGCCACGCGTCGAACCAGTTCATGTTCTGTCTGTCCGGGCGGTACACGTACGTGCCGACCGGAGTCACGCTGACCAAGGGCAGCTTCTACTGGAACCCGAAGGGCCGCGTGCACGGGCCGACGCTCGCCGAGGAGACGTCGGTCCTGCTCGAGGTGTACGACGGACCGCACTACCCCGAGCGGCCGTCGTTCTACGCCAACGACGAGGACGCCCGCTGACATGGCCGGCTGGGACGTCCACACGCACCTGATCCCGCCGACCGTGCTGTCGGCGGCGCATCGGGGTGACTTCGGGCTGTCCGTCGACCATGGCGCGCTCCTGGTCGACGGTGAGCGCCTGCCGCTGCAGCGGCTCGCGGACCCGGCAGCGCTGCTGCACTGGGTCTCTTCGCAGTCGCTGGATGGTGCAGTGGTGTCCGTCCCGCCGGCTCTCTTCCGGTACGACGCTGGGCCTGAGTGGGCCTCGCTGGTGAACCAGGGGCTGCGTGAGCTCGCTACGCCGCAGCTGCGGGTGCTGGCGCAGCTCCCGCTGCACGACCCGTCAGCGCCGGCTGTGGCCGCTCAGCTGGCGCAGGAGGGTGTCTTCAGCGGCTTCGCGCTCGGTACGCCGGGCTATGCCGGGCTGGACCCGGTGTGGCGGGTGCTGGACGCGCTGGAGGCGTTCACGCTGATTCACCCGGGCCACAGTGACGACCAGCGGCTTCGGTCGTTCTACTTGTCGAACCTGTTGGGGAATCCGTACGAGACCGGCCTGGCCGCGGCCGAACTGGTCTTCGCGGACGTGCCGGGGCGGTTTCCGGGGATCCGGTTCTGCCTGTGCCATGGGGGTGGTGTGACGGCGGCGGTGGCCGGCCGGTGGCAGCGTGGGATCGACCAGAGCCGCCCTGGGATCGAACCGGTGTCGTTGCCGGTCGCCGAGGCGCTGCGCCGGTTCTACGTCGACGACCTGGTGCACGACGACGCCGTACTGGAGCTGTTGACGAAGACGTTCGGGCCCGAGCGGGTGCTGGCCGGCAGCGACTGGCCGTTCCCGATGGGCAGCGACGTCGTGTCCGCCGCGCGGTCCGCGGCCGCCGGGGAACTCACCCGGCCGCTGGCGAAGGAGGTCTCCGCGTGCTGAGACGTGGTTTCGCCCTGATCGAGTTTGTGATCAGATATCAAATCGTGGTGAACGGGGAATGGGTATGAGTACGCGGGGGACTGTGCTGCACAGCCACGGTCCAGGACAGCAGTTGAAGGCCGACGAGCTGGAGTTCGTCGCGGGGCCTGGTGAGACGCTGGTGGAGATGCGGCTGGCGGGTGTGACCGCGCAGGACCGGTCCACGCTGGCGGGCAAGCAGCCGTCGATGCCGTTCGTGCCGGGGTCGGAGGGCACCGGGGTCGTGGTGACCTCTTCGTCATTGGAGCCTGGCACGTCAGTGGTCGTCCGGGGCGAAGGCGTTGGCGTGACGCGGTCCGGCGTGTGGGGGCGGTACGCCGTCGTACCGGATGCCGCCGTACACCGGCTGCCGTCGTCGTTGGAGCCTGGTGTGGCGCTGGCGTTGCTGACGCAGGCGTTGACGGCGCATACCGCAGTACGGCGGGTTGCTCAGGTGCTGACCGGCGAGACCGTCGTCGTCACCGGTGTGACCAGTCTGGTCGGGCGGCTGTGTGCTGTGGCCGCTCGGTCGGCTGGTGCGGCGCGGGTGATCGGCTTGGTGGGGCTGGACGACTTCGCGGATGCCACGGCTGGGCTGGTGGACCAGATCGTGCGCGTGGACGGGCTGGGACAGGTTGGCCGGGAGCTGCCGTGGTGTGACGCGGCCATCGACACCCTGGGCGGTCCGGTGACCAGCGGGGTGCTCGGGCACCTCGCGCCGGGTGGGCGGATCGCCTTGCTGGGTTACAAGGCCGGGGAGTTCACCACGCTCGACCTGCACCAGCTGATCGGTCGTGACCTGCGCGTGCTCCCGGTGAACGTGCAGCGGACCACGCCGGCAGCGGACGCGGTCGGTCAGGCCCTGGCGGACATCGCGCCGGCGTCGTGGCGCGCGGACTACGACGTCGTACCCGCGGACCGGGTCGCCGACGTACTCGACCGTCAGGCGGGCCGGGTGCTGCTGGATCTGTCGGTCCTTTGAGGCCCTGTGGTGCGGATTCGTGAGCAATCTTTCGTTTGACGCGCCGAGATGCCCACCCGGCAGCTACGGTTACCTCCCAGAGTTGTATGCAGAGCTTGTCTGCGCGAAGGAGAGAGAGGCAGCCGGCAACCGATGACCCGACGACTCGAGCTCACACCTGGGGGACCGGCCGGCCGTCGTACGCTCGCTGAGGAAGCCGCCGCCGAGCTGCACGAGCTCATCCTGTCCGGCGAGCTGCCCAGCGGTACGGCGCTCCGGCTCGAGGAGCTCGCCAAACGGCTCGACATGAGCCAGATGCCGATCCGCGAGGGGCTGCGCCGGATGGCCGCGCTCGGCCTGGTCGAGATTGTGCCGCACAAGGGCGCCTGGGTCCGTGAGCTGTCGATGGAGGACCTGCGGGACACGCACGCGACCCGCCTCGCGCTGGAGTCGCTCGCCGTACGAGCCGCCGCCACCCGGTTCTCCGAGTCGGACGCGGCGACGGCCCGGGCCGCGCTGGCCGAGCATGTCCGGTTGTCGAAGCTCGGCGACAACATCGCGTCCCGGCAGGCCCATACCGAGTTCCACTTCGCCATCTACCGGGCGGGTGGGTCGCGGTGGCTGCCGCGCGCCATCGAGCCGGTGTGGCAGAACAGCGAGCGGTACCGGTTCGGCTCCCGGCAGACGAAGGCGCGGATCGAGCAGACGCGGCGCGAGCACCAGGCCATCCTGGACGCGTGCGTGGAGCACGACGAGGAGGGGGCCGACGCGGCGCTGCGTCAGCACCTCGAGGGCGCCATGCAGCGGATCACCGAGACGATGGAGCGTCGCTCGCGCTGAGCTCTTCGAACCGGTCTGTCTGCCAGCTGGTGGCGTCGTACACCGCTCTGAGCAGCAAACCGTCGCTGCTGGGGTTGTGGGTCTTGGTCAGCTCTTCGAGCGGCTGGGTGCCCAGGCCCGGGTAGTACTCGTCCATTGCCTGGCGGCGGCGCTGGTCCCGGGTCGTGGTCAGGTCCTCGAGCGGCGTTTCGGGTCCGCAGCCGACCATCCGCCCGGATCCGGGCTGCCCGGCCACGAACTGCTGGAGCAGCTGCTCACCTGCCCGCACATCCTGCGCTCGCAGCCGTGCACCCAACGTGCGACAGTGCACCCGCTCCAGCGCCAGCTGCACTGCCTGCGAGATGGCGATGTGGTCGGGGTGGCCGGTGAGGCCGTCGCTGCCCACGGTGAGCAGCAGCTGCGGCTCTACCGCTAGCACTGCCATTTCGATCTCTTCGGCGATGGTGGCGGGCTCGGCGGCGGCCAGCGTCTGCGGGCCGGCATGGCCGCCGTCGTCGATCCACTGATCCTCTGTGCCGAGCCAGTCCCACTCGTCGATGCCGAGGAGCTCGCAGGAGGCGGTGAGGTGGTCGGCCGCACTGCCGACTCCCGCGGTGGCCACTCGGAGTACGACGTACCAGCCCTGCTCGCTCAGTGCGGAGGTGGCGGCGCCGGTCGCGAACACCTCGTCGTCCGGGTGCGCATGGACGACCAGCGCCGTCCGCATGAGAGCGTGGCTCCCAGTCCCTAGTCCGCCAGCCTGGCCGGGAAGCCGCCGGTTGCGACCGGGCTCCAGCGCTCGGGGGTGATGCGGATCAGGCACTTGCCCTGGGTGCGCATGGCCTCGCGGTACTCGTCCCAGTCGGGGTGCTCGCCGGAGATCGAGCGGTAGTAGTCGACGAGTGGCTCAACGGCGTCCGGTAGCTCGATGACCTCACCTGCACCGTCCACCTGGGTCCATGCACCGTTCCAGTCGTCGGAGAGGACGAGCACACTGGCCCGGCCGGTCCGCTTCACGTTGGTGCTCTTGGCCCGCTCCGGGTACGACGAGATGACGATCCGGCCCTGCTCGTCCACCCCACCCGACACCGGCGACGCCTGCGGCGAGCCGTCCGCCCGCGTGGTGATCAACAACATGTGATGACGCGGCCGCACAAACTCCAGCAGCCCCTCAAGATCGACCTTGGTATTGGTGGCAATAGTCCTCGGCATACCACCACCCTATTTCAGGTCGTCAGGGGTGATGAGGCGCTCCAGTTGGTCGTCGGTGAGCTGGTTGATCAGGTCCTTCATCCGCTGGGCTTGCGGGGTGGTGGGGAGGGCGCCGTCGAGGAGGTCGGGAAGGAGGAGTTCGTAGCCGGCTCTGGCGCGCGGGGAGTAGCGGTTCCTGGTCCGGGCGACGGCGGAGGAGACTCGGAGGGCGTGCTCGTTGCCTGGCGGGACCTGCGGGCGGTCGACCTCCTGCGCGGCGAAGCGGAACCCGTTGGCGCGGTCACAGCTCGCGCACCCGGCGTCACCGGCGCCGAGGCTCTTGCCGCAGTCTTCGCAGGTCAGCTGCTTGAGCGCTCCGTCCACGACGCGCCAGCCGAACTCGGACGTGTCCTGCAGGACGAGCTCGGCCAGTTCGGTGGCTTCCGGCGTACCGGGAGTGACTCCGGACTCGCCGCAGAATCTGTCCCAGGCGTCGTCGATACTGTCCTCGACCTGCCGCAGCGCGTCCCTGAACCGAGTGTCCTCGACGCGTCGCATGCCCGCGACTTTAACCGGCCGCGGGGGTGTGGACGACCGGATTGACATGTTCGAACAGGTGTTCGAACATGGGGTTATGACGGGGAGCACGACGGTGGCGTCGAAGGTGGCGTCGAAGGTGACAGCGCTGGATCAGGCGCGGCTGCTTCTCGCCCAGGCCAAAGCCCTGAAAGAGAGCTCTGCCGCCCCGGCCGCTCCGCCTGCTCCGGCTGACCCTCGTCCTGAGCAGTTGGCGACGGTGACGAGCTTTGATCCGGATGCACACCTCGGGGACGCGGTGGAGGCGCCCGAGCAGGTGGTTCGGCTTGCTGCGGTGGAGGGGGTTACTCGGGTTCCGTCGGTGGCTCGGGTGCAGCAGGCGTTGGACACGGCCGGGGTGGATCGGGAGCTGCCGACCTTGCCGGCGGTTTCCGAGTTGCTGGGTGGCGCGAGCTTGCGGGGCGGGTCGGCGTACTCCGTGCGCGGCAGCGCCGCCCTGGTGATGGCGCTGATGGCCGGTCCGTCCGCCGAGGGGGCGTGGTGCGGGGTGGTCGGGGTGCCCTCGTTCGGGGCGGAGGCGGCGCGCGGGCTCGGCGTCGACCTCGAGCGTCTCGTGCTCGTGCCGGACCCCGGCCACGACTGGCTCAACGTCGTCGCCGCGCTGGTCGATGCACTGACCGTGGTGGTCGTCCGCCCACCCGGTGAGGTGACACCAGGCGAGGCGTCCCGGCTCGCCGCACGGCTCCGGACCCGCGGCGCGATGCTGGTGGCGGTCGGCTCCTGGCCGGGCAGCGAGGCCCGGTTCGAGGTGGAGAGCAGCACCTGGACCGGTCTCGGCGACGGCGAAGGTCTCCTCACCGCCCGCCAGGCCACGATCACCGTCACCGGCCGCCGCGCCGCCACCAACCACCGCCACCACCTCTGGCTCCCAGCCCCCGACGGCACCATCCACCCCACCGAACCAGCCACCTCCTCCTGGCACGAGGAATGGCCCGCACAGATCGGTGCCGCAGTCTGATGAGTACCGGCAGCGCGGCAAACGGTTCTGGGCGGGGGCTTGTCCGGACAGTGGTTGTGTGGGTTCCGGACTGGCCGGTGGTGGCGGCCGGGCGGGGAGTGGGGGAGCCGGTGGCGGTGCTGGAGAAGGGGAAGGTGCTGGCCACGTCGGCGGCTGCGCGGGCCGAGGGGGTGCGACGCGGGCAGCGGGCCCGGGACGCGCAGTCCCGGTGCCCGGAGCTGGTGGTGCTGAAGTACGACCCGGTGCTCGACGCGCGGGCGTTCGACCCGGTGATCGCGTGCCTGGAGGCGATCATCCCCGGCGTCCAGGTGATCCGCCCGGGCATGTGCGCGTTGAAGGCCCGCGGTCCGGCCCGGTTCTACGGGAGCGAGGAGCTGGCGGCGGAGAAGCTGCTGGACCGGCTGGAGACGTTCGACATACCGGGCAGCCGGGTGGGGATCGCCGACGGCCCGTTCGCCGCCGAGCAGGCCGCCCGGGGCAGCTCCGCGGAGACCCGGATCCAGGTGGTGCCGCCGGGCGGCTCCCCGGAGTACCTCGCCCCGCTGAGCGTCGACGTACTCGAGCAACCCGTGCTCACCGACCTGCTCCGCCGGCTCGGCCTGCGGTCGCTCGGTGCGTTCGCCCAGCTGTCCCGGACCGAGGTGCTCAGCCGGTTCGGCCCCGACGGCGCCTTCGCCCACCGGCTCGCCTGCGGGTACGACGACCGCGCAGTCGTCGGCCGGGAGATCCCGCCGGAGCTCGTCCGCACGCTCGACTTCGAACCGTCCGTGGACCGCGTCGACCAGGTCGCGTTCGCGGTCCGCACGGTCGCCGACGAACTGATCGCCCGGCTGACCGAGCTCGGCGTGGTCTGTACGACGCTCCGGGTCGAGATCGGCACCGAGTCCGGACGGATCCACGAGCGGGAGTGGCTGCACCCGCGCTGGTTCACCCCGGCCGACGTGGTGGACCGGGTCCGCTGGCAGCTGCAGGGGAGCGGTACGGCGACCAGCGAGCTGACCTCACCCGTCGTCCGGATCCGGCTGATCCCCGACCAGGTGGACCCGGTCGGTGAGCACGTCGACGGGTTGTGGGGCGGCGGACCGGACGAGCGGATCCACCGGGCACTGTCGCGGGTGCAGAGCATGCTCGGTCACGGCGCGGTCCTGTCGGTGGTGATCGGCGGCGGGCGCGGGTTCGCCGAGCGGCAGACGCTGGTCCCGTGGGGCGACCCGCCGGTGCCGGCCCGCGACCCGGACCAGCCGTGGCCCGGGGCGATCACCGGCGCGGACCCGCAGCGCTGGCCGACGCTCGCGCCCACCACGATCTTCCCGGAACCGCTGGCGGCGGAGGTGTTCGCGGCAGACGGCTCCGAGGTCTCGGTCACCGCGCGGGGCGAGCTCTCCGGCGCTCCGGCCGCCTTCCGGCTGGCCCCCGCCCCACAAGTTGCCGACAGCAACAAGCTGCACCCGGTCATCGCCTGGGCCGGCCCCTGGCTCAGCACCGAACGCTGGTGGGACCCCGCCACCGAGTCCCGCCAGGCCCGCTTCCAGTTCCAGACCGCCGACACCCGAGCCTGGCTCTTCACCCTCCACCGAACCACCTGGCAGGCCCAAGCCACCTACGACTGACCCGGGCCTCGGGGCTCATGCACAACGTCCGAAGTACCGGCCCGGGTTCCGGTGTAGGCCGGTGGCAGAAATGGCCGGGTTGCGGGGAAGTGCGCGGCTACGCTGCCCGCATGACTGAACTTGCGGCGTCGTTCCAGCAGGAGAAAGTTGCCGAGGCCTACCAGCACCGCCCGCCGTACCCGGACGAGGTCTTCGACCGGCTGATCGGCCTCATCACCGACGAGCCGCGCCGCGTCCTCGACATCGGCGCCGGCGAAGGCGCGCTCACCCGCCCGCTGGCCCCGCGCGTCGAGCACATCGACGCGATCGACTTCTCCGCGCCGATGATCGAGGCCGGCAAGCAGCGGCCCGGCGGCGACCACCCGAACATCTCCTGGCAGGTCAGCAGCATCGAGACCGCGGACCTCAACGGCCCGTACGCCCTGGTCACCGCCGGCGCCAGCATCCACTGGATGCCCTGGGCGGAGACCTTCGCCCGGATCGTCCCGCACCTCACCCCGAACGCGCAGCTGGTCGTCATCGAGCACGGGCCGGTCGACATGCCGTGGTGGGACGACCTGGTCAAGGTCATCCAGCGCCACTCGCGCAAGCAGAACCACGACCCGAAGTACAACGTCAGCGAAGCGATCCGCGACCAGGGCCTGCTCGACCTGAACGGCACGGTGCGGACGACACCGGTCACGTACCACCAGCGGGTCGCCGACTACATCGAGCAGTTCCACTCGACGTCGAGCCTGGCCCGCGACCTGATGTCAGCCGAGGAAGCCGCGGACTTCGACACGGGCGTCGAAGCCGCCGTACGCCCGTACACCAAGGACGGCTTCATCGAGCTCACCATCCAGGCCGAGCTCACCTGGGGCCGGCCGACAATCTAGACGCGCGGTCCTGCAGATAACGCTGTTCCGGGATGCTCTGGGTCAGCCGCGCCGCGAGCTCGTACGCCTGCCGCGCGGCCGGCTCATCACCCGACAGCTCGAGCAGATGGGCCCGCACCGCCGCCACCCGATGGTGATCGGCCAACGCGGGATCGACCGCGTCGAGCTGCGACAACCCGGCCGCCGGCCCGTGCACCATCGCCACCGCGACGATGCGATTCAGCGTCACCATCGGCCCGGGCGCCGTCGTCTCCAGCAGTTCGTAGAGCATCAGGATCTCGCGCCACTCCGTCTCCTCGGCCCGCGCGGCCGAGTCGTGTACGGCGGCAATCGCGGCCTGCAGCTGATACGCACCGATCGGCGCGGTCCGCAGCGTCGACGCGATCAACTCGGTGCCCTCGGCAATCGCCGCCGCGTCCCACAAGGCCCGGTCCTGCTCCGGCAACGGCACCAGAGAGCCGTCCGGCGTCGTCCGCGCCGGCCGCCGCGCATCCGTCAGCAGCATCAACGCCAGCAACCCGGCTACCTCACCGTCGTCAGGTAGCAACGCGTGCAGCTGCCGCGTCAGCCGGATCGCCTCCGCGCTCAGCTCGACCCGGTGCAACGACGCACCCGACGACGCTGTGTAGCCCTCGTTGAAGATGAGATACAGCACATGCAGTACGGCGACCAGCCGCTCCGGCTGCTCCGACGCCGGCGGCAACGCGAACCGGGCACCCTTCAACTTGGCCTTCGCCCGGCTGATCCGTTGCCCGATCGTTGCCTCAGGCACCAGAAATGCCCGGGCGATCTCACCGGTCGTCAACCCGCCGACCGCACGCAGCGTGAGCGCGACCTGCGACTGCGCCGTCAGCTCCGGGTGGCAGCACAGCATCAGCAACGTCAGCGAGTCGTCGTCGGATGCACCCGGTTCGGGCGGAGCCCACGCGGCAACAGTCTCCTCTCGCCGCGCCCGGGCCACCTCGTTCCGCAGTACTTCGATCCGCCGCCGAGAGGCGACCGTGATCAGCCAGCCCCGCGGGTTGTCCGGCACCCCCTCGCCAGGCCACTGCAGCGACGCCGCGAGCAGCGCCTCCTGTACGGCGTCCTCGCACGCGTCGAAGTCGCCGTACCGGCGGACCAGCGCGGCCAGCACCTGCGGCGCCTGCTCCCGTAGCAGCTCCTCGAGGATCAAGCGAAGGCACCGAGGTCGCGGACCGGACGCACCTCGACCACGCTGAACGGCGCCTCCGGGATCTGCGCCACGATCTCCACCGCGCGATCCATGGACTCGCAGTCCAGCAGGTAGAACCCGGCCAGCTGCTCCTTGACCTCGGCGAACGGCCCGTCCGTCGTCAGCGGGCGGCCGTCGCGGACCTGCACCTGCTTGGTCAGCGCGGGATCGTCCAGCGACTCCGAGGCGACGAGCTCGTCCTGGACCGCCAGCGCCTCGCGCAGGGCGGCGTACCCCGCCATCCCTTCCTTCTTCTGCTCGTCCGTCATCGCGTCCCACACCGCCCGCGACTCCGGGTTGCCGTAGATCAGCACCAGAAACCTCATCGAACACCTCCCAGCTCAAGCATCACCCTTGCGTATCGATCGGGTCACCGGTTGGCAGCGGGCATAGCAGGAACCCGGAACAGGCGTTCAGGTATTCACGGGAAGCCGGGGCATGCCCTGGTGTGGCCGGGCACCGGTCCGTCGGTGCGCCCAAGTACAGTTACGACCGGAATCAGGGTGGAGAGAGGGAGGGGTCGCGTGCCGGACGTCGAAGTGTCCGACCGGGTGTGGACGATCCCGAACGCGCTCAGCCTGCTCCGGTTGCTGGGTGTGCCACTGTTCCTCTGGCTGGTCCTCGGCCCGCAGGAGGACGGTTGGGCCCTGCTGGTGCTGGCCGTCTCCGGCTTCACCGACTGGGCCGACGGCCAGATCGCCCGGCGGATGAACCAGACCTCCCGGCTCGGCCAGATGCTCGACCCGGTCGCCGACCGGCTGTACATCTTCGCCACCGTCCTCGGCCTCGCGTTGCGCGACATCATCCCGTGGTGGCTGGCGATCGCGCTGCCGTTGCGGGACGTGCTGCTGACGCTGACCCTGCCGGCGCTGCACCGCCGCGGCTTCAACGCGCTGCCGGTGCACTTCCTCGGCAAGTCCGCCACGTTCTGCCTGCTCTACGCGTTCCCGTTGCTGCTGCTCGGCGACGGCGACACCACGCTCAACCTGCTCGCCCGCGTGTTCGGCTGGGCGTTCGCGATCTGGGGAACCGGTCTGTACTACTGGGCCGGCGCGCTGTACTTCGCCCAGCTCCGCCACCTGATCCAGACGGTGAAGCCGATCAAGGACACGGCCGGGTAGAGCGGTGACGCAACAGGCTCCAGACAAGCCGCGCCGGGTCGACGCGTCGATGTCGCTGCTGAACAACCTGATGGCCCACCCGATCGACGAGGGGTACGCCGTCGCCGCCCGGACGCGCCCGCAGCAGTCCGCCCGCTCGCGGCACCGCATCATGCTCGTCGTCGCTACCGTCGTGCTCGGCTTCCTGCTCGCGATCGCCGCCTCGCAGAACTACCGCAGCGCCCCCGAGGCGGAGAAGCAGCGCAAGGAGCTGATCACCCGCATCAACCAGGCCAACACCGGGCTGAACAACATGCGCACCAAACAGTCCCAGCTGGCCGACGAGGTACGGCGGTTGCAGGCGAGCGGGCTCAGCAACGACACGAACGGCGCGGCGCTGCAGCAGAAGCTGGACGACCTCGAGCTGCGGACCGGCGCCATCTCGGTGACCGGGCCCGGACTGAAGGCGGTGATCGACGACGCGAAGGACGCCGACGCCAAGGAGGGCCGGCTGCTCGACGTCGACCTGCAGCAGCTCGTCAACGGCCTGTGGACGTCCGGGGCGGAGGCGGTCGCGGTGAACGGTCACCGCATCACCTCACTGACCGCGATCCGTGGCGCGGGCAGCGCGATCACGGTCGACTACAGCTCGCTGACCCCGCCGTACACGGTGCTCGCGATCGGTGACACCGCGACCATGCCGGCCCGGTTCGCGCAGAGCTCGGGCGGCCAGTGGGTGCAGTACCTGGTCAGCAACTTCGATGTCCGGATGACGATCACGACGGAGGATTCCTTGCTGGTGCCGGCCGATGCCACCATCGCGCTGCGATACGCGAAGGTAGGTGGCTCGAAGTGATCGCCGTCCTCGGCCTGGTGATCGGAGTCGTGATCGGCCTGCTGGTCGCGCCCGACGTACCGGAGTGGGCCCAGCCGTACCTCCCGATCGCCGTGGTCGCCGCGCTGGACGCGGTCTTCGGCGCGCTCCGGGCGTTCCTGGACGGGATCTTCGACGACAAGGTGTTCGTCGTCTCGTTCGTGTCGAACGTGCTGATCGCGGCGCTGATCGTGTACCTCGGCGACCAGCTCGGCGTCGGTTCGCAGCTGTCCACCGGCGTCGTGGTCGTGCTCGGCATCCGCATCTTCACCAACATGGCCGCCATCCGCCGGCACATCTTCCGGGCCTGACATGAGCGACGACAAGCCGACCGCCGGCCCGCCCCCGGACCCGACGCCCAACCGGACGCCGGATCCGGCCCCGGGCGGCCCGACCCAGCCTGCCATCCCGACCCAGCCCGCCGGCCCGACGCAGCCCGCCGTACCGACGCCGATGCCCAAGCCCAGGATCCCCAACCTGGCGCTGCGCCGGCTGCGGTCCGGTTTCAAGCCGTCCCGCGGCCAGGCGATCGTGGCCGTCGTCCTCGCGCTGGTCGCCTGCATGGCCGTCGTCCAGGTCCGGGTGAACCGGGCCGACGACGGCTACCAGAACGCCCGCCGCGAGGACCTGATCGCGATCCTGGACGGCCTCGGGCAGAACACTCGCCGGCTGGAGAGCGAGATCGCCGAGCTGGAGGAGCGGAAGAACTCGCTGTCCTCCAGCGCGGACAAGGCCCAGACCGCCCGCGAGCAGGCCGAGGCCCAGGTCCGCACGCTCGGCATCCTGGCCGGCACGCTGCCCGCGGTCGGCCCGGGCGTCCGGATCACGCTGAACGACCCGGAGGGCAAGATGACGTCCAGCAACCTGCTGGACGCGATCGAGGAGCTCCGCGACGCCGGTGCCGAGGCGATCCAGATCAACGGGGCCGCCCGGGTGGTCGCCAGTACCGACTTCACCGACGACGCCCCCGGGATCCGGGTCGACGGCGTGAAGGTGAACTCGCCGTACACCATCGAGGCGATCGGCGAGTCGCACAACCTGGCCGAGGCGGCCAACTTCCCCGGCGGCCTGATCAGCGAGGTGACCGGTCCACAGGTGGGTGGCACGGCCGAGGTGACCGAGCTCGACTCCGTGTCCGTCACTGCCTTGCACGCGCCGGAGGAGCATCGTTACGCTCGCCCGGCCCCCAGCCCGACCAAGTAGCTGTCCCTGTAGCTGTCTCTGAGTGAAAGAGGATTGACGGTGTACCCCGAAGACCTGAAGTACACGGCCGAGCACGAGTGGGTGAAGGCCGGCGAAGAGGGCCCGGTGCGGGTCGGCATCACCGACTTCGCCCAGGACCAGCTCGGCGACATCGTCTACGTGCAGCTGCCGGACGTCGGCAGCAAGGTGCGCGCCGGCGACGCCTGTGGCGAGCTGGAGTCGACCAAGAGCGTCAGCGACCTGTTCGCGCCGCTGAACGGCACCGTGACCGCCGTGAACGAGGCGCTCGCGGACCAGCCCGACCTGGTCAACAGCGACCCGTACGGCGAGGGCTGGCTGCTCGACATCGAGATCGAGGACGCCGCCGAGATCGACGCGCTGATGGACGCCGAGACCTACCAGGGCCAGCTCGACCAGAGCTGAGCTCGGTGTACTGCGTCCAGGGCTTGGACCGTCCTGATAGCGTTACCGGACCTCAACCGCTGGTCGAGGGTTGAGGTCACGTCCACACTTGTTAACACGGGGTCTACGAAACGTCGCCGGACCGCCGGCGATCGGGAGGATCACAGCATGCCGTTCTGCAACCAGTGCGGGCACGAGAACTCCGAGGGCAGCCGGTTCTGCTCGCAGTGCGGAGCGATGCTGCCTGGCGCGGACCGCCCGGCGGCAGCCCCGGCGACCCCCTCGACCCCCTCGACACCGCCTGCGGGCACGCCGGGCGTCACCGACACCGCGATGCTCACCCCGATCGGGATCGAGCCGGAGCCGGCCGGGACCGGCGAGCCGCTCTCGGCCGACGACGAGGCCGCGGTCGGCGCACTGCCGGCCGGATCCGCGCTGCTGATCGTCCAGCGCGGCCCGAACGCGGGCAGCCGGTTCCTGCTCGACGTCGACGTGGTCACCGCCGGCCGGCACCCGGACAGCGACATCTTCCTGGACGACGTCACGGTCTCCCGCCGGCACGCGGAGTTCCGCCGGGACCTGTCCGGCGTCAAGGTCCGCGACGTGGGCAGCCTGAACGGCACGTACGTGAACCGCGACCGGATCGACGAGGTCCTGCTGAACAACGGCGACGAGGTCCAGATCGGCAAGTACCGGCTGGTGTACTACGCCAGTGGCCAAGCCTGAGCCAGCTGCCGACACTCCCGGTGCAGGTCGTGGCATCGGGGAGGTGCTGCAGCTGCTCCAGGACGAGTTCGCCGACGTCACGATCTCGAAGATCCGGTTCCTCGAGGCCGAGGGACTGGTGACGCCGGCCCGGACCGCCTCGGGCTACCGCAAGTTCAGCGCCGCGGACGTCGAGCGGCTGCGGTACGTGCTGACCGTGCAACGCGACCAGTACCTGCCACTGAAAGTGATCAAGGAACACCTCGGTGCGATCGACCGCGGTCTCCGTCCGGCGGCCGCAGGTCCGCCGGTCGCGCCGAGCTCGTTGCCGCAGACCCCCGGTCAGCCGGTCGCCGAGGATTTCGGTGCCTCGGGCACCGAGCTGCGGCTGACCCGGACCGAGCTGCTGGCCGCCGCCGACGTACAGCCCGAGTTCCTTCGTGAGCTGGAGACACATGGCCTCGTGGTGGCCAACGGCAACCACTACGGCGGGGACGCGATCGTCGTCGCACAGGTCGCGGCCGAGCTGGCGGCGTACGGCATCGAGCCGCGCCACCTGCGGGCGTTCCGTACGGCGGCAGACCGGGAGGTTGGCCTGATCGAGCAGGTCACCGGGCCACGCCGGACCGGTCAGACCGAGGAGCTCGCCGCGCTGACCGTCCGGTTGCACACGGCACTCGTCCGGGCCCGCCTGCCGCAGGCTTAGCGGCACCCCGCGGCACCGCTGATGAGTTGACTGCGGAGTAGGCTTGAGGTGTGCGCGAAGTCGACGTGGTCGGAGTCCGGGTGGAGATGCCCTCGAGTCAGCCGATCGTGCTGCTGAGAGAGGTCGGTGGGGAGCGGTACCTGCCGATCTGGATCGGTGCGGCCGAGGCCAGCGCGATCGCGTTCGCCCAGCAGGGCATGGAGCCGCCGCGGCCGCTGACCCACGACCTGTTCGCGGAGACCATCCGCGTGCTGGGGCACACGCTCAGCCAGGTCCGGATCGTGAACCTCACCGACGGGGTGTTCGAGGCGATCCTGGTGTTCGACGACAAGACCGAGATCTCGGCCCGCCCGTCGGACTCGATCGCCCTCGCGCTGCGGACCGGGACCCCGGTGTTCTGCGCCGAGGAGATCCTGGCCGAGGCCGGCATCCCGGTCCCCGACAGCGAGACCGGCGCCACCGACGAGGTCGAGGAAGAAGAGGAAGTCGAGCGCTTCCGGGAGTTCCTCGACCAGGTGACGCCGGAAGACTTCGACAAGAGCTGACCGAGGCCCTGAGTCAAGCCTGACCCGCCGATTTGCCCAGCGTGGTACAAGAGCGGGTAGGTAACGATTCGTGCTGCGGTCGCGACACGCTTCCGGCTCGGTGCGGTTGTCGTTGACCCGGTTCGGGCGGCGGCTTACCGTGAAGGAGTCGTGGGGTGCTGTCACTCCACGGAGATGGCTCGTTCCAGTCGGTATCCAGGGAGGCTCAGGCGTGACACGCACCGGCGACACGGATCTGACGGCGCAGTCGACGTCCGAAGCACACGCCGAGGCTGTGGCGGCTGCCAAGGCAACCGCCGGCGTCCAGGGCCTGCTGTTCGACGACGACCTGCGGCCGATGCCGGAGGACGTCGGGTTCCGGGGCCCGACCGCGTGTGCCGCGGCCGGGATCACGTACCGGCAGCTCGACTACTGGGCCCGCACCGGCCTGGTCTCCCCGTCTGTCCGCCCGGCGACCGGCTCCGGCACCCAGCGGCTGTACGGGTTCCGCGACGTGCTGTTGCTGAAGGTGATCAAGCGGCTGCTGGACGCGGGCATCTCGCTGCAGCAGATCCGGACCGCGATCGCGCACCTGAGCAAGCGCGGCTTCGACGACCTGACCCAGATCACGCTGATGTCCGACGGCGCCTCGGTGTACATGTGCACCTCGCCGGACGAGGTCATCGACCTGCTGGCCGGCGGCCAGGGCGTGTTCGGGATCGCGCTCGGCGGTGTCTGGCGCGAGGTCGAGGGCTCGCTGTCCGAGCTCCCGAAGGAGCGCGCCGACGGTCACGGTGAGTCCGACGGCGAGGACCACGCGAACGACGAGCTCGCGGCCCGTCGCCGCGCGCGCATGACGGGCTGACCCAGTCTTCTTCCGTGCTCCGCTGTACGACGTACAGCGGATGCTGCCCGAACTGCTCGGAGATTCCTGGTAGCCTCGACGTCAGCCGTACACCGCACTCGGGAGAGACCCGTTCACCGGGCGCCGAAGGGGCAATTCCTCCCCGGAACCTCTCAGGCCCACGGACCGAGCGTGACAGGCGACTCTGGAGCATGCTCATGTGACAGAGGGGGAGGCGACCGGAAGCACTTGCCAGCACACGGAGCCTCTAGATGAACAACACACCGCAGCTTTCGGCGACGTTCGCCGACCGGCACATCGGACCGCGCCCGGACGAGATCACCCGGATGGTCCAGCTCCTCGGGTACGACGACGTCGACGCGCTCGTGGACGCCGCGGTCCCGGCCTCGATCCGCTCGGCCGAGGCGCTCCGGCTGCCCGAGCCGGCCTCCGAGGTGGACGCGCTCACCGAGCTCCGCCAGCTCGCCGCGCGGAACAACGTCGCCACCTCGATGATCGGCCAGGGGTACTACGGCACCTTCACGCCGTCCGTCATCGTCCGCCGCCTGGTCGAGAACCCGGCCTGGTACACCGCGTACACGCCGTACCAGCCGGAGATCTCCCAGGGCCGGCTCGAGGCCCTGCTGAACTTCCAGACCGTCGTCTCCGACCTGACCGGCCTGCCGACCGCCAACGCGTCGCTGCTCGACGAGGCGACCGCGGCCGCCGAGGCGATGACGCTGGCGCACCGGTCGAACAAGAAGAGCAAGTCCGACCGCTTCCTGGTCGACGCGGACTGCTTCGCGCAGACGATCGCGGTCGTCCAGACCCGCGCCCAAGCGCTCGGTATCGAGGTTGTCGTCGCGGACACGACCGACGGTCTGCCTGAGGGTGACTTCTTCGGTCTCCTGGTGCAGTACCCGGGCTCCGGCGGCGTTGTCCGATCGTTGAAGCCGCTGATCGACGCTGCGCACGAGCGCGACACGTTGGTTGCCGTCGCCTCCGACCTGCTCGCGCTGACGGTGCTCGAGGCACCGGGCGAGGCCGGCGCCGACATCGTCATCGGCTCCTCGCAGCGCTTCGGCGTACCGCTGTTCTACGGTGGCCCGCACGCTGGGTTCATGTCCGTGCGCGACGGGCTCGAGCGGCAGTTGCCCGGTCGCCTCGTCGGCGTCTCGGTCGACTCCGACGGCGCCCCGGCGTACCGGCTCGCGCTGCAGACGCGTGAGCAGCACATCCGCCGCGAGAAGGCGACCTCCAACATCTGTACGGCGCAGGTCCTGCTGGCCGTCGTCGCCTCGATGTACGCCGTCTACCACGGGCCTGACGGCCTGCGGTCGATCGCGGAGCGCGTGCACGACTACGCCGGCAAGCTGGCCGCGTCGCTGCGCTCCGGTGGCGTCGAGGTCGTGCACGACGACTTCTTCGACACCGTGCTCGCCCGCGTCCCCGGCCGCGCCGCCGACGTCGTCGACGCCGCCCGGCAGAACGGGATCTGGCTGCGGCTCGTCGACGCGGACCACGTCGGCATCTCCTGCGACGAGAAGACCGATGTCGCGACGCTGACCCGGGTCGCCCAGTCCTTCGGCGTGCAGTACGACGACACGCTCGGCGCTCCGGCGATCGCGGTGGAGCGGACGACGGAGTACCTGACGCACCCGGTGTTCAACACGCACCGGTCGGAGACGGCGATGCTGCGGTACCTGCGCAAGCTGTCCGACAAGGACTACGCGCTGGACCGCGGCATGATCCCGCTCGGATCCTGCACGATGAAGCTGAACGCGACCACCGAGATGGAGCCGGTCACCTGGCCGGAGTTCGCCGACATGCACCCGTTCGCGCCGGTCGAGGACGCGGCCGGGTACGTGAAGCTGATCGGGCAACTGGAGCGCTGGCTGGCCGAGGTCACGGGGTACGCGAAGGTCTCGATCCAGCCGAACGCGGGCTCCCAGGGTGAGCTGGCCGGGCTGCTCGCGATCCGCGGGTACCACCACGCGCAGGGTGCCCTCGACCGGAAGGTCTGCCTGATCCCGGCGAGCGCGCACGGGACCAACGCGGCGTCCGCGGTGATGGCCGGCATGAAGGTGGTCGTTGTCAAGGGCAACGAGGACGGCACGATCGACCTCGACGACCTGCGCGCGAAGGCCGCCGAGCACGCGTCCGCGCTGGCCGCGATCATGATCACGTACCCGTCGACGCACGGCGTGTACGAGGAGAGCGTCCGCGAGGTCTGCCGGATCGTCCACGACCACGGCGGCCAGGTGTACGTCGACGGCGCGAACCTGAACGCGCTGCTCGGGCTGGCGAAGCCGGGTGAGTTCGGCGGCGACGTCTCGCACCTGAACCTGCACAAGACGTTCTGCATCCCGCACGGCGGTGGCGGTCCGGGTGTCGGTCCGGTCGCGGTCGCCGCGCACCTGGCGCCGTACCTGCCGAACCACCCGCTGCTCGACCAGGCCGGCCCGGAGTCGGGCGTCGGGCCGATCAGCGCGGCGCCGTTCGGGTCCGCGGGTGTGCTGGCGATCTCGTGGGCGTACATGCGGATGATGGGCGCTTCCGGTCTGACGGATGCGACCAAGGCCGCCGTACTGACGGCGAACTACGTGGCGAAGCGGCTCGAGGGCGCCTTCCCGGTGCTCTACGCCGGCGAGAATGGCCTGGTCGCGCACGAGTGCATCCTGGACCTGCGGCCGATGACGAAGGAGACCGGGATCAGCGTCGACGACGTCGCGAAGCGGCTGATCGACTACGGCTTCCACGCGCCGACGATGTCGTTCCCGGTCGCGGGCACGCTGATGGTCGAGCCGACCGAGTCCGAGGACCTGGGCGAGCTGGACCGCTTCTGCGACGCGATGATCGCCATCCGGCACGAGATCGACCGGGTCGCGGCGGGGGAGTGGCCGGCCGCCGACAACCCGCTGGTCAACGCTCCCCACACGGCCGAGTCGGTGATCAACGACAAGTGGGAGCACGCCTACACCCGCGAGGAGGCCGCCTTCCCGCGCTCGGTGGACCGGGCCTCGAAGTACTGGCCTCCGGTCCGCCGGATCGACGGCGCGTACGGCGACCGGAACCTGATCTGCTCCTGCCCCGCCCCGGAGGCGTTCGAGTAGGAAATACGATGGCGCTTTGAGCATCTGACTGCCGGAGGCCTGGCGTGACGTCCGTACGACCTGACACTGCCGCTGCTCTGTTCGCCGAGGTTGCGGTGGCGCAGAGTGAGGCTCGGTTGCCTTCGGTCAGTGCGGGGGTGCTCCGGGACGGCGCCCTGGTGTGGACGGGGGCGCGCGGACGGTTTGCTACGGCGGACGGTGCGGCGCCCGGTCCGGATGTGCAGTACCGGATCGGGTCGATCACCAAGACGCTGACGGCGGTGCTGGTGATGCAGTGCCGGGACGCCGGGCTGCTGTCGCTGAATGATGCTATGGGCAAGCATCTGCCGGGGATCGCGCTCGGGGACCGGACGATCCGGCACCTGCTGGCGCACAGCGGCGGGATGAACGCGGAGCCCGTCGGCCCGTGGTGGGAGCGGAACCCGGGGATCAGCTTCGACGAGCTGACTGCGGCGATGCACGACTCGCAGGCGGTCGGACCGGCCGACCGGCGCCACCACTACTCCAACCTCGGGTACGGCCTGCTGGGCGAGATCGTCGCCCGGCTGCGCGGCTCGTCCTGGCTGGAGCTCGTGCAGGAGCGGATCCTCGACCCGCTCGAGATGCGGCGTACGTCGTACTTCCCGACCGGCGCCGCGGCTGAGGGCTTCTCCGTCCATCCGTTCAGCGGCCGCCTCGTCGCGGAGCCTGCGTACGACTCC
Source organism: Kribbella sp. NPDC026611 (assembly GCF_040638345.1). NCBI lineage: Bacteria > Bacillati > Actinomycetota > Actinomycetes > Propionibacteriales > Kribbellaceae > Kribbella > Kribbella sp. NPDC026611. Next base: position 262,346 of record NZ_JBEZYC010000004.1, read on the forward strand.
GGCGCGATGGCTCCGGCGGGCCAGCTGTGGAGCACGATCGAGGACCTGGCGCGGCTCGCGGCGTTCTGGATCGACCCGCTGCAGGAGGTGCTCAGCCGCGACACGGTCGAGGAGATGGCGACGCCGTCCGCTGCGGACCCGCGGGAGGGCCTGACCGCGTCGTACGGCCTCGGCCTCCGCCTGATCGCGGACGACCCGCACCTCCTCATCGGCCACACCGGCTCGATGCCTGGTTTCCTTGCCGGCCTGTTCGTCGACCGCGTCCGCCGCGTCGGCGCGGTGACGCTGGGCAATGCGACGTACGGTCGAGTCGCTTCGCTCGCCCCCGACCTCCTCCGCATCCTGACCCGCTACGAACCGCCGGTCGCGCAGGAGTGGGTCCCCGAGCCCGCGCTGGCGCAGGGTGAGGAGTTGCTGGGCCACTGGTACTGGGGCAACACGCCCCTCACCATCTCGGTTGTCGGCGGCATCCTCCAGCTGAGCGGCGGTCTCGGTGGGCGGCTCTCTCCGCTGGGCCCTGACCTGTACGTCGGTCGGGACGGCTACCTGGCCGGCGAAAAGCTGCACGTCGTCCGGAACGGCGACACCATCTCTCATCTCGACGTGGCGACCTTCATCCTGACGCGGACGCCGTACGGCACGTGAGGATCGCCACTCGAACCCGTGGCTGAGTTGACACGGTGAGTACACCGGGCAAAGGTTAGGGCTGCCTTAGTAAGGGTTGCCTTACTCGACAACTTCCCGGGAGATCTGGATGTCGCAGCCCGCGCGTCTGACCGCGCTGCCCGCACCCGTTCGCGATCCGTTCGCCGCCCGCTGGCCGCTGGCCTCGACGGTCGCGGACCGTGAGCGTGGACCGTTGCCGCACGGCACGCCGGGAGCGGTGCTGCGGCGTACGGCGGAGGTCCTGGGGGAGCCGCGAGTGCCGTCGACCGGCGTGGGGGAGTCCGCCGCGCTCGACCTGATCGCCGGGCTGCTCTCGGTGAATGGAATCGACCTCAGCCACCCGCACGCGGCTGCGCACCTGCAACCGCCGGTGCTGCAGGTCGCGGTGGACGCTGACGCGCTGGCGTCGGCCAGCAATGCGTCGATGGACACCTACGACTCGGGTCCGGCGACGCTGGCGATCGAGCAGTGGGTGGTGAAGGCGCTGGCCGGGCTTGCGGGGTTTGGTCCGTCCGCCGATGGTGTGCTGACGCCCGGTGGCTCCATCTCCAACCTGCTCGCGGTGCTGATCGCCCGGGACAGCGCGGCGGCGGCTGCGGGGATCGACGTACGGCGTGATGGTGTGCAGGGTTTGCTGCGGCCGGTGGTGTTCTGCTCCGAGCTCGCGCACTTCTCCGTGCAACGGGCCTGTGCCGCGCTGGGTCTTGGGGAGCAGGCTGTGGTCACGATCCCGTCCGACGAGGACTTCCGGCTGCGGATCGACGTGTTGGAGGCGGAGCTGGCGGTCCCGGGGCGTACGCCGGTCGCGGTGGTCGCCACCGCCGGTACGACGGACTTCGGATCGATCGACCCGATCGCGCCGATCGCGGCGCTGGCCCGTGCTCATGGCGTTTGGCTGCATGTGGATGCGGCGTACGGGTTCGGGGCGTTGTTCTCCGACCGGCTGGCTCCGCTGCTTGCTGAGGTCTCGCTGGCCGACTCGGTGACGCTCGACCTGCACAAGATCGGCTGGCAGCCGGCGGCGACCAGTGTGCTGCTGGTCGCCGACCGGAAGCGGTTCTCCGCCTTCGACCGTTCGGTGGACTACCTGAATCCGGCTGACGACATCGACTCCGGCCTGGACGGGCTGCTCGGCCGCAGCTTGCAGACGACGCGGCGGCCGGATGCGGTCAAGGTTGCGACCACGCTGACGGCGTACGGGCGGGCGGGGCTGGGCACGATGCTGGACACCTGCCACGAGCTCGCCCACGCCGCCGCGGCCCGAATCGTCGCCGACAGCAACCTCGAACTACTGGCCCCGGTAACGCTGACCACGGTCCTGTTCCGGATCGTGCGGCAGGGCCTCCCGGACCTGCAGGACGTGCCGGACCGGCGGGACCTGCGGGACGTGCCGGACGGGCGGGACCTGCGGGACTTGCAGGACCTGCCGGACGGGCAGGACCTGCAAGACGTGCTGGACGGGCGGGATCTGCAAGACGTGCTGGACGGGCGGGATCTGCAGGACGTGCGGGACGGGCGGGACCGGCGGAACCTGCAGGACGGGCGGGACGTGAGGGACCTGCCGCCGGCCGAGCTGGACGCGTTGCAGGGGGAGGTCCGGCGTCGGTTGCTGACGTCCGGGCGGGTGCTGATCGGCCGGACCAAGGTCCCGGCCCGAGGTGGCCGTCCGGCGGCGGTCGCGTTGAAGCTGACGCTGCTGAACCCGAACGCCACCGCAACCGACATCGAGGATCTGCTGGACCAGGTCGTGGCCACCGCCCTCGATGTCCTGACGGAGACGGGTGAGGGAGCAGCGTGACTTCGGAAGATGCTCATCTGAACGCGATCCTGCGGTGCTACACGCGTGAGTCGATGGTGCCCGTCTCCCTTGGATCACTGACTTTCCAGGCCGGCAGCTCGACCGTCACCGCCGAGGTCGAGCACGCCTCCCGAACGGGTCTGCACCAATTCAGTCACGTGCTTGTTGACGGTGCTCCACCGGCTCCGGAGGAACTCGTTCGGGTGCTGTCCGCCGGCGCAGACCCGGCGGAGGTCGACGATCTCGTCGCGCGAACTGCTGAGTCGGTGCGCAACGTTTCCCACTTCCTGGAAGCCGCTGACGGCGAGCGTGGCCCGGGTCGGTTCCTCGAGACCGAGCAGGCGTTGCTGCTCGGACACCTCAACCACCCGGCCCCGAAGAGCCGCGACGGGCTGAGCGGCGACGAGTTGGCGGCGTACTCACCGGAGCTCGGAGGCCGTTTCGCGGTGCACTGGTTCGAGGCCGACGCCGAGCTGGTGTCGTCGGACCAGGTGGCCGGCGCGCCCTCGCTGCAGGGACTGGACGCTCTGCAGCTGATGGGCGCGCTGGCCGGTATCACTCCGTCGGCGGAGCGGGTGCTGATCCCGGCCCATCCGTGGCAGGCGGCATCGCTGCTGTCGCGACCGCGGGTGGCTTCGTTGATCGCTGACGGTCGGGTGAAGGCGCTTGGTCCTTCCGGTGCGGAGTGGTACCCCACGTCGAGTCTGCGAACCGTCTTCCACCCGGACCTACCGGTGATGCTGAAGCTCTCGCTCGGGCTGCGGATCACGAACTCGCGGCGGGAGTCGACGGCGACCGAGCTGCGGCGCGGTCTCGAGATCAACCGGTTGCTGGATGCGGCGTACAACGCAGGGACGGCAACTGCTCATCCACGGTTCTCCATCGTTCGCGACCCGGCCTGGGTTGCTCTTGACGAGAGTGGATCAACATTGACGGGACTTGACGTTGCTGTACGGGAAGTACCTATTGACGTCAACAGTTATCAATGTTTGGCCGGTCTAGTCGCGCCACGTCCCGATGGGATGAGCCGATTGAGTACATATGCCGCCGACGATCCAGCCGCGTGGGTAGCGGCGTACATCGACAACGTGTTGATCCCGATGCTGCACCTGTACGCCGAAACCGGTATCGGGCTCGAGGCGCATCAGCAGAACACCCTGGTCCGGCTGGACGGGGCCGGACGTATCAGGGGCGGGGCCTATCGCGACAATCAGGGGTACTACCTGGCTTCGTCGTACCTGCGGGGTCTGCTGGCGGTCACCGGGCTGCGTGACTCGACGCTGGCGGTCGTGGACGATGCCATCGTCGATGACCGGCTCACGTACTACCTGCTGCACAACCAAGCGCTCGCTGTGGTCGGTTGTCTCGCTGTGGACGGCGTCGCGGATGAGGTGTCGCTGCTCGAGGTGGTGCGTGAGCGCTTGACCCTCGCACTGCCGTTGCTGAAGGCCGCCGGACCGTCCGGCGATCGGCTGGCCCGTCGGTGGCTCGAAGCGGAGACACTGCCCTGCAAGGCGAACATGTTGACCCGCCTGCGCGGCATTGACGAGGTAGTGGCTCCACTGGACGCCCAGTCGGTGTACCTCGACATCTCCAACCCACTGCGCGTCCGGTGAGGTGTGACAGCAGCCCGCTGCTCCACCTGTCGCACAGCTTCGACCTGCGGCCGGCTGGTACGGCGGACGCGGCACGGATCGCGCAGTGGATGTCACAGCCGCACATCCAACGCTGGTGGCAGCAGGACTGGTCCGTAGCGCGCTGGGCGCAAGAGATCGAGCAGCAGGCAGCGGGGGAGCACTCCGTGCCGTGCGTCGTCGCGGTCGAGGCCGAGGACTTCGGCTACGTCGAGCTGTACCGGGTCCGGCTTGACCGACTGGCGGAGCACTACGCCTACGACGACCACGACTGGGGAGTGCATGTCGCCATCGGCGACCTCACTCGCGTGGGACGTGGACTCGGCCGCCGACTGCTCCGCGCGCTGGCAGACGCTTTGCTGGCTGCAGACTCGGCCTGTCAGCGGGTCGTGGCCGAGCCGGACGTCACCAACAGCCCGTCCATCCGTGCGTTCCGCGCGGCGGGCTTCGAAGAACGCGGGGAGCTGCGGCTGCCTGACAAGACCGCAGTACTGATGGTTCGGGAGGCCTCAGATGTATGACGTGATCGCTATCGGGTGTGGCCCGTTCAACCTCGGCCTGGCCGCACTGGCCGACGGCGTGGACGACGTACAGCTGGCCGTCCTGGACAGCCGGCCCGAGTTCACCTGGCACCGCGGCCTGATGTTCTCCGACGCCATGCTGCAGGTGTCGTTCCTGGCCGACCTGGTCTCACTGGTCGAGCCGGCGCACCACCTGTCGTTTCTCTCGTTCTTGAAGGACAACGACCGGCTCTACCAGTTCTACGTCCGGGAGAAGTTCCACCCGACGCGACAGGAGTACGAGACCTACCTGCGCTGGTGCGCAGCCCAACTGGACTCGCTCCACTTCGGCCACCACGTCAGGGAGGTCACGTGGGACGGCTCTGCCTTCTCACTCACCGTTGAGCGTGGAGACACCGTCGAAACCTTCGAGACTCGCCATCTGGTCCTCGGCGTCGGCACTGAACCGCATGTACCCGCAGCCCTGAGCGACCTCCCTTCGGATCGCTTCCTGCACTCCGCGGACTACCTCTTCCGTCGTCCGGACCTCCTTACCGCCGGCCACGTCACCGTCCTCGGCTCCGGCCAGTCAGGCGCCGAATGCACTCTGGACCTCCTCCGCGCCAACGGCCCGGCCGTCTCCTGGCTGACCCGCACCGCAGCGTTCACCCCGCTGGACTACTCCAAGCTGGTCCTGGAGATGACCACCCCGTCGTACGTCGACTACTTCCACGCCCTCGACGAGCCGGTCCGAGACAAACTGGTCAAAGACCAATGGCGCCACTACAAGGGCATCTCCTCAGAAACCCTCGAGGCCATCCACGACGAGCTCTACACCCGAGACCTAACCGCTGCCCCAGCCGACCTGCAGGTAGGCGTAGCCGTAACGTCCGCCTCGTCTGGGCGTGACGGCGTCAACCTGACCATGCTCCACGCCGACACCGGCCGCACCTTCCACCACACCACCGACATAGTCATAGCCGCCACCGGCTACCGCAACCGCCCAGTCCCCTTCATGTCCTCCCTGGAACCCCAGATCCACCACGACACCGCCGGCCGCTGGACCATCAACCGAAACCACAGCGTCGCCACCACCCCCGCCCTCACCAACCGAATCTTCGTAGCCAACGCCGACCTCCACACCCACGGCGTAGCCGCCCCCGACCTAGGCCTAACCGCCCCCCGCAACGCCACAATCCTCAACACCATCACGAACCGCGAGCTCTACCCCCTCCCGAAAACCACCGCCTTCACAACCTTCACCACCCCCAGATGAACCCCCACTGGACAAAGTGCTCCTCAGCACTCCTCGCCAAACTGATCAGCCAGTTCTCCACCGAAGGCCTCCTCCACCCAGCCGTACAGGCTCCACCAACGCCCAACCCAGCCACTCATCCGGCCCAGACCAACCCAACCCCAGGCTCGCCGCGGCCGGTTGAGGGCGAGCTCGGGCCCAGCTCGCCCCCCACCACCACACCGACTTCGGCTCCGCCTAGCCCCGCTCGTCCGGCCCAGACCAACCCGACCCCGGCCTCGCCACGGCCGGTTGAGTACCGACTGCAGTTCGGCGGGGTGTCCTACACCTTCGAGGCGACGCGAGGTGGCTTCGACAGTTGGCGGGTCGACCCAGACTCCATCCGCCGTACGACCTCCGGCATCCTCGGCAACGACGAGAGCGAGGTGGCTACTGACCCGATCCAGTTCTTCGTCGAAGCAGCCGACGTACTGAACCTCGACGGCTCCACCATCGCCGGCTACGTCGCGGAGCTCACCAACACCCTCGCAGCCGACGTACGCATGGCAGAAACCGCCATCCCAGCAGAAGACCTCTTAGACCTCCACCACACCCACCTCGAGGGCCACCTAACCGGCCACCCCCTCCTGGTAGCCAACAAAGGCCGCCTAGGCTTCTCCGCCTCCGACTCGGAGCGCTACGCCCCCGAAGCCCGTCGCCCCGTCCACCTGACCTGGCTAGCCGTACGCCGCGGCTTGGCGGAGTTCCGAGCCACCCCAGACCTCTCCGAACACGCCGTCATCCACCGCGAACTTGACCCAGACACCATCGAGTCCTTCCGTGCCAAACTCGACGACCCCGACAGCTACGTCTGGCTCCCCTGCCACCCCTGGCAACTGGACCACGTAATCCGCACCCAATGGTCCAGAGAACTAGCCACCGGCGAAATCGTCATCCTGGGCGAGTCCCCCGACGAGTACCTCCGTACCCAATCCATCCGCACCATGGTCAACATCTCAAACCCGACGCGCTACCAGGTAAAACTCCCCCTGAAAATCCTCAACACCAGCGTCTACCGAGGCCTCCCCACCCACTGCACCCTCGCCGCCCCCATGCTCACCCAATGGCTACGCGGCCTCTGGTCCCGAGACAAAGTCTTCACCACCCTAGGCACCGAACTCCTAGGCGAAGTCGCCTCAGTAACCGTCCCCCACCCCCAACTCTCAACAACGCCCCGCATCCCCTACCAGTGGACCGAAACCCTAGGCGTCATCTACCGAGACCCAACAGACCGCCGCCTCCAAGAAGGCGAATCCATCTGGCCCCTAGCCGCCGTCCTCCACCCCGGCTTCCCCCAAGCCCTCATCACCCGCTCCGGAGCCGACCCCAGCGACTGGCTGGCTGCCCTACTGGCCACCCTCCTCCGCCCGCTACTCCACCTACTCCACAACTACGGCATCACCGTAAATCCCCACGGCGAAAACCTAGCCATCATCTGCACCCCCGCCGGCATCCCCCACCGCCTTGTCATCAAGGACCTGGTCGACGACATCAACATCTCCACCGACCCAATAGACGCCCGAGGCAAAGAACCCGACTCCCACACCAGAGTCCTCCCACGCAAGCCCTGGCCCATCCTCCGCCAGTACGTAGTAGACGCCCTCCTCCTAGGCGTCCTAAACCCCCTAGCCGCCCAGAGCCTCATCCCCGAACAAACCTTCTGGTCCCTGGCCCGCGCCGAGATAGACCTCTACACCCAAACCCACCCCCAACACGCAACCCGCCTAGCAGCCACCGCCTTCACCGCCCCCACCTTCCTCCGCTACCCCCTGAACACCTACCGCCTGACCCTCGGCTACACCGACCTCGACACCCGCCCACCCATCCCCGCAGCCGGCACCATCCAGAATCCGCTCCACCTGGAGACACCCGGAACCAGCGAAGTCTTGCCAAGTCGAGCTGCGAGCCGATGAAATGGCGCGATGAACCCCGTCCGGACCTCGCCACGCAGAGTGGCTGAGTTGACACGCAGGGCGACCTTCGATCTAGTCTGTCAGGCGTCGGTTTGATGACCGCCCGGATGGAGTCAACGGTCTAATGCTTGACTGTCTCGCTGCGGTAGCGCCGTCTGCTGCCGAAATTGAATTGCCGGCCCCAGCTTCGTACAAGGGCATTCCGTCCACCCAGCCGAGCGATCGGTCAGCGGCACGGCTGACCGCTCCGGGTCGGCGTCTCCGCCGTCTGCAGCGGAGACTCGACAAGTACCACGGCGTCCTGACCGCTGCCTGGACAGACGAGACCAGGCACCCGAAAACACCGCGGGTGGCGGGCCAGCCTGATTCAGTCGGGCAGTGCGGCGTCAGTTCGGCGTGGCTCCTGCACAGGCTCGCCTGGCCAGCCCGGCGCAACGCGCGCTATTGCTTCGGTGATGTCTTGTTCAGTGGTAGCGATGAGATCGCGGCGTCTCATTGCTGGATCGAGATCGGACGCGAGTCGTCGGCGCGGCGATTAGTCATCGACCTGACGTTCGTCCAGTTCGATCAGTTCAGCCGATTCGAGAAACTCAGAGACCGTGCGGTGCTCTGTGAGTACTACGAAGACCTCACCGAGCGGTCTATCGAGTACAAGGCCGTCAGCCGGAGACGCTTCAAGGAGCTACGGAGCGATGCCGTCTGGCCGCGGTACCAAATTCTCAAGCGGGCCACGAGCCCGGCTTGGCGCAAGGCAGTTCGCAGCTTCTATCTGACGCGAATGGCTCCCTGGTTCCGATCGCTGACCATCCACCAGCGAGTGTCCGGCGCGTTCGGAGCCGGCGCCATTCAGTACGGCGCCGCGTAGGCGCGGTTCTAGTCGGTCAGGTCTGCTCGACGCGTGCCGAGCAGACTGTCGGCGGTCAGACAGGAGATTGTTCGTTTGTCCAGTACTATCCCCGAGGCCCATTACCCGGCCGGCCTCGGACTCCTCGACTCGGCGCCTGTTCCTGCGCCTCCGATCCGTTCATTCGCCTGCCCCCCGGTTCAGGCACGCGCGCTTTCACTAGACGAGTGCCGGAGTCAGGCTCCCGAGTTCGTCTCTCTGCTGGCCAACGCAGCGATGAAACACCAGGTCCCCACCCGGGCCTTGAGTGTGCGCGGTCTTTTACATCTGCCGCTGCTGGTTCGGCCGGACGGCCGTGTCTCCCGGCGAGATGTTGCCGACGAGTTGCATCGCACCGCGGATCGGCTTCGGGACGATTTGCGCAGTGTTGACGCGCTGATTCCGCGCGACGAGTTCCCGCTCAGCGACCTTCGTTTCGTTCGGCTCAAGAACGATGTTGCGGACGAGGTCTTCGGGCGCCTTCACTACCTTCGGAGTGCTCGTGCCGGGTCGGTCAACTTTGCGTTGGTCGATCCCTTGAGCGGTCGTCCCGTGACCTTGTGCAGTGTCTCGCCATTGGAGTGGATGCGCGTCGGTCGCCAGTTGCAGAAGCAGTTCGGCGTACCCCTTGGAGCTGCGTACGACGTCTCGCGCGTCTACTCGTTCGACGTCGCGCCGCCGAATGCGATCTCGTGCCTGCTGGCCAAGGTGCGCCAGGCGATCCGGCAGGAGCTACCGAGCGCGCAGGTCCTTACGACGGCGGTCGATCCGAATCTTGGCTTCACCGGAGCCAGTTATCGGTCCGCAAACTGGCGGCAGTGGATGTCGATCACGGCACGGCCCTACCTGTACGTCGACGGCCTCTACGCGAGCCCTCGTCAGCTCCGGACCCGCTTCGGTGGCGCCAACCTGGCCGAGCTCGGTGCGGCGAATCGGTCTCATCGTTTCGAACAGAGCCGCGTCCGTCTGCTCAACTCGGTGATCTTCTGCTGCCGGCTGCGCGGCGTGACCGAACATGTCGCACCAGATGACTACCGCCTGCTCCGCCGCTGACTGATCTGACCACCTGACGCTGTCAGATCGGTTGGGTCGCTGACAGCGAGGTGCGTTCGGGCGAGCAAGTCATCGATACGCTGCCGGTCCGGTAAGGGATTAGGCAATGGATAGTCCATGGCCGCACAGGACATCGCGGCCGCCGCCCAGCGCGCAACGCCGTCGGTGAACTTCCGCTCGTTGTCGATGAGGCGGGCAGCGAGCGCTGCGCAAAAGGCATCTCGGGACGCCGACGCCTCCTTGTAGATCGACGGGATGCTCGGCACGCTGACCGGCTGGTCGGACGCTCTGGAGTAGACGGTGCAACCGCCGTTGACCAAGAGGCAGAGCGTCTCCAGACCGAATGCCAGCAGACTTCTGGCGACAGGGTCCGGGTCGAATGGACTGAGTCCCTGCGGCGCGAAGGAGCCGAGCTCCCAGGGATTGGCGACCAGGTAGTCGATCCGCGGAAACGCATCCCGGGAGATCTTCTCGTCGACGTAAGGCTGACCCGGCGTCACGATGACCAGCGGCCGGCTGACGGGGTTGCTGCGGACCAGGGCAAGCGTGTGCTGCATGACCTCACGCGGTACCTCGAAGGTCATCAGCAGCGCATCGCACGCGACCAGGTCGTCGTACCGCTCGTCGATGTCCTTGGCCTCGATGACCACTTCACCCTGATTGCGCCAACTGACCGCGATGCTGTCGCCCAGTTCGCGCTCGAGGATGCCGGTGAACGGGGCGTGGCGGCCGCGTACGCGCTTGACCAGCGAGGTATCGACACCCTCGTTTTCGAGATGCTGCATGATCTCCTCACCGAACGGATCGTCCGTGACCGCAGCGATCAGCGAGGTCTTCAACCCGAGGCGCGCGGCGGCGACCGCCTGCGTCAGCGCCTTGCCTCCAGGTAAGAGATCGAATCCGTACGCCTCGGTCGAGGTCTCCGGAGCGGGAAGGGCTGCGATGTGGAACCTCGCGTCCATGACCGCGCCGCCGACAACGACCACTCGGCCGGTCGGCGAGGTTCCGATCGCATGCTCAGAGCGGGTCAACGAGCCGGCCCTGCGTACGAGCCGGCCGGCCAGCTCACCCAGTACGGCGGGCTCGAGCGAACCGCGAAGAGCTCGGTCGCTCGGCGCGGCGGTCGCCTCCTGGCCAAGGACTGCGTGGAGGGCGTGCCAATTGTTCAGCAGCGTCTCACGACGACGGCCGAGCGCTGACCGATACAGGGAGCGGATGATCCGATCGTCGATGCCTGCAGCCGCGAGCGCGTCGTCGTGCAGCTCGAGCGCGAGCACCACGTCCGCGACGATGCGGTGGGTGCCGCCCAGCTCGCCAAGGACGCAGTCGGCGACCAGGCTCAGCGCGGCGTCGACCGGGTCGGTGTCAGGGACATCGGCGACCAGGTCCAGCAACGGCGCCGCCAGACCTGTGCGGTCCAGGCGAAGGCGGTCGGCGGTGAGGCCGGCACGGGTGCGGAGCTTTTCGAGGACGTTGGCGAGCAACAGGATGTCGGTTGACTGCTCGTCGCTACTTGTGGTCATCGGTCCGTGCCATCTCCTTGGTCAGGCGCCGTGGCCGGAGTGACCACGGCGCCGCTTCGTCAGCGCTGTTGAGTTGTCTTCTGGTGCTTTTCGACGGGAGGGCCTGCTTTCAGGTCCCTCGGGCCGGCGGTGCTCGGGGCGGTGGTGGTAGGGGCGACGGGGCCGGGGGCGATGGTGCTGTCGACCATGGTGACGATGCTGTACACGCCGAAGCAGACGGCCGTCATTGCCAGTGCGCCGAGGAAGACGAGAACCTTCCTCCAGTTCTTGGCGATCGCGAACGAGAAGGCGAAGATCAGCAGCAGTGCGAGTGCTTGGTTGCCGTCCATGGTGTCCCTCGATCCTTGATCTCGCGCGTTCGACGGGCTCGGGGTTCGGGTCCTGTCGACTCGCTGGCGATGCTTGTGGCATCTGATCTCATGGTCGTCCCGTGCATTTGAGATCGGCAGGGGCGAGTTTTGCCACCAAATGGCGGGCATTGGCACGTGCAGATGACTGCCTGATCAGCGGCGGCTGCCAATTGGGCGAAGTGCGATGCCAATTGGCAAGTCAGTCTGCGTCTGGGAAGAGTTCGCGGTACTTCTTGTCGACCGCGTCGCGCCGCGGGTGCGAAGGGGCCCGGTGATAGGCCTCGGCGAAGCACGCCATTGCGGCAGCAGCCCAGCGGATGTCGGCGAGTGTCAGTGAGGTGTGGTCGATGAGACGGGCGCCCAGGGCGGCGCAGAAGGTGTCGCGGGTGATCGAGGAATCTCTGAGGGACGATTTCGGGTCTGGAATCGATTGCGCCTCGCCTCGTTGGTAGACCGTCCCTCCGCGCTCGACCAAAAGGCAGAGTGAGGGCAGGCCGAGGCTCAGCAGGTCGTCGCTGAGGAGTTGCGGGTCGTATCTCGGCTCGTCGGACAGTGCGAATCCCTCGAGCTCCCACAGGTGGGCGACGAGGTAGTCGATTTGTTTGAGGGCCGGGCTGAGGAGGTGGCCGTCGGCGTACGGTTGGCCGGGAGTCACGATGACGACTGGCCGGTTCGGGCTGGAATTGACAAGGCTGAGGATGTGTCGCAGGACGGACTGCGGCATCTCGAAGGTCAGTAGCAGTACGTTGCACGACCTGATCGCGGTTGCGCGTTGATCGATGGTGGAGCTGTCGAGCTCGACACCGTCGCGCCAGACCACGGCAGAGCTGTTGCCGGCGGGCAGTTCGAGGATTCCGGTTGTCGGGGTTCGGAGCCCCGGGTTCGGGATCGTCCTCAGGAGAGAGGTGTCGACGCCCTCGCGCATCAGCGACGACCTGATCTCCTGACCGGCGTCGTCGGCGGCGATGGCTGCGATGAGCGAGACGTCGAGATCGAGGTGCGCCGCTGCGACCGCCTGGCTGAAGCCCTTTCCGCCAGGGGAACGGATGTAACTCATCGCCATGGCTGAGGTCGCGACGTCAGGGATCGACTTGGTCCGCCAGATGTGGTCCATTGCGACGCCGCCGATGACCACGACCTTTCCGCTCGTGGCGCGCTGGACGTCAGGTGCGCTCCGGGTCGGGGCCGAGGTCGGAGCCGAGGTTGAGGTCGAGGTTGAGGTCGGGGCCGAGGTCGAGTCTGCCTCGACCAGGTCGACGACCCGCGGAGGGTCCAGGAGCAGGGCGGCCAGGCGTTCGAAGACCTCGCTTTCTGTTTTGCCGCGGAGGGTGTGTTCACCGGGAGGTTCTGAAGTGGGTGGGGCGCCGTGGGCCAGGTGGAGGGCTTCCCAATGGTCGACGAGTGCCCGTCGTCGAGCGCCTAGTGCGCCGTCTCGCAGGGCGTGGATGGCGCGTTTTGGGATGGCGGGCGGCTTGTAGAGGTCGAGATAGATGCCGAGTTTGAGAATGGAGTCGGCGATGATGCGGTCGGTGATCGAGTCGAGGAGTTGGATTTGCTCGACGATCACCTCGACCGCGGCTTCTGCTGGTTTGTTGCCGCTGCGGACGGCCTGGTTCTGGACCACCGGGAGGCGGAGGAGGGGCTGGGCGGCGCGGGCTGATTGGAGATGTTTCGCGGTCAGGCCGTCGTATCGACGTAGGGACTCGAAGACGGGCACCAGGTAGGACGCCTCGGTTGGTCCTTGGGTCGAATAGTCGGACATGCGCGCGCCCCCCAGCACAGCGAGGTCAACATGGCCATTATGCGGTTAACCGCGCTAGTCCGGCGGTCTTGTCAGCGCGTCGTCGGGCGGAGCATGCATTTGATTCATTTCAGGGAGCTGACCCAGCGGGTGGCTTGTTTGGCTTGGGTTAGGCGGCGTTCGTAGGTGGCGCCTACTGTCAGGAGGATTAGGCCGGCGGTGGCGAGGGTGATCCAGCGGGGGATGAGGGGGGCTACTTCTAGGAGTTGCCAGAGGGTGATTTTGAGGATTGCGGTGGCGCCGATGAGGAAGGGGGATTGGAGGGCGTAGCGGACTCCGATGAGGATGAGGAGGACGGCGGTGGTGATTACCAGGGTGGGGCGGAGCCAGTTGTCGGAGGTGTTGGCTATCAGGGTGGAGGGGGCCAGGCCCAGGAGTAGGCCGGGGGCTAGGGAGATCCAGCTGGATTGGTTGCGCCAGGCAAGGATTCCTAGGGCGAGGAGGATTGCGGCCGGCGGGATGGTGTACCACTCGAGGGTGGTGGTGCCGGTGCTCAGGGCGAAGGTTGTGTTGGCGGTTATGAGGAGGAAGGCGGCTAAAGGTAGGGCTGGGCGTCTTAGGGGGTTCATGCCGTAGGCAACCAAGGGGGCGGCGGTGATTGTCAGGACTACTCCGGTGGCGGTTTCGGTGGTGGTGAGGATTGCGATTACTTCGGCCAGGATGGCGGCGGTGGTTGCTGTGGCGAGGAGCGTTTGTTCCAGGGGGTTTGCGATGTAGCGGCAGGCTATTGCTACGCCGATGGCGGCTATTACGGCGAGGGCGATGGCGGCGGGGTAGTGGGGGATGTAGTGGTCGGCGGTGAAGAGTAGGACGGTGGTTTGGGCACCGAGGCTGGCGGTGTAGATGGCGGGGGTGGAGGCGAGGATTTTGCGGTAAACGGCGGCGATCGCCAGTACTGCGGTGATTGCGGTCAGGTAGCCGAGTTGGCGGATGTCGCTCTGGGCCAGGCAGAAGAAGAGGTCTACGGCGGTGACGGTGATTGCTGCTGTGTGCAGGATCAGCGCGGTACGGCGGGCGACGATCAGTGCGGTGATGGCGAGCGCGGTGGCCAGCGCGGTTGCGTACCAGCGGTGGGGGCCGGGGAGTTGGAGGACCGTCGTCGCGACGGCGAAGGCGGCTGCTGACGAGCAGATGCCGATGCCGAGGCTGACCGGGATCCATCCAGGTCGGCGGCGGAGGATGGCGATGCCGGTGGCGGCGGCCAGGCAGGTGACTGCGGCGGTGGCGATGGTGTACGGCAGGTCGGTCCGCGCGAGGTACGTGCCGGTCAGCGTGTAGAAGTCGACCACGCGGGTCAGCGTGCGGATCATGCCGGTGACGAGGATGCCGAGGAGTACGACGGCGGCGGTGATCGCGCCGGTGCGGCGGACGATCGGCGTACCTCGGCTGGTGAGGACGAGGGTCGCGACGACCTGGGCCAGGAGGGCGGCGAGGATGACCGGGAGGCTGGTGCGGTGGATCAGGATCAGCGGGAGCGGGAGTTGGGCGGCGATGACGGTGGTGACGCCGTACGTGACGACCTTCGGGGCCAGGCGGGTCATCAGAAGGGTGATCACGGCAACTGATCCGAAGACGATGCCGGTGTAGGTGAGGTCGCTCGGGATCGAGATCAGGCCGAGCGCGCGGGCGCCGTACAGGTCGACGGTCAGCAGGCCGGTGCCGAGGATGGCGAGGGCCTCGGCGGTGCCGGTCAGGTTGCGGCGGCCGGCGGGGATGGAGCCGGCGAAGGCGAGGGCGGCGAGGGTGCCGATGATGCCGGCCTGGGCGAGGGCGGGGAGGCTGTCCCAGTTGACGGCGAGGAAGGTGACGCCGGCGGCGAGGAGGAGGAGTACGCCGAGGCTGAGGAGGGTGGCCTGGGGGCTGAGGCGGCGGCGTTCGCGCTTCGGCTTGGTGTGTGTGGGGTACTGCGGGGGAGGTGGTGGGGCGGGGACGGATGGGGTGGCTTGAGGGGCACGTCCGTGATGGCCCTGGACTGGGGTGGAAGAAGCAGTGGTGGGGCGAGGTAGTGCCGGGGTGTAGCCGCGAGGTGGTGGGGGCGGCGGGTACGAAGCAGGTGGGTAGGCAGCAGGCGGGTAGCCAGCCGACGGATGGTCAGCAGGTGCGTACGGAGCAGATGAGTAGGCGGCCGCGGGTGGGTAGGCCACAGGTGATGGGTAGGCCGCAGGTGGTGCGGCGGCGGGCGGTGAGGTAGCGGGTGGTGAGGTAGCAGGTGGTGCGGCGGGTGGTGAGGTAGCAGGTGGTGCGGCGGGTGGTGCGGCGGGTGGTGTGGCGGCAGGCGGTGAGGTGGCAGGCGGTGAGGTGGCAGGTGAGGTGGCAGGTGAGGTGGCAGGTGAGGTCGCAGGTGAGGTGGCAGGTGAGGTGGCAGGTGAGGTGGCAGGTGGGGGTGTGGAGGGGAGGGGGTTGTCCACAGGGTGGGGAGGTTGTGGAAAAGGCTGTGGGGTTGGGGTGAGGTCGATGGCGACCAGCAGTGGGGTGTGGCAGGTCGGGCAGGTGATGGGGGTGGTCGGCATGGCTTCTCCTCGGGTCTTCTCCACTGTCCCGAGACGGAACGGTTTTGCGCTTGAGTACGTCTACTCAAAAGTTCTGACGTAGGCTGCTGCGGTCTGCCGATCGTCCAGATCGGCGTGACGACCACGGGGAGCAACATGAACACTGGACACGTCGAGCTCGCGCGAGCTCAGCAGGAACGCTGGCAGGCGGCGTACGCGAAGCGGCCGCGGCTGCACGGCGCGGAGCCTTCCGCCGCGGCGCATCGGGCGGTCGAGGCGTTCGGTGCCGCGGGCATCGATGACGTGCTGGAGCTCGGCGCCGGCCACGGCCGGGACGCGCTTTTCCTTGCCAGGCAGGGATTCAGCGTGCACGCGACCGACTTCAGCGACGCCGCGCTCGACCAGTTGCGGCACGAGGCGCAGCGCGAAGGGCTGGACGATCGCGTCACCGCCGCGCTGCACGACGTCCGCGACCCGCTGCCGCCGGCCGACGCGACCGTGAACGCGGTGTTCGCGAATCTCCTGCTGAACATGGCGTTCTCGCAGGCCGAGCTGCGGTCGCTGGTCGCCGAGATCCACCGGGTTCTGTGTCCTGGTGGGGTTTTCGTGTACGCCGTGTGGTCGACCGATGACCCGTGTTCGCAGCACTGGCGCCGGCTCGCGGACGGCCTGTCCGAGCACGACGGGTTCGTCGGCCGGTTCTTCGACGAGGCGCTCGTCAACGAGCTCGCCGACCAGTGGCGGCTCGACGAGCTCACGCCGTACCAGGAAGGTCCGCGCCGGATGTGGCGCGTCACGCTGGCCAAGGACAGCTGAAGCCGGCTCTAGGTTCTCCGATCTCGAAAAGGTGACGACAGGCGCGGGAGATTGCGGTGTGGTCACCAAAGCGAAAAGTTGCATTGACGAACCCGACCGGTTCCGACAGGCTCTGTCCGCGTCTCACCTTCGACCATCGGAGATACACCAATGCAGTGGTACCTCGACGTCTTGAAGAAGTACGCCGTCTTCGCCGGCCGGGCCCGGCGCAAGGAGTACTGGATGTTCGTGCTCTTCAGCGCGATCGTCTCCATCATCCTCAGCATCATCGACCGGATCGCCGGCCTGGACTACGGCCCGAACAACAGCAGCGGTGTGCTGTCGACGATCTACAGCCTCGCGGTGCTGATCCCGTCGCTGGCCGTCGGTGTGCGGCGCATGCACGACACGAACCGCAGCGGCTGGTGGATCCTGATCAACCTGATCCCCTGCGTCGGCTGGATCGTCTGGATCGTGTTCGCCGCCCAGGAGGGTGGGGCCGGTGACAACCAGTACGGTCCCGACCCGAAGGCGGCCGAGCGGTTCGGCGGCCCGGGCCAGGCGGGACCGGCCGAGCCGGGTTACCCGACCGTCTGACCAGGCAAGACACCGCAAGACCGGCAAGACACCGCAAGAAACGCAAGAACGCCCCCGCACAGAGCGGGGGCGTTCTTGCGTTTCAGCTGGCCTGGCTGACGCTCGACATGTTGAAGTCCGGCACCAGCAGCGGCGGCGCCGCGATCCGGGAGAAGTCGTCGCTCCACTCCCGCGAGAACGCCGGCACGGTCGCGCCGGCCGCGCTGAACCGGGCGAGCAGGTCGACCGGGCTCTCGTTGAAGCGGAAGTTGTTCACGGCACCGGTCACCTCGCCGTTCTCCACCAGGTACACGCCGTCGCGCGTCAGCCCGGTCAGCAGCAGCGTCTGCGGATCGACGCTCCGGATGTACCACAAGCAGGTCAGCAACAGACCGCGGTCGAGCCCGGCGACCAGTTCGTCCGTCGACCCGGAGGCGCCGTCGACCGAGAGCACATAGTTCTCGATGTACGGCGTCGCAGCCGGTGCGCCGATCAGGTCCGCGGTGGCACGGCTCGTCATCAGATGCTCGAGCTTCCCGCCGCGGATCCAGTCCGTCGCACCGAGCGTGAGCCCGTTGTCGAACACGCTGAACGACCCACCCGACGTCTGCGCGACCACGAACGGCGAGGTCTCCAGGCCGGGCAGCAACGGATCGGACCGCAACGTCACCGGATGCGGCGTCAGCGTCTCGCCGAGCCGCGTCCCGCCGCCGGCCTTCGAGAACACCGTCCGGCCCTCGAAGGAGTCGCGACCGTCGAGGTTCCAGAACATGTACGTCGCCAGGTCGGCGACCGCGTCCGGCGGCAGGATCGTCGGGTACCGGCCCGCGTCCATCGGCACGGTCCGCGCGGCCCAGCCCAGGCGCCGGTTGAGCTCCGCGTCGAGAGTGTGTGCGTCGACGTCGGTGAAGTCGCGGGTGGCCGCTCCGACCCAGGCCGAGCGGGTCAGGTCGCCGGTCTTGCCGGTCGAGGTCACGTACCCCCGCGGGATCGCGTGCCGCAGCCGCAGACCGGTGGACGAACCAACGTACGTCGTGACGACGGCGTGGTCGGCGAATCCGTACAGCCGGCGGTCCTCGCGGGCGGCCTTCCGCAACGTGTCCCCGAGCGCGGGTGCGAAGGACGCGTAGACGTCGACCGTGGTCTCCTCGGGCTCGAGGTCCCAGTCGGCGCCGGCCGATCCCTCGAGCAGCGGACGCGCGTCCTCCGCGGGCCCCGCCGTACGGGCCGTCGCGACGGCCGCGGCCACCAAGGGCTGCAGCGACGCGTCGGTGGCGGACGAGCGGCTGACGACGCCGGCCGCCGTACCCTCGCCGGCGCCGACCGTGGCGATCACGGTCACGTTGGAACCGCGGAGCGCGCCGTTGGTGGTCAGGGTGTTGTTGGCCCAGCGCAGGTTGGTGCTGGACGTTTCGGCGACGATCACGACGCAGCCGTCCGCGCCTTCGGCCGCGGCCAGGGCGAGACCCCGCTCGATCGTGTCCTGCGGCGTGAGCTGAATCGTCACCGGCCGGCCTCCTGCGTGGTGTTGAGAATGCGGACACTGCGGAACAACGCGGACGGGCAGCCGTGGCTGACCGCGCCGCTCTGGGCCGGCTCGGCCTTGCCGCAGTTCAGCGCGCCGCCGAGAACGTACGTCTGCGGGCCGCCGACGGCCTCCATCGAGCCCCAGAAGTCGGTCGTCGTGGCCTGGTAGGCGACGTCGCGGAGCTGGCCGTCGAGCTTGCCGTTGGTGATCTTGTAGAACCGCTGGCCGGTGAACTGGAAGTTGTACCGCTGCATGTCGATCGACCAGGACTTGTCGCCGACGATATAGATCCCGTTCTCCACCTGGCTGATCAGCTCCGCGGTCGACGGACCGTCCGCCGCGGGCTGGAGCGAGACGTTGGCCATCCGCTGGATCGGGATGTGGCCGGAGGAGTCGGCGTACGCGCAGCCGTTGGAGCGTGGGGTCCCGAGCAGGTCCTCGTTCTTCTTCGCCATGCGGCGGTCGACCTGGTAGCCGACGAGGATGCCGTCCTTGACCAGGTCCCACTGCTGGCCCGCGACGCCCTCGTCGTCGTAGCCGACCGTGGAGAGGCCGTGCTCGGCGGTGCGGTCGCCGGTGACGTGCATGACCGGCGATCCGTACTTGAGCGTGCCGAACTTGTCCGTGGTGGCGAAGCTGGTGCCCGCGTAGTTGGCCTCGTAGCCGAGCGCGCGGTCCAGCTCGGTGGCGTGGCCGATCGACTCGTGGATGGTCAGCCAGAGGTTCGACGGATCGATGACCAGGTCGTACGTGCCGGCCTCGACCGTCGGCGCGGCCATCTTCTCGGCCAGCCAGCCGGGCATCTGCGCGAGCTCGTCGTCCCAGTCCCAGCCGGTGCCGGTCATGTACTCCCACCCGCGCCCGGCCGGCGGCGCCAGGCTCGACATCGAGTCGAACCGGTCCTCGGCGACCGCGTGCGCGGTGAGGTCCGGACCGATCCGGACGCGTTGCTGGGTGTACGACGTCCCCGCGGTGTTCGCGTAGAACTTGCACTCGTGGATCGTCGCGACCCGGACGCTCACGTGCGCGACGCCGTCCGCGTTCAGCAGCCGGTCGCTGTAGTCGGTGAGCAGCGCGATCTTCTCGGCCCGCGGCACCGAGAACGGGTCGATCTCGTACGACGACGTCCAGGTCACGTCGTCGTACACGGGCTCGTCGGCGAGCTCGATCGGCTCGGCGTTGATCGCGCTCGACACCTGGGCCATGTTGACCGCCTGCTCGGCGACCCGGACCGCCTCGTCCTCGGTGAGCGCAACGCCGGAGGCGAACCCCCAGGTCCCGTCGTGGATCACGCGGACCGCGAGGCCGAGGTCCTCGTCGTCGGCCGCGCTCTCGAGCACGCTGTCGCGGAGCGAGATCCACTCCGACTTGATCCGCTCCAGGCGGAACTCGGCGTAGGTCGCGCCGAGGTCGCGGGCCCGCTGCAGCGCGGCACCGGCAAGCTCGTGACGGGGAAGGTCGAGGAACGACGCATCGATATCGGGCACATCCAGACCCTATACAGGGAACCTGGATGCGTGCCGTGGTGTATCCACAGGGACGGAAGGAGCGACAGTCAGCCCGGACGACGAAGCGGACGTGCTGGCTCGGGTCCGCGGCGGCGACAGCGCCGCGTACGGCGAGCTGGTGGTTCGGCATGCCCCGATGGCGAAGCGTACGGCGGTGTTCCTCGGAGCCGGCGCGGATGCGGACGACGTGGTGCAGGAGGCGTTCGTCAAGGCGTACCGGGGTCTCGGCGGGTTCCGCTCCGGGTCGGCGTTCCGGCCGTGGTTGCTGCGGATCGTGGCCAACGAGACGCGGAACGCCGTACGGGCTCGTGGGCGCAGGGCGAAGCGGGAGGAGCGGGCGGCGCCGCTGGACGTCGTACTCGACCCTGCCGAGGAGGCGGTGTCGCTGGAGCGGCGGGCTGAGCTGCTGGCCGCCGTACGGGCGTTGCCGGACCCGATGCGGCTCGTCGTGACCTGTCGCTATCTGCTGGACCTGGATGAGCAGGAGACCGCTGTGGTGCTCGGCTGGCCGCGCGGGACGGTCAAGTCGCGCCTGCACCGCGCGCTGGGTCGACTACGGGACGCTCTGCCGGACAAGGAGGTGCAGCGATGAGTCTCGAGGACGAGCTAAGGGCCGTGGGGCGCTCAGTCGACGTACCTCCCGTGGAGGAGGGGCTGACGGCCGCTGTGCTCACTCGGGTCGCTGGCATGCCCGTCAAGAGACGGCGGTGGCGCGCTTTCCTCGCCGGCTTCCTGGTGCTGCTGGGAGGTGTCGTGCTGACGCCACCTGTGCGCGCCACGGTCGCTGAGTGGCTGCGGATCGGGGGAGTGGAGGCCCAGCAGGTCCCTACTGGCCCCAGCACTGCCCCGCCTGTCCCGACGATCTCTGGGCGCTTGTCGCTGGACCAGGCGGCTCAGACAGCTGGCTTCACACCCGTTCACCCTGCGGTCCTGGGCGAGCCAACCGGCGTACAAGCGTCGAAAGGCTTCGTCGCGATGAGCTGGCCTGGTGTCCGGCTGGAGCAGTTCCAGTCCGACATCCAGCCGATGTACCTCAAGCAGTACTACGAAGACCTCGAGTACGTCGACGCAGTCAACGGCTACTGGTTCAAGACGCCGCACAACCTCGTGCTGGTCGACAAGCGCGTCGTACGCATTGCCGCACCGACCCTGGTGTGGGTCCGCGACGGCATCACCTACCGCCTGGAAGGTGTCAACAAGGCCAGAGCCGTCGAACTGGCCGAGGGAACCAACTAGTAGGTCCGCGGTGTATTCGGGACATGATCCGACGCATGCTGCTCCTGGCCGCAGTCCTCTTCGCGTTCACCGCAGTACCAGCTCACGCCGGCGGCCCGACCAGCGTGCTGCTCAGCGCCCCGCCGACTGTCATCGGTCTGGGCTACGAGGACCAGCGGTACGCCGACCTCCAAGCTCTCGTCCAGACACCGACGAAAGCCGAGCCCACGGGTGCACAGCACGACACCGGCCGCTTCGTCCGTGCTACCTGGCTCATCCACGACATGTCCATCTGGCGCATCGACATCATCTACCCCGACGCACCCGGTGGCCCGTGGATCCAGACCGAGGACCTGATGACGGACACCAACCCCAGCAAACCCACCTGGCACCGAGCCGCCAACCCAGTCCGCCTCCTCCAACTCCTCGGCGACCTGAACCTCCTCCACGGCTCCTTCGAAGGCGGCCCCACCCTGACCGACGGCTACGCCATAGTCGCCACCCCGGCCCCCACACCACCCCCAGCGCAGCAGGCCGCGGCCCCCACCACCACGTTCTTCACCGGCTGGCGCTGGACCATCCCCGGCGTCCTCCTAGGCGCAGCCATCACCGCCCTAGCCCTCCGCCTACTCCCCAAACGCCGTTGGGAACTCATCGACCAATAAGCCAGCTCAGCAGGTCTCGGTAAGCCTCTGGGGGTTGGATGTGGCCGCCGATGTACGGGTGGCGTTCAGCGGTGGGGATCGCTGTCAGTAGGACTTCAGCTGCTTCGGTGGCTCGCTGGTCGTCTGAGCCGTACCAGACGCTCACTGGAACCTGGACCGCACTCAGCTCAAATCCCCAGGGCTCAGCAAACGCCAGGTAGTCGTCTTCCCAGCCTTCGAAGCTTGTGACGAAGGTTGCGTGCAGGCGGGCCATCGCGGCGGGGTCGTCGCGGGCCGGTGGGCCGTCACCGGGGATCTCTGGGCCGCCGGCAGGTCACCCAACAGCGCAGCACAGGCCAGCGCGTGCGGGCCGCCGCCGGAGCCGCCGGTTACTGTGAAGCGGTCCCAGCTCAGCGCGTTAGCTACCGCCGCGGCGTCCACAGCCGCGGAGGCGACCGTCCGGCCGGGCTGGCGGGTCGAGCCGCCGTACCCGGGGCGGTCAGGTGTTACCAGCCGTACGCCGCACTCCTCGACTGCGCGCACCGCGTCAGGGCGCTTCCAGCGGGTGCTGGGGGAGCCGCCGAAGGACAGGACCGGTACGCCGTCCGCCGGTCCATAAATGCTGTACCGCAGTTCCCGCGAGCCCACCTGCACTACGTCGTCCACCAGCGGAGCGTAACCAACCCACAGCAGCTACCCGAATCCACAGTTACCGACCTGAGATTCTCGGGATTCGAGATGCAACCACGGTGGTGGAAGGATGCGGCCTAGTGTCTGTCGGCTGCATGAATCGAACCTGTCGGGAGTGCTTGTGAGTTCCTCGGTCGCCGGGACCGTTTCGCCCACCCGGCAGGCGGTGCGCCGGCTACGGCGGGACCGCAGCGCGCGCGTCGGTGTCGTGCTGGTCGTGCTGCTGATCGTGATCGCCGCGGCCGCCCCGCTCCTGGTCAAGCTCGCCGGCCAGGACGCGACGACGTACCACATCGACCTGCTCGACCCGGCCCGCGGCAACGCCCCACGCGGTGCGGTAGGTGGTGCGAGCGGTAGCCACTGGTTCGGCGTCGAGCCGCTGACCGGTCGCGACCTGTTCTCGATCGTGGTGCTCGGCCTGCGGACGTCGCTGTTCATCGCCGTCGTGGTGACGGTGATCACGGCCGTCGTCGGCACCCTGGTCGGCATCAGCGCGGCGTACTTCGGCGGCTGGTACGACGCGATCGTGTCCCGGCTGCTGGACTTCCTGTTCGGCTTCCCGCAGCTCGTCTTCATGATTGCCCTGGGCATCATCGTGCCGGCGCGGTTCCCGCGCTGGCTGCTGCTGATCCTGGTGCTGAGCGTCTTCGGCTGGGCCGGCCTGGCCCGGCTGATCCGCAACCAGGCCCGCTCGCTGGTCGCCCGCGAGTTCGTCGAGGCGGCCCGCAGCGTCGGCTCGTCCGGCTGGATGGTGATCACCCGCGAGCTGCTGCCGAACCTGCTCGGTCCGGTCCTGGTCGTCGCCACCCTCGCCATCCCCGGGTACGTCGGGACCGAGGCGGCATTGTCCTTCCTGGGCGTCGGCGTACCGCCACCGACCCCGGACCTCGGCCGGTCGATCTCGGACTCGATCGCCTGGGTCTACACCGGCGCGGACCCGTGGTTCCTGGTCTTCCCGGGCGCCATGCTGTTCCTCGCCGTGCTCGGTTTCACGTTGCTCGGTGACGGCGTACGTGACGCGTTCGACGTCCGGCTGCGGAGGACGAACTGACATGCCCGACCTCGTCTGGTTCGTGATCCGGCGGCTGTTCAGCGCGTTGCTCGTGATGCTCGCGCTGAGCCTGGCCGTCTACCTGGTCTTCTACGCGATCCCTGCCGACCCGGCCCACCTCGCGTGCGGCAAACCGTGTACGCCGGACCGCCTCGAGCAGGCCCGGCACTTCATGCAGCTCGACCAGAGCACCATGCAGCAGTACCTGAGCTTCCTGAAGGGCATCTTTGCCGGCCGTACCTTCGGCGAGGGTTCGGCGGCCGTCCACTGCAACGCACCCTGCTTCGGGTACTCGTTCCCCCTGGCTCGTCCGGTCACCACCCTGATCGTCGAGCGGCTGTCGATCACCGCCTCGATCGCGGTCGGCGCCGCCGTACTCTGGCTGCTGCTCGGCGTCTCGCTCGGTGTCGTCGCGGCGCTCAACCGAGGCCGCCTGCTCGACCGCCTGTCCGTCGGAGTCGCGTTGCTGGGCGTCTCGACCCCGTCCTTCCTGCTCGGGCTGCTCGCGATCCTGGTGTTCGGCTTCTGGCTCAACATGGTCCCGGTCAACGGGTACGTCGCCTTCACCGACAGCCCGGTCGACTGGGCCTGGCACCTGGTCACGCCCTGGCTCGTGCTCGCCGTGCTCCAGGCCGCGGCGTACATCCGGATCACCCGCTCGCAGATGCTCGAGGAGCTGAACCTCGACTACATCACTACCGCGCGAGCGAAGGGCGCCGGCGAGGCCCGGGTCGTCCTGACGCACGGGCTGCGTGGCGTTCTGGTCCCGATCGTGACGCTGTTCGGTCTCGATCTCGGCGGTCTGCTCGGCGGCGCGATCCTGACCGAGAAGGTGTTCAGCATGCAGGGTCTGGGCGACCTGCTGATCACCGCGGTCGGCTCGCTGGACGTGGCCGTGGTCGTCGGCGTGACGCTCTTCGCAGCCTTCCTGATCATCCTCGCGAACCTGGTGGTGGACATAGTGCACGGTGCGCTCGATCCGAGGGTGAGCCATGGCTGAGCCGATACTCGAAGTGCATGATCTGCACGTCACGTTCAGCACCGAGGGTGGTCTGGTGCCGGCTGTCGACGGCATCGACTTCGCCGTCGCGCCAGGGGAGACGCTCGCGATCGTGGGCGAGTCCGGCTCCGGCAAGAGCGTCAGCTCGGCCGCGGTGATGGGCCTGCTGCCGTCGACCGCGGACGTCACCGGCGAGGTGCTCCTGGACGGCCGCGAGCTGATCGGCCTGCCCAACGACGAGCTCCGCAAGATCCGCGGCAACGACATCGCGATGGTCTTCCAGGACGCGCTCTCCGCGCTGAACCCGTACTACAGCGTCGGCTGGCAGGTCGCCGAGGCGTACCGGCTGCACCACGACGTCTCGAAGAAGGTCGCGCACCAGCGGGCCGTCGAGATGCTCGACAAGGTCGGCATCCCGGACGCGGTCCGCCGGGCGAACGGCTTCCCGCACGAGTTCTCCGGGGGAATGCGGCAGCGGGTCGTAATTGCTATGGCTCTGGTGAACGACCCACGGGTGCTGATCGCGGACGAGCCGACGACCGCACTCGACGTGACCGTGCAGGCGCAGATCATGCAGCTGCTCGCCGACGTCCAGGAAGAGTTCGGGACGGCGCTGATCCTGATCTCGCACGACCTCGGCGTGGTCGCGGAGGTCGCCGACGACGTCCTGGTGATGTACGCCGGCCGCGCGGCCGAGCGCGGTACCGTCCGGGACCTGTTCTACCGCGCCGCGCACCCGTACAGCCTCGGGCTGCTCGGTGCCATGCCGCGGGTCGACGTACCGCCGCGGCCGCGGCTCACCACGATCCCCGGTTCCCCGCCGTCGCCCGGCTCGATCACGACCGGGTGCCCGTTCCAGCCGCGGTGCGCCTACACGCACCTCGTGGGGGAGCGGTGCATCACCGAGCGACCGGAGCTCACACCGCGCCCCGGCGAAGGCGATCACGAGGCGGCCTGCCACCTGGGACGGAGGCCGTCCGATGTCTGACGAGCTGCTCAACCTCAAGGACGTCAAGAAGTACTTCGGGCTCCGCGGCCTCCCGTTCCAGAAGGCGCAGGCCGTCCGCGCGGTCGACGGAGTGAACTTCACCGTCCGCAAGGGCGAGACCGTCGGCCTGGTCGGCGAGTCGGGCTCGGGCAAGTCAACGCTGGCCCGGCTCGCGACCCGGCTGCTCGACCCGACCCAGGGCCGGGTCGAGATCGGTGGCAAGGACGTCACCAAGGTCCGCGGGCGTCGGCTGCGACCGGTCCGGCGGCGGATCCAGATGGTCTTCCAGGACCCGCAGGCGTCGCTCAACCCGCGGCAGTCGGTCGGGACGATCCTGAGTACGCCGTTCCGCGCGCAAGGCATCCGCCCGACCCGGGCCCAGCTTGTCGAGCTGCTCGAGCAGGTCGGGCTTGCCGAGCAGCACCTCGAGCGGTACCCGCACGAGTTCTCCGGTGGTCAGCGGCAGCGGATCGGCATCGCCCGGGCCCTGTCGGTCAAGCCGGAGCTGCTGGTCTGCGACGAGCCGGTGTCCGCGCTCGACGTGTCCGTCCAGGCCCAGGTCCTGAACCTGTTGGCGGACCTGCGCGACGAGCTTGGCCTGTCGTATGTGCTCGTCGCCCACGACCTGGCCGTCGTACGGCAGGTCGCGAACCGGCTCGCGGTGATGTACCTCGGCACGATCGTCGAAGAGGGCCCCGCGGACCAGGTGTACGCCGCGCCGGCCCACCCGTACACAAAGGCGTTGCTGTCCGCCGTACCGGTGCCTGAGCCGGGCGTGGTCCGGGACCGGATCGTGCTGACCGGCGACGTACCGACGCCGATCGACCCGCCGTCCGGCTGCCCGTTCCGCACCCGGTGCTACAAGGCAGAGGACGTGTGCGCGACCAAACGACCGGTGCTCGAGCCTGTGCACGGCTCCGCAGAACACCGGGCCGCCTGCTACTTCCCAGAGCCCCCCACCCCAGAGAGGTCAGTATTCAGTGTCTAATCAACTGAAGGGCATATCCCGTGCGGTGGCAGTAGCCGCCGTACTGGCGCTGGCGGCCGCGGCCTGCAACGCCAACAGCAAGTCGACGCCGAGTGGCGGGAACGCCGCAGCGGCCGAGCAGGGCGGCACGTTCCACGTGCTCAGCACCAGCAAGGAGATCAGCTACGACCCGGCCAAGAGCCAGAACCTCGGCATCAGCAGCATCCACCTGGTGCTGCGCGGCCTGACGTCCTGGAAGACCTCGCCGGACAAGGCCACCGAGGTGGTCCCGGACCTGGCCACCGACATCGGCCAGGCCAGCGACGGCGGCAAGACCTGGACCTACAAGCTGAAGCCGGGCCTGAAGTACGCCGACGGTTCGCCGATCGTTGCCGGCGACATCAAGTACGGCATCGAGCGGTCGTTCGCGCCGGAGCTGTCCGGCGGGCTGGGGTACCACAAGTCGCTGCTCGTCGGCGGCGACAAGTACCAGGGCCCGTACAAGGGCGCCGAGCTGGCCTCGGTCGAGACGCCGGACGACAGCACGATCGTGTTCAAGCTGAACAAGCCGTACGGCGACTGGCCGTGGATCGCCAGCATGCCGGCCTTCTCGCCGGTGCCGAAGAAGGCGGACACCGACCCGGCGCACTACGGCGAGAAGCCGATGGCGAGCGGGCCGTACCAGGTGCAGTCGTACACCCCGGGCTCGAAGCTCGTGCTGGTCCGCAACCCGAACTGGGACAAGTCGACCGACCAGGCCCGGACCGGTCTGCCGGACTCGATCGTGACCGACATGGGCCTGCAGCCGGACGTGGTGAACCAGCGGCTGATCGCGGACGCGGGCGACGACAAGTTCGCCGCGTCGACCGGTGTGTCCGTGCCGGCCGCGCTGATCCCGACGATCAACGGCAACCCGGCGGTCAAGGCCCGGGTGGCGACGTCGCCGGCCGGCGCCCTGGAGTACCTGGCGATGAACACGCAGCGCCCGGCGCTGGCCAAGCCTGAGGTCCGCAAGGCGATCGAGTACGCCGTCGACAAGCAGGCCGTCCAGGTCGCCGAGGGCGGACCGGAGTACGGCGGTGAGATCGCGTCGACACTGATCACGCCGGGGATCGACGGGTACACCAAGTACGACCTGTACCAGGCGCCGCCGGCCGGTGACCCGGAGAAGGCGAAGCAGCTGCTCGCGGCCGCCGGGGTCAGCAACCTGAGCCTGGTGCTCGTCGCCGACAACACCACCGGTCTCGGCGTCGCCCAGGCGATCCAGCAGGGGCTGAAGCGGGCCGGAATCGCGGTCACCATCAAGCCGCTGGACTCCGAGCCGCTGACCGACCTGATCACCGGGAACAAGCCGGACTTCGACCTGACCGTGTCCAGCTGGCTGCCGGACTTCCCGAGCGCGATCGGCAACATCCAGCCGCTGTTCGGGACCTCGGAGATCGGCAACGGCGGGTACAACATCTCCCGCTACTCGAACCCTGCGGTGGACTCGGCGATCGGCGCAGCCACGGCCGAGACGGACCAGGGCAAGGCCGCGGGGCTGTGGGCCGCGGTCGACAAGCAGATCATGGGTGACGCGCCGATCGTGCCGCTGATTTACGCGCGGAACGCGTTCATGCACGGGTCCAAGGTGCAGAACTTCTACCTGCCGGCGTACCCGCCGTACGCGAACGTGCTCACGGTTGGTCTCAGTAAGTAGATCAGGTGCGTCCTTCGCGCTCCTGAGCTTCGAAGAGGGTCGGCTGGGTCTCGGCATCGAGTCCCCAGTCGGCCCTCATCACCGTGTAGCCGGCCTTCTCCGCGGCCGCGATCACCTTCACGTCGTCGTCGACCAGCACGGCGACCGGGCGCTCCTCGGCGAGGCGGTTGAGCCTGGTGAGCTTCATCAGCATCGACGGGCGCCGGTCGGTGTTGCCGCGCATGTACAGCTTCCCTTCCGGAAAGCCGTTGTCCTTGAGCCACTTGACCGTGTCCCGCCGCAGCCGCTCCGGCCGCCCGGTCAGGTAGACGATCTCGTGCTCGGCCGCCAGCGTCGTCGCGACCGCGAGCCCTTCGTCGAGCACTGAGTCTTCCTTGGCGTGCGCGAAGAACGAGTCCCAGTCCTTGGGCTTCTTCTCCAGGAAGTGGATCCGCTTGCTGGTGTCGGACAGCGTCGCGTCGATGTCCAGTACGGCGTACGCCCGATCGTCACCCATGCTGGGTAGCTTCCCAGGTCCCACGGTCGATCGCGTACTCGACCTCCCCGAACTCGGTCCCGGGCAGCGGATCCTCGAAGTGCTCGTGGTACACCCTGACGAACCGCAGCCCGGCCCGCCGCATCACGTCCCGCGACCGGTGGTTGACCGCCATCGTGTCCGCCACCACCCGCTCCATCCCGAGCTCGGTGAACGCATGCTCGATCAGCGCCTTGGTCCCTTCGGTCGCATACCCCTTCCCCCAGGCTCTCCGCAGCAACCGGTACCCGACATCCACAGCCGTCGGCTCGTCCGTGGGCTGCAACCCGAACCACCCCACAAACCCGTCCCGATCCTCAGCAGCAAACGTCCCGAGCCCAGGATGCTCCGCGTACACCTTCAAGATCCCCGGCAACACCACGTCCTCGAGCTCCTCGCGCGGCGTCGGCTGCCCAGTCAGGTATCGCATCACCTCCGGATCAGAATCCAGCCCCACCAGCAGCTCGGCGTCGTCGATGCGGAACTGCCGCAGCCGCAGTCGCTCGGTCTCCATGCCCGGACTCTCTCACCTGATCCGCACTTCACTCACCTGAATTGAGGTGTCCGGAGTGTGGGCGGTTCGGGGGTTGGGGTGTGTTGGGTTGGGGGTTACCGTCGGCGCGGGTTAGCGTTCTCTCCGCGATGGACGAGTCGATCACGTTTCTGCACAGCTCGGACTGGCAGCTGGGGATATTGCGCCGGTTCCTGGGGCCGGACGGGCAGGCCCGGTGGGGGCAGGCCCGGCTGGACGCTGTCGCACGGATCGGTGAGGTCGCGAAGGACACGGGTGCCAAGTTCGTCGTCGTCACCGGGGATGTCTTCGAGCACAACCAGGTCGAGCGGCAGACGATCTTGCGTGCTTGTGAAGCGCTGAAGCGGATCCCGGTGCCGGTGGTCCTGCTGCCGGGCAACCACGATGCCCTCGAGCCGGGCTCGCTGTGGACGTCCAGCCAGTGGCAGGCGCACGCTCCGGAGCATGTGACCGTCCTGACCGACACCACCCCGCTGGAGATCCTCCCGGGCGTGGAGATCGTCGGCGCACCATGGCGCTCGCGTCGCCCGCTCAGCGACCCAGCAGCACCCGGGTACGCCGACCTGCAGCCGAGCGACGGCACCATCCGGATCCTGCTCGCCCACGGCCAGCTCACCAGCCTCTCCGGCGGCATGTCCGAAGTACCGAACATCGACCAGGTCGCGCTGGAAGCAGCCGTCGCCGACGGACGCTTGCAGTACGTCGGCCTCGGCGACCGGCACTCGACCACGCGCGTCACCGACCGGATCTGGTTCTCGGGGACGCAGGAAGTCACGTCGCCCGAGGAGGACGCGCCGGGGAACGTCCTCAAAGTCACGATCGGTGCAGAGATCGGCATCGGCATCGAGGTGGAACCGGCCCGGGTCGGTGCCTGGCACATGGTCGATCACCGGGTCGAGTTGTTCGACGAGGACGCGATCACCGCGCTCGAGGACTGGTTCGCCGACCTCCCGGACAAGGAGCGGACCTACGTCCGGCTCGCCGGCGACGGATCCCTCTCGCTCCCGCTGCTGGCTCGCCTCGACGCGATGATCGACGCCCAGGGCGAGGTCTTCGCGAGCGTCGAGCGTTGGGCCAAGTTCTGGACCGTCCGCCCCGCACCGGACGCCGCCGATCTCGACGCGCTCCAGCTGAGCGGTCCGGCCCGTGCCGCGATGGAGGAGCTGCGGCAGGCACTGGCCGGCGGCGACGAGGACGCCGGCGCTGCGCTCTCCCTCATGCACCGGCTGGCGCGGGACGCGGGATGAGACTACACAGCTTGGCGCTGCGGGACTTCCGCGGCGTCAAGGAACGTATTGTTCGCTTTCCCGCGCTCGGGACCACCGTCGTCGTCGGCGACAACGAGGTCGGCAAGTCCAGCCTGGTCGAGGCGTTCGGCCTGGTCTTCGACCTGCCCGACGATTCCAAGTCGACGCGGATCCGCGACATCCAGCCGGTCGGCCAGGACGTCGGCCCGGAGGTCACCGCCGAGCTGACCCTCGGCGGCCGCGAGCTCACGTACACCAAGCGCTGGCTGAAGAACCGCCAGACCGAGCTGACCGTCGTCGCCCCCGACGGCCGCCGCCAGTCCTGGACGGGCCGTGAGGCGCACAACGAGGCCGAACGCCTCTTCCACGAGAACGTCGACCCGGTCCTCTGGCAGACGCTGATGGTCAGCCAGGGTCAGTCGTTGGTCCTCCCAACACCCGCGGACGCCGAGCCGCTGATCACCGCGGTCACTGCCGAGTCCGGTACGCCGGTCGACGGCGCCTCGATGCCGCTCGTGAGTGCCGTCGAGCACGAGTATCTGCGCTACTGGACCCGCGGCGGCCGCCCGACCGGCGACTTCGCCAAGTCCGAGCGCGCGGTCACGGCCGCCGAGTTGACGGCGGCCCAGGCGTTGAAGGCGATGGAGGAGGTCCAGCAGGACATCCGCCGCGCCGAGCGCCTCACGCTCGACCTCAGTGACGTCGCCGATCGGCTCACGGACCAGCTGCGCGTCGTCGAGGAGCTCCGCGAACGCAAGCAGGCGACCGACGAGATCCTGCTCCGCCGCGACTCGGTCCGTTCTCGTGCGGAGACCGCCCGCGCCCGCCTGGAGAACCACACCCGGACCCGCGTCGAGCGCGAGCACCTGCTCGACGAGGTCGCGCGGTTCACGAAGTACGACGCCGAGCTCGCCGCTCGCCGCGCCGACGCGGATCTGGTCGCGAAGACGGCGGCCGACACCGTGCGGGCCGCGGAAGCAGCGCTGGCCGAGGTCGTCGAGCTGAAGGACCTCCGCCGTACCGACGTGCAGGAGGCCGAGCGCCGGGTCGCTGACCTGATGGACCGCGCCGAGTTGGACCGGCTGCTCGGACAGCAGGCCGAGCTGCTCGACGTCCGCAGCCGGATCGCCGCGGCCGGGACGATCCTGGACCGGATCAAGGTCGACGACGGCATGGTCGCCGCGCTCGAGGACGCCCGCGCGGCGGTGGTCGAGGCTCGCGCGGCGCTCGCGGCCGGCGTACCCGAGGTGACGGTACGACGGCTCGGTGGCTCGGCGGTCGAGCTCAAGGGGACCGGGCTGGAGGGGGCCGTACCCGCTGAGCTCGGGTTCGACGAGTCGGCGCAGGTGCTGGTCTCCGGCGAGCTCGTGGTCGGCGTACCCGAGCTGGTCGTGGTGACCGTGCGCGCCGGCGGCGAGGCGGCGACGCTGCGCTCGCGGGTGGACGACGCCGTACGCCGGGAACAGGACCTGCTGAAGAAGGCTGGCGTCAAGGACGTCGCGGCAGCACGGGAGCTGCTGCGCAAGGCGGACACGGCGAGCGCCGAGCTGAACGAGGCGCGCCGGACCGAGAAGTCGCTGACCGCCGGTGGAGATCCGGGGGAGCGGATCGCAGTACTGACGGCGCGGATCGGCGACGACGAGCCGGAGGACAACGGCGGCAAGGAGCCCGCGGTCGAAGGTGTACCGGGGCAGATGTCGCTGTTCGAGGAGTTCGTGTCGCCGCACGACACGCTGTTCGACGACTTCGAAGTACCTGCGCCGGACCCGGGCGACCTGGGCAGTGCGCAGCGGGCCTTGGAGGACGCGCGGGACGCGCTGGCCGAGGTGGAGCGGCTGCTGGCGGATGCCGAGTTCGCGGCGGCGCAGGCCCGGAAGGCCGCGGACGAGGACCGGTCCGAGGCGCAGAACGCGCGGGCCAGGTCGGAGCTCGCAGGGGAGCGGCTCGCGGCTGCGGTCGAGGCGCTGGAGGCAGCCCGGGCTGTGCTGGACGACGACGCGGTGGCCGTTGCCGAGGGCGAGGCGATGGCGGAGGTCGAGGCGGTGCTCGAGGAGCTGACCGCCGTACAGGAGCAGGTCAACGAGGCCGGGGCTGATCAGGTCGCGGGCGAGCTGGCGGATGCGCTGGCCGTGGCGACCCGGCTGCAGGGCGAGCGGGACACGCTGCGCGACGCGCTCCGGACGACCGAGGGCAGGTTGGAGCAGTCCGGGCGCGACGGTCTCGCGACCCGGCGCGACGTCGCCGACCTCGAGCTGGCCGCCGTACGCGCGGAGCACGACGGGCTCCGGCGCCGCGCGGAGGCGGCGCGGCGGGTGCACGAGACGTTGAGCCGGCACCGGGCCGAGGCCCAGACGAAGTACTCCGAACCGCTGCAGAGCCGGATCGAAGCGCTCGGCCGCAGCGTGTACGGCCCGTCCTTCCGCGTCTGGCTGGACGACGACCTGGCCGTCGCCGAACGCGAGCTGGACGGCATACGACTGCCGGTGGAGGCGCTCTCGACAGGCGCTCAGGAGCAGCTGGCGATCATCACCCGCCTCGCCATCAGCCACCTGGTCAGCACCGGCGAAGGCAGCGTCCCGGTCATCTTCGACGACGCCCTCGGCTGGTCCGACAAGGCCCGCCTTCGCGACATGGGCGCCCTCCTTGGCCGCGCCGGCGACCACGGCCAGATCATCATCCTGACCTGCATGCCCGACCGCTACGAGTACGTCCCGAAGGCCACCTTCATCAAGCTGGACGGATGATCCGCTCGGGGGCGCTGTAAACGACGCAGCGGTCGCCCCGGGTGAAGCCGGCGATCGTTACGTTGAACTGGCGGGCGAGATCCACCGCCAGGCTCGACGGCGCGCCCACGGCGACGATCATGCCAATGCCGGCGGCCACGGCTTTCTGGACGATCTCGTAGCCGAGGCGGCCGCTGACCGCCATCACCAGGCCCTTGCGGCTGTGGTGGTTGAGGACGGTCCAGCCGACGACCTTGTCCACCGCATTGTGGCGGCCCACGTCCTCTTTGACGACGACCTTGCGGCCTTCGGCGGTGAAGAGGCCGGCGGCGTGCAGGCCGCCGGTGCGGCTGAACATGGGCTGCGCCTCGCGGAGCAGGTCGGGGAGGCGGCGTACAACGTCGACCGAGACCTCCACCGGGTCCACCGGGGCGTACGAGCGGTCTGCTAGTTCGTCCAGGCTCTGCTGGCCGCAGACGCCGCAGGCGGCGGAGGTGACGCCGTACCGTTGGGGTGGTTCGCGGTCCGGGGGAGCGTCGAGGGTGATCGTGACGGTGTTGAACTGCTGCTCGCGGGTCAGCTTCACATCGGTGCAGTAGGCAACGGTCCGGATCGCGTCCGGACGGACCGCGAAGCCCTCACCCAGACAGAAGCCGGCGGCCAGCTCGAAGTCGGCGCCGGGGGTGCGCATGGTGACGACGAGCGGCTCCGGCGGGCGGCCGGGCCACTCCAGGCGCAGCTCGAGCGGTTCCTCGGTGGTGACGACATCCTCGCGGCGGGACGTGCGGTCGCCGTCGAGCACCTCGACCTTGAACCTCGTGGTGGGACCCTTCGTCATACCTCCACGGTAGGTCGCTACCCCCAGTTGCGTCGTACGGCGAGCCAGTCGAGGTAGGTCCAGGCGTAGAACCGCTGGTGCTCGCGCAGGGCCGGCGTACAGCCCGGCGGGGGCGGAGCGTCGGTGTTCTTCATCATGTACGCGGCGATCAGGGCCATGAACGCGTCGAGGTGGTCATCGGGTACGTCGGCGGTCAGCGGGCTCCGGCGTACCGCGTCGAAGGTGTCGATGCCGTCGTGCTGGGCGATCGGGAGCAGACCGGCCCAGTCGACCCATCGCGGCGCGAGCGTGAGCCAGTTCCAGTCGACGATCCAGCAGGTGCTGTCGGGGCCGATCAGGATGTTGTCCGCCCGCAGATCCGAGTGCGCCGCGGTATCACCCTGGAGCGCCTCAGGCGCAAGTTGAGCCAACTCGGCCAGCTCCGGAAGCACCTTCGGCACCCATTCCTGCAGGCGGCTCGGGAACGGTCGCTCACCGGCGAGGATCTGGGCAGGCACGCCGACATCGTCCCCAACCAGCCCCGCAAACGACCCCAACCCATCCAGAGGACTCGGCTCCATCGCCGCAGCCATCCCCTCACACGTAGCTGTCACCACGTCGAAGTCGGCAGGCGTCCAGGGACTCCCCGGCATCCGCCCCTCCACCCACTCAGAAACCACCGCAAACCAGGCCAGGTCGTCCTCAGCATGAGCCGTGGTGATGATTGCTGGGGCGTTAGCTGCTTTGGGGAGGTGCGGGACGACCTCGGCCTCGCGCTGGTAGGCGTCGTACGAGTGGAGGGTTTCGTCGGAGGCTTTGATGAAGACTCGGCGACCGTCGGCGAGGTGGGCGGGGGCTGCGAAGCCGCCCGTGAAGCCGGAGCCGACGGACTGGCCGACCTCGGTGATGTCGGTGCCTAGGGCAACTGTCAGGGCCTCGTGCAGGGCGGCCGGGAGCGTGTCCCAGGTCGGGCGGAGGGACGTTGCGGTGTAGTCCACCTCGGCAGGGCGCGGCATGGCCACAACGATAGAAGCACGGGTCGACCGGCGCTCGTGGTTTAGCGTCGGACGCATGGTGCTGCATGTGCTCGACCTGGTGGGCATCTTCGTGTTCGGGATCACCGGCGCACTGGTCGGCGTCCGCAAGAAGCTGGACGTGTTCGGCATCCAGGTGCTCGCGCTCGTCACCGGCCTCGGCGGCGGCTTCCTCCGCGACGTACTGATCGGCGACACCCCACCCGCCGCCCTCCGGGACTGGCGGTACCTCGTCGTCCCGATCGTCGCCGGCCTGCTCACGTTCTTCCTCCACCCGGGCATCGGCCGCGTCGAACGCCTGGTGAACATCTTCGACGCGGCCGGCCTCGCCCTGTTCTGCGTGACCGGTGCGCTGAAGGCGATCGACTACGGCCTGTCCCCGTTCTCCGCCGCCCTGCTCGGCACGATCTCCGGCATCGGCGGCGGCGTGGTCCGCGACCTGCTCAGCGGCCGCGTGCCGGTCGTCCTCCGCTCCGAGATCTACGCCACCCCGGCGTTCCTCGGCGCCGGCATCGTGGTCGTCGCCGCGGCCCTCTCCTACGACGCGCTCTGGGTCCCGATCGTCGCCGCGCTGACCTGCTTCACGATCCGCCTGCTCGCCATCCGCCGCGGCTGGAACGCACCGCTACCCCGCAACCCGTGAGTCCCACCCGTTGACCACGGCAACCAGCTCGGCGTAGCGCTTCCAGCGCGGCCCGCCGACGGTACGCCGCAGCTCGATCAGCCGCCCGCGATCGACCCACAACGGCTGGTCGTCCCCGACGAGCGCCTGGTACCCCACGGCCATCCGCCGTACCGACTCACGGAAGTCCGGGTCCTGCAGCAGGACGGCGAGCTCGAGCCAGGCCGCGACCTGCTGGTCGTCGGCGTCATCGGACAGCACGGGCGTGAGGTTCTGGCGAACGGCCGCGAGCGCGGGGTCGTCGCCAAGCGTGGCGGACAGGAAGCCGGCCACCAGCGCCTGGCGTTCGGTGGCGGACTGGGCGGTCAGATCGTGCATGTGCTCGAGCTCCTCCAGAGTCGTGGACCGACGCAGCACCTCGTACGTCAGCTGCAACGCACGGATCTGTACGGCGAGCGCGTCGGCGTGAGTGGACAGGACCTCGGCCAGCGTCTGCTCCTGAACGAGCACCGCCCGGACGGTCGGCAGGTCGATGCCCAGCGCACGCAGCGTCCGGATCAGCCGCACCCGCGCGACCGCGTCCTCGTCGTACCGCCGGTGGCCGGCCGACGTACGCCGGTACTCGAGCAAGCCCAGGTCGGAGTAGTGCCGCACGGTCTTGACCGTGGCACCGGCCCGCCGCGCGACCGCACCGATCGAGTGGTCCATACCGACACCCTCACATCTCCCGTAACCGGAGATACAAGACTAGTTATGGGCGAACGTCCGCTTCGGCCGCGCGAAGGTGATGGAGACCGCGGCGACGATCGCGCAGGCGATCCCGACGCTGAAGGGGACCCAGTAGGCGTCCGACGGTCCCCAGACGTCGACGGCGTGTCCGGCGGCTGCGT
This sequence comes from Kribbella sp. NPDC026611, assembly GCF_040638345.1. Taxonomy (NCBI): domain Bacteria; kingdom Bacillati; phylum Actinomycetota; class Actinomycetes; order Propionibacteriales; family Kribbellaceae; genus Kribbella; species Kribbella sp. NPDC026611. The sequence continues at coordinate 299,290 of NZ_JBEZYC010000004.1, forward strand.
TACCCGGCGCGACACCGAGCAGGATGCCTGTGACCGTCCAAGTGATCGCCTCGGTCAGCCGCTCGGGCGGCACCCATTCCTCGACGCAGGCGGTCACCGCGACCATCGTCGGAGCGATCGTCATCCCGCAGCCGAACAGCACGACGCCGAGCAGCCACACACTGTTGACCCAGGGGAGTGGCGCGAGGGTGACGGCGAGCGCGATCGTGCCGAGCAGCAGCCGCCGCTCGACCGGGGCCCGCCAGTGCACCGAGCCGTACCAGAGCCCGGCCAGCAGACTGCCGAACGCCCAGATCGCCAGTACGACGCCGGACAGCCCGGCCTCGCCCTTCTCGGTGGTGAACGCGATGGTGACCACCTCGGCCGCACCGAGGGTCGCGCCGAGGCCAAGCCCGATCAGGCTGAGCAGCATGATCGACAGCCACGGGAGTGGCGCCTGCTCGCTGCCGTCCGCCTTGCCGCGCCCCGCCGGATCGGATGCCCGGAGCAACGCCAGCCAGATGCCGCCGGCGAGGCCCAGCACACCGGCAGCGGACAGGGCGACGTACGGGCTGAGCTGGGTGGCGAGAGTGCTGACGAGGACCGGGCCGACGATGAAGACCACCTCGTCGCCGACTGCCTCGAGGGCGAACGCCGTCTGCAGCGCACGGCCACGGCCGAGCAGGTGCGTCCAGCGGGCGCGGACGAACGACCCCACCTGCGGACGGGTGCCTCCGGCAATGAACGACAGCAGGTAGAGGACCCAGGTGGCGGCGTCGGCACGCACTGCGACGAGGAGTGCGGCCAGCGCGACGGTGCAGGCGACCGAGCCGACCAGCAGCAGGCCGCGCTGCCCGAGCCGGTCCACCAGCCGGCCCTGGACCGGGCCGGTGAGCGCTCCGGCGATCACGGCCACGCCGGAGATCGCCCCGGCCAGGCCGTAGGAGCCACTCTCCTGGGCGATCAGGATGACGATGCCGAGCCCGATCATCGAGATCGGCATCCGCCCGAGGATCCCGGCCGCGAAGAACGCGCCGGCGCCGGGCCGGCGCATGAGGTGAACGTAAGGCTTGAGCATGAGAGACCGGGAACACTCTAACTTCAGCGAGTCTGAGAAGCTTGGAATATGCCGGTGCCTGCTGCCTCGCCCTACGACGCCGTCCTGCTGCTCTCCTTCGGTGGTCCGGAGAAGCCCGAGGACGTCCTGCCGTTCCTGCAGAACGTGACCCGCGGCCGGGGGATCCCGGACGAGCGGCTCAAGGAGGTCGGTGAGCACTACTACCGGTTCGGCGGCCGGAGCCCGATCAACGACCAGAACCGGGACCTGCTGAAGGCGCTGCGGGCGTCGTTCGACGCGGCCGGTCTGGACCTCCCGATCTACTGGGGCAACCGGAACTGGGCGCCGTACCTGACCGACACGCTGCGCGAGATGGCCGCCGACGGGATCCGCCGCGCGGTGGTGATCGTCACCTCGGCCTACCCGTCGTACTCCGGCTGCCGGCAGTACCGCGAGAACCTCGAGGACGCGGCCCGGCAGGTCCCGGACGCGCCGCGGATCGACAAGCTCCGGCACTACGCGAACCACCCGGGCTTCGTCAGCTCGTTCGTCGAGTCCACGGCCGAGGCGCTGAGCGGGCTGCCCGAGGGCTCGGCGATCGCGTACGTGACGCACTCGATCCCGACCGCGATGAACGCGACCAGCGGCCCGGACGGCAACGGGTACGTCGACTGGCACCTGGACGTGGCCGCGGAGATCTCGGCCGAGATGGAGCGCCGGACCGGACAGACGCGGCGTACCGACATCGTCTACTGCTCCCGGTCCGGGCCGCCGCAGGTGCCGTGGCTCGAGCCGGACGTGAACGACCACTTGGAGACGCTGGCCGCTGCAGGTGTGCCGGGCGTGGCAGTGGTCCCGATCGGGTTCGTCAGCGACCACATGGAGGTCATCTACGACCTCGATACCGAGGCGGCCGAGACGGCGGAGAAGCTGGGCCTCCCGATGGCCCGGGCCGCGACCCCGGGGACGGACGAGAGGTTCGTCACCATGCTCCGCGACCTCGTCCTCGAGCGGGCCGCCGCCGAGCGCGGCGAGCAGCCCACCCGGCCCTGTGTCGGCAAGCTGGGCCCAGGCTGGGACGACTGCCGCCACGACTGCTGCCCGCCGCTCCGTCGACCTACTCCGCAGAAGGAAGCCGTATGACCTCCTCCCAGGATCTGCTCAAGCTCGCGGTCGACGTCGCCGAGGAGGCCGCGCGCCTGATCGTCGAGCGCCGGCGTGGTCAGATCACCGTCGCCGACACCAAGAGCACGGTCACCGACGTCGTGACTGCGGTCGACCGCGAGTCCGAGGAGCTGATCCGCGCCCGGGTCCTGGAGGCCCGGCCGGACGACTCCTTCCTCGGCGAAGAGGGTGACGACGTCACCGGGACCAGCGGGGTGCGCTGGGTGGTCGACCCGATCGACGGCACCGTCAACTACCTCTACGACCTCCCGACGTACGCCGTCTCGATCGCGGTCGAGGTGGACGGCGAGACCGTCGCCGGCGTGGTCGTGGACGCGCCGAAGGGCGAGGTGTTCACCGCCACGAAGGGTGGTGGCGCGTTCGCGGACGGCAAGCCGATCCAGGTGTCGGGGGAGACCGAGTTGAGCAAGGCGCTGGTCGGGACCGGGTTCGGGTACGACCCGGCGCGGCGGCAGGTCCAGGCCGAGGTGGTCCAGCACCTGATCACGAAGGTCCGGGACATCCGCCGGATCGGGGTCGGGGCGATCGACCTCTGCTACGTCGCCTGCGGGCGCCTGGACGTCGTCTACGAGCGCGGACTGAACCCGTGGGACTACGGAGCGGGTGCACTGATCGCTTCCGAGGCCGGCGCGTTGACCGGGGGCCTGCACGGGGCGCCGGTCTCGCCGGAGATGTCGATCGCGGCCGGCCCGGCGCTGTTCGGGCCGTTCCACGATCTGCTGGCCGCGGCGGACCCGTTGCGTGCTTAGAAACGGCTGAGTGCTCGTTTCTGCGCAGTACCGCGCACTAATGAGCATTCGTGTGTTCGGTCCTGACATTTGTGGCGACACGCGGGTCAGACCGTGGACCCAGTCGTGCATCCCGGACGGTTATAGGGCACAATCCCGTCCTCGGGAACGGTAGTTTGCCGGTCCCGGCCTGGCTGTCAAGGGTTTCGGGGGACGAAAGTTCGGCGCGGTGCTCCGGCGCGGAATTTCTCGGCCGCTCTACCCGTTCAAGGGCTCAGCAGGCAACACCACGGGTACGAAGAGGGCAGGGAAACACCATGGCGACTGATTACGACGCCCCGCGCAAGACGGACGAGGACGCTTCCGAAGAGTCGATCGAAGAGCTGAAGACTCGCCGTCACGACAAGAACTCCGGCAAGGTCGACGAGGACGAGGCCGAGGCGGCCGAGAGCTTCGAGCTGCCCGGCGCCGACCTGAGCCACGAAGAGCTGGCGGTCCGGGTCCTCCCGCGCCAGGCCGACGAGTTCACCTGTTCGAGCTGCTTCCTGGTCCACCACCGCAGCCAGCTCGCCGAGACGAAGAACGGACAGCTGATCTGCCGCGACTGCGCAGCCTGATCGGAGCCGCCCTACTTCGTCTGCAACGGACAGCGGGACCGTCCCACCTCGGTGGGACGGTCCCGCTGTCGTGTCTCGACCGCTACCGGTCCTTCTTGACCAGCCCGGTGTCCGTGCCCTTGACGATCCGCGCGGTGGCGTCCTCGACGTACCCGGGCGGGGCGTGTCCGGTGGACCTCAGGTAGTACGCCGCTGCCCGCCGCTCCGCGAACAGCCGGGCGGCCGCCGCGGCTGCCGCACTGGCGGCTGCCCAGGTCATCACCTCGAGGTACTCACCCTGGCCGTCCTTCGGCGGCTTCCCGCCGGAACCGAGCTTCCACGCCGCGCTGACAGCCTTGCTCGCGGCCAGGCCGACCACGATGCTGAACGCGGCCTGCACCAGCTTCCAGCCGATCTTCGCTCCGACCACTGCTCTCTCCTAACGAAACCTTTGACAGTCAGGATCTTCCCACGCTGTGCCCGCTCAGCGCGGCAGCCAACCGGTCCGGGTGCCGAGTGGCCACCACCCAGTACGGCGCCGGGTCGCCGGGGTCGGTGATCTCGACCCGCACGGCGCCCTTCACGTAGCTGCGCAGCAGGAGGTAAGCCTTCGGGTCGCAGTCCCGCCCGAACGCGGCCCGCGCCGCGTCGCCGGTCAGCGCCTCGACCCGGCCGAGCTGCGCCCGGTCGATCACAGCCCGCCCGGCCCGGAACCGCTGGTCGTCCACCTCGACCCGCGCCCCGCCGTACTGCAGGAAGATCATCAGCGCGATCAGCAAGGTGACTCCGCCGACGAGGACCGCGGCGAACGACCCGACCGGCACGTACGTGATGACGAACAGCGTGATGACCAGAGCGGTGGCGATGATCCACCACGAGGCCGGGACCCGGAGGGTCTCGCGATAGCTACCCACGGGCCCCAGCCTGGCACGAGCGGTGTCGGTGGTCCTCGATAGGGTCGCCTCTCATGACCGAGGTACTGATCCAGCGACTCGACCCCGACCTGCCGATGCCGGCGTACTCGCACCCCGGCGACGCCGGCGCGGACCTGGTGGCGGCGTCCGACCTGACCCTGAAGCCCGGCGAGCGCGGCGTGGTCGGCACCGGGATCGCGATCGCCCTCCAGGACGGGTACGCCGCATTCGTGCACCCGCGCTCCGGCCTGGCCGCCAAGCACGGCGTCTCGCTGGTGAACACGCCGGGCACGGTCGACGCCGGCTACCGCGGCGAGATCAAGGTGTGCCTGATCAACCACGACCTGCACGACGAGGTGACGTTCCGCCGCGGCGACCGGATCGCGCAGCTGGTCATCCAGCAGGTCGAGAAGGCCCGCTTCGTCGAGGTGACCACGCTGCCCGGTTCGGCCCGTGGCGACGGGGGGTACGGCTCGACCGGTGGTTTCGGTGGTGTGACACGCTGAGCAAGTGCAACCGTTGACCTGACGGGTGCGCGAGACTACGGCGGCCGTAAAAATTACCAAGGAAGTAGGCAAGAGCTGTGATCTTCCGCCGCAAGGGCAAGAACGAGGACCCCGAGACGGATATCCCGGTCGAGGACGAGAGCACGGACCCGCGCGCGAACGGACCGTACGACTCCACCGAGGTCGAGGCCGACGTGCTCGAGGCGGACGACCGGATCGACCTGGGTGCGCTGCGGATCACGGGCCAGCCCGGTATGGAGCTGCGGCTGCAGGTCGACGAGCAGACCGGCCAGGTGCAGGCGATCCTGCTGGTGCTCGAGGACTCCGCGCTCGAGCTGCGCGCGTTCGCCGCGCCGAAGTCGAGCGGTATCTGGGACGAGGTCCGCGAGGAGATCGCGGCCGAGGCCAGCAAGATGGGCGGTACGGCGACCGAGGCCGAGGGCGCCTTCGGTACCGAGCTGGTGCTCGTCGTCCCGGTCCAGGACCCGAACGGGCAGATCTTCAGCCAGACCTCCCGGGTGATCGGTGTGGACGGCCCGCGCTGGATGCTCCGCGCGACCGTGCTCGGCCGCGCCGCCGTCGAGCCGGACGCCGCGCCGCCGATGGAGGAGACGCTGCGGAGCGTGATCGTCGTGCGTGGCACCGAGCCGATGGCGGTCCGCGAGTCGCTGCCGCTGACGCTCCCGCCGGACGCTCAACCGGTCGAGCCCGAAGAGGCCTGACGGACTACACTCGGCAGTGTGGTGAGAAGTGTGGTGAGACATGGGTAGCAACAAACCCGCGGGGCTGTGGAAGCGTGCCTTCCGGGGCCTCGCCGGTGACCGCGACGAGCAGGACGCCGAGGTCCTTCAGGACTTCGGCAAGGACTGCGGCGCGCGCCTGATCACCGGCTGCCGCGACCGAGAGATGGTCACCCTGTACGGCACGCTGCGCACCATCACGTTCAGTCCGCGCGGCGGCGTCCCGGCCCTGGAGGGCGAGTTGTACGACGGATCCGGCGCGGTCAAGCTGATCTGGCTCGGCCGCCGCAAGATCGGCGGCATCCACGCCGGCTCGGAGCTGATCGCCTCCGGGCGGATCGGCGTCGTGGACGGTGACCGGGTGATGTTCAACCCGCGCTACGAGCTCCGTCCGCAGGCCGCGCATGGCTGAGCAGGAGGCTGCGGTCCACGGCAAGCCCGCCGAGCAGAAGAGCCTCGGCAAGCAATTGGTCGGCTGGGCCGGGATGCTGGTCGACATCGGCCTGCCCTGGATCGCCTTCACGATCGTCTACGCGTTCAGCGACCACGACCTCAAGCTGGCCTTGATCGTCGCGATCTCCGCCGCCGCGGTGGTCGGCCTGGTCCGGCTGATCCGCCGGCAGCCGGTCGCGAACGTCTTCGGTGGCTTCGTCGGCGTCCTGATCTCCGCGTACACGGCGCACCGGACTGGCCACGCGCAGGACGTGTTCCTGCCCGGCATCCTGCTGAACACCGGTTTCTTCGTCCTCTACACGGTCACGATCCTCACCCGCTATCCGCTGTTCGGCCTGCTGTACGGCGCGATCACGCAGACCTGGCTGGCCTGGCGCAACGACCAGGAACTGTTCCGCGCGCTGAACCGGGTGACGCTGGTGTTCGCCGCCCAGATCGGCATCCGGCTCGCGATCATGGTCCCGCTGTACCTGACCCACAGCGTGAACGCCCTCGGCATCGCCAAGGTCGCGCTCGGCCTGCCGTTCTACGCGCTGACGCTGTGGGCGGCGTACGTCGTCCTGAAGGGGTCGATGAGCGAGGAGAAGTGGGACGAGGTCAAGGAGAACTTCACCCACCTGCTCCGCGGCACCAAGCCGGACCTGCCGCCGGCCAAATCTACCGATGCCACTGAGGGTGCGACGCCCGAGAAGTGAGTGAACGCCTGATCCGGCCGGACCAGGCGTTCTGTTGTCTCAGGAGTTGCCGTTGGTGCGATGGTGCGGGGACAGCATGTCCTCGAGGGACTCCTCGGTCTCGTCGGCCGCCACGAACAACAGCTCGTCGCCGAGCTCGAGCGTGCTCTCCGGGTCCGGGCGCAGTACCCGGCCCTCGCGGAGGATGACGACCAGCGCGGTGTCCAGCGGCCAGTCGATGTCGCCGACCCGGGCGCCGATCATCGGCGAGTCCTCAGGCAGGGTCAGCTCGACCAGGTTCGCGTCGCCCTGGCGGAAGGTGAACAGCCGGACCAGGTCGCCGACCGAGACCGCCTCCTCGACCAGCGCGGACATGATCCGCGGCGTGGACACCGACACGTCCACACCCCAGGCCTCGTTGAACATCCACTCGTTCCGCGGATGGTTGACCCGGGCAACGGTTCGCGGGACGCCGAACTCGGTCTTGGCGAGCAGCGAGACGACCAGGTTGACCTTGTCGTCACCGGTGCTGGCGATCGCGACCTGGCAGCGCTGCAGCGCGGCCTCCTCGAGCGAGGAGAGCTCGCAGGCATCGGCCAGCAGCCACTCGGCCCGCGGCACCGACTCGGCCTTGATCGCCCGCGGGTCCTTGTCGATCAGCAGCACCTCGTGGCCGTTCTCGAGCAGCTCGGAAGCGATCGATCGCCCGACGTTGCCGGCTCCGGCGATGGCTACCCGCATCACAGCTCCTCAGGCTTCGCGCCGAGTTGGGACTCGATCGCGGCGGCGTCCTTCTCCAGCATCACCACGTGGACCAGGTCACCCTCCTGGATGACCGTGTCGTGACGGGGCAGCAGGCCTTCGCCGAGCCGGGTCAGGAACGCGACCCGCGCGCCGGTGGCCTTCTCGATGTCCAGAGCGAGCCGGCCGATCCAGTCGGAGTGCACGTGGACCTCGGCCAGCCGGACCGTCGCCGACGGGTCCCGCCACTCCGGCTCGGAGCCCTCGGGCAGCAGCCGGCGGATCATCTGGTCGACGGTCCACCGGACCGTGCCGACCGTGGGGATCCCGAGCCGCTGGTAGACCTCGGCGCGGCCCGGGTCGTATATCCGGGCCACCACGTTGCCGATGCCGAACGTCTCGCGGGCCACCCGGGCGGCCAGGATGTTCGAGTTGTCGCCGTTGGAGACGGCGGCGAACGCCTCCGCCTCCTCGATCCCGGCCTCGATCAGCACCTCGCGGTCGAACCCCATGCCGGTAACGGTCCGGCCGGCGAAGTTCGGGCTGAGCCGGCGGAACGCGTCGGCCGACTGGTCGATGATCGCGACCGTGTGGCCCCGCTTCTCCAGGGTCCGCGCCAGCGTCGATCCGACGCGGCCGCAGCCCATGATGACGACGTGCACTCCGTGATCACTCCCTGCCCGCAAGGGCCCACTGGGTCGGTTCGGCAGTGGTAGACGCTACACCGGAACTGGTTGCCCTCTAACATCAACCGCGTGACCCCCGCTCTAGGCGACATCGGCAAGCGGCTGCTGCTCGGGCGCAAGCTCCGCAGTACCCAGCTCGGTGAGACCCTCCTCCCGAAGCGCATCGCGCTGCCTGTGTTCGCCAGTGACGCCTTGTCATCGGTCGCTTACGCGCCGGACGAGATCTTCCTGACGTTGTCGATCGCGGGCCTTGCGGCGCTGACGATCTCCTGGAAGATCTCGCTCGCCGTCGCGGTGGTGCTGATCGTCGTGGTGCTGTCGTACCGCCAGAACGTGCACGCCTACCCGTCCGGTGGCGGTGACTACGAGGTCGCCACCGTGAACCTCGGCCCGACCGCGGGCCTGACGGTCGCCAGCGCCCTGCTGGTCGACTACGTGCTGACCGTCGCGGTGTCGATCTCCTCGGCGGCGCAGTACGCCGCCTCGGCGATTCCAGCTCTGGAAGGTCACGAGGCCCTGGCGGCTGTGGTCGCGGTCCTGTTCCTGACCACGATGAACCTGCGCGGGGTGCGCGAGTCCGGGGCCGCGTTCGCGGTTCCGACGTACATCTTCATGTTCACCATCCTCGGGATGGCGGCCTGGGGGTTCGGGCGGCTGCTGTTCGGGCACCTGCCGGACGCCTCCAGCGCCGGGTTCGACATCGCGGCCGAGGACCAGTTCGCGCACGGCGCCAGTGGCCTGGCGATGTCGTTCCTGATCCTGCGGGCGTTCTCGTCGGGGTGTGCCGCGCTGACCGGCGTGGAGGCGATCAGCAACGGCGTACCGGCCTTCAAGAAGCCGAAGAGCCGGAACGCCGCGACCACCTTGGCGCTGCTCGGCACCATCTCGATCGCGATGGTGGTCAGCGTGGTGACCCTGGCCAACGTGATGAAGGTCCGGTTCGCCGAGGACCCGGCCACGCAGCTGCTCCGCGACGGCATCCCGGTGGGCGACGGCTACCAGCAGGACCCGGTCATCGGGCAGCTCGCCAAGGGCATCTTCGACCACTTCTCGCCCGGCTTCTACCTGGTCGCGGCGGCGACCGGCGTGATCCTGGTGCTGGCCGCGAACACCGCCTTCAACGGCTTCCCGGTGCTCGGGTCGATCCTGGCCCGCGACGGCTACCTGCCGCGGCAGCTGCACACGCGCGGCGACCGGCTCGCGTTCAGTAACGGCATCATCATCCTGGCGGGCTTCGCGATCGTGCTGATCGTCGCGTTCAACGCCGAGGTCACCCGGCTGATCCAGCTCTACATCGTCGGCGTGTTCGTCTCGTTCACCACCAGCCAGATCGGGATGGTCCGGCACTGGACCCGGCTGCTGAAGAGCGAGCAGGACCCGGGCCGGCGGGCCCGGATGATCCGGTCCCGGGTGATCAACGCCGTCGGCCTGACCCTGACCGGCGTCGTGCTGGTGATCGTGCTGATCACCAAGTTCCTGCTCGGGGCGTACATCGCGATCATCGCGATGGCCCTGCTGTTCCTGCTGATGAAGGGGATCCACCGGCACTACGAGACGGTCCGGAAGCAGATGGCTGTGGGCAGTGAGGAGCCCCTGATGCTGCCGTCCCGGGTGCACGCGATCGTGCTGGTCTCCAAGCTGCACAAGCCGACCCTGCGGGCGCTGGCGTTCGCCAAGGCCGCCCGGCCGTACACGGTGGAGGCGGTCACGGTCGACGTCGACCGGGACGAGTCGGACGCGCTCCAGGCCGAGTGGGACGCGCGGGGGATCCCGATCCCGCTCAAGCGGCTGGCCTCGCCGTACCGCGAGATCACGCGGCCGATTCTGCAGTACGTGCGGGACATCCGGCGGCAGTCACCGCGGGATGTGGTGATGGTGTACATCCCGGAGTACGTGGTTGGGCACTGGTGGGAGCACATCCTCCACAACCAGAGCGCACTGCGGCTCAAGGGGCGGCTCTTGTTCACACCTGGTGTCATGGTTACGTCCGTTCCTTACCAGCTGCTCTCGTCGCAGGGGGCCGAGGAGCGGCAGGACAGGGTGGAACGGGTGGCCGGCCAGGTACGGCGTGGGGCCCGCAAGTCGTCAGGAGATCGGTGACAGACGAAGACAGTCTGGTCGGAGCGGTAGTCGAGCTGGAAGTAGGTCCAGTAGCGCACGGGGGACACTGTGTGGCCCGGCACGAAGGGCAGGTGGTGTTCGTCCGGCATGCCTTGCCGGGCGAGCTGGTGCACGCCCGGATCACGGAGCAGACCGCGAAGTACCTGCGGGCCGACGCGGTCCAGGTGCTGACCCCGTCACCCCAGCGGATCGAGCCGCCGTGCCCGTACGCGGGTCCGGGGCTGTGCGGCGGATGTGACTTCCAGCACGCCAACATCGTCGAGCAGCGGCGGCTGAAGGCGACGGTCGTGTCGGACACGCTCCGGCGGATCGGTGGGATCGAGCGGACGATCGTGATGGAGTCGCCGGGCGACGACGGCCTCGGGTGGCGGACACGGATGCGGTACGCCGTGGTGGACGAGCGGCCGGGGATGTACGCGCACCGGTCGCACGACCTGATCGCGATCGACCGGTGCCTGATCGCGCACCCCGGAACACCGGACGTGCTTTCGTCGCGGTGGCCGGGCGTGTCGTCGGTGCAGTCGGTGGTGTCGTCCGAGGGCAAGACCGCCGTACTGACGGACGCAGCGGCTGGTGAGCGTTTGGTCGAGGTGGTGCGCGACCGGCGCTTCCTGGTGGAGGCCGGTGGCTTCTGGCAGGTGCACCCGGCGGCACCGGAGACGCTGGTGGACGCCGTACTGAGCGGGTTGGAGCCGTCGCCGGGGGAGACCGCGCTGGACCTGTACTCCGGGGTGGGGTTGTTCGCTGCGTTCCTGGCGGAGGCTGGGTGCGGGGTGCTGGCGATCGAGGCGGACAAGGACGCCGTACGGAACGCCCGGCGGAACCTGCACGATCTGGAGGGCGTGACGCTCGAGCAGGGCGACGTCGACCGGGTGCTGAACGCGGCTGCCGGGCAGGGGCTCGAGCGGGTGGACCTGGTGGTGCTCGACCCGCCGCGGACGGGCGCCGGGAAGGACGTCGTACGGCGGATCGCCGGGCTGGGGCCTCGGCGGGTCGCGTACGTGGCATGTGATCCGGCGGCGCTGGCCCGAGATCTGAAGACGTTCGGGCGGCTCGGGTACGGGATCGCCTCGCTGCGGGCGTTCGATCTGTTCGGGATGACGCACCACATCGAGTGCGTGGCGATACTGGAGCCTGTGGACAGTGAAGTGGTGCCCTCGGGAGGCCTCGGGTAGCGTTCTGGCCTGGATTCCAATGCGCTGGAGACCCTGATGCCGCTCGTTGACTTGGACGACCCGGAGGAGCTGCGGGCCCGCTGGTCCGCCCTCGCGGCGGTCGCGCATGCCACGGGCTTCGACCGGCGGTGGTACGCGTCCGCGGACGGGTACCACCATCAGGACGAGTCGGCCTCGGTGCTGCGGATGGCCCGGCTGGGCGACGGGCGCGCGGTCCTGTGGGGCTACCACACGCAGCACAGCCAGACGGCCGGCGAGGACCTGCTGGCGGGCTCGCCGGACTGGGTCGGGCAGCCGGAAGTGCGGCAGCGGCAGGAGGCGGGCGAGCTCGGGTTCGTCTACGGCGCGTTCAACGGGACGTGGGCGCGGGCGTCGTACCCGGGGGACCCGTGGGAGCCGGTCGAGGACGGGTTCGCGCCGATCGGCTCATGGATCACGTCGGACGAGGCGGCGGCCGAGGAGATGGTCGAGTGGGTCGCCGAGTGGGCGGACTACCTCGGTGGGTTGGACGAGTTGCGCCCGTTCGGCGTGTCGCTCATCCACGCGGCGCGTCAGGGGGTGACGGCCGAGGCGCTGGCCGCGTTCTTCGACCGCTTCGGCATCGCGCCGCGCTCGCCCGTGCAGCCGGACCTGGCCGCGGGGGTTGCGGCGGCCGCCGATTTCGAGGCGAATTTTGCAGTACCGGCAAGTTTGTCCGTCGACCCTGACACAGCCGAGGTGTCGGTCGTTGTAGACGATGTGACCGGCGCACCAGACGACCTGAGACCCGTCGACGACGAGGAGTCGTACGTCGTCCCGCCCGGCTTCAGCCCGTTCACCAACCAGCCGATCGCGGACACTCCCGCGCCTCGCCCGGCCGACGACGAGTACGGCGTGACGGTCAAGAAGCAGGGTTGGCTGCGGCGGCGCAAGTCCGAAGAGCACGCGGACTCTGGTCACCAGCAGGCCGAGGCGTACGACCAGCCCCGCGGCCACGACCAGCGCGGCGGCCACGACCAGCGCGGCGGCCACGACCAGCGCGGCGGCCACGACCAGCCTGGCGGCGGGTACGACGTACCTGGTCGTCAGCAGCCGCGCGATGTGTCGGCGCCCGGCACGTATCTCCCGGACAACCTGCCGAACAACGGCCTGCCCACGCGGCACCAGCCCGGCGAGCCCGCGACGTACGACCCGACGCGTCCCGGCTACGACCCGACCCTCCCGTCGGCCGAGCCGCCGCGCGTAGGCGGCGGCGTCTACGAAGGCGAAGACTTCTACAACAGCCTCTTCGCCGACGCGCCCGCCCCCACAGCCCCCACCGATGAACAAGACTGGGAAACCGCCGAACAGCCGTCCTGGTCCACCCAAGAGGCAACCAGCGAGTACAACCCCTTCACCGACACCCCCGCCAACAACCCCGCCTGGACCGGCCCCGCCTGGATCAACGGCCAATGGGTAGAAGACCCCACCCAATCCCCACCCCAGCCGACCCACCCGTCGGCTCACGCCCAACCTCCCGCGCACCCGTCGGCCCACGCCCACCCTGCGGCGCACGTCCAGCAGCCGACCCAAGCCCAACCTGCGGCGCACCCCTCGGCGCACGTCCAGCAGCCGGCCAAAGCCCAGCCGCCGACCACCCCCGCGCCCTCAGGCCACGCCCAGCCACCGGCCGCCACCGGCCCAGCCCAGGCCACGCCGACAAGCTCACCCTTCGCCCCACCCCGCGACGACGCGCCGCCCGTCAACTCGCCCTTCGCACCAACCACGGACGCGGCCACCGCACCGACCAGCTCGCCATTCGCACCTCCCGCATCCGAGGACGAAGCCCCCGCCGACTCCCCGTTCGCACCGGCCGCAGACCTCGAAGACGACGACGCCCCAACAGCCGAGATCGCCGCCGTCCTGGACGACGAACCGACCGAAACCGAAGACGAACCGGCCACCTTCACAGGCCCATCACCCTTCGCCCCAGCCGAGCCCGACGCGACCACCCCCGCGCCTGCACCAGCCACCCAGCAACCGACGTACGACGCCCCGTCCACCCTCGAGACGGGCCACGAGCAGTCGGCATACCAGGAGCAGACGCAATACGTCTCCCAGGACCCGCAGGCACTCGACGAGGACGACCAAACCGCCGAGATCCCCGCAGTAGTCGAATCCCTCGAGAACGAGGAGCCCGACCCACCCGACGTCCAACAGCCAACCACCGAAACCACCGAGCCCACCGGGTCTGATGGGCGCACCTTGCGTGCCGAGGTTGGGTTCGACGGTGGTGAGTCGGCTGGGTACGAAGACGACAGTGCAGAGGTTGCGCCTGAGCGGCCCGCCCTCCGGTTCGAGGTCCGAGGTGTGGACGACGACGAGGACGAGATCTACACCGAGCGTGCGCCCAGCCCTCAAGCTCAACTAGACACTGACACCTGGCCCCAACCAGAACCCCACCCAGCCCCCTGGCCCCAACCCACCCCACCCACCCCCGGCCCAACCCCAGGCCCCGGCCCCCAACCCGACCCAACCCCACACCCGGGTCCCGGTCCCGGTCCTCAGCCCACCCCGGCCCCGCCAGGCCCCGGCCCTCAGCCCGGCCCGACGCCATACCCAGGTCCAGGCCCACAGCCCGACCCGGTCCCGCAGCCGGGCCCGAGCCCGCAACCACGCCCGGAGCCGTATCCCGAGCCGCTTCCTGGGCCTGAACCTGAGCCCTCGCCCGTTCCAGATCCTGAGCCTCTGCCTGGGCCCGAGCCTGGTCCGACACCTGAGCCTGTACCTGGTCCAGAGCCTGATCCCGAGCGGATCCCACAGCCCGAGCCGGACCCCAACCCATATCCACACCCGGACCCCGACCCATCCCCCTGGCCGGACGACGCCCCACACCCCGAGCAGCCCCAAGAGCCGCAGCAGCAACCGCAGGTGGCGCGGCAGGCGCAGCCGCACCCGCTGGACCGAGAACACCCGCTGCCCGCCGAGGACGAGCAGCACCCCGAGCAGCCGCAGGTCGCGCGCCAGGAGCACGCGGAGCCGCAGTACGCGGAGCAGCAGCCGCAGGTCGCGCAGCAGGAGTACGCCGAGCAGCAGTACGCCGAGCAGCCGCAAGCGCAGGTCGCGCGGCAGGGGGAGCTGCACCCGCTGGATCGCGAGCGGGCGCTGCGCGCTGAGGGCGAGCAGCAGTCTGAGCAGGAAGAGCCTCAGGTGGTGCGGCAGGGGCAGTCGGAGGTGGTGGAGGCGGGGGATGAGGTGCCGACTGGGGTGGTGCCGGTTGTTGGGGATGAGGAGCCGACTGGGGTTATTCAGGCTGTTGGGTTTGATGAGGTTGAGCCTGGTCAGGGGTCGAATGGGCAGGTTCATGCGGTAGGCAACGGGTTGGCTGATGGGCGGGCCAACGGGCTGCTGCATGGAGGCCCCAACGGGCTCGCCAACGGGACGACCAATGGGCTCGCCAACGGAACCAACGGGCTGGCGAACGGGGCGGCGGATGCATCCGTCGTCGCTCGGATGTCTGTTCCGGGGTTGGGGCTGGTGGGGGCTGATGGGCCTCGGGTGGTGCCTGTTGTTGGGTCGGTGGAGGAGGCTATGCGGGCTGAGGTCGAGCGGCCGCGGCCCAAGCCGGGGGAGTCGGAGGCGGTGCGGGCGTTGCATGCCTGGTGCCGGGCGCGGACTGCGGTGGTGCCTTCGGGGTTCACGATTCAGGTGCAGGTGCTGGATCCGGCGGCGCCGTCGTACCGGTTCGATCTTGAGCCTCCCGAGATCGACGACGAGGAGCACGCGCCCGACAAGCTCAGCGGCCTGCTCGGCGATCTCTGGCTGACCGAGAGCAAGGGCGAGCTCGGCGGCTGGCTGTTCGCGCGGATCGACGCGGCCGGCCGGACGCTCCGGATCGACCGGTGGTACGACCAGGTGCCCGACTGGTGGGACAACCCGATCGAGCCGCGCCTCGACGTCATGGGCCTGGTACGCCGCCTCTACAACCGCGGCCCGGAGTGGCAACCGTCGTACCTCGAACAGCTCTACACCTCGGTGACGTAGGTCCGAGATAGCGTGGGCGGCATGCTGCTCAGGATCTTCACCGAACCCCAGCAGGGCGCGTCGTACGACGACCTGCTTGCCGTTGCCCGCAAGACCGAGGAGAACGGCTTCGACGCGTTCTTCCGCTCGGACCACTATCTGGTGATGGGCCCCAGCGACGGCCTGCCCGGTCCGTCGGATGCCTGGATCACGTTGGCCGGACTGGCCCGGGAGACGAAGCGCATCAAGCTCGGCACCCTCGTCAGCTCAGCCACCTTCCGTAACCCGGGCGTGCTCGCGATCACCGTCGCGCAGGTCGACCAGATGAGCGGCGGCCGCGCCGAGCTCGGGCTCGGCGCCGGCTGGTACGAGGCCGAGCACCAGGCGTACGGCCTCGAGTTCCCCGACACCCCCGGCCGCTTCGACCTGCTGACCGAGCAGCTCGAGCTGATCACCGGCCTGTGGGACACGCCGGTGGGGGAGAAGTACAACTTCGAGGGCAAGCACTACCGGCTCACCGACTCCCCGGCGCTCCCGAAGCCGGTCCAGCAGCCGCACCCGCCGGTCATCGTCGGCGGTGCGGGCAAGAAGCGTACGCCCGCCCTCGCCGCGCAGTACGCCGCTGAGTTCAACGCCGGCTTCCGTGGAGTCGAGGAGACCGAGACCCTCTTCAAGCGGGTCCAGGCCGCGTGCACCACGGCCGGTCGCGACCCGAAGACCCTCGCCCTCTCCACCGCTCACACGGTCGTCGTCGGTAAGGACGACGCCGAGGTGAAGCAGCGCGCCGACGCGATCGGCCGCGACGTCGACGACCTGAAGGCGAACAGCATCGCCGGCACCCCCGCCGAGGTCGTCGACCGCATCGGTCAGTACGCCGCCATCGGTTCGCAGCGCCAGTACGTGCAGATCATGGACCTGAAGGACCTCGACCACCTCGACCTGATCGCGGCCGAAGTTCTTCCACAGGTTTCGTAACAGCCGCCGAAGGTGGCTCGATGTCGTGTATCTTGATGTCGAGAGAGTTTGCGGGGCGCGAGGTTAGGTCGACCTGACCTCGTGCCCGGGCAGGCCCCTCGGCAGGATGGGCACAGCGGACACGGACGGACAGAGGAGCAGGTTGATGGCGAGCGTCGACAGCTTCGGTGCCAAGGGGGCACTCGAGGTCAACGGGCAGTCGTACGAGATCTTCAGGTTGGCGGGCATCGAGGGTGCGGACACGCTGCCGTACTCGCTGAAGGTCCTGCTCGAGAACCTGCTGCGGACCGAGGACGGCGCGAACATCACCGCCGACCACATCCGCAAGCTCGGCAGCTGGGACCAGAACGCGGCCCCCGACACCGAGATCCAGTTCACCCCGGCCCGGGTGATCATGCAGGACTTCACCGGCGTCCCGTGCGTCGTCGACCTGGCCACGATGCGCGAGGCGGTCGGCGAGCTCGGCGGTGACCCGACCAAGATCAACCCGCTGGCGCCGGCCGAGCTCGTCATCGACCACTCGGTCATCATCGACGTCTTCGGCCGCCAGGACGCGTTCGAGCGCAACGTCGAGTTCGAGTACGAGCGCAACCGCGAGCGGTACCAGTTCCTGCGCTGGGGCCAGACCGCGTTCGACGAGTTCAAGGTCGTCCCGCCGGGCACCGGCATCGTGCACCAGGTGAACATCGAGCACCTGGCCCGCACGGTGATGGTCCGCAACGGCCAGGCGTACCCCGATACCTGCGTCGGCACCGACAGCCACACCACGATGGTGAACGGCCTCGGCGTGCTCGGCTGGGGCGTCGGCGGGATCGAGGCCGAGGCCGCGATGCTCGGCCAGCCGGTCAGCATGCTGATCCCGAAGGTCGTCGGCTTCAAGCTCACCGGCGCGGTCCCGGCCGGCGCGACCGCCACCGACGTCGTGCTGACGATCACCCAGATGCTGCGCAAGCACGGTGTGGTCGGCAAGTTCGTCGAGTTCTACGGCGACGGCGTCGCCGCGGTGCCGCTGGCCAACCGCGCCACGATCGGCAACATGAGCCCGGAGTTCGGCTCCACCTGCGCGATCTTCCCGATCGACGACGTGACGCTCGACTACCTGCGGCTGACCGGTCGCTCGGACGACGACGTCGCGCTGGTCGAGGCGTACGCGAAGGAGCAGGGCCTCTGGCACGACCCGGCCGTCGAGCCGCGGTTCTCGGAGTACCTCGAGCTCGATCTGTCGACGGTCGTGCCGTCGATCGCCGGCCCGAAGCGTCCGCAGGACCGGATCGAGCTGAGCAAGGCCAAGGAGTCGTTCCGCGGCGTGCTCGGTGACTACGCGACCGAGGAGCTCGACGTCGACCCTTCGGAGCTCGGCAGCTTCCCGGGCAGCGACGCGCCGAACGGGCACGGCCATCCCGACGACAACCCGCACGTGGTGCAGGGTGCCAAGGACCGGCCGTCGAAGAAGACCACGGTCAGCCTCGACGGCCAGGAGATCGAGCTCGACCACGGCCACGTGGTGATCGCGAGCATCACCTCCTGCACCAACACCTCCAACCCGTCGGTGATGCTGGCCGCCGCGCTGCTGGCGAAGAACGCGGTCGACAAGGGTCTGGCGTCGAAGCCGTGGGTGAAGACGTCGCTCGCACCGGGGTCGAAGGTCGTCACCGACTACTACGAGAAGGCCGGCGTCACGCCGTACCTCGAGAAGCTCGGCTTCCACCTGGTCGGCTACGGCTGTACGACGTGCATCGGGAACTCGGGCCCGCTGCCCGAGCCGATCTCGGCCGGCGTCCAGGAAGCGGACCTGGCGGTCGTGAGCGTGCTGTCCGGCAACCGGAACTTCGAGGGCCGGATCAACCCGGACGTGAAGATGAACTACCTGGCCAGCCCGCCGCTGGTGATCGCGTACGCGCTCGCCGGGACGATGGACTTCGACTTCGAGACCGACGCCCTGGGCCAGGATCAGGACGGCAACGACGTGTTCCTGAAGGACATCTGGCCGACCGCCGAGGACGTCGAGGCGACGATCGCGTCGTCGATCAACAAGGAGATGTTCACCAAGGACTACGCGGACGTGTTCGCCGGTGACGAGCGCTGGCAGTCGCTGCCGACGCCCGAGGGCAAGACGTTCGCCTGGGACGCCGACTCGACGTACGTGCGGAAGCCTCCGTACTTCGAGGGCATGGCCAAGGACCCGTCGCCGGTGACCGACATCGCCGGGGCGCGGGTGCTGGCCAAGCTGGGCGACTCGGTCACCACCGACCACATCTCGCCGGCCGGCTCGATCAAGGCCGACAGCCCGGCGGGGACGTACCTGGCCGACCACGGTGTCGCGCGCAAGGACTTCAACTCGTACGGTTCCCGCCGGGGCAACCACGAGGTGATGATCCGCGGTACGTTCGCCAACATCCGGCTCCGCAACCAGATCGCGCCGGGCACCGAGGGCGGCTTCACCCGCGACTTCACCAAGCCCGACGCGCCGGTGACGAGCATCTACGACGCGGCCCAGGCGTACGCCGAAGCCG
Organism: Kribbella sp. NPDC026611; assembly: GCF_040638345.1. Classification (NCBI taxonomy): domain Bacteria; kingdom Bacillati; phylum Actinomycetota; class Actinomycetes; order Propionibacteriales; family Kribbellaceae; genus Kribbella; species Kribbella sp. NPDC026611. Next base: position 318,314 of record NZ_JBEZYC010000004.1, read on the forward strand.
GTACGCCGCTGGTGATCCTGGCCGGCAAGGAGTACGGCTCGGGCTCGTCCCGTGACTGGGCGGCCAAGGGTACGGCGCTGCTCGGCGCGAAGGCCGTGATCACCGAGTCGTTCGAGCGCATCCACCGGTCGAACCTGATCGGCATGGGGGTCCTCCCGCTGCAGTACCCGGAGGGCGAGACCGCGGAGTCGCTCGGCCTGACCGGCGAGGAGACCTTCTACATCACCGGCGTCACCGCGCTGAACGACGGCGACGTCCCGCGCACGGTGCACGTCAAGGCGACCTCCCCGGACGGTGCGGAGACGGAGTTCGACGCGGTCGTCCGCATCGACACCCCCGGCGAGGCCGACTACTACCGCAACGGCGGCATCCTGCAGTACGTCCTGCGGTCGCTGATCGCGGGATGAACCGGCGCACCGGTGCGGACGACGCCGTCGTCCGCACCTGGTCCGACGAGGAGGGCTGGGGCGTCCTGGACTGCCCCAGCACTCCTGGCGGCTGCTGGACGCACTACTCGGTGATCGAGGCCGACGGATTCCGCTCACTCACGCCTGGCACCACCGTCCACTTGCGCTGGGAACACCCCGGCCAGGACGGCTACGCCTACCGCGCAACCTGGGCCAAGACTCTGTAGCTGAAGTGGCTACTTGCCCGTCTGGTGCTCGGGGCGCTCGGGCGTGGGGCGCACTGCCGGAGCCGTGCTGGTTGTGGTCGGCGTACCTGTAGGCGATACCTGCGGGCCGAGGAGTTCGTCCGGCGTCAGCTCGCGGGTGGCCGACGCCGCGGACCTGGGCTCGGGCCGGGGGTTCAGGTCGAGTCCGGCGGAGGCGACTATTCCTGCTGCTCTTCCGGCGCCGGCGAGGAGGCCGCCGGTGTCCCGGCCGATCTCGTAGCCGCGGCTGGTTGCGGTCAGGTCCTCGCGACCGGGCGGCGTGCCCAGCCGCGCCCACTGGCGACCGGCGGCGCGGTGCTCCTCCATCAGATTGAGGTCCCGGCCATGCAGTTTCATCGCGTCGAGTAGTCCGGGACGCTGCGCCTCGGCGACCATCACGATCGCGCTCACCCAGCGATTGGTCTTCTCGCTCCGCAGTACCTCGTCGAACACTTCCTCGCGCGGCCGGTCACAGGCCTCGGTGAGGCGATCGACCAACCCACGGGCCGCGGCGGCGTACGCCGTCGACGTCACCTCGGTCGACGTGGTGAGGTGCGGCAGCCCGTTCTCGGCCATGACGGCTGCGGTGATCTCCTGCGCCCGTTGCTCCGCCAGCGCACGGTCGAGACCGCCGTAATTGGCCGGCAACGCCTGATCCAGCGGCTGGTTCGGCCGTGACGTCAGACCGGTCGGACCGGCCATCCGCAGCGCCTCCCGCACCACGTCGTACGACGCAGCTCGCGACGCCGACAGGTCGTGCTCGCGCAGGGCTCCCAGCACGTGCCGCGGGTGCACGTGGATCGTGCCGTCCAGATCCACTCGGCTGCGCGTGCTGCTCAGCGTGCGGAGCAGAGCGATCTGGCCGTTCCACCACTGCGTTTGCGTCGCTCCGACCGCTCGATGGGCGGACCGAATCAGCCCGGCGACCCGCCGGTAGTCGTCCGACGACGGGTCGAGCAGACGTCCGCCGGCCATCCGTCCACCTCCTCGAAGCTCCTCGAAGCTGAGCTGCGAGCGTAATGACGGCGCGGGGTCAGGGAGATCGAAACTGTCGGTGCGAGCCGCTTTACTGAGCGCATGGCCACCGAGCGGGAGAAACCCCGGGACGTGATCCTCGCCGCGACCGCGAAGTACGGCGAGGACACGGTGATCGACTGGTGCATCGCGTTCCTGACCGGCGAGATCGACGGCGAGGCGGCGTACGGCGCCGAGTTGCCGAAGCTGGTGGCGATCACCGGGAGCAGCAACCCGGGCGGTTGGAAGACGCCGGTGGATCCGGTGAACTACTACTGGGTGCGGGTGTGGGCGGCGCGGGCGTTCCTGTACGTCTGGCGGGACGACGTGGTGGATGCGCTGACCGTTGCCGCGGGCGACGAGGCGTGGCGGGTCCGGGAGCACGTGGCCCGCATTACCGCGCAGCGCGAGCTGGGGCAGCTCGTCGAGCTGCTGCTGCCGATGCTCGAGCACGAGCTGCCGCGGGTTCGGGCGGCGGCAGTGCGGGCCGTCGGAGCCGCGGGGGAGTTCGAGCACGCCGAGGCGATCCGGCCGCTGGCGGACGATCCTGATCAGGCCGTGCGTGCGGCTGTCGAGCGGGCTTTGGCTCAGCTGGAGGAGCGACTTGACCGACCTGTCCACTGATATCACCGTGCGTCCGGCGACCACCGACGACGGTCAAACGGTCGGCGAGATCCACGCGGCTTCGTGGGCGGCGGCGTACGCTCCGCTCTTCCCGGAGAAGGTGGCCCGCAGTGGGATCGAGAGTCGACTCGGCCGCTGGCACGAGCGGCTCGCGTCCGCGAACGGCCTGGTCATGCTCGGCTTCGTCGGCGAGCGGCCGCTGGCGATGTCGTGGTCGATGCCGTCCGAGACCCGTCCCGGCCTCGCCGAGATCTACAGCTTCTACACGCACCCCGACGGCTGGGGCAGCGGCGTCTCCATGGCCTTGATGGACGGCACCCTCGAGCAGCTCAAAGCGCAAGGTTTCGACCGCGTCCACCTCTGGACCCTGCGCGACACCCCGCAATCCCGCCGCTTCTACGTCAAGTGCGGCTTCACCGAGACCGGCACCACGCAGACCCGCGACTTCGGCGACGGCGTCCCGCTGGCCCAGGTCGAGTACGAGCGGACTCTCTAGAGCGCCGCCCGCAGCTTCCCGGCGTACTCCGCGGCCTCGGCGTCGTCGGCGTACTTCGTCCGCGGCCAGAAGAACCCGCGCAGCCCGTCGCCCTTGGTTCGCGGTACGACGTGGACGTGCAGGTGCGGCACGGACTGCGACACCACGTTGTTGACGGCAACGAACGACCCCTGCGCGTCGAACGCCGTACGCACCGCGGCCGCCACCGACCGGGCCGCGCCGAAGAACGGGACCATCAGCTCGTCCGGCAGCTCGACCAGCGTGTCGATATGCGCGCGCGGCACGATCAGCGTGTGCCCCTTGAACACCGGCCGGATGTCGAGGAAGCCCACGACCTCCGGGGTATCCAGCACGAGCTGCGCCGGCGTCGTACCGGCAATGATGGAGCAGAAGAGACAGTCCGCCATCTCGTCAACCTAGCTTCTCGTCGACGAAGCACCAACGCCAGTTCTCGCCCGGCTCGAAACTGCGCATCACCGGATGCTTCGTGTCGTCGAAGTGCAGGCTCGCGTGCTTCGCCGGCGACGAGTCGCAGCAGCCGACGTGGCCGCAGCCCAGGCAGAGCCGCAGGTGGACCCAGGTGCCGCCGTCGGCCAGGCACTCCTCGCAGCCGTCGGGCGTCTTCGGCGTGACCACGATCGGCGCCTGGTCGAGGTGCTCGCACGCGCCACCCGGCGTCGTCTTCGGCCGCAGGTCCTCCGAGCGCCCACCGACGTCGTCGTCCTCGTCGCGGTCGAGGATCGACTCCTCGATGTCGAGCGCGGACTGGGCCCGCTGCAGTACTTCGTCGGCGACCAGCCCGGCGTCGCGCACCTTGAGGATGTGCGACCGCTCGGCCTCCAGCATCGCGATCCGCAACCGCCGGTACGCCTCGCTCGGCGTCTCGTACTCGCTCTCCGGCCGCCCGAGCCGCTCCCAGGCCGCCTGCGCCCGCGCCTCACCACGCTGCCGCAGTATGTCGAGCACTGCAGGCGGGTCGGACGGCGTAGTGATCTCGTCGAGCTTCTCGATCGCGGCCCGGTGCGCACCCTGGAGTACGGCGGCCTCCTGCAGCGCGTCCTCCGCTGGGTCGGGGCCGGGCAGCCTCAGCCGCCGGACCACCCACGGCAGCGTCGAGCCCTGGACGAGGAGCGTGCCCGCGGTCACGGCCAGCGCAATGAACACGAGGACCTCGCGGTGCGGGGTGTCCTCGGGCAGCGTGAAGACCGCGGCGAGCGTGACCACACCGCGCATCCCGGCCCAGGACACGACGATGAGCGCCGGGAACGAGACCGGCCCCGGCCGCGACGGGCCGAGGACGCGCCGGGACAGCAGCGTGGTCGGGATGATCCAGATCGGCCGCAGCAGCACGACCGCCGCGAACACCGCGATGGTCGCCATGGCGATCAGCCAGGCCGGCAACGGGCTCCCGCGGAGATCGTCGAGAATCCACCGGGTCTGCAGGCCGATCAGCAGGAAGACCGTGTTCTCCAGCAGGAACTGGAACGTGCGCCAGTTGGTGCGCTCCGACATCCGCGACTTCGCCGACTGGATGATCGGCGCCTTGTGCCCGAGCAGCAGGCCGGTCACGACCACGGCGAGCACGCCGGACGCGTGCACGTAGTGGTTCTCGGCCGCGATGTAGGCGACGAACGGCGCGGTCAGGCTGAGCGTGGTGTCGAGCACCGGGTCGGTGAACCGCCGCCGGATCTTGGCCAGCAGGATCGCGACGATCAGCCCGATCAGGACCCCGCCGCCGGCCGCGCGGAGGAAGTCCAGGCCGACGTGCAGCACGGTTGGCGTCACCGCGGCGGCAGCGATCGCCGTCCGGAGACAGACCAGGGCGGTCGCGTCGTTCAGCAGGCTCTCGCCCTCGAGGATCGTGACCACGCGGCGGGGGAGGCCGACGCGCTTGGCGATCGCGGTGGCCGCGACGGCGTCCGGCGGGGCGACGACGGCGCCGATCGCGAAGGCGGCCCAGAACGGAAGGGGCTGCTGGCCGAGGCCTTCGGCGACCGCGCCGAGCAGCCACCAGGCGACCACGCCGACACCGAGGGCGGTGAACGCGACCAGGCCGACGGACAGCAGGCCGATCGAGCGGCGGTGCTTGGTGAAGTCGAGCAGGCTGGTCTTGATCGCGGCGGAGTACAGCAGCGGCGGCAGGAAGCCGACCAGCACGACCTCCGGCGCCAGCTCGACGCGCGGGATGAACGGGAGGTACGACGCGGCGATCCCGATGACCACCAGGAACAGGGGAGCCGAGATCCCTAGCCGCCGGGCCAGCGCGGCTCCGGCCGCGACCACGGCGACGAGGGCCACGACCTCGATCGCGATATGCACGGGCACAGTGTCGCAGCGCGGTGCCGATTTCGCCGCGCTGGTTCGCCGTGGGCTGAGCCGAGAGCTGTCCTCGGGCAGGTGGGTCGGTTAACGTGTGCGCAGCGAGGTTCGTCGATCACCGGGAGTGACTGATGCGTCGTCGGATGGCTGCACTGGCTGGAGTGGTCGCGGTTCTCTCATCGGCCCTGACGGCGGTGCCCGCGTCGGCCGCTACGGAGGTGAACGGCTGCGTCGCGTCCGTCCCGGAGCCGGGTACGACGACACCGGTGAAGATCTGCTACTCGCTCTTCAGGCCGGCCGGGGCCTCGGCCGCGCACACCGTGCCGCTGATCTTCCACAGCCACGGTTGGGGCGGCAGCCGGACCAAGGACCCGGCCGCGTTCAAGGCGTGGCTCGACGCGGGGTTCGGGGTGCTGAGCTTCGACCAGCGGAGCTTCGGCGAGAGTACGGGCGTCGCGCACGTGATGAACCCGGACTTCGAGGGGCGCGACGTGGTCAAGCTCGTCGACCTGGTCGCCGGGCTGGACTGGGTGACCCAGCAGCGGCCGGGCGATCCGCTGATCGGCGCGATCGGTGGGTCGTACGGCGGCGGATACCAGTTCGCGGGCGCGTTCACCGAGCTGCGCGACCGCGGCCGGACACGCTTCGATGCCCTGGCGCCGGAGATCACGTGGTGGGACCTGAAGCAGAGCCTGGCGCCGGCCGAAGCCGCGCGGACGCTGTGGCTGTCGATCCTGTTCGCGGGTGGCGGGACGCATCTGCCGCCCGCGGTGTCGGCCGGGTTCGTGACGTTGATCGCGACCGGGGCGTGGCCGGCCGGGAAGGCCGGGCGGGACCTGACCGCGTTCTTCGCGCACAACGGTCCCGCGTGGCACGTGGCCCAAGGGCGGAAGCTCGACATCCCGGTGCTGCTCGGGCAGGGCATCTCGGACAACCTGTTCAACCTCAACCAGGGGCTGGCGAACTTCGATCGCGCGCTGACAGCTCAGGCGCGGGCGAAGTCGCTGTTCATCGGCTACAACGGCGGCCACACGCTGCCGGCCGTCGTACCACCTGGCTTCGCGACGCCGGGTGATCCGTGCTCGATCGCGCTCGGCTCACCTGACTTCTCCGGCCTGGCGATCCGCTTCATGAAGCTCCGGCTGCTCGGCAGTCGGACCGGTTTGTCCGGTTTCGGCACCTACCACCTGTCCACCGCGAATGGTCGTTGCCTGACGCAACGAAGCCTGTCGCCGAACCGGACCTTCAAGCTCGGCAAGATCGCGATCCCGACCGGCGTCGGGCTGCCCCTCAACCTCAAACTGGCCAAAGGCCCGATCACCGTCGCTGGCACGCCTCACCTCACCGCCAACGTCTACACCGTCGTCCCACAGTCCGCGGCGTACTTCGCGCTGAGCGTCGGCACCAACCCGCTGACCGCCAAGGTCGTGCAGAACAACACGATGCCGCTCCGCGAGAAGCACGCGGCCAGGGGAGTGCGGCGGACGATCGAGCTGCCCGCGATCGCCGTCGACGTACCGGCCGGCCAGAACCTCTACCTGACCGTCGCGCCACTGGCCGACATGTACGCCGGTCAGCGCGGCCCGATCCCCGGCGCGCTACTGCTGAAGCACGGCGTCCTCACGGTCCACGCCGGCTAGCGGATCTTGTCGAGGTACGTCTTGTAGACGGTCAGGAACGGCTCCTCGGTCGCCACCGCACCGACCAGCCAGTCGCACGTCGACTGGGCCGTCGCGATCACGTCGGCCGGGTAGCCGTACTTCACCTGGTGCTCCGCGAACTCGTCCTCGTCGTCCACGAACACGGTCCCGTCCCGCCGCTTGATCACGTCGAGGTCGAGATCGATCATCGTGACCACGTCCTCGGAGAACTCCACCGGCGTGGTGATGTCCGCGTAGATCTCGGTGAACCGCGGCGGATCGTTGAAGATCGCCGTGAACCACTGGTCCCGCGGAAACAACTGCACGTGCGCCTGCTCCTGGGTCACCACCAGCTCGTTCCCGCGCTGCGACACGGCCCCCGCCTGCGCGCCCAGCCAGACGCCGTACTCGTCCTCCCCGAGTAACCGCATCCACTGGTGCCAGTGCAACGTCTCATCGAACTTCCGATACACCACCCGGACATCGCGCATACCCGAAACCTATCGTTCCCGGGGTCCGGGGCGGCGGGTGACGCAAGTCGCCGCAGGCCCCAGCAGGTCCCGACTGCTGAACTGCAGGAAGCTGCAACTTTGCTCTGGGGAGTGGACTCGTTGCGCTGGGCGACGGAGGATGTCCTGGTGCCCGGCGTTTGCCCGGCCACGCTGATCGGCCCTTGCCGGCTCAGGGGGGCTCCTAGCCGGTGGGGGCCGGTTGACGTCTGGAGAGCGTTTACAGCGAGCGGATCCGTTCCAGGTAGGGCTTGTAGGCGGTGGTGAAGGGCTCGGAGCGCGTGATCGCGGTGGCGAGGTGGTTGCAGGTGGCCTGGGCCGTGGCGATGATCTGGGGTGGGTAGCTGTAGCGGAGCTGATGGGCCTCGAACTCGTCTTCGTCCATGACGCGGACCGAGCCGTCGCGCATCAGGCGGATGTCCAGGTCCAGGTCGACCAGCGTCACGGAGTCGACGCCGAACTCGGCCGGCATCGTGATGTCGCAGTAGATGGCCGTCTGGTGCGGCGTGTCGTTGAAGAGGGCGCTCCACCACTGGCCGCGCGGGAAGAGTCGGACGCGATGGTGGTCGATGGTGGTCCAGCTGCCGTCCGCGCGCTGCCCGCGCGTGCCCGGCACGGAGCCGACCCAGAGGCCGTGCTCGTCCTCACCCAGGCGGACGGCTTCGACCAGGCGGTGCGGCTGCCCGTCGTACTTCAGGAACAGCGTCTTCACCATTCGCGCATCGACGTCCTCACCGGCTCCCACGCCGCTACTCTAAGTGAGACGCACTTCACTTCGAACCAGCGACTCCCGCTCGGCGTCTTGGAGTGTGAGATTGGTCAGGGGGCCGTTGCCCGGTTCGGATTCGGGGCACGGGGTGCATAGACTCAAGCATTCGAGGAAGACCCGCGGGAGGAGCTCGATGCGCGTGCTGGAGACGGTCGCAGGGCCGGCGGACCTGAAGAAGCTGACCGGTCAGCAGCTCACCGATCTCGCGGCGGAGATCCGGGACGTCCTGGTGGAGACCGTGTCCCGGACCGGCGGTCACCTCGGGCCGAACCTCGGCATGGTGGAGATCACCCTCGCCATGCACCGGGTCTTCGACTCGCCGCGGGACCGGTTCGTCTTCGACACCGGCCATCAGACCTACGTCCACAAGCTCGTCACCGGCCGCGCACCGAAGTTCGACACGCTGCGCCAGCAGGGCGGCCTGTCCGGCTACCCGAGCCAGGCCGAGTCCGAGCACGACATCGTCGAGAACAGCCACGCCTCGACCAGCCTGTCGTACGCCGACGGCCTCGCCAAGGCGTACCGGCTGCGCAAGGAGGACCGCCATGTGGTCGCCCTGATCGGCGACGGCGGCCTCACCGGCGGCATGGCCTGGGAGGCGCTGAACAACATCGCCGCCGCCCAGGACCTCAAGCTGGTCATCATCGTCAACGACAACGGTCGCTCGTACAGCCCGACCGTCGGCGGCCTGGCCACGCACCTGACCAGCCTGCGCACCAACCCGCGGTACGAGAAGATCCTCGACCTGATCAAGAAGAACCTCGGCCGCACGCCGTACGTCGGCCCGCCGATGTACGAGGTGCTGCACGGCGTCAAGAAGGGCCTGAAGGACATGCTCGCCCCGCAGGGCATGTTCGAGGACCTCGGCCTCAAGTACGTCGGTCCGGTGGACGGGCACGACCGCCAGGCGCTCGAGGACGCGCTGCGGAACGCGAAGGCCTTCGGCGGCCCGGTGATCGTGCACGCGGTGACCCAGAAGGGCTTCGGGTACGCCGCCGCCGAGCAGGACGAGGAGGACAACTTCCACCAGATCCGCCCGGCGAACAAGCCGCGCGGCTGGACCGACGTGTTCTCCGACGAGCTGGTCCGGATCGGCCACCGCCGCCCGGACGTGGTCGCGATCACCGCGGCGATGCTGCACCCGACCGGTCTCGCGCAGTTCGCGGAGGCCTTCCCGGACCGGACCTTCGACGTCGGCATCGCCGAGCAGCACGCGGTCACGTCCGCGGCCGGTCTCGCGATGGGCGGCATGCACCCGGTCGTAGGCCTCTACGCGACCTTTCTGAACCGCGCCTTCGACCAGTTGCTGCTGGACGTCGCCCTGCACAAGTGCGGCGTGACCTTCGTGCTCGACCGCGCCGGCGTGACCGGCGACGACGGCGCCAGCCACAACGGCATGTGGGACATGTCGATCCTGCAGGTCGTCCCGGGCCTCCGCCTGGCCGCGCCCCGCGACGGCAAGCGCGTCGAGGAGTTGCTGAACGAGGCGATCGACGTCGACGACGCCCCGACCGTGCTGCGGTACGCGAAGGGCGAGGTGTTCCCGGACATCGAGGCGATCGACCGCGTCGGCGGCAGCGACATCCTGAAGCGTTCCGGTACGGACGTTCTGCTCGTCGGGATCGGCTCGATGGCCGCCACCGCGATGGACGTCGCCCGGCGGCTGGAGGCCCAGGGCTTCGGCGTCACTGTCGTCGACCCGCGCTGGGTGAAGCCGGTCGACCCGAAGCTGGTCGAGCTGGCGACGAAGTTCAAGCTGGTCGTCACGATCGAGGACAACGGCCGGGCCGGTGGTTGCGGCTCGATGATCGCCCAGGCGCTCCGCGATGCGGGTGTCTCCACGCCGGTCCGCGACTTCGGCATCCCGCAGCAGTTCCTCGAGCACGCCAAGCGCCCGGCCGTCCTGCAGGAGATCGGCCTCACCGGGCAGGAACTGGCCCGCGACATCACCGAACTGATCGCCGGCCGCCAGGGCGCGGACGTGACCGAGCCCGCCGGCAACGCCTAAGGTCCGAGCCGTGGTAGAGGGGGGAGGGCGGCACAGCCGCCACGCCGCGGTACGGCGCCGTACGCGAGCGTGGCCGTTTCTCCTTGCCTTCGTCCTGGTAGCGGTCGCCGTGACCGGCGGCCTTGCCCTCCACCGCTCGACCGAGGCCGCGGACAAAGACAGCCCGAGCGACACCACCCCCAGCGTCGACCTCGCCGCCCGCGCCACCGCCGTCGACAACGTCCTGAAGCGCCGCGCGCAGGCCGTCCTGACCGGCGACGAGAAGGCGTTCCTCGCCGACGTCAACCCGGCCGACACCAAGCTGGTCACCCGGCAGCGGACCCTGTTCGCCAACCTCCGCGAGTTCGGCTTCGCGAAGCTCGCGTACCAGCAGCTCGCGCAGCAGTACGACGACGCGATCACCCGCAAGCACGGCCCCTCGACGTACCTGGTCGCGATCGCGATGACGTACCAGATCCGCGGTATCGACCTGGTCCCCGTCCGGGCGATGCTCGGCTACACGTTCACGAAGACGGCGAGCGGCATCTGGATGCTGGTGTCCGACAGCGACCTCGATACGCGGCTCCCGAAGGGCTCGCACGAAGAGGCCTGGGACATGGGTGCCGTGCTCGTCAAACGTGCGCCGCGTGTCCTGGTGGTCGTCGAGAAGGGGCAGGACCAGCTCGCGACCAAGCTCGTCGGCATGGCCGGTAGCGCGGTGAAGGCGGTCAGCAAGAGCTGGCCCGGTGGCTGGAACGGCTCCGGCGTGGTGATCGCGCTCGACGACAAGGTGGTCCGCGGCGCCGACTACACCCAGCCCAAGAACGCCGAGGACGCGCTCGCGATGGCGACGTTCGTCTACCGCACGTTGCCCGGCGAGGTCACCGGTGCGGGCGAGCGGGCCGACTCGTACGTCGTGATCAACCCGAACAACCGGGCCAAGGTCGACGCCCGCACGCTGGCCCACGAGTTCACCCACGTCGCGACCGCGCCGTACGGTCCGTTCGCACCGCGGTGGATGGTCGAGGGCGCCGCGACGTACGTCGAGTTCCTGCCGATGGACGGAGAGCAGGACCTCGCGCTGACGAGGTACCGCCAGGACGTCCGGACGAAGTATCTGGCCACGGCGAAGGCGCTGCCGCCGGACGCGACCTTCTTCGACCAGGCCGACAGCTCGTACCCGCTGTCCTGGCTGGCCGTCGACTACCTCTTCACCCGGTACGGCGGGGTCGAGGTCGGCACGCTGTACCGCGAGCTGGCCGCGCTCGGCACCTCGCAGCAGGAGCGGGACCGGATCATGCTCGAGCACCTCGGCCTGACCGAGGCCACCCTCTTCAAGGCCCTCAAGACCGCCGCCTCGGCCTGACGGCTGCTGTATCGGCTGCTGTATACCGCACGCTTCCGGCGCGGTCGAGTAGGGTACGGGCTTGCAACTGACCGGGTACTCGGAGGGGAACGACCCGAAGTGAGTGCGACCACCCCGGGCGGCGGAACTTCCGGCGCCCAGGCCCCGCCCCCTGGGCCCCGCCGCTGGCCGGGCCTGCTGCTGGCGGTCGCCCTGGTGTCGGGTGGCGTGGGCTACACGGTCGAGGACCGGAAGAACGACGCCGAGGCGCGCACGGTCGCGACCCAGGCGCCGAAGCAGGACCCGCCGAAGTCCACCCGGCCGTCGCGCATCAGCCAGGCTGTGGCGGCCCGGAAAGTTGCCGTCGACTCCATCCTCATCCGCCGCGCGCAAGCCGTTCAGACCGGCAACGAGGCGCTGTTCCTGGCCGATGTGGACCCGGCCGACAAGAAGCTTCGCGCGGCGCAGAAGATCCTGTTCGCGAACCTGGTCGAGATCGGCTTCGGTGAGCTCGGGTACAGCCAGGCCGAGGAGCGGATCAACCAGACCGCGGTGCAGGCGCACGGGCCGTCGACGTACCTCGTGCGGGTGCTGATGCGGTACCAGATCCCGAAGGTCGACATCACCCCGGTGACGACCGAGCTCGGCTATACCTTCATCACCCGGCACGGGCACTGGGTGCTCGCGGACGACGACGACCTGGACGGCGAGCTCGGCCCGGGTGCGCACCGGGAGGCCTGGGACCTCGGCCGGATCGAGGTGCACCGCGGCCCGCGGGTGCTGGTCGTGGTCGAGAAGGGCGACACCAAGCGCGCGCAGCGGATCGCCGCGGCCGCGAACGAGGGGCTCGCCGAGGTCACGGCGTACTGGCCGCGGAAGTGGCGCGGCTCGGTGTTCGTGATCGCGCTCGACGAGACCGAGGTCCGGGACGCTCGGTTCGCCGACGAGGACATCGAGTCGGCCGCCAGCACCGGCTCCACGTTCTCGTCGCTGCCGGGTCAGGACACCGCGGACGGCACGGTCGCCGGCGGCTACATCGCGATCAACCCGAACGAGCGCGACCGGGTCGACGAGATCCTGCTGTCGCACGAGATCACCCACGTCGCGACCGCCGACCTCGGCGGGTACGAACCGCTCTGGCTGGCCGAAGGGTCGGCCGAGTACGTCTCCTGGAGCGGGATCGAGGCGATCAGCGGATCGGGCGAGGTCGGCAAGTGGGAGCAGGAGGTGATCGACGAGGCGCTGCCGCAGATGACCGCGCTGCCGACCGATCTCGGCTTCTACGAGAGCAACGCGGACGTGTACGGCGTGAGCTGGCTCGCCGTCCGGTACCTCGTCCAGCGGATCGGGATCGGCAACGTCGAGGCGCTGTACGAGGACATGGCCGCGCACGGCACCGATCAGGGATCGCGCGACCGGATCCTGCTCAGCCGGGCCGGACTGACCGAGGCGACCCTCTGGACGGCGCTGGCAACGTACCGGCCGCAACGCTGAGTGGCGGTTTGACCTCGTCGCGTCAGAGAGGCAAAGTCGAAGGGTTCCGTCCCTGCCTTTGGGTAAGGCACAGTCGAGGAGGCGCTGATGAGTCTTGTCCGGAAGAAGACGATCGAGCAGTCGATCGCCGACACCGACGAACCCGAGTACCAGCTCAAGAAACGCCTCACCGCCATCGACCTGACGGTCTTCGGCATCGGCGTCATCATCGGCGCCGGCATCTTCACCCTGACCGGGCGGGCCGCCAAGCTGTACGCCGGTCCGGGCATCGCACTGTCCTTCGTCCTGGCCGCCGTCTGCTGTGCGCTGGCCGCCCTCTGCTACGCCGAGTTCTCGTCCACCGTGCCGGTGTCGGGATCGGCGTACACGTTCTCGTACTTCTCCCTCGGTGAGATCTTTGCCTGGATCATCGGCTGGGACCTGCTGCTCGAGCTGATGCTCGGCGCCAGCGTGGTGTCGCAGGGCTGGTCGACGTACGCGAAGTTGTTCCTCGACGAGATAGGCCTGGGCTGGCCGGACTCGATCGGCCCGGACAGCCACGTCAACGTGCTCGCGATGCTGCTCGTCCTGGTGCTCGCGACGCTGGCGACGATCGGCATCAAGGAGTCGCTGCGGGTCAACCTGGTGCTGGTCGGGATCAAGCTGTTCGTGGTGCTGTTCGTGATCGTGGCCGGCCTGTTCTACATCAAGGGCTCGAACCTGACCCCGTTCATCCCGCCGAGCCAGCCGGCCGCGGGCGGCGGCGTCGAGCTGACCACGCCGCTGTTCCAGGCGATCTTCGGCTTCACCCCGTCGACGTTCGGCGTGATGGGCCTGGTCTCCGGTGCGTCGCTGGTGTTCTTCGCGTTCATCGGCTTCGACGTGGTCGCGACCACCGCCGAGGAGGCGCAGAACCCGCAGCGCGACCTGCCGCGCGGCATCATCGGCTCGCTGGCGATCTGCACCGTGCTCTACGTGCTGGTCTGCGTCGTGATCACCGGCATGGTGAAGTACTCCGACATCAATGGTGAGGCGGCGCTCGCCGAGGCGTTCCGGTCGGTCGGCCGGGGTGGCTTCGCGACGCTGATCTCGGCGGGCGCGGTCGCCGGTCTGACCACGGTCGTGCTGACGCTGATGATCGGTGCGGCCCGCGTCGTGTTCGCGATGAGCCGCGACCACCTGATGCCCCGGCAGCTCGGCAAGACGCACCCGAAGTGGGGTACGCCGTACCGGCTGACGATCGGGATCGGCATCGTCGTCGCGATCATCGCCGGCGTGACCCCGATCGGGAAGCTCGAGGAGATGGTGAACATCGGCACGCTGGCCGCGTTCACGCTGGTCTCGATCGCCGTACCGCTGCTGCGGAAGAGCCGCCCGGACATCGAGCGCTCCTTCCGGGTGCCGGGCAACCCGGTGATCCCGATCCTGGCCGCGGTCATCTGTGTGTACCTGATGCTGAACCTGTCGCTGGAGACCTGGCTGCGGTTCGCGATCTGGATGGTGCTCGGCTTCGTCCTCTACGCGCTCTACGGCTACCGGAAGAGCCGGGTCGGCATCGAGCAGCGCACCGGCCAGGCGCAGAAGGCCTGAACCGGGCCCTCGGGCGGTCGGCCGGGCGATAGGATCAGCCGACCGTCCGAGGGGAACCCCATGAATCACCCGAGGCGCCTGCTCGCGGGCGTCGCCGTGCTGGCGCTCGCCGCGTCGGCGACCGTGGTCACCGTTCGCGTCCGGCAGGGTGATTCGCCGCCGCGCAGCAGCGCGGCCGCGGTCGTGCCGACCTCGACGCCGGGGCAGTTGACCGCAGCGGACGAGCTCGCGCGGAAGCAGGCTGTCGACGCGGTGCTCGCGCGCCGGGCGAGCGCCGTACTCAAGGGCGATCTGAAGGGCTTCATGGCTTCGGTCGATCCGAAGCAGGCCGCGCTGGTGGCGCGGCAGCAGCTGCTGTTCACGAACCTGCGGAAGTTCGGGCTCGCCTCGTTGTCGTACTTCACCGCCGACAAGTTCGACCCCGGACCGGGGCTGATCGAGAAGTTCGGGCCGACGACGTTCTCGACCCGGGTGATGATGCGGTACCGGATCGGCGGGCTGGACCCGAAGCCGGCGCAGACCGACCTCGGGTACACGTTCGTACGGCGGGGGAGTGCGTGGATCCTGGTGGACGACGTGCAGACCGACTCGTTGCTCAGCCACGACGGGCACCGGCAGCCGTGGGACTTCGAGGAGGTCGCGCTGGTCCGGCGTGGGCCGGTCGTCGTGGTCGTGGACCAGAAGGAGGCGGCGCTCGGCACGAAGGTCGCCGACGTTGCACAGGCCGCGGTGGCGTCGGTACGCCGGCACTGGAAACGCCCGTGGAACGGTGCCGTGCTGGTGGTCGCGATGCCGGACACCCAGGTGATGTCGACGATCTGGACCTCGGGGAACGGCGCCGGCTGGACGATCGCGGCGAAGGCGGTCACGCTCTTCCAGGGCGAGCAGCTCGGCAAACCGCTCGGCCCGCCGATCGGCAGCCGGATCGTGGTCAACCCGGACCTCCGCAAGCGTCTCGACAAGGACCTGCTGGTCCACGAGATGACGCATGTGGCCACCGCCACCCTGGGCACTCGGGCGCCGATCTGGATGGTCGAAGGGCTGGCCGAGTACGTCCGCTGCCGGGCGATCGAGGACGACCCGCACTGGACCGTCGACCCGTACCGCAAGACCGTCAAAACGAAGTACCTGCCGAAGCTGAAGGGGCTGCCCGACCAAGCGCTCTTCGACACCAACGCCGACGCCGCCTACGGCACCAGCTGGTGGACCGTCGAGTACCTCGCCCACAAGCTGGGCGAAAAGAAGCTCGCCACCCTCTACACAGCCCTGGCCACCACCGGCTTCTCCGAGCCCACGCTAGCGAAGTACACCGGCCTGACCCGCACCCAACTAGCCGCCGCCGTCAAAACCTTCAAGGGCTGACCCCCCGCGCCGCCGTCCCTCCCAACACGAGGGGATATCCCCTGCAGCTGAGGGTTCTCCGGTGGTATGCGAGGGGAGAACCCTCAACTCGCGGGGATATCCGCTCGTGTTGAGGGAGCGAGGGTGGCGGGGGCGGGTGTTGCGTCACGCGAGGCTGGCGGTGCCCTTGGGGAGGAAGCGGGTGCCGTTGACCTTTTCGGCGATGCCGGAGCGGTCGAGGTACGGCGTGATGCCGCCCAGGTGGAAGGGCCAGCCGGCGCCCAGCAGCAGGCACAGGTCGATGTCCTGTGCCTCGGCGACCACGCCCTCGTCGAGCATGATCTTGATTTCCTCGGCCAGGGCGGTGAGGACTCGGGTGCGGAGCTCGTCCGGGGTGGAGGGTTTGTCGCCTACGGTGACGAGGGCCTCGACCTCGGGGTCGACCACCGGCTTGCCTTCCGGCCAGAGGTAGAAGGAACTCTTGCCTGCAGCAACGACTTTGGCGAGGTTCGAGGACACGGCGAACCGGTCCGGGTACGCGCGGTGCATCGTCTCCGCCACGTGCAGTGCGACCGGCAGGCCGACCAGCTGCAGCAGGACGAACGGCGGCATCGGGAGACCGAGCGCCGAGAGCGCCTTGTCGGCCGCCGGGATCGGCGTACCCTCGTCGACCGCCGCGCTGACCTCACCCAGGAAGCGGGTGAGCAGCCGGTTGACCACGAACGCCGGCGCGTCCTTCACCAGCACGCACGACTTCTTCAGCGTCTTCCCGACCGCGAAGGCCGTCGCCAGCGAGGCGTCGTCGGTGCGGTCCGCCCGGATGATCTCCAGCAGCGGCAGCACCGCGACCGGGTTGAAGAAGTGGAACCCGACGACCCGCTCGGGGTGCTCCAGGTCCGCCGCCATCTCCGTCACCGACAACGACGACGTGTTGGTGGCCAGGATCGCGTCCGGCCGGACGATCTTCTCCAGGTCGGCGAAGATCGTCTTCTTCAGCTGCAGTTCCTCGAACACGGCCTCGATCACGAAGTCCGCGTCCGCGAACGCCGAGCGGTCCACCGACCCGGTGACCAGCGCCTTCAGCTGGTTCGCCTTGTCCGGGCGGATGCGACCCTTACCGAGCAGCTTGTCGATCTCGCCGTGCACGTACCCGACACCGCGGTCGACCCGCTCCTGGTCCAGGTCCGTCAGCACCACCGGCACCTCGAGCCGCCGGACGAACAGCAGCGCCAGCTGACCAGCCATCAGGCCGGCGCCGACGACACCGACCTTGGTAACCGGCCGGGCCAGCGACTTGTCCGGCGCACCCGCCGGCCGCTTGGCCCGCCTGTTCACCAGGTCGAACGCGTAGAGCCCGCTCCGCAGCTCCTCGCTCATGATCAGGTCGGCCAGCGCCTCGTCCTCGGCCGCGAAGCCGCGATCCCGGTCGTTGTCCTTGGCCGCCGCGATCAGGTCCAGCGCCCGGTACGGCGCCGGCGCCGCGCCGCTGACCTTGAGATCGGCGAACGCCTTGCCCCGGGCAACGGCCGCGTCCCATGCCTCGCCCCGGTCAGCCGCGGGCCGCTCGACGGCGACCGCGCCGGTGAGGACCTTCGAAGCCCACAGCAGCGACTGCTCCAGGAAGTCGGCCGAGTCCAGCAGTACGTCGCCGATCCCGAGCCTCACCGCCTCCGGCCCGCCGAGCATCTTGTTCTGGTTCAGGGCGTTCTCGACGACGACCTCGACCGCGTTGTCCGCGCCGATCAGGTTCGGCAGCAGGAAGTTGCCGCCCCAGCCCGGGAGCAGGCCGAGGAACACCTCCGGCGTCGCGAGCATGCCCGCGGCCACCGACACCGTCCGATACGTGGCGTGCAGCGCGACCTCGAGCCCGCCGCCGAGCGCCACCCCGTTCACGAACGCGAACGACGGCTTGCCGCCGTCGACGAGCTTGCGCAGTACGCCGTGCCCGATCTGGCCGAGCGCCAGCGCCTGCTCCCGGTCGGTCAGCTTCGGTACGCCGGACAGGTCCGCGCCCGCGGCCAGGATGAACGGCTTGCCGGTGACGCCGATCGCGACGATCTCGTCGCGGGCCAGCGCCGCGTCGATGGCCGCGTTCAGCGAGCCGAGACCCTTCGGGCCGAAGGTGTTCGGCTTGGTGTGGTCGTGCCCGTTGTCGAGTGTGATCAGCGCCATCGTGCCGGCCTTGCCCGGCAGTACGACGTCCCGCGAGTGCGCCAGCGTGACGACCTCGTCCGTCGACAGCGCGGACGCTTCCGAGATCAATGCCTGCAAGTCGCTCATGCGGCCGCGTTCCCTTCCCAGTTCGGGTTCTCCCAGATGACGGTGCCGCCCATGCCGAGGCCGACGCACATGGTGGTGAGGCCGTAGCGGACCTCGGGGCGCTGCTCGAACTGCGTGGCCAGCTGGTTCATCAGCCGGACCCCGGAGGACGCCAGCGGGTGGCCGTACGCGATCGCGCCGCCGTACGGGTTGACCCGCGGGTCGTCGTCCGCGATGCCGTAGTGCTCGAGGAACGCGATCACCTGGACGGCGAACGCCTCGTTGACCTCGAAGGCCTGGACGTCGTCGATGGTCAGGCCGGCCAGCTTCAGCGCCTTCTCGGTCGCCGGGATCGGGCCGACGCCCATCACCTCGGGCTCGACGCCGGCGAAGCCGTAGGACACCAGCTTCATCTTCGGCTTGAGTCCGAGCTCCTCGGCCGCCTCGGACGAGGTCAGCACGCAGGCGGTGGCGCCGTCGTTGATACCGGCCGAGTTGCCGGCCGTGACCCGGCCGTGCGGACGGAACGGCGTCTTCAGCGTGCCCAGATCCTCGACCGTGGTCCCCGGCCGCATCGGCTCGTCGGTGGCCGCGAAGCCCCAGCCCTGCTCGGCCGATCGGGTCGCGATCGGCACGAGGTCCGGCTGGATCAGGTCGTTCGCGTACGCCTTGGCCGCCTTCTCCTGGGACGCCGCGGCGAACTTGTCGGCGCGCTCCTTGGTGATCCCCGGGAACCGGTCGTGCAGGTTCTCCGCGGTCGAGCCCATCACCAGCGCGGACGTGTCGACCAGCTTCTCGGCGATGATCCGCGGGTTCGGGTCCACGCCCTCGCCCATCGGGTGCCGGCCCATGTGCTCGACGCCGCCGGCGACGACCACGTCGTACGCACCGAAGGCGATCCCGGAGGCCGTCGTGGTGACGGCGGTCATCGCGCCGGCGCACATCCGGTCGATGGCGTAGCCGGGCGTCGTGTTCGGCAGCCCGGCCAGCAGGGCGGCGGTGCGGCCGATGGTCAGGCCCTGGTCGCCGATCTGGGTGGTGGCCGCGATCGCGACCTCGTCCACCCGCTCCGGGGGGAGACCCGGGTTCCGCCGCAGCAGCTCCCGGATGCACTTGATGACGAGGTCATCGGCGCGGGTTTCGGCGTATTGACCTTTGGCCTTGCCGAACGGGGTGCGAACACCGTCGACGAACACCACGTCGCGGATCTCACGGGGGCTGTTTTGTCGGGGCACCTTGGTGGCCCTCCTCTAAGGGGTCGGGAAAGCTACCCGAATGCTACCCGTGAGTAACAGAACCGCCAAACACCCCGGCGCTGTGGAGCTGCTCACAGCAACCCGTGGTCAATTGCGGCGATTGGGCGCATCCTGGAGGCAAGGTCCGCCGTACTGGAGCTGTTCAATGAACAATCTTGATCTTGCCGTGCCGGTCCTGAGCCGGGGGAAACACCGCAACCCACGCAAGGGCGCCTGCTTCATGGAGTTCGCCTCCTTCCTCGCCGGTGAGCCCTGGTCGGACCACCCGGCCTGCACCCACGCCCTGCTCGCAGGCGTCGCGCGCGACGTCAACGACTGCACGACGGACGCCGGCCGGTCCCGGCTGGCACCGCTGATCCCGTCGGTGATCGGGCTGACGCCCGAGGACCCGCACGTCGTACCGCGGGTCACCGCGCGCTGCATCCAGCACGCGCTGCCGGTGGTGTCGCAGGAGCGCCAGTACATCCTGGCCGTCGCGCTGCTGGTGGGGGAGAAGCACCTCGCCGACCTCGACGGCCGGCCGCTCGGCGACCTCGAGGCAGCCTCGGCCGCAGTGCTCGAGACGGTCCCGGCGGCGACCAAGTGGGCGCGGTCCTTCACCGCCCGGTCGCACCGCAGTACGCCGGACTTCGCCCGCCGGACGGCGCCACGGGCGGTGTCGTGCGCGGTCGAAGGCATCTCCCAGGCCTGCGTCCGCGATCCTGACGACCGGCTGTACAAGCTGCTGGTCGACGCGATCGAGGAGACCAAGGCCTGGATGCCCGCACCCGAGCCAGCGCCGGTTTCGCCGGAGGTCGTACGCTTCACCGTGTGACCCAGGCAAAACTTACCGAGATCGACACCGCCTCAGGTTTGATGCCGGTCCACGAGTGGGGCACCGCCGCCGACGACGCTCCGGCGGTGGCCTCGGCTTCAACGTGTCCGCCGTGTCGTCGCCGGACGCGCTGGTGAGCTACCACGGCTCCGCGCTGCCCGGTCTGCTCGAGCTCGCGCCGTACCGAAGACTTTCTCGCCCGTCAGCTCCCTAGCCCCAAGGACGTTCATGAGCCTCTACGACATTCCACTGACGACCCTGTCCGGCGCGCCGACCTCCCTCGGCGACTACAAGGGCAAGGCCGTCCTGGTCGTCAACGTCGCCTCGAAGTGCGGCCTCACCCCGCAGTACGAGGGCCTCGAGAACCTGCAGAAGCGGTACGGGTCCCGCGGCTTCACCGTGCTCGGCGTGCCCTGCAACCAGTTCGGCGGCCAGGAGCCCGGCTCGGCCGAGGAGATCGAGACGTTCTGCTCCACGACGTACGGCGTCACGTTCCCGATGCTGGACAAGCTCGAGGTGAACGGTGACGACCGGCACCCGCTGTACTCCGAGCTGACCCTGACGCCGGACGCCGACGGCGAGGCGGGCGACATCCAGTGGAACTTCGAGAAGTTCCTGATCACCCCCGAGGGCACCGTCGCGGCCCGCTTCCGCCCGCGCACCGAGCCCGAGTCGGACGAGGTCGTCGCCGCCATCGAGACCCAGCTGACGAAGTAGCTCCACCGAATCCCCGCCGCGCCGACACCGCGGCGGGGATTTTCTGTGTCTGGCATTGCAACAACTCTTTCGAAAGAGTACTTTCGACGCATGCCGGCCCCACACCGCCGTCTCAGCGACCCGCGTGAGCTCAACGCACTGGCCCACCCGGTGCGGATGGCGATCGTCGAACTGCTCTCGATCAGTGGGCCGCTCACCGCGACCGAGCTGGCCGACCGGCTCGACGAAACGCCTGCCAACTGCTCGTGGCACCTGCGCAAGCTCGCGCAGCACGGGTTCGTCGAGGAGGCCGAGGGCGGCAAGGGCCGGCAGCGGCCGTGGCAGGTGCCCGGGCTCGGATTCCGCTGGGACGAGGAGCACTCGTCGCCGTCGCTCGAGGAGCGGCGGGCCGCGCAGGCGCTGTCCGAGGTGACGATGGGCCGGGCGCTGGACCGGATGCGCGAGGCCCGCGACCGCGCGCCGGAGGAGCCCGAGGAGTGGCGGAAGGCGCAGGCCGGCTCGGAGATGGTCGCCTGGCTGACCGCCGCCGAGCTCAAGGAGATGAACGACGCGCTCACCGCGGTGCTCGACCGCTACGAGGAGCGCCTGACCGATCCGAAGCAACGGCCGGTCGGCGCACGACTCTGCGAGTTCGTCGTCTGGGGCGTACCGACGTACTTCCCGGGGGTGGAACCGGCATGAGGAAACTATTCGCGCAGCCTGGCTTCGCGCGGCTGTTCAGCGGGCTGAGTACGTCGATGCTCGGCGACTCGGTGATGTTGCTGGTGCTGAGCATGTGGGTGAAGACCCTCACCGGCTCGAACGCGCTGGCCGGCCTGACGTTCTTCTTCATGGTGCTGCCCGCGCTTGGCGCCCCGCTGCTCGGGGTCTGGGTGGATCGCCTGCCCCGTAAGGCGATCCTGGTCTGGGGCAACTTCGCCAGCGCAGCCGCGGTCCTCCCGCTCGTGCTGGTCCGGAACGCCGACGACGTGTGGCTGATCTGGGTGGTCGCCTTCCTGTACGGCGTTTCGTTCGTCGTCCTGCCCGCGGCGCTGAACGGCCTCCTGAAGGACCTGCTGCCGGACGAGCTCCTGGTCGACGCGAACTCCAGCCTGGCCACGATCAAGGAGGGCTACCGGCTGTTCGGCCCGTTGCTCGGCGCCGCGATCTTCGCCGGCGTGGGCGGCTGGCTGGTGGCCGTCGTGGACGCGACGACGTTCGTCCTGGCCGGCCTGCTGATCGCGACGATCAAGGTCCGCGAGGCTCCGGCCCCGGTCGAGCACCACTTCAAGAACGACGTACTGGCCGGCGTCCGCTTCCTGGTCGGCGAGCGGGTACTCCGCAACGTCCTGATCGGGATGGCGATCTCGATCCTCGTGATCGGCTTCTTCGAGTCCTCGATCTACGCGCTGCTGGACGCCTTCGACAAGCCGGCGACGTACGCCGGTGTCTTCGTCACCGCGCAAGGTGTGGGCGCGATCCTCGGCGGCCTGACCGCTGCGCGTGCGGTCCACCGGCTCGGTGAGGTCGCGGTCTGCGCGCTCGGTCTGGTCGCACTCGCCGCCGCCACGATCGTCTGCATCGTCGCGCCGACCATCCTCGTCGTCCTGATGGGTGCAGCCATCTGCGGGCTCGGCCTGCCGTGGACGTTCGTCGCCTTCACGACCTTGATGCAGCGCCGGTCACCCGGCCATCTGATCGGCCGGGTGTCGACAGCGGTCGAGGTGCTCTTCTCCACCCCGCAGGCGGTCTCGCTCGCCCTCGGCAGCTTGCTCGTGAGTCTGCTGAGCTACCGGCAGATCTTCGCGATCATCGCGGCCGTGATCCTGCTCGGCGCGGTGCAGATCGTGGTCAGCCTGCGCGACGAGATCAGTCGAGCGATTTCTTCGCCTCGGACGACATCGCCGCCGTCAGAACCTCTGCCGTCAGCCCGATCTGCCACGGCCGAGCCAGGTGCTCCCGAAGGAACGTCGTGACCACCTGAAGGTTCAGGTCGGGCGGCGGCGACCAGGCCAGCCGGCGGATCGTGTCGGGGGAGAGCAGGTTCTCGGTCGGCAGCCGGTGCGCCTCGGCGATCTCGGCGACCGCAGCACGGGCAGCGGACAAGCGCGCGGCGGCGTCCGGGTCCCGGTCGGCCCAGGCGCGGGCCGGCGGCGGGCCGTCGTACCGCGGTCCCTGTTTTGGCAGCTCCGAGTCGGGCAGCCGGCGGGCGTGGTCGACCGCCTCCCACCAGGTCCGCATGTGCCGGTGGGCGCCCCGGCCCTTGAACGCGGTGAGCTTCTGGAGCGCGTCCCGGTCGGCCGGCATCGCCGACGCGGCCTCGACGATCGCGGCGTCCGGCAGGATCCGGCCAGGGGAGATGTCCGCTGCCGCGGCGATCTGGTCCCGCGCCTCCCACAGCGCGCGGACCACGGCGAGCGCGCGACGGTTCCGGACCCGGTGCATCCCCGACGTACGCCGCCACGGGTCCGGCTTGGGCTCACGCGGCGGGGCGTCGAGGATGGCCGCGAACTCCTGCTCGGCCCACTCCCACTTGCCCTCGCGGCGCAGCTCCGCCTCGATCGCGTCGCGCAGCTCGATCAGCATCTCGACGTCGAGCGCGGCGTACACCAGCCAGGGCGCGGGCAGCGGGCGGGTCGACCAGTCCGCGGCCGAGTGCTCCTTGCGCATCCGGTAGCCCAGCACTTCGCTGACCAGCGAGGCGAGCCCGACCTTCGGGTACCCGAGCAGGCGGCCGGCCAGCTCGGTGTCGAACACCTTCCGCGGCACCATCCCGACCTCGGCCAGGCAGGCCAGGTCCTGGTTGGCGGCGTGGATGATCCACTCGGCGTCGACGATCGCGTCACCGAGCGCGGACAGGTCGCCGAACGGGATTGGGTCGACCAGCGCCGAGCCGGAGCCCTCACGGCGCAGCTGGACCAGGTACGCCCGGTGCGAGTAGCGATAGCCGGAGGCGCGTTCGGCGTCGACGGCGACCGGTCCGGTGCCGGCCCGGAAGGCCTCGACCGTCTCGGTCAGCACGCTGTCGGTGTCGATCACGTCGGACAGCCCGTCCCTGAGCTCGAGCAGGGGCAGTTGGGCGGCCGGGTCGGCCGATTCGGTGGGCTGGGTCTCGGCTGGGCTCATCGGCCCCGCTGTCCGCGCCGGGTCGGCATCGCCACCACACCCGGCGGAACCGGCGGCAGTCCGGCCGCCGTACAGAGCACCTCGCCCCACGCCTCGGCGTGCTTGGTCACGTCGACCAGTCCACCCGGTCCGGGCACGGGGCTCCAGGACGCGCGGATCTCGATCTCCGCCGTCGCGTCGTCGTCGGCCATGCCGCCGAAGCTCTCCGATACCACCCTGGTGACGGTACCGCTCGGGGCCAGGAAGTCGGCACCCCGGTCGCCCAGGGCCTCCATCAGCCAGGTCCAGCCCACACCACCGAGCAGCGCGTCGGTCACCATCTCCGGTTCGACGGCGGCGCGCACGTACGCGACACAGCGGAAGGTCGACTGCCAGGCGTCGTTCCCGTCCGGGTCGTAGAGGATGACGAGCCGGCCGGTGGCGACATCGTCGCCGTCGACCGTCACGTCGGCGCTGACCGCGGCCGCGTGCGGAGCGATCCGCTGCGGCGCGGGCATCTCCTCGACGAAGACCTCGGGCCGGAACCGGGCACCTCGTAACTGCGAGACTGCCTCGGCGAACTCGGCGGGTGGCGCGTCGACCTGCTTGCGGGCACCCATGCTTCGCAGCCTACGACTGATTACTCACTGCCGCCTGTTAAGACGCGCCGGTAACACCCCGCTACCAGGCGATGAAGCGCTCACCTGAGCGTGGGATCATCGCAGTGTGCCGTCGACCGAACACTCGCTTGCCCAGTCGCCCTACTTGCTTGCCGCCCGTGGTGAACCGGTCCCGCACACCCCGGTGTGGTTCATGCGGCAGGCCGGTCGCGCGCTGCCCGAGTACCGCGCGCTGCGGGAGGGCATCTCGATGCTCGAGTCCTGCATGCGACCCGACCTCGTCGTGGAGATAACGCTGCAGCCGGTCCGCCGTTACGGCGTCGACGCGGCGATCTTCTACGCCGACATCGTGCTCCCGCTCAAGTCGGCGGGGTACGACATCGACATCAAGCCGGGCGTCGGCCCGGTGGTCGCCGACCCGATCCGGGACGCCGCGGGGGTCGCCGCGGTCCGTCCGGTCACCCCGGCCGATGTGCCGTACACCACAGATTCCGTGCAGCAGCTCGTGACCGAGCTCGGCGGTACGCCGCTGATCGGTTTCGCGGGCGCGCCGTTCACGGTCGCGTCGTACCTGGTTGAGGGCGGGCCGAGCAAGGACTTCGCCAGGACCAAGGCGATGATGCACGGCAACCCGACGCTGTGGCACGCCCTGGCCGACCGGCTGGCCGACGTCGCGATCGCGTACCTGTCGGTGCAGATCGAGGCGGGCGCCTCGGCGATCCAGCTCTTCGACTCGTGGGCGGGCGGCCTCTCGCCGCGGGACTACGAGCGCTTCGTGATGCCGCACTCGGCGAAGGTCTTCGAGGCGCTCAAGGGGTACGGCGTACCCCGCGTGCACTTCGGGGTGAACACGGGTGAGCTGCTCGGGCTGATGAGCGCGGCCGGCGCCGACGTCGTCGGGGTCGACTGGCGGGTCCCGCTCGACGAGGCCGTCCGGCGGGTCGGTCCGAAGCCGCTGCAGGGCAATCTCGACCCGGCCCTGCTCTTCGCCGGCTGGGACGCGATCGAGCCGGAGATCGACCGGATCCTCGCCGAGGGCAAGGCTGCGCCTGGCCACATCTTCAACCTGGGCCACGGCGTTCCGCCGGACGCCGACCCGGAGGTGCTCGGTCGGATCGTGAAGTATGTCCAGACGAAGTCGGCCCGTGTACCTGCCTGACCACGAGGTGACGCTGGAGCTGCTGACCGCCGGGCACGCCGACGCCGTGCTGACGTTCGAGCGGGAGAATCGGGCGTACTTCGCGGCGTGGATCTGGGACCGAGGCGACGAGTACTTCGCGGAGTTCGCCGAGCGTCACGCGGCGCTGCTCGCCGAGCAAGCCGCCGGCATCTCCCGGTTCCACGTGCTCGTCGACGAGGGTGGTGCAGTCGCCGGGCGGGTGAACCTGATCGACCTCGAGAACGGGTCCGCCGAGCTCGGCTACCGGATCGCCGAGAAGTGGGCCGGGCGTGGGCTCGCGACAGCTGCGGTGCGGGCGATCGCCAGGCTCGCCGCCACGGAGTACGGGCTGACCACGCTCACGGCCGGCGCCTCGGACAAGAATCCGGCTTCGCAGGCGGTGCTGAGTCGCGCCGGCTTCCGGGTCGTGGGGACCTCGAGCACCGACCTGGGCCCGGGCAAGCGCTACGAGCTGACGCTGGAGGTTTTGTGAGCAGGGTGGTCGTCGTCGGGGGCGGAATCAGTGGGCTCGCGGCGGCGCATGCGTTGGCGAGCGGGCCCAATCCTCCTCGGATCACCGTCCTGGAAGGGTCGCCGCGGCTGGGTGGGAAGCTGGCCGGTGGCAACATCGAGGGCGTGCCGGTCGACCTCGGGGCCGAGTCGGTGCTGGCTCGACGGCCGGAGGGGCTCGAGCTGATCAAGGCTGTCGGGCTGGGGGACGAGCTGGTGCATCCGGCAACGACCTCGGCCGGGTTGTGGGTCGGCGACCGCATCCGGGCGATCCCGCCGACGGTGATGGGCGTGCCGATGGACCCGGCCGCGACCGCCGACGTGCTGGGAGCCGAAGCCGCCCAGGAGGTGGCGCACGAGGCCGAGTTGGCCGCCCCCGCGTTGACCGAGGACGTGGCGATCGGCCGGTTCGTTGCCGAGCGCATGGGCAAGGCAGTGACCGACAAGCTCATCGACCCGCTGCTCGGTGGGGTGTACGCCGGGAACGCGGACGAGATCTCGCTCCAGGCCGCCGTACCGGATCTCTACGCCGAGCTGCGGACCGCGCCGAGCCTGCTGGCCGCGACGGCCGAGCTGCGCGAAGCGGGGCAGAAGCGAGCGGGACAGCCGGTGTTCGCGGGCATCGTGGGCGGAGTCAACCGGCTCATCGACGCGCTGGAGCAGGACCTGACCGCGCATGGCGTCGAGATCCGCCGCAAGCTCGCGGTACGCCGGATCACCCGGAGCGCGGACGGCTACACGCTCGAGGCCGGCCCGGTGCCGGATCCGACGTACCTGACCGCCGACGCCGTGATCATCGCCGTACCCGCGGCCCCGGCCGCGCGGATGCTGGCCGAGTTGGCGCCTGCCGCGACGACCGAGCTGACGGCGATCGAATACGCGAGCATGGCGATCGTGACGCTCGCGGTCCGGAAGGAAGACTGGCCGGCCGGCGCGACCGGCTCCGGCTTCCTGGTGCCGTCCGTAGAAGGCCGGACGATCAAGGCTTCGACGTACTCGCACGCCAAGTGGGCGTGGTCCGCGGAGGCCGGGGGAGAGCTCGCGATACTGCGTGCCTCCGTCGGACGGCTCGGTGAGGAGTACGTGCTGCAGCGGTCCGACGAGGAGCTCGTGGCGCTCGCCGTGTCCGACCTGGAGCAAGCGGTCGGGCTTGGTGGTGAGGTGGTCGGGTCGCTCGTCCAGCGCTGGGGCGGCGGTCTTCCGCAGTACGCCGTGGGGCACGTGGACCGGGTGGACCGTGTGGAGGCCGCGGTGGCCGGCGTACCGGGACTGGCGGTGTGTGGAGCGGCGTACCGCGGGGTCGGGATCGCGGCGTGTATCGCCTCCGGGAGCAAGGCGGCGACCCGGGTGCAGGCGCACCTCGACGCATTGGGGACAATGGCACCGTGACTGATAAGCCGAAGGCTCGTGAGCTCAACAACGTGATCCGCTACACCATGTGGTCGGTCTTCAAGGTCGAGACCCCGCTGGGTGCCGCGGACCGGGACGAGCTGACCGCCG
This sequence comes from Kribbella sp. NPDC026611, assembly GCF_040638345.1. Lineage (NCBI taxonomy): Bacteria > Bacillati > Actinomycetota > Actinomycetes > Propionibacteriales > Kribbellaceae > Kribbella > Kribbella sp. NPDC026611. Next base: position 345,992 of record NZ_JBEZYC010000004.1, read on the forward strand.
AGCTGACCGACCTGGTCGGGAAGCTGGCGGCCGACGACGTCGTGATCCGCGGGTTCTACGACGTCGAGGGTCTGCGCGCCGACGCCGACTTCATGATCTGGTGGCACGCGCCGACCTCGGACGCGCTGCAGAAGGCGTACCACGCGCTGCGCCGGTCGCGGCTGGGCACGCACCTGGCCCCGGTCTGGTCGCAGCTGGCGCTGCACCGGCCGGCCGAGTTCAACAAGAGTCACATCCCGGCGTTCCTGGCCGACGAGGAGCCGCGGGCGTACATCTGCGTGTACCCGTTCGTCCGGTCGTACGAGTGGTACCTGCTGCCGGACGAGGAGCGGCGGTTCATGCTCGCCGAGCACGGCAAGATGGCGCGCACCTACCCGGACGTCCGGGCGAACACGGTGGCGTCGTTCGCGCTCGGGGACTACGAGTGGATCCTCGCCTTCGAGGCGGACGAGCTGCACCGGATGGTCGACCTGATGCGCGACCTGCGCGCGTCCACGGCCCGGCGGCACGTGCGCGAAGAGGTCCCGTTCTACACCGGCAAGCGGACCGAGCTCGGCGAGCTGGTCGCCAACCTGGCTTGACATGCCGGGGGGAAAGGCGTTTCCGGTCCTGTATGTGACCGACGTACAGAGGTCCCTGCGGTTCTACGGTTTGCTCGGCTACGAGTCGACGTACCAGTTCCCGCTGGAGGGTGATCCGCACTACGTCGGCCTGGACCGCGGCGACTCGTCGCTCGGTATCGCGAACGCCGAGTGGCCGGAGGCGCAGCTCGGCATCAGCGTCGGCACCGGCCCACGCTTCGAGCTCTTCGTGTACGTCGACGACGTCGACGCCGAGGTGGAACGCTTCCGCGCGGCCGGCTACCCGATCCTGCAGGAGCCGGCCACCATGCCCTGGGGCGAACGCCAGGCCTACCTCGCCGACCCCGAAGGCAACCCGGTCGCCCTGGCCACCCCGATTTAGGTGCCTGGCTTCTGCAGGAGGTAGTCGGCGGCGCGCATCGAGGTCGGGGGTTTGACGTCGATCGGGAGCAGCTCGCGGAGGTCGCGTTCGGTCAGGCTGTCGGGGTTGCGCTCGGACAGGCGGGTGGCCTGGTTCGAGATCGCTTCCTCGAGCACGTTGCGGATGAAGCGGCCGTTGCCGAAGTTGTGGCCGCGGGGCGCGGGCGGGATGACGCTGCGGACCTTGTCCAGGACGTCGTCGCTGTAGATCATGCCCTTCTGCCGGGCCTGCAGCTCGAAGATCGCGACCAGCTGGTCGGTGTCGTACTCGCTGAACGACAGCAGCTTCGGGAACCGCGACGCCAGACCGGTGTTCGACTCCATGAACCGCTGCATCTCGCGGTGGTAGCCGGCCACGATCACGATGCAGTCGTTGCGGTGGTCCTCCATCAGTTTCAGGATCGTCGCGACGGCCTCGAGCCCGTAGTCACCCGGCGTGTTCTCCGGGACCAGGGTGTACGCCTCGTCGATGAACAGCACCCCGCCGAGCGCCTCGCGGAACTTGGCCGCGCTCATTGGTGCCGTCGTACCGACGCTGGAGCCGACCAGGTCGGAGCGGTCGACCTCGACCACATGGCCCTTCTCGAGCACGCCCAGCTGCTTGTAGATGCGGCTGAGCAGGCGGGCGATCGTGGTCTTCGCCGTACCGGGTTTGCCGACGAAGACCATGTGCCGGGCGCGCTCGTGGCTGGGCAGGCCGAGCTCGGAGCGGCGCAGGTTGGTCTTGACCTCGGCGACCATCCGGCGGACCGCGTCCTTGACCGACTCGAGCCCGATCAGCGAGTCGAGCTCGGCCAGCGGGTCCTCGCTGAAGTCGACCGGCTTGGGCAGCGGCTCGATCGGCTCGCCGTCTGCCGTGGGCTGCTGCTCGACCTTGTCCCAGGCGACCGAGAGCGACGTCTGCTCTGCCGTGGCGGCGGCCTGGTCGGCGTCGAGAGCCCGCCAGCGCTCACGGTCGAGCAGCCGGAAGAGCGGACCGAGGTCAGGGACCTCTGGCTCGGGCCACGCGCCGTTCGCGAGTACGCCGGACAGGTGGACGGAGACGCGCGTGGCGGCGGCAGCCCAGTGACGGGCGAGGACCTGCTGGTCGTGGCGCACCGCACGGCCCAACCAGTCGGTGTTGCGGGCGATCCACGCATGCGCGTCGAAGCCGGTGTGGATGCTGCTGAGCGCCTTCTGGACGTCCTCGGTCGCGGGGCCGAGGATCTTGGCGACCGTCTGCGGGAAGCCGCGGTTGCTGATCAGGAGGAGCTGGGCCATCAGGCGGGCGAAGTCGCCGGTGTCCTCGTCCGCGTTGGTCATCAGCAGCTTCGCGTGGACGTCGCGGAGGGCGTTGATCGAGTACCGGAGCGCGGCGGTGGTGCCGCCCAGCTCGGGGAGGAGCGCGCGCTCGGTGTCCTTCAGGGCGTCGGTGCGCCAGAACTGGAGGATCTCGTCGTACTCGCCGTGGGTGTGGAGGTACAGCGCCTCGCGGGTGGCCAGGATCCGGTCGAGCGCGGCGACGAGCGCCTGGGCCCGGGCGGCCAGGGGCGGAGCGTCGACGAAGAGGTTGAAGACGTCGCGGGTGAGGTGGAGCGCCTGCCGCCGGCCCGGCTCGCGGAAGCCGCGGGCCGCGGCGATCGCCGTCAGCGGCCAGTCGGGGGCGGCGGTCCAGACCACATGGCCGGATCCGCCGAGGTGGGACGCGGGCCGGTAGAAGTCCCGGGTGAGCTTGGCGCCCAGGTCGGCGTACTCACCGTGCAGGACCGGGATCCACCCGCCCAGCAGCGGAGCCACCTCGTGCGCGAACCACACGGCCGCCGGCGTCCCCTTGACGAACCCGGGGAACGCATCGGCGACGAGCGGCCGCAACGCCTTGGGATCGTCTCCCCACGCCGTCAGCCGCCGCCGGACCCCGGCGACCCAGGCGTCCGGCACTTCCCACGCCTCGTCAGCCGCCAACACATCCAGAACCCACGGCCTACGGCTGTCAGCCACCCAAATCCTTCCCCGGAAGTCGAACCAGCACCTCAGTCTAAGGGTGTGTCAGCCCACCCCACGCCTACTGCGCGGCACTCGGTACGGCACCTCGCCGCACGGGTGCGAAGGGCACGATGCTCCGCATCGAACCCTTCGCCCCCGCGCGCCGATGCACCGCACCGAGCACCTGCTCGCTACGGAGTGGGGCGGGCTGACACACCCTGAGGTCTACCGGCCGACTCCCGGGGACGGTCAGTTGGCCGGCTCGAGGTTCAGGCTGACGCTGTTGATGCAGTAGCGGAGGTCGGTCGGGGTGCCGTACCCCTCGCCTTCGAACACGTGGCCCAGGTGCGAGCCGCAGTTGGCGCAGCGGACCTCGACGCGCTTCATGCCGAGGGTGCTGTCCTCGATGTACTCGACCCGGTCCTCGGCCAGCGGCGCGAAGAACGACGGCCAGCCACAGTGCGAGTCGAACTTGGTCTCGCTGCGGAACAGCTCGGCGTCGCAGGCCCGGCACTTGTACACGCCGACCGTCTTGGTGTCGGTGTACTCACCGGTGAAGGCCCGCTCGGTACCGGCCTTGCGCAGCACGTGGAACTCGGCCGGGGTGAGCTGCGCCTTCCACTCCGCGTCGGACTTCTGAACGGCGTACTGCTTGGTGGAATCTGTCACGACTCAAGTATCGGCGCCCGGGCAAGGAAAACCCCGCCCGGGCGCTACGACGTAAGACTGCGGAAATCTCCCGAGGTCACCGCACCCAGGACGGCAGCGGGATGACCCGCACCACCTGCGGGTCGTGGTCGGAGATCTGGTCCGGGAACTCCGCGTTCATGTGCACCACGTCGTACGACGAGGCCGGCTGCAGGTTCTTCGAGATCAGGATCTGGTCCAGGATCTGGCTGTTGCCCTCGAACACGTAGCTGTAGCGCTGGTTCAGCGGCAGCGTCCGCGGCATGTCGATCAGCGCGGTCTTGCCCGACCCGACCAGGATGTCCGCGGTCTCCGACCAGTCGAAGTCGTTCAGGTCACCGAGCACGACCACGTTCGTGCCCGTGTCCTTGGCGAGGATCTGGTCCACGAACCCGCGCACCACCTGCGCCTGCTGGTGCCGCTTCGCCGCGCTCACCTGCACCGGCGGCTGGAACCGGCCCCACAGCGGGTCGTCGCCGCCCTTGGAGCTGAAGTGGTTGACCACCACGAACAAGGTCTGCCCGTGCCAGGTGAACTCACCCGCGAGCGGTACCCGCGTCGCGGCCCAGGCCGGGTTCGCCGGGTCGACGCGTCCGGGGGAGGAGCTCAGGTGCGGCCGGCCGAACCGGTCGGTGGTGATCGTGGTCGCGACCGTCGAGCCGCCCCCCGGGCGGTCGACGAACTTCACCGGCTTGTCGGTCCGGTACATGAACGCGACCCGGATGTTGCCGCCCGGCTCGCCACCCTCCTGGCCGTCGACCGGGTCGATCTCCCGCCAGGTGTACTCCGGTCCGCCCGCCTTCACGATCGCCGCGGCCAGCGTGTTCAGCGTCACGTCCGCCTTGGTGTTGCCGGAGTTGATCGCACCGTCGTTGTCCTGGACCTCTTCCAGCCCGAGGATGTCCGGTGAGGCCAGGTTGTGGACGACCGCCTGCGCCAGCCCGTCGAACTTGGCCGGGCCGTCGGACGGGTCCAGGTTCTCCACGTTGAACGTCGCCACCGACACCTGCAGCGGCGAGGACTTCGTGGTGACCTCGCGCTGGACGCCACCGTCGACCACGGTCGGCGTCACGGTCGGCAGGAACTTGAAGTTGCCGAACGAGTAGTCCAGAACCCCCGTGACGGTCCCGGCCAGCTTGTCGCCGGTCTTCGCGTCCGGGATCGGTGTCAGTACGTCGTCCAGCAGCACCCGCTCCGGGTTGCTGTCGGTCTTCTGCAGCAGGATCCCGCCGCGCACCGTCCGTACCCCGGAGCCCGCCGGTACGACGGACAGCTCACGGAACGAGCTGGTCGGACCGGTGACCTCGGGCTGGTTGATCCCGATCCACATGCCCTCGAGCGACTCCCAGAAGTCGATCCCGTCGTTGGCCGGGTCGAACGCGGTGCTGGTCTTCTCGACGTCGCCGGACGAGTCGTCGTCGATCACGGTCGAGGGCGGAACCCGTCCACCCGGTCCGACGATGGTCGCGGCCGGGACAGCCGCCGTACCCGTGACGGTGATCTTCGCGTTGGTGAGCTCGGTCGTGGTCAGGTTGGTCACGCCACCGGACCCGCCCGGCCGGAACTCGGCGACGGACCCTTGCACGCTGAGCGCATCCCCGACGGCTACCGTCGGCGCCGAGCTGGTGAAGACGAAGATGCCCTCGCTCGTGGCCGGGTCGTCGTCCGCCTGCGGGTCCTGGAACCAGAACCCGTTGCTGCTCTTGGCCGTGACCACGCCGGTGACGTTGGCGACGACCTTGCCCTCCAGCGGCGACCGGTGCGCAGCGCCCTGGATGTCGTGGATCTTCGCGTCGACGGGCGGCTCGGCCGGACCACCGGTCAGCGTGCCCGGCGACGGGTTGCCCGCGGAGAAGTCGGCCGCGTTGTTGTCGGTGTCCTGCTTCGGGTCGTTGCGCGAGTCCGAGGTGGTGTTCGACAGCCCCGGCGCCGGGGTGGTCTCGGAGTCGTTGGTCGCGGAGCCGTACCCGACGAAGTCCTTGACCGCCGGGTCCTTGTCGCAGTCGGCGCCGCAGGCCAGGGCCGTCTGGTTCGTGACCAGGGCGATCTTGCCCGCGCTGGCGGACATCGCGATCGTGCCGACGACGTTCGGGGTGGGCATCGGCTGGCCGGTGGCGCCGCCGCTATCCTGGATCAGGTACGCCGCTCCCGGAGCGATGCTGCCCGTCAGCTTGGTGACCTGCCACGTCGTACCGGCGGTCGAGCCGTACTGGACCGACCAGCCGCTCACGTCGACGGGGGCCGCGTTGTTGTTGGTCAGCTCGACGAAGTCGTTGGTGTACGGCGCGCCGCTGTTGCCGCCACCGCCGTACACCTCGGTGATGACCACATCGGCGGACGCGGCCTGAGCCGGTGCGGCGGCGATCGCCACCGCCAGCCCGGCGGCGAGAAGACTGGTCGTGACCACGACGGCGCCCAGGCGGCGCGGTGATCGGTTCAGGGCAGACATGGCCCGGATTCTCACACCGCTACGTGGTCCTTCCAAGGTCCAACGCGTGAACAGCTGGTACCCGCCCCAAAGGCACGGGTGATCATTCGCCGCCGTCGAGGGAGAGCAGCCGGTAGACCTCCATCGGCTCCGCCTTGCCTTTCAAACTCAACAGTCCAAGGTCCTCGGTGCTCGCCTGCGGAAGTAGTGCCTTCGTCGCAGGCCCAATAGCAACCCCACCACCCGGCGCAGCTCCCTCGATCCTGGAAGCAACGTTCACCGTGTCCCCAATGACGGTATGAGTACGACCACCCTCGGTCCCGAGGAGGCTCACGGACGCGATCCCGCTGTTGATGCCGACCCGGAACTGCGGCCAGGTCGGATGTGCGGCCCGTACGGCGCTCGCCGCCGCCTGCAGCGCCAAACCGGCCGCGGCCGCCCGGCGGGCGTGGTCCGGCTGGTCCCCGCGCTTGTTGAACGTCACCATCAGCGCGTCCCCGATGATCCGGTCCACGTCTCCGCCGTGTCGCCGGACCACCGGCGGTACGACGACCTCGAAGTACGTGTTGAGCATCGCCGCGACCTCGGCCGGGTCGTGCAGCTCGGAGAACGTTGTATACCCCTGCAGGTCCGCGAACAGCACGCTCAGCTCGCGCTCTCCGGCCACGGTGTCCTCCTGGTACAGGTCGGCGAACCGCTCCTCGTACCATTGGATCCGCACCCCGGCCACGACCAGCGCGAAGGCGGCCAGCATCAGTCCGTGCCACTCCCACCAGGACAGGTGCCAGTTCCGCGCGAACACCAGCGCGACCATCGCCTCGCCGAGCAGCACGAACGCCGAGATGATCGACAGCAGCATCAACGACGGCCGCGCCCACCACATGCGCAGGTACCGGGCCGCGCTGACCGCGTACAACAGCACCGCGGGGATCGCGAGCCCGGTGAGGATGCCATCGGCAACCTCCGGAACTGAGGTCGCATGCAGGGGCGGCAGTCGCAGCACTGACGCAAACGCCCACAGGGCCATCAGCACGAGCAGGCCGACTCGCAGCCTTCGTCCCCACCTGATGCCGGAGACCGTTAGGCTGGACAGGAATGCGAAGACCGACGCCAACGCCACCCCCACCGGCGTGGCAAGCGTGAACCCGGCATTCGGTGTGTCGAGCAGCACCTTCGGCGTCGCCATCGCATGCAGCCCAAGGAAGCCGGCGGCCGACAAGAACGCCAACGACACGAACAGCACGCGTGCGTCACCCCGCCGCAGCGCTGCCGCACCCGTGAGGTAAGCCAGCACTGCGCTGAGGGTGGCGGTGATCAGGACCATCCAGAAGTGCGCCGGATGGTGCTCCCAGTGCAGGTCCAGCCGCGGCCTCTCCAGCAGCAGGACCAGTCCGGCGATCGGCACCAGCAGTACCAGCGCGGTCAGGGCAACCATCGCCGGCGTGTAGGCGAACCGCCGCTCAACCATCCGAGGCGCCTTTGAGATGGGTATGGATCTGCGAGACCACCACTGAACCCTCACCCACCGCCGACGCCACCCGCTTCACCGACGCCGACCGCACGTCACCGACCGCGAACATGCCCGGAACCGTCGTCTCGTAGGGCTGCGGCGGCCGGTCCTCGACCCACAACGCGGAACCCGCCGCCTCCGACCCGGTTTGCACGAACCCGAGCCGGTCCCGCCCCACGTCGTCCGGAAGCCAGGACGTCCCGGGCACCGCCCCGATCATCACGAACAGCCCGTCGACCGCGACCGTCTCGTTGCTGTCAGCCATCCGGTCGTGCAGCACGATCTCCTGCAGCCGGCCGTCGCCACCACCGTCGACGACCTCGCTCGCCGCCCGGACGGTGATGTTGTCGGCGGCATCGATCGCATCGATCAGGTACTGCGACATGCTCGCCGACAGGTCCCGCCCGCGAATCACCAGCAGGACCTGCCGGCAGTAGCGGGCCAGGTGCAGAACCGCCTGGCCGGCCGAGTTCCCACCACCGACCACGCACGCGACCCGATCCTTCAACCCGTGCGCTTCCGAGACGCTGGCGCCGTAGTACACGCCGGCTCCGACGAGCTTCTCCAGCGACGGTACGTCGAGCCGCCGGTACGCGACGCCGGTCGCGAGTACGACGGCCCGCGCCGTCACCTCGCCGACGTCACCGATGTTCGCGACGAAGCGGTCGCCCTGCCGCGCGAGCCGCAGTACGGACCGCATCAGAACGAAGTGCGCCCCGAAGACCCACGCCTGCTGGTACGCGCGTTGTGCGAGCTCCGACCCGCGGATGCCGCGCGAGAAGCCCAGGTAGTTGCGGATCAGCGAGCTGGTCCCGGCCTGCCCACCGATCGACTCCCGCTCGACGACCAGGGTCCGCAGCCCCTCCGACGACCCGTACACCGCCGCGGCGAGGCCGCCCGGCCCGGCGCCGATCACCAGGACGTCGAACGACCGGTCCTCGTCCTCGGCCAGCGTCGTCGAAACACCCCACGCCTCGGCGATCTCCACGTCGGTCGGATCGTGCAGCACCTTGTCGCCGACCGCCGGCATCCACACCAGTACGCCGTCCCCGGGGTCCGGCTCGCCGATGTACTCCAGCGCGTCGTTGGCGAGCGGCGTACCGCTGGCGCGGAACGCGCTCGGGATGCCGTTGCGACCCAGCAGGCTGCGCACGGCCTGACCGCGGACCGAGTTCTCGGCCGCGATCACGACCACCTCGCGCCAGTTCGCGACCTCGAACCGCGACCACTCCTGGACGAACTCCGCGACGGTCCGGTGGAACAGCTCGTCGTGCTCGATCCACGGCTTGAGCACGTAGTAGTTGATGTCGCCGACCGACATCGCGGACAGGATCGCGGCCGCGGTGCCCCGGTCGGCCCACGCACCCCACTCGATCAGCAGCGCCCGCCGCGCGTCCGGGTGCAGCGTCCGCGACGCGGCCAGGACCTCGGCCCGGTCGGCGTCGGGCAACGCGTGGTCGACCAGCACCACGGCTACCCGCTGCTCCCAGTCGTGTGCTTGCTGTAGGCAACCGACCGCGGCGGCCGCGGTCAGCTCGCCCCGCACCCTGAAGTCGGGCCCGAAACCCCGCTCCAGTTCGCTTTCCGACCGTTCCAGACGCTCCGGACCAGCGTCGACGACAAGCAGTAGCGGCCGCGCTGCGCGCAGTCGCGGCCCACCTCCAAGGTCCCCACCCATGGTTGTGACGGTAGGTACGGGAACCCGAAGGAGCAATGGCCAAAACGTTTGAACGCCGGTCCTGTCCGCCCCAGTGGGACAGGACCGGCGAAAACCATCAAACGCTTCAGCTGACTCTTGGTTGACCCCTTAGTTGACGCTGACGGCGGACCAGGTGGCGGCGACGGCCGCGCGCTCCGGGCTGCTCGCGCCGTACAGGTCGGTGGCCGCGTTCAGCGTCGCGGTCCGGGCCTGGGCGTACGTCGTACCGCTGGTCATGTACGTCGTCAGCGCGCGGTACCAGATCTTGCCGAGCTTGTCGTGGCCGATCCCGGTGAGGGTCGTGCCGTTGCAGGTCGACCCGTTGTGCGGCAGGCCGCCGATCGTCTTCGCGCCGGTGCCCTCGGCGAGCAGGTAGGCGAAGTGGTTGGCGACGCCGGAGGAGTAGTGCACGTCGAGGTTGCCGATCCCGGAGTACCAGCAGTCCGGGGACGTGCCGTCCCGGCTCGGCTTGTCCATGTACCGCAGCGCGGGCCGGTCCTTCATGATCTCCTCGCCGATGTAGTAGTCACCGGGGTCGGAGGTGTTGTTGGAGTAGAACTCGACCATCGTGCCGAGGATGTCGCTGGTGGCCTCGTTCAGGCCGCCGGACTCACCGGAGTAGGTCAGGTTCGCGGTGTGCTCGGTGACGCCGTGGGACATCTCGTGGCCGGCCACGTCGATCGACACCAGCGGGCCTGCGGCCACGTTGTCGCCGTCGCCGTACGTCATCTGCTTGCCGTCCCAGAAGGCGTTCACGTAGTTGGTGCCGTAGTGGACGCGGCTCGGGACGCCCTTGCCGTCGTTGAAGATGCCGTTCCGGCCGTGGACGTTCTTGTAGTAGTCGAACGTGGTGGCCGCGCCGTAGTGCGCGTCGACGGCCGCGGAGGCCCGGTTCGAGTTGTTGCCGGTGCCCCAGTGGTTGTCCGCGTCGGTGAACCTGGTCGGGGTCGGGCAGCCGACGCCGAACAGCTGGCAGATGATCGAGTCGGTCTTGTTGTTCGCGTCGGCGGTGAAGCCGTTGCCGCGGACCGGGTCGGTCAGCGTGAAGCCACCGGTGGCCGGTGTGGTGTCGATCGGGACGAGGCCGGAGTACAGGCTCTGGCCGTCGCCGGTTGCCGTCTCGATGTGCTGCTCGCTGACCAGCTTGGCGCCGGTCACGGCGTCGACGGTGGTGGTGATGCGGCTCGGCGTACCGTCGGCCTGGGTGCCGGCGGTGGTGACCAGGTAGGCCAGGCGCGGTGTGCCCTTGCGGGCCTCGATCACCAGGGTTGGCTTGCCCTCGGCCTTCAGACCCTTGGTGAGGGCCTTCGCGGTGGCGGTGGCGACGCTGACCTTCGGCGTACGGTCGACGTTCGCGCTGCGGGTCAGGGTCAGGCTGGCGCCCTTGAAACCGCCGTCCTTGGTCTCGTGCACGACGACGTCGCCGCCGAGGACCTGGAGGCCGCCGATGGTCCGGTCCATCCGGACATGGCTGCCGCCGTCGGCGTCGACGATGACGTCCTTCACCGTGAAGGCGTCCGCGGTGGTCGCCCGGAGGGCGGTCAGGTTGCTGCTGATCGCCGCGCGGGCCTTGGCGACGGCGGCCGCTGGGGTGGGAAGGGGTGCTGCGGTGGGTGCCCCCGTGGCACTGGTGGCGCTGGTCAGTCCGAGGGCGGTGGTCGTCGCTACTGCGGTGGCAGCGGCGAACAGGGCGGATCTGTTCATCCTCGCGCTCCTTGTCAGGTGTCCCGGAGGCCTCACGCCCCAGGAACGAGGTGCAGGAACGTTACCGCTCAGTCACGTACCGTGGCCAGAGGTTGAGAAAAGTTGCCTTTCCACCGGCTCCGGGCCGATTTTGGTCGGCCCGGGGCGATAGCGTCGCGGCATGGCGAAGAGCTCAGCGGTCATGCTCACTGCGGGGGACCGCGAGGTCCGCGTCTCCAGTCCGGAGCGGGTCGTCTACGAGGCGACCGACTGGGCTCCGGAGGTCACCAAGCTGCAGGTCTGCGAGTACTTCGTCGCGGTCGGTACTGCGTTCATGCACGCCTCCGGCGACCGGCCCGTCGCCCTCGAGCGCTGGCCCGGAGGATGGCGCGAGGGGATGAAGCTGTCGGTGGACACGTCCGGCCGGCAGACCGGGGACGGGTTCTACTCGAAGCGGCTGCCGAAGGGCGCGCCCGACTGGCTCGAGACCTGCCGCGTGCTGACGCCGAACGATCGCCCGATCGACGAGCTGTGCCTGACCGAGATCGCCGCCGCGGTGTGGGCGGCGCAGATGGGCACGCTGACCTTCCATCCGTGGGCCGTGCGCAAGACCGATCTGGATCATCCCGACGAGCTGCGGCTCGACCTCGACCCGCAGCCCGGGGCGACCTTCGCCGACGCCCGGCGGGTGGCTGGTGTCGCGCGGGAGCTGCTCGAGGAGCTCGGGTTGCGCGGGTACCCGAAGACCAGTGGGAACCGGGGGATCCACATCTACGTGCGGATTCGGCCGGAGTGGGGTTTCGACGACGTACGGCATGCCGCGATCGGTCTGGGGCGTGAGCTGGAGCGTCGCGACGACGGGGTGACGACGGCGTGGTGGAAGGAGGAGCGTGGGGACGCGTCGATCTTCCTCGATTTCAACCAGAACCTGCGGGACCGGACGGTCGCGGGGGCCTGGTCGTTGCGGCCGCGGCCGGGGGCGCCGGTGAGTACGCCGATGACGTGGGAGCGGCTCGCCGAGGTCGACGATCCGCGGGCGTTCAACCTGCACACCGTGCCGGAGTACCTCGCCGACGGTGATCCGTGGGCGGACATGGACGAGACGGCGTACCCGCTCGACGCGTTGCTGGAGCTGTGGGAGAAGCTCCCGGGCGGTGAGCTGAACTTCCCGCCCGACTACCCGAAGATGCCGGGGGAGCCGCCGCGCGTGCAGCCGAGCAAGAAGGTCGCCGAGCACTGGGACGAGCAGGGCAACCGGATCGAGAAGGACTGACATTCTCGCGGGCTGTCTCGTCGGGTGGGTATGAATCCACGCTTGAACCTGTTCACCAGTGACGTCTTCACCAAGTTCATCAAGCACCTCAACGCGGCGGCCCGGGTGGCGACCACGGTCGGCGTACCGCAGAGCACGATCGAGCTGATGGAGCTGCGCATCAGCCAGATCAACGGCTGCGCGGTCTGCGTCGACATGCACTCGAAGGAACTCGCCCACCACGGCGAGCCCGCGGTCCGCATCAACCTGGTCGCAACCTGGCGCGAGGCCACCGTCTTCACCGAGGAGGAACGCGCCGCCCTCGCCCTCGCCGAAGCAGGCACCCGCCTGGCCGACGCCGCCGGCGGAGTCCCCGACGAAATCTGGCAAACCGCCACCAAGCACTACACCGAAGAACAGCTCGCAGCCCTGACCACCGCCACAGCCGTCATCAACACCTGGAACCGCCTCAACATCATCACCCAGCAGCCCGCAGGCGATTACGTCCCCGGCCAGTTCGCCTAACGATCCCGACCTGGCCGACGAGCTGTTCCGCGCGGGGAGGGGCGGGGGCGCCGAGCCCGCTCCCTCCCCTCGCCGGGCCTGGCTAGATCGTGCGGAGGGCGCCGCCGTCTACCGGGATGATGGTGCCGGTGAGGTACGAAGCTGCTGGGGAGAGGACGAAGGCGGCTACTCGGCCGAATTCGTCGGGGTTGCCGTAGCGGCGAAGGGGGATGGTTTTCTCGGAGGCCCGGCGGGTGGCTTCGGGGTCGCCGGCCTTGGCGTCGAGTTCCTTGAGGCGGTCGGTGGCGATTCGGCCGGGCATCAGACCGTTGACGCGGGTGCCGTTCGGGCCGAGCTCGTCGGCGAGGGTTTTCGCGATCATCGCCAGCCCGGGGCGCAGACCGTTCGAGATCGCCAGCCCGCCGATCGGCGACTTCACCGACGACGAGAGTACGAACGCGATCGACGTACCCTCCGAGCCGGCCCGCGCCACCGCCCGCGCGATCCGGAGCGCACCGAGGAAGACGCTGTCGAACGCGTTCCGCCAGTCGTCCTCGTCGGAGTCGAGCGCCGTCCCCGGCCGCGGACCACCGACGCTGATCAGCGCACCGTGCAAAGCACCCCACTTGGCGATCGCGGTCGCGGCCAGCCGCTCGGCGCTGTCCGGATCGGCATTGTCGACCGGGATGCCGACCACGTTCTCGCCGAGCTCGGCAGCCGCGCGGGCGATCGATTCCTCGTTCCGGCTGGAGATCACCAGCCGGGCGCCTTCGGCGGCCAGCGCCTTCGCGGTCGCGAAGCCGAGCCCGGCGCTGGCGCCGGTGACGATGTAGGTGCGGTCACGCAGTCCAAGGTCCACGCCACCATCCTGCCTCACCCCACCAGCTCCCGCACCTCGACGGTTCGGGGCCCTCGGCAAGAAACTCTCAGTAGGCAGACCGCCGGACTCGGCCGCGGTCAGCAGCCAGGCCGCGTTCACCCAGGCGACATCGTTGCGCAGGGCAACAATCTGTTGTGCAGGCGTCGTGCGCTTGGTCCTCAGTCCGGGGTTCCGGCATGTGCTTCCGGGCGGTCGGCGACTGCTTGTTCCCCGTCGGTCTTGTTGTTCTGTCTGGTGAAGTAGATCAGCCCGCCGATCGCCAGGAGGGCGAAGAAGAACCACTGCAGGGCGTAGAAGAAGTGGGGGCCGTCGTCGATCTCCGGGCCGGGGAGGCCGTCGAACGCCGGATCGTTGGCCGGCTGCTGCTTGTCGACGGTCAGGTACCCGTCGTACAGGTTCAGTCCCAGGACCTTCGCGAAGTCCGGTCCGTTGATGAGTCGCGCCGTACCGTCGTCCGGCGTCCCGCCGTTCGTGTGGCCGCCGTTCTCGCTGCGCCGCAGCCGGCCGGTGACCGTCACCTCGCCGGTGGGTACCGGGGGCACGTGACCAGGCATCAGCTCGGCGCCCTGGCGGTCAAGGAAGCCACGGTCGACCAGGACCGCCTTCCCGTCCGGGAGCAGCAGCGGGGTGACGATCTCGAACCCCGGCCGGTCGTCCACGTTGCGGTACTTCAGGATCACCTGCTTCGAGGCGTCGTACTGGCCGGTGACGACCGCCGTCCGCCACGCGTGCTGGTCGCCGACCAGGCCCTGCGGGCCGACGATCTGATCGATCGGCGCCGGCGCGGCGGCCAGGTTGGACCGGGTCACCTCGTTCCGCGCCTTGCGCTCGTCGAGGCGGTGCAGCTGCCACCGCCCGAGCAGGACGCACACCGCGGCCAGCACCAGGACCCCCAGCGCGGCTGTCAACCAGCGGACATTCATCAACCGACCCACGTCTCGAACTTAAGCCATCGCCTGAAAACCACTGCGGGCGGCACGTAGGCTGGAGCGATGACAGCGATCCACGAGGTGACTCAGCAGGGGCTGGCGGACCGGTACGGCCGGGTCGCTACCGACCTGCGCGTGTCGCTCACGGACCGTTGCAACCTGCGCTGCACGTACTGCATGCCCGAGGAGGGCCTGGACTGGCTGGCCAAGCCCGAGCTGCTGACCGACGACGAGATCATCCGCCTGGTCACGGTGGCGGTGACGCACCTCGGAGTCAACGAAATCCGCTTCACCGGCGGTGAGCCGCTGCTCCGCCGCGGCATCGTGGGCATCGTTGCCGGTACGACGGCTCTCACGCCGCGGCCCGAGGTCTCCTTGACCACGAACGGCATCGGTCTGGCCCGGCAGGCGACGGCGCTCAAGGAAGCCGGTCTGGACCGGGTGAATGTGAGCCTCGACACGATCCGGGCGGACACCTTCCAGCAGCTCACCCGGCGCGACCGGCTGAAGGACGTCCTGGCCGGGCTCGAAGCGGCCCAGGCCGCCGGCCTGACGCCGGTGAAGGTCAACGCGGTCCTGATGCGCGGTGTGAACGACGACCAGGCGCCGGAGTTGCTGCAGTTCTGCCTCGACCACGACTACGAGCTGCGGTTCATCGAGCAGATGCCGCTGGACGCCCAGCACGGCTGGGACCGGGCCACCATGGTCACAGCCGACGAGATCCTGGAGCGGCTCGTGGACCGGTTCGGCCTGACGCCGGCCGATGCCTCGACGCGCGGGAGTGCGCCGGCCGAGTCGTTCCTCGTCCACGGCGGCCCGCAGACGGTCGGCATCATCGCGTCGGTCACCAGGCCGTTCTGCGGCGACTGCGACCGGGTCCGGCTGACTGCCGACGGTCAGGTCCGCGACTGCCTGTTCGCACGCACCGAGTCGGACCTCCGGACGGCGCTCCGGGACGGTGCCGACGATGCCGAACTGGCGGACCGCTGGCGGCGCGCGATGCGGAACAAACTACCGGGCCACGGCATCAACGACCCGAGCTTCCTGCAACCGTCACGGCCGATGTCCGCGATCGGCGGCTGAGTTCCGCCGGACCGCGATCCGGAAATGTACTTTTCCGGATCAACATCGGGTTAGCCAAAAGCTAGGAGAAAGGCTCGACCTCGCGCAGGAATGACCTCCGGGCGAGGAAGTCGGACAAGCTCTCCTTGTGCTCGTCACACGCCAGCCAGCTCTTCCGCCGGTCGGGGGTGTGGATCTTCGGGTTGTTCCACAACAGCGCCCAGGTGGCGGCGTTGCCGCAGCCCCGGGCAGAGCAGACGGCCGGGGTCGCTTCTTCGGGAGGCATTCCTCTGCATTCCTGATGACTCAATAATCAAAACAGTGGGGAAAATGAAGCGACGTCGGACAGCCACGGGGGGAGCCGTCCGACGCCGCATCAAGTCTCTGAATTCCAGTGGTGAACTTCAGAGCACGCGGGAGATTCTGACACGGATCAGTCCAAGTTTTCCAGTCCCGGCACAGATCACTTTTCGGTGTCGGTCCGAGGGTGCTCAACAGGGTCTTGATCGGCGGGTACGACGACCGTCGGCGCGGGCCCGATCGCGGTCCGGTCGGGGGCGACGTACGCCGCCGCGACGGGCTGCGTCGACGACCGGTGCGCGTTCGCCAGCACGACCGCGAAGTACGGCAGCGCGATCGCGCCGACCACGAACAACCACCGCCACGGCGACGGGGTCAGCACGGCCAGCACGAAGCAGACGATGCGGATCGACATCATCCACGCGTACCGAACGATCCGGCTGTCCAGATCCTCGGACCGGCCCGGTTGTGCACTCGTCACCGAGATGACGGTCTCGCCGGTCCGTTCACGACGCCTCGACATCTATCCTCCTCAACACAACCAACGGTACGCCGCGCTGCCCGCCCGCGCGCAGCCCGGCCGCAACCAGGATGGAGAGGTGCGTCTCATGACCGATCGGACCTACCGGGTCACCGAGATCGTCGGCACGTCGAAAGAGGGCATCAACCAGGCGATCACCAACGGCGTCGCCCGGGCCGGTGAGACCCTGCGGCACCTCGACTGGTTCGAGGTGACCGAGATCCGCGGCCACATCGTCGACAACCAGATCGACCACTACCAGGTCGGCATGAAAGTCGGCTTCCGCCTCGAAGACTCCTGACCCGCACGAGGGGATAACCCCTCCGCTTGGGGGTTCACCCCTGGTACACCACCGGAGAACCCTCAAGAGGCGGGGATAACCCCTCGAACGGGGGTGGGGGGTGGGCGCGATAGCGTTCGGGCGACTGACTGGGTGCTGGTCCGAGGAGGGTTTGTGGGCAGATCTGTGCTGGTGACCGGGGGTAACCGGGGGATCGGACTGGCGATCGCGAGCGCGCTGCGGGACGCCGGTGACCAGGTCGCGGTGACGTACCGCAGTGGTGAGCCGCCGGAGGGCTTCCTCGGCGTGAAGTGCGACATCACCGACCAGGGGCAGGTCGACGCGGCGTTCGAGACCATCCAGGAGCAGCAGGGACCGGTCGAGGTGCTGGTGGCCAACGCCGGCATCACCCGCGACACGCTGCTGCTGCGGATGTCCGACGACGACTGGGACGCGGTCATCGAGACCAACCTGACCGGCTCGTTCCGGGTCGCCCGGCGGGCCGCGAAGGGCATGCTGCGGCTGCGCAAGGGCCGGATCGTCTTCATCTCCTCGGTCGTCGGCGTGATGGGCTCGCCCGGCCAGGTCAACTACGCCGCCAGCAAGTCGGGCCTGATCGGCATGGCCCGGTCGATCGCCCGTGAGCTCGGCAGCCGCGGTATCACCGCGAACGTGGTCGCTCCCGGCTTCATCGACACGGACATGACGGCCGTGCTGCCGGAGGAGACCCAGAAGCAGTACCTCGGCCAGATCCCGCTCGGCCGGTTCGGCTCGACCGCGGAGATCGCCAACGCGGTCCGCTGGCTGGCGTCCGAGGAGGCCGGCTACATCACCGGCGCGGTGATCCCGGTCGACGGCGGCATCGGCATGGGCAACTAACTCTTCTTCTGAACGTCTACTGAAAGGGAATGCCGGTGGGCATCCTCGACGGCAAGCGGATCCTCGTCGCCGGAGTCACCCTCGACTCGTCGATCGGTTTCGCCACGGCCAAGGTGGCGCAGGAACAAGGCGCCACCGTCCTGATCTCGAACTTCGGTCGCGCCCTGAGCATCACCAGGCGGATCGCCAAACGGCTGCCGCAGGAGCCGCCGGTGCTGGAGCTCGACGTCACGAACGCCGAGCACCTCGCCGCGCTGCCGGACGCCGTCCGCGAGCACGTCGACGGGCTCGACGGCGTCGTGCACTCGATCGCGTACGGCAATCCGGAGACGATCCTCGGTGGCAAGTTCCTGGACGGCCCGTGGGAGGACGTCGCCCAGGCGGTGCACGTCTCGGCGTACTCGCTGAAGTCGCTCGCGACCACCTGCGCGCCGCTGATGAGCCGGGGTGGCAGCGTCGTCGGGCTGACCTTCGACGCGACCGTTGCCTGGCCCGGGTACGACTGGATGGGGGTCGCGAAGGCCGCGCTCGAGTCCACGAACCGGTACCTCGCGCGGGATCTCGGTGCCCAGGGCATCCGGTGCAACCTGGTGTCGGCCGGCCCGCTGAAGACCCTGGCGGCGAAGGCGATCCCGGGCTTCGAGAAGTTCGAGGAGCCGTGGCTGGACCGCGCCCCGCTCGGCTGGGACCCGTCCGACCTCGAGCCGACCGGCCGCACCATCGTCGGCCTGCTCAGCGACTTCTTCCCCGCGACAACGGGCGAGATCATCCACGTGGACGGCGGCTACCACGCGATGGGAGCGTGATGGCCACTTCGATGGTCGAGCTCCGGGTGCTCGACGGCGCCAATCTGTACTTCTCCCGGGCGGCGGTGAAGCTCACGCTGGACGTGTCGGCGTTGGTCGACGCGCCGGCGCCGGCTGCGAAGGCTTATGCGCAGGCGATCGGGCTGGGTGCGACCCGTCCGGGCCGGATCGGGTCCGGGTTCCGGCAGCGGTTCGCGATCCGGGTCGCGGGTCACGTCGTACGGCGGATCGCGCGCGAGGCGGGGATCGGCCGGATCGGTGTCCGCGTCCGTCCGGAGTCCGACGTACGGCGACTGGTCGTGGCCTTCCCCTGGGCCCACGAAGGTCGCGCCCGCGCTCTGGGTACGGCGATCGTCGAGGTCCTGGACGCCTTCGGTGACGAGGACCTGACCGAGCTGATCGCGACCGTCGGCGACCGGGTCCGGAACGAACCGCCGGGCAACCCGCCGCCGACCCTGCGGCCGAAGGTGCCCGTGGTCGCGGTCACCGGGACGAACGGCAAGACCACGACCTCGCGGATGATCGCGCACATCGGCCGCGCGGCCGGGCTGCACGTCGGCTGGTCCAGCACCGACGGCGTGTACTTCGACGGCGAGCTGATCAAGTACGGCGACTACTCCGGCCCGAGCGGTGCGGCGCAGGTGCTGGCCCAGCCGGGGATCCAGCTCGCGGTGGTCGAGACCGCCCGCGGCGGGATCCTGCGCCGGGGCGTCGGCATCGCCTACAACGACGTCTCCGTGGTCACCAACGTCAGCGCCGACCACCTCGGCCTGGGCGGCATCGACACCGTCGACCAGCTGGCCGAGGTGAAGGCGGTCATCACGCAGATCACCCGCCCGCGCGGCTGGTGCGTGGTGAACGGCGACGACCCGCGGACGTTCGCGATGCGGCTAGGTTCGCCGGCCAAGAGCTGGGTGTTCTCACGCGATCCCGACTCGCCGTCGATCCGGACCGTGCTCGACGAGGGCGGCCGGGCGACAACCGTGCTGGACGGGTTCATCACCGTGCTCGACCAGGCGACCGATCCGGAGCCGCTGCTGAAGGTCGTCGACGTACCGATGACGCTGTCCGGGCTGTCGCACTACAACGTCGAGAACGCGCTGGCCGCGGCCTCGGCGGCGCTCGGGCTCGGCCTCCCGCGTGCGGCCGTGATCGAGGGCCTGAGCACGTTCGCGCCGAACGAGAACAACCCCGGCCGGATGAACATGTACTCGCTGCGTGACTTCACGGTCGTGATCGACCTCGCGCACAACGAGGCCGGGCTGGAGGCGCTGATCGAGATCATGAACGGCGTCCGGCCGCGGGGCGGGCGGCTGCTGCTGGCGCTTGGTTCGCCGGGCGACCGGGCCGACGACATGGTCGCCGCGCTCGGTGCGATCGGCGCGCGGGCGGCAGACCGGGTGATGATCGGCCACAAGAGCGACTACCTGCGCGGACGGCCACCGGCCGAGCTGGAGGCGGTGTTCCGCGAGGGTGCCGCATCGGTGGGCGTGGACGACGTACCCGCGTTCCCGACCGAGCTCGAGGCGGCGCAGGCGCTGGTGGGGGAGGCGAAGCCCGGAGATGTCGTCGCGGTGATGTCTCTGCAGGATCGGGCGAGTCTTGACGGCTGGTTGCGGTCCGAGGGAGCTACTGTCGACACACCGGAGATCTTGAAGGCCAAGGTCGAGAGAGCTCAGCACTAAGCCCCTCCGCCCACCGGTTGGGGTGGAACGGGGTTTGGATGCGCTACTTGTGGTCGATCCCGGCCGCGGTGGTCGCCTGGTTCGTAGGCGGCTTCTCCGCGACGTACTTGAAGGGCCTGCCCGCCGGCGCGACGGCGTTCGTGCCGGCGCGGGTCGACCTGCTCATCCTCGGCGGCATCTCCGGCGGCGTACTCGCGGGACTGTTGATCGGGCGCGTCCGGGTCGCCGTACCGCTCGTGCTGGTCGTTGCCGGGGGCATGTGGTGGCTGAGCGGCAACACCTGGCACGACCGGGGTCTCGTGGTTGCGTTGCTGGTGGCAAGCGCCGTCGGCGGGTTGGTCGGTGCCCTGGGCACCAGAAGCTCGGTGATCGCGGCGTTCGCGCTCGCGCTGCCAGTCGCGTGGTACGCGCTGCGGCCGGCCGAGCAGCTGAGCGACTGGCGCTGGCTGTGGCAGCTCAACGGTCTTCTGGTCGCAGCCGGCCTGGCCGTGGTGCTCTACGTCGCCTGCTGGAAGCGCGGATGGCGGTCGGCGTGGTTCTGGGTTCCGCTCACCGGCTTCTACCTGGTGTGCTTCGGGATCGTGAAGGCGGTGCAGGAGGCCGGCCGCTCGGACGGGACGCCGATGGACGCCGTCGGCGACGCGTCCACGGCGGCGTTCTTCCAGTCCTTCGAGCCGCTGCTGCGCGAGTACTGGCCGTGGCTGGTGGTGGCGGTACTGCTCGCGATCCCGATGACCGCGCTCAAGCTGCGGGCCCTCCCGCCACCACCGCCTCCGGCCGACCCGTACGCCGACCGCTCGAACGACGCCGTACTCGGCGACGATCTCGACTGGATCGACCGCGACGAACCGCGCCGCCGGATCCTCCCGCGCCGGGACCCGGTTATCTAGTCGGCGCCGCCGCGAGCCTGCCCGCCGCATTGAGCGGCGTGACGGCGGTGACGTTGGCGTCCATGGCAGGTACCAGGACCGAGAAGAAACGCAGCTTGTCGGTCGCCGGGGTGCCGATGGCGTCGGTGAGGTACGTCCGGCCGGCTGCCGTCACGCGCACCTTCCGGGCATCGAGCGGCACCACACCGAACACGAGCGTGTAGTTCATCTTCACACCGCTCTTCTCCCGGGTGGAGGCGGTGGCGGTTGCGAACGCGCTGCGCTGCCCGGGTTTCAGTGTGAAGCAGCTGTACGGCCGGCCGAAGCTGTTCGCCGGACCCTCGTCGGTGACGATGCACGCGTCGCGGGAGAACGCCAGAACGCCGACGGACTCGGTCGGGATCGTGTACTTCGCGAGGTAGTACGCGTGCGGCCGGTAGGCGTTCGCGTCCGGCATCTTGGTGAACCTCTCGGCCGACCACGGCGCGGGGAGCTTCGTCTTGCTGTCGCCGAGGTTGCTGCCCGGTTTGACCGGGACCTGGCTGGGGGTGTGGCTCGAGCTCGGGGCCGAGCTCGGTGTCGCCGGCGTCGGCTTCTTGCTCGGCAGCTGGCTCGGTGCGGTCGGAAAGCCGGCCACGCTGGGCCCTGGCGAAGCGTGCAGCGAGCCCACGACCGGGCCGGTGCCGAGGGCGACCGCCGTCACGGCGGCCGCGCTGGCGACCACGACCGTGGCGCCGCGGCGGCGCCGGCGGCGGGCGATCCGGAG
Organism: Kribbella sp. NPDC026611; assembly: GCF_040638345.1. Lineage (NCBI taxonomy): Bacteria > Bacillati > Actinomycetota > Actinomycetes > Propionibacteriales > Kribbellaceae > Kribbella > Kribbella sp. NPDC026611. The sequence goes on from NZ_JBEZYC010000004.1 coordinate 367,694, forward strand.
GCGGATCGGAGCGGCCGGGTCGACCGGCTCGGGACGGTCATCGGTCAGTACGGTGAGCTTGTCGGTCAGGTCGTCGGTCATGCGATCCCCCTGGTGGCGAGGTCGGCCAGTTCGTCGGCCGTGGTGAAGGTGAGGTCGGTGCGGAGGGTGCCGAGGCCGCGGCGGGTGTGTTGCTTGACGGTGCCGACCGAGCAGCCGAGCAGTTCGGCGACGGTCTGTTCGGACAGGTCCTCGGCGTACCGGAGATAGACCGCGGCGCGTTGCCGCGGACTCAGGCGGCTCATCGCGGCGCGGAGCGCGACCCGTTCGTCGACCTGCGCGGTCGACGCGTCGACCGCGCGCTCGGGCGGCGTCCCGGTCGGTCGCTCGCCGATCCAGCGGCGGCGCCGACCCGAGAGGTACTTCGTGGTCACGATCTTGCGGAGGTACGCCTCGGGGCTTCCCGCGACCACCTTGCGCCAGTGGAACCACAGCTTGGTGAACGCTTCCTGAGCCAGGTCCTCGGCCTGCTGGTGGTCCAGCGTGAGCGCGTACGCCAGCCGGGCGGTGGCCGTCCACCGAGCCCGCACGAACGCGTCGAAGTCGTCGTCGACTCTCATAGGCATCCCTTCTGTCACCCCTAGAACGCCGTGGCCAGCGTCGCAGGGTGACAGGTCAGCCGAGGAGCGTCTGCCCGAGCCAGGTGCCGGGCTGGAAGCCGGGTGGGACGGCGAAGACCGCCGAACCGATCGTGGTGGTCCACTCGTTCAGGGCGTCCGCGGCATCGAGCCGGGCCAGCAACGGCAGGAACTGTCCGGAGATGTCGGCCTGGTGGCTGAGGAAGAGCAGGCCGGACTCGCGGGTCGCGCCGGTGTCGTGGACGTAGTTGAGTCCCTTGCGGAAGATCCGGCGACCGTCGTTCTCGGAGTGGTGGGAGAGCCGGGCGTGCGCGTTCTGCGCGATCACCAGCCGGCCGCCGGCGTCCCGCGCCTCGAGGTCGAGCTCGTCGTGCTCGGCGGTGCCGGTCAGAGGTGCGCCGGTGGAGAGCTTGCGGCCGACGGCGCGTTCCTGCTCGGAGCGGGTGAGTTGGTCCCAGGTGTCGAGGTTCATCCGGATCCGCCGGACCACGAGCGTCGTACCGCCGTCTTCCGTCCACACCGTGTCGTCGAAGTCCGGACCGGTCGGGTTGCCGGTCCCGTCGACCTGACCGAACAGGTTCGCCCGGTCCCGGCGGATCCGTCCCAGAAGCCCAGCTGGCGCCACACCGGGGTCGCGAACGGCTTCGCGTCGGCGATCAGCTGCCGGACGGCGTGTACGACGCTCAGCGGGTCATCGGCGCCGACCATTGCCAGCAGATCTCCGCCCGACCATGCCGCCTCCAGACGGTCATGCCGCATCACCGGCAGAGCCTCCAACCCACGCGCCGGGTGCCCGGCCAACGCGAACACGCGCGCCCCGAACCCGACCGTCACCGTCAGGCCCTTGTTCGCCGCGGCCAGCTCAGGGGCCGGGTCACCTGGAGCTCCGCGTCCGGCCGACAGGGCGACGATGTCACCGGTCCACAACCGCATCAACCGTCCGAGGCCGGCCTTGTCGGTGGCCAGCCTGAAGGCGACCAGTTCGGCATGCGCCGGAGTAGGCGCGGCGATGCCTACCTGGTGCACCCCGTACGGCGAGATCGTCCGCGGCACCAGGGCCGATGCCTGATCGTTGTCGAGCGCAACTACTGCGCCGCCGGTGACGGCGGCACCGGCGGCAGCGGCACCGGCGTACCCGAAGAACTGCCTTCTGCTGGTCACTTGGTGTGGTAGTGCTCTTGTTCTTCGGTGAAGGCCTTGACCGGGACCTTGAGGTCGTGGGTGCTGCCGTCGGAGAACTTCAGCGTCAGCGGCACCTCGTCGCCTGGCCGCAGGGTCTGCTCGAGCGCCATCAGCATGGTGTGGTCGCCGCCGGGGGAGAGGTGTGCGTGGGAGGCGGCGGGGACCGTGATGCCGCCGGGCTTCTCGCGCATCAGCATCTTGCCGTCCTGCATCGCCATCTCGTGCAGCTGCACCACGCCGGCGACCGGGGAAGTTGCCGAGGTCAACTTCACGTCGGTGTCGCCCGGGTTGGTCAGCGACATGAAGGCGGCCGTCATCGTGGTGTCCTTGGCGCCGGTTGTCGCACGCACCCAGGCGTCCTCGACCAGAACGCCTGGCGTGGTCGCCGCGGCCTCGTCGGCCGTCGCCTTCGGAGCCGAACCACACGCGGACAGCAGAAACGGCAGGACGACCAACGCAGCGGCTGTCAGGAGCTTCGTCTTCACGCAGCGTCAAACGAAGCTTGCTCTAGGCAAGTTCCCCTTCGCTGTCGGTGGTTTCCGGGACGAAGTCCGGGTCGCCGCCCTCGTCACCCGACCGGGCGCCGGCCTGCGCGAGGTGCGACACCGACTCCAGCTCCGCCAGCACGGTCTGATGCTGATCCACGCACAGAACGACGAGATCGCCACGGTTCGACCGGTTCAGCGCGTGCCGGGTCGCGTCCAGCTCGTCCAGCACGATGTCGACCTGCCGGCACCGGGACCCGCTCTCCATCGCCGCGCGCACCCCCGCCGCGACGAGGTCCGCCGACTCCCCACGCTTCCGCCCGCGCAGCCGGGCGTCCTCCCGGACGACGACCACGTCGAAGTGCTGCGCCGCGACCTCACCGAGCTCGCGGATGTCGTCGTCGCGCCGGTCGCCCGCGGTCGCGACCACACCGATCCGCGAGGGCCGGCCGAGCTCCGACGACGCGCTCAGGCTCTCGCCGAGCCGGTCGACGAAGTCACCCAGCATCCGCATCGCCGGCGCGTTGTGGCAGTAGTCGACGATCACGGTCCGCCCGTCGACGTCGATCTCGTTCAACCGCCCCGGCGACAGGTAGTACGACGTACTGAACGTCCGCAGCCCCTGCCGGATGTCGTGCAGCGGAGCCCCCGCGGCGAACGCCGCCGCCGCGGCCGCCATCGCGTTCTGCACGTTCATCATCGCCCGGCCGCCGAACGTTGCCGGCAGCAAGTGAGTCCAGGCCAGCTGCATCGACCGCCGGCCGTGCTTGACCACGATCATGTCGCCCAGGTCGGACCGCTCGAGGACGACGGCCCGCCCGCCCCGGCGGCAGTGTCCCTCGATGTAGTCGCGGACCTCACTGCCCGGTTCGGCCATGCTGAACCACACCACCTGGCCGGAGCACTTCCGGCGCATCTTGCGGACCAGCGGGTCGTCGGCGTTCAGGACGGCGTACCCCGTCCGTGGCACCGCCTCGACCAGCACCGCCTTCACGTCGGCGAGCTGCTCGAGCGTCTCGATCCCGCGCAGGCCGAGGTGGTCCGGCTGCACATTCAGGACGACGGCGACGTCGTTGCGCTCGTACCCGAGGCCCTCGCGCAGGATCCCGCCGCGCGCCACCTCGAACACCGCGAAGTCGACCCGCGGATTCTGCAGCACCATCCGCGCCGACTTCGGCCCGGACGCGTCCTGCCGGATCACCAGCCGCTCGTCGATCACGATGCCGTCGGTCGACGTCATGCCGACCTTGCGGCCCATGCCCTTGAAGACATGGCTGATCATCCGCGAGGTGGTCGTCTTCCCGTTCGTCCCGGTGACCGCGACGATCGGGATCCGGCTGGTCGCGCCGGGCGGGAACAGCATGTCCACCACCGGCTTCGCGATGTACTGCGGATCGCCGATCGTCGGGTTGGTGTGCATCCGGAAGCCGGGCGCCGCGTTCACCTCGCAGATCGCGCCGCCGGTCTCGCGCACCGGCTGGGTGATGTCCGGGCAGATGAAGTCGATGCCGGCGATGTCGAGCCCGATCATCCGGGCCGCCTCCTCGGCGATCTCGACGTTCTCGGGGTGCGCCTCCCAGGTCCGGTCGATCGAGATCCCACCGGTGGACATGTTGCCGGTGAGCGTGAGCTTCACCATCACGTCCTCGGGCGGTACGTCGTCCAGCTCGTAGCCCTGGTCGCGGACCAGCTGCCGGGCCGCGTTGTTGACCGTGATCCGGGTCAGGATCTTCTCGTGCCCGACGCCGCGGCGCGGGTCGGCGTTGGTGATGTCAACGAGCTCGGCGACCGTGTGGACGCCGTCGCCGACCACGTGCGCGGGCACGCGTTCGGCGATCGCCTCCATCCGGCCGTTGATGATCAGGCACCGGTAGTCCTTGCCGGTGACGAAGTTCTCCACGATCACGGAGCCGCGCCGGGACTGCTCGGCCGCGACCGGGAATGCCTCGCGAACGGCGTCCGCGTTCTGCAGGTTCAGGCACACACCGCGGCCGTGGTTGCCGTCGAGCGGCTTGCACACGACCGGGTACCCGATTTTGTTCGCCACCAGAACGGCTTCCTCGACCGTCCGCACGGACTCCGAGCGCGGCACCGGGAGACCGGCCGACGCGAGCAGCCGGGTGGTCAGGTCCTTGTCGCTGGCAACGTCCACGGCGATCGAGCCGGTCTCGGACGTCATCGTGGCCCGGATCCGCTTCGCGTGCACGCCCTGGCCGAGCTGGACCAGGCTGGCCTTGTTCAACCGGATCCAGGGAATGTCGCGCGACACCGCCTCGTCCACGATCGCCTGCGTCGACGGACCGAACGCGGTCCGCTCGGCCTGCTTGATGAACTTCTCCAGCTCGGTGGTGAAGTCGAACCCCGGGTCCGGCTGGACCAGCTGGTTGACGAACCGTACGGCGAGCTCACCCGCCGCGAGCCCGACCGCCTCGTCGGCGTACGCGTAGGTGATGTGGTAGTGGCCGGTCGACCCCTTGACCGCGCGGGTCTTGCCCCGGCGCATGTCGTGGCCCGCCTCCTGCTGCAGCTGCAGCGCGACGTGCTCCGCGATGTGGCCGAGCCAGGTGCCTTCGTGCAGCCGCTCGATGAAGCCACCCTTGCGACCCCGCGAGCAGTGGTGCTGGTCGAGCCGGGGCAGGGCCTCGAGCAGCCGCTCGGCGAAGCCGGGGATGGTGTTGGAGGGGAAATTCTCCAGCGAGCCCAGGTCGACGACCAGGTGGATGGCCGGGTCGTAGCTCCAGATGTTCGGACCGCGGTACACGCGGGTCTCGATGATCTTGAGGTCAGGGGCGGGGGTGCCGTGCGTTTCCGTCATGGGGAGGGGTCACTGTTCTGCTTGGCTGCGGTCGAGGACATGATCGGGATCGGCGCCGGCCGTGATCGGCTCGGTCGCCTCCGGTCTGGATTCCCCGGCGGCGGCAGATCTATGCGCCGTCCGCTTGCCGGCGCGCCGTTTCCGCTCCGCGTAGTACCGCGGTGACACCCCCTCGGCCGCGATCTCCTTGGCCAGCTTCCGCAGGTCCGCCTCGGCGCCCGCGAGCTCGGCGATCTCCGACGGCGACGGCTGCGGACCGTACGACAGCAGGACCCGGTCCCGCAGGTCGAACGTCGAGGTGGCCGGCAGCACGTGCAGTACGACGCCCGACGCCAGGATCGGCTCCGACCGCTTGGCGTAGTGGGCGTTGGAGGTGATCCGGCTGCCGTCGAAGATCGTCACCGCACCGCGGCCGACCACCTCCAGATGACTCCCGCGGACGACCGCGGCGGTGTCCTCGTCGACGCCGATGCCGAGCAGGCCGGGGGACTGGGCCACCAGCGACAGCAGCCGGCCGTACCGGTTCCGCTGGGCGAAGTGCTGGTCGACGATCGCGCCCTGGACCAGACCGAGACCACCGGACAGCTGGCTCATCCGCTGCCGCGGGGTGGCGCCGGAGCGGCCGAAGGCGATCATGTGCTCGGCTAGAATGCTCGCGCCGGCCGACGTACCCCCGACGGCGGCACCGCGGGCGTGGGCGGCCGTCACCGCGCGGCCGAACGCCGTACCGGTCACCACGCCGGCGAGCTTGAGCTGGTTGCCGCCGGTCATGAAGATCCCGGTCGCGTCGTTCAGCGGCGCGATGAAGGCCGGGTCGTCGGCGTCCTCCCGGTTCTCCGGGCGGACGCCGACCACGCTCTCGGCCCCGAGAGCGGCGAACAGGGCGTGGTACACGTCCACGACGTCCGGCCCGAGCGCCGAAGCGGTCGGCACCACCACGATCCGGGCCTTGGCCCCACCGGCCGCCTCGACGAACTCCTGAAGCACCATCCGCTTCTTCAGCTTGTCCTCGGCGCCACCAATGGCAAACAGAGCACCAGGCCCACCCTGTAGTTCTGACATAGCCGAAGAATAGGTGCTGTCCCCCTCAGTGACCGAACGTGAACCAGTTGAGGTTGACGAAGTCTGCAGGTTGGCCGCTGGTGAACGTGACGTAGACGTCATGGACGCCGGTGACCGCGGACATGTTGGCCGGGACGGTTCGCCAGGACTGCCAGCCGCCGGTGTTGGCGATGGCGAAGCTGCCGATCGGGGCATTGCTCCGGCTGTCCAGGCGTACTTCGACCAGTCCGCTGACGCCGCCTGCCGCGCCGGAGGCGACCCGGGCCACGAACTGCGTTGCCGGTGAGCCGCCGAAGTCGATGCCGCGGTACAAGGCCCCGTCGCCGTTGCCGATCTGCATCAGGTTCTGGCCGCCGCCGGTGTCCGTCGTGGTCTCAGTGCCCATACCGGACTGCTGTTGGAAGGCCTCGGCCTGCAGCGTGCTGTAGGCGCTGCCGCCGCCTCCTGGCGGGGGAGTGGTCGGGGGCGGGGTCGTCCCGCCACCCTTGGACGTGACGGCGACGTAGTCCACGACCATCGGCTGGTCCGGGACGGTCTCGGCTCGCGGTGTCGGGCCGTTGAGTGCGTCCGGGAACGCGCCGCCGATGGCGACGTTGAGCAGGACGAAGTACCCGGCATGAGAGGTCATGTTCGACCAGGTGTCGGCCGGGAACTGGCTCTGGCTGAGCGAGTGCCACTGCTGCCCGTCGACGTACCACCGGAGCTGGTTCGGCGACACCGACGTGTCCCACTCGAAGCGGTAGGTGTGGAACGCGGACTGGCAGGTCGAGCCCGGGCAGGCGCGGTTCGCGCCGAGGCCGGTGGTCTCGTTGCACGGGCCACCAGGGTTCACGCCGCAGTGCAGCACGCCCCAGACCGAGTTGATCCCGTTGACGTTCTCCATGATGTCGAACTCGCCGATGCCCGGCCAGTTCCAGTAGTTTCCGCGGTACGGCGCTCCGAGCGCCCAGAACGCGGGCCAGTAGCCGAGCGCGGCGTTGCCGGTGACGTTCGGCATCTGGATCCGGCTCTCGATCGCGAGCACACCACCGGCGGCCGGCTTGAAGTCGGCGCGCTGCGACTCGATCCGCGCCGACGTCCAGTTGCCGGCACCGTCACGCCGCGGGGTGATCCGAAGATTCCCGGCACCGTCGAGGGACAGGTTGCTGGGGCTGTTCGTGTAGTTCTGGATCTCGCCGGTGCCCCAGTTGCCCGGGCCACCCGGGTAACCGTGACCGGTGTCGACGATCCAGTTCGACCCGGACGGCAGGCTGCCGCCGGGTCCGTCGAAGTCGTCGCTCCACACCGTCGACCACCCCGCGGGTGGGGTCGGGGCACTGGCCTGGGCCGCGATCGTCAACGAGGTGACGGCCAGTACAGGAGCTAGTAGGGCGAGCGCGAAGGGGCGGATACGCATGTCGGCCTCCAGGGTCTGATGAGGCCAATGTGAGCGCTCTCATGGCGCTCTGTCAACGGCTCGTCACAGCTCTCGCCGGTACACCGTGGTACTGCGGCGGACGCGCATGCCCAGGTGTTCGTACATGGCCAGGGCGCCGGTGCCGGAGTGCGTCCAGAGGATGCAGGTGGTTTTGGCCAGCTCGGCGAAGTTGGCGCAGGTCTGGTCGAGCATGGCGCGGGCCACGCCGCGGCGGCGGTGGTCGGAGCGGACGGCGAGTTGCTCGACGTAGCCCTCGTCGCCGTCGAGTGCGATGATCGCGCCGATCAGTTCGTCCCCGTCGTAAGCCAGGGTCGACGCGGACGGCAGGAACGTCGACCGGGAGATCGTGAGCTCGGCCCACTCCTCGAAGGACTTGTGCCGCTGCTGGAATTCGCCGAACGCGTCCTCGATCAGGCGATGCACCTCGGCCGACCGAGCCTCGTCGTACCCGGTCAGCCGGATCCCTTCAGGAACGGCGAAAGGTGCGTTGCTGATTGGTCGCTCCAACAACCAGTTCGTTGCCAGCACCTCGTACCCGCGGCCCCGCAGCAACGCCGTCCCGGCAACGTCGGCGTCGTCGACCGTCTGCGCGATCCAGGGGCTGCCGTACTCCCGGGCCCGTTCCTCGGCCCAGTCGAGCAGCCGCGCCCCGATCCCTTGTCCCCGGTACGACGGCCGTACGTCGATCTGCGCGCGCCGCCCGTCGTGCAGCCAGGCCCAGCCGGCCAGCTCGCCGTCCGGTGTCTCGACGACCAGCGTGTCCCGGTCGAGCTTGATCAGCGGCCGACGGAGGTCCGCGGCGACCCCGTCCGGGACGACCTCGGCGTGCCCGTGCCACTCCAGCTCCGCGGCGGCGATCATCCGGTAGATCGCGTCCGCGTCACCCGTCGTCGCGGGTCTGGTCCGGAACTCCATGACCAGATAGTGCCGCATTCCACCCGGTGGACGGGGGAGGTTGCCACTTGCTGCAGCGCCGGCGGATCAGGCCGGGTTGTCGGCGTCGGCCGTCTCGACTTCCTCGCGGGTGATGCCGAGCAGATACAGGATCGTGTCCAGGTACGGCACGCTGAGGTGGGTGTCCGCGGCGTCGCGCACCACCGGCTTGGCGTTGAACGCGACCCCGAGACCGGCCGCGGCCAGCATGTCGAGATCGTTGGCGCCGTCACCGATCGCGACCGTCTGGGACAGCGGCGTCCCGGACCGGCGAGCGAACTCGCGCAACGCGGCCGCCTTGCCGGCCCGGTCGACGATCTCGCCGACCACCCGGCCGGTGAGCTTGCCGTCGGCGATCTCGAGCTCGTTGGCCTGGGCGTAGTCGATGCCGAGCTCGGCCGCGAGCTGGTCGGTGATCTGGCTGAACCCGCCGCTGACGATCGCGAACTGGTACCCGAGCCGCTTCAGGGTGCGGACCATCGTCCGCGCACCGGGCGCGAGCTCGATCGCGGCGTACACCTCGTCGAGCGCCGAGACCGGCAGGCCTTCCAGCGCGGCGACCCGGTGCCGGAGCGACTCCTCGAAGTCGAGCTCGCCGCGCATCGCCTGCTCGGTGACGGCCGCGACCTCCGCGCGCCGGCCGGCGTGCTCGGCCAGCATCTCGATCACCTCGCCCTGGATCAGCGTCGAGTCGACGTCCATCACGATCAGCCGCTTGGCCCGCCGGTACAGCCCGCCGTCCTGGACCGCGACGTCCAGGTGCTGCTCGACGCCTTCCTGGGCGAGGACCTTGCGCAGCGTCATCGGCTCGGCGCCGGAGACCGCGATCTCCATCGCGGTGACCGGGTAGCGGGCCATCCGGCTGATCCGGTCGATGTTCGCGCCGGTGTCGGCGATCCGGCCGGCGATCGCGGCCAGCCCGGCCGCGGTCAGCGGGTGCCCGATCACGGTCACCTGGCTGCGGCCCTTGCGGCGGGGTTCGTTGTCGCCGACACCCTTCTTCACCGAGATGTCGATGTCGAGGACGTTCGCGAGCGCCTTGAGCTCTTCCTTGAGATTCTTGTGGTCGCGCGGCGCGGACAGGAGTACGCCAAGGATGAGCCGGCCGCGGAGCACGACCTGCTCGGCGTCGATCACCTCGAGCCCGCGGGTGGCGACCGTGGCGAGGATCGCGGAGGTCAGCCCGGGCCGGTCCGTACCGGTCAACGTCACCAGCAGTGTCGGCCGCTCGGCCGACGTCTCAACCTCACCGAGATCCGTCATGTCAGCACAACGCTACATATCTGAGATGACAGTCCGGCATCCGGTCCATATCTCAGGCATGAACCGGCGGTGCGCAGGCCGCGACGAGTGCCCGCCGCGCGGCGGCCGCGAGCCCGAGCAACGCGCGCCGCCGGGCATCCGCCTCGGCACCGGTCACCGCTGCGCCGTCGTCCTCGAGCGCCGCGTCGGCGATCGCCAGGCAGCGCCGGGCCGTCGCGGCCGTCTTCACCGCGCGGGGTTCGTAGCCCGGAGCAAGGTCGTCGCCGCGTGCGGAACCGATCTTCCGGATGTCGATCAGCGCCTCCGCGACCTCCGGCTTCCAGCGCGCGACATCGAGCGCGGCCAGCGATTCCGCCGCCTCGATCAGTGCCATCCGCAGGCCGCGATCCGCCTCGCCGAAGTCGGCCGGCAGCGGCGGTGCCGCCGGCAGCACGCTCCACTGCACGGCCGGCCCGACGTACGACGGAACGAGCCCGAGCTCGGGCCCCGTGAGTACGACCGCCTCGCCGGTCTCCAGCGCCGCCTCGTTGAACGCGGGTGGTCCGGCCAGGCCGATCGGGTCACCCGGGACGGGCAGCGCGAGGTGCGCCTGCGTCGTACCCGCGGCGCGGAGCAGGTTGAGGGCGACCGGCAGGGTGGCCGGCTCGGGGTGCCCGGCCAGCCCGGAGACGTGGTGACCGACGTCGGTACCGAGGATCTTCGCCGCGGCCGTGTCCGGGTCGCAGGCGCCGGTCAGCATCGCGTTCGTCCACACCGTGAACCGGACGGAGGCGGAGGTCGTCAGCACGCCCGCGATTCTCGCACCACCCGGGGACAGCGTGCCGACGGCCACCCCTTAGGTTTTGAGCATGACTGCAGTGGTGGAGCTTGCCGGGGTGTCGATCGTGCGTGGTGGCGCACTCCTGCTGGACGGGGTCGACTGGACCATCGACGAGGCCGACCGCTGGGTCGTGATCGGCCCCAACGGCGCCGGCAAGACGACGCTGCTGCAGATCCTGGCCGCGCAGATGCACCCGACCACCGGCGTCGCCGGGCTGCTCGGCGAGGTGCTCGGTGCGATCGACGTGTTCGAGCTGCGCCCGCGGATCGGACTGACCAGTGCCGCGCTGGCCGACCGGCTGCCGAGGGCCGAGCGGGTCTCGGACGTCGTGGTGTCGGCGTCGTACGCCGTGCTCGGCCGCTGGCGCGAGGAGTACGACGAGCTGGACCACCAGCGCGCCAAGGAACTGCTGGCCGAGCTGGGCATCGCGCACCTCGCGGACCGGACGTTCGGCACGCTGTCCGAGGGGGAGCGGAAGCGGGTGCAGATCGCCCGCGCGCTGATGACCGACCCCGAGCTGATGCTGATGGACGAGCCCGCGGCCGGTCTCGACCTGACCGGACGCGAGCAGCTGGTGCGCTCGCTGAGCGCGATCGCGACGGCGGTCGGCGCGCCCTCGATGGTCCTGGTCACCCACCACGTCGAGGAGATCCCGCCCGGCTTCACCCACGCCCTGCTGCTCAAGCAGGGCCGGGTCGTCTCGGCCGGCCCGATCGACCAGGCCCTCACCGCCGAGACCCTCAGCGACACCTTCGACCTGGCCCTCTCCCTCCGCCAGGAGGACGGCAGGTACGCCGCCCGCGCCCTCTAACTAGGGATCCAAGCAACGCGGTGACGCGTCAGACATCTGCTCAACCACCCGAACGTGGATAGGCTTGGGAAATGATGGACTGGCTGCGGGACAACATGTGGGCGGCGTGGCTGACGATCGCCGCCGTCCTCGGGCTGGCCGAACTGGCATCGCTCGACTTCACGCTGCTGATGCTGGCCGCCGGTGCGCTCACCGCCGCCGGGGTGGCCGCGTTCCTGCCCGGACTGCTCTGGCTGCAGATCGTCATCGGGCTGATCACCGCCGGCGCGATGCTCGGCGCGATCCGTCCGCTGCTGGTGCGCAAGATGCACCACGGCGGGGAGCTGAAGACCGGTTCCGCGCATGTCATCGGCCGGACGGGCACCGTGGTCAAGGAGATCCACCCGGACGGCGGCGGCTCGATCCGGCTGAGCGGTGAGCTCTGGACCGCCCGCCCGTACGACGAGGTGTCGACGATCGCCCCGGGCACCCGGGTCGAGGTGATGTCGATCGACGGCGCGACGGCCGTCGTCTACCCGGTCGGCGACCCGCTCCACCACCAGTTCAACACGCCCGAAACGCCCGCGCCGAAGCCCACCGATCCGCCGCAGGCCTGACTGTTACCGAGCGGTTGTTGAGTGACACCGTGACAGCAGTACTGTCGAACTGAGGGACAACAGCACTTCGCCGCACGACGCGCCGGGAACCGGGAGGCGCCTGGCCCCGTCGATACGGAAGACTGTCCGTGCCTTTAGGGTTCCATCGAGTGGAGGGTCATGTGACCGCGTTCCTCGTAGTGCTGGCACTGGTTGCCTTGGTGGTGATCGTGACCTTGGTCAAGTCCGTCCGGGTGGTGCAGCAGCAGACCGTCGGCATCGTCGAGCGGTTCGGGAAGTTCAAGACCGGCCTGCAGCCGGGGCTGAACCTGCTGACCCCGTTCGTCGACAAGGTCCGCTACACCATCGACATGCGCGAGCAGGTCGTCGCGTTCCCGCCCCAGGGCGTCATCACCGAGGACAACCTGATGGTGTCGATCGACTCCGTCATCTACTTCCAGGTGAACGACCCGGTCCGGGCGACGTACGAGATCTCGAACTACATCCAGGCCATCGAGCAGCTGACCATGACGACGCTGCGAAACATCATCGGTGGCATGGATCTGGAGCAGACGCTGACGTCTCGCGAGGAGATCAACGAGAAGCTCCGCTACGTGCTGGACGAGGCGACCGGCAAGTGGGGCATCCGGGTGAACCGGGTCGAGCTCCGCTCGATCGACCCGCCGCCCTCGATCCAGGACTCGATGGAGAAGCAGATGCGCGCGGACCGCGACAAGCGCGCCGCGATCCTGACCGCGGAAGGTATGCGGCAGTCGGCCGTGCTGTCCGCCGAGGGCCAGAAGCAGTCCGCGATCCTCACCGCCGAAGGTGACAAGCAGTCCCGGATCCTCCGGGCCGAGGCCGAGCGGCAGGCGCGGATCCTGAAGGCGCAGGGTGAGGCGCAGGCCATCACCACGGTCTTCAACGCGATCCACGCCGGCAAGCCGGACCAGGGTCTGCTCGCGTACCAGTACCTGCAGATGCTGCCGTCGATCGCCCAGGGCGACGCGAACAAGCTGTGGATCGTGCCGAGCGAGATCGGCGACGCCCTCAAGGGTCTGGGCAGCGCGGTCGGCCAGGTGGCCGGTATCGCGCAGAAGGCCGAGGGGGACTGGCACGCGCCGGAGCTGTCGAACGGCGAGGTCGCGGAGCTCGACTCGGCCGCGGCTCCGGCCGCGGTGGCCGAGGCCGACAACGCGGTGCGCGAGGCGATCGCTGCCGCCGAGTCCGCCGCGGTCAGCACCCGCAGCCAGGCCGCTGCTCCGAGCATCCCGGCGCCGGCGCAGGACTCGGCCCCGGCCGCCGAGCCGCCGGCCGCGGAGCCGCCGCAACGCTGAACCACCTCGAAAGGCCCTCCTGGAGCAACCCTCCGGGAGGGCCTTTTGTTGCTCAGGAAGTGGACCGACCTGCGCCTGACAAGTCAGGTGCGTAGAGTCGGTCAGCGATGACATGGTTCGAGGGGCTGTTCGTCCTGCTGGCGGGGATGGGCGCAGGCACGATCAACGCCGTGGTGGGTTCGGGCACACTCCTGACGTTCCCCGCCTTGCTTGCCGTCGGCATCCCGCCGGTGCTCGCCAACGTGACCAATACCGTTGGTCTCGCCCCCGGTACGGCGGCCGGCGCGATCGGCTACCGGCGCGAGCTCGAGGGCCAGCGCGGCCGGATGCTCCGGCTGATCCCGGCGTCCCTCGTCGGCGCGATCGTCGGCGCGGTTCTGCTGCTCACGCTGCCCGACTCCGCGTTCCACGCCGTCGTACCGGTGCTGATCCTGCTCGGCTGCCTGCTCGTCGCGTTCCAGCCGTGGTTGTCCCGGTGGATCAGCGTCCCGTCGCACGTGCACCGCGGCGCGTGGTGGGTGATCCCCGCGGTCTTCCTGACCGGTGTGTACGGCGGGTACTTCGGTGCCGCGCAAGGCGTGCTGCTGATGGCGATCCTCGGCCTCGGCCTGGACTCGAACCTGCAACGGATGAACGGTCTGAAGAACGTCCTCGCCACGGTCGTGAACACGGTCGCCGCGATCCTGTTCATCATCGTCCACGACATCGACTGGCTCGCCGCCGCCCTGATCGCCGTCGGCTCCACCATCGGCGGCTTCCTAGGCGCCCGCTACGGCCGCCGCCTCCCACCCATCGCCCTACGCGCCCTAATCGTCTGCATAGGCATCCTCGCCATCATCACAATGCTGTTCTGAGATTGAAGAAGAAGAGCAGAAAAAGAAAGAGGGCTATTCAGAAGTCCCGAGTACGCCTTCAAGGAAGAGATCAAAGAAAAGATCAGAGGAAAGAAGAGAGATTTAGAGTGGTGGCCGGCTTCGGCGACCGACTGGGAGATTAGCCACGCGACGCCAGCGTGTCAGAACGCACATCGGCCCACCGCAATAGAAGAATTGGAGTTTCGGCTTGTGTCGGCAGGTGGTGCTGTGCTGCTGTACCTACGACAGAACCTCAGTCAGACGGTCCTCGCGGACCTGTACGGGATCAGCCAGCCGACCGTGTCGCGGATCTACCGCCACTGTCCGGTACAAACGCAGCAAGTACCACGACCTCACCGACTACGAACAGACGGTCAACAAACACTCGGCTGGCGGCTTCTGAATAACCCTCAAAGAGATTTAGAGTGGTGGCTGGCCGAACAGTCAAACCAGCAGCTGACCACTGAAGCCAGCCGCCACTCCAAATCCCTCTTCTTTCTTGGTCTTTCCTTAAATCTCTTCCTCGAAGACCTCACCCGGGACTTCTGAATAGCCCTCTTCTTCTTTGTTCTTTGTGAGGCCCGCCAGTAGCAGGTCCAGGCCGTAGTTGAACTGGTCGTTGCCGCCGGTGGTGCGGGCTAGTTCCGGGGCCAGCTCGACGACGGTGGGGAAGTCTCGGGCGGACAGCGACTCCATCGACGTCCGCAGGCGGCGCCACGCCTCGGGGTCTCGGCGCTCGGCGGCCATCTGGATCTCCCAGGTGGTGGCCCCGAGCACGTACGTGAAGAGCGTGGTGTGGGTCCGGGCTGCCGTCTCCGGGTCGAAGCCCGCCGAGCGCAGCACGCCGAGCAGCCCCTCCGCGACCCGGGCGGTCTCGTGGCCGCTCAACGGCCGGCTCGCCAGTAGTTGCGCCAGGCAAGGATGCTGGAGCATCAGCAGCCGGAGGGACCGGCAGACGGCGCGGACCTGGTCCGGCCACGCGGCGTCGGCGGGCACGGCGGGCAGCAGACCCATCAGGTGGTCGCGGACCGCGTCGTACAGGTCGTCCTTGTTCCGGAAGTAGGTGTAGAGCGCCATCGGGCCGACCCCGAGCTCGGCCGCGACCCCGCGCAGGCTGAAGGCGTCGGTGCCCTTCGACTCCATCAACTCCAGCGCCGTCCGCACGATCAGGTCGGCGCTGAGCGTGTTCCGCGGTGTCCGCGCCATGTGACCCAGCTCCCTTCGCAGTTCCTAACGTACAGTGTATAGTACGGTGTATGCGAGCCATTCAGATCACCGAGTTCGGCGGACCCGAGGTCCTGACGGTCAGCGACGTGGCGGAGCCGGTTCCCGGCGACGGCCAGGCCCTGATCGCGGTCGACCGGGCCGGTATCAACTACGCGGACACCCACCAGGTCGAGAACAGCTACCTCTCCAAGGCTGAGCTCCCGCTGATCCCCGGCGGTGAGGTCGTCGGCCGGACCGCGGACGGGCGCCGGGTGGTCGCGCTGGTGGGCGCGGGTGGGTACGCCGAGAAGGCGCTCATCTACCCGACCCGCGCCTGGGACGTGCCGGACGCCGTCACCGACGGCCAGGCGCTCGCGCTCATCGTGCAGGGCACCACGGCCTGGTACATGCTGAAGCACTCTGCGCACCTGCAGGCCGGTGAATCCGTCCTGGTCCACGCCGGTGCCGGTGGCGTCGGCCACCTCTCGATCCAGCTCGCGAAGCTGTGGGGCGCCGGCCGTGTGATCGCGACGGCATCGTCGGAGGAGAAGCGGAAGCAGACCCTCGAGCTCGGCGCCGACGTCGCGATCGACGGTACGCCGGAGGGTCTCAAGGACCGCATCCTCGAAGCGAACGGCGGCAAGCCGGTCGACATCGTGCTGGAGATGGTCGGCGGCCCGACCTTCGACGAGTCGTTCGCCGCGCTCGCGCCGTTCGGCCGGCTGGTCACCTTCGGTGCGGCGTCCCGGCAGGCCGCCAAGCCGCTCGAGCCCGCTCGGCTGATGAAGGGTTCGAAGACGGTCGCCGGGTTCTGGCTGGTCGACTGCCTCCGCGACCCGCAACAGTTCGGCACGGCGCTGGCGGAGCTGTTCGAGCTGACCGCGAGCGGCAAGCTCCGCCCGATCGTCGGTGGGGACTACGCGCTCTCCGACGCCACCACGGCACACCAGGACATGCGGGACCGCAAGACCATCGGCAAGCTGCTGCTCGACCCCTCCCGCTGAACAACATTTCCCTCCCAGGAGACAAGATGACGATTGCAGTAGAGAAGGTTCTGTACACCGCCCGAGCGACCGCCGACGGCGGCCGGGACGGCAAGGTCGCGACCAGCGACGGCAAGCTCGCCGTCACCGTCGCGCCGCCGGTCGAGATGGGTGGCAACGGCAACGGCACCAACCCCGAGCAGCTGTTCGCCGCCGGCTACGCAGCCTGCTTCCACAGCGCACTCAAGCTGGTCGCGCGCAAGGCGCGCCAGGACGCCGACGGCTCGACCGTCACCGCCGAGGTCGGCATCGGCCCGATCAACGGCGGCGCCGGCTACGGCCTCGAGGTCGAGCTCGTGGTCAGCCTGCCCGGTGTCGGCGACCGCGCGGCGGCCGAGGACTTGGTCGCCAAGGCGCACGAGGTCTGCCCGTACTCCAACGCCACCCGCGGCAACATCAAGGTCGACCTCAAGGTCGCCTGAACCACCCATCCCGCTCCACAACGCCCGGCACCCCACACACCGCGCATCACCCCGCACCCGGCAACCACCCGCACTCCCGGCACCCCCACCGCCCGCCCGCCGTTCCCACACCAGGGGATCACCCCGCCAGTTGAGGGTTCTCCCCTCTCACACCAACGGAGAACCCTCAAGTCGAAGGGATATCCCCTCGTGTGGGCTGGGGGGGTTGGCCGGGGTGGCGGGGTGCGCTAGAGCCGGCCGAGGGCCTCTTTCAGGAGGCTCTCGGTCTGTGACACCGGCGCGGCCGCGATGGTCAGCGCCTCCATGATCGCGACGTACTCGTCGACCTCTTCGAGCTTGTCGAGGTACAGCGCGCTGGTCGCGTGCTCGATGTAGACGATGTCCGGCAGGTCGCCCTCCGGGAACCGGAGGATGCTGAACGCGCCGCCGGCTCCGGGGTAGCCGACGCTGCTGAACGGCATCACCTGCAGCGTGATGTTCGGCTGCTCGGCCCACATCATCAGGTGCTCGAGCTGTGCCCGCATCACTTTCTCGCCGCCGACCGAGCGGTGCAGGACGGACTCGTCGATCACCACCCAGAGCCGGACCGGGTTGGCCCGGTTCAGGATCTGTTGCCGGGTCACCCGAAGTGCGACCCGCTGGTCCACCTCGGTCGCCGGCAGGTACGTGTTGCCGAGCTGGACCACGGCCCGGGCGTAGTCCTCGGTCTGCAGCAGCCCGGGCACGAACATCAGCTCGTACGTCCGGATCAGCTGCGCGGCGACCTCGAGGCCGACGTAGTTGGTGAACCAGCTCGGCATCACATCGCCGTACCGCGACCACCAGCCCGGGTTGTTCGCGGCCCGGGCCAGCTCCATCAAGCGGTACCGCTCGGTCTCGTCGGCCAGCCCGTAGAGCTCGAGCAGGTCGCTGACGTCGCGCTCCTTGAACCCGACCCGGCCGAGCTCCATCCGGCTGACCTTGCTCTCGGACGCCCGGATCTGCCAGCCCGCGTCGGCGCGACTGATCCCGGCGGATTCACGCATCCGCCGCAGTTGTCCGCCGAGCATGATCCGGAGGGCGGTCGGACCACCATCGCCGCCACTCACCGTCACCTGCTCACTCACCCCGCCCCGCACCCAGCCACTCACCCATTTCAGCCCGAAACGCTACCCGCTGTCCACGGCAACTGGCCGATCGGCACTCCGGGATCTGCGATTCGATACCTTTCGGACCAGATATCGGGCGTCCTGGGCCACTCCCTGGATGCTCGCGGACGCGATCGAGTACTGGAAGTCGAGTCCGAGGAAGCTTAGCCCCGGGACGTCGGGCGACACTCCGCGATCGTGCCGCGGTCGCCCGTCGGCGCCGAAGACGGGCAGATCGATCCAGCTGTGGTCCGGACCGGAACCGGTCGACCAGACCACGGTCGAGACGTCCTCGAGCGGGACGCCGTCCACGGTCGGCTGCCCGTTGCGTACGCCGTCGACCCGGCCGACCCGCTCGATGCCGGCTGCATCGAGGTCCGCGAGCTTGTTGCGGGTCAGCGGGAGGCCGTTCTGCTCGGCGTTGGCGATCGCCTTGCGGCCCATCGACGTACGGCGGGTGAGGACCTTGCGGAACAGGAACATGATGATCGGCGTGAACAGGTGCCCGACGGTCGAGTCGATGTCGACCGGGACCTGACCCGGATGCCGGCCGGCGAGCATGGTGCGATGGGTTTTCGCTGCCTCCAAAGCGATGTCGGTCCCGGAGTTGGCCGCGCCGACCACCAGCACGGTGCCGTCGGTGAACTGACCCGGGTTGCGGTAGTCCAGCGAATGCAGTTGCACGATGGCGGGGTCGAGCTCGTCGGCGAACGCCGGCCGGCGCGGCTTCGAATGCATGCCAGTAGCAACGATCACCTGCTCGGCGCGCCAATCGCCGGCCGTCGTCTCCACCAGGAAGCCGTCGTCGTCGCGGGACAACCGAGTCACCCGTACGCCGGTCCGCACCGGCAGCTCGTGGTGGGCGGCGTACCGGTCGAGGTAGTCGCCCATCTCGTCCCGGGTCGGGCAGTCCTGCGTGCCGATCCGCAGCCCCGGCAGGCTCGCGTACCGCGGCCGGCTGAAGAGGCGGAGCGCGTCGTACCGCTCCCGCCAGCAGTCACCGACGCGCTCGTGCGCGTCAAGGATGACGAAGTCCGCGCCCGCCTGGCGTAGGTAGTAGCCGGCCGCCAGCCCGGCTTGTCCCGCCCCGATCACCACAATCCCAACCATGACTTCAAGGTAGGCCGCTGCAGACACCGAGCACATCCACCGACCACGCCAACGTCGGTCGGCAGGCACTGGTCATTTCTACCCAGTCAGGTGGTGCTCATACGCGTACGCCGTCGCAGCGGCCCGGCTGGAGACACCGAGCTTCCCGAAGATGTTGCTGACGTGGCGGGCGACCGTGCGCTCGCTGAGGAACAGGCGCTCGGCCACTGCCCGGTTGGTGGCCCCGGTCGCCAGCAACTTCAGTACCTCGAGCTCCCGCGGACTCAGGCCGCTGTGATCCGACGCATCGAGCGCTGCCAGATCCGCCACGGCACCGAGCCGCTCGAACACGGCTCGGGCCCCGTCGAGCTCCATCTGTTCGGCATCGACGTCACCCAGCGCGCGACACGCCTGCCCGACCAGGAGGCGGGTGCGCGCACCTTCGTACGGCATCTCCAGCTGCTGCCACAACGTCCACGCCCGCCGTAGCAACGGGATCGCACCCTGCGCGTCCCCACAGGCCACCCGCACCGCGCCTTCGGAGTACGCCGCGAGCGCCCGCAGGTACGGCGAGTCAGCGCTAGCCAACTCGTTCAGCTCGGTGGCTGCCCTCCGGGCCATCTCCCGATCCCCGGAGTCGATCGCCAGCTCCACCTGGGCAGCTAGAAGCACCGGGCGATTCACGGGCGATCGCTCAGCAAGCGCACGTTCGATCCCCGCGATGGCAGCTCCGACCTGACCTTGCGCAGCCCGGAGACGAGCCAACCCCGGCTGCACATCCATCCCATCCGCAGCCGCGGTCTGGTACGCGCGTTCCGCCGCCTCATAGTGCCCGCGCTGCCGCTCGACCTCGCCCAGCCGGTACCAAGCCGAGCCGACCGTGCCAGGGGAAAGGCGCCGACAGGCATCCTCCGCAGCGCCCGCGGCCTCCGACCAGGCACCGCGCAGTTGCAGGATCTGAGCCCGATGTACCAGACAAGCACCGCGGTACGGCACCAGTCCCGCCTGGTCGTCACACCAGCCGGTCAACGCGGATGTCCACTCCTGCGCGCGCCGGATGTCGTACCGGTCCAGACACATCGCGATCACCGAGCAGTACGCCATACCGGTGACCTCTGGTCCGACCCGGCCACTGGTCACGTGCACCATCGCTTCGTCGAGCGCGGCAAGTGCCTCGGTGCCCCGGCCGAGCATCGCCAGGCAGCTCCCGCGGCCGAGGTTGGCCAGCGTGATGGTGTCCGGCGTGGTCGCCCACTGCAGGTTCTCCTCGAACAGGGGGAGTGCCGTGGCCGCGTCCCCGGAGTACATCCGCCCGGCAGCGTCGGCCATGGTGAGCAGCCCACGCAGCTGCTCGTCGCCGTCCGGCACCAGGCGTACGATCCGTGCCTGCCAGCCGGCGGCCCGGGCCAGCTCGCCTCGCTTCTGCAGATGGAACCCGAGCCAGAAGCCGCTGCGGATCGCCGCCACCACGTCACCGGCGGCAAGGTGCGCCTCATAGGCACGCTCGCGGTACGCCGCAACCTCGTCATCATGACCAAGGACGAAGGCGGCGACCGCCAGCCGATCCAGCTCGCTCGGCGGGAGCGGCGCGCGCCGGTCGGCCGCGGTCAGCTCCGCGTACTCCGACGGCCAGTCCCGCTGCTCCATCTAGTGCTGCGCCAGGTCCAACACTGTTGCCATGGGCAACTTCGCCAGGTCGTTGCCGTCGACGAGCAGCTTCGACCCGCGGATCCCGCTGCCGATCACCACCGGCCCGGCCTTGACGACAGCCTCGTCGACCAGCACCGGCCAGTCCGCGGGCAGCCCGATCGGCGTGATCCCGCCGTACTCCATGCCGGTCGAGGCGACCGCGTCGTCCTGCGCGGCGAACGAGATCTTCCGGACGCCCAGGTGCTTACGGATCACGGTGTTGACGTCCGCCCGGTCGGTGGCCAGCACCAGCACCGCGGCGTACGACTCCTCGCCGGCACGCTTGCCGAGCACGATCACGCAGTTCGCCGAGGCGGCCATCGGTACGTCGTACTCCGCGCAGAAGGCCGCGGTGTCCGCGAGGTCCGGGTCGATCGCAACGGCGTACGCCGGGAGGTCACCGAGAGTGTCGCGGACCGGCGCCGCCAGCAGCTCCGGTACGTCGGCGGCGGGCTGCCACTCCAGCTTGCCGAGGACCGGCGCCGTCACTGTGCGTCCTGCTCGTGGTGCTTGACCAGGTCGGCGTACTCCGTGTGCTCTTCGAGGAAGCTCTGGTAGAACGGGCAGGCTGGCTTGACCCGGAGGCCGAGCGCCCGCGCGTCGTCGAGCGACTTGGTGGCGATCCTGCCCGCCACACCGTGGCCGCGGTAGTCCGGCAGCGTCTCGGCGTGGATGAAGGTGATGACGCCCGGGTACAACCGGTAGTCGACGAATCCCATCAGGTTGCCTTCGGCGTCGTGCGCCTCGTACCGGCTGTGGTCCTTGGCGTCCACCACGCTGATCTCGTTCTCCATGCGGCCACTGTAACCACCGCTCGTCATGACCCAGGGTTTGAGGTTCGTCACCCCCTGGGTACGGGCCTTGGAGGTCCACTGAGGGAGGAGCAACGGATGAGCGAGCACGCGCTGGAACACGGACGGGCGATCCCGAGTCTGGTGCCGGCCAGGATGGATCGGCTGCCCTGGACACGGTTCCACTGGATGATCGTCGTCGGTCTCGGGGTGTCCTGGATCCTCGACGGTCTGGAGATCCAGCTGGTCTCCCTGGTCGGCAACGTCCTGAAGGAACCGCAGACCTTGCACCTGACCACGTCCGAGGTCGGGCTGATGGCGTCGATCTACCTGGCCGGTGAGGTGGTCGGAGCACTCGTGTTCGGCCGCCTGACCGACAAGTTGGGCCGGCGCAGCCTGTTCATCGTGACCTTGCTGGTCTACCTGATCGCCTCGGGTCTGGCCGGCCTGTCCTGGGACATCTGGTCGCTGCTGATCTTCCGGTTCGTCGCCGGAATGGGTATCGGCGGTGAGTACGCCGCGATCAACTCCGCGATCGACGAACTGATCCCGTCGAAGTACCGCGGCCGCGTCGACATCGGCGTGAACGGCACCTACTGGGCCGGCGCGCTGATCGGGTCCGCGGTCGGCCTGGTCTTCCTGAACAAGGACATCGTCCCGATCGAGTGGGGCTGGCGGCTGTGCTTCCTGATCGGCCCGGTGATGGGTCTCGTCATCATCTTCCTGCGCCGGCACATCCCGGAGAGCCCGCGCTGGCTGATGACGCACGGCCGGGTCGAGGAGGCCGAGCGGACCGTCGACGACATCGAGGAGACCGTCCGCCGGCAGGGTGGCGAGCTGCGGGCGGTCCGCGACGACGAGGCGATCCAGCTGATCGACTACCCGCCGGTGACCTACCGCGAGATCGCCCGGGTGATGCTGCGCGACTACCGCAGCCGGTCGTTCCTCGGCTTCTCGATGATGGTCACCCAGGCGTTCCTCTACAACGCGATCTTCTTCACCTACGCGCTGGTCCTGAAGGCGTACTTCGGGCTGAGCGACTCGAGTATCGCGATCTACTTCTTCCCGTTCGCGATCGGGAACCTGGCCGGTCCGCTGCTGCTCGGGCACTGGTTCGACACCATCGGCCGGCGCCGGATGATTCTCGCCACGTACTCCGTCTCGGCCGTGGTGCTGTTCGTCACCGCGCTGCTGTTCAACGCCGGGTCGCTGAACGCGGCCTCCCTGACCGGGCTGTGGTGCGTGGTGTTCTTCTTCGCCTCGGCGGGCGCGTCGTCGGCGTACCTGACGGTGAGCGAGATCTTCCCGATCGAGCTCCGCGGGCAGGCGATCTCGTTCTTCTTCGCGATCTCGCAGCTGACCGGCGGCGTGATCGCGCCGTACCTGTTCGCGTCGCTGATCGGATCGGGTGACCACCCGGCCCGCGGACCGCTGACCGTCGGTTACATCATCGGTGCGGGGATCATGCTGATCGGTGGGATCATCGCCTGGTTCTTCGGCGTCGACGCCGAGGGTCAGTCGCTGGAGAACATCGCCAAACCGCTGTCCGCCACCGGCGGCACTCGGTTCCAGGGCGCCAGTCCGCGGATCCCGAGCACCGACGTACCGCCGTACCGACGGCCTCAGGACGAGCCGCCTGAGTAGTGCCCTTTAGGGTGGTGCCGTGGGCTCACTCCTGATCGCCGGTACGACGTCCGACGCCGGGAAGACCACGGTCGTCACCGGGCTGTGCCGCTGGCTGTCCCGGCAGGGCGTGCGGGTGGCGCCGTACAAGGCGCAGAACATGTCGAACAACTCGATGGTCTGCGCCGACGGCACCGAGATCGGCCGGGCGCAGTGGATCCAGGCTGTCGCGGCCCGGGCTGAGCCCGAGGCCGCGATGAACCCGGTCCTGCTCAAACCGGGGAGCGACCGCCGGAGCCACGTAGTGCTGATGGGGGAGCCGTGGGGCGAGCTTTCGTCCCGCGGCTTCCTCACCGAGCGCGCCGAACTGGCCAAGGCGGCGTTCGCGGCGTACGACGATCTCGCCTCCCGGTACGACGTGGTGATCTGCGAGGGCGCGGGCAGCCCGACCGAGATCAACCTGCGCCGGTCGGACTACGTCAACCTGGGTCTCGCGCAGCACGCTCGGTGTCCGGTGATTGTGGTCGGCGATATCGATCGGGGCGGTGTCTTCGCGTCGATGTTCGGGACGATCGCGCTGCTCGACGCGGCTGATCAGGCGTTGGTGAGCGGGTTTCTGATCAACAAGTTCCGGGGTGAAGCCGATCTGTTGCAGCCGGGGATCGACATGCTGACCGGGGTCACAGGCCGGCCGACGTACGGCGTACTGCCGTGGTTGCCGGACCTCTGGCTCGACTCCGAGGACGCGTTGGACATCCCGTTGCGGCGGACCTCGTCGGCGGACGCGTTGACGATCGCGGTGGTGCGGTTCCCGCGGATCAGCAACTTCACCGACCTGGACGCACTGGCTGTCGAGCCCACCAACCACGTCTTCTTCACCACCAGCCCCACCGAGGTCCGCGACGCCGATCTGGTCGTCCTCCCCGGCTCCCGCGCGACGGTCTCCGACCTGGCCTGGCTCCGGACCCAAGGCCTGACCGAGGCCATCACTGCGCGGGCTCACCAAGGCAAACCAGTTCTGGGAATCTGTGGTGGGTACCAACTACTGGGATCATTCGTCCACGATCCAGACGGTATCGAGACCCGCGGCGATCACCCCGGACTGGGTTTGTTGCCGGTGGCCACTACCTTCCACCGGCAGAAGACATTGGCGCGCCCGGCGCCCACGGCGTACGAGATCCACCACGGGGTGGTGGACGTCGTGGGTGAGGCTGAGGACTTCCCGGGTGGATGCCGCGCCGGGAACGTCTGGGGCACGATCTGGCACGGGCTGCTCGACGACGACACCCGCCGGCACGCCTTCCTGCGCGAGATTGCGACCCTGACCGGCAAGCCCGCGCCGGACGGCACAGTGTCCTTCGCGGCCCTGCGCGAAGCCCGCCTGGACCGTCTGGCCGACCTGATCGACGAGTACGCCGACACCGCCGCGCTGCTGCGACTGATCGAAACCGGCGCCACGTCCGTCCCCTTCATCCCACCAGGAGCACCGTGAAGCTCGAGTTGCAGATGTACCTCCAGGAGACCCGCGGGCTGCTGCTCGCCAAGCTCGACGGCATCAGCGAGTACGACCGCCGCCGCCCGCTGGTCCCCTCCGGCACCAACCTGCTCGGGCTGGTCAAGCACCTGACCGGCATCGAGTACGTCTACCTCGGCACGAGCGTGGGCCGTCCACCGGCAAAGCAGCTGCCGTGGGAGGAGGACGGCTCGGTCTGGGGTGGTGCTGACATGTGGGCGCTCCCGTCTGAGTCGACGGAGTACCTCACGGACCTGTACCGCGCTGCCTGCGCGCACAGCGACGAGTCGATCGCCGAGCTCGAGCTGGACCACCCGGCCGAGGTCCCGCACTGGGCCGAGGGACAGCGCGGTACGACGTTCGGCGCGCTGCTGGTGCGGGCTGTCGACGAGACGGCCCACCACGCCGGCCACGCGGACATCGTGCGCGAGCTGATCGACGGCCAAGGCGGGAAAGACGCTGGTGCGCTGAGCGCCGACGAGTGGACCGAGCAGTACGCGAAGGTCCAGCGAGCGGCGGAGACCTTCCTGCCACACTGACCCCGTGGACGACTTCGAGCGCCTCCGCGGGCGGCTGTTCGGGATCGCCTACCGGATGACCGGTACGGCGACCGACGCCGAGGAGATCCTGCAGGATGCGTGGCTGCGCTGGCAGGACGCGGACCGCGCTTCGGTGCGCGACGTCGACGCGTATCTCGCGAAGATCGTCACGAACTTGTCGCTCAAGCAGCTCACCTCGGCCCGCGCCCGTCGCGAGACGTACGTGGGGGAGTGGATGCCGGAACCGGTGCTCACCGGCCTCCCCGACGGCCCTCTCGACCTCGCCACCGAGCGCGAGTCCGTGTCATTCGCACTGCTCCTGCTGCTCGAACGCCTCACGCCTGCCGAGCGAGCCGCCTACGTCCTCCACCAAGCCTTCGCCTACACCCACCGCGAGGTAGCCGATCTACTCAGCACCACAGAACCCAACGCCCGCCAACTGTCCTCCCGAGCCAGCCGACGCATCGCCACTCGCGAGCTCACACCCGCAGCGCATCCCCGCCGGACGCGGGGCAGCCGGTGGACCGGGCGGGGTGGCGGAAGGTCGTGGAGCACTTCTTTGCGGCGGCTCAGCAAGGCGAGCTGCGCGAGCTCGAGCAGTTGCTTGCCGCGGACGTGGTCTCCACGGCCGACGGTGGCGGCAAGGTCAACGCGGCCCGCAACCCGATCCACGGGCGCGAACGCGTCGCGCGGTACCTCATCGGCACGCTGCAGCGCTTCGGCGCTGGCATCACGCCGTACTTCGCCGAGTCCAACGGTGAACCCGCAGTGATTGCGATCGGCTCAGATGGCCTGGTCGCGATCTGCTTCTTCGACTTCGGCCCGGACGGCCTCCGCGACCTGTCCTTCGTGATGAACCCGGACAAACTCGCCTTCGCAGCGAACCAGCTGTTACAAATCGGAGGGCTACCGGATCAGAGCTGGTGACCGAAAGGACACCAGATGAAATCCATCCTCGTCACCGGCGGCACCGGCACCCTCGGCAGGCCGGCTGTCAAACAGCTCCGCGCAGCCGGCCACGAAGTCCGCATCCTCAGCCGCACACCCGGCCCGGACCGCGTCGTCGGCGACCTGAACGCTGGGACCGGCTTGGCCGCCGCTGCCGACGGCGTCGACGTGATCGTGCACCTTGCAACCAGCCAGGGCCGCCGCGATGTCGACCAGACCCGCCACCTGCTCAGCGTGGCGCCCAGCACGGCGCACGTCATCGCGATGTCGATCGCGGGTGTCGACCAGATCCCCCTGCCGTACTACCGGGCCAAGCTCGCGGCCGAGCGTGTCGTCGCCGAGTCCGGGGTGCCGTACACGATCCTGCGCGCGACGCAGTTCCACGACCTGATCGACCTGGTCTTCCGCGCCGAACGGTTCCTCCCGGCGCTGCTCGCTCCGACGATCACGCTCCAGCCGATCGCGGTCGAGGAGGTCGCCGTACGCCTCGCCGAGCTGGCCGCTCAACCCGCCGTCCAAGGCCGGGCACCCGACATCGGCGGCCCGGAGCGCCTGCCCGTGACCGAGCTGGCCAAGCTGTGGAAGCAGGCCAGAGGTGTACGCCGGCCAGTCGTTCCGCTGCGCCTCCCCGGCAAGATCTTCCGCGCCTTCGCACAGGGCAAGGCCACGGTCGACGGCCCGGAGTACGGGACCCTGACCTTCGCGGAGTACCTGGCATGAAGACCTATATCCGCGCGGTACTCATCGTCTTCGCCGCCTACGAGCTGATCCTCGGCCTCTGGCTGGCGATCGTGCCGAAGACGTTCTACGACCACGTCCCGACCGTCGACTGGACACCGCCGTACAGCGACCACCTGTTCCACGACTTCGGGCTCGCGTCGGTCGGGATCGGCATTGTGCTGACCGCGGCGGCGATCCGGCCCGAGCGGTATCTGACCGTCGTCGCGCTGCTCGCCTACCTCGCGTATGCGGCGCCGCACTTCGTCTTTCACCTCGGCCATCTGCAGAGCGAGCAGCCCGGCTGGTCGGCCGCGCTGGTGATCGTGCTCGCGCTCAGCGTCGCGTTTCCGCTGTCCGCGCTTGCCGGGGCGCGCAGGTTGGCTTGACGACCGTGACAGTGGGACTGTCACAATAGCGGGCATGGGTCCACTCGAAGGCGTGAAGGTGGTCGAGTTGGCCGGCCTCGGCCCCGCGCCGTTCGCCTGCATGCTGCTGGCCGAGCTCGGCGCCGACGTACTGCGGATCGACCGCCCCGGCGGCGGCATCTCGATGGGTCCGCCCGAGCTGGACCTGGTCAACCGCGGCCGGCGCAGCGCGGCTCTCGACCTGAAGCAGCCCGCGGCGATCGACGTCGTACGGCGGCTGGTGGCGCAGGCCGACGTACTGATCGAGGGGTTCCGGCCCGGGGTGGCCGAGCGGCTCGGGCTCGGGCCGGAGGACTGTCATGCGATCAACCCGCGGCTTGTCTACGGCCGGATGACGGGCTGGGGACAGGACGGGCCGCTCGCCCAGACCGCTGGGCACGACATCGACTACCTCGCGGTGTCCGGCGCGCTGCATCTGATCGGGCGGGCCGGTGGTCCGCCCCAGGTGCCGGCCAACCTGCTCGGCGACTTCGCGGGCGGGTCGCTGTACCTCGTGATCGGCGTACTCGCGGCGCTGTACGACGCCCAGCTCACGGCCCGTGGACAGGTCGTGGACGCCGCGATCGTGGACGGTTCGGCGCATCTGACCACGATGCTGCTCGGTGCGCTCGCGGCGGGGGCGTGGCGGCAGGAGCGGGGGACGAACCTGCTCGATACCGGCGCGCCGTTCTACGACGTGTACGAGACCGCGGACGGCGAGCACATGGCGGTGGGGGCGATCGAGCCGCAGTTCTACGCGGAGCTGGTCGAGCGGCTCGGGATCGACGTACCCGATCGCAACGACCCGTCGCAGTGGCCGGAGCTGCGGAAGGTGCTGAGCGAGACGTTCCGGCAGCGGACGCAGGCGGAGTGGACCGCGGTGTTCGAGGGCTCGGACGCGTGCGTGTCACCGGTCCTGCCGCTGGCGGGCGACCATCCGCATCTGGTTGCCCGCGGCACCTTTGTCGATCACCACCGGGTGCGGCAGGCCGCGCCCGCGCCCCGCTTCGACCGTACGCCGACCAGCCTCGGCCGCCCACCCGCGCGACCCGGCGAACACACCCGCGAGGCACTGACCGACTGGGGCATCACCGACCTGGCTGACCTGTTCGCCTCCGGCGCCGCCGTCCAGAACTGAGAGGAAGAGCAAAACAAGGGAAAGATAAGAGATTTAGAATAGTGGCTGGCTTCGGTGGTCGGCTGCATGAAGGCCGAAGAGAAGGTCTGGAGAGTTCGGCGCACACGGGCCGCAGGCGCTCGGCCAAGGTCGGTGGCTGAGATGAGGTTGTGGGTTGGGGTCACGGATTGGGGGGTGGCGTGGTTGACTTCGGGGAGGAGTGTTGAGGGAGGTTGGGATGGGGATTGTGTCTCCGGGGTTCACCGGGCGGCGGGGGAGTGGGTCGGAGCTGCCGCCGGGGCAGTACTTGACGCGGGACTTTCCGGTGTTGTCGGCGGGGCCTACGCCGCACATTCAGACCGAGCACTGGGAGTTCGTCGTCACCACCGAGGCGGGTGAGAAGTACCGGTGGGACTGGGCTGCGTTGATGGCGTTGCCGGCTGAGGAAGTCACCAAGGACATCCACTGTGTGACGCGTTGGTCGAAGCTGCAGACGACCTGGAAGGGTGTCTCGCTGGACACGCTGCTCGCGGACGTCGAGACCGGCGCGGACTACGCGATGGCGCACAGCTACGGCGGTTACACCACCAACGTGCCGATGGAGGACCTGCTTGACGGTCAGTCCTGGCTCGCCTACGAGTTCGACGGTGAGCCGCTGGACCCCGAGCACGGTGGTCCGGCCCGGCTGCTCGTCCCGCACCTCTACTTCTGGAAGAGCGCGAAGTGGGTCCGCGGCCTCGTGCTGTCCGACACCGAGGACCTCGGCTTCTGGGAGACCGCCGGCTACCACGAGTACGGAGACCCATGGAAAGAACAGCGATACGCCGGCGACTGACCTGGCAGGTGGCCACGGTCGTCGACGTACGGCGGGAGACCGAGACCGCGCGCACGATCGTCCTCGACGTACCGGACTGGCCCGGCCACCTCGCCGGGCAGCACCTGGACGTCCGCCTGACCGCTGACGACGGATACCGGGCCTCCCGGTCGTACTCCGTCGCCTCGGCCTGGGACGGTACGACGATCGAGCTGACGGTCGAGCAGGTCCCGGACGGTGAGGTCTCGCCGTACCTCGTCGACGTGCTGAAGGTCGGCGACCCGCTCGAGATCCGCGGCCCGGTCGGTGGCTGGTTCGTGTGGAAGCCGGAGCAGGAAGGGCCGGTCCAGCTGATCGGCGGCGGCTCCGGGGTCGTACCGCTGCGGGCGATGCTGCGCGCCCACGCAGGCGCGTCGAGCTCGGCCCACTTCCGGCTGCTCTATTCGGTACGGCGTCCGCAGTCGGTGATCTACGTGGAAGACCTGAAGGAGCTGGCCGCGTCCGACGACGTCGACGTGCGGCTCGTCTACACGCGCGAGGCGCCGGCGGGGGAGCCGCGGGTGGGCCGGATCGATGCGGAGACGATCATGCAGCACACGCTGCCGGCGTCGGAGTCGCCGACGACGTACGTGTGCGGTCCGACGCCGTTCGTCGAGACCGTCGCCGATCTGCTGGTCGCCGCCGGGCACGACCCGGCGCGAGTACGAACCGAACGTTTCGGACCGACTGGAGGCCCGCGATGACCGACATGGATTATCTGGACGGCAATGCGGCCGCAGGCGCGTTGAGCGAGCTGTTCGCCGTCGACCTGACCGCGGCCGTCGCGCAGTGCAACGGCTGCGGCCAGACCACCGTCTTCGCCGAGTCCCATGTGTATGTCGACGCGCCCGGCATGGTCGCCCGCTGCTCAGGCTGCGAGTCCGTCCTGCTCCGCGTCGTCACCACCCCGAACGACACCTACCTCGACCTCCGCGGCCTCACCTACCTCCGCGTGCCCACCAGCTAGTCCACCAGCTAGTCCACCGGCGGCCAGGCGTCCCCCCACTCCGCATCGCGAGCAGCCTTGTAGAGCGGTCCCTGCCGCTTCGACACGATCCGCTCCTCCAGCGAGCCCTCGCCGGTGCACAACCGGAGCGACACCATGCCCTTCCGGCTCTGCGGATGCCGCACGACCCGGTTCTGCGGATGATTCGCCCCGGAGGCAGTCACGACGTACGAGAACTTCTCGTCCTCGAAGCCCAGCACCCCGCCCTTGGTCTGCCGGTGCAACGAGCTGCGGTTGACCCGGCTGGAGAAGTGACACCAGTCCTTCCCGCGCGGAATCGGGCACGCTCCATCCTGCGGACAGGGCGCTACCACCGACCGCCCCGCCGCGACCAACGCGTCCCGCGCCGCGACGATCCGCTCGTACCCCTTCGGCGTCCCCGGCTCGATCAGCAGCACAACCGCACGAGACCGCGCCAACAATCCGACCAGCTCCTGCTGCTGCTCGCCCGACAGCTCACTCAGTACATACGAAACCGTGACCAGGTCAACGTCCTCGAGGCCCGCCAAGTCATCGATGAATCCCCGGACCCACCGCGCTCCGCGAACCGCCGCCGCGTCCGCCTCCATCGCCAGCTTCTTGCCCAAGGCAATCGCCTCTGGCACCTGCTCGTAGACCGTCACCGAGCTGATCGAAGGAAACACCTCGGCCGCCGCCCAGACCGCCGCCCCCGACCCACCACCGATGTCCAGCTGACTGACCGGTGCGAACCCCGGCTGCAGCAACGCAGCCTCCGTCAGAGCTGAGCGGACAGCAGCAAACGTCGCCGGCATCCGGTACGCCGCGTACGTGACCACATCACCCGCCGACTGCAGGATCGGCGCCGTCGCCGCCACCTCCTCGCGGTACCGCGCACTCAACCGCTGGAACGAGCTGTTGAGATCCGACGCACTAGACAGCGCCGCGTTCAACGCCTGGTGCAGATCAGCCATGCAGTTTCTTGCTCCCGGTACGACGGATCGTGTCCCGCTGCGTCTCGCCGACCGCGCGCTCGTACGCGAGCACGAGCCCCTGGATCGTCACCGGCTTGAAGCGCTCGACCAGCCGCTGGATGTGCTCCGGCGGCCCGCCCGAGTCGCGGTAGTGCGGCCACACCTTGTTTCGGAACACCTCGGTCAGCTCCTCGGCGATTGCCCGGCCGTGCTCGGTGAAGATCCGCCCCGCGTCGAGCACAGCCTCGACCGGGAGATCGAGGTCGAGCAGCTCGACCCCGAGGCTGAGATGAGCGGTCGCCACCTGGAACACATCGTCGTCAGGCGTCGGCTCGACCACGCCGAGAGCGACCAGCATCTCGATGTCGTCATCGGTCAGCTCGCGCCCGGTCCGCCGTACCAGCGTCGCGCGGTCGAGCGTCTCCGGCAGGTCGCGCATCCACGGCGTCAGCAGCGTCCGGTGCAGCGCAATGTCCTGCGGAGTTGCGTCGTCCGGGATGCGTTCGAGGTAGCCCTCGATCGCCTGCAAGGTGAAGCCGTGTGCCTGGAGCTCGCGGACGAGGTCGAGCCGCGCGATGTGCTCCGGACCGTAGTACCCGACCCGGCCGCGCCGGATCGGTGGCGGGATCAACCCACGACCCGCGTAGAAGCGCAGCGTCCGTACCGTCATGCCGACCCGCGCCGACAGCTCGTCGACTGTCAGCGTCGCGTCGTGCGTGGTGAACTCCCCCGAGGCCTCCGACATGGCGGAGATCATAACGACCCCGGCTTGACCATCATGACAGTTCAACTGTCACAATCGGTCCCATGACCAGTGAAGCCTTCCTGTACGACGCGATCCGGACACCGCGCGGCAAGGGCAAGCCGACCGGCGCGCTGCACGAGGTCAAGCCCATCCAGCTGATCACCGGGCTCCTGCAGGAGCTGCGCGCCCGGCACCCGGAGCTGGATCCGGCGGCCATCGACGACGTCGTGCTGGGCGTGGTCACGCCGATCGGCGACCAGGGCATGGACATCGCGCGCACCGCCGTACTGATGGCCGGCTACCCGGAGACCACCGGCGGCGTGCAGCTCAACCGGTTCTGCGCCTCCGGCCTCGAGGCCGTCAACCAGGCCGCGCAACGGGTCCGGTCCGGCTGGGAGGACTTCATTCTGGCCGGCGGGGTCGAGTCGATGTCGCGGGTCGCGATGGGCTCCGACGGCGGCGCCTGGGCGATGGACCCGGAGACCGCGCTGCAGACCAACTTCATCCCGCAGGGGATCAGCGCGGACCTGATCGCGACCATGGACGGCTTCTCCCGGACGGACGTCGACGCGTACGCCGCCGAGTCACACGCGCGCGCCGCGAAGGCGTGGGCCAACGGGTACTTCGCACGCTCCGTCGTACCGGTCGCCGATCGGAACGGCCTGCAGATCCTCGACCACGACCAGCTCGTCCGACCGGGCACGACCGTCGAGACGCTCGCTGGCCTGAAGCCGTCGTTCGCGGCGATCGGGGAGCACGGCGGGTTCGACTCGGTCGCGCTGGAGAAGTACCTGACCGTCGAGCGGATCGACCACGTGCACCACGCGGGCAACTCGTCCGGCATCGTCGACGGCGCCGCGCTGGTTGCCGTCGGCAACGAGAAGGCGGGGATGGCGCTCGGTCAGGCGCCGCGCGGCCGGGTGGTGTCGGTCGGCGTCAGCGGCGCGGACCCGACGATCATGCTGACCGGCCCCGCGCCGGCCGCGCGGAAGGCGCTGGCTCGCGCCGGCCTGGACGTTGCGGACATCGACCTGTTCGAGATGAACGAGGCGTTCGCGGCAGCGGTGCTGCACTTCATGAAGGATCTCCGCATACCCCACGAGAAGGTGAACGTGAACGGCGGCGCGATCGCGCTCGGCCACCCGCTGGGTGCGACCGGCGCGATGCTGATCGGAACCCTGCTGGACGAGCTGGAGCGGCGCGAGCTCCGGTACGGACTGGCCACCCTGTGCGTCGG
Organism: Kribbella sp. NPDC026611; assembly: GCF_040638345.1. Taxonomy (NCBI): domain Bacteria; kingdom Bacillati; phylum Actinomycetota; class Actinomycetes; order Propionibacteriales; family Kribbellaceae; genus Kribbella; species Kribbella sp. NPDC026611. The sequence goes on from NZ_JBEZYC010000004.1 coordinate 400,869, forward strand.
CGGCGGGATGGGCGTCGCGACGATCATCGAGAGGCTCGCGGCATGATCTCCTGGACCAAGACCGACGGCGTCGTCACGCTCACCCTGGACGACCCGGACGCGTCGGCGAACACGATGAACGACGCGTACGTCGAGGCGATGGGTGCGACCATCGAGCGGCTGACGGCCGAGAAGGACTCGCTCCGCGGGGTGGTTATCACCAGCGCGAAGTCCACGTTCTTCGCCGGCGGCAACCTGCAGATGCTGTCCCAGATCCAGCCGTCGGACGCCGCGCAGGTGTTCGAGACGGTCGAGGAGATCAAGCGGCAGCTCCGGACGCTGGAGACGCTCGGCGTACCGGTGGTCGCGGCGATCAACGGGTCCGCGCTCGGCGGCGGGCTCGAGATCGCGCTCGCCTGTCACCACCGGATTGTCGCGGACAACGCTCGCATCGAGCTCGGCGTACCCGAGGTGACGCTGGGTCTGCTCCCGGGCGGCGGTGGCGTGACGCGGATAGTGCGGATGCTCGGGCTGCAGGACTCTTTGATGAAGGTTCTGCTGCAGGGGCAGCGGATGAAGCCGTCGCATGCTTTGAGTGTCGGCATCGTGGACGAGGTCGTGCCGGCCGACGACCTGCTGGATGCGGCCTATCGGTGGATCGCGGCGTACGACGGGGACGCGAAGCAGCCGTGGGACCGGGACGGGTACAAGATCCCCGGCGGGACGCCGGCGTCGCCGAAACTGGCCGCGTTCCTGCCGGCCTTCCCGGCGAACCTGCGCAAGCAGCTCAAGGGCGCCGCCTACCCCGCACCGCGGGCGATCATGAGCGCGGCCGTCGAGGGCAGCCAGGTCGACTTCGCCACCGCGTCCCGGATCGAGTCGCGGTACTTCGTCTCGCTCGCGACCGGGCAGATCGCCAAGAACATGATCCAGGCGTTCTTCTTCGACCTGCAGGCGATCAACGCCGGCGGGTCGCGGCCGGCCGACGTACCGCGCTTCGCGGCGCGCAAGGTCGGGGTGCTGGGGGCCGGGATGATGGGCGCCGGGATCGCCTACGTCTGCGCCAAGGCCGGGATCGACGTGGTGCTCAAGGACGTGTCTCTCGAGGCGGCGGCCCGCGGCAAGGAGTACTCGGAGAAGCTGCTGGCCAAGCAGGTCTCGAAGGGGCGGCTTCCGGCGGCCGAGGTGGAAGAGTTCCTGAGCCGGATCACGCCGACCGCGGATCCGAACGATCTGGCCGGGTGCGACCTGGTGATCGAGGCCGTGTTCGAGGACAGTTCGCTGAAGCAGAAGGTGTTCTCCGAGGTCGCGGGCGTGGTCGAGCCGGACGCGCTGCTCTGCTCGAACACCTCGACGCTGCCGATCACCACGCTCGCGGACGGGATCGACCGGCCGGACGACTTCATCGGCATGCACTTCTTCTCGCCGGTCGACCGGATGCCGCTGGTCGAGCTGATCGTCGGGGCGAAGACGTCCGACCGCACGATCGCCCGCGCGTACGACGTCGTCCGGCAGATCAAGAAGACGCCGATCGTGGTCAACGATTCGCGCGGGTTCTTCACCTCGCGGGTGTTCGGCACGCTGGTGATGGAGGGCGCCGCGATGGTGGCCGAGGGCGTTGATCCGGTGCTGATCGAGCGTGCCGCCACCCAGGCCGGCTTCCCGGCACCGCCGCTGGCGATGCTGGACGAGGTCACGCTCACGCTCCCGCAGAAGATCCGGGACGCGGCCCGCGCGGCCGGCGACAGCGCGGGTGCCTTCGACAACCATCCGGGTATGGCGGTGACAGATCGCCTCGTGAACGAATTCGACCGCCGCGGTAAGGCTGCGGGTGCCGGGTTCTACGAGTACCCGGCCGAGGGGCCGAAGAGGTTGTGGCGCGGGCTCTGGGATCACTTCGGACCCGCCAAGGACCTCCCGCTGATCGACGTACAGGAGCGGCTGCTCTTCGCGATGTCGCTGGAGACCGTCAAGTGTCTGGACGAGGGCGTTCTCCGCTCGGTGCCGGACGCGAACATCGGCTCGATCTTCGGTATCGGGTATCCGCCGCTCCATGGCGGCGCGCTGCAGTACGTCAACGCGTACGGGCTTCCGTCCTTTGTATCCAGGACCCGTGAACTCGCGGCGGCGTACGGGGATCGCTTCCGGCCGCCGGCGTCGCTGGTCGCCAAGGCCGAATCCGGTGAAACCTTCAACTGAAGGCGCCGGGTCGGGAATTGGTCTGGCTAACCGGTTAACTGATCACAGATTGGTAGCGTCCGAGCAACATTCCACACGTTCGAACAAATAAGAGCGCGTTCGGTCTTGCGCCAAGCGCGCTTTTGGGTCATGGTTTCTGACACTTCTACAACGATTGACTTCGATCCGGCGGGCGTGGTGTCTTCCCTCAGGGCGGTATCCGTGCCAGAAACGTGCTGTGACGAAGGCTGTCGCGGTGTTGGTTGGTGTTGTACCGTGTGCGAAATCGGAGATGCTTAACGCCGTTAAGTAACTCGGAACCGCTGGCGTCGTACCCCTGCGACGTCGCTCTCGGGAAGGTGGAATTCATGCCTGCTCATGTTCCGAACGCCGGTCTGTCCCGGCGGGATCTGCTCAAGCGGACCGGTGGTCTGGCCGCGCTCGCGGCGCTGACCGCGGCCTGCGGTGGTAATACCGGCCGACCTGCGTCGAGCGGTGGCGGCGGAGGTGGTGCGAAGGTCAACTTGTCGCAGTGGTACCACCAGTACGGCGAGACCGGTACGCAGCAGGCCGCGCTGAAGTACGCCAAGGCGTATCCGGACGCGAACGTCGCGGTGCAGTGGACGCCTGGTGACTACACGAGCAAGCTCGCCTCCGGCCTGCTGTCCAGCAAGGGCCCCGACGTGTTCGAGAGCCAGTTCAACATCGGCATGGTGAAGAGCAACCAGGTAGTGGCGCTCGACGACATCATGGCCGACGTCAAGGACGACTTCCTGCCCGGCGACCTCGCGACCAACACCCTCGACGGCAAGATCTACGGCGTCCGGATGATCATCGACCCGCAGGTCATCTACTACCGCAAGTCGATGCTCGACAAGGCCGGCATCAAGCCGCCGGAGACCATCGACGACCTGATCGCGGCGGCCAAGGAGCTGACCACCAACAAGGTGAAGGGCATGTTCGTCGGCAACGACGGCGGCAACGCGATGGGCGGCCCGGCGCTGTGGTCGTCCGGCGGGAGTTTCCTGACCGACGACCACAAGCCGGGCTTCACCGGAGAGCGTGCGGCGAAGGCGTTCGGGAAGCTGCACGAGCTCTACGCGAGCAAGAGCGTCCTGCTCGGCGCGCCGACGGACTGGTGGGACCCGACCGCGATCAACCAGGGCCTGGTCGCGATGCAGTGGATCGGCATGTGGGCGGTGCCGGGCATGCAGAAGGCGCTCGGCGACGACCTCGGCGTGATCCCGTTCCCGAAGCTGGACGCGGAGGGCAAGCCGGCCGTGTACTCCGGCGGCTGGACCCAGTTCGTGTCCGCGAAGAGCGCCAACGTCGACGCGGCCAAGAAGTTCGTCAAGTGGCTGTGGATCGACAAGTCGGAGTACCAGGAGGACTGGTCGCTCAGCTACGGCTTCCACATCCCGCCGCGCAAGAGCCTGGCCGCGAAGGCGTCCAAGCTGCAGAGCGGCGTCGCCGCCGACACCGTCAAGCTGAACCAGGACTACGGCCACACCGACAACCCGGCCTGGACCCCGAAGATGGGCACCGCGTTCACCGATCTGCTCACCAACGTGATCAAGAAGGGAGCCGACCCAGCCGCCGAGATCGCCAAGGCGGAGAAGACGGTCAACAGCGAGCTGACGCGGCTGTTCGGATGAGCGCTACGGTCGAGAGCCGGACCGATCCCGCTGCTCCTGGTGAGCAGCGGGGCCGGCGCCGGCGGCGGAAGGGTATTGCCGGGAACACCCTGTGGTTCTGGGTGTTCGTCGGGCCGTTCGTGATCGGTCTGCTGTTCTTCTCCTACCTGCCGATCATCTGGAGCCTCGTCCTCAGCTTCTTCGAGGCGTACAACACGGCCACGCCGTCGAAGTTCGTCGGCCTGCACAACTACATCGACATGCTCAGCGACCACAACTTCGTGTCCAGCCTCGGCACGTTCACGGTCTTCGCGGTGTTCATCGTGCCGCTGACGTTCGTGCTGTCGCTGGCCTTGGCGCTGCTGGTGAACCAGGTGAAGGTCGCGCGGGCGTTCTTCCGGTCGGTGTTCTTCCTCCCGACCGCGTGCTCGTACGTCGTGGCGTCGCTGATCTGGAAGCTGTCGATCTTCAACGGCGTCCGGTTCGGGCTGGCGAACACGGTGCTCGGGTGGTTCGGGATCGACAACATCGCGTGGCTGTCGACGGTCGACCCGCCGTGGTACTGGCTGCCGATCGTGACGGTCCGGCTGTGGCTGCAGCTCGGGTTCTACATGATCCTGTTCATCGCCGGTCTGCAGCGGATCTCGCCGACGCTGTACGAGGCGGCGTACGTCGACGGGGCGAAGCCCGGGTGGCAGGTCTTCCGGTACATCACGCTGCCGCAGCTGCGGGCGACGTCGGTGTCGGTGCTGATCCTGAACCTGATCGCGGCGTACCAGGCGTTCGACGAGTTCTACAACCTGATCGGGCCGGCCGCGAACTACGCGCGGCCACCGCTGGTGTACCTGTACGGGATCTCGCTGGGGTCGATCCAGGACCTCGGCCACGGCTCGGCGGGTGCCCTGATCCTCGCGGTGATCATCATGCTGGTCACGCTGCTGCAGAACCGGATCTTCGGCTTCGGAAGGGCGGGTGACTGAGATGGCTGTCGGCGAACGTACGACGGGAACGCTGGAGCCGATCGGTTTCAGCCAGAGCATCGCCGGCCGGATCGGGACCGTGCTGCGGTGGATCGCGCTGTTCATCGCGGTCGTGCTGTTCCTGCTGCCGTTCTACCTGATCCTGCGGAACGCGCTGTCGTCCGAGGCCGACATCACGGCACCGGACTGGACGTTGTTCCCGGCGCATTTGCAGTGGGGCAACCTTCGCCAGCTCTTCGCCGACACCGAGGTGCCGATCGCGCGGGCGCTGTACAACTCGGCGGTGGTCGGGATCCTCGGTACGGCGGGGCAGCTGCTGCTCGCATCGATGGCGGGGTACGGGCTGGCGCGGATTCCGTACAAGCACGCGGACAAGATCTTCTACGCGATCGTCGCGACGCTGATGATTCCGGGTGCGGTGACCTTCATCCCGAGCTTCATCGTGGTGTCGTCGCTCGGCTGGGTCTCGTCGTTGCGCGGTCTGATCATCCCGACGCTGTTCAGCGGGTTCGCGGCATTCCTGTTCCGGCAGTACTTCCTGGGCTTCCCGCGCGAGTTGGAGGAAGCGGCGCGGGTCGACGGGGCCGGGTACTTCGGGGTCTTCTGGCGGATCGTCGTACCGAACTCGCTGCCGTTCTTCGCCGCGATCGCCGCGATCACCTTCATCGCCAACTGGAACTCGTTCCTGTGGCCGCTGGTGATCGGCCAGGACTCGTCGTCCTGGACCATCCAGGTGGCAATGTCCACCTTCGTCACAGCCCAAACCATCAACATCCACGAGCTGTTCATGGCGGTAGCAGTCTCGATCCTCCCCCTGATCCTCATCTTCGCCTTCCTCCAGCGCTACCTGATCCAAGGCGTAACCCAATCCGGCATCAAAGACTAAAACGGCGGCGGGACCCCACGAGGCCCCGCCGCCTCCAAAGGACACCGCTTCGCGGCGGCTGTTCTTCTGGCCGCTCCGCGGCGCGCGGAGGTGGTGCGGCCGACTGGTGTTTCGCGCGGTTGACCACCTCCGTCGCGGCGATCGGTCACCGCTTCGCGGCGGCTGTCTTTGGCCGCTCCGCGGCGTTCTGAGGTGATGTCGCCGGGAGGTGTCACGCGCGTGACACCGGATGAGTTTCGGCGGGGCGTGCGTCGGGTCGCGCCGTCGTAAACCTGCAACGTGGACCGTTGATCGGACACCGCTTTGCGGCGACAGTCCTTCTGGCCGCTCCGCGGCGCGCGGACGTGGTCACGCCGACACGTCTCGTGCGGAGGACACCGTCTAAGCCTCGGCGGGCGTTCACCGCGCTTCGCAGTACACGTGCAGCGCGATCGGGTAGCGCTTCGCGGCTGTTCTTCTCGCCGTATTCGGCGGCGTGCTGTCGCTGGTCGCGCCTACCTTGTCCAGCGAAGTGCATCGGCAGCGAGGAGAAGATCCCTGCGGATCAGTCGCTTGGTGGTGCGGCGCGGCTGGGGGAGTGGTTCGGTGCCTGCCGTACATCGCAGTGGAGCTGTGGATTGGTCACCTGATTGATTCACGGGCGCCCGACCCAGGTGAGTACGTCGTCGAGAGGGCCGACTACGTTCAGCTTCTTCAGGGGGAAGGCTGCGATGAGGGCGCTGAGGTGGGTGGCTTCCTTGCAAGCTTGGACGAACTGCTTGGTGCGGGGTTGGTACAGCTTGCCGTCACCTCTGACGAATTGACCCCACAGCGCCAGCTGTCCGACCTCCTGCCGAGTGTCGGCCTCGGTCGCTCCAGCCAGGAAGCTGGGCGGGAAGAGTGCCCGATAGCCGGGTAGGTGGTACAGCCATGAACCACCCCGGAGCCGATCGGCCTGTGGTGAAGTCCTGCGGGCGTCCTCGATGGCGCTGGCCAGTTCCGCGCGACGTGCTGCATGTCGGCTTGGACCCAGAGCGCCCGGCCCTTCGCGGTTCGCGAAGTGCAGGCGGAGTTGGCGGCCATCGTCTTCGAGTTCGTACCAGAAAGCAGCCGTGCTGCGGCGCACCCAAGGTGGCTCGGAGGGCAAGCCATGATCGGTGTGCTGCTTCGGCTGGATCGCCGTTGTGCACTGCTTCGTCGATCGCCTGCCAGCCATCCGAGGTCACGAGCGCTGAGGTGCTGGTCCAGTCGTGCCAGGCGGTGGTTCGGTCGATGTGCGCTAGTTCGACGACGCGGTCGACCCAGAAGGCTTGGAGATCGAAGAATGACCTCTCGAAGAGCAGACCTCGCACGGTCAGGCCGGTTCGTTGTAGAAGGAGGGGAGGGGCTCGAGTGGCGTGATGGCTGGTGGTGGGAAGTGGGTTGGGGCGTCGACGGAGGTGGGGTCGGCGCGTAGGTGGTGGTTGATGAACTGTTGGGTTGTGGTGAGGACTGCCGCGCACTGCGCTGGCGTGATGTCGCCGTGGGTGAGGGCTTTGGCCAGGTCGTTCAGGTCGAGGACGTGGTAGCGAGTGGCATCCGGTGGGACCAGGAAGTCGACGTACAGGTCGTGGACGATCAGTCCGGCGTCGGTGTGTTCGATGTCGACTATGTCGACGTACCACCAGCCCTCGACCGGGCCTTCGAAGACGACCGGTCGCGTCAGCTGGATGCCCTGGTCAAGTAGTAGGTAGCTGCGATCGATGGTCGGTCGTCCGGCTACCTGGTACCCGGGCAGGATTCGTACGTCGTACGCGGCGACCCGTCCGGTCCGAACGCCAGGGCACCACTGGCCTGTGCGGTGTCGGACGCGGATCTCCTCGATAGGGACGGTCATGTTCGCTGGGACCAGCAGGGGGTGTGGCCGGTGGTGAGGGCGTACTTCGTCTCCGCGCCGGTCGACTCGTCGTACCGGCGGGAGAGGACGTCGTACCCGCGTCGTACCACCTGCTTCGGATCGTTCACACCGCGGACGCTAGCCACCGGAGCGCGACCAGGGCAACGGACTTAATCAGCGCGGTCGGCCAGCTTTAACCAGATGATGCCGGTGATGATGACGGTGAGCCAGAGGGCTTTGGGCCAGGTCAAGGGTTCGTTGAAGAGGGCGGGGCCGAGGAGGGCGGTGCCTACGGAGCCGGTGCCGGCCCAGATGGCGTAGCCAGTGCTTACCTCGATGGTGCGGAGGGCGCGGCTCAAGGTCCAGAGGGTGAGTAGGAAGAAGATGAGGGCGGCTGCGGACCAGGTCCACGCGGTGAAGCCGTGGCTGCCGGCGACCGAGAGGGCGTAGCCGATTTCGAAGGCGCCGGCCAGCAGGAGGGTGGGCCAGGCGGCGCGGGTGGTTGTCATGGGGCGGTCCGATCAGAGGGAGAGTTGGAGGCCGACTACGCCGCCGATGACCAGGGCGATGCCGATTGCCTTGCGCCATGTCAGGCGTTGGCCGAACAGCAGCGCCCCGAGGAGCGTGATGCCGACGCCTGCCAGGGAGGTCCAGAGGGCGTAGCCGACGCCCACGTCGAAGGTGAGGAGGGCGCGGCCGAGGAAGTAGGTGCCTAGGGCACCGGTCACGAGGGTCGCGGCGGTCCAGCCGCGGTTGGTGAAGCCCTCGGCCTTGCCGGCGGACAGGGCGACGGCGATCTCGAAGACGACCGCGACGGCGAGATACAGCCAGTGCATGAGGTTCCTTTCAGCGGAGACCTTGATGCTCGGACTTCACATTGGTGTGAGGTGCAAGACTGAGATCATGCTGATCGGAGAGCTGGCCGACGCGACCGGCGTCAGCGCGCGGTCCCTGCGGTACTACGAGGAGCAGGGCCTGATCCGCTCCGTGCGTACTGCGGGCGGGTGGCGCGACTTCGACGCCGACACGGTGGAGCGGGTCGTGCTGATTCAGCACCTGTTCGCCGCGGGTCTGTGCAGCGTCACGATCGGCGAGCTGCTGCCGTGCCTGGAAGCGCCGCCGGAGGAGCGCACCGGCACGCTGGAAGTGCTCTTGGCCGAGCAGGTCGAGCGGCTGGAAGCGAAGCGGCGGGACATCGAGCGCGAGCTCGACATCCTGCAGACCCTCCGCCGCGATGTGAGCCTGCCTGCCGCGCGCTGAGGCGGGATCGACTCAGTCGAGGTGGAAGCTGAGTTGTTCGGCGGCGTGGGTTGGGGTGGGGTCGTTCCAGAGGTCGACGTACTGCTCCTGCGTGGACAGCGAGCCCGGCTCGAGTTTGTCGACGTACACCGTGCCGTGGAGGTGGTCGGTTTCGTGCTGGACGATGCGGGCTTGCCAACCGGTGAAGGTGCGGTAGGTGCGCTTGCCGGAGACATCGTCGTACGTCGCGTCGACCGAGAGGGCGCGGTTCACGACCGCGGTGTAGCCGGGCATGCTCAGGCAGCCCTCGTAGAACCCGACGCGGCGAGCCGTTGCGGGGTGGTACGACGGGTTGATCGCGGCAAAGAACTCCAGTGGGTACCGGTCGCGCGCCTCGGCATACTCGGGCGGGAGGTTGGCCGGGTCCTGCAGTACGGCGATCTGCACGGGTACGCCGACCTGCGGTGCCGCGACGCCGACTCCTGGCGCGGCCTCCATCGTGCGGCGGAGGAGGGCGATGAAGGCGGTGAGGGTCTGCTCGTCGACCTGGCCGTCGTACGGCTCGCTCTGCCGGCGGAGGACCGGGTCGCCGAGGAGCACGATCGGCGCCGGGCCCTCGGCGTACTGCTCGACCAGTTGCGTGATCCGGTCCTTAACTGTGCTCGCCTGGCTCACCTGATTGCCAACTCCCGATGCGGTCTGAACGGATCCGGCCAGCGGGATCGCGGCTGTGCCGGCCAGCAATGTACGCCTGCGAAGGCTCATGCACCCATCGAACCAAACCGGCCGCGGAACCACCGGCCCGGGTACTGCGTCGAGGGTGAGGACGGCGCGCCCAGGTACGGGTAGCAGCGGCAACGACCCACCGATGGAGTGTTGATGACCCACGGCCCCTCCGACCCGAACCACAACCCGGGACCGAACCCACCGCCCGGCCCCGGCCCGCACCACCCCGGTCTGCAGCGGCCGGGGACGAGTTACCCACTGAATCTCTGGCCGGACTACGCGCAGCAGCCCGGGCCCGGTGGTCCACAAGGCACCCAGACGTCGTCCGGCTCGGCTGCACTCAGCGTCGTGGCGCTGTTTCTCGGGTTGGCCGGGCTGGTCGCTCCGTTCTTGCCGTTCTCGAATCTCATCGACAGGTTCCCGATCCGCCAGTACCTCGCGTTCCCGTTCGCCGTACCCGCGCTGGCCCTCGCGATCGTCGTACTCGCCGGCACCCGCCGCGGCAAACCCGCCGCCGCGATCGGCATGATCCTGGCCGCCCTCGCCCTGCTCGTCGGCGTCATCATGGTCTACAACTACGACTTCCGGAGCTGAACAAGACGTGGCATGACGTCTTTTCCTCGTACGGTCGGACCATGAAGTCGGTGACGCGGGACCAAGCCGTCGCCCATCGCTTGCGCGTCAACAACCTCGTGGACCGTCTGCCGCCAGGCGCACTGGCCGCGGCGGCGTACGCCGGCTTGCAGGACACGGCTCCGCGGGACGCGTTGCTGGCCCTCCACGCCCGGGTCGCGGCCTGCGAACCAGCGGACTGGGAGCACCCGTCCCTGATCCAGACCTACAGCCCGCGCGCAGCCGTGTATGTGCTGCCGACCAACGACTTCGGCGTGTTCACGCTGGGCCGGCTGCCGATCGATGACGACGCGGTACGGCGGATCGACGTACTCGCGGAGCGGATCTGCCGCGCTCTCGACGGCGAAGTACGGCGCGGAGCGAATCTCCCCGGACTGCGCGAGGCGTGTGCGAGCGGGCGGATCGCTGTCCGGTGGGACACGAAGTCGCTCTGGGCCCGGGAGGTACCGCGGCCCGAGATTCCCGTTTCCGAGGCGCGGGTGGAGCTGTGCCGGCGCCATCTTCGCGCCTTCGGACCGACGACGCCGAAGGCGTTCTCCTGGTGGTCCGGGTTGTCGCTCGCCGATGCGGGGACTGTCTGGAGAAAGCTCTCGGACGAGCTTGCCGAGGTGGATTTCGACGGCGTGCAGGCGTGGGTGCTGCAAGAGGACTTGGAGAGCGTCCTGACCACGGAGGTGAGGATTACCGGAACACGTTTCCTGGTCGCGCCTGATCTGCGACTGCTCGGCCGAGATCACGGGGCTCGCTTCGTGGGGCCCGGGCTGAGAACCGTGACCGACGCCGCCGACTCCTTCCACCCGAACGGTGTGCTCGTCGACGGCCGGATCGTTGGTGCGTGGGGCCGCAAGGGCGGGCGGGTCAGCGTCGTGCTGACCGAGAAGCTGACGCGGCAGCAGTACGACGAGCTCGCGGCGGAGGTGGCCGCGATGCCTGTTCCCGAACCGCAGCTGGTCGTCGAATAATCGCCGTACACCTGATTCTGAGGAGCGCGACGATGGCGGAACTGTACGACGGACGTCGACCGACCAGCCACGAGCGAATGACCGGGCAGCCGTGGGACGCGTCGTACCAGGACGGCCCGGCGCCCTGGGATGTCGGAGCACCCCAGCCCGCTGTGGTCCGGCTGGCCGCGGACGGCGGGTTCACCGGCGAGGTGCTCGACGCCGGCTGTGGAGGCGGCGAGAACGCGCTCCACCTGGCGTCGCTCGGCTTGTCCGTCCTCGGGGTCGATGTAGCAGAAAGCGCTCTCGCACAGGCTCGCGCGAAGGCCGCCGAGAGGGGGCTCCCGGCGGAGTTTGCGACGGCCGACGCGCTGCACCTGGAGAGTCTCGATCGCCGCTTCGACACGATCCTCGACTCCGGTCTCTTCCACACCTTCGACGCCGAGGAGCGCGCCGAGTACGCCGCCAGCCTCGCGAAAGTCGCGTCCTCCGGCACGACCCTCCACATCCTCTGTTTCAGCAACGAAGGATCTGACCCTGGCCCGCATCCGATCAGCCGTGAAGACCTGCACGCTGCCTTCGCCCAGGACCCCCACTGGACCATCACCCACCTCGAGCCAACCACGGTGGCAACGCGCTACCACGAGCACGGCGCGCCCGCCTGGCTCGCGACCGTCAGCCGGAGCTGAGCCCCGGATCCAGAGCCGGTCGGCAACAATCGGAGCATGCCATCCCCCGACGCCTGCCCCTGCGGCCGATCCGCGACGTACGCCGACTGCTGCCAACCGCTCCACACCGGCGCAGCAACCGCGACGACAGCCGAGCGGTTGATGCGCTCGAGGTACTCCGCCTTCGTCGTCCGCAACGCGCCGTACCTCCGCCAGACCTGGTCCGCCAAGACCCGCCCGGCCACCATCGACCTCGATCCGAACCTGCAATGGACCGGACTGGAAATCGTCCGCACCACCGACGGCACCCCCTTCCACACCGAAGGAACCGTCGAGTTCCGGGCCCACTACCAATCCGCCGGCACCCCCGGCACCCACCAAGAAACCAGCACCTTCACCCGCGAAAACGGCGAATGGGTGTACCTCAGCGGCGTCTGAGGTCTGGTCGCTCGGGTACCGGGCCGCTCACAATGACTCGGTGTGGTGCTGGGGGCGGCGCCGCGAGGGGGCTGATGTTGAAGGTTTTGATCGTTTCGGGGGCGTTGGTGTTTTGCGCGGCGGGGTGTGTGAAGGACGTCCCGTCGGGTGCGCCGCCGCAGACGCGCGTGACATCGCAGGCACCACCGACCAAGGTCCCGGCAACTAGGCCGTCGGTTCCGGTCAAGCCGGTGCTGACCGGGCCGGGGACGTACACGTTCCAGTACCAAGGTGCCACCGGCAGCATCCAGATCCCGGCCAACATCCTGGATCCGCGCCTGCAGCGGTACGGCGACTACCGGCGGCTGGCGCACGCGCGGCCGATCACGTATCTGATCGCTCAGGTCAACAACCGGTCCGAGGAGACGATCACGATGTACGAGGTCGTTGTCGTCACCGCCACCGGCCAGCAGATCGAGGCGACCGGGATCAGCGACTACATCGACACCTGGAGCGAGACGTTCGCCGGTGACGACGCGGACCTCGACAAGTACACGCGAGGCCTCAAACTGTCCAACGCGAGCCAGTTCCAGCTGCTCCCGGGTGCGAAAGGCACCGCGTTCCTCGGCGCCAAGGAGCCGATCACGAGCGTGCAGCGCGTGTTCGTCTACCCGGCGGGCCCCTTCGTCAGGGTCGAGGCCCGCCGGGTGAAGTAGGGCTACGCCTCGATGCGGTAGGTCGGGGTCAGGATGGCGCGAGCCAGGGTGTGGAAGGCTAGGTTGAAGGAGACGACCGCCGGGGTGGCGTCGCCGTCTACGTCGAGGGCTTCGATGTCGAGGGCATGGACGACGAAGTAGTAGCGGTGGACCTGGTCGCCGGCGGGGGGAGCGGCGCCGCCGAAGCTCTTCATGCCGAAGTCGTTGCGGATGTGGAACGCGCCGCTCTCCAGGCGTTCCGTCGTACCGGCCCCGGTGGGGAGCTCGGTGACGTCGGCGGGGAGGCCGACCAGCACCCAGTGCCAGAAGCCGGAGACGATCGGGGCGTCCGGGTCGAAGCAGGTGACGACGAACCCCTTGGTCTCCGCCGGGAATCCGGACCAGCTCAGCTGCGGCGACGTGTTGCCGCCGGCGAACGCCTGCGCGTCCGGCATCGGCTCACCGTCGGAGACGTCGGTGCTGGTCACGGTGAACGAACCCACCTTCGGGAGGAGTTCGTACGGGTCCGGGGCGACGGGACGATCGAGCGACATCTGTGATCCTCCGGGATCTCGAGACGTGTGGTGATCCCGACATTACTGTCCACATCCCGCCGGGCGCCCCAGGGGCACCCACCGGGAGATGCGAAGATCGGAGCGAAAGTACGGATGGACGCCGAGGTGACCGAGTGGAGGACACGGTGGAGGAGTACCTGGAGCGGATCGAGCCGGCCGACCAAGGCGCGATGCGGGCCGCGACCGAGCGGCAGGCGGTGCTGACCAAGCCGGCCGGCTCGCTGGGCGTGCTCGAGGAGCTCTCCGTCAAGGTCGCCGGGATCACCGGCAGCGCCCGGCCCGCGGTTCCGGCGCCGGCGGTCGTGACCGTGTTCGCCGCCGACCACGGCGTGCACGCACAGAACGTTTCCCCCTGGCCGCAGGAAGTGACTGCCGCCATGCTGGCCAACTTCGCGGGCGGCGGCGCCGCGGTGAACGCGTTCGCGGCCAACAACGGCGTCGACGTCCGCGTGGTCGACGTCGGCGTGGCGACCCCGGTCGACGGCCTCGACATCGTGCACGCCAACATCCGCCCCGGCACGCGCGACCTCTCGCAGATCGAAGCCCTGACCGAGGAAGAGGCCCGCGCGGCCGTCGCGGTCGGCTTCGACCTCGCCGACCAGCTCGTCCGCGAGGGGTACCGCTGCCTGCTCACCGGCGACATGGGCATCGCGAACACCACCGCGAGCGCCGCGCTGATCGCCACCTTCACCGGCGCGACCGCCGTGGAGGTCACCGGCCGCGGCACCGGCATCGACGACGCGATGCTCGCCCACAAGACCGCGATCGTCGAGGCTGCGCTCAAGCGTCACGCCGTACCGCCGACCGAGCCGCTCGAGGCACTCCAGGCGTACGGCGGCCTCGAACACGCGGCCCTCGCCGGATACATCCTCGGCGCCGCGGCCAACAAGGTCCCGGTCATCCTCGACGGCGTGATCGCGGGCGCGGCGGGGCTGGTCGCGCAGGCGTTCAGCCCGGCCGTGATCGACTACTGCGTCGCCGGCCACCGCTCTGCCGAGCCTGGGCACGCGGTCGCGCTGAAGACGCTCGGCCTGCAGCCGCTGGTCGATCTCGACCTGCGCCTGGGCGAGGGGACCGGCGCGGTTCTCGCGTACCCGATCCTGACCTGCGCGGTCCGCGCGCTGTCCGAGATGGCGACGTTCGAGGACGCAGGGATCAGCTCGTGACCCAGCAGTACCTGTCCGGGCTCGTCCTCGAGGGACGACGCGTAGTCGTCGTCGGCGGCGGGGGAGTCGCCCAGCGGCGGCTACCGCGGCTACTCGAGTCCGGTGCGGTGATCGACCTGATCTCGCCGTCGATCACGCCGACGATCGAGGGACTGCTCAGCAACCCGGCGCTGCGCTGGACCGAGCGCGGGTACGCCGCCGGCGACCTGGACGGCGCCTGGTACGTCGTGGTCGCGACGGACGACGCCGCGGTCAACGACCAGGTCTCGGCCGAAGCCGAAGAACGCCGGATCTTCTGCGTGCGCTCCGACGACCGGTCCCGGGCAACGGCGTGGACGCCGGCCTCGGGGCAGCACGACAACGTGACGATCGGCGTCCTCGGCGGTGGCGATCACCGACGGTCGGCCGCCGTCCGGGATTCGATCCTGGAGGGGCTGCGGACCGGCGAGCTGGCGGCGCGGGACGTGGACCGGCGACCGGGCGTGTACCTGGTCGGCGGGGGACCGGGGGACCCGGACCTGATCACCGTGCGCGGACGGCGGTTGCTCGCCGAGGCCGATGTGGTGGTGGCGGATCGCCTGGCGCCGCAGCAGTTGCTGGACGAGCTGCACCCGGAGGTGGAGCTGTTCGACGCGGCGAAGCTGCCGCGGGGTCGGGCAGCGCAGCAGGAAGAGATCAACCGGATCCTGGTCGAGCGTGGCCGCGAGGGGAAGGTCGTCGTACGCCTCAAGGGCGGCGACCCCTACGTCTTCGGCCGTGGCTTCGAAGAGGCCCTGGCCTGCGCGGCGGCCGGCGTCCCGTGGACTGTCGTGCCGGGGATCACGAGCTCGATCTCGGTGCCGGCAGTGGCGGGGATCCCGGTCACCCACCGCGGGGTGACGCACGAGTTCACGGTGGTGTCCGGCCACATCCCGCCGTCGCACCCCGACTCGCTGGTCAACTGGGACGCTCTGGCGCACCTCCACGGCACCCTCGTCCTGCTGATGGCGGTGGAGAACCTGCCGGCGATCACCGAGACATTGATTGCCAACGGCAAACCGGCTGACACCCCCGCTGCGGCGATCGCTGACGGAACGCTGCCCGGTCAGCAGGTGGTGACGTCCGACCTGGCCGGAATCGCCGGGAAGATGGCAGCCGAAGGCGTCGGCGCACCGGCGATCGTTGTCATCGGCAACGTGGTGGAGATCGGCACCCAGGCGGACAGGGTCGAGGCGTGACGCTGGTACCTGTCGAGGACCCCTCCGACTCGCGCCTCGCCGACTACGTGCAGCTGCGGGAGGTCAGTCTCCGTCGCCTCCTCGAAGAAGAGCACGGGTTGTTCATTGCCGAGGGCGACAAAGTCATTCGCCGAGCCGCGGACGCCGGCTACGAACCCCGGTCCTTCCTGCTGGCGCCGCGATGGCTCGACTCGCTGCAGGACGTGCTGGAGAAGTGGCCCGACAAGCCCGTGTACGTCGTTTCTGAGGAGCAGGCCGAGCAGGTCACCGGTTTCCACGTGCACCGCGGCGCGCTCGCGTCGTACAAGCGTCGTCCCGCGCGGCCCCTCACCGACCTGCTCACCGAAGATGTCCGCCGGATCGCGATCTTCGACGACATCGTGGACCACACCAACGTCGGCGCCGGTTTCCGCGCCGCGGCCGCGCTCGGCGTCGGGCTGGTGCTGGTGACGCCAACCTGCGCCGACCCGCTGTACCGCCGCTCGATCAAGGTCTCGATGGGTACTGTCTTCCAGATCCCGTGGACGCGGCTGACCAGCTGGCCCGGCGACCTCCAGCACCTGCAGGAGCACGGGTACGTCGCTGCCGCGATGGCGCTCACCGACGACTCGATCACCCTCGACGAGCTCGCCGACCGCAAGGACGACCGCCTCGCGCTGATCTTCGGCACCGAGGGCCACGGCCTCAAGCCGCACGTCCTCGAGCAGGCGGACCTCATCGTCCGCATCCCGATGACCGACGGCGTCGATTCGCTCAACGTCGCCAGCTCCGCGGCCGTCGCCTTCTACGCCACCCGCCCCTGACACCTCGACCCGCTAGGGGGACACATGCGGACGACGGAACGCCTGGTACTGCGCCCGTTCCGGGAGACCGACCTTGATCCGTGGATCGCGATGAACGCGGACCCGGAGGTGACCGAGTACCTCGGCGGCGTGCTCTCCCGGGAGGCGTCGCTGGAGATCGCGTCCGCGGTCAACGAGCAGTACGCCGCCAAGGGGAGCGGATTCCTGGCGATCGAGCGTCGCGCCGACGGCGCGTTTCTCGGCGCCTGCGGGCTGCAGCGGACCCCGTGGTTCCCGGACACCGAGATCGGGTGGCGCCTGGCTCGCGAGCACTGGGGACACGGCTACGCGACCGAGGCGGCGTCGTCCTGGATCGAGTACGGGTTCACCACGCTCGGGCTCTCGCACGTAATCTCGGTGACCGACACGCCGAACGTCCGTAGCATCGCGGTGATGCGCCGGCTCGGGATGAGCTTCGACCATGAGCAGGTGCTGGAGGAGGACGGTGTCGAGTTCGATGCCACCATCTACAAGCTGACGGCGGAGGCATGGGAAGCAGCCCGAAAGTAGTGCTCGTCACCGGCATGCAGGCGGCCGGGAAGTCCACCATCGCACCGCTGCTGGCCGCCCGCCTCGGCGCGCCCGCGGCGACACTCGACGGCGACGTCTTCTACCGCGGAGTGGTCGCCGGCGCCGAGATCATGACACCGGACCCCTCAGCCGAGGCAGTCCGCCAGCTGGAACTGCGGTACGACGCCACCGCCCTGATCGCCCAGCACTACGCGGACGCTGGGTTCGACTTCGTCTGCAGCGACATCATCCTCGGCGACCACGTCGAACGCTGGTTCTCGCGGCTGCGCGGGATCACGCCGTACCTCGTCGTCCTGGTCCCGTCGGTGGAGTCGATCGTCGAGCGGGAGATCGGGCGTGGTGGCAACAACTCGTACCGCGACTGGGGCGACTCCCTGGAGGACGGCGTGCGAGCTCTGCAGGAAGGCCTGGAGGAGATCCCGCGCCGAGGCCTGTGGCTGGACACCACCGGACAGACCCCGTCCGACACCGTCGAGGCGGTCCTCGCGGCCCTGGAGAAGGCCCGCTGGTGACGGCGATCAACCTTCGCCTGGTGACCGACCGCGCCGAGCTGACCGACCTGGCTCCCCTCGTCGCGGACATGGAGGCCGCCTGGGCGCCCAGCCACCGGCAGGAGAGTGTGCGGGAGGCGAGGCTCGAGGTCTACCGCCGGTTCGCGACCTCGGACGACTTCCGGAACCCGAGCGCGATGGTTGCCGAGACCACCGAGGGCCGCCTCGTCGGCGTCCGGATGGGGTCGCGGCCGCGGGGTCCCCAGTCGGTGTGGACCAGTCCGGGGGCGGGTGAGCTGCGGGTCCCTGGGCGCGGCGTGATCGGCGCGGAGACGCGCGCGTACTGGGACCGGCAGCCGGTCCCGCACGGGATCATCCTCGCCGTGGACCCGGAGTACCAGCAGCAGGGCATCGGGCGCCGGGTGATGGCGGCATGGGGTGCGGCACGTCCGGCGGACGAGCGGTACGCGACCGGGCACCTCCAGCCGGACAGCGTCCCCCCGCTCAGCACGGTCGCACGGCTCGGTGGACAGATCATCGGCGAACGCGAGGACGGACGGTACTTCTACCTGCTCCCACTGCGCGGCCAGTCAGCCGACGAGGTGAGCCAGCTGACCGTCGCCATCCAGCAGGAGGTTCCGTCCGTCGACACGGCTCTTCGCGGTGTCGCGTCGACGCTCGCCAGTGCCCGTGCCCCGGTCGCGCTGCCGATGACGGCCGCGATCGAGCGGGCGGTCGCGATCAAGCGGCACGCGCTCGATCGCTGACTCAGGTGGCCGGGGTGTCTTCGTGCTCGTTGTCGTGGTCGGCCATCGGGGTGAGTGGCCAGTCGCTCGGGTAGTCCGGCGCGAACTCCTCGGCCTCGGCGAAGAGGCGCTTCTTGTACTTGCGGGAAAGGCGGTCGCCGAAGACCGTGCCCTGGGTGTGGTCGGTCTCGTGCTGGAGGCAGCGGGCCAGCAGGCCGTTACCCTCGTAGCTGACCGAGTCGCCGTGCTCGTCGACGCCGGTGACCTTGGCGTAATCCGGGCGGGCGCACTTGGTGAACGCGCCGGGCAGCGACAGGCAGCCCTCGTCGCCCTCGTCCAGGTTGCGGTCCTTGCCCTCGGGCAGCTCGACCACCGGGTTGCAGACGACGCCCTCGACCCGGTTGCCGTCCTTGTCCGGGCAGTCGAACACGAACAGCTGCAGGTCGACGCCCACCTGGTTCGCCGCCAGGCCGACGCCCTCCGCGGCGTCCATCGTCGCGAACATGTCCGCGACCAGCGTCTGCAGATCCGCACCGAAATCGGTCACCGGCTGGTTGACCCGGTGCATCACGTCCGCACCCCACCGGGTGATCGCCCGCACCGAACCGCGTTCGTACTTCGAAACCATGCGGGAGATCTTATCCGGGTGGCGAGGTGCGCCCCGCCACCCGGACAGGCCTGCCTACTTGGCGTTCAGCTCGTCGCGCCAGCTGACCCACTCGCGGAGCAGGCCGAGGTCGTAGTCCGGCCCGGACGACGAGACCGTGAACAGCCGGGTGCCGACGTCGAGCATCGACTTGCCGATCTCCTCCGGCGACTTGTTGCCGACGCCGGCCGAGCGCTCGATCTCGCCCGGGTCGCGGCCGATCGTGGCGCAGTGCTCGTCGAGGACGCGGTGCTTGTGCGCGATCGTCTCGGCGTCGCCGAAGCCGTGCCAGATGTTCGCGTACTGCGCGACCAGCTTGAGCGTCTTCTTCTCGCCGCCGCCGCCGATCAGGACCGGGATGTCGCGGGTCGGCTTCGGGTTCAGCTTGGTCCAGCGCTCCTGGATCCGGGGCAGCGCCTCGCCGAGAGCGTTCAGGCGGCCTCCCGCGGTACCGAACTCGTAGCCGTACTCGTCGTAGTCCTTCTCGAACCAGCCGGAGCCGATGCCGAAGATGAGCCGGCCGTCGCTGATGTGGTCGACGGTGCGGGCCATGTCCGCGAGCAGGTCGGGGTTCCGGTACGAGTTGCAGGTGACGAGCGCGCCGAACTCGACCCGCTCGGTCGCCTCCGCCCAGGCGGCGAGCATCGTCCAGCACTCGAAGTGCAGGCCCTCCGGCTCACCCGACAGCGGATAGAAGTGATCCCAGTTGAACACGACGTCGACGCCGATCTCCTCGGCCGCGGCGACCGTCCGCCGGATGTCGGCGTACTGCGCGTGCTGGGGCTGGACCTGCAGACCGATCCGCACCGGGAAGGCGGTGTACGGACGGTCGGTGGACTCGGAATCTGTCATGGTGATGATCCTAGCCGCGTTACGGAGGTCCTCCGGATAGGGCCGGTCGCTGGAACGACGAGGGGGTACTTCGGGATGCCGGACGAGACCGAGATCGACGAGTTCGCGCGGTTGTTCACGCGGTTCCTGGAGCGGATGCAGGGCGCCGGCGGCGGGCGGGCGCAGCGGGAGAGCCTGAGAGAGCGGTTGCTCGCGCATCTCGGCGTGGAGCCCGAGCAGGTGCCGGTGGTGGCGACGACGTTCGCGTCGTACGACCTGCCGAACGTGCAGCGGGCGGTCGAGGCGTGGTTCGACTCGTTCGAGGTGGTCGGGCTGGCGGGGTCGAACCGCGGGCACCACTCGCTGGGGGAGCTGCTCGAGCTGGCGGAGTACGACCGGTTCGGGATCGGGGCGGTCGACTACCAGCGGCTGCAGATCGACGTGGACGAGGAGATGGACTGCGTCGCGTTCGGGTTCTACCTCGGGGTGCAGGGCGCGGACCGGTACGTCGCGCTGCTGCGGGCGGCGAATCCGCAGTACGGGCGGATGAACGTCGATCTCGAGATCCTAGTTGCGGAGAAGAGCGCGGGAGAGCGTTTCCTGACGGCGCTGCCGGAGCTGATCCGGGAGCACAACGTGTTCCGGGGGAAGGTGGTGTCGTTCGAGGGGCACGAGTTCGGGCAGGGCGTGGGTCCGTTCCGGCTGCACCCGCGACCGGAACTCGGCCGGGCGGACGTCGTCCTGCCCGACGGAGTGCTCGAGCGGATCGAGCGCGAGGTGGTCGGGATCGCCGAGCACCGGGAAACGCTGCTCGCCGCCGGTCAGCACCTGCGGCGCGGTGTGTTGCTGTACGGGCCGCCGGGGACGGGTAAGACCCACACCATCCGGTATGTCCTGTCGCGGTTGCCGGAGTTCACGGTCGTACTGCTGGCGGGGACGAGCATTCACTTCATCGCGCAGGCGTGCGCGCTGGCGCGGATGCTGCAGCCGGCGCTCGTCGTACTCGAGGACTGCGACCTGGTGGCCGAGGCGCGGGACTACTCGCTCGGCGCCGAAAACCCGCTGCTGTTCCAGGTCCTGAACGAGATGGACGGGTTGGCGCAGGATGCCGATGTCGCCTTCCTGCTGACGACCAACCGGGCGGATCTGCTGGAACCGGCGCTCATGCAGCGGCCGGGACGGGTGGACATGGCGGTCGAGATCCCGCTCCCCGACGCCGCCGGCCGCGGTCGCCTCCTCGAGCTCTACGGCCCGGCCTTGGACCTGTCGGCCGACGTGATGGACGAGGTGGTCGCGCGGACCGAAGGTACGACGGCCTCCTTCATGAAGGAACTGGTCCGCCGAACTGTCCTCCTCGCGGCCGAAGCGGGTACGGCGCCAGGGCCGGAGTCGCTGCGTGCAGCCGTCGACGAGCTCCTGTCCTCCCGCGACACCCTCACCAGACGCCTCCTCGGAGCAACCGGCGACTCGGGCCTCGACGACGCGTCCGGCGCAAGCGGCCAGGCCGGCTACGGACCCGCCGCCCACCCGCGCCCCGGCCCAATGCCCGGCATCTACCGCGGCTGAGCTGCTGGTTCCGCCTGGACGCGGTTGCGGCGCTCAAGACGCGTAGTACGTGGCCAGGTGGTTGAGCATGGTGGCTACGCCGGGCTTGATGGCGGACTGCTGGTCGTCGGTGAGGCCGACGCTGCGGTAGTCGAGCTGGGTGCGGCCGTCGGGGAGCTCGGTCAGGTCGACGGTGATGTCTTCGGCGGGCTCGTCGAAGTGCAACTCGACGTGGTGCGGTAGGTCGAGGGCGCCGAAGTGCAGGATGAACGGGACCTCGGTGCCGTCGCCGCCGACGAAGACGGCTGAGATCAGGCCGCCGGGCCGCGGGTCGATGGCGACCCGGTCGCTCGGGGTGGTGAAGCCCTCGGCGAGGAACCAGGCGGCGAACGGCTCGGGCTCGGTGAAAGCGCGGACGACCTCGGCGGGCGGGGCGTCGACGAGCTGCTGCAGCGTGAACATTGCGGGCCCTCCGGGTGCGGGATCGGGCTGACTCCAGCACTGTGCCGCAGCGCGTTTACGGTTTGTTGTCGGTCGGCAGCTGACCGGCGTAAACCTCGGCCCAGTCGCCGAGGGCACGGATCGGGACGAGCAGGTCCTGGCCCGCGGTGGTCAGCGAGTACTCGACACGCGGCGGCGCTTCGGCGTACCGGCGGCGCTCGACGAGACCGTTGTGCTCGAGCCGCCGGAGGGTTTCGGTGAGGACCTTCTGGCTGATGCCGCCGATCTGCGCCCGGAGTACCCCGGGTCGCCCGGGGCCGCGGGCGAGCGCGTACAGGATCACCATCGGCCAGCGGCCGCTGATCAGGTCGGCGGCGACCCGCGCCGGGCAATCGGCAAAGAACGTCTGCTCCACCGAGCCATTGTGCGTCAGCCGTTGGGCACCTGGAGGTGCGCTTCGGATTCTCTAGGGTCGAGGAATGCGGATAGGGATACTCGGAAACGGATTGATGGCTGAGGCGCTCGGCGGGCAGTGGGTGCGTGCCGGGCACGAGGTAATGATCGGCGGCCGCTCACTCGACCGGGCCGCCGAGGTAGCCAAGCGGGTTGGCGCGGCGGCGGGGTCGTTGGAGGAGGCCGCGGCGTACGGCGAGGTCGTGCTGTTAGCCGTGCCGGCCGAGGTGGCAGTGGAGGTCGCTGCTCTGGTGCCGGCCGGGAGCACGTTGATCGACTGCACGAATTCGATCGATCATCGCGACTTCACGCTGGCCCAGCCGCGGACGGCAGAGCTGATCGCTGCGGCGGTGCCGGGGGTGCAGGTGGTGAAGGCGTTCAACTCGGCGGCTGATCTGGTCTGGAGCGACCCGCCGGCGGGCCTGGGGGTGCCGATGTGCGGTGACGGCGACCTGGAGTTGGTTGCGGAGCTGGTCCGGGACCTCGGCTGCGAGCCGGTGTACGCCGGCGGGTTGCGGCGGGCAACGTTGCTAGAGGCAACTGCTGTGCTGGCGATCGGGATCTGGGTTGGGGGTGGCGATGTGCGCGGGATGTTCCCGCCGCTAGCCCGCGCGTTCGGCAGCGTTTCGCCGGACCAGCCGTAGGCTCCAGACCGGAAACAGCAGGTAGGTCCCCGCCCAACTCAACCCGCCCGCAAAGAGCCACGCGGGCGCGGTGTCCATGTCGTCGATCCCCATCACGATCCCGGGCCCACTCACCAGCCCGAGCAGCATCACAACCCCAGCAACCACGCCGGCCGGAGGCAGTCGAGCGGTGCGGCAGAAGATCACCAGCCACCCACCGATCAACGCAAACCCGAAGCTCGACACGAGCCCGGCGAGGTAGAACCCGGTGGCATCGCTCAACACCAGCACAGTCCCGACGACGGTCAATACTGCCCCGACGGCAGCCAGGCCCAGGCCAAGCGGATGGTGTGGGCGCAGCTGCCAGGCCAGGGCGAGGCTGAGGACGCCGTACGCAGCGTTGCCGACGTCGTTGATGGCTCCGAAGGGTTCGCCGATCGTGTAGAAGACGATCAGGCAGGCGCAGGTCAGGAGCCCGACGACGCCGTGGGTCGTGGCGAGCGGGCGTACACCAGGGTCAGTGGTCACCCTTGGATGATCGCGCGAAGAGCTGGTTCAAGTCAGCCTGTGGGATCTGGTCGGCGGCAAAGGTGATGGTGCCCCGGGTGGCGAGCTCCTCGGCGCTGCGGCGGACGAAGGCCAGGGCAGCGCGAGCGATGCTGCCGCCGAGGCTGATCCGGGTGACGCCGGCTTCGCGCAGGTCGTCGACGGTCAGCGTCGACGTACCCAGGCCGATGACGACGTTGAGCGGGCCGTCGATCTCGGTGGCCAGGGTGCGGATCGTGGCGAGGTCGTTGACGCCGGGGACGTACAGGCAGTCGGCGCCGGCCGCGCGGAAGCGGTTGGCTCGCTCGATGGAGTCGGCCAGCGCGGTCGGCCTGCGCAGGAGCTGGCCGTCGGTCCTGGCGGTCAGCACGAAATCCGGCCCGGCTGCCTCGCGGGCGGCCACGATGCGCTCGACGGACAGCTCGACGCCGTACAGCTCGCGCCCGTCGTAGTCCTCGATGTTCCCGCCGGCCAGTCCGGCCGCGCGCGCCAACGTGATCGTCTCCGCGACACGCGCGGGCTCGGCGCCGTACCCGTCCTCGAGATCCCCATTCACCGGCACACCGCTCGCGGCCGTGATCTCGCGGATCCGCTCGAACATGTCCTCGCGCGACACCGCCGGCGCGCCGTCCGGGAGGGTGTGATCGCCCTTCGCCATCGAGAACGCGATCCCCGCGCTCGTCGTCGCGATCGCGGGGAATCCGGCCGCGCCGAGAATCACCGCCGACCCGGCGTCCCAGGCGTTCGGCATCACGAAGAACGCGTCGTGCAGCTCGCGGAAGGTCGTCATACCCGGAGTCTGTCACCCGCACAGTTCGGCCCTCACCGAACGATTCGATGAGGGCCGGACCTGCGAAACGGCTAGGACAGCTTGGCGGCGGCAGCCTCGTCCAGCAGCCAGAGCGTGCGGTTCTGGCCCTTCGGGTGGGCAGCCGGGATGTCTTCCTCGCCCAACGCCTTCGCGACGGCATCGGCCTTGTCGTCGCCGGAAACCACGAACCAGACCTCGCGGGATCGGTCCAGAACCGGGAACGTCAACGAGATGCGGGTCGGCGGCGGCTTGGGGGAGTCGTGGACGGCGACCGCGGCCGCCTCGAGCTCCTCCAGCTGCGGATAGCCTGGGAACAGCGACGCCACATGCCCGTCCGGACCCACACCGAGCATCAGTACGTCGAACGTCGGCGACCCGGCCGCCTCGAGCTCCTCGGCGTACGCCGCAGCCGCGGCCTCCGCGCCCTGACCGGTGTCGGCCGGCATCGGATGCACCCGCGCCGGATCGACATCGAGCTTCGCCAGGAAGGCGTCCCGCGCCTGCGTCTCGTTGCGCTCCGGGTCGCCCGCGGGGAGGAAACGCTCGTCGCCCCACCAGAACTCGACCCGGTGCCAGTCGATCTCGACCCGGGCCGGCGACTCCGCGACCGCCGCGTACACGCGCGCGGCCACCCGCCCGCCGGTCAGCACCACCTGAGCGACGCCACCGGTGCTCTGCGCATCGACCACCGCGGTGATGAACCGGTCGGCGACCCGAAAGGCCAGATCCTCGGCATCGGGGTGAATCAGCAGTTCAGGATCAACAGTCATCGTTTCGCCGCCCGCTTGCTCGCAGTCTTCTTCCCGGCAACGCGCTTCGCCGGCACCTTCTTCGCCACAGCCTTGGTTGCAGACTTTTTCGCGACAGACTTCTTGGCGGCGGCCTTCTTCGCGGAGTCGGGTGCTGCCGCCTGCGCAGCCACCTTCTTCCCGGCCACCGACGCCTTCGTCGCTGCCGACTTCTTGGCCGTCCCGGTCGTCTTCTCGGCCGCGGGCAGCTTCTCCCGCTCGACCAGGCTCTCCAGCGTCTTCGCGTACACGTCGTCCGGATCCAGCCGCCGCAGCTCCTCGCTCAGCAGCTCCGCCGTCACCCGCCGCTTCAACGCCACCGGCCGATCCGGCTGCCCCGGCACGCTGAACGTCGCCACCGCACCGTCCGGCCGGGTCAACGCGATCGGCCCCGACGGCGTGAACATCCGGACGGCGGTCAGCCCCGGGCCGCGCGAGTTCCGCTGCTCGACCGGTACGCCGAGGTTGCAGGCCAGCCACGACGCCATCAGGTCGGCACTCGGATTGCCCTTCGCGCCGACCACCTCGGCGGCTGTCACCTTCGTCGGGTACTGATCCAGAGCCGCGGCCATCAACGCCCGCCAAGGCGTCAGCCGCGTCCAAGCGAAGTCCGTGTCACCCGGCTGGTACCCCTCGGCCCGCGCACTGAAGTCGACCGAAGCCCGCCGGGTCGCGGCCGCGTCGGTTACCCGGCGCCGCCCGAGGCGGCCCAGCGGATCGTCTGCCGGCACCTTCGGCCCGCCGCCCGGCCACCACACGATCACCGGCGAGTCCGGCAGCAGCAGCGGCGTGATCACCGACTCCGGAACCTTCGCCAGCTCCCCGTGCAGCCGCAGCAGCACGGCCTCGCCGGGAATGCCCTCGCCGATCCGCACCTCGGCATCCAGGCCGGGCGCACCGCGACCGGGCCGCAGGATCGCGACCAGCACCCGCGACGGGTGCTCGCGCCCGGCTTCGTTCGCCGCCTTCATCGCGTCGTGGTGCGAGGCCTCGTCGACGACGACCACGATCGTGCCGACCATGCCCATGGCCGGCGATCCCGCGTGCCGGCGAGCCTGCAGCAGCGCCGACGCGATCTCGCTCGACGAGGTGTTGGTCAGGTCGATGATCATGGCCGCCTCCAGGCGCGTCCGTCGCGGGCGAGCATCTCGTGGGCGGACGTGGGACCCCAGGCGCCCGGCTCGTACTGCTCCGGCTGACCGTGCTTGGCCCAGTAGTTGATCACCGGGTCGAGGATCTTCCAGCCCAGCTCGACCTCGGTGTGCTGGGGGAACAGCGGCGGGTCCCCGAGCAGTACGTCGAGGATCAGCCGCTCGTACGCCTCGGGAGAGGACTCGGTGAACGAACCGCCGTACTGGAAGTCCATGTTCACGTCGCGGATCTCCATCGTCGTCCCCGGCACCTTGGCGCCGAAGCGGATGGTGATGCCCTCGTCCGGCTGGATCCGCAGGACCAGCGCGTTCTGGCCCAGCTCCTCGGTCTCGGTCTTGGTGAACGGCAGGTGCGGCGCACGCTTGAACATCACCGCGACCTCGGTCACCCGCCGGCCGAGCCGCTTACCGGTTCGCAGGTAGAACGGCACACCGGCCCAGCGTCGGGTGTCGACGTCGACCCGCAGCGCCGCGAACGTCTCCGTCGCGGACGTGCGCGGGATCCCGTCCTCCTGCAGGTAACCCTTGACCTTCGCCCCACCGGCCCAGCCGGCCGCGTACTGACCGCGGGCGGTGTGCAGGTCGAGCCGGTCCGGCAACTGGACCGCGTTCAGGACCTTCTTCTTCTCCTGGCGCAGCGACCACGCGTCGAAGCTGACCGGCTCCTCCATCGCGACCAGCGCCAGCAGTTGGAGCAGGTGGTTCTGGATCACGTCACGCGCCGCGCCGATGCCGTCGTAGTACCCCGCGCGGCCGCCGATCCCGATGTCCTCGGCCATCGTGATCTGCACGTGGTCGACATAGTTGCTGTTCCAGATCGGCTCGAACATCGCGTTGGCGAACCGCAGCGCCAGGATGTTCTGGACCGTCTCCTTGCCGAGGTAGTGGTCGATCCGGAAGACCGCCTCGGGCGGGAACACCGACTCGACCACGTGGTTGAGCTCACGCGCGCTCTGCAGGTCGTGACCGAACGGCTTCTCGATCACCACCCGCCGCCACGAGCCGGCCGTCTCGTTGGTCAGGCCGTGCTCGGACAGCTGCCGCACGACCTCCGGGAACAGCCCTGGCGGGATGGACAGGTAGAACGCGTGGTTACCACCCGTACCGCGGGTGATGTCGAGCTCGTCGACGGTCTCGCGCAGCCGCTTGAACGCCTCGTCGTCGGTCAGGTCGCCCGGCACGAACCGGAACCCCTCGGCGAGCTGCTGCCAGACCTCCTCGCGGAAAGGGGTCCGCGCGTGCTCCTTCACCGAGTCGTGCACGATCTGGGCGAAGTCCTGGTTGGTGTAGTCCCGACGGGCGAACCCGACCAGGGCGAACCCCGGGGGCAGCAGCCCCCGGTTCGCCAGGTCGTAGACCGCCGGCATCAGCTTCTTGCGAGCCAGGTCGCCGGTGACTCCGAAGATCACCAGGCTGCACGGCCCGGCGATCCGCGGCAGGCGCCGGTCTTCCGGGTCCCGCAGCGGGTTCACCGGGCGCTTCGGCCCGTCGTCGAGCTCAGCGGTCATACCGCTTCCTCCGCGTTGTCTAGTTGCCGTTGTCTAGTTGCCGAACAGAGACAAGAGCTGACGTACGCCGTCGCCCGGATCCGTCAGGTGCAACCGCAGCACCGGACGGCCGCGCTCGGCCAGCACGTTCGCGTCGCCGGCAGCCTGGGCGGAGATCAGCGTGCCGAACGAGAACGGGCGGTCCGGGATCTCGACATCCGTCGGGTGCGCTCCGGTGATCTGGAGGAACACGCCCTCGGGGTGGCCACCCTTGTGGTACTGGCCGGTCGAGTGCAGGAACCGCGGTCCCCAGCCGAACGTCACCGGACGACCGGTCCTGGTCGCCAGCGCCGGACGGATGCCGTGCAGGTCCGCGTCGCGCTCGGAGTCGAGGTACGCCATGACGGCCAGGTACCCGACCGAGTCGAGCTTGCCCAGCAGCGCGTCCACCGCGCCCTGCAGCGAGTCGACCCCGTCCAGCAGTCCCTCCGAACCACGAACCTCGACCGCGCCGTCGGTGAAGGCAGCGGCCTCCGGCTCCGGCTGCGCGTCGAGCAGACCGCGAGCGGCCTTCTTAGCGCTCTCCACGTCCGGCTGGTCGAACGGGTCGATGCCGAGCAAGTAGCCCGCCACCGCCGTCGCGACCTCCCACATCAGGAACTGGCCACCGAGCGAACCCGAAGTCAGCGCCGTCGGCACGCCGCTGGTCGCCTTCTCGGCGAGCAGCGCGTTGGTCAGATCGGGCGCGTCGCTGCGCAGCTCCGGCGCACCCACCTCGACGGCCACCGGCAGGACGCCGGTGCCTTGCTTGCCGGTGCTCTCGGCAATCAACTGCTCGGCCCAGTCCGGGAACCCGACGATGTCGGAGCCGTCGGACGTGATGATCACCTTGTCCCGGCCCGCACTGGCCGCGATCACCGCACCGAGCCACAGGGCCGGGTTGTCGGTGGAGTCGGCCTGCAGCGCCGGGGCCGCCTCGGCGGCCTGGTCCAGCAGCTCGGCGATGTCGGCACCCGCAAGACCCGAGGGCACCAGGCCGAAAGCGGTCAGCGCGCTGTACCGGCCGCCCACGTTCGGGTCGGCGAGGAACGTCTTGCGGTAGCCCTCGTCCGCCGCCAGCTTCTCGAACGGCGACCCTGGGTCGGTCACGACGACGATCCGCGACGCCGCGTCGATCCCGGCGTCGGTGAACGCCTTGGCAAAGGTACGGCGGTGGCTGTCGGTCTCGACCGTGCCGCCGGACTTGCTGGACACCACGATCACGGTCTTCGACAGGTCACCCGCCAGTGCCCGGCCGACCACGCTCGGGTCGGTCGAGTCCAGCACCACGAGGTCGACGCCCGCGGTCCGGGTGATCACCTCGGGCGCCAGCGACGAGCCGCCCATGCCGGACAGCACGATCCGGTCCAGGCCCTCGGACCGGAAGTCGGCCAGCAGCGACTCGATCTCGGCCAGCAGCGGGCGGGACGTCTCGTGCAGGTCGACCCAGCCGAGCCGGATCGAGGCCTCGGGCTCGGCGTCCGGGCCCCAGATCGTCGCGTCCTTCGCGGCGATCCGGGACGCGATCTTCTCCTCGACCAGCTTGCCGACGACCTCGGCCCAGTCGCCGTTCTGCGTGCTTACCGTGGGAACCGTCACTTGGCCGCCGCCTTGAGCGCCGCCGCGACGGTGTCCTGCAGCTCCGACCAGGACGCGTCGAACTTCGCCACGCCCTCGTCCTCGAGCACCTGCACGACCTGGTCGTAGGAGATGCCCAGCTTCTCCAGGTCGTCGATCACCTTGCGGTCGGCCGCGTAGTCGCCGCGGACCGTGTCGCCGGAGAACGAGCTGTGCTCCTCGGCCGCCTTGATAGTTGCCTCAGGCATCGTGTTGACCACGCCGCGGGTGACCAGGTTGTCGACGTACAGGGTGGGGGGGTACGACGGGTCCTTGGTGCCGGTGGACGCCCAGAGCGGCCGCTGCGGCTTGGCGCCGGCGATCTCGAGCTCGCGCCAGCGGTCGGTGTCGAAGATCTCCTCGTACGCCTCGAAGGCGAGCCGCGCGTTCGCGATCGCGGCCTTGCCCTTCAGCGCCTTCGCCTCGTCCGAGCCGATCGCGTCCAGCCGCTTGTCGACCTCGGTGTCCACCCGGCTGACGAAGAACGACGCGACGCTGGCCATCTTGGTCACGTCGTGGCCGTTCTCGACGGCCTTCTCCATCCCGGTCAGGAACGCGGCCGCGACGGCCTTGTAGCGCTCGAGCGAGAAGATCAGCGTCACGTTGATGCTGATCCCGGCGGCCAGCGACTCGGTGATCGCGGCCAGGCCGGCCTTGGTGGCCGGGATCTTCACGAACACGTTCTCGCGGCCGACGATGTCCCACAGCAGCTTGGCCTGCTCGATGGTGCCCGCCGTGTCGTGCGCGAGGCTCGGCTCGACCTCGATCGACACCCGGCCGTCCTGGCCCTCGGTGTCGTCGTAGATCGGCTTGAACAGGTCCGCGGCGTCGCGGACGTCGTCGGTGGTGATCACCCGGATCGCCTGGTCCACGGAGACGCCGTCGTTGGCCAGCCGGGTCACCTGCTCGGCGTACGCCTCCGCGTCCGAGATGGCCTTGGCGAAGATGGTCGGGTTGGTCGTCACGCCGACGACGTGCTTCTCGTCGATCAGCTGGGCCAGGCTGCCGCTCGTCAGCCGCTGGCGCGACAGGTCGTCCAGCCAGATGGAGACACCCGCGTCGGCGAGTGCTTTCAAGCGATCGTTCATGTCCGATGCCTTCTTCCGGAATGTTCTGTTGTGGAGGTGACTTCAGCTGGCGTCGGCCGGCCCGACCGGTCCGGCGGCGGCGCGCTTCGGTGGTACGCCGGGACCGCTGATCGCGGCCGCTGCCGCGATGCTGTCCTTGGCGGCCTGGACGACGGCGGCGGTGGTGATGCCGAACTCGTCGTACAGGGTCTGGTAGGCGGCCGAGGCGCCGTAGTGCTCCAGGCTGACGCAGCGGCCGGCGTCACCGACGACGGCGTGCCAGCTCTGCGCGATCCCGGCCTCGACCGAGACCCGGGCCCGGACCGCGGCCGGGATGACCGTCTCGCGGTACGCGTCGTCCTGCTCGTCGAACCACTCGCGCGACACCATCGACACGACCCGGGCCTTGATGCCCTCCTCGGCCAGCTTGCCGCGGGCCTCGACGGCGATCTGCAGCTCGGAACCGGTGCCGATCAGGACGACATCCGGGGTGCCCCCCTCTGCGTCGATCAGGACGTAACCGCCCTTGTGCACGTTCTCCGTGGTGGCGAACCCGTCGGTGCCGCGCGGGAACGTCGGCACGTTCTGCCGGGTCAGCGCCAGGCCGGCCGGGCGGTCGGTGTGCTCGAGGATCGTGGCCCACGCGGCGGCGGTCTCGTTGGCGTCACCGGGCCGCACGACGTCCAGGCCCGGGATGGCCCGCAGCGCGGACAGGTGCTCGACCGGCTGGTGCGTCGGGCCGTCCTCGCCGAGGCCGATCGAGTCGTGCGTCCAGACGTAGGTGACCGGCAGCTTCATCAGCGCGGCCAGCCGGACCGAGGGGCGCATGTAGTCGGAGAAGACCAGGAACGTGCCGCCGTACGGGCGGGTCAGGCCGTGCAGGGCGATGCCGTTGAGCACCGCGCCCATGCCGTGCTCGCGGATGCCGAAGTGCAGCACCCGGCCGTACTCGTCGCCCTGGAACTCCTTGGTGGCGTGCTCCGCCGGGATGAAGGACGGCTGGCCCTTCGGGGTGGTGTTGTTCGAGCCGGCCAGGTCGGCCGAACCGCCCCACAGCTCGGGCAGCTCCGGCGACAGCTTGGTCAGCACGTCACCGGACGCCGCGCGGGTGGCGACACCCTTGGCGTCGGCCTCCCAGCTCGGCAGCGCGTCCTTCCAGCCGGCCGGCAGCTCGCGCTTCGACAGCCGCTCGAGCAGCGCGGCGCCGTCGGCGTTCGCCGTCTTCCAGGCGTCGAACCGGGTGTTCCAGGCGTCCTCGAGGGCCTTGCCGCGGTCGAGCGCCTGGCGGGTGTGCGCGATCACGTCGTCGGCGACCTGGAAGCTCTGCTCCGGATCCCAGCCGAGGACCTTCTTGGTCGCGGCCACCTCGTCTGCGCCGAGCGCCGAGCCGTGGATCTTGCCGGTGTTCTGCTTGGTCGGGGCCGGCCAGCCGATGATCGTGTGCAGCCGGATGAAGCTCGGCTTGTCGGTGACCGCCTTGGCCGCCTCGAGGGCGTCGTACAGCGCCTGCACATTCTCTTCGTAGCCGGTGCCGCCGTTGGTCCAGTCGACGTCCTGGACGTGCCAGCCGTACGCCGCGTAGCGGGCCGCGACGTCCTCGGAGAACGCGATGTTGGTGTCGTCCTCGATGGAGATCTTGTTGGCGTCATAGATCACCGTCAGGTTGCCGAGCTGCTGGTGCCCGGCCAGCGAGGAGGCCTCGGCCGAGACGCCTTCCTCGAGGTCACCGTCGGAGGCGATCACGTAGACCTGGTGGTCGAACAGACCCTCGCCGTGCGGCGCGTCCGGCTCCAGCAGGCCGCGCTCGCGGCGGGCGGCCATCGCCATCCCGACCGCGTTGCCGACGCCCTGGCCGAGCGGCCCGGTCGTGGTCTCGACGCCGTCGGTGTGCCGGTACTCCGGGTGGCCGGGGGTCTTGCTGCCCCAGGTCCGCAGCGACTTAAGATCATCCAGCTCGAGGCCGAAGCCGGCCAGGTACAGCTGGATGTAGAGGGTCAGGCTGGAGTGGCCCGCGGACAGCACGAACCGGTCTCGGCCCGGCCAGTGCGGGTCCGCCGGGTTGTGCCGCATCACCTTCTGGAACAGCAGGTACGCCGCCGGCGCCAGGCTCATCGCCGTCCCGGGGTGACCGTTGCCGACCTTCTCGACCGCGTCCATCGCGAGCACCCGCACGGTGTCGACCGCGTGCTGGTCGAGCTCGGTCCATTCAAGCTTGGGGCTGGTGTTCTCCGTCACGCCGGCGGCGCTCCTCTCGATGGTTTTCCGGTGCTCCTCA
This sequence comes from Kribbella sp. NPDC026611, assembly GCF_040638345.1. Classification (NCBI taxonomy): domain Bacteria; kingdom Bacillati; phylum Actinomycetota; class Actinomycetes; order Propionibacteriales; family Kribbellaceae; genus Kribbella; species Kribbella sp. NPDC026611. The sequence goes on from NZ_JBEZYC010000004.1 coordinate 433,588, forward strand.
GGATGAGCCTACTGTGGCCCGCTCGCTGCCTTGCGCACCGCTCGACTGTTTGTCAACCGTTCGCCAACTGTCGCTGTTCCCCAACCGGACGCGCGCTATCCGAGGGGGGTGCGCGAACCCTCCTACGGACCGTCGTAGACTGCTGAATCGTCAGCGCCGGGCGACCGGCGTCAACCCACTGATGTTCGAGGTGTTCGTGACGGCCGTCGACCCGCGTCCCGCCGCGACGACGTCGTACCCGACGCCGCTGCCGGACGCATCCGCTGTACCAGCTGCAACGGTGAGTCCGTCGGTGCGCGACGTGGTGAAGGCGTACGTCGGCCTGACCAAGCCGCGCATCATCGAGCTGCTGCTGGTCACCACGGTGCCGGTGATGTTCCTGGCCGCCGGGGGAGTCCCCGGTCTCGGCGTCGTCGCGGCCACCCTGGTCGGCGGCATCCTCGCCTCGGGCAGTGCGAACACGATCAACTGCGTGCTCGACCGGGACATCGACGAGCAGATGCGCCGGACCCGCCGCCGTCCGCTCCCGCGGCACGCGGTCAGCCCACGCTCGGCGACGGTCTTCGGGGTCGTGCTCGGCGTCCTGGCCACCCTCGAGCTGGGCTTCTTCGTCAACTGGCTGTCCTCCGGGCTGGCACTGGCCGCGAACCTCTTCTACGTGTTCGGCTACACGATGGTGCTCAAGCGCCGGACTGTGCAGAACATCGTCTGGGGCGGGATCGCCGGCTGCTTCCCGACTCTGATCGGCTGGACCTCGGTCACCGGCAAGCTGGCCTGGACCCCGGTCGTGCTGTTCCTGGTGGTCTTCTTCTGGACGCCGCCGCACACCTGGTCGCTGGCGATGCGGTACCGCGAGGACTACGCCTCGGTCGACGTGCCGATGCTGCCCGTGGTCGCGACGCCGGTGCAGACCGCCCGCCAGATCATGGCGTACTCGGTGGTCATGGTGATCACCTCGATCGCGCTCTGGCCGGTCGCGGACACCAACTTCGTCTACCCGCTGGCCGCTGTCGCGCTCGGCGTGGTGTTCCTCCGCGAGGCCCGCAAGTTGTTGCTCCGGGCCCATACCGGCGCGGACGGCGCCGCCCTGAAGCCGATGCGGCTCTTCCACTTCTCGAATATCTACCTGGCGCTGCTCTTCATCGCTGCCGCGATCGATCCCCTGCTGCACTGATCGTTGCCCTCTGTTGCCCTGTGGGCGCAGGGAGTCCCCCGGTTGACCAGATCGTGACCACATGTTGCGATGGTGTGGTCTGTGGAGGCGTTCCACGCCTGGGGAGACACAGCAGCAGGGGGATTTCGTATGGGGGTACGAACACGTATCGCCGCAGTAGCGGCACTGGCACTGGCCGGATCCGTCCTGGTGGCGGGACAGGCCGATGCGGGGAGAGCCCACAGCAGCAGTTTGAGGCCGGTGGCAACGGGTCTGGACGGTCCGCGCGGCGTTTCGACGTACCGCGGCTACGTCATCTACAGCGTCACCGACGGCTCGGTGTACGCGACGAACGGGAAGAAGACCCGGAAGCTCGGGCAGGTTCCGGGCGGGTTCGCTCCGGCGATCGACACCAGCGCCCGAGGCGTCACCTACGCGCTGACCGGTGGCGGCGGCCCGGAGGGCGACACGCCGCCGGGCGGGGCGACGCTGTACCGGCTGCGTCCGGGCAAGTCGCCGGTCGTGGTGGCCGACATCGCGAAGTACCAGGCGCACGACCCGGACCCGTACAACCAGGCCGACTCACCGACCGAGTCCAACCCGTTCGGCGTCGCGGCCCTGCGCGACGGCACGGTCCTGGTGTCCGATGCGGCGAACAACGACCTGCTCCGGGTCTGGCCGAACGGCCACATCAAGACCGTGGCTCGGCTGAAGCCGCGCACGGTCAAGGTCCCGGCCGGTCTCGGCTCGTCGGCGCCGCCGGCGGGTACGCCGTTCGTGGCGGAAGCGGTGGCCACGTCGGTGACAGTCGGCTCGGACGGCTACTGGTACGTCGGTGAGCTGCGCGGGTTCCCGGCCACGCCGGGGACGTCGGAGATCTGGCGGATCAGGCCGGGCTCGGTGGGCGCGGTGTGTGACCCGACCAAGCCGAACAAGGGCAACTGCAAGCGGTACGCCGACGGCTACACGTCGATCGTCGACCTGGCCGGCGGTCCGCACGGCACGATCGCGGTCGTCGAGCTGGCGAAGGCGAGCTGGCTGCAGTTCGAGCTCAGCGGCAAACCACAGGTCGGTGCGCTGATCCTGCAGTTCCAGGGCCGGCACCACAAGGCCGGCTACCGCAAGGAGCTGGTCCGCAACAAGTTGATCCTGCCGGGCGGGGCAGCGTTCAACCGGTGGGGCCAGCTGTTCGTCTCGGCCCCGGTCTTCGGACCAGGTGCCGTCTACCGAGTGAAGTTCTGAGGTGAGTGGGGCGCCCGCAGCCGTCAGGTTGCGGGCGTTCCGCGTTCGCCGTACACGGCAGTGACCAGAGCGATCAGCAGGCCGGCCAGGAACATGTGGACGAGCACGACGCCCCACGGCAGGCCGGTGAAGTACTGCGTGAAGCCGACGGCGCCCTGCAGCAGCTCGACGGCCAGCATCCACGCCGCCAGCTTCCGCAACGTCCGCGAGGTCGCGGTGACCCGGGTGGCGATCACGAGCGCGACGGAGATGCCGAGCAGGCCGAACACGATGTCCGCGTGCAGCTGCGCGACCAGCTCCGGGTCGAATCCGTTCCGCCCGGTGTCCGGGTCACCCGAGTGCGGGCCGGCGCCGGTCACGATGGTGCCGAGGGCAACGGTCAGCCAGACCGCCACCACCGCAGCGGTTGCGAGCGCGCGGACCACCGGGGGAGTGTGCGGGTAGGGGCTGGTCCGGGACCGGCGCATCATCGACACGGTCAGCGTGATGATCACCGGCGAGACCAGGAAGTGCGCCGAGACGATCCAGGGGTTCAGGCCGGTGAGCACGCTGATGCCGCCGATGATCGCCTGCAGCGGGATGCCTAGCGCGGCCGCCGTCGCCAGGCGGCGCAGGTCGCGGCGGACCGGGCGATACCGCATCACCACCAGCCAGGTGCAGATCGCGATGACGCCGACCACGAAACCGAGCATCCGGTTGGTGAACTCGATCGCGCCGTGCACACCGAGCGCCGCGTGCGGGACGTACGACTCGTCGGTGCACGACGGCCAGGTCGGGCAGCCGAGGCCGGAGCCGGTCAACCGGACCAGACCACCGGTCACCACGATCGCGATGTTCGCCACCACCGAGGCCCAGCCCCAGCGCCGGACGACGTCCAGACTCGGCGCGGGCACCAGGCGCCAGAATCCACTCACCGGCTCGGTCTCTTGGGGCGGGGTCTCCGTGCTCATCACCGGCACACTCTAGGGGATGTCTCCCAACCCCACGCCGTCGCGAGCAGGTACTCGGCGGTGTGCCTCGGTGTGCTGGAGGGAAGGGGGCGATGCGGATCCATCGTTCCCTTCCCTCCAGTGCAGCGAGGTGCCCGCCGAGTGCCGCGCAGTAGGCGTGGGGTTGGGAGACATCCCCTCGAGGTCAGTCCCATTTGAACGTGCGGGAGACCAGGTAGCCGAGGACTCCGGCCCACAGGGCGAGGGACAGCGCGGCGGCCCACGGGATCACGCCTTCCACGGTCGAGTTGGCCATCCCGTTCGCCAGCGCGGCACTCGGGAGGACCCGTACGACGCCCTGCATGCCAGACGGGTACTCGTCCACGGGCGTGAGCACGGACCCACCGACGAGCAGCAACAGGTACAGCAGGTTCGCGGCTGCCAGGGTCGCCTCGGCGCGCAACAGGCCGGCCATCAGCAAGCCGAGCGAAGCGAAGGCGCCGGTCCCGCACAGGACCATCAGCACGACTCCCACGACCGTCCTGGGTCCACCGGCGGGATTCCAGCCGAGAGCGAATCCGGTCGCGATCAGCACTGCCAGCTGGATCACCTGGACGATCAGCACCGCGCCGATCTTCCCGGCCAGCAGCCCGGTGCGAGACAGCGGTGACGCGCCGAGCCGCTTGATCACGCCGTACCGGCGCTCGAATCCGGTCGCGATCGCCAACGAGGTGAAGGACGACGACAATACGGCCAGCGCAAGCACGCGGGGTACGGCGTCGTCGATCGGCCGGCCGTCACCGAGTGGGAGGCGGTCGCCCAGCCCCGTGCCGCCCAGGAGGAGCAGCAACCCGAGCGGGATCACCAGGGCCAGCAGGAGCTGCTCGCCGTTGCGGATCAGGAGCTTGAACTCCATCCGGGTGTGCGCGAGCACCTTCCGCGGCCAGGGCGCGCTGCCCGGCTGGGGTGCATACGTAGTCATGAGTGTTCCGGCTTCGTGAGGTCGAGGAAGACGTCTTCGAGCGACTTCTTGTGGTGCTCGGTCAGGGAGTCCGGCGTACCGGAGGCGATCAGCTTGCCGGCGGCGACCACGTGCACGTGGTCGGACAGCTGCTCGGCCTCGTCCATCGCGTGCGTGGTCAGCACGACGGTGACGCCGTCGTCGCGCAGGTCGCAGATCAGCTGCCAGATCTCCCGCCGCCCGTGCGGGTCCAGGCCGGTGGTGGGTTCGTCCAGGAACACGATCTCCGGCCGGCCGATGATCGCCAGCGCCAGCGACAGCCGCTGCTTCTGCCCGCCGGACAGCCGTCGGTACGGCGTCCGCCCGCAGCTGCCCAGATCGAGCCGCTCGACGAGCCCGTCGATCTCCAGCGGGTGGCTGTGCAGCGAGGCGACGTACCGCAGCATCTCGACCGCACGGACGCCCGACCAGGCGCCGCCCTCCTGGAGCATGACCCCGATCCGCGGCATCAGCGCGTCGTGGTCGGCGATCGGGTCCAGGCCGAGGACCCGGACCCGACCGGAGTCCGGACGGCGGAAGCCTTCACAGCTCTCCACGGTCGTGGTCTTGCCGGCGCCGTTCGGGCCGAGCACAGCCGTCACCGTGCCGGCGGTTACGGTGAGACTGAGACCGTCGACCGCGGTCTTCTCGCCGTACCGCACGACGAGGTTGTCGATCTCTACCGCGACTGGCACAGACGGCAGCATAGAGAACGCCCCGGAGTGACCTCGCTCACGGTCGGCTCGCACGCCCCGCGTGGGGCTCCGAACCGGTTAGGGGAACCTTATTTGAAGGGCCCCGGTATTTACGCGACACTGTTGTTGTGAAAAATCCTGCGAGCAACGGAGCGGCGCCCTCGGGCGCGGTTGCCGCGCGGGACGAGTCCACCCGGGACCGGGTGGCCCGCTCGATCCTGACCAACGGCCCGTCCAGCGCCGCGACGCTGGCCGAGCGGCTGGAGCTGACTCCGGCGGCGGTCCGCCGGCACCTCGACCACCTGCTCGACGAGGGCCTGGTCGAGTCCCGCGAGGAGCGGGTCTACGGACCCCGCGGCCGCGGACGCCCGGCGAAGGTCTTCGTGCTGACCGACACCGGCCGGCACGCGTTCCACCAGGCGTACGACGACCTGGCGACGACCGCGATGCGGTTCATCGCCGCCGCGGGTGGTGACCAGGCGGTCACCGAGTTCGCCCGGCAGCGGGTCGCCGAGGTGGAGCTGCGGTACCGGGAGCTGCTCGCGCAGGCTCCCGAGGGCAAGAAGGCGGAGACCCTGGCGCAGGCCCTGACGGCCGACGGGTACGCCGCCTCGACGGCGGAGGCGGGCCACGGCGCCCAGCTCTGCCAGCACCACTGCCCGGTCGCGCACGTGGCCGAGCAGTTCCCCCAGCTGTGCGAGGCCGAGACCGAGGTGTTCTCGAGACTCCTCGGCAAGCACGTGCAGCGTTTGGCCACCATCGCCCACGGCGACGGTGTTTGTACGACACACATCCCGGGTGCGGCCCCTGCCGGCCCGGTTTCCGACGGCGAATCTGCGAGGACGGCACGATGACGCAAACCGCTCACCCCGAACTGGAAGGCCTCGGCAACTACCAGTACGGCTGGGCCGACTCCGACGCGGCCGGCGCGGTCGCGCAGCGTGGCCTGAGCGAGGACGTGGTCCGTGGTATCTCCACGCTCAAGAACGAGCCGGAGTGGATGCTCGACCTGCGCCTCAAGGGCCTGAAGCTCTTCGACCGCAAGCCGATGCCGTCGTGGGGTGCCGACCTGTCCGGCATCGACTTCGACAACATCAAGTACTTCGTCCGCTCGACCGAGAAGCAGGCGTCGAGCTGGGAAGAGCTGCCCGAGGACATCAAGAACACCTACGACAAGCTCGGTATCCCGGAGGCGGAGAAGCAGCGCCTGGTCGCCGGTGTCGCCGCGCAGTACGAGTCCGAGGTCGTCTACCACCAGATCCGCGAGGACCTGGAGGCCCAGGGCGTCATCTTCCTGGACACCGACACCGGCCTGAAGGAGCACCCGGAGCTCTTCCAGGAGTACTTCGGCTCGGTCATCCCAGTCGGCGACAACAAGTTCGCCGCGCTGAACACCGCGGTCTGGTCCGGCGGCTCGTTCATCTACGTGCCCAAGGGCGTGAAGGTGGACATCCCGCTGCAGGCCTACTTCCGGATCAACACCGAGAACATGGGCCAGTTCGAGCGGACCCTGATCATCGTCGACGAGGACGCCTACGTGCACTACGTCGAGGGCTGCACGGCGCCGATCTACAAGTCGGACTCGCTGCACTCCGCGGTCGTCGAGATCATCGTGAAGAAGGGCGCCCGCTGCCGCTACACGACGATCCAGAACTGGTCGAACAACGTCTACAACCTGGTCACCAAGCGCGCCACCTGCGAAGAGGGCGCGACGATGGAGTGGATCGACGGCAACATCGGTTCCAAGGTCACGATGAAGTACCCGGCCGTGTACCTGATGGGTGAGCACGCCAAGGGCGAGACGCTGTCGGTCGCGTTCGCGGGCGAGGGCCAGCACCAGGACGCCGGCTCGAAGATGGTGCACAACGCGCCGTACACCTCCAGCTCGATCGTGTCGAAGTCGGTGGCCCGCGGTGGCGGCCGGACGTCGTACCGGGGTCTGGTCGAGGTGGCGCCGGGCTCGCACCACAGCAAGTCCACGGTGCGCTGCGACGCACTGCTGGTCGACACCATCAGCCGCTCGGACACCTACCCGTACGTCGACGTCCGCGAGGACGACGTCGCGATGGGGCACGAGGCGACCGTGTCCAAGGTCAGCGACGACCAGCTCTTCTACCTGATGAGCCGGGGGATGGCCGAGGACGAGGCGATGGCGATGATCGTCCGCGGCTTCATCGAGCCGATCGCCCGCGAGCTCCCGATGGAGTACGCGCTGGAACTGAACCGTTTGATCGAGCTGCAGATGGAAGGGGCCGTCGGCTGATGTCCTCAACAGAAACCCTTGTTGCCACCGGTAACAAGGCGCACTCCCACGGGCCGGGTTCGCCGGTCCCGCTCCAGGCCCGGAGCGAGCGGCCGACGTCGTACGACGTCAACGCGTTCTCCGTGCCGACCGGGCGTGAGGAGGAGTGGCGCTTCACCCCGGTCAAGCAACTGAAGGCCCTGTTCGAGGATGCGGCCGGCACCGAGACCCCGAAGATCGACGCCTCCGGTCCGGAGGGTGTCGTGATCGAGACGGTCGCCGCCGACGCGCTCAAGGTGCTCACCCCGCAGGACCGCTCGGCCGCCGTCGCCTGGACCCACGCGGGCGAGGCGCTGGCCGTGCGGATCCCGGTCGAGGCCGAGCTGACCGATCCGGTGCACGTGAACGTCGCGAGCCTCGGCGGCCGCGGCTTCAGCCACCTGATCGTCGAGGCCGGCCGGCACAGCAAGGCGATCGTGATCATCGACCACACCGGCGCCGGCGAGCTCGGCACCAACGTCGAGATCTCGGTCGGTGACGGCGCCGACCTGCGAGTGGTCTCCATCCAGCAGAGCGACCACGAGTCGGTCCACCTGGCCCAGCACGACGCGCTGGTCGGGCGGGACGCGCGGCTGCACCACGTCGCGGTCACCCTCGGCGGCAAGGTCGTCCGCGTCGGCACCAACGTCCGGTACTCCGGACCCGGTGGCGACGCCGAGCTGGTCGGGGTGTACTTCGCCGAAGGCGGGCAGCACCACGAGCACCGGCTGTTCGTCGACCACGAGGCGACCAACTGCAAGAGCAACGTGCTCTACAAGGGCGCGCTGGCCGGCGACAAGGCCCGGTCGGTGTGGATCGGCGACGTGCTGATCCGGGCCGCGGCCGAGGGCACCGACACCTTCGAGCTGAACCGGAACCTGGTGCTCACCGACGGCGCCCGCGCCGACTCGGTGCCGAACCTGGAGATCGAGACCGGCGAGATCGAGGGCGCCGGGCACGCGTCGGCGACCGGCCGGTTCGACGACGAGCAGCTGTTCTACCTGCAGGCGCGCGGCATCCCCGAGGACGCGGCGCGGCGGCTGGTGGTGGCCGGCTTCTTCAACGACATCATCGGCAAGATCGGTGTCCCCGAGGTCAGCGACCACCTGCACGACGTGATCGAGGAGAAGCTCGCCCGCGCCGCTGAGCTCAGCGAGGCTGCCAAGGCGGTCGTCGGGCAGTGAGCGACACCTTCGAGCGCGCGTGCGCGGCGGCCGACGTACCGGACGAGGGAGTCGTCCCGGTCGAGGTCGGCGGCGTCGAGGTCGCGGTCGTGAAGAGCGAAGGGCAGTACTTCGCGGTGCGGGACGAGTGCTCGCACGCGCAGATCCAGCTGTCCGAGGGTGACGTCGGCGAGTGCGAGATCGAGTGCTGGCTGCACGGGTCGCGGTTCGACCTGCGCACCGGCGAGCCGACCAGCCTGCCTGCGTACGACCCGGTGCCGGTCTACCCCGTGCGCCTCGACGGCGACGACGTACTCGTCGACGTGAAGAACCCCATCAACCAAGCTTCCCTGTAAAAAACCGACGGAGACAGAGAACCCTCATGGCGACACTCGAGATTCGCGACCTGCAGGTGTCGGTCGACACCGAAGCCGGCCCGAAGCAGATCCTGCGCGGCGTCGACCTGACCATCGCCGGTGGCCAGACGCACGCGATCATGGGCCCGAACGGCTCCGGCAAGTCGACGCTGGCGTACTCGATCGCCGGGCACCCGAAGTACAAGATCACCGGCGGCACGGTGACGCTCGACGGCGAGAACGTGCTGGACATGTCCGTCGACGAGCGCGCCCGGGCCGGCCTGTTCCTGGCGATGCAGTACCCGGTCGAGGTGCCTGGGGTGTCGGTGGCGAACTTCCTGCGGACCGCGAAGACCGCGATCGACGGCGAGGCGCCGAAGCTGCGGACCTGGGTCAAGGACGTCAACAAGGCGCTCGGCGACCTCGACATGGACCCCGACTTCGGTCAGCGCAACGTCAACGAGGGCTTCTCCGGTGGTGAGAAGAAGCGGCACGAGATCGTCCAGCTGGAGCTGCTGAACCCGAAGATCGCGATCCTCGACGAGACCGACTCCGGCCTCGACATCGACGCGCTGAAGATCGTCTCCGCGGGCGTCAACCGGTTCGCCGGCCAGGGCGACAAGGGCATCCTGCTGATCACCCACTACACGCGGATCCTGCGCTACATCAAGCCGGACTTCGTGCACGTCTTCGTCGACGGCCGCGTCGCCGAGGAGGGTGGCCCGGAGCTGGCCGACGAGCTCGAGGCCAACGGCTACGAGCGCTTCCTGAAGGCAGGCGCGAAGTGACCGACGCCCGGACGTTCAGCAGTCCACTGGACCTGCAGTCGGTCCGGGCGGACTTCCCGATCCTGTCCCGCGAACTCGCGGGCGGGTTCCCGCTGGTCTACCTGGACTCGGCCAACTCGTCGCAGAAGCCGCGGCAGGTGGTGCAGGCGATCGAGGACCACTACCTGAAGCACAACGCGAACGTCGCCCGGGCCATGCACCAGCTCGGTGCCGAGGCGACAGCGGCGTACGAGGGCGGCCGGGACAAGGTCGCCGCGTTCCTCGGGGCGACCAACCGGGACGAGATCGTCTTCACCAAGAACGCCTCCGAGGCGCTCAACCTGGCCGCGCACACGCTCGGCGCGGCGCTGCAGCCCGGTGACGTCGTGGTGATCTCGGAGATGGAGCACCACAGCAACATCGTGCCGTGGCAGCTCGCGTGCGAGCGCACCGGCGCGACGCTGAAGTGGTTCGGCGTCACCGAGGACGGCCGGCTCGACCTGTCGAACGTCGACGAGCTGCTCACCGAGCAGACGAAAGTCGTGTCGCTGACCTGGGTGTCGAACGCGCTCGGCACGATCAACCCGATCAGCGAGATCGCCGCCAAGGCGCACGCGGTCGGCGCGACCGTCGTCGTCGACGCATCCCAGGCCGTGCCGCAGTTCCCGGTCGACGTGTCGACGCTGGGTGTGGACATGCTCGCGTTCACCGGTCACAAGGCCGTCGGCCCGACCGGTATCGGCGTGCTCTGGGGCCGGTACGACCTGCTCGCGGCGCTGCCGCCGTTCCTCGGCGGTGGCGAGATGATCGAGGTCGTCCGGATGACGGGCTCGACGTACGCGCCGCCGCCGGCCCGGTTCGAGGCCGGGACGCCGCCGATCGCGCAGGCGGTCGGACTCGGTGCGGCCCTGGACTACCTGTCCGGGATCGGCATGGACAAGATCGCCGCGCACGAGCACGCGATCGTCGAGTATGCGCTCGAGGGCCTGAAGACTGTGCCCGGCCTGACGCTGCTCGGACCGACCGACGCCACGGACCACGGCGGCGCGATCAGCTTCGCGCTGGACGGCGTCCACCCGCACGACGTGTCGACCGTGCTGGACACCCGGGGCATCGCGGTCCGGGCCGGGCACCACTGCGCGCGTCCGGTGCACGAGCGGTACGGAATGCAATCGTCGACCAGAGCGTCTTTCTACCTGTACACGACACCCGAGGAGATCGACGCACTCGTCGACGGACTCGGGTTCGTCCGTAGCTTCTTCAAGGTGGACTGATATGCAGCTCGATGCTCTTTACCAGGAGATCATCCTGGATCACTACCGCAGCCCGCACCACGCGGGCCTCGCCGAGGCGTACGACGTGGAGGTGCACCACGTGAACCCGTCCTGCGGGGACGAGGTCACGCTCCGGGTCGAGCTCGACGGTGACACCGTCACCGGCGTCAGCCACCAGAGCGTCGGCTGCTCGATCAGCCAGGCGGCGACGTCGGTGATGTCGGACCTCGTCATCGGCAAGCCGGTGGCCGAGGGGATGGCGACGTACGAGAAGTTCCTCGAGCTGATGCAGGGCCGGGGGAACGTCGAACCGGACGAAGAGATCCTGGAGGACGGCGTCGCGTTCGCGGGCGTCGCGCAGTTCCCGGCCCGGGTGAAGTGCGCACTGCTGGGCTGGTCGGCGTGGCGCGATGCCACGGCGCGGGCCCTCGCAGCCAACGAAGGAGTGAGCAATGCCTGACCAGACCGACGAGAAGATCGAGCTCCCCGAGGTCGACCTCGAGGCCGCGGCGGCCGAGCCGGGTACGACGCCGGCGGAGGTCGAGGACGTGACCGAGGCGCTGAAGGACGTGGTCGACCCCGAGCTGGGGATCAACGTGGTCGACCTGGGCCTGATCTACGGCATCACGGTCGACGACACCAGTACGGCGATCATCGACATGACTCTGACGTCCGCGGCCTGCCCGCTGACCGACGTGATCGAGGACCAGACCCGAATGGCACTGGACGGCCTGGTCAACGACTTCCGGATCAACTGGGTCTGGATGCCGCCGTGGGGTCCGGAGAAGATCACCGACGACGGCCGCGACCAGTTGCGCGCCCTCGGCTTCAACGTGTGAGTCGCCCTTCAACGCGCACAGTTTCGGTGGCGCCGGGCCGACTGGACAGGTGGCTGGACGGCTTCGGTGAACGCCATGGCACGGTGCGGTACGACGTGACGCCGACAAGCGTCACGCTGACCGCCGAGGACGGCTCCAGCGCCGTCGTCACCGTGCCCTTCGAGCCCCTCGCGGTATTGTCCCGCGAGGGGCTCGTGGCACATGTGCTGACCGAGCGGCGGCTCGGCGTGCTGCTCGTCCGCCGCGGCGGCTACGGCGCCGGAGTCTTTGCCGGCGGCAACCTTCTCGATTCCAAGGTCGGCTCCCGGCACGTGCAGGGGACGACGAAGGCGGGCGGCTGGTCGCAGCAGCGGTTCGCGCGCCGGCGGGACAACCAGGCCCGCGAGGCGTTCGCCGCCGCCACCGAGGTCGCGGTCCGGATCCTCGCGCCGGCGAAGCTCGACGTGCTCGTCTGCGGGGGAGACCGGCGCGCGGTCGAGACCGTGCTCGAGGACCCGCGGCTGAAGGACCTGCCGGCTCTGGTGCGGCCGCCGTTCCTCGGCGTGCCGGATCCGAAGCAGAAGGTACTGGAGCAGGCCGGCATCGACGCCCGGGCGATCCGGATCGAGATCCAGGACATCCAGGACATCCAGGACGTCGAAGGCTAGACGATCGCCACGCCGTCGGTGCCGGTTCCGGTGCCGCGCTGCGCGGCCTCCTCGAGGCTCGGATCGCGTTCGACCCGCGCCCGGATCGACTGCACCGACCGGGAGTCGATGCCGTCGATGGCCGAGGCCGGGACGCCGTTCATGTGCAGCTCCGCGACGACGGCTCCGCTGAACCGGCCGGTGTCCTTGGCGGCCAGGTACACCTTGTGGAGATCCACCGGGATCCCCTCGGCCAGCTGGACGAGGTGCGGGTGCAGCTTCACCAAGGCGTCCGGGAAGCCTCCCTCGGCCACGTCGCCTTCCTGCGTGACGGAGTACTGCTGCTTCGTCCCGTCCTGGTTCCGCACAGTGAGCTCGACCGCGACGCCCGCGGAGACAGCATGCTGCGCGGCGTCGACGAGCGGCTGGTACGGGTGCCGCGGGTCATGATCCACAGTGACGTGGATCCGCCGTACCTTCACCGCGGCCGGGCTGAGGTCCGACTGCTGGCGCCTGCCTTCCTCCTGCTCGACGAGCATCCCCTGGTACGCCGCCCACGACATGCCCAGCGTGACCGCGCCCTGGGCGATGTTGTGTTCGTCGACCGATCGAACCACCCGGCCGTTCTTGAGCAGTTCGTAGCGGGCATGGGCGTTGGCGGTGAACTCGACGGAGACCAGCTGGGCTGTCCCGAGCAGGCCGACCTCGTGCCGCCAGCCGGTGGCGCTCAGGTCGTTCGTCGTGGCCTGCTCGCTGCTGGACATGCTCGCCGAGATCCCGGTGCCGCCGTCGGTGCCGCCGACGGTGTATGTCGTGGGCAGCTCGCTGTTGCTCTCCAGCGAGATCTTCTCGGCGCTGGTCTGCCGGGTGTTCTCGCCCAGCTGGACCGGCTGTTCGACGTTCGGGTTGGAGACGATCCGCGAGTTGTGGAGGTCGAGCCGCATGGTGATCCGGACCGCCTCCGACGTGCTGTGGGGGAGCGGGAAGGGCGGCGTGGTGTATCCGGTCGGCCCGATCATCTCGGGCGCCTTGGTGAGCAGACCCGAGCCGCCGAACAGTTTCTTGAGTGCCTCGCTGTGCATCGCCACGCCCCTGGCCGTCAGCATGTCCCGCTTGCCGGCGCGCGCGACGATTGCCTCGTGGAACCTGTTGACCCGCGGCGTGTCTGCAGCAGGGTGCGGTTGAACGGACTCCACCACAGCGGAGTCCGGTGGCGTCACCACGCGATGGTCACCGACGGCGAGCGGCGGCGGTACGTCGACGTGCGCAGACGGGATCGTGACCGGCATCAGGCCGTCGACGACCCGCTGGGTGTGCCGGACCGGCCGGAGACGATCCTTCCGGGTCCGGCCGCCGAACGGTGTCCGCGGCTCGTCGGTGATGTCGATGATCAGGCGGTACGGGCGGACAGCCCACTCCGTCTTCAGTGCCGCGGCCGGGCTGACCCGGTACCCGGTCCGAGAGCTGGTCGCCGTCATCGACGTCGTGAGCTCGGTACTGGCCGCGACCTCGCCCGACGAACCGTTGCCACCCGAGGCATCGAGCGAGGCGTCGTACGCCGTGGCGGCGGTGACGCTGGAGCTGTCACTGCGCAGCCGCCAGTCCGCTCGGTAGTTGAAGGACTTCGACGCCGCGCCTTCGTTCCGGTCGCCGCCGTCGACCGTGGCCGGGCCGGTGAACTCGAGCCGGATCCGCAGCTTCAGGTCGCGTGGCGCGCCCTGCGTCTGGATCGGCAGGTCCCTGCTGTAGCCGAGCGGATCGGTCATCCGATCGCGCTGCCCTGCGGCGCGCTCGCCGCCGAGGATGCCGTTCAGAGCTCCCGCCAGCAGTGGGTCTGTCGCCAGCACGCCGGGCAGGTGCTCCTCGATCGCGGCGCTCGTTTCGGCCAGTACGTCGACGACCCGGCCGTCGTGGCCGCGCAGCGGACCGTCGGAGACCGACCATGCCATGCTGTTCGCGTAGCCCGGCGGCGTGGAGATCGCGACCGACTGGCTGGTGATCGCCGTCGACGCCGCGAGCGCCTCGTCGAGCCGTGGATCCAGGCTCGGCGAGAGACCGGCCACGCGCAGCGCGAGGTCCTTGAGCTGCTCGTCGGTGTGCTCGGACCGGCGATCGGGGTCGGCGGCGTACCGGCTGAGCAGTGCGGAGGTCGTTCGCCGGGGCAGGCTCAGGTTGCCGTCCAGGAGCCGCTGGACGGCGTCGGCGACCTTCGCGGTCGGCAGCTCGAGCTTGCCTTGCGTGTACGCCGCCAGCGCGTGCTCCTCGGGGATCGTGACGACGATCCCGCCACGGTCCAACTCGATCGCGCGGGCGTCGGCACCGCCGCTGCGGAGCTTGGCATCGAGCACCAGGTCGCCCCAGAACAGGTAGTGCTCGCCGGTGCGCAGCACGCTCCGCTCCGCCGCGTCGCTGATCCCTTCGGTGACCTTGGACGATCTGCTGGTGACGCGCGCGGTGCCGACGGTGGCACCGGCGGAGCTACCACCGCCGCCCTGGACCTTGGCGCCGGTGCTGACGCCCACCGACGTACCGCTGGAGACACCTTCGGTGTAGCTCACGTTGGCGGACGGGATGTTGAGCATGCCGATGAACTGGTGACCACTGCTCACGTACTTGACGTTCTCGACGTGGGCCGTGAAGGACAGGCTGGACCGGCGCGGCGCGAGGCCGCGGTGCGCGAGCGTCGCGAGCGCGTCGTCGGGTGGGGTGATGATCAGGTCGTCCCGGTACTCGCCGGTGAGCAGCTCGAGCCGGGTCATCTGGTTCTGCACGGCCAGCCGGGACGCGAGGTGCTGCAGGACCGACCGGTCACCGCGCCCGAGCTCAGGAACCGCCCGCACTACCTGGCCGTCGGGGTCGTGTGCGTCCAGGTGGTGAATCGACGCGGCCGCACCGCGCAGCAGATCACGGTCGACGGCTCCGGGCACCGACATCGTCGGCGGCTCGCCGCGGTGGCACATCGAGCTGTCCAGGTAGATCCGGGCGCTGCCCTCCTCGCTGGTCAGCAGCTCCGAGGAGCCGTCGGGCAGCACCTCGGAAACCATCAGCGTGTGCGGGACCTTGAACACCGCCACCTGGTCGCGGGACTCCGACAGCACCATCTGGTACACCTCGTCGCCCTCCGACGAGCTGACCGCGCGGCCCTGGGCGGTCCGCCCGAACTTCGCCGTCACCTCCGGCGACACTCCGGCGGCGCCCGGGTCCGGCGTCTTGCCGAAGCCGACGTTGAACGACCACGGCGTGGCCTTGGAGTACCCGCGGGTCCGGGTCACCGCGTCCATCGCGAAGTCGACGTTCGCGATCGTGTCGGTCCCGCTGAGGCCGAGCAGCTGGGCCCGGCTGAAATCCTGCTCGATCGTGAGCCGGTAGGTCCGCATCTTGGCGAGGTGGCCGCTGCGGTGCTCGGTCAGCTCGAACAGGACACCACCGTCCGGCTGCGGCGCACCGTTCGGGGGTGTCCTGATCTGGGTGCTGTGGTTGTACGCCGTCTCGAGCCGATGCTTGGCGAAGGCAACGTTCACCCGCTTGAGGTTGCGCAGCAGACTCAGTACTTCGGCGTCCTCACGCCCCGCCAGGTCCGCCGGGACCGGCCGGCCGTGCTTGTCGACCTGCGGGATCAGCCCGTCGGCGTACAGCTTCTGGTAGAGCTGCTCGCGGGTGCGGGAGAAGCCCTCGAGGTCGCGGACCATCGCGGGTCCGGCGCCGCGGAGCTGGCCTGGCCCGTCGCCGAGCCAGACCGGCAGGCCGAGTGTCTCGGTGGTCGGCTGCGGATCGCCGCGCAGTAGCAGGCGGCCGTCGATACCGCGCCGGGGCTTGCCGTCCGGGTCGCGCATGACCGCCTCGGGTGCGACCGGCAGGCCGTAGCGGAGCGCGTCGCGCTCCAGCATGCGCAGGTCCGCGCTGCCCGCGCCGTTCACGCTGAAGGTCTCGTCCCGGTCGAGCAGTTGCACGGTGACCCGGCGTTCCATCCGCATCCGGATCGCGACGGTCGGACCGAGCCGCTGCGTGCTCCACCGGCTGCCGAGCCCGGCCAGGCTCAGGGTGTCCTGCGTGCCCTTCTTCCGGCCGTACGACGCGCCCGGGCCGGCGGCGATCCCGCTCCCGGCGAGGTCGGACAGCCCAGGGCCCGCGTAGCCGACGGAGGCGCTCCGGCTGGTGGAGTCCGCAGTACCGAGGCTGGCCGAGGTCGCCGAGTTGCCGACCCGCCAGAACTCGACGCTGTGCTCGGCGGACGAGGTGCTGATCGGCTCGGCGCTCTCGATCACCGGGAACGACTCGTGCCGGACGTACGCCACCGGCCGGCCGCCCTTGGTGATGACGGCGTCCACGCCGCCGGGCCGGCTGGTCTCCTCCAGACCGGCGATACCGTCTTCGACGATCAGTCCGGCGAGCTCGTTCGTGCCCGTGCGGTCCAGTACGACGCCACGCTCGC
This sequence comes from Kribbella sp. NPDC026611, assembly GCF_040638345.1. Classification (NCBI taxonomy): domain Bacteria; kingdom Bacillati; phylum Actinomycetota; class Actinomycetes; order Propionibacteriales; family Kribbellaceae; genus Kribbella; species Kribbella sp. NPDC026611. The sequence goes on from NZ_JBEZYC010000004.1 coordinate 450,345, forward strand.
GCAGGGCCGCGAGCGTCCGGTCGCACAGGTCGTCGACACCGTCGGCGCGCAGGCCGACGTGCTCGGGGAGCTCGAGCAGGCGTTCGCGCTGCAGGTCCTCCAGGCTGAGCCCGAGGTCGTCGAGCACGATCGTCTCGGTCGGCGCCGGGACCGTGTATGTGTTGCTGTACGCCAGGTCCAGGGTGTCGGTGTCGTTCGCCGTACCGGCGGCGACGGTCTGGGTCGTGGACCAGTCCTGGCCCGCGCCGCGGATCCGCCATTGGTAGGCGGGATTCGTCGAGCGGTACAGGAGGAGCTCGCCGTACAGGGCCTCGACCTGGCCGGGCTGGGGCGACTCCTGCTGGCCCATGGTCATGGTCTCGCTGTGGCTGCTGGACAGGCTCACGCCGGGAGCGGCGTACTCGCCGATCGCCTTGACCGGGCTGGAGTCCGGGAGCGCCGCAGCGACGGCCTTGAGGCCACCACCGACGTCACTGCTCAGGCCGTGAGACGCGGTCGCGCCGGTGACGAAGGCGAGCTGTCCGAGCTGACCGCTGCGTGACTCGTCGAGGACGATCCCGCCGCCCAGGACCTCGCGGAGCTCGCCGGGCGCCAGGTGCAGCTGGAACTGGATCAGCTTCGCGCCCTGGTCGCGGGCATCGCCTGGAACGGTCAGGACGACGCCGTCGGGCGAGATCAGCCGGTGCGTCTCGGCCCGTAGCCACCGGTGCAGGACGTCCGGCGTGAAGCGGTACGTCGACCGGCGATGCTCGAGCGCCTCGTTGAGGTCGCGCGCCAGGGCAGTCAGGTGCGGAAGACGCCCGTACGGATGGCCGGTGTGCTGGACGTCGGCCCGTGGTGCGGTGGCGGCTGTGGCGGCAGCGAGCTGCTGGACCTTCTGCTCGGCGTCGTCGAGCAGCGTGGCGAGGTCAGAGGGCCGGCTGTTCAGCAGAGCGCGGTACGCCTCTGCGGCCTCGGTGGCCTGCTGCGCGGCGGTCCTGCTGAGCTCGGCGATCGTGTCGTGCCGGGTGGCTTGGTTCTGCAGGTTCTCGCTGCGTCGGCTGAGCGTCCAGCTGCGGTAGAAGGCCGACTGGTCGGGCCTGGTCGCCTGCACACGTGCCAGCTCCAACGTGTCCCGTGCGTCGTCGCGAGCCTTCTGGGCGCTCGCGGCCCGGACGGTGGCCCGCTGAGCATGCAGTGCGGCGATGTTCTCGAGACCGGTGATCTGGGATTGCACGTCGGCCAGCAGGCGCTCCTGCGGCGACATGGGGACGGCCGGCACCGGCTCGGCGACCTGCTGGTGACGCCACGGCAAGGCAGGTGGCTCCAGACCGCTGCGGGTGATGACTCGCCTGAGCTCGACCAGCTCTGCCCGGACCGCGCGCAGGTCGCGGGTGCCGCGGCCCTGACGAGTCTCTTCCCACTCCCGGGTCAGCCGACGGAACTCGACGTACCGCTCGCGGCCGCGCGCGTGGCGCGCCTCACGCAGCCGGCGGTACGTCGCCAGGAAGCCAGTGGGCGCTGGCTGGTTAGCCGGCACACTGCGCTCGGGGGACGGCGGAGTCAGCGCCTCGGCCTGGCTGCGGATCGACTGAGCGGACGCGATGCTGTCGTCGATCAGGGGCGCGCCGGCGCGGGCCTGTGGCCGGCTGGACAGCACGCGCTCGAGCCCGGACTCGGACAGCTGCGGGCCGCCCTCGAGGACGCTGCGCAGCAACGCCTGGCTGTCGGTGCGCATCGACGCGGACAGACCGGGGCGGTCCAGCAGGTCGTCGAGCGCTCGAGTCGCGCCATCGGCGGGTACGCCGCCGCGAGAGCGCTGGATCTCGGCGCCGAGCAGCGCGACGGCCTCGACGATCAGGCGCTGGTCCGACGCCTCGTCGGCCCGCCGGGCGAGGCGTTTGCCGAACCGGCGCAGGATCCGCCGGCCGAGGTACTCCCGCGCATCGGGCAGCCGGACCCGGCCGTCGCTGACCGCGATCGCGCCAGGCGCAACCAGACCCAGAGCCAGGCCAAGGGCCAGCTGGGCACGTGCCTGCCGGTCGGAAGGTGCGGCCAAGCAAGTCTCCCCTCGGGCGCGATGGGCGCTTCCGAAAGGAAACTAGCAAACCTGTGTTTACTTCCCGGCCACCTAATTCACCAGTTTGGTAAATTCCTGCCGGTGGTCCTCGTCACATCAGGACCGGCGGTCCAGGCGTTTGCGGTAGTCCGCGAGCGTGCCGCGGTAGTACTCGAGGTCGTCGTACAGCTTGGCGCGCGTGACCAGCTGCGGCTCCCGCGCGATGGCCTGAGCGCCGTACGCCGTCCACACCGCCTCCGCGGGCACCTCGGCGGCGCCGTCGGGCAGGAACTTGATCGCCTCGGTGACGGCTTCGACGGCGAACTCCCAGTTCAGCTCGACCGTGCTCCGGTTCTCGCCGCGCGGACCGGTGAAGGTCAGGTCGGCCTCGAGCGCGCGGCGGCCGTACGAGGCCGCGACCATCGCCCACTGGGCCGCGTCGATCAGCTCGGAGACCCCGAGCCCGAAGCGGGCGCCGACGGTCCGGGCCGCCTGCTCGGACGCGTACCGGATGGTGATGTCGCCCGCCGTGCTCGCCAGCGTCCAGGCGTCCTCGCCCTCGGTCAGGTTGACGCCGGGCTGCAGCTCTGCGGGCTCGACAGCGGGCACGTCCAGATCGGCGGCGGTGGTCAGGCTCACGTAGATCTGCGCCTCGACCAGGGTCCTCGCGGTCAGCATCGGTTACTGCGCTCCTGTCTGTCTGGCTAGCTCGTCGTACGTGTCCCTCGTGACCAGCAATCGGTCCAGCCGGAACCGCCCCGGCTCGGCGTCCCGGACCGCCCGTCCCTCGGGCGTCCAGAACTCTTCCTCCGGTACGGCGTCCAGCCCCGCCGGCACGAACTTGATCACCTCGTCGACGGCCGCGCGGGCAACGGCCAGCACCTTACCGGCCTCGGCGGGATCGTCCGGGACCTCGGACGCGGCGCGGTCCGCCACCTGCAGCCACTGGCCCGGATCGAGCAGCTCCGACGGCTCCGAGCCGCCGAACGTCGGCCAGCCGGTCACAGCGGTCTCTCGCGCGGGCAGACCGAACAGGTACTCGCGCTCCGCACCACAGCCGGTGCAGGTCCCCGCCCAGCTGATCGTCAGCTCCCCGTCGTCCTCGACCAGCGAGTGCTCCCACGGCGTGTCGATCGAGCCGCAGTCCGGGCAGGGATGAAGCTCCAGCCACAGCTGCGCCTCGTCCCGCGTCCGCGCCACGGCAAACGTCATACCGCCCCCATTCTGTGAGTGAAACCGCTGATCGACCGGAACCGGCAGCCGTTACGGGCCGGAGATCGACATCCCGTGCCCGGTCGGTGCGATGGTCCGTCCGGCCGCTGCCGCCGCCGGGGACTTCGCGTTCGGGTGTGGCAGCGAGTTCAGGTAGCCGGCCGCCATGGTGTTGTCGAGTGCCTTCAGCACGTCCCGCGGTACGCCGTCGGTCTCCAGCTTCGCGGCGACCAGAGCGTTGAAGTTGCCCCGCGGAGAGCTGTTGAACAGCCCGCGCAGGTCGACGTTGCGGCCGACGGCGATCCGGGCCAGCGTCGGGTGCAGGCTCCCGAAGGCCGAGCCGAAACCACCGTCGTTGACGCCGGTCATCGTCCCGTTCGGCATCGCCTTGTACCAGCGCCTGGTCTTGTTCTGCTCCTGGACGAGCAGGACGACCGTCCGGTCCTCGGTCCGCGCCTTGTCCAGGGCCGTCAGCAGCGGCTGGTACAGCTGCCCGGGCCCGCCGTGTTCGTCCGCGGTCACGACCAGGTCCGGAGCTCCCAGCTTCTCCGGGATCGCCCGCAGTTGCGCGTCGGCCAGTACCGCGTCCAGCGACGCGCCGGTCTCCATCTGGCGCAGGACGTCGAGGTAGTCGTGCGCCAGCATTCGCACGAAGTACTCGCCCTCGGCCAGGCCGCCCAGGCGAACCGTCTCGTTGGCGGTTGCGCCGGTGTGCCCGCGGTCGCGGGCGACCTCGATGGTGGCGTCGTACCGGATCGGGATCCGGACCGTGACGACCTGGCCCTCCTCGAACTTGCTGGTCTCGGACCGGCCGCCGTAGGCCTGGGCCGACTGCCCCTTGACCTGTTCGCCGGCCGTCGCGCTCGCCGAGACCACGCCGGCGTCGAACCCGCCGGTCACGGTCACCGGCGTGGCGTGGTTGGCGGTCTCGGACGACCGGTACTGGTGCTGCTCGCGCCGTACCTTGCCGACCTGGCCGGCCTGCACCGGGTCCTTGAGCTCCCAGCCGGTCGGTACCCCCTGGATCGAGACGCGGACCGTTCGGCGCCCGTTGCCCTGGCGAACCATCGGCGGGATCCGGATGCCGTCGTTGACGAGCCGTTCGAACTCCGCCTTCGACGAGACCGGCTGCAGCACCGTCTTGATCAGCTGGCGGTACTGCGTGATGCCGGCCACGCCCAGCATGTCGGGGCGGGCCAGGTATCCGTTCAGGTTGCGGAAGAGGTGGTCCCACTTCCGGACGTCGCCTTTCCGGTAGGGCTGGTAGGCGATCGGGACTGCGCCCTCCGGCAGCCGGAACGCGCGGTGGTCCGGGATGTGCTCGGCGAGCTCCGGGGCGAGCTGCGGCTCGGCGGGCCGGGGACCGGCCTTGACCTCGCTGCGCGGCACCAGCGCGGTCAGGTCGGCCCGCAGCTCGCGTGGCCCGGACACCTCGACGACATCCGCGGGGTCGAGCTGCTTGAGCTTCCAGCGGGTGCTGGTGAGGGCTGCGGAGCCGGCGCTGCGCAGCCGGATCACGCGGGTGGTGAACACCGCCTTCCGGTGGACCTTGACGAGGTCGAAGTGGCCCAGCCGGTCCAGCGTGACGTTCAGCTGGCCGTCGCCGGCACTGTGCGTCCGGGTCCGGTCGGTCGAGACGCCTCCGCTGACCCCGGCACCACCGCCCGCGGCACCCGCACCGCCGTTGACGCCACCGGAGTACGTCGTGGTGCGGTTGAGGGTCTGGTCGCGGCCCCAGTAGTTGTAGTTCTGGAGGAGGCTCCCGGCCTCCTGCTGCGGGAGCTCCGGGTTGCCGTCGTCGTCCTCGGGGCCGCCGTCGACGTACGGCTCGCCGTCGAACCGTACTGCGGACTGGACGACGAAGACGTCCGGCCGCCGCTGCCCCGCGATCGGGACCTCGATCGCGTGCTCGTGACCCTCCGGTCCGAGCATGTTCTCGAGGTGGCCCTCGTAGCTGTCCGGGTCGAGATTGACGTCCAGCGCGTCCTGCAGCACCGGGGTTGCGGCGACCAGGCCCCGCTGGAGCTCGTCGAACTGCGGCACGACGAGCTCGCGCAGGTCGACCTTCCGCTTCGTGCCCTCGACGACCAGCCTCTCGATCTGGGTCGCGGCGAGGCTCCGGTCGTTCGGGTCGGAGAGATGGACCGTGCGCGGTACGGCGGCGGCGCGCTCCGCCTGGCTGAGCGCTGCGGTCAACCGCTCGTCCGCGGTCGGGGCCTGCGACTCGATCCCGCGGCTCACCTTGAGCATGTGCTCCGTGAGCAGCTCGGTCGTGTGCCCGGCCGCCAGACCGGTGGTCACACCGGCCTTGTCTTCCCGGTACCGCCCAACGAAGCCGGCCGCGACCCGCGGCTCGAGCGGAAGCTTGCCGGTGAGCCAGCGCTCGGCCGCGTCCTGGGTGACCTCCAGCGGCAGGTCCAGGTCGCTGCTCGCGTACAGCTCCAGGGCACGCCGCTCGGCCATCGCCTTCTGCGCGACGGCGTCGTCCAGCGGAACGGAACTGACGACCTTGCCGTCGTGGACGATGTCTGCGACCAGCTTGTACCGCTCGAGGAACTCGTAGTGCGTGCCGGGATTGACCAGCAGCCGCTCGTCGCCGGTGGTCTGGCTGTTCGAGGTGGACTGCGACCGGCCGCCGGTGCGGCCGACGCTGATCCCGCCGGACCCGGTGCTGCCGTCCGCGCCGACCGATCCCGTGCCTGCGTCGACGCCCACGCCACCGGACGTCGACGTACCCGAGCTGACGCTGACGTCGCTCGTGGTGAAGTTGATGTCGACCGTGTTCTGGTCACTGATCGCCCCGAAGGCCAGGTCGACGGCCTCACCGCGGATGACGACCTGGTACTGCTCCGGGAGCAGCGTGCCGTCGGCCAGCGCCTCCGCCGGGCTGCCCGGTGCACGGACGACGGTCATCGGCAGCCGGTAGCTGCCGTTCATCCATTGCGGGTTGGCGACCAGGCTGTTCGGCGAGAGCGCCGCGTGCAGGCTGGCCAGCGCCGTACCGTTGGCGCGGAAGGCCGGAAGCGCGGCGGCGACCTTGTCGGCCGCGTTGCCGGCGTCGGCGGCGACCAGCTGCCCGGCGTCGATCGCTGGCTGGCTCGGCGGCTTTCCCTCGAAGACCAGGGGCGGGACCTTGCACAGCGCGCTGTCGTAGGCGAGCTCGACCGTCCCGTCGACCTCGGCCAGCGGCTCGGAGTCACCCTGGTCGGTGATCTCGGCGAACCTGATCTTGAGCTTCTGCTCGAACTTCTCGATCGGGCCGGTGCTCTCGTTCAGCCCGACCCGGTTCACCCGGGTACCGACGGTGTAGGTGAGGCTCCGGCCGAGCGCGTTCCGGCTGACCTTCAGGCCGAGCTTCGCGGCCAGGCCGACGACGCTCTCCGGCGGTCCGTCGGAGAGGCCGACGCCGGCCGCGACCGGCACCGACTTCGACTGGCCGAAGGTGTGGCCGCTGGCCCGCGAGCTGATCGCCAGCAGTACGGCGTTCTCGTTGGTGCTGGTGCCGATGTGTTCGGTGCCCGCGAAGTCCTGCTCGACCGACAGCCGGAACGGGCGCCAGCGCGGGCCGCGACCGGTGCGCTGGTCCTCGAGCATCACGATCAGGCCGCCCTGCGCGGCCTGGTTGAACCCGGCCTGGATCCGCGGCGCGCTGATCTGCTCGATCACCCGCTCGTAGTTCGCGTACTGGGCGGCCCGGCGCAGCGGGTCGCGCTCGTGCGCGTCCTTGTCGGCCCGCGGCTGCAGGTTGTCGTCGAGCTTCGGGACCAGGCCGAGGTCGGACAGCTTGCGCAGCGCATCCCGCTGGGCGTCGTCGGCGCCCTCGAGCGCCTGCGCCATCCCCTTGCCGACACCGCGGATCTGGTTCTGGCCAGGACCCATCCACGGCGGCATCGGCTGCGGACCGGTCGACGGCGTGGAGTCGCCGCGGAGCAGCGCCCGGCCCTTCCGGTCCTCCCGGATCGTCCCGTCCAGCTCGCGCCGTACGGCCTTCTTGTCGACCGGGCCGCCGGCGCGGAGCAGGTCGTTCTCCGCGACCCGCATGAAGGCCTGGCACTTGTCCTCGACGACGACGGCGGGGCGCTTGGTGTCGCTGAGCTTGCGCAGCGTCGCCTTGACCTCGAAACCGACCTGCACGCCTTGCGTCGGCCCCTGGCTGCGGTGCACGTACGGCGTGATGTTGGTGTTGCTGACGTTCTGGCCGCCCTGGCGGGACACGTTCCGGCTCACTGTCGCGGAGGGCGATGGGCCGACGGTCGCACCGGCCGTGCCGGCGCCGGTCAGCGACGTACCGACGACCTGGCTGACGTTGCCGCCGGCGAAGTCGACCAGCACCTCCTCCTGCCACATCTCGCCACTCGCCTCGCCGACCAGCTTCGCGTCGGCCCAGACCGGCACGACCTCCCACGTGAGCGCGTAGTCGGTCTCGCCGCCGGAGGGGATCCGGCGGGTGATGCCGCCGGGCCGGGCGGCCGCGCGGAGCAGTCGGTGCGAGTCGTGGACGATGAGCCCGTTGATGTGCTCGAGCGTGACCCGGTCGAGCCCGCCGTACTGCTTCTCGGCCGCGGCGACCACGCGGTCGCTGACGCTCTGCAGGCCGCTGATGTTGGTCACCGCCGAGCGCGGGAAGACCTTGCTGATCTCGTTTGCCCGGCCGAGGTCGGCCAGCGTGACCGTCTCGGCCGGTTCCTTCACCGTGTAGGCGCTGGAGACCCAGGTGAGCTGCCGCCCCGCGTCGACGGTCTCGACCGGCGACCACGCCTTGGTGGGGGAGCGCCGTACCTCGATCTCGTAGTCGCCGGACCACTCGTAGAGCAGCGACTCGCCGCGGTTGTCGTCGACGCGGCCTTCCTGAGCGCTCCAGCCCGCGCCGCCCGTGGTGGCCTCGGTCCGCCCACGGCTGACACCGGCACTGGCCGAGACGAACGGCGCGGCCGCGGCGGCGACCGGCGCCACCGCTCCGGTCATCGCGATGAACGGCTGCAGGTTCACACCTACGGTCTGGCTGACCGAGTGCGTGTCCGTGGTGCCGATGCTGGTGCCACCCTCGCCGAGGGTGCCGGACATCTGCTCGGCCAGGTCGTAGTCGTGGTCGACCACCTCGGTGACGTCCCGCGACTTCATCCGCAGCCGGACCTGGACGACCTCACCGACCTTGTCGTCCGGGTCCCCACCGACGATGAAGACCATGCCGTCGGGGGAGAGCAGACGGCGGAACTGCGCACCCGGCACGGGCAAGGGCGCGTCGGGGAGCAGCCGCTGCTTGATTCCTTGTGCGGCCAGCACCCGGTTGATGTCGTCGACCGGTAGGTTGAGCCGCTTGCCGGTCGGTACGCCGGTGGCCAGCAGCTCCGTCCCCGGCACAACCTGTGCCACGCGCTGCTGGTAGATCTCCACCTGGCGCCGCGCCTCAGCGGCGAAGGCGCTGGTCCGGTCAGGCGTGCCGCCCAGGTCCATGTCGGCCAGCAGGTAGCGGTACGCGGACAGAGCTTTCTGCGCCTGAGTCGCCGCCTGGTGGTAGGTGTCAGCGAGCTCGATGTGCCGGCGGGCCTTGTCCCGGGCGGCGCTCGCGCTCGCGCGCAGCTTGCGAGCGCGCTCCCCGGCGCCCCGGTCCAGTCCGAGACCCTCGATGAGGGCTGCTCGGTCGGTGTTGTCCGCCTCGACCAGGGCGCCTTGCCCGCTGTAGGCCTTCAGCTCGGACTTGTTGCCGAGGTCCTCGACGGCGGCCTGGAGGTTTTCGATCTGGCTGAGGACCTGGCCGCGCAGGTGCCCCGGGGTGAACCGCGGCGGGTTCGCCTCGGCCTCGGCCCGGGCGGCCGCGATACCGAACTCGGTCGCGCTCTGGACAGCGCCGGGGCCCCAGGGGAGCACTGGCGGCACGCCGCCGTGGAACCGGATCTGCTCGCCAAGTCCCTCGAGGTCACGCTGGATGTCCACCAGGCCGCGCGGCCCGGTCGGCCGGCCGAACGCCCGCGTCTCGGCGCTGGCCTGCCGCCAGTCCTTGGCCAGCAGCTCGAACGCCGCGTGGTCGGCCTTCAGCCGTCGGTCTCGCCGGTCGTGGTTGAAGACCGAGTGGACGAGGTTGAGGACGTTCTTCGGCCGTCCGGCCCGGGCAGCAGCCAATTCCTGGGTCAGCTGGGTGATCTGGTGGGCGAAGACGGTGCGCAGCTGCTCGTCCGCGAGCCCGGGTGAGATCCGCACGACGTGCGGGTCGTCCGCCGTACCCGATTCGAGCTTGCCTTCCGCGACCCAGGGCGGGAGGGTGCGGCCTACGTCGACCCGGACGTACTGCGGCTCGTCGGCGACGGTCGTGCGCAGTACGGCGAGGCCGTGCCTGACAGCCGGGCGGTCGGTGAGCGAGGCGCCGAGCTCGGCCGGACCCATGCCGGCCAGCACCGCGAGCGCGGCCGGACCGTCCAGCTTCGCGGCCCCCTTGGGCCGGCTGCCACTGACGATGCCGGTGTTGCGCACCCGCTCGGTCTGGAAGACCCGTCCGGCACCGGCCGGGCGGCGGTGCCTGGTACCCACCTGACCACGTGGTCCGGGCTGTCCGCTGCTCTCCGGCGGTGTGCTCCAGCGGGTGTGGAGCATCTCGGCGTCGAGCGTGATCGCCTGGGACGCCGACGCGATCCCGGACGGCGCGGCGGGGCGCGCGCGGCCGGTCAACCGGTCCAGCCGGTCTGCCGCTGCCTGGTCGTCGAGAGCCGCCAGCGTGAGCGCGACCCGGAGGACCGCGTTCGCCTCGGTACGGCGGGATTGGTCCACTCCGGGTGCGTGCAGGTACCGGTCGAGGGCGGCGGTCGCGCCGGCGCCGGGGGACTCGCCCCGGGCGCGGGCCACCTCGGCCCCGAGCACGCCGACGGCCTCGGCCAGCAACCGGTCGTCGCTCGTTCTGTCCGCCGCGCGCTGCCGGAGCTGCTCGAGGAGCGCTCGGACGACGTACGCGCGGAGCTGGTCCCGCCGATCGGTCAGGAGGATGCGGCCGTTACGCAGCGCAACGGCATCCGGGTGCAGAATCCCGAGCGCGGTCTGCAACGCCCACCGGCTGCGGACAGACGGGTCCTGCGGAGCCCCCGTGGGTACGGTCAAAGGGCGCACCCCCTCCCGTGAGGGTTCCGGTGTTCACCAGTTGTCACCGGAACGTCATCTTCCGGAACATAGCAAACATTCGGTTACTCGCCAGCAACTCGAACGACCCGAGTTGTTAACAAATTACCCGCGGGCCGCGCCTAGGATGCGGCCATGGTCGACCGGCTGGGCAGCTCGCGATGGTCAGTGTCCGAGGCTCGGAGCATGGTGGCCCGGTTGCGCCACGTGGCCGGCGACGGCCCGGAGTACGACGGTGTCGAGCTGTTCCTCGCGCTCTGTGACTACCTCGACCAGCTGCACGGGCCGGACGGGTTCGACTACGTCTACGCCGGCGCGGAGCGGCAGGCGCTCGCCGACGTCGTACGGAAGGTACGCGGGCGCAGCAAGGTGCCGGACCCGCGCGGCGAACGGCTGATCCAGCCGGTGAACGCGGCGGTGACACTGGTCGAAGGCCGCACCCTCGCGGCGCAGCTGGCGGCAGCGGACGGGTGGCAGTCCGAGCTCGGCAAGAGCCTGCAGGCCCTGTACACCTATCTAGACCAATTGTACGGCGGACCCGGTGCGTTCAACGAGCTGCTGACCACCGCGGAGCGGGACCGGGTCGCGAGCCGGTAACGGCCCTGAGACTGAGCCCCCGCGCGGCCCGGTTGGCACCTCCCTGCCATTACGGTAGGCGCGTGAGTCTCTCGTCCTCCACGCGTACCCCGTCCCCAGGCTCTCGCGGAGCGGGCCGATCGGCGGGCGGTGGGTCGACCCGCCTCCCGAGCAGCCGAGAGCGCCGCCCCGCACTGGCTGCGCTGGCGGTGATCCTCATTCTGCTCGGTGCCGCGGGCTCCGCGCTGATCGCGCTGAACAGCGGCAACCGGTCCGACTTCGTCGCCGTCAACAGCGACCTGGAGCCCGGGCACCGGCTGGAGCGCAAGGACCTGTCCCGCGGTGACCTGGCCGGCGCGACCGGCGGCATGATCCCGTGGTCGCAGGCCGAGAAGTACCTCGGCCACTACACCACCGGGTGGATCTACAAGGACCAGTTCGTCACCCCGAAGAACTTCACCACCGACACCAACCCGCCAGTCCCGACCAACGGCGCACTCGTTGGTCTCACCCTCGATGCGGGCCGGGCGCCGTCGGACGGCGTGGACGTCGGCGACAAGGTCTCGGTGATCCGCGTCCCCACCTCGAACCAGGAGACGGTCTCGGCCCAGACGCTGGTCGCCGCGGCCGAGGTGACCGCGGTGTCGGGTGCGATCTCGGGCGACAAGACGAGTACGAACAGCACGCTGAACGTGACGGTCCTGGTCCCGACCGACAAGCTCGCCACTGTGGCGGCCGCCGCGGCGGCGAAGTCGCTGGTCCTGGGCAAGCTGTCGCCGAGCACCAAGACCGACGTGTCGCGTTTCGGGGGCAACTGATGGCACTGGTGGCATTGGCGAGCGCCAAGGGGTCTCCGGGGGTCACGACCGCCAGCCTGGTCTTTGGTGCGCTCTGGCCGCGGCAGGTGCTGCTGGCCGAGTGCGACCCAGCCGGTAGTGACGTGGCGATCCGGATGACCGGGCCGGGTGGTTCGCCGCTCAACTCCGACCGTGGTCTGGTCAGCCTGGCCGCCGCGAGTCGGAAGGGGCTGGGCGACGAGGTGATCCTCGCGCACAGCCAGCAGCTCGACGGAGGTCTCGACGTACTGATCGGTGTCCGTTCGCCCGAGCAGGTCGGCGGTATGGGCGGTCTGTGGCACCCGCTGGGCATCTCGTTCAACCAGATGCAGAACGGTGACGTCCTCGCGGATTGTGGCCGGATCGGTGCGGCCTCGCCGCAGCTGCCGGTGATCCAGTCCGCCCGGCTCGTCGTCCTGGTGTGTACGGCGACCGGCTCGTCGGTCGCGCACCTGCGGGAGCGGCTGTCGTCGCTGGTGCACCACGTGGACGCTCAGCTCGGGGTGGTCGTCGTCGGCGACCCGAAGAAGCGTGACGGTGTGAAGCAGGTGTGGACCGTGCTGGACGCGATGTCCGTACCGGTGCGGCACCGCTGGCACCTCGCGTACGACCCGGCCGGCGCCGCGTTCTTCGACGGACGCGGCCACGGCCGGCTGGACAAGACCCCGCTGATCCGGACCGCGACCGAGATCACCGCGGAGATGGCTTCGCTCGTCGCCGCCCCACCGCCCGAGGCCTACGACATGGCGAACGCGGCGTTCCCGCCAGGGGAGTACCGATGAGCGCTGACCAGGAGCTGGTCCGGAAGCTGCGCGTGCAGGTCGCCGAGCGGCTGAACGAGCAGCGCCGGCGCGACCAGGTGAACGGCGTACCTCCGATGAGCGCGGAGGACGAGCGGGAGTACGCGCGGTCGTTGATCGTGCAGGTGCTGGAGGACCACGCCCGCTATGAGCTGGCCGAGGGCCGGACGCCGCCGACCCCGGAGGACGACGCGCAGATCGCCGGCGCGATCCACTCGGCCCTGTTCGGTGTCGGCCGGCTGCAGCCGCTGATCGACGACCCCGAGGTCGAGAACATCGACATCAACGGCTGCGACCAGGTCTTCGTGCAGTACGGCGACGGCCGCGAGGAGACGCCGGGTCCGGTGGCCGAGAGCGACGAGGAACTGGTCGAGCTGATCCAGGTACTCGCGGCGCACGCGGGTCTGACCAGCCGGCCGTTCGACTCGGCCAACCCGCAGCTCGACCTGCGCCTGCCCGACGGCTCCCGGCTGTCCGCCGTGATGGGTGTGACGTCCCGCCCCGCGGTCTCCATCCGGCGGGCCCGCCTCGGCCGGGTGTTTCTCCGCGACCTGGTGGTCAACGGCACCATGTCCGACGACGTCGCGTCGTTCCTCCGGGCGGCCGTCGCGGCCCGGAAGAACGTGATGATCGCGGGTGCGACCAACTCCGGGAAGACCACGCTGCTACGGGCCCTGGCCAACGAGATCCCGCCGCACGAGCGGCTGATCACGGTCGAGCGCTCGCTCGAGCTCGGGCTGGGCGAGTTCAAGGACCTGCACCCGAACGTGGTCGCGTTCGAGGAGCGGCTGCCGAACTCCGAGGGCGTCGGCGAGGTCACGATGGCCGACCTGGTCCGCCGCTCGCTGCGGATGAACCCGTCGCGGGTGATCGTCGGTGAGGTCCTCGGCGACGAGATCGTGACGATGCTGAACGCGATGAGCCAGGGCAACGACGGCTCGCTGTCGACGATCCACTCGAACAGCTCGATGGAGGTGTTCAACCGGATCAGCACCTACGCGATCCAGGCGATGGAGCGGCTGCCGATGGACGCCACCCAGATGCTGATCGCGGGCGCGCTCGACTTCGTCGTGTTCGTCCGCCGGCACAACGACTACCAGCACGGCGGCGGCGTCAGCCGGTACATCGAGAGCATCCGCGAGGTGACCGGCTGGGACGGCCGGGTGCTGTCCGGCGAGGTGTTCGCGCCCGGACCGGACGGCCGCGCGGCGGCGCACGCCCCGATCGCCTGCATGGACGAGCTCGAGCACTACGGCTACCAGCCGCTCGTGCACGGGACCTGGGCGTGATGGGATGAACGACCGGACCCTTGGGGCGCTGCTCTGCGGAGCGGTGGTGGGCGGCGCGGTGATGCTGCTGATCATCGCGATCCGCGGCACCGAGCGCCGCGACGAGACGCCATCGCTGTTCCGCAACCGGTCCGCCGAGAACCGGAAGAACCTGATCCGGGTGGGCGTCGGGATCGGCGTCGGCCTGCTGGTGCTGGTGGTGACCCGCTGGCTCGTGCTCGCCGCCGCCCTCGGTCTGCTGGCCGCGATGGCCGACCGGTTCTTCGGCGGCAGCGGCGAGGAGCGCCGGGCGATCGACCGGCTGGAGGCGCTGGCCACCTGGACAGAGGCGCTGCGCGACACCATCGCCGGTGCGGTCGGTCTGGAGCAGGCGATCCCGGCCACCGCGATCAACGCGGCCCCGGCGATCAAGCCCGGCCTGAACCTGCTGGTCGACCGGCTGCGCATCCGCGAACCGTTGCCCTCGGCACTGATGCGGTTCGCCGACGACCTCGACGACCCGTCCGCCGACCTGATCGTTGCGGCTCTGGTCCTGAACGCGCGCCTGCGCGGCCCCGGCCTGCGCGAGGTGCTCAGCGCGCTGGCCGACTCGGCCCGCGAGGAGCTCGACGTACGGCGGAAGGTCGCGGCCGAACGGCGGTCGACCCGGCGCAGCGTCCAGGTCGTCGTCGCGGTGACGCTGATCATGGCCGCCGGGCTGGTGCTGTTCAACCCGACGTACATGGCGCCGTACACGAGTTTCATCGGGCAGGTCGTGCTGCTGGTCGTGATCGCGCTGTACGCGCTCGGCCTGCTCTGGCTGCGGCGGCTGGCGAAGATCGAGGTACCCGAGCGGTTCCTGATCGGGAGTACGAACAACCAGCGGATGACTCGTGGCGAGGAGCGGATGGAGGTCGTGAACGGATGACGTGGGCCTTCATCGCCGGCGGGGTCGCCGGACTCGGCGTGTACGTGCTGCTGCGGATGTTCATCAAGCCGCGCGCGAACGTGCTGTCCACCATCGCGCGGATCGACGCCGGCCGCGGCGGGTACTCCAGCGCGGCGACGGCCAGCGCCGCGGGCGAGAAGGTGCTCGGCGGGGTGGACCGGGCTCGCGAGACGCTCGGCCGCCGGCTCGAGGCCGAGGCGAACGCGCGCGGCTGGGCGTTCGGCAAGCTGCGCCGCGACCTCGCGGTGATGAACCAGCCGTTCGCGGCGATGCTTGCCACCAAGGTGTTCTTCGCCCTCGGCGCGATGGTGTTCATCCCGATCATGCTGTTCCTGTTCGCGGCGATCGGGCTGGGCGCACCGGGTGCCAGCCCGGCGATCGTGACGCTGGCGTTCATGGCGTTCGCGTTCTTCCTGCCGGACCTGGCGTTGCGGCAGGAGGCGGAGAAGCGGCGGCGCGACTTCCGGCACGTGGTCGGTAGCTTCCTGGACCTGGTCGCGATGAACCTGGCCGGTGGCCGCGGCCTGCCGGAGGCGCTGATGACGGCGTCGACGATCGGCGAGCACTGGGCGATGGCGCGGATCCGGCAGGCGCTCGCGAACGCGCGGCTGATCGGCATCACGCCGTGGGACGCGATGGCCCGGCTGGGCGAGGACCTCGGCGTCGACGAGCTGCGCGACCTGGCGTCGGCGCTCGCACTGGCGGGCGACGAGGGCGCGAAGATCCGGGCCTCGCTGCTCGCCCGGGCGGCATCGCTGCGCCGCAAGGAGCTGGCCGATGTGGAAGGTAAGGCGGGTGAGCGCTCCCAGTCCATGCTGGTGGCTCAGCTCGTCATGATCGCCGCGTTCTTTCTCTTCCTGGCCTTCCCGGCCGGCGTGGCGATCCTCGGAAGTTAGGCGAAACAGTGATCGGGGCATGGGATCCAGCGGGACGGACTGTCCGTCCTAGAGGGCATACTGAGGCCTGCTTCGGCCGCATACTTCGGAAGGCACACTGATGAACTCGGAACTGCAGTTCTGGCGCGCGATGGTCAGCTACGCGGTGGCGCGGGCGCACGCACAACGGGCCCGGGCACGACAGGGCCGCACCGAGCTCGGCGCCTCGGCGCTGGAGTGGGCCATCATCTCGGCGATCCTGGTCGCCGCCGCGCTCGCGATCGGCGTCGTGGTCAAGCGCGTCATCGACAAGCGCACCGGTGAGATCGACCAGGGCTGATCCTTGAAGCACCGGCTGCGGCGGCGGTCGGAGCGCGGGGTCAGCACGCTCGAGCTGTCGATCCTGGCGCCCGCGATCCTCGCCCTCATCTTCCTCTCGATCCAGACCGCCCTGTGGCTCTACGGGCGGTCGGTCGCGCTGAACGCCGCGCAGGAAGGCGTCTCCCGGCTCCGGCTGGTCCAGCCGCCGGTGTACTCGCCGGCGGTGGGGGAGAAGGTGCGCTCCGACATCCAGTCGTACGCCGCGCAGCTCGGTGGCACCACGTTGCAGAACACGAACGTCGCGTTCCCGTCGTACAACAGCCCGGAAGGCATGGTCTCGTTCACCGTCACCGGCGACACCGTCTCGCTGGTGCCTGGCCTCAAGCTGAAGGTGAGCCGCACCGCCACCGGCCCCATCGAACAGTTCGAGGCCGACACCAAATGAAGCGGACCCAGCGCGGGACGATGGCACTGGAGATGGTGATTCTCGCGCCGGTGCTGCTGATGCTGTTCATGTTCCTGCTGGCCTGCGGCCGGTACTTCCAGACCGGTTCGCTGCTGGAGAGTGCGGCGCGGGACGGCGCGCGGGGTGCGAGCCAGTCGCGGTCGCTCGCCGAAGCACAGGGGCGGGTGAACGACGCGGTCACGTCGACGATGGGTCAGGCGGTCAAGTCCTGCAAGGAGTCCGCCGCCGGCTCGATCACCACCGGCTTCAACCCCGGCGAGGCGCTCTCGGTCGAGGTCACTTGCACGATCAACTACCGCGATCTCGGCCTGCTCGGCCTGGGCGGCGACACCACGATCACCAAACGCTTCACCTCGTCGCTCGACCCGTACCGGGGGGTGCGCGGTGCAGGCTCCTGATTTCCTGGGTTTCTTCCGAATTGATGCCCCTAGCAACAAACGCCGTACCCTGCGCCGTCGTCCCCTGGGCCGGGGTGCGCTGAGTCCCGCGGTCGCGATCCTCGCGGTGATGATCTTCATGCTCGCCGGCCTCGTCATCGACGGCGGCCGCCAGCTCGGTGCCCGCTCCCGCGCCGTCGGCTACGCCCAGGAGGCCGCGCGGGTAGGCGCCGCGGCGATCCAGCTCAACTCGTCCGAAGCCAAGATCGACACCGTCAAGGCCGCCACCGCGATCACCGCCTTCTGTGGCCAGGTCAAAGCCAACGACCCGGCAGTGTCCGCGTGCACCCCCACCACCCTGACCGAGAAGGAAGTCGACATCCAGGTCGACATCGCCAACAAGACCACCTTCCTGGGCCTCATCGGCCGGAACTCCCTGAAGGCGGTCGGCACCGGCCAGGCGCACCCGGAACAAGGCATCAACAAGGCCGACGACAGCCCCACCATCCCAGGCATCGTCGTCCTCACCAGCCCCGACGGCCCCGGCGGCACGATCGGCGAACCGCACCCGCCGACGATCGACCTGCCCTGCCCGGACTGGACGATCGGCTCGCCGACGCCTACCTGGACCTGGTCGCCGATCCCGTTCCCGCCGACGTGCAAGCCGACTGCCACCCCGACGGACACCCCACCGTCCAGCACGCCACCGACGAGCTCGCCCACACCCACCAAGACCAAGACCCACCGGTAAGACGAAGGACTTTCATCTGTGAGTAGGTCGAAGCTGCCCGCCGCAGCACTGGTCGTTGTCCTGCTGCTGTCCGCGTGCGGCAAGAAGGACTCAACCGACGGCGGCCTGCCCCAGCCGGCCGGCGACGGCGGCGGTACGACGACCTCGACCACTCCGAGCGCCTCCGCATCGAGCACGCCCACACCGTCCGAGCCGTCGGCGCCGCAGTCGTCGGCAACTGCCACCGGGCGGCAGATCTACATCGTCACCGGGAACTTCCGGAACAACCCAGCCGTCCAAGGCCTCGTGTCCGTGTATCCGCTGTACTTCCAGGCGCTGGTCGCGAAGGACGACACCGTGCTGAAGAAGCGCTTCCCGTCGTTCTTCTACGCGGACGTGTTCGAGGAGATCAACGATGCCGAGCGCAACGGCTGGGTCATGCATCCGCCGGGGAGCGTGGTGGTCGTGGGTACCAAGGGACAGTCGGACGGAACCGTTCGGGTGCAGCTGTGCCGCTCGCAGACCTCGCAGTACTGGGATCCGAAGGCGAAACAGTGGACCGTGGTCGCGCCGCACGGCGCACCGGAGGTGATCGACGTGATCAAGACGGGGATCGGCTGGCTGCCGTACCGCCTGGGGCCGACGAACGGCGTGAACTGCGCAGGAGTGCGCTATCCGGCCTAGATCGGAACAACAGAATTCACGTTGCGATGAGGTGACGGGGTACTCGGCAACGGGCATGATGCACCTGGTCGAAGATAACCTGCGAGAAGACGAGCCTGGGGAGTGAGGATGCACAACCGAGTCAGCCGCGCACTGCTCACCCTGAGCACAGTCCTCGCGCTACTCATGGCCGCCCCCCTCACCACCGCATCGGCCGAAACCATCCAGACCGGCAACACGGTCTGCAGCATGTACGTCAACTCGGTCGGCTTCGGTGCCTACTGCAGCTCGGGTGCGGCCTACCTGGGGACCGGGACCCCGCCACCCACGTGGCGGCAGCGGCTGGCCGGCCGCCCGTTCATCCCGTGCCGCGACTTCCCGATCCCGGACGGCATCAAGCTCCCGCAGGCGCCGGACGGCAAGAAGTGGGTGATGCGGATCACCATCACCGACTACAAGCTCGACACGTACAACGGTGGTCCGGCCGCCCACCTGGAGCGTGCGTACGTACCGGTCGACGCGGCGGACGAGGCGCAGTGCCCGTTCCCGGACTACATGGAACAGTTCTGGCGCCACTTCAAGAGCAACTACCCGGACCCCGCGCTCCAGGTGATGCCGACCTTCACTCCCCGGGTCAACGTCCCGGCGTTCTTCTCGCTGACCCCGGCCAGCTCGATGGTCTACGAGAACACGGGTGAGTTGAGTGGGTACTACAACCAGACGCACAACCTCACCATGCGGGGGATGGTCGTCAAGATCCTGATCGATCCCGGTGACGGCACGGAGCCGTTCACCTGCAAGATGGGAGTGACGCCGGCCGACGACCCGGACGGGTACGACGAAAGCCAGGATCCGGACCACCAGATCAACACCTGCAAGCACGTCTACAAGCGATCGAGCGCGACCGAGCCCGACGCGATGTACACCGTGAAGCTGACGATCACGTGGGAAGTGTCGTACTGGATCGGCAAGGACCAGAACGGGTGGCACCCGATCGGGCAGGCTGATGTGCACGCCGTGCAGCGGTTGCCGGTGCAAGAAGTTCAGGCTATTGGTGGGTAGGGGGGATTGGAGGCGTGATGGTCAGGACGAATGAGCCGGTGCGGGCGGCGCGGTTGCCGCAGGCTACGGGTGGGAGCCCGGGGGCGGATCGGCTGAAGGGGTTCGTCGCGCTGCTCGCGATCCTGGCGATCGTCGGCGGGGTTCCGTACGTGCTGCTGCGGTTCATCGGCAGCCCGTGGCCGGACAAGATGCCGACGACCGACACGCTGTTCAGCGAGCTGGACGTGCGGACAGTGCTCGGCATCATCGCGTTCTTCATCTGGATCGCCTGGGTCCACTTCGTGGTCTGCCTGATCGCCGAGGCGGTCGCGGAGGTCCGCGGGCACGGTCTCTCTCCACGCATCCCGTTCGGCGGCGGCTCGCAGACGCTGGCCCGTCGCCTGATCTCTACCGTCGTACTGATCGCCGGCGCCGCGAGCGTGAGCCTGCCGGTCGCCAGCGCGGTCACCGCCAGCGGCCCGGCCGCGCCGACCTCGGTGACGCAGACCCACGGCAACGATCGGGGCTCCACGTCGGAGTTCCGTCAGACCGAGCCGCGCAGTTCGGTTCTCACTGGCAACCAGCACAAGACGACCGGCGGCGTGACGACCGGCGTACGGACCAATCACGACCACAAGGGTCAGGTCATCAAGTACACCGAGGTCCGTCCGCCGCAGGGCCGGAACTACGACTGCCTCTGGGACATCGCCGAGCGCTACCTGGGCGAGGGCCGCCGGTACAAGGAGATCTACGACCTCAACAAGAACAAGCTCCAGCCGGACGGTCGCCGGCTCACCAACCCGGACCTGATCATGCCGGGCTGGCAGGTTCGCCTGCCCGCCGACGCCAAGGGCCCGGGCGTGCACACGGTCCGGGTCAGCATCGGCGACCACTCGACGAAGGTGCTGCCGGAGTCCCGGACCACCACCACGCACCCGAAGACCGAGACCAAGACCGAGACGAAGACCGAGACCCGGACCACCCCGAAGACGACGTCGAAGTCGACCGAGGGAAAGGAGACGGTCGGTACGACGACCCGGGGCCGGTACACCGAGCAGGGCATCGAGCAGAGCTCGGGCGTCGTCATCGGCAACGCCAAGGACGACCCGACCGCGCGGAACGTCAAGCCGGGCGAGCCGAATATCAAGATCGAGCCGCACGGTCCGGGCGAGCAGGCCGAGCCGGGCGACCCGGCCGCGGGCGGCACCAAGGTGCCGGTCGCCACGCCGGTGGTGAGCGACGACGGCTTCAGCCTGCAGGAGGCCGGGATCTACGGATTCGGCGCGACCGTACTGGCCGCCGGCCTGGCCCTGGCGCTGAAGAAGCGCCGTGGCTGGGCCCAGGGCCCGGGCCCGAAGGCGGCCGGCCACCGGCAGACCGAGGTCGGCCTGCGGCTGGCGTCGGACATCCCGACGGCCGAGTTCGTCGACAAGGCGCTGCGCAAGCTCGGCGCCGACATGACCCAGCTCGAGCGGCCGATGCCGAACGTTGTCGCCGCGCTGGTCACCGACAACGCGCTGACGCTGGTCCTGGACCCGTACGACTCGCGGCCCGCGCCTCCGGGTCCGTGGCAGGCGATTGCCGAAGGCACCCGCTGGACGCTGCGCCGGGCGTACGCGCCGACCGGTGAGATCACCGCGCCGGCGCCGTACCCGACGCTCGTCACGGTCGGCAGCAACGCCGACGGCGCGACCGTCCTGGTAGACCTCGATACCGCGAACGGAATCGTCAGCTTCGGCGGCGTGAACAACGCGTCCCGTGACGTGGTCGGTTCGCTGGCGGTCGAGCTGGCGACCAACCTGTGGTCCGAGGGCGCGCACGTGAGCATGGTCGGGTTCGGCGACGACCTGTCCTCGCTGTCGCCGAGCCGGCTCAGCTACTGGGTCCGGCTGGACGACGCGCTGGCCGAGGTCACCCGCCGTACGGACGCGCAGGTGCAGGCGTGCCAGCGCCGTACTGTGGGCTCGGTGTCCGAGGCGCGGATGACGCACCCGGACGCGGCGTTGTGGGGTGCGGAGATCATCTTCGTTTCCGCGCCGCCGTCGCCCGAGGAGCAGGACCGGCTGAACCGGCTGGCCGCGGACCAGAAGCGCAGCGTCGCGGTGGTCGTGGTCGGCGACGTGATGGCCTCACCGTGGCGGTTCGTGGTCGACGAGAAGAGCCAGGCGGTCTGCCGGCTGCTCGGCCTCGAGGTCGACGCGCACCACATCTCGCCGGAGCAGTTCGCCGACCTGGTCGCGCTGTTCGACGCGGCCGAGTCGGACTCGCGGGACAAGCGGCGCGGCGAGCAGAACATGCCGGCGTACGAGTTCTCCGCGACCGACCTCACCCGGCCCGCGCCGGTCGAGGTCGACCTGCTCGGACCGGTCGAGGTCGACGCGCGCGGCGTGATCGACGACGGCCGGGTGGCGCTCTCGACGGAGATCATCGCGTTCCTGGCCAGCCAGGACTACGGCGTCCACCCGAACGTGCTGGCCGGCTCGATCTGGCCGCGCGGCATCAGCGAGGAGCTGCGGGACGCGGCGCTGGAGCACACCCGGCGCTGGGTCGGCGTGGACGCGATGTACGCCGACGAGTCCGGCCGCTGGATGCTCAACCGCAGCATCGTCCGGGTCGACTGGGACGTGTTCCGCACGCTGTCCAAGCAGGCGACGATGATGGACGACCCGCGCGGTCCGCTGTCCACGGCCCTCGGCCTGGTCCACGGCCCCGCCTGGTCGAACCTGCCGGCCGGCCGCTACTCCTGGCTGGCCGCGAGCGGCATCGAGCGCCGGATGGTCGAGGCCGTGGTCGACGCGGCCCTCCGCCTGGCCGAGGCCTCCCTCAACCACAACGACGGCAACCTGGCCCGCACGGCCCTCCAGACCGGCCTCAGCTTCTCCCCGGCCTCCGAGGACCTCTGGCGAGCCACCCTCCGCCTGGCAGCCCACTTCGGCACCACCGCGGACGTCACCAACGTCGCCACCCAGATGTACGCCGCCCTCGCCAAACACAGCGGCGCCCGCGCCGAACCGGAAACAGACGCCCTGGTCGAGGAACTCCTCCCGACCTACCACCGCCCAGCCCAGGTCGCCTGACCGCACGACCAGCGCGGGCCGGCTGGCCGTCCCACCCTCCCCGCACGAGGGGTTATCCCCGCCGGTTGAGTCTTCTCCCGTCGCATACCAAGGGAGAACACTCAACTGGCGGGGATAACCCCTCGTGGTGCGTTGGGCGGGCTGGGGGTTGCGTCGCGGTGGTCAGAGGGGGTTGGCGGACCAGGTGTCGCAGGCGGTGAGGTCGCCGGAGTCCATGCCGGTCTTGAACCACTTCATCCGTTGGGCGGCGGTGCCGTGGGTGAAGGTCTCGGGGCTGACCTGGCCCTGGGTCTTGGACTGGATGCGGTCGTCGCCGACGGAGGCGGCCGCGTCGAGGCCGCGGGCGATGTCGTCGTCGGTCAGCTCGGTGATGAGCGGCTTGCCGCTCTTGTCGGGGACCGTGGTCGCGTGGTTGGTCCAGACGCCGGCCAGGCAGTCGGCCTGGAGCTCGGAGCGGACCGAGTCCGACGAGGGGCCCTGGCGGGTCTTGATCCGGTCCAGGTAGCCGTACAGGTTCTGGACGTGGTGGCCGTACTCGTGAGCGACGACGTACGCCTCGGCGAACTCGCCGCCGCGGGCGCCCAGGTCGTTCTGCAGGGTCTGGAAGAAGCCGATGTCCAGGTAGACCCGGTGGTCCGGCGGGCAGTAGAACGGCCCGACCGCGCTGGTCGCCGGACCGCACCCGGTGTTCACCGAGCCGTCGAAGACGCGCAGCGGGGCAGGGGTGTACTTCTTCCCGCGCCGCGGGAGCTCCGCGGCCCAGAAGCTCTGGATCGAGTTCTGGTAGACGACGAACCGGCAGTCGGCGTTCTTCTGCAGGTCGACGCCCTTCTTACAGGAGCCCAGGTTGCCCGCCCCGGTGTTCTGTACGGCGGGCTCGTCGCTGCCGCTGCCGTCGCTGCCACCGGGCAGGCCGCCGCTCAGGAACAGGATGACGATCAGCAGGATGATGCCGCCGATCCCGCCACCGACCGGGATCATGCCGCCAGGCAGCCGGCCACCGCCGCCTCCGCCACTACCGCGGGTGTCCTCGACTCCGCTGGTGTCGAGATCCGCATCCGGGTTGAATTTCACGCCACCTACACTAGGACAGCGGGGCCTTTCGGTCTGCCCGAACGCCTGCCGACCCGCCAACCTCCCGCCCAGACCCCGCCAGCACCGCCCACGATCCCGCCACCAGCCGCTGCCGAACGACGACAAGGACGCCTGCGAACCCCGATGATCACTGTCTCCAGCCTCGAGGTCCGCGTTGGTGCCCGGCAGCTTCTCCAGCCTGCGTCGTTCCGGGTCGGTCCCGGCGACAAGGTCGGGCTGGTCGGCCGTAACGGCGCCGGCAAGACCACCCTGACGAAGATCCTGGCCGGCGAGGGTCTCCCCGCGAGTGGCACCGTGTCCCGCTCGGGCGAGATCGGCTACCTCCCGCAGGACCCGCGCACCGGCGACCTCGACGTACTGGCCCGCGACCGGATCCTGTCCGCCCGCGGCCTCGACGAGGTGGTCCGGCGGTTGCGCAGCGCCGAGAAGTCGATGGCCAGCGCGGACGAGAAGACCCGCGCCAAGGGCATGCGCCGGTACGAGCGGGCCGAGGCCGACCTGCACGCTGCCGGTGGGTACGCCGCTGAGTCCGAAGCCGCCCGGATCGCCGCCAACCTCGGCCTGCCCGACCGCGTCCTCGGCCAGCCGCTCGGCACGCTCTCCGGCGGTCAGCGCCGGCGCGTCGAGCTGGCCCGGATCCTGTTCGCCCAGGCCGGCACGCTGCTGCTGGACGAGCCGACCAACCACCTGGACGCGGACTCGATCATCTGGCTGCGCGACTTCCTCAAGTCGTACCCCGGCGGCGTGATCATGATCAGCCACGACGTGAACCTGCTCGAGGAGACCGTCACCCGGGTCTTCCACTTGGACGCGAACCGGGCCGAGATCGACGTCTATAACGTCGGCTGGAAGGCCTACCTGACCCAGCGGGAGAACGACGAGCGCCGCCGCAAGCGCGAGCGTGCGAACGCCGAGAAGAAGGCCGACCAGCTGGTCAGCCAGGCGAACAAGATGCGCGCCAAGGCGACCAAGGCGACCGCCGCCCAGCAGATGCTCCGCCGCGCCGAGCAGCTGATGTCGTCGCTCGAGGACGAGCGCAGGTCCGACCGCGTCGCGAAGATCTCGTTCCCGACCCCGGCGCCGTGCGGCAAGACCCCGCTGATGGCCCGCGAGCTCTCCAAGTCGTACGGCTCGCTGGAGATCTTCACCGACGTCGACCTCGCGATCGACAAGGGCTCCCGCGTCGTCGTGCTCGGGCTGAACGGTGCCGGCAAGACCACGCTGCTCCGGATCCTGGGCGGGATCGAGAAGCCCGACACCGGCGAGATCATCGACGGCCACGGCCTGAAGCTCGGGTACTACGCGCAGGAGCACGAGACGCTCGACGTCAACCGGACCGTGCTGGAGAACATGAAGTCCGCCGCCCCGGACCTGAACGAGACGCAGGCGCGCAGTGTCCTCGGCTCGTTCCTGTTCACCGGCGACGACGCGGACAAGCCCGCTCGCGTGCTCTCCGGCGGTGAGAAGACCCGGCTCGCGCTGGCGACCCTGGTCGTGAGCGCCGCCAACGTGCTGCTGCTCGACGAGCCCACCAACAACCTCGATCCGGCCTCCCGCGCCGAGGTGCTGAACGCCATCCGCTCCTACACCGGCGCGATCGTGCTGGTCACCCACGACGAGGGCGCGGTCGAGGCGCTCGAGCCGGAGCGCGTCGTCCTGCTCCCGGACGGCGTCGAGGACCTCTGGACCAACGACTACGCCGACCTGGTCTCGCTCGCCTGACCTACTCCGGAGTAATGTCCCGTCCATGACGGATCTCGGAGTGCGGTTCTCGGTGGACGGACCGGTCGCGCGGGTGGTGCTCGACCGCCCGGAGGTGCGCAACGCGCAGACGCCCGCGATGTGGAGCGCACTGGCCGACTTCGGTACGGCGTTGCCGCCCGAGGTCCGCGTGGTCGTCGTCTCGGGGGAGGGCCAGTCGTTCTCCGCCGGGCTCGACCGCCGGCTGATCATGGGCGACAACGATCTGGGTCAGGAGCCGCTGCTCAGCCTCGGCGCCAAGCCCGCCGACGAGCTGGACGAGCTGATCAGCCACTTCCAGGACGGGTTCTCCTGGCTGCGGAAGCCGGAGATCGTCAGCATCGCGGCCGTGCAGGGCCACGCGGTCGGAGCCGGCTTCCAGCTCGCGCTGGCCTGCGACCTCCGGGTCGTCACCCCGGACGCCCGCTTCAGCATGCGCGAGCCCGCGCTCGGCCTGGTGCCGGACCTCGGTGGCACCAAGCCGCTCGTCGAGCTGATCGGCTACGCGCGGGCCCTGGAGATCTGCACGACCAGCCGCTGGGTCGAGGCCGGCGAGGCGAAGGAGCTCGGCCTCGCGAACATCGTCGTACCGGCCGACGAGCTGGCCGCGACCGTGAAGGACCTGACCGACGCGCTGCTCACCCCGCTGCCCGGAGCGATCCGCGAGACCAAGGCATTGCTCCTCGGCGCCGCGGACCGCTCGTACGGCGATCAGCTCCAGGCCGAGCGCGCCGCACAGGCCCGCCGCCTCAAGGAGCTGATCGCAGCCCTCGGTTAGGGCCAGTTGGAGATCTGTACGTCGTTCGGTGACGGGTCGCCGGCGCCGGTTTCGACGTACTTCTTCAGGCTGAGCAGGAAGCTCGCCCACTTGGTGCTGCAGTGGTGCATGAACTCGACCGGCTCGCGCCAGCCCTCGTGCTTGAACAGCACGATCGCGTAGTCGCCGTCCTGGGACAGGTCGAACCGGATCGTGGTGCCGATCCACTCCGGCGGCCCGTCGACGACCTCCCAGCGGACGAGCTTGCCGGGCACGGACTCGAGGACCTTCATGTCGAAGCCCTCGCCACCGGCGCCGGCGAAGCGGAAGGCGATCACACCGTCCGGAGCGCTGTCGCCGGTGGTGTCCTCGGTCCACCACGCGGCCAGGCCGGGGATCGTGGTCAGGGCAGCGGAGACGTCGTCGATGGACGCCGTGGTGCCGATGCGGTGCAGGATGTCGTTCATTGCTGTGCCTCGTTTCTGGTTTGCTGGATGGTCTCGGCGATCCGCTTGATCCGCTGGAGTCGCCGGTCCCAGGTCGAGCTGACATCGGTCAGCTGGTCGATCGCGCGGGCGAGCTGGGTCTCGTCCACGGTGTAGCGGCGTTCTCTCCCGGAGGGTGTGCCGTGCACGAGTCCGGCCCGGTCGAGGACGCCGAGGTGCTTCGCGACGGCCTGCCGGGTCACGGGCAGTTCGTCGCTGAGGCTGGTCGCCGTACCACCGCCGGCGGCGAGCAGCAGGTCGAGCATCCGGCGCCGGGTGGGGTCGCCGATCGCGGACCAGAGCTCGTCGTCGATCACGGCCGTAGTCCCGCCCGTTCGGCGTACGGCGCCAGCCGGGGCAGGAAGTAGCTCCAGCCGGAGACATGGTCCTGGTAGACCTCGTCGGACTTGGCCGCCTCGTCGTACCCGGTCTCGGCGAAGCGGAGCAGCGTGCCCGCGCCGTCGGCGACCAGGTCGAAGGTGACGAGCAGCGAGTTCTCCGGGGTAGGTACCGCGTCTTCGTAGTCCCAGCGGAACGAGAAACGCGTCGGTGGGTCGGCCTCGACGACCGTCAGCGTCACGACCTTGGCCCCGCCCTGGAACGTGAGCGTCCCGGTCGTGCCCGGTACGGCGGTGAGGTCCGCGTCGTCCGGCCACCACTCCTTCAGATGCTCCGGCGAGGTGATGACCTCGTAGACCACCTCGGGCGTGGCCTCCACCCGTAGCTCCCGCTCGATGCTCCTGCTCATCACGCCGATCCTTTCGCAACCTTTGGTTGCATATGACTGTAGGGCATGCTGCGGCGATGCGCAACCAAAAGTTGCGGGAAGCGACTGTCGATCCCGGGTGTTATGAAGTACTTACGTACTGGGAGGAGCCGGATGTCCGGACCGATGATGGGCGGCGGGATGGGTGCCGCGATGGGTTGGCGACGACGGGACGAGTCGGTCGTCAACCAGAAGCTGGCGAAGGGCACCTTGCGCCGGATCCTCCGGTTCGCGCGGCCGTTCCGCGCGCACATCGCCGCGTTCCTGCTGCTGGTGATCATCTCCGCGGTGCTGGTGATCGCGTCGCCGCTGTTGTTCAAGAAGATCGTCGACGACGGCATCACCAAGGGCAACGCCGGCCTGGTCACCGCGCTGGCCCTGGTGGTCGCGCTGCTCGCGGTCTTCGAGGCGGTGCTCGGCCTGATCCAGCGCTGGTTCTCCGCGCGGATCGGGGAGGGCCTGATCTTCGACCTCCGGACCAAGGTGTTCGGGCACGTGCAGCGGATGCCGGTCGCGTTCTTCACCCGCACCCAGACCGGCGCGCTGGTCTCCCGGCTGAACAACGACGTGATCGGCGCGCAGCAGGCGTTCACCTCGACACTGTCCGGCGTGGTCTCGAACATCATCAGCCTGATCCTGGTGGTCGGCGCGATGCTCGCGCTGAGCTGGCAGCTGACCGTGGTCGCGATCCTGATGCTGCCGATCTTCCTGATCCCGGCCCGCGTCCTCGGCCGCCGGCTGGCCGCGATGACCCGCGAGCAGATGAACCTGAACGCCGAGATGTCGACGGCGATGACCGAGCGGTTCAGCGTCGGCGGAGCGCTGCTCGTCACGCTGTTCGGCAAGCCCGAGCTGGAGAACCGCGACTTCGGGGAGCGGGCCGGCCGGGTCCGCGACCTGGGCATCCGGATCGCGATGCTGGGCCGGGTGTTCTTCACCGCGCTGACGCTGGTCGCCGCGCTGGCGACGGCCTTGGTGTACGGCGTGGGCGGCAACCTGGCCGTTCGTCAGACACTGACCGTGGGGACGCTGCTGGCGCTGGTCGCGCTGCTCGGCCGGTTGTACGGTCCGCTGACCGCGCTGTCCAACGTGCGCGTCGATGTGATGACTGCGCTGGTGTCGTTCGAGCGGGTCTTCGAGGTGCTCGACCTGGAGCCGATGATCAAGGACGCCCCGGACGCCGAGGCGCTGCCGGCTGATGCGGCGAGCGTCGAGTTCGAGCACGTGACTTTCGCGTACCCGACCGCCGAGCAGGTGTCGTTGGCCAGCCTCGAGTCGGTGGCCGTCCTGGACAAGCGGGTTTCGGCCCAGGTACTGGAAGACGTGAGCTTCGTCGTCCAGCCCGGTCAGATGGTTGCCCTCGTGGGCCCGTCCGGCGCGGGCAAGACCACGATCACGAACCTCGTGGCCCGGCTGTACGACGTGACCGGGGGAGCGGTGCGGATCGGCGGGCAGGACGTCCGCGACGTCACCCTGCAGTCGCTGCACGACACGATCGGGTACGTCACGCAGGACGCGCACATGTTCCACGACACGATCCGAGCGAACCTCATCTACGCCAAGCCCGACGCGACCGAGAGCGAGATGATCGCGGCGCTGACCGCGGCACAGATCTGGGAGCTGGTCTCCGGGCTACCGGACGGGCTGGACACCGTGGTCGGCGACCGCGGGCACCGGTTGTCCGGTGGCGAGCGGCAGCGGCTGGCGATCGCGCGCTTGTTGCTCAAGGCGCCGAAGATCGTCGTACTCGACGAGGCGACTGCGCACCTGGACTCGGAGTCCGAGGTGGCGGTGCAGCGGGCGCTCGACTCCGCGCTCGAGGGCCGGACGTCGCTGGTGATTGCGCACCGGTTGTCGACCGTGCGGGACGCCGACCAGATCCTCGTGGTTGACCACGGCAACATCGTCGAGCGCGGTACGCACGAGCAGCTGCTGGCGCAGGGCGGCGAGTACGCCGATCTGTATCACACGCAGTTCGCGGAGTCCGGTTCGGCGGCAGGGGTCTGATGATCAGGTTCGCGCTCGCCCTCGCCGCGGGGTACACGGGGTTCAAGCTCGCGTACCACTCCGAGGACGGCCGCCACTACGGTGAGACCGGCGAGCGCGCGATCAGGACGACCCTGTCACTGCTGATCGCCGGCCTCGCCGGCGGCGTCACGTACGCGGCGCTCCTGGCTCACTAGGCTTTGGTCGGCTGCGGGTCTTGCTCCAATAGGTGCAGGACCGGTACGCCGAGGTGGCGGCGGGCGGAGTTGGTCCAGTCGAGGTGGAAGAACTCCGCCACGACGTGCTGACGGGTCAGGATGATGACCTCCCGGCCACCTTTCTGCTTGACCGTCGCGACCAGCGCGTCGATCGGCCGCTCGTGCGTGATGCCGCCCTGGGCGCTCTGCCCGAGGTCGCGCAACCGCTGCACGCTGCGGCCGCTGCAGCCCTTGGCCTCGGAGTCGATCGCCTTCTGCGCCTCGGCCAGGTCCTGCCGCTGCCCGGCCAGGCCGGGCCCGTAGAGGTCCGCCGTACCGAGGGCGCTGATCGAGGCCTCGACTCCGGCCTCGGCGTTGTGGCACGGCACGAGCACGTGGTACGTCACGGGCTCGGGCAGGTCGTGATGGAGCTCGACAACCCGCTTCGCATCCGGTTCGGAGAGTTCCTGCTCAACCAGCAGCACGACGTCGTACATCTCTCGCTACCTCCGGTTCCTACCAGTCGGTATGCCTCCATAGTGCCCCCGGAACGCCGGGAAGTACTCACCTGGATCGTTTCAGGCGGCGACGTCCGTACGTTCGCAACGCGCGGAGCAGATCCACCTCGCGGAAGGCGGGCCAGTAGAGGTCGCAGAACTCGATGTCCGACCGGGTGCCCTGCCACAGCATGAAGTCCGACATCCGCAGCTCGCCGCTGGTCCGGATCACCAGCTCGGGCTCGGGCAGGCCGGGCACGTAGAGGTGGCGGCTGATGTCCTCCTCGGTCAGCCCGTCCGCGACCTCGTCCATCGATCGCCCGTTCGCTGCCGCCTCGTCGAGTACGGCGCGGATCGCGTCGACCACCTCGAGCCGCCCGGAGTACCCGATCGCCAGCGTCAGCTCGCCCGCGTCGCCGCGGTCGCGGGTCAGCTCGACTGCCTCCTTCAGAGCGTGGGCCGTTGAGTCGGGCAACAGGTCCAGCTGGCCGGCGACGTGCAGCCGCCAGCGGTGGTCGCGGCGTACATGGTCTGCCAGGACGGTCTCGGTCAGCTCCATCAGGTAGTCGACCTCGGCCGAGTCGCGCTTGCGCAGGTTGTCGGCCGAGGCCACCCAGGCGGTGACGCAGCGGATATCGGCATCCGCGCACCACTGCAGGAACTGCTCCAGGTGCTTGGCGCCGAAGCGGTGGCCGATGCGGGCGTCGTCGTACCCGGCGTTGCGGGCCCAGCGACGGTTGCCGTCCATCACGATCGCTACATGCTGGGGGAGCGGGAGGTCCTTGAGCTGGCGCCGGAGGCGGCGCGTATAGAGCTTGTAGAGCATCAGCGCTGGGCGCTCGAGAGGACGTCGGCGAGGTCGAACTTCACCGGCTCCTCCAGCTGCTCGTACGTGCAGGACTCGGGGGTGCGGTCAGGGCGCCAGCGGACGAACTGGGCGGTGTGGCGGAAGCGGACGCCTTCCATGTGGTCGTAGCGGACCTCGACGACGAGCTCGGGGCGGAGGGGCGTGAAGGACAGGTCCTTGCCGGCCTGCCAGCGGCTGCCCTCCGCGTTGCGCGGCGTACGGACGCCCTCCTCCTGCTTGGCCCAGGCCCACGGGTGGTCGTCGAAGGTGGTGACGAGTGGCTGCATCTCCTGGAACAGCTCCTTGCGCCGCTCCAGCGGGAACGCGCCGATCACGCCGACGCTGACCAGCGTGCCGTCGTCGTTGTGCAGGCCGAGCAGCAGCGAGCCGATCCGGTCCGGGCCGCTCTTGTGCAGGCGGTAGCCGGCGACGACGCAGTCCGCCGTACGCTCCGGCTTGATCTTGAACATGGTCCGCTTGTCCGGGATGTAGGTCCCGTCCAGCGGCTTCGCGATCAGCCCGTCCAGGCCGGCACCCTCGAACCGCTCGAACCACTGCCCGGCGACGTCGTGGTCGGTCGTCGCGGGCGTCACGTGGATCGGTGCCTTCGCGCCGGCGAGCGCGTCGAGCAACGCCGTACGACGCTCGGCGAACGGGCGCTCGGTGTAGTCGTCGTCACCGAGGGCGAGCAGATCGAACGCGACGAACCGGGCCGGGGTCTTCTCGGACAGCATGTTCACCCGGCTCGCCGCCGGGTGGATGCGCTGCTGCAGCATCTCGAAGTCGAGCCGGTCGCCGGACTCGCCGATCACGATGATCTCGCCGTCCACCGCGCACCGCTCGGGCAGGTTCGCCTTCACCGCCTCGACCAACTCGGGGAAGTACCGCGTCATCGGCTTCTCGTTCCGGCTGCCGATCTCGACCTCGTCGCCGTCGCGGAAGATGATCGAGCGGAACCCGTCCCACTTCGGCTCGTAGCTCAGCTCGCCGCGCGGTATCTCCTTCACCGGCTTGGCGAGCATCGGCTTGACCGGCGGCATCACAGGCAGCTGCATCTGGTCATTGTGTCCTAGCTGCGGTGGACAGTGAACCAGCCTCGCACGGACAATACGAACATGTCATCGGTGCCGCTGGAGGGAACGCGTCCATCGGACGCGGAGCGCGATCACGCGCTCGCGGTACTGCGCGAAGGCGCGGGTTCGGGCCGGCTCTCCCACGACACCTTCGTCCGGAGGATGAACTTCGTGCTCCGCGCACAGAGCCGCGGCGAGCTCGCGGACGCCATCCGGGACCTGCCTCGGACCGAGTCACGGGCCGTTGCCTGGTTCCGCGCGCGCCTCGCTCAGACCACCGGCATCGTCGCCGGCTTGGCTCGTCGGCCTGTGCAGCGTGCTCCTCAGCAGCCGGTCCCCGGACTCGCCCTGCCCGGACCCGGTACGCCGACCGTTCGCGTCGGCCGCGGGCCTGGAGCCACGCTGCGGATGTCTGACATCACCGTCTCGCGGCACCACGCCGAGCTCCGGCACGTGGGCGACGGGTGGATGCTGCGGGACCTCGGCTCGATGAACGGGACCGAGGTGAACGGGCTGCGGATCACGACGGCGGTCCGGGTGCGGCCGGGCGACCGGATCCGGTTCGGCGCGGTGTCGTTCGTGCTGACCTGGACGGATTAGTTGCATCCGGTACCCAGGTACCGGTTTACCGTCGTGGGTATGAACTGGGTTCCTGACGCTTGTACGTTGCCCACCGCCGAGCGGCCGTTCCGGGTCGCTGAGTTCGAGGCGCTGTTCGCCTCCGCCCGCTCGATCTCCAGGCCCGATCGACAAACCTTGGAGGTCGTCCTGACCGCACCGCGCTCCGAGGTCGTCGACCTGACGACCCGCGAGTCGGAGTGCTGCTCGTTCTTCACCTTCGACCTCATTGATCTGGACGACGGCGTCCGGCTGCGCATCGGCGTACGCCCGGCCTACGCCGCCGTACTCGACGGTCTCTCGTGAGGTCCGGCGAACTCGCGGCCGCGGCCGCGGTCAACCTGCAGACCTTGCGGTACTACGAACGCCGCGGTCTGCTCGACGAACCATCCCGCAGCCTTGGCGGCCATCGCGACTACCCGTCCTCCGCGGTGACCACGTTGCGCGTGATCAAGGCGAGCCAACGGCTCGGGCTCACGTTGGTGGAGATCTCCGACCTGCTGGACGCGGCCCGCCACCGCCACGCCCGCGGCGAGGGAGCCGGACTCCAAGCCCGCTCCCGGGAGAAACTGGCCGATGTGGAAGCCAAGATCGCCGACCTGACGGTCATCGCCGAGACCCTCCGCGCCGGGATCGCCGCCGGGTGCGACGACCTCCGAACCTGCGCCGGCAACCCCGACTGCCCCCTCCCGTTCGCGGACCTCGCGCAGTGACGGTCCTGAAGTCTGTCCTGCTCTTCGTGCTGGCCGCGATCGCGGAGGTCGGCGGCGCCTGGCTGATCTGGCACGGCTGGCGCGAACACCGCGGCCTGCTCTGGGTCGCCGGCGGAATAGTTGCCCTAGGCGCCTACGGCTTCGTGGCCACCTTCCAGCCCGACCCCCACTTCGGCCGCATCCTCGCCGCGTACGGCGGGATCTTCGTCGCGGGCTCGTTGGCGTGGGGCGTACTCGTGGACCACTTCAAACCCGACCGTTACGACCTCCTCGGCGCCACCATCTGTCTGCTCGGCGTCGCCGTCATCATGTACGCCCCCCGCAACTCGTAACCGCGCCGGCACGTCGCTGGGCAATGGGTGAGCCCCGGCAGGCAGAGGGTGCCGGGGCTCGGGGAGATGAGTTGAGCGTAGGTTCGCCGTTGTTGGGTCGGCAAGGAATGTTGCAGCTTGTTGCAGTCAGGCGGGGTCGATGACTGCGGGGTGAGCTCGGGGGTGGGTGGACCACCAGGGGCGGGCTGCGGCGTTGCTCGTGATCGTTTGGCGGTAGGTGGTGACGAACGCCTGGTGGATAGCGTCGACGGTGGGCTGGTCGACGGTGTCGGTCCGCCAGCGGAGGGCTCGGCGCCACAGCAGCGGCTGGTTGGCCAGGGGCTTGATGACTGTGCGCGGGAGCTCGCGGACGGTGGGGGCGCAGAGGCTGACGCCGCGGCCGGCGCCGATGAGTTGTTCGATCTCGGTGATGTCGAGGTTGGAGTAGCGGAAGTCGGGAGTGAAACCCGCCGCCTCACAGGCCTCGCGCAGGTACGCGAGGTCGCCGTCCTCCTTGCCCGCGGGTGGGCAGATCCAGGTGTCGTCGGCGAGGTCCGACAGCGCGATCTCGTCGGCGTCGGCGAGTCGGTGGTCCGCGGGGAGTGCGATCGCGAACGGCTCGGGGAACACCATCGTCTGCTCGCGGATCCCCTGCGGGCAGGGCGGCGCGTGTGCGTCGTCGCAGCGGCCGAGCATGATGACATCCAGTACGTCGGCCGCCAGCATCTCCGTGAGTACTGCGCAGGACGTGTCCACCTGCGTCGTGATCTCGCGACCGGGCAGCGCATCTTCGACCCGGGACAACCATGCCCCGAACATGACCGTCCGCACCGACCCCAGCCGCAGCGGCGCCGACCCGCTGGTATAACGCCGGCTCGACCCGATCAGCTCGTCCATGTCGGCGAGCATCGCCCGCGCCCGGCTGAGCACGTGCCGCCCGAGCGGCGTCGCGACGACGCCGTACGGACCGCGCTCGAACAGCGGACCGCCGACCGCATGCTC
This sequence comes from Kribbella sp. NPDC026611, assembly GCF_040638345.1. Lineage (NCBI taxonomy): Bacteria > Bacillati > Actinomycetota > Actinomycetes > Propionibacteriales > Kribbellaceae > Kribbella > Kribbella sp. NPDC026611. Next base: position 484,765 of record NZ_JBEZYC010000004.1, read on the forward strand.
GATGCGGTGCAGCTGCGCGGTCAGCGACGGTTGGGAGACGCCGAGTGCCGCGGCCGCCTTGGAGACGCTGCCGCTGTCGGCGAGCCGGCAGACGACCCGCAGATGCCGCAGTTCGAGCTCCATAGCGGCGAGGTTATGCCCTCCTGGGATATCACAGCCATCACGTACCGGTGTCAATCTTCTGGCACGGAGGACGCCGGGAAACCACCTGACCTGCCCTGCAAGGCGCCCGCTCCTCTGCCCCCGCCGCCGACCGAACCGCAGCCCCGGCGGCCGGCGGCGGGATCCCCGCCCAGCCACGAGAGGAGCTGTCCCATGAACGACATCTACAACGACCTCAGCTGACCCTCCCCGACCCGCCGTCCGAGCACCCGTGCCGCTCACCGAGCCGGTCGCGGTGAAGCGACAATCGCCGTCCGGTCACCCCGTGACTCACCGAATCGCCGCCCGGGCGCCCGTGACGCTCACCGAATCGCCGTCGGGGCACCCGTGGTCTCCGCCCGGCAACCGGTACAACCCCGCCCCGCCCCGGTCCCGGAGCGAACCCACCAGGTCGCTCCGGGACCCACTTTCGTTAGGTAAGAAGGACGACCTTGCCGGTTGTCTGGCGGGTTTCCAGGGCGTGGTGGGCTGCTGGGGCGTCGGATAGGGGGAATGTGGTGGTGGGGGGCTTGCCAGTGGCCTTCGATTGTGTGGTCGAGGGCAGTGGCCTCCAGTTCGCGGAGGCGGCGGGCTAGTTTGGCGCCGATTGCCCAGCCGACGGTGAGGCCGCGGCTCATCAGGTCCTGGTGGGTGAACTCGATCGCCCCGCCGCCGGACCAGCCGAACAGGAAGGCCCGGCCGCCGGTTCCGAGCAGTTCGAAAGCTTGTTGTCCGCTCGGGCCGCCGACGCCGTCCAGCAGAACAGAAATCTCCTGATCACCAAGGGCTGCCTTCAGCTGGTCGGCCCAGTCAGGTGAGCGGTAGTCGAAGGCATGGCGGGCTCCTAGCGAGCGCACCAACTGAACCTTCTCCGGCCCGCCGGCCAGACCGATCACAGTCCCACCAACGTTGCGGGCCGCCTGGACCAGATAGGCACCGATACCGCCGGCGGCCGAGGTGACCAGTACGACGTCGTCCGCGGTCAACCGCGCCTCCGCGAGGATCCCGGCCGCAGTGCGCCCGGTCCCGATCGCGGCTACGGCTTGCGCCGCGTCCACGTGGTCCGGCAGCTCGTACAGCGATTCCACCTTCGCCACCGCGAGTTCGGCGTACCCACCCGGCACCATGCCGAGATGCACCACGACGCGCTTCCCGATCCACGCCGGGTCGACCGAGGGCCCGACGCCGACGACCCGGCCCGCCACCTCGCGTCCCGGGATCGTCGGGAGCTCCGGGACCGGGATCGGCGAACCGCCCGAGGCGCCGGCCCGGATCACGGTGTCGACGAGGTGGACGCCCGCCGCCTCCACCTGGACGAGTACTGTTCCCGCAGTGGGGACAGGGTCCGGCACCTCCTCGTAGACCAGGTTCTCCGCCGGACCGAACGCGTGCATTCTGATCGCCTTCATGTCCGCCGACGCTAGGACCTCAACGTTGGTTCAGGTCAAGGTGTCCCACTTTCTTACGTTGTGTATTAAAGTGCACAGCCAAGGGAGGGTGCCGTGGCAAAGGTTCTGAAGGGTGCGACCGCGCAGGAGACGCACAGCGCGATCCTGGACCTGATCCGGTCCAGCGGCACGGTGACCCGCGTCGACCTGGCCGACCGGTCCGGTCTGACCGGCGCCTCGATCTCCCGGGTGGTCAAGCAACTGCTCGCCGACGGCCTCATCATCGAGACCGGGTACGGCGACCCGACCGGCGGCAAGCGCGCAACGCTGCTGCAGTTCAACCCCCGCGCCCGGCACGCCGTCGGCATCTCGATCGACACCCCGAGCACGACGTACGTCGTCACCGACATGAGCGGCCGCGTCATCGAGCAGCTCCAGTCGCGCGGGATCGGCAAGGACGCGCCGGAGACCGCGGTCAAGCGGATCACCGACGAGCTCGAGGACCTGATCGTCAAGGCCGAGGTCGAGCCGTCGACGCTTGTCGGCGTCGGCGTCGCGCTGGCCGGTCGTCAGGGCCAGGGCGGGACGCGGTTGCTCCGGACCGACTCCGACAAGTACGCCTGGGAGCCGTTCGCGGTCCGGGACACCCTGCAGGCCGCCATCGACCACCCGATCGTGGTGGAGAACGACTCGACCTGCGCGGCCATCGGCGAGTTCTGGGCCGGCCGGATCCCGTCGGCCAACGACTTCGCCACCGTCTACATGGCAGCAGGTTTCGGCCTCGGCCTGGTGACGAACGGCGACGTGTACCGCGGCTCGTCCTCCAACGTCGGCGAGATCGGCCACATGGTGATCGACGTCGACGGTCCGCAGTGCTGGTGCGGTGGACAGGGCTGCCTGGAGAGCCTCGCGGCACCGGCCGCCGTCGTACGGCGTGCCGAGAAGGACGGAATGCTGGTCGGCCGGCTCGGACTGCGCGGGCGGCCGTTGTCCATCCGCTCGGACTTCGCCAAGATCGCCCGGCTCGCGGCGACCGGCGACGCCAGGTGCCTCAGCCTGATCGAGGAGTCCGCGACGTACCTCGCGAAGGCCCTGCTCTCGATCACGAACCTGCTCGACCTCAACCAGATCATCCTCGCCGGGCCCGGATTCAGCGAGGCGGGTGACATCTACGTCCGCACGGCAGCGGCGGAGATCAACCGGCTCTCGTTCATGCGCGCGATGCACCCGACCCGCGTCGAGCTGTCGAAGCTGGGCCCGAGCGCCGCAGCGCTCGGGGCTGCCTCATTGGTCCTGCACAGCCAGCTGACCCCGCACCAAAGAGTCAGTCGGTAAGAAAGTCCTTCAGCCACCGGCCGCTCTTCTTCACGACCCGTTCCTGCGTGGCGTAGTCGACGTACACGATGCCGAAGCGCCGGCTGTACCCCCACGCCCATTCGAAGTTGTCCAGCAGCGACCAGGCGAAGTACCCCTTCAGCGGGAAGCCTTCGGAGACCAGGTCGCGACAGACCGCGAGGTGCTGCTGCAGGTAGTCGAGCCGCTCGTCGTCCTCGACCGTGCCGTCGGCAGTCAGCTCGTCCGGGTACGCCGATCCATTCTCGGTCACGTACAGCGGCAGCTCGGGCGCGAGCTTGTTGATCGTGACCAGGATGTCGCGCAGGCCCGCGGCCTCGATAGGCCAGCCCATCTGGGTCCTCGGCAGACCGGTGTCGACGGCAACAACGTTCTCGCTGCCTGGCTGGGTGGACGGGCGCGGGTCCGAGACCGGGCCGTCCGGAGCGGCGACGGTGGTCGGGCAGTAGTAGTTCACGCCGATGAAGTCGAGCGGCGCCTTGATCACCTCGAGATCCGCCTCCTGCGCGGCGAACCACTCGGTGAGGCCGGTGTCCTCGAGAACATCGGCCGGATACGTTCCGGACAGCAGCGGATCCAGGAACATCCGGTTCCGCAGCCCGTCGATCCGGCGGGCGGCGTCGCGGTCCGCGGCCGACTCGGAGGCGGCGTGGATCGGCGCCGGGTTCAGCGCGATCCCGTACGTGCCCGCGTCCGACCGGATCGCCCGCAGCGCGAGGCCGTGGCCGAGCAGCAGGTGGTGGACCGCCTTGAGCGCGTCGGCGCCCTCGGTCCGCCCCGGCGCGTGCTCGCCGTTCCCGTACCCGAGGAACGCCGAGCACCACGGCTCGTTGAGCGTCATCCAGTGCGAGATCACGTCGGAGAGCGCGCTGTGCGTGATCCCGGCGTAGTCCCGGAAGCGTTCCGCCGTGTCCCGGACCAGCCAGCCGCCGGCGTCCTCGAGCGGCTGCGGGAGATCCCAGTGGTACAGCGTCGCGTACGGCGTGACGCCGTTCTCCAGGCACGTCTCGGCCAGCCGGCGGTAGAAGTCGAGACCCGCCTGGTTCGTGGCGCCCGAACCGTCCGGCACGATCCGCGGCCACGCGATCGAGAACCGGTACGCCGTCATCCCGAGATCGGCGAGCAACCGGATGTCGTCGCCGAAGCGGTGGTAGTGGTCGACCGCGACGTCGCCGGTGGTGCCGTCGGCGATCCGCCCCGGCGTGTGCGCGAACGTGTCCCAGATGCTCGGACCCCGCCCGTCGGTCGCGACCGCGCCCTCGACCTGGTACGACGCGGTCGCCGCACCGAACACGAAGCCCGCGGGGAAGCCATTCGTCACGTCGTCTCCTTCTCGACCCAGAACTGCTGCTGGGGAAGCAGACTACCTAACCGGTTAAGCAGCTCGTCGGGCAGGTCGGTCTCGAGCGCCTGGATGAGCGCATCGACGCGAGCCGGCTTGGTGATCCCGACGACCGTCCCGGTGATGTCCGGGTTGTCGACCGAGTGCCGCAGCGCCGCGGTGGCGAGGTCCGTGCCGTACTCGCGGCACGCCTTGTCCATCGCGGCGACCGCGTCGAGTACCTCGGCAGGCGCCTCGCGGTAGGCGTACTTCGTCGCGCCGGACGGGTTGGCCAGGATCCCTCCGCCGTAGACGGCTGCGTTGATCACCCCGATCCCGTCGTCGACCGCGCGTCGGAAGATCGCACCGGCCGAGTGGTCGACCAGGCTCCAGCGGTTGTGCACGAGGAGTACTTCGAAGCCGCCGAGGTCCAGGTAGCGGGACAGCTCGCGGGTATCGCCGCCGGCCAGGCCGAGATGCCCGATCTCGCCGTCCGCCTGCAGTTGCTTGAGCGTGTCCACGGCCTCCCGCATCCCGTCGAAGTCGTGGAACTCGGGGTCGTGCAGGTGGACGAGCGGGAGGTCGTCCAGGCCGAGCCGTTCCTTGCTCTCCGCGACACTGGCCCGGACTCGGGCGCCGGAGTAGTCGCCGTCGCGGGCGTCGACCTTGGTCGCGACCAGGAACCCGTCCGGCAGGCCGCCGTACTCGCGGATCGCCTGGCCGATGCGGAGCTCGCTCTCGCCGTCGCTGTACCCGTTCGAGGTGTCGATCCAGGAGATCGGGCTGTCGAACACCCGCAGTACCAGGTCGATCGCCTGCTGGCGGGTGACGTCGTACCCGAAGACCTGGGGCATGCTGCCGAGACCGCTGCCGCCGGCACAGACCGCGGACACAGTGAGGCCGGTGTTTCCGAGAGAGCGTTTCTTCATGCTTCAGAGCCTACGGACCCAGAGCCTACGGAGCCGTCGCTTACGGAGAAGGGGAAACCGTCGGGGTCGACGTACACCTTGGTGCCGTCGGGTGCGTTCTGCACCGGGAGGTCGGGCGGGTCGCCGGCGAGCTCGGCGTACGCGAAGCCGGCGACGTCGAGCTGCGGCGCGCGCTCGGACTTGGCGACCTCGTACGTGAAGACCTCGAGGACCGTGTCGCCGCCCTCGAGATAGCCGATGTGGAAGCCGCGGTCGTCGTGCGGCTGCTCGATCGTCCCGATGAACGAGAAGCCGTAGTTCCGGTCGTAGAACGCGCTGGTCGACTCGCGGTCCTCGATCGTGACCGCAATGTGGTCGAACCGCGGGCGCTGGGGTACGCCGAGAGCCCGCTCGTTGGCGACGCCGTCGGCATCCAGGACCTCGGCGTACTGCAGGTCGCCCTGGATCATCTCGAGCAGCGTGCCGTCCGGGTCGTAGAAGAAGCAGATCCGGACCGCGCCTTCCGCGTCGAGGGGGTCGAGCTTGAACTCGACGCCGCCGGCCTTGAGTACGTCGGCGCGCTCGTCGAGCCGGTCGACCTTGAAGCCGAGGTGCCGGAAACCCTTCTGCAGGTCGTCCGGGGACCAGGTGGTGTGGTCGCGGCCGTTGCCGACGGCCCGCAGCTCGATCGTCGCCGTGACGGCGTCCAGGACGGCGCGCTCCGCCGTCGGCGCACCGACGACCTCGAGCTCGAGGAACCGGGCGTAGTACTCGACCGAGCGCTGGACATCGGTGCAGTTGACCACGACGTTCTTGATCGGCATTCGGCTCTCTTTCAGAGTGGAAGTTAGTTCTTGACGGCGCCGAGCATCATCCCGGCGACGAACTGCCGCTGCATCCGGACGTAGACGATCACGACCGGGACGACGGACAGCGTGAGACCGGCGGTGAGCGCCGGCCAGTTGGTCGAGTACTGACCCATCAGCGTGAACAGCACCGGCTGCAGGGGGAGCGAGTCGGTGTCCCGCAGGACCGTGTTCGCGATCAGGAACTCGTTCCAGGTCTGGAGGAACTGGAAGATCACCACGGTCGCGATCCCGGGCCGGGTCAGCGGCAGGATCACCCGGCGGAAGATTGTCAGCTCGCTGCCGCCGTCCACCCGGGCGGCCTCGATCAGCTCGTCCGGGAGGGTCTGGAAGAACGCGCGCATCAGGAACATCGAGAACGGTGCGGATCCGGAGATGTAGAGGATCACCAGGCCGGTCTGCGAGTCGAGCAGCCCGAGCGACTTGAGCTCCAGGTAGAGCGGGATGATCAGCGCCGTCGACGGCATCATCAGCGTGGTCAGCAGCAGCACGAAGAGGGTGTTCCGGAACGGGAAGTCGAGCTTCGCGAACGCGTACCCGCTGAGCGTGGAGAACACCAGGACGCCGGCCACGGTGACCGAGGTGATCCAGAGACTGTTCCAGAAGTGCAGCGGGAACTCGATCGACGTCCAGACGCTGCTGTACGCCTTGAAGCTGAAGCTCCGCGGGATGATCGGGCCGTTGAAGATCGTGTTCTGGTCGCGCAGCGACGTGAGCAGCATCCACACGAACGGGAACGCCATCAGCACGCAGAACGGCAGCAGCACGAACGTCGCGAAGCCCTTGCCCAGCCAGCCTCGGCCCGTCATCGGTCCGCCCTCCGGGTCAGCCACAGCTGGGCGATCACCGCGAGCGTGCAGAGCACCATCGTCACCACGCTGAAGGCGCTCGCGTACCCGAGCTGCGGGAGCGCGCCCGACGTCGTACCGAAGGCCAGCGAGTACAGGTAGGTGCCGAGCACCTCGCTGGCGTGGTTGGGTCCGCCGCCGGTCATCACGAAGATCACGTCGAACGCCTTGAACCCGTTGAGCAGGCCGAGGCTGACGACCAGTCCGGTGACCACCCGCAGGCTCGGCACCGTGATGTGCCGGAACTGCTGTACGGCGTTGGCGCCGTCCATCGCGGCCGCCTCGTACAGGTTCGGGTCGATGCCCTGGATGCCGGCGAAGTAGATCAGCATGTTGAAGCCGATCCCGCCCCAGACCGTGACCACGACGATCGCCCACAGCACGGTGTTGTGGGCGGCCAGCCAGGGATGCTGGAGGCTGTCCAGGCCGATCGCGCCGAGCAGCTTGTTGAGCGTGCCGATGTTCGGGTCGTAGATCAGCTTCCAGAGCACGGCGGACACCACGAACGAGACGATCCCGGGGATGAACAGGATGGTCCGGACGACGATGCCGACCTTGGTCCAGATCACGTTCACCAGCACCGCGGTGACCAGGCCGAGGAACGTCAGTACGACCGTCGTCACGCCGGTGAGCAGCAGCGTGACGAGCATCGCCCGGCGCGCGATCGGGTCGCTCAGCATCCGGGTGTAGTTGTCGAACTGGACGAACCGCGGCGACCCGAACCCGCCCCACGCGGTCAGGCTCAGGTACGCCGTGTAGAGGATCGGCCAGAGCACGAAGATCAGGAACAGCACGAACGTCGGGGCCATGAACAGGTACCCGGCGATCCGCTGCGACCGTCGGAGCGGCGAACCGAACCCGTACGACGGTCGTTGCGGCCGCGGTGCCGCCACCGCGGGTCTACCGGCCTTGCTCGACAGGGCTGTCGCCATCCGATCAGCCACCCTTGGCGTTCAGGACCGCCTGCTGCATCGCCTTGGCGACCGCCTCCGGCTCACCTGAGCCGTCGAAGATCTTCGCCAGCGGGTCGCCGGCCGCGGTCGAGCCGGGGCCGAACGGGATGTGCGGGCAGCCGTCGCCGTCCGTGAGCCAGGACGTCATCTGCTTCATGATCGGCAGCTCGATCCGGCCCGCCGCGCTCTTCGTCGCCGGCATCGACTTCGAGTCGTTCATGGTGGGGGAGTACTGGTCCGCGGAGTACAAGAACTTGATGAACTCGAGCGCGGCGTCCTTGTTCTTGCTGGTCTCCGAGACCGCCCAGCCGGCGCCGGCCTGGTTCGCGGTCCAGTGCCGCTTGCCCGGGGCGATCGCCGGGGTCTTCATCACCTTGTACTTCTTGTTGAAGGCCGGGGTCGCGTTCTTGCTCAGGCCCTGCGGCGTCCAGCTGCCGTCGAACAGCATCGCGGACTTCTCCGTGTAGTACAGCTGCGGCGCCTGGTCGCCGCTGGTGCCCGTCGTACCGGGCTGGAAGACGCCGGCCTTGACTAGCTTCAGCTGCAGCTCGATCGCCTGGACGACCTTCGGGTCCTCGTACGTCGCGCCGTCCTTCAGCTGATCGAGCTTCAGGTAGAAGGTCGGGTCGTCGGCAACTTGCGTGACGAGTGGAAGGAAGAAGTCCAGCGAGCTCGTCGTCGGGTTGCAGCTCAGCGCCACCGGGTGCTTGCCGGTCTTGCTCCGGATCTTGGCCGCGGCCGCGATCAGGTCGTCCCAGGTCTCGATCTCGTCCTCGCCGACCCCGGCCGCCTTCAGCAGGTCGGGGTTGTAGAAGAGGCCGAAGGTCTGCGCCATCCAGCCGATCGCGTACTGCTTGCCGTCCAGGGTGTACTCCTGGTTGGCCGAGTCGAAGAAGTCCTTCAGGAAGTCGTCGCCGAGCTCCTTCTTCAGGTCGGCCGAGATGCCGCCGGTGCCGTACGTCAGGGCCCGCGTGTGCGGCGCGAAGATCTCCGGTACGTCGCCACCCGCGACCGCGGCCTGGAGGGCCGGCAGGTACTGGTCCGGGGTGCCGAAGATCCGGTTCTCGATCTTGATGTTGCTGTGCGCCGCCTCGAACTTCTCGATCAGCTTCGGGAACTGGTCCTCCTGATCGGTGTACCAGGACCACATCCGGACCACGGCCTTCCCGCCGCTGGTGCTACCGCCCCCGCTGTCACTGCCACCGCAGGCGGCCAGCAGCGGACCCACGCCGAGCGCACCTGCCGCTCCCTTGAGTACCGTCCGCCGCCGCACGTGCTGTTCGCCCATCGGAGACTCCTCGTCGTCCGCCTCAGAAATCCATATCCAACTTCCTAACTGAAAGTAAGAAAGTGGTCAAGGCCACAGCGGGGTTTCCGGAATTTCCCGCGCGATCCGGATGACCCCGATCCGGAACCGGTCTCGCGCCCTAGGGTTGGAGCATGGTTGTGCGGTTGAGTGAGCGCTGGCCGGAGGTGAGCGCGGACCGGCTGCTGTCGGAGTGCGTGCCGCCACCGCGGTTTGCTGATGTCCGGCTTGCTACTTACATCCCAAACCCCGACGAACCGTCCCAGTCCGAGGCTTTAGCCGCACTGGAGGAGCATGCGGCGCGGCTCAGTCACCCGCGGCCGGCACCCTCGCTGTGGTCCCGCCTCCTGGGCCGCGAAAACCAGAACGAACGGGGGGCCGGACCCGGTGGGCGCGGGTTTGATGGGCGTGGGTCCGGCGGGTCTGGCGGGCGCGGGGCCGGCGGGAGGACGGGCGGTGGGTCCGGCGGGTCTGGCGGGTCTGGCGGGTCTGGCGGGTCTGGCGGGGTCGGTGGGGTCGGTGGGGGTGGGGCTGGTGGGAGTTCGGTGCCGTTGGCTGGAGAGCGGCCGGGGGCTTCGCTGTGGTCGGGTGCGCTGGGCCGCGGGAAATCGAACGGGAGGGGGCCGAGCACCGTGCTCGGGTCGGGTCGGGCTGGTGGGCGTGGGCTCGGTGGGGGTGGTGGGCGTGGGTCTGGTGGTGGGGTGGGTGGGCGGCGGGCGGGGGTTTATTTGGATGGGGGTTTTGGGGTCGGGAAGACGCATTTGCTGGCTTCGTTGTGGCATGAGGCTGTGGGGCTGAAGATGTACTGCACGTTTGTGGAGTTGACCAACCTGGTGGGGGCGCTGGGGATGGCGGCCGCGGTGCAGGCGTTGTCGGGGTATCGGTTGGTTTGTATTGATGAGTTCGAGTTGGATGATCCGGGGGACACGATGTTGATCTCCCGCTTGCTGGGGCAGCTGGTGGGGGCTGGTGTGGAGTTGGCGGCTACCTCCAACACGTTGCCGGACAAGCTGGGTGAGGGGCGGTTCCAGGCGGCGGACTTCCTGCGCGAGATCCAGGCGCTGGCGGCGCATTTCGACGTACGGCGGATCGACGGGCCGGACTATCGGCACCGTGGTTTGCCCAGCGCGCCCGAACCCTTGGCGGATGAGGAGGTCGAGCGGCGGGCCGGCGAGTTGGCCAACGCCTCCTGCGATCACTTCGTTGATCTTCATCGGCACCTCGCCGAGCTGCATCCGAGTAAGTACGGCGCCCTGCTCGACGGCGTCGAGACCGTCGGGATCACCGACATCCGGCCGCTGACCGACGAGAACGTTGCCCTCCGGATGGTCGTGCTCGCCGACCGCATGTACGACCGGAACCTCCCGCTGCTCGCCGGCGGCGTACCGCTCGATCAGTTGTTCTCGGCAGAGATGCTCAAGGGCGGCTACCGGAAGAAGTACCTCCGCGCGCTCTCCCGGTTGATCGCACTGACGCGCCAGTCAACCGGTGACGCAATTGCCTGACGCAAGCACCCCCGGTGTGCATGATGTGAACCATGGTGACGACGCGGCGCGCTGCTTGGACCTGGCTGGTCGTGGGGATCGTGCTCGGACTCTGCCGCGCAGTGATCGCGCTGCGGGCGGCGCAGGACGTCGACTTCCGGTTCATCTGGGCCCGGGACGAGGGCGAGTTCGCGCTGATGGAGATCGTCGCCGGCGTGGTCGCCCTTGCTCTGATCGCGATCGGCGGCGCGGGCCTCGGTGGCGGGCGCTGGCTGGTGCGGGCAGCGGCGTACCTCGGCGGCACCATGCTGCTCACCTTCGCCGCGATCATGACCGGCATCGCGTACTACGAGGACTCGGCCTGCGCCGGCCATGACGAAGACTGCTACTCGATCCTCGGCGGCTTCCTCTGGGGCGCCGTCGCAGTCGCGGTCTGCTTGGTCGCCATCGCAGTCATCGAGCTGGCCCGGTGGCGACACAGACGGCAAGCACGCTGATCCAGGTGCGGGATGAGGCACGATAGGCAGATGGCCAAGCAGAAGAAGGGACAGAAGGCGGCGGATCTGCGCGAGCAGCTCCGGGTGCCGACGGGTCCGGTCGATCTGACGTCGTACGACACGCGCGCCACGCCCGGGTTCGACGGGAGCAAGGACGACGGGAAGGCCGCGCTGGACGACCTCGGCGCCGAAGTATCCGACTGGCAGGAGCGGCTGTTCGCCGAGGGGCGCAAAGGCGGAGAGCGCAGCATCCTCCTCGTCCTGCAGGGGATGGACACGTCCGGCAAGGGCGGTGTGATCCGGCACGGCGCGGGGCTGATGGACCCGCAGGGCCTGAAGATCACCTCGTTCAAGGCCCCGACGCCGGCCGAGAAGCGCCGCGGGTTCCTGTGGCGGATCCGCCAGGCGGTGCCGGACCACGGGATGATCGGGATCTTCGACCGCTCGCACTACGAGGACGTCCTGATCGCCCGGGTGCGCAACCTGGTCCCCCCGAACGTCTGGGAGAAGCGCTACGACCAGATCAACGAGTTCGAGGCCGAGCTCGCGGCGAGCGGCGTCACGCTGCTGAAGTGCTACCTGCACATCTCGGCCGAGGAGCAGAAGGCGCGCCTCGAGGCGCGGCTCGACGACCCGACCAAGCACTGGAAGTACAACCCGGGCGACGTCGACGAGCGGAAGCTCTGGCCGGACTACATGGACGCGTACCACGCCGCGATCGAGCGCTGCAGCACGCCGCAGGCGCCCTGGTACGTGATCCCGAGCGACCGCAAGTGGTACCGCAACTGGGCCGTCACCACGATCCTGAGCGAGACCCTGAAGTCGCTGAACCCGGAGTGGCCCGAGGCCGATTTCGACGTCGAAGCCGAGAAGAAACGCCTCGCCGAAACCTGAGCCGGCGCGGTCCCGGAGCCACAGCCAAAGCCGGAGCTCTGAGGTGGGGACGTCAGCTGTCGGGGTCGATGTCGTGCTTGCGGAGCAGGTCGCGGAGGTGGGCGACCTGCTCGTGCAGGCGCTCGTTCTCGTCCAGTACGGCGTTCAGCTCCGCGATCAGGTGATGCCGCCGGCCGAACGTGGCCCAGTTGGCCGACTCGTCGGCGACCAGGTTGTCCAGGACGGTCTCGGCCCGCTGCCGCCGGTTGATCCACGCCTCCAGCCGGTTGCGGACGTCGTCCGGATCGGCCGTGAGTCTGGTCAGGATCTGCCCGCCGACACCGTCTCCGTCGCGCAGGATCCCGAGCAGCAGATGCTCGGTGCCGACCTGGTCGGCGCCCCGCTCCCGGCACTCGCCCCAAGCGAACTCGAAGACGCTCTTCGCCCGCGGCGTGAACGGAATCGACCCCACGCCCTCGGCCTTTCCGCGCCCGATGATTTCCACCACCAGGCCCCGGACCGCAGGCGCCTGGATCCCCAGGCCGGCGAGCACCCGAGCCGCGATCCCGTCACCCTCCTCGATCACGCCGAGGAGCAGGTGTTCGGTCCCGACGTACGCATGCTGAAGCCTCCGCGCCTCTTCCTGCGCGAGCACGACCACCCGCCGCGCCGGGTCACTGAACCGTTCGTACATGTCGACTCCCCTCCACCACTCCACTTCGATGTCCGCGGTGATGTCGAGCCGCAGGACGTCCGCGACCTCCTCTGACGTCACCGGCTGGTAGTGCAGACGGCTGCGGACGAAGTTCCCGACCTCGCGGTCCGTCGCCTGCCGCGACGTGATCCGGTCGAGCAGCTCATCGACCTCCGACACCGGCTCCAAGTCCAGATCGGCCCGGTTCAGCGAGAGGAACTGCAGCACCACCGCGACCGCCACGACTCGATTCGCCCCGTCGAACGGCCGCCGCCGTACCAACCCCGCCAGCAGGACCCCCGCCGACTCCGCCAGGCCACTGGTCAGCCGTACGCCGTCCAGCACCCGCTCCACCGCGTCCAGATCAGTCCGTCGTACGGCGTCCTCCGAGTCGCACTGCAGCACCCGCGCGGCGATCGCGAGCACGTCGTACGGACCCAGGTATCGCATCAGTCGTCACCCCGGAGCCGCCGCAACGACTCCTCGTGCCGCGTCAGGTTCTCCTCCAGCAACCGGCTGAACTGCGCGTCCTGCCGCCGCTGGTCCACCAGCGCCGCGATCGCCTCCCGCGCGACGTCCGACACCGACCGCCCCTCCACCGAAGCCACCGTCTGCAACCGCTCGGCCAACTCCGGATCGAGCCGCAACAGAATGTTCTTCGTCGCATCCTTCGCCATGGATATCAAGATATCACGCTAGCCGTGTCCGGTCGGTGGGCACCGGGAGACGTCGGTCGGGGAATGCGGAAGGGTGGAGCAATGCACGCGGACGTGGTGGTCGTAGGGCTGGGAGCGTTCGGGTCGGCGGCGCTCTGGCGGTTGGCGGCGCGGGGATTGAACGTCGTGGGGGTCGAGCGGCAGGCGATCGGGCATGCGTTCGGGTCTTCGCACGGTACGACGAGGCTGTTCCGGGTGGCCTGTATGGAGCATCCGGGGTTGACGGCGATCGCGCGGAAGTCGCTGGAGCTGTGGACCGCCCTGGGCGAGCAGACGGGCGAGACGTACGTGCGGCAGACCGGTTCGCTCAATGTGGGTGGGCCGACGAGTCGGCCGGTGAAGGGCGCTCAGCTGGCGGCTGCGGGTGGGGCGCCGACGATGGATCTCACCCATGAGGAGCTGAAGGCGAAGTACCCGCAGTACAACCTGGAGCCGGGTGAGGTGGCGGTCTGGGATCCGGGGGCGGGGATCTGTTATGCGGAGCGAACGGTCAAGGCGCAGGTGGCTGAGGCGGAGCGGCTGGGCGCGACCGTCTATCCGCACACGATGGTGACCGCGATCGAGGCCGGTGCCGAGAAGGTGACCGTCCGGACGCCGACGATCGAGATCGAGGCCGATCAGGTCGTCGTGTGCGGGGGAGCCTGGTTGCGCAATCTGGTGCCGGGCCTGCCGCTGGAGCCCCGGCGGACGCCGTTGTTCTGGTTCCAGGCGATGGATCCGGACTCGGAGGCGTTCCGGCTGAGCAACTTCCCGTCGTTCATCTGGGAGTTCGCCGACGGGCGCGGCCTCTGGGGACACGGCTCCGACGAGGGGTTCGGGGTCAAGCTCGGGCTCGACGGCGGCCGCGCCGAGACCGGTTTCGACGCCGACGACCTCGATCGGTACATCCGCCCGCTCGACGACATCGCCGAGCTCGCGTCCGCGGTTCACCGGGCGTTTCCGGGGCTGGACCCGGCGCCGGTGAAGGCGATCCCGTGCATGGTGACGGACTCCCCGGACGGACAGTTCCTGGTCGGGCGGTACGACGACCGCGTGCTGATCGGCGGTGGCGACAGCGGCCACGGCTTCAAGCACTGCGCCGGCATCGGCGAATTGTTGGCCCAGGCAACGACAAAGGAGACGCCCTACACGGACGTCTCCTTCATCGACCCACAGAGGTTTTAGGCCGTGCGGACAAGCTCCGGGCGGGCGATGACCGTGCGCGGAGCGGGCTCGAGGGTGAGCAGGTCGAGGCCGGCGACGCCGTAGCGGAGCAAGACCAGGCGGGCGACCTCGTCGCTCACACCGAGCGGTTGCGAGATCGCGACCGCACCGGCCTGGCGCGACGTCGACGCCGACCGGTCCGGGAGTACGCCGGGCGCGAGGAACAGCGAGCCGACCGCGACGTGCCGGCGACCCTCCAGACGCCACTGGAGTACCGCCTCGGCCGGCGACGGGGACGCGGCGCAGACGAACGCCGCGGTGACCGGGAGCTTGTGCCGCTGACCCCACAACCGCGCCAGCCGGGTGACGCTCGCGTTCGCGTGCGAGTCGCTCGATCCGGCGGCCGCCAGCACCAGCGCGTCCAGCTCGCGGACCCGCCCGTCCTTCAGCTCGGCCCGCATCCGGCGATCGAGTACGTCGAGCAGCGTCGCGTCGTACCCGAGCACGTCGGAGGCGATGATCCGCAGCCCGGGGAATCGCGAGCGGGCCTCGTCGACGACGGCCGGGACGTCGATCCGTGCGTGGAACGCGGCCGACAGCAGCAGCGGCAGGACGACGACTTCCTCCACACCCTCGGCGGCGAGCTTGCCGATCACCTGGTACGGCGTGGGCGGGCAGTGGTCGAGGAAGGAGGCTTCGATCCGCAGGTCGCCACGCATCCGCCGCAGGCACTTCACGAGGGAGTGGACGGTGGCGGCCGAGCGCGGGTCGCGGCTGCCGTGGGCGAGGATCACAAGTGCTGGAGCAGTCACAGCGGTTCCCCTTCTTCGTCGTCGATCATGCCGGCCGCGAGCGTCCACCCGTCGTGGGCGTCGATGAGCAGGAACGATCCGGTGATGGTGTTGCGGGAGTACGGGTCGGCGGCGAGTGGTGCGGCGATCTTGAGTTGCACCTTGCCGATGTCGTTCAGGCCGAGCTCGGTGGCGTCGATGACTCCGAGCGTGTCGAGGTCCAGCGCGCCGGTGATCTTGGTGACGATCGCCTGCGCGGTGGTCGTGGTGTGCTTGATCAGCACCCGGGCCCCGACGATGAGGGGCCGGTCGGACAGCCAGCTGACGGTCGCTGCGAGTTCGCGGCGGGTGCCGGGGGAGGCGTCCGCGGCGACGATGACCGAGCCACGGGCCACGTCGAGGTCGTCGGCGAGCCGGACCGTGACCGCTTCACCGGCGACCGCGGACGGCCGCTCGACGACAGCGGTCGAGGTCGCGGTGACGACGGGGCGGTCGATGCCGGCGATCGAGGTACGGCGTCCCGCGGGCAGCACGATCACCTGGTCGCCGACCGTGACGGTGCCGGAGGCAACGGTTCCGGTGTAGCCGCGGTAGTCGCGGTACTGGTCATCGGTCTGCGGCCGGATCACGTACTGCACCGGGAACCGCAGCGGCTGCTGGGAGTTGTCGATCCGGCCGGTGGCGTTCTCCAGGACCTCGAGCAGCGTCGGGCCGTCGTACCAGGCGGTCTGTGTCGATCGGTCGACCACGTTGTCCCCGACGAGCGCGGACACCGGGATGGCCTGGATGTCGGCGATGCCGAGCTGGTCGGCGACCTCGTTGACGTCCTTGGCGATCTTGGTGAACACGGCCTCGTCGTAGCCGACCAGGTCGATCTTGTTGACCGCGAGGACCACGTGCGGGACCCGGAGCAGCCCAGCCACAGCCAAGTGGCGGCGAGTCTGCTCGAGGACGCCGTGCCGGGCGTCGACCAGGATGATGACCACGTCGGCGGTGGATGCGCCGGTCACGGTGTTGCGGGTGTACTGCACATGGCCGGGGCAGTCGGCGAGGATGAACGAGCGCTTCGAGGTGGCGAAGTACCGGTAGGCGACGTCGATGGTGATGCCTTGCTCGCGTTCGGCGCGCAGGCCGTCGGTGAGGAGGGCGAAGTCGAAGTCACCGCCGCGGGCCTCGGACACGGTCTTCACGTGCGCGATCTGGTCGGCGAGGATCGCCTTGCAGTCGTGCAGCAGCCGCCCGACCAGGGTCGACTTGCCGTCGTCCACCGAGCCGGCCGTTGCCAGCCGCAACAGGGTGCTCATCAGAAGTACCCCTCTCGTTTGCGGTCTTCCATGGCGGCCTCGCTGGCCCGGTCGTCGGCGCGGGTGGCGCCGCGTTCGGTGATCTCGCTGGCGGCGACCTCGACGACGACGTCGGCCGCGGTCGTAGCCAGCGAGGCGACCGCGCCGGTGCAGGACATGTCACCGACGGTCCGGTAGCGGACGGTGCGCTTGGCAACGGTTTCGCCGGACCGCGGCTTCGAGTAGGGGCCGACGGCAAGCAGCATGCCGTCGCGCTCGAACACGTCGCGTTCGTGTGCGTAGTAGATCGACGGCAGCTCGATGCCTTCGCGCTCGATGTAGTTCCAGATGTCGAGCTCGGTCCAGTTCGACAGCGGGAACACCCGCACGTGTTCACCGGGCCGGTGCTTGCCGTTGTACAGCGACCACAGCTCAGGCCGCTGGTTGCGCGGGTCCCACTGGCCGAACTCGTCGCGCAGGCTGTAGATCCGCTCCTTGGCCCGGGCCCGCTCCTCGTCGCGTCGGCCACCGCCGAAGACCGCGTCGAACCGGTGGCTGTTGATGGCGTCGAGCAACGGAATGGTTTGCAGCTGGTTGCGTGTCCCGTCGGTCCGCTCCCGCAACCGGCCGTCGGCGATGTAGTCCTCGACGAGCGCGACCTCGAGCCGCAGCCCGAGCTGCTGTACGACGTTGTCGCGGTAGGCCAGTACTTCGGGGAAGTTGTGCCCGGTGTCGACGTGCAGCAACGTGAACGGCAGCCCGGCCGGCGAGAACGCCTTCCGCGCCAGGTGCAGCATCACGATCGAGTCCTTGCCACCGGAGAACAGGATCACCGGCCGCTCGAACTCCGCCGCCACCTCCCGAAACACGAAGATCGACTCGCTCTCCAGCGCGTCGAGCTCGGTCACCGTGGCGTTCACGTGTGCAACCCGCATTCGACCTTGCCCGTGCCGGCCCAGCGGCCGCTGCGCGGGTCCTCGCCAGGCGCGACGCGCTGCGTGCACGGCTCGCAGCCGATCGACGGGTAGCCGTCGTACTGCAGCAGGTTGACGAGTACGCCGTTGTCCTGGATGTAGTTGTCCAGGTCGTCCTGCGTCCAGGGCGCGATCGGGTTGAGCTTCACCATGTCGCGCTTCTCGTCGTACTCGACGACGGGCGTGTTGGCGCGGGTCGGCGCCTCCTCGCGGCGGATGCCGGTGACCCACGCCTTGTAGCCGGACAGGTACCGGTTGAGCGGCTCGACCTTGCGCAGCGCGCAGCACTTGTTCGGATCGCGGTCGTGCAGCTTCTCGCCGTACTCCGCGTCCTGCTCCGCAACCGTCTGCAGCGGGGTGGCGTTGATCAGCGTGATCGGCAGCGTCGCGGCGACCGCGTCCCGGGTGCCGATCGTCTCGGCGAAGTGGTAGCCGGTGTCGAGGAACAGTACGTCGACCCCAGGCGCGGCCTGCGCCGCGAGGTGGGGGAGTGCGCCGTCGGCCATCGAGGCGGTCACGACGAGCTCGTCACCGAACGTCTCCCGCGCCCACGCCAGGACCTCGACGGCCGTGGCGTCGGCGAGCCGTTCGTTCGCCTCCTCGGCGAGCGTCTTCAAGTCAGCGCTTGTTTGAGGAGTCATTCCACATTCACCCGCAGTCCGATCATCTTCAGCTGGAACACCCGTGCGCACGGCCGGCACTCCCAAGCGCCATGACCTTCTTCGGAGGGCCGGAGGTCCTCGTCCCCGCAGTACGGGCAGTACAGAGGTGCCGCACGCTCGCTCATCGCCGTCCTCGCTTCGCTGCGGCGGCGATGAGCGATGCGCTGCTGTGCTTATTGGTGAACTCGCTTCGCTCGTTCACGTAAGTGCCTCCTCATCCGCACGGGTGACCCACTGGGCGAAGCGCTCGCCCTCGTTGCGCTCCTTGAGGTAGTTCTGGGTGACGCGCTCGACGTAGTCGGTGAGGCCGTCCGCGGTGACCTTGTGACCGCGAAGCTTGCGGCCGAACCCGGCGTCGAGCCCGAGGCCGCCGCCGAGGTGCACCTGGTAACCCGGCACCTGCTTGCCGTTGGCATCCATCACCAGCTGGCCCTTGAGGCCGATGTCCGCGGTCTGGATCCGGGCGCACGAGTTCGGGCAGCCGTTCAGGTTCACGGTGATCGGTACGTCGAGCTCCGGGATCCGCTCCTCGAGCTCCTCGATCAACCGCGCGGCCTTCGCCTTGGTCTCGACGATCGCGAGCTTGCAGAACTCGATCCCGGTGCAGGCCATCGTGTTCCGCCGCCAACCGGACGGGTTCGCCTGGAACCCGAGCGCGTCGAGCTCGGCGACCAGCGAGTCGACCCGCGACTCCTCGACGTCCAGCACGAGCAGCTTCTGCTGCGGGGTGGTCCGGATCCGGTTCGACCCGTGCGCCGCGACCACGTCCGCGACCTTGGCCAGCGACGTACCGGAGACCCGGCCGACGACCGGCGCGACGCCGACGAAGTACTTGCCGTCCTGCTGCTTGTGCACGCCGATGTGGTCGCCCTGGACCGCCGGTACCTCGGGAGCCGGGCCGTCGATCAGCTTCCGCTTGAGGTACTTCTCCTCGAGCACCTCACGGAACTTCTCCACACCCCAGTCCGCCAGCAGGAACTTCAGCCGCGCCCGGGTCCGCAGCCGGCGGTACCCGTAGTCGCGGAAGATGCTGGTCACGCCCCACCACGCCTCGGCCACCTCGTCGCGCGGGATCCAGGTCCCGAGCCGCTGCGCGAGCATCGGGTTCGTCGAGAGGCCGCCACCCACCCAGAGGTCGAAGCCCGGTCCGTGCTCGGGGTGCACGACGCCGACGAACGCGATGTCGTTCACCTCCGGTACGACGTCGTGCGACGGGTGCCCGGTCAGGGCGGTCTTGAACTTCCGCGGCAGGTTCGAGAACTCGTCCGAGCCGATGTACTTCGAGACGATCTCCTCGATGGCCGGCGTCGGGTCGATGATCTCGTCCGCGGCGATCCCCGCGACCGGGCTGGCGATGACCACCCGCGGTACGTCGCCGCAGGCCTCGGTCGTGTACAGACCGACAGCCTCGAGCCGCTCCCAGATCGCCGGCACGTCCTCGATCCGGATCCAGTGCAGCTGGATGTTCTGCCGGTCGGTGATGTCGGCGGTGTCCCGCGCGTACGTCGTGGACAGCTCGGCGATCACCCGGAGCTGCTCGGCGGTCAGCTGCCCGCCCTCGACCCGGACCCGCATCATGAAGTAGCGGTCGTCCAGCTCTTCCGGCTCGAGCGTCGCGGTCTTGCCGCCGTCGATCCCCGGCTTGCGCTGGGTGTAGAGCCCCCACCAGCGGAACCGGCCGCGGAGGTCGGCGGGGTCGATCGAGTCGAACCCCGCGCGCGCGTAGACGTTCTCGATCCGGGCCCGGACGTTCAGGCCGTCGTCGTTCTTCTTGTTCTCCTCGTTCTTGTTCAGCGGCTCGCGGTAGCCGAGCGCCCACTGGCCTTCGCCCTTGCCCTTGCGGGGCCGGGCCGGTTTGCGGGCAGCCGGAGAGGTGACGCCAGCAGTCATCGGGGGCGTGTCCTTGTCCTAGTGACAGGTGCTCACCGGGGTGCGGCGGGATCGAAGCGTCGTCGGTTCGATGCGTTCCGCGCGGTGCGCACCCAGCGGTGATCGGGAGGGATCAGGGGCCGTCGTGGCCCGGGCATGGGTCGCTGTCAGAACATCGAAGGACAACAGATGGCGCTGCGCATCCGCCCGAGGTCGACATGGATGCGACCTACGAGGTGGGTGGATCGGGCAGCGAGCATGTCCACAAGCGTCAGCGCGACCGGCCGGTAAAGCAACTCCCATTCCTACATCCTGAGACTCGATCTCATGATGTGGCTATGTCTACCTGCGCGGTGGTGATTGTTCCGCGCTCGGAACAGGTTCCACAAGAATTCTTGCGCAAGAGTTCTTGTGGAAGCTAAGGTGCTCCGCATGACACCCGCGAACCGGCGTGCGACGACCCCCTCGGTGATCGCCGCCATCCACCACCCACTGCGACGACGGTTGCTCGACCTGCTCGGCGTCGAGGGTCCCGCGACCGCCTCGCAGCTCGCCGAGCGGACCGGCGAACTGGTCGGCAACATCAGCCACCACCTGAAGGTCCTGGCCGCGGCCGAGGTCATCGTGGAGGCGCCCGAGCTGGCGAAGAACCGGCGCGAGCGTTGGTGGCGCAGTGCGCCCCGGTCGTACAGCTGGTCGGTCGCCGACGCCGAGGGCGAACCTGCCGGCGAGCTGATCGCCACGGTGTCCGAGGAGAGGAACGTCACATACCACGCGGACAAGGTCCGGCAGTGGTTCGACATCCGATCGGAGTACGGCGAGGAGTGGGTGCGAGCCGCCTTCGCGAGCGACAGCTGGCTGCGGCTCACCCCCGAACGGCTGGTCGAGCTGTCCGAGCGGATCGGGGACCTGATCCAGGAGTACTACCGGGATCCGTCGACCGAGCCGTCGGCGGAGTCGGTCTACTTCTTCGCCCACGGCGTACCGGCGCGCCCATGAGCGAGTCGATCGCGGTCCTGCCTCCCCTCCGCCGGGACCGCCGCGTGCAGGCCTGGGTCCTGTCCAGCGCGGTCTCCGAGGCTGGGGACCTCGCTTGGTACGTCGGCCTCGCGTGGAGCGCCGCCCAGGTCACGTCACCGGCCGGTGTCGGCCTGGTGATGGGTATCGGTGCCCTGCCGCGCGCGTTGTTCCTGCTGTTCGGCGGCGCGCTGGCCGACCGGCTGGACGGCCGCCGCACGATGATCGCCGCGAACTTCGGACGCATCGCCGTCCTCGTCGCCGCTGCGGTCGTGGTGGCCTCGACCGGAGTGTCGCTGCCGTTGCTGCTCACGGTCGCGGTCGTCTTCGGCGCGGTCGACGCGTTGTACAACCCGGCCTCCGGCACGCTGCCACGTCGGATGGTGCGGCCAGACGACCTGGTTCCCTTGGCGGCCGGGCGGCAGTTGGCCAACCGGCTGGCCGTGTTCGTCGGCGCACCGCTGGGTGGTTTGCTGGTCGCGCACGGCGGCCTGCTGACAGTGATGGTCGTCGATGCGATCTCGTTCGGGGTGATCGCGCTGGTGCTTGCGCTCGTGGTCCGGCCACGCTTCCCGCAGCCGCCGGCCAGCGGGAAGTCGATCCGTCGTGATCTGGCGGCCGGATTCGGTTACCTGCGACGGGACGTGGCCGCGCGCACCCTGGTGATCGCTCTCTTCGGGCTCAACCTCTGCGTCGGTCCGGTGCTGGCCGTCGGCCTGGTCCAGCGGGTGCACGGGAGCGGCTGGGGACCGGGCGCGCTCGGCTGGTTCCAGGCCTGCTCCGGGATCTCCGCCGCCGTCGGTGCGCTCGTGGCCATGCGCTGGAAGCCGTCGCGGCCGGCGCGGATCGGGCTGCTCGTGCTGATCGTCCAGGCCGCCGGCTGCGTGATGATCGGCTCGGTTCCGCGGTTGGCGGTATTCGTCGCGATGGCGATGATCGGATGCACCGCCGGTCTCGCGTCGGCGTTGTTGTCCGGCGCGTTCCAGCAGACGATCGATCCCGCCTTCCTCGGTCGGACCTCGAGCATCGTCAGCCTGTCCGACGACGGGCTGATGCCCGCGGCGATGGCGGGCTTCGGTGCGCTCATCTCGCTGACCGGCGTCGCCACCGCCTGCGCGCTGATCGGCGGCCTCTTCGCGGCGCTGATGGTGTGGTCGGCCTCCCGGCTGCGGACCTGAGGTCTGTACGGCGTGCGGCTGCTGCGCTACGGTCCGATCGGTAATAGGAAACTTTCCTAACGGTTGGGCCGGAGGGAGACAATCGTGAGGTCGTGGCGTCGGGCGGTCGCTCTGGTGGCGGCGGGTTTGGTGGTGGGGCCGGGTTTGGTAGTGGGGCCGGTGACTTCTGCAGGGGCGGCGACCGGCGGGTTGGTGCGGGTCAACCAGCTCGGGTACGGCGCCTTCGACGGCAAGGCGGCGTACGTGATGACGACCGCGGCGGCGACGGGTGCGCGCTACCGAGTGGTCGATCGGTACGGGCATCGAGTGCTCAGCGGCCAGGTCGGGAACGACGCGGGGGAGTGGAACGCTTCCTACCCGCACGTGTACCAGCTGGATCTTTCCGCCCTGAAGATCCCGGGGACCTACCGGCTCGAAGTACCCGGCGTGGCGTCGTCGTCGTTCGAGATCCGAGCCTCGTCGCGCAGGTTGGCGACGGGTGCCAAGGACACGGCCGTTCGGTTCTTCACGGCGCAGCGGGACACCGCGCACCGCAACGATGCGCACGCGTCGTTCTACGCGATCCCGAAGTTCGTGGATCCGGACAGCGACCAGACGGTCGGTGAGCTGCAGAAGATCGGCGGTCCGGTCGACGCGACGGGCGGTTGGTACGACGCCGGTGACTACCTCAAGTTCACCCACATCGCGGCGTACTCGGAATCGTTGCTCTGGGCATCGGTCCGGCAGGATCGCGATCCGAAGGTGCTCGCCGAGGCACGCCACGGCCTGAGCTGGCTGGACAAGATGTGGGACGGGAAGACGAAGACCCTGTACATCCAGGTCGGGGTTGGCGCGGGCAACGACAGCGAGACGTACATCGGTGACCACGACATCTGGCGGCTGCCTGGTGTCGACGACCACCTCACCGATCCGTCGGAGCGGTTCCTCCGCAACCGTCCGGTGTTCCGCGCCGCTCCACCTGGCAAGCCGATCAGCCCGAACCTCGCCGGCCGTACTGCGGCTGCTTTCGCGCTCGCCGCTCAGGTCGAGACCGATCCGCGGGCGGCGCGCAAGCACCTCGAGACCGCGGCGCAGATCTATGCGCAGGCGCAGACGACCAACGTGAAACAGTTGGTGACGTCGTTGCCGTTCGCGTTCTACCCGGAGTCGGCCTGGCGGGACGACCTCGAGCTGGGCGCGACCGAGCTCGCGCTCGCGGCGAAACGGCTAGGGGATCACCGCGCGTCGGGTTGGCTGCAGCAGGCCGGGTACTGGGCCGCGCAGTATCTCCAGCACGAGGCCGGAGGGGACACACTGAACCTGTACGACGTGAGCGCGTTGGCGCACGCGGATCTGATCAGGGCGGCGCGGACTGATCGGCCGCTCGTTCGCAAGCTGGTCGGGGATCTGCGGGCGCAGCTCGAGGTCGGCGCGTCGCGGGCGGCGGCGGATCCGTTCCGGGCGGGAGCGCAGTACGACAACTTCGACGCCGTACCGCACACGTTCGGGCTGGCTGCCACCGCGCGGCTGTATCGATCGGTGACCGGGGATCGGCGGTACGACGCCTTTGGTCAGCAGCAGCTGGACTGGGCGTTCGGCGCGAACGCGTGGGGTGTGTCGTTCATGATCGGGGTCGGGCAGAACTACGAGCGGTGCCCGCACCACCAGATCGCGAACATCACCGGCCGGCAACTCACCGGTGCCGTGGTGAACGGGCCGAACGGCGCCGACCTGTTCGAGGACGGTCTCGACGGCTACCTCGACGGGATGAAGTCGTGCCCGGCCGACGGGTCGGACCGGTACGAGGGGCTGACCGGCCACGGGTCGCGGTACGTCGACGACGTACGGTCCTGGCAGACGGCCGAGCCGGCCGACGACTTCGCCGCGATCGCCGTCTACGCGCTGACCAGGTGACGTAAACTCACGCGGGTGGCCGGCTGGGAAGACGTCGACGAATTCATCCTCGGCAACGTCGCTCGCCCGGCCACCCGCACGCACAACCAGCTCGAGTTCGGGCCGAACGCGATTCGGCCCCGTCAAGGTCTGAACGACGACCGGGTCCTCGAGCCCTACGCGTACGTCGGCCCCGAGCGCACGCTCTACCTGGACGCGGAGCTCACCCAACTCCTCTGCGCTGTGGTGCAAACCGCCGAGCACGGGTGGGAGGTGCAGGATGCCGGCGGTGCGGTGATCGGCACCATCACCCGCATCGTGCCCAGGCGCGCGCTGCTGCGGCCCAACTGGCAGATCGAACAACCCGGCCATCCGCCGGTCGTCGGCCGCACCGAATGGCTGACAGGCAGCCCCGGCCGCCTGGCCGCCAAGGCCGCCTCCCGCCTGATCGTCGGCATGCTCGACGGCATGACCGGCATCGGCGACGAGGGCGGCGACCAGCCGACCAAATCCCGCACACTCGAATGGCGCACCCACGAAGAACTGGTCATGGTCTCCGAAGCCACGTCCATCCACCTCACCACCACCACCTGGCTCGACCGCCGCCTCCCCTTCGCCTACGCCCTCCTCGCCGAATGACGCGGACCGGCCGAATGCCTGGGAGGAGGTCTGCGCTGGGGATTGGTGCTGCTGTTCGGGCCGGGGCGATTAGTGCGGTGGAGGTTGTTGAGGAGGCGATCGCGGCTGCTCGGCGGCTTGATCCGGTGTTGCATTTTCTTGAGGGGCTGGATGTTCGCGGCGCCCGGGCGGCGGCTCGGCGGGTTGACGGGGGTTTGCTGGCGGGGGTTCCGTTTTTGATCAAGGTTCGGACGCCGGTGGAGTCGCCGCTGGTCGAGCGGTTGGTTGCTGCTGGAGCTGTTCCGATCGGATGGTCTACGCGGGCTCGTCCGGGGGCTCGGTCGCAGACCTTCGGGTGGAACGGAACCGACTACACCCGCAATCCGTGGGATCTGACCCGCTCACCAGGCGGGTCCACCGCCGGCGGGGCAGCTGCAGTTGCCGCGGGCGTCGTACCGCTGGCGACCGGTGGGGACAGCGGTGGATCGCTCCGGATCCCAGCATCCTTCTGTGGAGTCGTCGGCTTCAAAGGCACGTACGGACGCATCCCGCGCCCGAGCCGTGGCCTCGGCGGCCTGGTCACCGCAGGCGTGATCGGCGCGAATCTCGACGACGTCATCATCGCCACCAGCATCGCCACCGGCTCGCACCGCCTCGACCCCGCAGCGCTTCCACTCTGGCCAGTCCCCACCACCCCGGACCGACCGTGGCGCGTCGCCTACCATTCAACCCTCGGCGTACCACCTGTTGACCCGGCCGTCGACCGAGTCATCCGCGACCGTCTCGCCGCCACCGGCCTCGAGGTCATCGACGTACCACTGGAGCTGCAACCGACAGAGGACGCCTGGCTTCCGCTCTCGGGACTCGACAACGGGCGCGGCATCGACCCGGCGGCCGCGAATCGGGCGCGTGAGGTCCGCGACCACAACAACATCGCCCTCGCAGACCTCTTCACGCAAGTCGACGCGCTCGTGACGCCTACTACTTTGACCGTTGCCCACGGCTACGATCAGCACGATGAAACCATCGTCACCGGCGATCCGTGCTGGGTGTTCAACGTGACCGGTCACCCGGCGGTCAGCGTGCCGGCCGGTCGCGCGGACGGTCTGCCGGTGGGCCTCCAGGTGGTCGCCCCGCACGGCTCGGACGACGTCGCGCTGGCCGTCGCTCGTCGCCTCCTGGTTGACCTGCCGGTCCCGCCCGTCCACTGACTTTTGGCCTGGTCACGTCCGTGACCCGGTAGTGGTCATAGCGTGTGATGCTCGCGGGAGGTTCGACGAGTGAGGACACCAGGTGGCGGAAGCTGATCAGATCCTCGAGGAGGTGCGGCGGTCTCTCGTCCAGTTGGTCCAGCAGATGATGGTGATAGCGGAGCGATTAGCCGCGGAGGTCGAACAGTTCCGCAGGACGCTGGATCAGCAGGCGCCGGGGATGCGCGCCACGATCCAGCGGTACCCTGTCGCCGAGGTACCCGGCCGGCTCGATGCCACCCACCGAGGCTGGGAGGCCGGCTCCGCCCGGTTCGTGCGTGGCGTCAACCGGAGCCGCCCGGCGTACTCCGACCCCCGTATCCAGATCGCCGCCGACCGCTACCACAGCCACCTGAGCCAACTCAGCTCAGTCCTCAGCAGACAGGCCCAGCAAGCATCTCGCACCTCCACGATCCCCGCCCCCACCACCACACCCCGCCAACCCGCCACCCCACCACAATCGCGTACCACGCAGCAGCCTCGCACCGCGTCAACGCAACCGCCTCGTACGGCGTCAGCGCAACCGCCGCGCACCGCGTCAGCGCAACCGCCCCGCACGGCGTCAACGCAACCGCCTCGTACGGCGTCCGCACAGCCGCCTCGCACGAGCCCGGTACAGCCGTCCCGGACGGGTCCTGGCGCCGCGCCGGTGCAGCCTCGTGCCTCGACTACGACCTCTGGTCCGGCCGCGACGCAGCCCGGGGTGGGTTCGGTTGCTGCGCCAGGACCGGCGGCGGGGCAGGGGACTGTGCGGACGTTGGAGGCTCCTGGTCCTGGGCCGGTGACGCTGAACGCGAATCTGGTTCGGGCCGCCGGCAAGGTCGTGGTGGTGGCCGATCCCAAGTGCACGCAGGCCAGGATCACCATCTCCACCGCGGACGAGACGGGAGCGGCAGCAGACGCCGTACGGGACTCGGCGGCGACCGTCGGGGCGAACCGGAGCCTCTCGGTGGACGTCCAGGGTCCCGCCGGCGGTGCCGTCTTCCGGGACGGGACCGGCACGGTCCACACCTTCCACAACGGCTCCTTCAACAGCGTCTCGATCGGGTCGGGCAACGTCGTCCAGGTCGGCGACGTGCACGGCAACGTGTACATCGACGGCGATTTCTCGAGTGTGAGCTTCGGCAACGGGTACGACGATCCGTTCGCCGACCGGTCCGCGAACCCGGCCGAGCCGCTGTCACCGATCGAGATCCACGCCGTCGTCCCGGTGGGCAGCTCGCTCCAGTGCACGACCGACGCCGCGAACATCGAGACCCACGGCGAGGTCAACATCGTCAACGCCCGGTCCGCCTCCGGGAACGTACGCGTCGACCGCGCCGACGAGGTCCACGCAACCTCCGCCAGCGGAAACGTCAGTGTCGGCGCAGCCGAGACCGTCACGGCCAAGTCGGCAAGCGGCGACGTCAGTGTCGGTGAAGCCGAGACCGTCAAGGCGACGTCCGCAAGTGGAGATGTCCGGGTCCGCGACGCGATCGCCGTCACGGCGTCGTCTGCGAGCGGGGACGTCAGGATCGGCAGCGCGGTCACCGTCACCGCATCCTCCGCGAGCGGCGACGTCGAGGTCGGTACTGGCGCCGACGTCACCGCCCGCACCGCAGTCGGCGAGATCAATGTCGGCCAGGCGCAAAAGGTCGATGCGCGAACACACTCCGGCCGGATCGAGCTCGGCGCGACGACGGACGCCACGGCGATCGCGAAGCGCGGCGACGTCTCCATCACCAATTCCAACGGCACCGCGTACGCCACCTCGGGCAGCGGCAACGTCGACGTACACGCGAGCGGGCCCGGCAGGGTGACCGCGGGTTCGGTGAGCGGTTCGGTCAGCGTCACCGCGAGCGAGCGCGCCGTGCAGGGCGAGGGTGGTCTGACCGTGAAGACGGCCGGGCCTCCTGGACGAGTTCAAACTCCGCCTGGGGCGAATACCGAGGCGGCGACCTCGCAGTCCGCGACCGGTGAGCGAGATCGAACCGGACCCGGGCGCGCGGCACCATCGCGGGGGCCTGCGGCCACGCCGAAGGCTGGAGCAAGTCAGAGCGGACCGGCTCGCAGCCACAGCTAGGAGGCAGTGGCTCGTCCAGGTGGTTCAGCCGAACGTCGCGGACTACGTCGCTGCCCCTCGCCCCCTGAACGAGCTCCCGTAACCGCCTGCCGGTTGGCCGGCGCGGCCTGTCCGCTGACCGCGGGCGGCAGCGCCTTCGCGATGGTGTTCGCGACGTCGATCGCGGAAGCCCGCCTCCGCGAAGGCGCCCGCTCCCCGCGCGCGGTCGCCGACCGCAGTTCCTCCGGCTTCACGAAATCGGCAACCGCGGCAACGACCTCCCGCGTGTACACATCCGCGCGAGCCGCAACCGCCGGGCCGGAGGACACCGTCGGCGAACGAACCAGCTCCGCCACCTCGACGCGGAGAAACTTGACGAGTTCAGTTGCCCGCAGCACCCGACTCCGCCGCAGCACCTCCCGTTCGCCTTCCAGCGAAGCCTTCTCACGCCAGCCGACGTCGAACATGACCCGACCCAACCGGAAGTCAGGATTGGTCTCGCCACCCGGGTAACCCCTGGCCCCGCCATGCGTGAAGAACGAGCTGTAGAACGCGCCTTCGTCCTCATGCTTCAGCACGTTCCACGCGCGGTACGGATCCGTCGGGAGCTCACCCCGCACCCACGCCTCATCCATCAGCGCATGCGACTCCGCATTCAACGGCCGATGCCCGACATACCGGTACTGCGGCGCCGCACCCTGCCGGCGCCGCTCGTACTCCGCGATGATCTGCGGCCACTCGTCCGCCGACACAGCCCGCGCCAACCGCGACGCGAACGACGTCCGCGCCCGCAGCTCGGCCCGCGACGTCACCGGATGATCCGTCCGGCCGGTCATGGTCTCGAGTTTGTCCATCACGAACGTGCTGCCCTGGGGCCCGACCCGATGCCACCGCGTGACCGCCAGCGACGGCCGATCCCGCCCGCCGGTCACGGCATTGAGCCCACGCAGTACGGCGATCCCCGCGCGGTAGAGCGGAACGCGCCGACGCATCACCCGCGTCTCCCAGGCGATCCGCTCGGCGCTGTCGAGCCACGCCGTACCCATGAGAGTCACCGCGGGTGCTCAGCGCGCCAGTTCTTGATCATCTGGGACATGTCGCCGTGGATGAAGGCGAAGAAGTCGGCCGCCTCGGTCAGCCGCCGGCCGACCGGGGAGTCCTCGCCGAACAGCGCCACGCCGGACCGGCTGGTTGCCTCCCACTCGCTCAACGCGAGGTTGCGGCGCTCGAGGATGGCGGCGAACACGTCGTCCCGGATCCGGTAGTGGTCCTTGCGCGATCCCGGCAGCCGCTCGCGGGTGATGAACGCGACCTGCAGCAGCTGACGCACCGCGCCGGACACGGCAGGCTGGCTGATCTTGAGCAGGTCGGCGAGCTCGGCGGCCGTCATCACGCCGGTCGGGCTGACCAGCATTGCGCCCATCACCCGGGCGGACATCGTCGGCACGCCGCTGTTCGCCAGCACCCCGGCGAACCGTTCGACGAACTGGCTGATCTCTTCCCGGCTGGGTTCGGCGGCCATGGTTGAAGCTTACAATAATTCGATCTATCGCAACTATCACAAATCTCTGATAATTTGCTCGACATGACCTCGACCACCGGTACCGCAGGGCCGACGCTCACCGGCGCCCGCCGCTTCGGTGTGCTCATCGCCCTCTGTCTCGCCGTCCTCGTGCTCGGCCTGGACACGACTGTGCTCAACGTCGCGCTGCCGACGCTCGCCAAGGAGCTCGACGCCTCGACCAGCCAGCTGCAGTGGATGGCGAACAGCTACAACCTGGTCCTCGCCGCGCTGCTGCTCCCGGCCGGCCTGCTGGGCGACCGCTACGGGCGGCGCAAGATCATCGGGATCGCGCTCTCGTTGTTCGGCGTTGCGTCGCTCGCCTGCGCGTTCGCGGAGTCGGCCGGCGCCCTGATCGCGGCCCGCGCGTTTCTCGGCATCGGCGCCGCGATGATCGTCCCGGTCGCGCTCTCGCTGATCACGGTGCTGTTCCGGACCGCCGACGACCGGAAGCAGGCGATCGGGTTCTTCGTCGTTGCCAACAGCATCGGGATGCCGCTCGGCCCGATCGTCGGCGGGCTGCTGCTCGACCACGCCGGCTGGCAGTGGATCTTCGTGATCAACGTCCCGATCGCGTTGCTCGCCGCGGTCGCGGTGACGCTGCTGGTTCCGGAGAGCCGCAGTACCGACCGCCCGGCCATCGACTGGCTCGGGATCCTGCTCTCCAGCGCGGGTCTCGCGGCCCTGGTGTACGGCGTCACGAAGGCCGGCGAAACGTCCTGGACCGACGGGCTGACGATCGCGTTCCTCGCGCTCGCCGTGATCCTGATCGCGGCCTTCCTGCTCTGGCAACGCCACACGTCCCATCCCCTGATCGAGCTCCGGCTGTTCTCGGAGCGCGTGTTCAGTGGGGGAGCGGTGCTGCTGACGGTCTCGGTGTTCGCGATCTTCGGGTTGCTGTTCACGATGCCGCAGTACTTCCAGGGCATCAACGGATCGGACGCGCTGCACACGGGTTTGAAGCTGCTGCCGTTCATCGGCGGTATGACGCTCGGAGCGAAGCTGGCCGAGCTGGCCGAGTCGAAGCTCGGGACCCGGCTGGTCGTCCTGATCGGGTTCGTGGTGATGGCGGCCGGCTTCGGGCTCGGCGCCTTCACCGAGCTCGGGACCGGGTACGGGTACACCGCGACGTGGTTCGTCGTGGTCGGGTTCGGCCTCGGATGTTCGATCCCGCAGGCAATGAACGCCGCGCTCGGCGTCCTCGATCCGGAGCGGGCGGGCACCGGGTCGGGTCTGCTCCAGGCGTTCCGCCAGGTCGGCGGCACGGTCGGGGTCGCCGTCCTCGGGACTGTCCTGAACTCGGTCTACCGGCACGGCGTCGACACCACCGCCCTTCCGCCGCAGGCGGCCGATGCGGTCGAGAAGAGCCTCGGCGGCGGGCTCGCGGTCGCCGCGAAGACGGGCTCGGTGGACCTGCTGAACGACGTACGGAACGCGTTCCTGCACAGCCTCAACACCACGATGTGGGTCTCCGCAGCCATTGCGCTGGCCGGCGCGGTCCTTGCCGCCGTACTGATGCCAAAGAA
The DNA here is from genome assembly GCF_040638345.1 of Kribbella sp. NPDC026611. Lineage (NCBI taxonomy): Bacteria > Bacillati > Actinomycetota > Actinomycetes > Propionibacteriales > Kribbellaceae > Kribbella > Kribbella sp. NPDC026611. The sequence continues at coordinate 515,898 of NZ_JBEZYC010000004.1, forward strand.
GACTGCCCGCCCTCGGCAAGCCGACGACGGGCAGTCTGTGACTATTAGTTGAGCTCGAGGCCCGGGTAGAGCGGGTGCTTGTCGAGCATCTCGGCCGAGGCCGCCTTGGTCTTGTCGGCGACGCCGTCGGCCAGCACGTACTTCGCCTTCGACGGTGCGCCCGCGGACGTGGTGGTCGGCGTGGTCGCGGACAGCACGTCCACGATCAGCTCGGCGGTCCGGTCGAACTCGTCGGCGCCGAACCCGCGCGTGGTGAGGGCCGGCGTACCGATCCGGACCCCGGAGGTGTACCACGCGCCGTTCGGGTCGCGCGGTACGGCGTTTCGGTTGGTGACGATGCCCGCGTCCAGCAGCGCCGACTCGGCCTGCCGGCCGGTGATGCCGTACGACGAGACGTCCAGCAGGACCAGGTGGTTCTCGGTGCCGTCCGTCACGAGCTTCACGCCGCGCTTCATCAGACCCTCGGCCAGCGTGACCGCGTTGTCCGCGACGTTCTGCGCGTACTCCTGGAACGACGGCTGCCGCGCCTCGGCCAGCGCGACGGCCTTGGCCGCCATCGTCTGGCTGAGCGGGCCGCCCAGGACCATCGGGCAGCCGCGGTCGACGGAGTCGGCGTACTCGGGCTGGCAGAGCACCATGCCGCCGCGCGGGCCGCGGAGCGACTTGTGCGTGGTGGTCGTGGTGACGTGCGCGTGCGGGACCGGGTCGAAGTCGCCGGTGAAGACCTTGCCCGCGACCAGGCCGGCGAAGTGCGCCATGTCGACCATCAGCGTCGCGCCGACCTCGTCGGCGATCTCGCGCATCTTCGCGAAGTTCACCTTCCGCGGGTACGCCGAGTAGCCGGCGATCAGGATCAGCGGCTTGAACTCGCGCGCCTTGCGGGCCACCTCGTCGTAGTCGAGCAGCCCGGTCCCGGGGTCGGTGCCGTAGGAGTGCTGGTTGAACATCTTGCCGGAGATGTTCGGCCGGAAACCGTGGGTCAGGTGACCGCCGGCGTCCAGCGACATGCCGAGCATCTTCTGGTCGCCGAGCGCCTTGCGGAGCTTGGTCCAGTCGTCGTCGGTCAGGTCGTTGACGTGCTTGGCGCCCGCCTCGGCCAGCGCCGGGGACTCGATCCGCTGGGCCAGGATCGCCCAGAAGGCGACCAGGTTCGCGTCGATGCCGGAGTGCGGCTGGACGTACGCGTGCGGTGCGTCGAACAGGGCCCGGGCGTGGTCGGCCGCGGTCTGCTCGACGGTGTCGACGTTCTGGCAGCCGGCGTAGAAGCGGTGCCCGATGGTGCCTTCGGCGTACTTGTCCGAGAGCCAGTTGCCCATCGTCAGCAGCGTGGCGGGGGAGGCGTAGTTCTCGCTCGCGATCAGCTTGAGCGAGGACCGCTGGTCGGCCAGCTCGGCCTTGATCGCGCCGGCGATGGTCGGTTCGACCGCGGCGATCACCTGCAGCGCGTTGTTGTACGCGGCCGACGCGGCGGTGGCGTCGAAGGATGCGGCGTTGTCGGTGGATTGAGGCATCGTTGTCTCTCCTGCGGTTGCAGTGGGTCGAAGGCACCCAGGCGCACGGTGCCGACGGGTTTCGCTCCCCGGTGGTTATCCACCTCAGCGCGCCAGTCGCGACAGGCTCACCCTATCGCGCGCTCGACGATTTCCTGGAAGGGCGTCGTCCTTGGCAAGGTCCCGAACACGCCACCCCAGTCCTTCGCCAGGCGGGACGCCACGAACGCGTCCGCGACCGCGGGCGTGGAGTGCCTGATCAGCAGCGAACCTTGCAGGCACAGGGCCATCTGCGCGGCCAGCCGTCGCGCACCGGCTTCGGCGTTCTCGATGTCAGCAAGCGCTTGCAGCACGTCCTCGACCGCGGCGTCCAACCGCGCGTCCGCCCCCTGTACGGCGCCAACCTCGAGCAACCACGCCTCGAGCGACTCGGGCCTGCGCAGGGCCCGCAGTACGTCGAGCGCGTTCACGTTCCCGGATCCTTCCCAGATCGAGTTCAACGGCGACTCCCGGTAGAGCAGCGGCAGCCCGGACTCCTCGACGTACCCGTTCCCCCCGAGACACTCCAGCGCCTCAGCCACCATGAACGGCGTCCGCTTACACACCCAGAACTTAGCCAACGGAAGCGCAATCCGCCGAAAGGCTGTGTCACCGCTGTCGACGGCTGCTGCCAGCCGCATCCCCAGGGCCGTCGCGGCCTCCGACTCCAGTGAAAGGTCCGCCAGCACGTTCTGCATCGCCGGCTTGTCTGCCAGCAGCCCCCCGAACGCGCTCCGGTGCTTCGTGTGCCAGATTGCCTCGACGAGGGCTCTTCTTTGGAGCGCCGCCGAGCCGAGCACGCAGTCGAGCCGGGTGGCGGCGACCATTTCGATGATTGTGCGGACGCCGGCGCCCTCGTCGCCGAGGCGGTAGCCGATGGTGCCGTGGAACTCGACCTCGGACGACGCGTTGGACCGGTTGCCCAGCTTGTCCTTCAGTCGCTGCAGCGCGAACGGGTTCCGGTTGCCGTCGGCAAGCACCCGCGGTACGACGAAGCAGCTCAGCCCGTCCGGCGCCTGCGCGAGGACCAGGAACACGTCCACCTGCGGCGCCGAGCAGAACCACTTGTGCCCGTTCAGCTGGTACACGTCCCCGACCGGCGTCGCCGTCGTCTGATTCGCCCGGACGTCGGACCCGCCCTGCTTCTCCGTCATCCCCATGCCGGCGAGCACCCCCGACTTGGCCGCGGCCGGCAACCGCCGTACGTCGTACTCCGTCGACGCGAGCTGCGGGATCCACTCCTTCGCCAGCGCCTCGTCCGCCCGCAGCGCCGGCACCGCGGCGTACGTCATCGAGATCGGGCAGCCGTGCCCCGGCTCGACCTGGGACCACAGGTAGAACCCGGCCGCCCGGGTCAGGTGCGGCGCGGGCGCCTCGCTGGTCCACGGCGCGGCCTGCAGCCCGAAGCCGACGGCCTGCGCCATCAGCCAGTGCCACGACGGGTGGAACTCGACCTCGTCGATCCGGTTCCCGTAGCGGTCGTGCGTCCGCAGTACCGGCGGGTTCTGGTTGGCCGGCAGCGCGTGCGCGCGGGCCTCCTCGGAGCCGGCGAGCTCGCCGATCAGCTGCAGGCCGGGGTGGCCGGCGAGGTCGGCGTACGGCCGCACAGCGTCACCGAGGGCCACGTCGCGGGTGAAGAAGTTCACGCCCCGGAGTGGGGGAGGCTGGTTCGTTACCGCGAATGGGTCCGCCATGTCAGTACGGTAAGCGGTATGGCACGTTCAGGGGCAGGACCCACGGGTGGGAGCTCCCTCTCATTCGGATGGGTTCGCAGGATCCCTGCGGTGGCCTGGAAGCTGGTCACGCAGACCATCGGCGTCTGCCTGCGCTACCGCGTCACCGGGCTGGCGGCCGAGGGAGCGTTCTTCGCGATCGGCTCGCTGCCGCCGCTGATCTTCGCCCTCGCCGGCTCGCTCGGTTACATCGCGAGCAAGTGGTTCGCGGTCGAGACGATCAACGACATCAAGCAGCAGATCGTCGACCTGGCGGCCCGGGCGCTGACCGACGACTCGATCAAGAACGTCATCGCCCCGACGCTGGACCAGGTCCTGAACGGTGGCCGGCCGGACGTGGTCTCGATCGGGTTCGTGCTCGCGCTCTGGTCCGGCAGCCGCGCGCTGAACGTGTTCGTCGACACCATCACGATCATGTACGGGATGGGCGGCAAGCGCGGCATCGTCCGGACCCGCGTGCTCTCGTTCAGCCTGTACTGCGCCGCGCTTGTCATCGGCGTGATCGTGCTGCCGCTGGTGCTGGCCGGCCCGGACGCGGTCGACGCGCTGCTGCCGCACCGGCTCGACTTCCTGAACCAGCTGTACTGGCCCGTGGTCACGATTCTGTCGGCGGGGTTCTTGAACACCCTGTATCACCTGTCGGTGCCGGTCCGGACGCCGTGGGTCTCCGACCTGCCCGGCTCGTTCCTGGCGCTGTCGATCTGGATCCTGGGCAGCTTCGTGCTCCGCTGGATCCTGCAGAGCACGGTCGGCGGTACGTCGATCTACGGACCGCTGGCCGCGCCGATCGCCGTACTGATGTGGCTGTACATGACCGCGATCGCCGTACTGATCGGGGCCGCGCTGAATGCGGTGGTGGACCGGCTGTGGCCGCACAAGGCGCATGTCGCCGAAGTCGCGGCGGCGGAGGACGAGGAACCGGAGCCGGTGATGAAGGCCGAGCCGGAGCCGCACCACGAGCACGGCACGCTGACTCCGGTGCATGAAGACGAGCGGGCCGAAGCCGGCGTGGCACGGAAGATCGCGGAGCTGGGGGAGAAGCCGCCGGTCGTTCGGAAGCTTAAGGGTGACCCTCAACCTGAGGTTGATGCTGAGCCTGACGCTGAGGCTGACGCCGTGCCTGAGGTCGATGCTGCGCTTCCGGTCGGAAAATCCGGTGCGCAGAGTGACACCGAAGACCTAGGCTGAACGCGACACGCGGTCGTCGCTCAGGACCGCTCCGGACCGGAAGGGAGGCACCCGCCATGAGCTTGATCCAGGCCCATCGGGCCGATGTCTCCTACCTCGTCCGTCCGCTGAGCTGAGCTCGCGGCCGGACCCTCCGAAAGGGTTCGCATGTCAGCCACACTCCAGGCCCTGGGACTCGACGGTTCCACGGCCGATGTCCTGCTGTCTTTCCCGGACTTGGTGCCGGGTCGTGTCTCCCGGGTCGACAAGGGCCTGGCGACCGTACTCACCGAGGACGGACCGGTCCGTGCGACCTGGTCCGGTGCGTTGCTCGCCGCGATCGCCGCGGATCCACAGGCCGGCCCCTGTACCGGGGACTGGGTCGTCCTGCGGTTCTGGCCGGACGAACGGATCACGCTCGAGTCGGTGCTGCCACGCCGTACGACGATCGTGCGCGCGGAGGTCGGCGGATCGTCGCGTGGTCAGGTGCTCGCGGCCAACGTCGACGTGATCGCGATCGTCATCGGGCTGGTGCCGGAGCCGCGGATCGGACGGATCGAGCGGTTCCTGGCGTTGGCGTGGGAGAGCGGGGCGCGACCGGTCGTCGTACTGACGAAGTCGGACCTGGTCGGGGATGCGGACTCGATCGCCGACGACGTGGCGGTGGCTGCGCCGGGAGCCGACGTACTGGTGTGCAGTGCGTCGACCGGCTTCGGTCTGGAGAGCGTGCGAGCGCTCTTGGATGGCAACGCGACCGTGGCGCTGCTGGGGTCCAGCGGCGCGGGTAAGTCCTCGCTGGTAAACGCCCTGGCCGGTGTGGAGCTGCTGGACGTGCAGGCGATCCGTGAGGACGGCAAGGGGCGGCACACCTCGGTACGGCGTGAACTCATCGTGCTGCCGTCGGGCGGGGTCGTGATCGACACGCCTGGGCTGCGGGGGATCGGCCTGCAGGAATCAGGCGAGGGCCTCGCGGCCGCCTTTCCCGACGTCACCGCGCTGGCAGATCTCTGCAAGTTCAAGGACTGCTCCCACGTCACCGAACCGGGCTGCGCGGTCCGTGCCGGCCTCGACGACGGCACGCTTCCTTACCGACGGTACGAAAGTTGGGTGAAGCTGCAGAAGGAGGCGGCCTACATGGCGCGCCGGGCGGATGCGCGGCTGCGCTCGGAGATGAAGAAGGAATGGGTCCGGACGAGCAAGTCGTACCGCCGCGACCACAAACCAAGACCCTGAGCACCGACCGGCCGGGGATGCAAGGATCGGGACCATGAACCGATCTGTTCTGGTGACCGGGGCTTCACGCGGGATCGGCGCGGCAACGGCGCACGCGTTCGCGGCAGCCGGCGATCGAGTGGCGGTCCACTACAGCGCCTCCCCGGACGCCGCAGCCCAAGTCCTGAAAGAACTCCCCGGCTCCGGCCACACCATGGTCCAAGCCGACCTGTCTGACCCTGCAGCAGTCGAGACGATGGTGAACGACGCAGCGCGCGCTCTCGGCTCCATCGACGTACTGGTCAACAACGCCGGCGTCTACCACCCCCACCACATCCGCAAGACAACGTACGCCGAATGGCAACAAGCCTGGGCGGACACCCTCGCCGTCAACCTCGTTGGACCGGCCAACGCCACTTGGTGCGCCGTACAGCACATGACTCGAGGCGGCCGCATCATCAACGTCTCGTCGAGAGGCGCCTTCCGCGGCGAACCAAACCAACCCGCCTACGGAGCCTCCAAAGCAGCCCTGGTGTCCTTCACCCAGTCACTGGCCCGAGCCCTAGGCCCCGAAGGCATCGCCGTCACCGCCATAGCCCCCGGCTGGACCGTCACAGACATGGCCGCCCCCAACCTCTCCGGCCCCGGCTACGACCGCCGCCGCCTGGAAAGCCCCCTGGAACGCGTAGCCACCCCCTCCGAAGTAGCCACCGCAATCCTCTACCTAGCCTCCCCCGAAGCCGAATTCGCCACCGGCACAATCCTAGACTTCAACGGCGCCTCCCACCTCCGCATGTAAAAGCCAAACGCAACCACAGCACCCAAGCCGACCGACAAACGCAACCACAGCAGCCGAGCCGACCGACAACCGCAACCACAACGGCCGAGCTAACTGCCCAACCCAACCACAGCGGCCGAGCCGATCGACAAAGGCACCCACAACGCCCGAGCTGACTGCCCAACCCAGCCACAGCGGCCGAGCGAAGCGAAGGCCCAGGGGGTGCGGGTGGCGGAGCCCCCGCAACGCGGCAAGCGAAGCGCAGCCGCACAAATGACGAAGGCGAGCCGGCCTGCGCTTTCCGCAGGCACAGCTCGCCCATCGCCTTCGTGGACGATACTGGGATCGAACCAGTGACCTCTTCCGTGTCAGGGAAGCGCGCTACCGCTGCGCCAATCGTCCTCGGTACTGTGGAGTTCTCGAGGTGGAGACGGGATTCGAACCCGTGTACACGGCTTTGCAGGCCGTTGCCTCGCCTCTCGGCCACTCCACCACTGACAGTAGGCGTTGAGAAAGCCGAGCCCTCTCCGAGCGGACGACCGGGTTCGAACCGGCGACCTCAACCTTGGCAAGGTTGCGCTCTACCAACTGAGCTACGTCCGCAGTCACTCCGAGGCGTTTCCGCTCGGTGCGAGAGCAGAACAGTAGCGCACTTTCGGCCCGCACAAAAACCAGATTCCACCCGCTTCCGGCGCCCGCGACGAGGAGCTGAATCCGGCTCCGATTGTCCAGTCGCCACGCCGATCGCAGTACCCCGATCACCCTGGCAATGACGCCAGTTCGGTGGCTCGCAGGGACGACGCATCGCCCCGCAGGTCGATCGCGGCGACACGCCCGTCGACCACCGTGAAAGAGAACACAACCTGCGGTTCGCCGCGCTGCATCCACACCAGGCCAGGCATCCCGTCGACGAGCATGAGCCGCGCCGCGTGCGCCCGCCCGCTGAACGTCTGCGCCACCAGTGGTGCCCCTTCGATGACCGCGGCGATCCCACGCGCGGCGACCGTCTCGTCGGCTCGGACGACGACCTCGGGATCGAGCACCTCGAGCAACGCCGCGAAGTCCGCGTTCCGCGCCGCCGCAAGGAACGCGGCCACGACCTCCTTCTGCCGAACCACGTCGACGTCGACCGGTTCCGGTGTACCCCGAACCCGGCGCCGCGCCCGGCTGGCCAGCTGCCGCGCGGCCGCCGGCGACTTCCCGATGATCGGCGCGATGTCATCGAACGGTACGGCGAACAGGTCGTGCAGCACGAACGCCAATCGCTCGGCCGGCGTCAGCGTCTCGAGTACGACGAGCAGCGCGAGCCCGACCGAATCCGCCTGCACGACCTCGAGCTCCGGATCGGACACGACGTCGTCCACGACCACGTCGTGGATCGGCTGCTCCGGTCGTCCGCGGCGGGTCCGCAGCTGATCAAGACAGATCCGCCCGACCACAGTCGTCAACCACCCGCCGAGGTTGTCGATCGCGCCGGCATCGCTGCGACTGAGCCGGATCCACGCCTCCTGCACCGCGTCCTCGGCCTCCGCCTCGGACCCCAGGATCCGGAACGCGACCGCCCGCAGCCGTCCCCGATTCTCCTCGAACCGATCAGCCAGCCACTCGTCCCCGCGCATCCCGACCACACCCTCCACCTGTCACACTCACCGGCACAGCGCCGTCACCGGGATGACGCACCACCAGCGACGCATGTGACAGAGGAGCCGACCATGACGCCACCAGCCCGCTCGTACGCACAGCGTAAGCAGGACACGCTCCGACGGCTGGAGGACGACGTCGACGCGTGGATCGCGACCGCGTCGCTGGACGGTACGCCGTACCTGATGCCGCTCTCGTTCCTGTGGGACGGGACGACGTTGCTGCTGTCGACGGCCGCCAAGAACCCGACTGCCCGGAACCTGCTCGAGAATCCGGTGCTTCAGCTGACGATCGGCGAGATCCGCGATCTCGTCCACATCACCGGGACCGCGGCGTTCGTTCCCACCGAAGAGCTGGCCGAGGCCGAGGGAGATGCTTTCGCGGCCAAGGCCGGCTTCGATCCGCGGCCGCTGCGGAACTACCTGTTCATCCGGGTCACGCCGGCCAAGATCCAGGCCTGGCGCGAGGTCGACGAGCTCAAGGACCGCGTACTGATGGAGAACGGCGTCTGGAACGGGTAGCGCTTGACCTAGACCGCGCTCGAACAGGCAGGGTGGATGCATGTTGTCGCGAACGCTCGGAGGCCGTCGACCCGTCAGCGCGCTCTGCCTGGGTGCCATGAACTTCGGCAGCTCCACCCCACCCGAGACTGCCCACGCCATCCTCGACCGCTTTGTCGAAGCCGGCGGCACCTTCATCGACACGTCGAACAACTACAACCAGTGGACCGGCCACGGTGGCGAGAGCGAGCAGCTGCTGGGGGAGTGGCTGCGCTCCCGCGGCAACCGCGACGACCTGGTGATCGCGACGAAGTGCGGAGCACGCACCACTCGCCCCGGGGACCCTGGCGACGCGCACTGGGAAGGCCTCGGCGCCGACACGGTCGCCTCCGCCGTCAAAGGCAGCCTCAGCCGGCTCGGTACCGACCGAATCGACCTGTACTACGCCCACATCGACGACCGCACTACACCGCTCAACGAAACGGTCGCAGCGTTTGGTCGTCTCGCTGCAGACAGCACGGTGGACCTGATCGGCTGCAGCAACACGGCAGCGTGGCGACTGGACCGAGCCCGGCAGTTAGCGGCGGCGCAGGGCGTGGCGCAGTACTCCGTGGTCCAGCAGCACTACACGTACCTCTGGCCCAATCCGCCTGCGCTACAAGGCGTCTCCCGCCGGGGCACCGCGCACTACCAGCATGCAGGTCTCGAGCACCTCGACTATCTGCAGGAGCACCCGGAGGTGACGCTGGTCGCGTACCAGGCGCTACTGGGCGGCTCGTACAGCCGCGCAGACCGCCCGTTCTGGGCTGAGCGTGGCTACGCGCACCCGACGGCGTACGCCCGGTACGAGGTACTCCGCCAGACCGCCCGCGACCTGAACGCGACCACGAACCAGGTGGTCCTGGCCTGGCTCCTGCACCAGAACATCGTGCCCCTGATCGGCCCCTCCTCAGTCGCCCAGCTGGACGAGGCCCTGGGCGCCGTCGACCTGCAGCTCCCAACCGAGGCGATGGACCGCCTCAGTAACGCCTGACTAGCGCCGACGGACGAACACCGCCGTCGGCACGGCCGTGGCGACCAGCACGATCACGCCGAGGATGACGTTGGGCACGAAGACGGCGTGCCAGCTGAAGTGGGTCAGCAGCACCCCCGCCAGGACCGGCCCAACCGCCAGGCCGATCCCGGAGAACGCAGCCCAGACGCTGATCGCCACGGTCCGCACCTGCGGATCGGTGAAGTTGTGGCTGACGATCGACAGACTCGTCGGCAGCACGGCCGCTCCGCCCAGGCCCATGATCGCCTCGGCCGCGATCAGGACTCCAGTGCTCCCTGCCGCCACGGCCATCGCACTGCCGGCCGCAAACACCAAGGCGCCGATCGTGAAGACCAGCCGCCGGCCGGCGAGGTCGCCCAGCGTCCCCGCCGACATCACGACGCTGACCACCAACAGGCTGTAGGCGCTGCTGATCCACACCAACTGACTCGGCGACGTGTGCAGATCCGTCTGGATCGCCGCCAGCGCCGACACCGTCGCGGTGATGTTGACGAAGGCCATCATCACGCCGAGGCACAACGCGAGCACCGCCGCCCACCGCCGCCGTACGGACGCTTCGGACCGTCTCGGGGCCATCTGGCTAGTGGTGACAATCGTGGCACCCAACGACACGGACGTCATCACCCGAGCCGGCGCCTTCGAGAACCGGGACGCCTGGACCGCCGAAGGCAACTGCCGCCTGGAGCGCGCACTGGAACTGATCGGCACCCGCTCCGCCCTGATCCTGCTGCGGGAACTCTTCTACGGCGCCAAACACTTCGACGAACTAGCCAGCCGCACCGGCCTGAGTGAAGCGGTCGCCGAGCGCCTGAAGCAACTACTGGCCGACGACCTACTGACCCAGCGCCCGTATCAAGAGCCCGGCTCAAGAACCCGCCACGAGTACGTCCTCACGGAGCGCGGCAGATCCCTCTTCCCAATCCTCGTAGCCCTAATCAACTGGGGCGACACCCTGGACGACACCCCAGGCCGCCTCCACCTAACCCACACCACCTGCGGCCAACCCCTAAAAACAACAGTCACCTGCGCCTCAGGCCACGAAGTCCCCATCACCGAAACCACCGCAACCATCGCCGGAGCCCCACGCAGCACTCACCCAACAGCAACCAAAGCGAAGCCCTGAACGACCCCTGCAGCCGAGCGAAGCGAAGGCCCGGGCGACAGGAAACGTGACCACAGCGGCCGAGCGAAGCGAAGGCCAACCCGGCGGCTAACTGCCCAAGAAGGAACTCAAAGACAGCTGCGATCGCGCTCTTCTGCCAGATTCTCTCTGGTCGGATGACCCGATACGTTTCCTGCGTGATCGAGCTCAGCAACTGGCGGACCTGGCCGAAGGCCTGACTGTCTGATGTTTATGACCATTGACTGAGAGCGGCGCGAAGGAAAGCGTCGCGCCTTTCGGTGACGGCAGCGGCGCCCAGGAGGCTACCGTCGTCGGCGAATCCCGCCCAACCGTCCATCACTGTCGGCGTGTTCAGCGCGGCCACGGCATCCCAGTAGGGCACGCCGGCTGCCTCCCGGCCCGCCTGCCGCTCCCAGCCCTCCAACACATGGGACGCCGCGTCCTGGCCGTACTGAAGGGTCATCTGCATCCGCAGGCTGCCGAGATCGACGCCCGGGTTACCAGCCCCGGCTGTATTCCAGTCGATCAGCGCAACGCAATGGTCACCCTCCCACAGCATGTTGCCGCCCCAGGCGTCACCATGCACGAACACCGACGCGACTGCCGGCATCCCGTGCGACCTGACCCGCTCGTCGGCCTGCTGCAGCAGAGGTGTGGTCGGCATCAGGCCCCGCAAGCGTTCATCGGCGCGGTCGTCAACGGCGCACGGCCGCGGCCGGTATGGCAGGTGGGCCTGCGGAACCAGCCTGAAGGCGTGGACCCTGGCAAGGGCCGCTCCCGCTTCGCGGAGCCGGGCGACCGAAACCGTCGGCGAGAGACCGGCGCTGCCGGGCAGGAAGGTCTCCAGGGTGGCCACGGTTCCGCTCGCCTTCCCGTCGAGATCCGCAGCGATCAGCCGCGGCGCGGCCAGGCCATGAGTCTCGGCCAGCTGAAGCGCGCGTGCGTTCGTCATCACCCACGCGGCAGCGATCCATCCCCGGACAGGGACCTTCAAGATCACGTCCCTGGTCCGGGCCGCCGGTCCTTCGATACCCAGGCGGAACGTGCCCGAAGGGCGGTGCTCGCCGCGGGTCAGGCCCTCGGACGAAACGACGCTCGTCCCGCCAACCGCCTCAGCCGCCCAGCGCAGAACCTGGTCATTCGGCATCTTGCCTGTGTGTGCTCTTGCCATTTCGGTACTTTACCGGCTCTACACCCTCATCTGTGATGAGCCTGTTTTGCTATGCCGTCGGTCCAGCTCACGAAGAATCCAATTCCAGTCAAACTCGCGCGCTAGATCGTCACCGGTGCCCGACGCCACAGGCTCGATGGATGAGCCTGACCCCGTATGTGGATCCAGAATCGTAATCCCCGCGTATCGCAGGACAGCGAGCGACGCGAGCCAAGCGGGATGGCCGGCTAGGTCATGTTTTGCGAAGGGTACAGCGACAGTCGGTGTGTGCAATCCCAGAGCCGCACAAAGAGTTGTGAGGGGGTAAGTGTGCGCGTTGCCATTCGCCCACGCGTTGAGCGTGTTGAATGTCATCGGCACGACGGCGACGGCGTCGGCCGGTGGGGTGCGCTTCGGCTGGTCTGGGGTGCGGTTGCCGGTGATGACCGAGGTGTCGGCTGTTCCGGGCGCGCATCTGGCGGCCGCTGCTAGTCCGGGCCGGACTCCTGGGCGGGGTCGCGGCGGACGGTGACAAGTTCCGGGGCACGTGGCCGACCGCGGCAGGGGAAGCGACCGAGCTGTTCAAGACCAAGGCTCAGGCCGTCAAGGCAGTAGCGCGCCACGCCGAAGGCGGTCTGCGGTTCCACGACCTTCGGCACTCGTACGCGTCGTGGTTGATCACCTCGGGTGTTCCGGTTCCCGACGTGCAGCGGGTGATGGGGCACGAGCGGCCGACGACGACGCTGATGATCTACACGCAGGTCCAGGGAGGGTCTCAGGAGCGGGTTCTAGGGGCTCTTGCTGCCTTTTCGCTGCCTGACGAGGGCTGAAACGAGAAGAGCGGGGACCCGGCTGGTGCTGGGTTCCCGCTCTGGCCTGCGTGTTCGTTGGGTGGGCGATACTGGGTTCGAACCAGTGACCTCTTCGGTGTGAACGAAGCGCGCTACCACTGCGCCAATCGCCCAACAGATGATGCTGATGTTGCCTGGTGGTGCCTTGCGGGTGAAACCATAGCGCATGATGAAGCGACGATCTAATCCGGCCGGGCTACTCTTGCTGGAGGACGGAGATCCCGTCTTGTTGGAGACGTGATTGTGACTTTCTCGCACGACACCGAGCAGGCGCTCGGCACGCTGGTCCGGCTCGTCAACACCATGCCCGGACCGAACAGCCAGGTCGACACGCTGGAGACGCTCGAGGAACTGGAGAAGTTCGTCCAGGAGCGCGAGGTCAGTGCGGTCGACTCCCTGTCAGAGAAGGACCTGGCGGAGGTTCGCGAGCTGCGGCCGCTGTTCTCGCCGGTCTTCACCACGGACTCCGATGCGGCCGCGGCGGCGATGATCAACGCGATCATCGCGCGGGGTACGTCGACACCGCGGCTGACCAACCACGACGGGCACCCGTGGCACATCCACTACTCGCGCGACGGTTCGTCGCTGGCGTGCCGGATCACGGTCGAGTGCGGGATCGCGCTTGCCCAGGTGATCTCGGCCGGCGAACGCGAACGGCTCCGCCGCTGCGAGGCCCCGGATTGCGACGACGCCCTGATCGACCTGTCCCGGAACCGCTCCAAGCGGTACTGCGACGCCCGCACCTGCGGCAACCGGCTCCACGTCGCCGCGTACCGGGAGCGCCGCAAGGCATCCGGAGAGTGACCCGAATCAGCCTGTGGGACTCGCGTCCCGCGGGCTGATCTCTTTACGGGTTCGGGTTCTCGGCGGACCGCTCGGCGAAGATCTTGGCGACCTGGGCGGTGACGGTGCCGGGCGCGGTCAGGTCGTGCGCGTCGACGCTCTGGATCGCCTGGACGTCGCGAGTGGTGGACGTGAGGAAGATCTCCTCGGCCTGGTAGATCGCTTCCAGAGGTACGTCGCGCTCGACACCGCCGAACCATTCGAGGACCAGTTGCCGCGTCACGCCGGCCAACGCCCCGGACTCGAGCGTCGGCGTGACGAGCTCACCGTCGTACACGCAGAAGATGTTCGAGCCGGTGCCTTCGCAGAGGTGGCCGACGGTGTTCGCGAAGATCGCCTCGCTGCCGCCGCGCTCCTTGGCGTAGGCGAGGGCGCGGACGTTCTCGGCGTACGACGTGGTCTTGAGGCCTGCGACCGCGCTGCGCTCGTTGCGTACCCACGGGACCGTGACGATCGCGGAGGTCGACGCGGGGTGCTTGATCTCCTGCGTCGCGACCAGGATCGTCGGGCCCGACGTACCGCGGTCCGAGGACAGCGGTGAGACACCGCCGGTGTACGTGATCCGCAGCCGGCCGAACGGGATGCCGGGATCGGCGGCCACGACCGCGGCGATGCCGTCCTCGATCTGGGCGACGTCCGGTGCCGGGAGGCCGAGACCGACCGCGGACCGGACCAGGCGGTCGAGGTGCCGCGTCACGGCGAACGGTTGTCCGTCGACGATCTTGATCGTCTCGAACACTCCGTCACCGGTGGTCAGCCCGTGGTCCAGGGGTGAGATCGTCGCCGCGTCGTCCCGCAGGACGCCGTTGAGCCAGATACGCATGTCGTGCTCCTTCCGCGCAACACCTTAGTGCGCAGGCGATCCGGTTCTGGCAGGCCGTCCGAAGGTGACCAACCGATGACGCTACGTCGACGGGCGGGGGGACCCCCGTTTTTGAACTCCGGCTCGGATGGGCTAATGTTCTTCTCGCGCCGGGGACACCTTCGGTCGCACTGCGGACGTAGCTCAGTTGGTAGAGCGCAACCTTGCCAAGGTTGAGGTCGCCGGTTCGAACCCGGTCGTCCGCTCGGAGAGGGTTCGGCGGGCCAGCTTTCTCAGTGGTGGAGTGGCCGAGAGGCGAGGCAACGGCCTGCAAAGCCGTGTACACGGGTTCGAATCCCGTCTCCACCTCGACACCTCGCAGTACACCGAGGCTGTTGACGGACGATTGGCGCAGCGGTAGCGCGCTTCCCTGACACGGAAGAGGTCACTGGTTCGATCCCAGTATCGTCCACGAAGGCGATAGGCGACGTGTGCCAACGGAAAGCGTTGGCCTCGTCGCCTTCATCATTTGTGCGGCTGCGCTTCGCTTGCCGCGTTGCGGGGGCTCCGCCACCCGCACCCCCTGGGCCATCGCTCCGCTCGGCCGCTGTGGCTGGGTTGGGCAGTCAGCTCGGCCGCCGTGGTTGTCTTTGTCGGTCGGCTCGGCTGCTGTGCTTGGGTTGGGCAGTTAGCTCGGCCGCTGGCCGGGTTGGGCGGTTAGCTCGGCTGCTGTGGCCGGGTTGGGCAGTTAGCCGCCGGGGTTTGCCATCGCTCCGCTCGGCTGCTGTGGCCGGGTGGGCAGGCAGCTACCGGTGCAGCCACCGCTTCGCTTGGCTCGCCGCTGAGGCTGGGTTGCGCAGTTAGCCGCAGGTCCAGCCATCGCTTCGCCCGGCCGCCGTGGTGGATTTGCTGTCGCTGCGGCCGCCATGATCGTCTTCGCCTGCCGCCTGCCGCCTGCCGCCTGCCGCCTGCCGCCTGCCGCCTGCCGCCTGTGTCACCGTCCGGCCCGGTGCCAGATGACCGCTCACCGGTGCCGGTGCGGCATCGCTCGACTGCTGCAGTTATTCGGCGGTCGTCCGGGGCGGTTGGCGGGTGGGCCGTTAGGTGGGGAGGTCGTGGGTTAGTAGAAGGTTTTGAGCTTTGGCCAGAGGGCGGACCAGGGTTCGGTGGGGGCGTCGCAGAGGACTAGGGCTGTGCCGTCTTCGTCGTTGGAGACGAGGCTGTTGATGGTTCCGATCTGGGTGCAGTTGCGGAAGTGGGACTCGAAGCGTGGGGTGCGGTTCAGTTCGATGAGGAGCACCATGCCGGTGTTGGTGTCCGGTGGTTGGGCCCAGTCCGCGAAGCTCATGTGACCCGAGTAGACCGTGGGCAGTCCGTGCTGCGGGCCGTAGCGGACCAGGGCTCCGGCCTCGCCGTAGTTTCCGGCGAAGAGTGTGGCGGTCGACCGCGACTGGGGTGGGATCCGCTCCCACGCGGTCGCGACGGCCGAGGCGAATGCGGGCCAGCCGATCTGCTCGCCCTGCTCCTTGTTCACCGGGATCACGAAGTCGGCCGCGGACGCCGGCAGCACCGGCAGCGTGAACACGGCCGAGGTCACCGCCGTGATGACGAGCGCCGTCACGGCCGTTCGCCGGTGACGATCGATCCAGCCCAGGACCGGCTCGCAACCGGCGGCGACCAGGACGAGCAGCAACGGCAGCGCGTAGTACGACTTCCCGCCGATGATGAGCACGGCAACGCAGAGCACCGGGTAGGCCAGCGCGACCGACCGCGCCCACGGCAGCCGTCGCCAGATCCACAAGAATCCGGCGACCCAAACGGGTACCAGCAGCGGTCCTAGTTGCAGGATCTGTAGTGGCACGAACATGATCCGGTTCTCGGTGCCGTCGTCGTCCCTGATCCCACCGGCGACAGTCAGTTGCGGCCAGTCGTGGTGGATCTGCCAGAGCACGTTCGGCAGGGCGAGCAGACCGGCGAGGGCGACGCCGGCCGGCAGCCACCAGGACCGAAGCACCTCCCGCGGTCCGACGATCAGCACCGAGATCAGCAGCGCGCCGATCGGCAGCACGACCAAGTACTTGTTCTCCAACGCGATCCCGGCCGTCAGGCCGAGCGCCAGCCACCACCGCCCGTCCCGCGTCCGCAGCAGCTTGACGGCGAAGAGCGCGATCAGCATCCACGCCAGCAGGTCGTACGTCGCCGTCGACACCATGTGACCGACGCCGAGCACGAACCCGGACACGGAGGCCAGGATCGCTGCGAGTGTCTGGCCCCGGCGCTCGCTCCCGAACTCTCGAGCGATCAGCGCGACCACGATGATCGTGACGACGCAGCTGATCGTCGACAGCACCCGCAGGCCCATCACGGTGTCGCCGAAGATCGTCGTCGAGATCCGGGTGATCAGCGGCGTCAGCGGCGGCTGGTCGACGTACCCCCAGCTGAGGTGGCGCCCGGCCACGACGAAGTACAGCTCGTCGCGGTGGTACCCGTACCGCCCGGACAGCAGTGTCAGGACGACGCCCACCAGCACCGCGATCGACACCACGGGTCGAACGGCGAAGGCAGGTGCGGGCAATCGGCTCATGCAGGAATGTTGTCAGCCGACCAGGTCCCTCACCAGGACTTCATCCGGAACCTTTCCGGACTTCTTCACGCACTCGGCCGATGGTCAGTTGAGGAACCGCGGCTCTGCACCGCGATCCAGCAGGAGGACCCGCCCGGCGCAGCTGTCGTCCTGGATCAGCGAAGACACCGCAGTGGTCAGCGTGGACAGCGGGACCTGCTCCGGACCACGCTCGGACGGCGGCAGAGCAGCGCGCTCGCGGACCCCACGCTCGGTCGCAACCCAGTCCGGTACGACGCAGTTCACCCGAACACCCAGCTGCGACGACAGTGGCGCCAGCGTGGCCGTCAGCCGGATCAGAGCGGCCTTGGCGGCGCTGTACTCCGGCGAGACGTGCGGACCGAAGCCGAGACCAGCGGTGGAACCCACGTTGACCACCGCTCCACCACCTGCGGCCTGCATGCCCGGTAGCGCGAGGTCCAGCGCGAGCATCGGCGCCCGCAGGTTGAGGTCGATCGAGGCCGACCACCGCTCCACCGACGCCGATGGGAAGCACGGCGTCAGCACGGCTCCGCCGCCGGCGTTGTTGACCAGGATCTGCGGTTGACATGCCATCAGCGAGCGCACCGCCTCGTCGTCCCGCATGTCCACCTGGACGAACCGAGCCGATGGACCGATCAGCTCGGCTGTCTCCGCACCGCCGTCCGCATCGATGTCCGCGACCACCACCGCGGCTCCCAGCGCGCCTAGGTGCGATCGCACGGCCGATCCCAACGGCCGCTCCGGTGACTACGGCAACCTTTCCAGTGATCTCCATGGTCCGCACGCTGGCATGCGGCACCGACAGTTCTCGAAGAGATGATTTGATATGTCAACCGGGGATGATCAAGGGAGACGCGCTGTGACTCTGCTGTACGAGCGGATCTGCGCCCACGTGCTGGAGCAGCTCCGCCGCGGCACGCTGCGCCCAGGGGACCGGGTGCCGTCGGAGATGGAGCTCGCGGCCCAGTTCGAGGTCAGCCGGATCACGTCGAAGCGAGCCCTCGAGGTACTGCGGGAAGCCGGGCTCGTCGAGCGCGTCCGCGGTAAGGGGACCTTCGTCGTACGCCGTCTGCCGGACCTGACCGGAGTCACCATCCCGCTGCGCGCGGTCACCCGGCGCGACGCCCGCTCGATCGCGCTGATCGTCCCGGACATCTCGGAGTCCTACGGGCTCGACCTTCTCAACGCGATCGAGGAGCGCTGCGCGGAGTACGGCGCCCACCTGGTGGTACGGCGTACTCATGGCCGTCAGACCGACGAGGAGAAGGCAGTCGACTCGCTGGTGTCCTCGGTGGACGGCCTGATCGTCTTCCCGGTGCACGGCGACTTCTACAACGCCAGTCTGCTGCGGCAGGTGCTCGACGGCTTCCCAGTGGTGCTGGTGGACCGCCACCTGTCCGGCATACCTGTAGCTGCCGTCCAGACCGACAATGTGGCCGCGGCTCGTGCGCTCGCGACCTGTCTGCTCGACCAGGGGCATGAGCACATTGCCTTCGTTTCACCGCCTCCCGTGAACACCTCGTCGATCGAGGAGCGGCTGGAGGGCTTCCGGTCTGCGTTCGATGGACGCGGGCGGGCCTACGAGCTGACCGATCTGCGCAGCACGCTGCCTGGGTCCACGACGACCGAGAGCGTACGGGCGGACATGGACACGATCCGTGCGTTCCGGGACCGCATGCCGGAGGTGACGGCGTACATCGCCTGTGAGTACAACCTGGCTCGGATGGTCGACCGTGCGCTCGGTGGTGACCGCAAGGTCGCGTGCTTCGACTCACCGGGCGACTCGATCGGCGGACCGCCGTACCTGCATGTGCGGCAGGACCAGACCGAGATGGGCCGGGCCGCTGTGGACCTGTTGCTGGCTCAGCTGCGGGGCGAGCAGGTGCCGAACCTGTCGCTGGTGCCGTTCGAGATCATCGAAGCCGCTGAGATCTGACTGCTCTTTCACGCATAGTGGACGCTCCGGGTCGTGACGTGATGAGGACACCCGGTCATGGGATAGTGGACCTCTCGCGGAGACCTCACCCTCCCGAGCAACCCAGCAGCCTCACAGGGGCGCCCGCCCCCTCACAGAATCGGGGATCCAGGTCGTGACCGACTCGCACAACTCCGGACAGCACAAGGACCGGGAAGCGGCGGCGGCCGAGGTCCGGAGAATGTGGCAGCCGACTCCGTCCTGGAGCCAGCCGGACCCGAACCAGGAGCCGGAAGCCGACGAGACCGACCAGAAGCCGGACGCCCTCTCCGGGGACTTCCAGAGCGACTCGTGGTCGCGGACCGACCAGCCGGTCAACCCGGTGGTGAACCAGTCGGCCCCGTGGACCCAGCCGCAGCAGCCGACCCAGCCGACGCCCTCCTGGACCCAGCCGGCCCCCGAGCCTGCCGCTTCGTGGACGCAGCCCGAGCCGGAGGAGCAGGACGAGGACAGCGCGGTCGCGGCGGACAGCGCTGAGAGCGCTGAGAGCGCTGAGAGCCCAGAGGACACCGGCAGCATCCCGCCAGTCCCTCAGCAGCCCCAGCCACCCAGCGTCCCCGTCTTCGGCGGCTCCTCCTTCCAGCCCCAGCCACAGGGCCCGCAGCCACCTCCGCAACAAAGCCAGCAAGGCCAGCCGGGCCAGCCCCAGCCACTGTCACCGGCCGCCCAGCACTTCTTCCCGCAGGGCGTCCCCGGTCAGCACCCCGCGCAGCAACAGCCGCCGAACCTGTCGTACCGCACCGACGAGCTGATCCAGGCACTGCCGCTGCCGCGCGAGGCCCCGGCGGAGCGTGGTGTCCGTAGCGTCCTGCGTCTCCGTCCCGGTAGCACCGAGCGGTCCGAGCGGATCGCCCGCGCGACTGCGGCGACGGCGTTCCGTCGCCCGGTCACCATCGTGGTGGCGAACCCGAAGGGCGGCTCCGGCAAGACGCCGACCACCCTGCTGCTGGCCGGTGCGCTGGGGCAGGCACGCGGCGGCGGGGTCGTGGCCTGGGACAACAACGAGCTGCGCGGCAACATGCACCTCCGCACGCACGACACCAACGCCCGGTCCACGGTGACGGACATGCTGCAGGCGATGCCGATGCTGACGCAGCCGGACGCCCGGCTCGGCGACGTCGCGGCGTACCTGCGGCACCAGGTGGCGGGGCAGTACGACGTACTGACGTCGGCGATCACCACGTACGCGCAGATCGAGGCGAAGGACTTCGACCAGATCCACCGCCTGCTCAGCCGCTTCTACAAGGTCCTGGTGATCGACACCGGGAACAACGAGGGCTCCAGCAACTGGCGGGAGGCGATGAAGGCTGCTGACGCGCTGGTGATCCCGATCAAGTGGAAGAGCCTGTCGTGCGCGGCCGCCGTACAGATGCTGGAGGAGCTGGACAACCAGGGGCCTGAGGCGCAGCGCCTGATCCGGCGTGCGGTGATCGCGGTGTCCAACGGTCCCGGCGACGTGAACAAGGAGGTCGAGAAGCAGCTCCGGCCGTACTTCGAGTCCCGCGCGGCCGCCGTGGTGGACATCCCCACCGACATGCACATCGCCGCCGAAGGCCCGCTGGACCACGCCGCACTCCAACCCGCCACCCGCCGCGCCGCCCTCGAGCTGGCTGCCAAGGTGTCCGAGCAGGTCACCATCGCCCTCAACGTCCCACGCTGACCGGGAGAGCAGCTCGGCGTTTGTTCAATCGGTGGCGGGCCAGCTCGACGAGGAGGGTGACTGCGAGGGCAAGGCCGATGCCCAGGGCCACGCCTTTCAGAGGGTTGTCTTCGAAGGCCTTGCCGCCGATGTAGCCGACCAGGGAGCAGTAGGCAGCCCAGCTCGCTGCGGCCAACCCGGCAAAGGCACTGAAGCGCCGAAGTGGGTAGCGGACCGACCCCATGGTGAGGGTGATGGCGGTGCGGCCGCCGGGGATGTAGCGCGCTACGACCAGGACCAACCCGCCGCGCTCGGCCAGGGAGCGACGAGCCCAGAGGACGGCGGCGTGCCGGCGGGTGCCAGGACGGACGCGGTCCAGCAGGCGGCCGCCGGCGCCGCGGCCGAGCAGGTAGGAGACGTGGTCGCCCACGAAGGCTCCCAGGGCAGCCACCACGATGACGAGGTACATGTTCGGTGCGCTGTTCCCGGCCGCGAAGACGCCGGCGGTGACCACCAGGGTCTCGCTGGGTACGGCGGGGAAGAACCCGTCCAGCGCGGCGAAACCCCACAAGGCGAGGTAGATCCACCCCGAGGACATCAGTTCGTCGGCAAAATGCAGGATCGCGTCGCTCATACCGAAGAACCTAGAAATCCCCGGCCGCCGGCACATCGGACGAGCGGCTGGTCCCGCCCCCTACCTTCGTCAGGTCTGTCGATACCATCTCCTTCGTGAACCAAGGTGTGAAGGTGCAGCTGATCGGTGTCGAGGGTGAGGCCGAGCGGAGTGTGGCCGAGACGACGACGATCGGGGAGCTGTTCGCCGAGATCTTCGGCCAGGACCGCTCCGCCCTCGCCGCCCGGGTCAACGGTGAACTGCGCGACCTGTCCCGGGTGCTCCAGGACGGCGACCAGATCGAGCCGGTCAAGGCGTCCTCGGCGGACGGCCGGGCGATCATCCGGCACTCGACCGCGCACGTCCTCGCGCAGGCGGTGCAGGACCTGTTCCCGGAGGCCAAGCTCGGCATCGGCCCGCCGGTCGAGAACGGGTTCTACTACGACTTCGACGTACCCACGCCGTTCACCCCGGACGACCTGGGCAAGCTCGAGAAGAAGATGCAGCAGATCATCAAGGAGCGGCAGCGGTTCAGCCGCCGGGTGGTCTCCGACGACGACGCCCGCGCCGAGCTCGCGAACGAGCCCTACAAGCTCGAGCTGATCGGCATCAAGGGCTCCGCCGCGGACGCCGCCGAGGGCGCGTCGGTCGAGGTCGGCCAAGGCGAGCTGACGATCTACGACAACGTACGGCGGGACGACAGCGTCGCCTGGAAGGACCTGTGCCGCGGCCCGCACGTGCCGGCCACGGGGTACCTCGGCAACTTCAAGCTGATGCGTACGGCGGCGGCGTACTGGCGTGGCAGCGAGAAGAACCCGCAGCTGCAGCGCATCTACGGCACCGCGTGGGAGTCACGGGACGAGCTGAAGGCGTACCTGACCCGCCTGGAGGAGGCCGCCAAGCGCGACCACCGCAAGCTGGGCACAGAGCTCGACCTGTTCAGCTTCCCCGACGAGATCGGCTCCGGCCTCGCCGTCTTCCACCCCAAGGGCGGCGTACTGCGGAAGGTGATGGAGGACTACTCCCGCCAGCGGCACGTCGAGGACGACTACGAGTTCGTCTACTCGCCGCACATCACCAAGGGCCAGCTGTTCGAGACCTCGGGCCACCTGGACTGGTACGCCGACGGCATGTACCCGCCCATGCACCTGGACGAGGAGCGCGGCGCGGACGGGCAGATCCGCAAGCAGGGCCAGAACTACTACCTGAAGCCGATGAACTGCCCGATGCACAACCTGATCTTCGCGGCCCGCGGACGCTCGTACCGCGAGCTGCCGCTGCGGTTGTTCGAGTTCGGCACCGTGTACCGGCTGGAGAAGTCCGGCGTCGTGCACGGTATGACCCGCGCCCGCGGCTTCACCCAGGACGACGCGCACATCTACTGCACCCGCGAGCAGATGCGCGACGAGCTCCGCAACCTGCTGACCTTCGTGCTCGGCCTGCTCGCCGACTACGGCCTGGACGACTTCTACCTCGAGCTCTCGACCAAGAACCCGGACAAGTTCGTTGGCTCGGACGAGGTCTGGGAGGAGGCGACCGAGACGCTGCGCGAGGTCGCTGAGGGCTCGGGCCTCGAGCTGATCCCGGACCCGGGCGGCGCGGCCTTCTACGGCCCGAAGATCTCCGTCCAGGCGAAGGACGCGATCGGCCGGACCTGGCAGATGTCCACGATCCAGCTCGACTTCAACCTGCCCGAGCGGTTCGAGCTCGAGTACACCGCCCCGGATGGCTCCCGGCAGCGGCCGGTGATGATCCACCGCGCGCTGTTCGGCTCGATCGAGCGGTTCGTCGCCGTCCTGACCGAGCACTACGCCGGCGCCTTCCCGCCCTGGCTGGCCCCGGTCCAGGTCCTCGGCATCCCGATCACCGACGGGCACGTCGACTACCTGTACGACGTGGCCGCCCAGCTGAAGAAGCAGGGGATCCGGGTCGAGGTCGACGCCTCCGACGACCGGATGCAGAAGAAGATCCGGACCGCGCAGAAGTCCAAGGTGCCATACATGCTGATCGCCGGCGACGAGGACATGGCCGCCGGCTCGGTCTCGTTCCGGTACCGCGACGGCACCCAGAAGAACGGCGTACCGGTGGCCGACGCGGTCGCCGAGATCGTCGAGGCCGTCCAGAAGCGCGTCCAGGTATGACGGACGACGGTCCCGCCTCGCCGTACGAGCCGGACGAGCTCGGGCGGCAGGACGGGGTCGGTGTGCAGGACGAGTTCCTGCGGCTGTGGACGCCGCACCGGATGGCCTACATCGAGGGCGAGAACAAGCCGACCAGCTCGGCGGCGGGCTCGGGCTGCCCGTTCTGCCGGCTGCCGAGCATGCCCGACAGCGAGGCGCTGATCGTGCACCGGGGCGAGGCGGCGTACGCCGTCCTCAACCTGTACCCGTACAACCCCGGCCACCTGATGGTCGTGCCCTACCGGCACGTCGCCGACTACACCGAGCTCACCGATGCCGAGGTCGCCGACGTGGCCGCGCTGACACAGCAAGCAATGCAAGCCGTGCGCACCGTCTCCGGCGCGCACGGCTTCAACATCGGGATGAACCAGGGCGAGGTCGCAGGCGCCGGGATCGCCGCGCACCTGCACCAGCACGTCGTACCGCGCTGGGCAGGTGACACGAACTTCATGCCGGCCATCGCTCACACCAAGGTCCTGCCGCAGCTCCTCAGCGACACCCGGGCCTTGCTGGCCAAGTCCTGGCCATAGTCACTCGCCGGACAGCGGCTGCCCGACGGAGTTCTGCCAGGCGAAGTACGTCGGGTCGTTGAACGTCCCCGCCGCCTTGCCGAGCCCGGTGATCTGCGTCGCCGCACCGTTGGCGTGACCGACGTGGTACAGGTACCCCGCCTTGGTGTCCTTGTCGATGCCGAGCAGCAGTGTGCCGTTACCGCACGGCGCCGCCACCAGCGACTCGAACCCCTGCCAGGTCGCCGGCCGGACCTGCTTCACGACGCCCGGGATGATCTGCCCACCGGCCAGCGGCAGTCGAGCGGTGTAGAGCTTGCCGCTGGTCAGCGTCATCAGGAACGTGTCGTACGTCGGCGTCTGGCTGATCAGCGTCATCGCCTTGACGCCCTTGTAGCCCGACTGCCACCCGGTGATCCGCCGCGACGGTACGCCGTTCGTGTACGTCACGTTGCGCCGGTACAGCGTGCCGTCGGTGTGCAGCGAGTACTCCGTCACCCGCTGCTTGCCCCCGGCGACGAGGGTGGACCGGTCGAGCGTCCGGTAGACGTTCCAGCCGCCGCCGACCCGGGTGACCTGCTTGGTGATCACGCTGCCACCACCGTGCGGGGTCAGGTACGTCGTGTCGTACATGGTCGAGCCCATGATGACCGGCCCGGTGTGTCCCTCGCTGTTGCCCTCCTCGGCGTCACCGAACCGCATGGTGGCGCTGAGCCGGACCGCCCCGTCCGGATAGATGTCCTTGGCAACGATCTTGTCGGCCACCTTGGCGCCGGTGGTGCTGAACGTCTGCATCCGGTGATCGCCGCCGGCGGTCACCGACCCGACCTTGATGCTGCAGGTCGCGCCGGTCGCCGACGTCCCCCCGGCGAACGCGAGACCGGTGGACAGCAGGCCCGTGCCGAGCGCTCCGGTCGCGAGCACTCCGCCGAGTTTTCCCCACTTCGTCATGACTACCCCCTGTTTCGTACTGCTTCGCTGTTGTCGGGTGGGATGCCGGACTGGTCCGGAAAGTTGCCCGTTCAGCGCAGGAAAAGAGGCAAAAGGGGATCGACGATGCCGAGGAGGGTGTCCAGTGTGACTTCGCGCGGGGGAGTGGTCAGGCAGCTCACCCGGACCACCCGCCGGCCCTGGCGGAAGACGAGCTCGCCCGCCTCGGGCAGGTAGTACCCCGGCTGACCGATCGGCGCGAACCGTGGCGCCGGCACCCGCTCGGCCTCCGGAATGGACCGCTGGTCGAATGCCTCGACGATCGACACCGTCGCGTTGAACGTCCCCCAGATACACGTCAGCGCGCCCCGGATCCGGTAGTCCCGCCGCAACTGCACCTGCAGCCCGATGTACCGCTCCGCCGCCGAGTTCGACAGCTGGCACGCCGGGTCCGACTGCCGGGCCGGTCGCAGGTGCCCAGGTACGGCATCCCGTACGGCGAGCGCGATCGCGACCGCCTTGACCCGATCGATCCCGTCCGCGGTACTGCGGTCGATCCCGCCCGCCGGCGTGATCCGAACGACCCGATCGCCGGCCTGGAACACCAGCCGGGACTCCGAGATCGCGCCTGACGGACCGAGCGCGGGCAGCACCGAGACGCTGCCCGCCCCCTCCATCAACCGGCTGAGCGCGTCCGGCTGGGCCGGGAGCGCACTCACCCCAACCGTCACGACCCGGCCCTCGAGCACGAGCGTGCACAGGTCCATGGCCGGCAGTCCGCCGTCGTTCCACGCGTTCGGCTTGGCCGTCACCGGCACGCGTAGCTTCACAGCGAGCTGGTGCGCGGTCGCCGTACACACCTGTGGCCCGGGTGCGCCCGCAGTACCGTCCAGGCCCTCGGCCTGCGGGGGAGCGGTGACCGTGGGGACGACGGCGATATGAGGCGGCGTCGGCGGTGGGGTGTCGTTGGCCCGGTGCGCGACGGAGCAGCCGGTCGCCAGGGTCAGGACCAGCACAAGGGTCACGGGGCGCATGCTCACTGGCTCCAGGATGACCCCGATCGACGCCGCTCGCAGGTCGAAATGCCCGCCTTGTCACGGAAGAGTGATCCGGCTGGACTACGATCGCGTCGCCATGCTTAACAGATTCCGGATGTTCTGGACCAAGGTGATCACGCCGATCGCCAACCTCCTGCTCAAGCTCGGCGTGAGCGCCGACATGGTCACGCTGGTCGGCACCGTCGGGGTGTCGGCCGGAGCGCTGATCTTCTTCCCGCGCGGTGACCTGTGGATCGGCGTGGTGGTCATCACGTGTTTCGTCTTCTCCGACCTGATCGACGGCTACATGGCCCGGACGTCGGGCACGTCGTCGAAGTGGGGCTCGTTCCTCGACTCGACGCTGGACCGGATCGCCGACGGCGCGGTGTACGGCGGCCTGGTGATGTTCTACGCGAACTCGCGGGCCGGCGACTCGACCCTGATGGCGGCCGTGACGCTGTGGGCGCTGGTGATGGGCGCGGTCACGTCGTACGCGCGGGCCAAGGCGGAGAGCCTCGGCCTGAAGGCGAGCGGCGGTCTGGCCGAGCGCGCGGACCGGCTGGTCTTCACGCTGATCCTGGCGTTCTTCTCCGACGTGTTCAACCTGCCGATCCTGCTCGAGATCGTGATCTGGTACGTCGCCGCCGCGAGCACGATCACCGTGGTCCAGCGGTCGCTCTCGGTCCGCAAGCAGGTGATGGCCGACGTGGCCGACGCCAAGCTGGACACACCGCCCCCCGACCAGCCCAGCTGATGCGTCACCGGGCCGTCGACCTCGCCTTCGCGCTCGCCTGGACCCTGGTACGGCGCCTCCCCGAGCGGACCGTCACCTGGCTGTTCCGCCTGGCCGCCGACCGGACGGTACGACGCAACGGCCGCGGCGTACGGCGCCTGCGCAGCAACCTGACCGTAGTTAGTCCTGACGCCGACCTCGACGCGCTCACCAAACAAGCCATGCGCTCGTACCTGCGCTACTGGCAGGAGGCGTTCCGGCTGCCCGAGTGGAGCGCCGAGGAGATCGTCGGGCGGGTCCAGACGGTCAACGAGAAGCTCCTCCGCGACGCATACGCGGCCGGCAACGGCGTGATCTGCGCGCTGCCCCACCTGGCGAACTACGACCACGCCGGCGCTTGGGCCGGCCTGACAGGGATGCCGGTGTCGACAGTGGCCGAGCGGCTGCAGCCGGAGTCGCTGTTCGACCGCTTCATCGCCTACCGCGCCAAGCTCGGCATGGAGGTGCTCCCGCTCACCGGCGGTGACGATCCCACTGCCGTACTCGCGGAGCGTCTCAGAGCCGGCGGCTTCGTCTGCCTGGTCGCCGACCGGGACCTGTCCGAGCGCGGCGTACCGGTCACGTTCTTCGGCCGCCCGTCCCGGATGCCGGCCGGTCCGGCTGCGCTCAGCCTGAAGACCGGCGCGCCGCTCATCCCGGCCACGCTGCACTACGAGGGCGCCGACCTGGTCATCACGTTCCACGACGTCGTCGAACCGGACGGCGGCGTCGCGGCCATGGTGCAGCGCTGCGCGGACGCGTTCGCCGACGGGATCGGCAAGCACCCTCAGGACTGGCACATGTTGCAGAGGATTTTCCTCGAGGGGTGAGAATCGTCCCGTGAGGATCGGTGTGGTGTGCCCGTACTCGCTGGGCACGCCCGGCGGGGTGCAGAACCATGTCCGCGACCTGGCCGAGGCCCTGCTCTCGCTCGGTCACGAGATCTCGGTGCTCGCGCCGGTCGACGACACCGACACCGGGCCGCCGGTCCCGCCGTACGTCGTCTCGTCCGGGCGGGCGGTCGGCGTGCCGTACAACGGGTCGGTGGCGCGGGTGACGTTCGGGCCGCGGACCGCTGCCCGGGTGAAGAGCTGGCTGGCGGACGGCGACTTCGACGTGGTCCACGTGCACGAGCCGACGACGCCGAGCGCATCCGTGATCGCGCTGTGGTCGGCCGGCGGCCCGTTCGTGGCGACCTTCCACACCTGGCAGGTCCGGTCACGGGCGATGAGCGCCGCGTCCAGCTTCCTGCGGCCCGCGCTCGAGAAGATCGACGCGCGGATCGCGGTCTCGGAGAATGCGCGCTCGATGATGGTCCAGCACATCGGCGGCGAGGCGGTGGTGATCCCGAACGGCCTCTACACCGCCCGGCTCAAGGGCAGCCCGCGGTCCGAGTGGCTCGGTGCGGACGGCACGATCAGCTTCCTCGGCCGGCTGGACGAGCATCGCAAGGGTCTCGGCGTACTCATGAAGGCTGTGCCGGCCCTGGTGGCCGAGCGGCCGGGTCTGCGGATCCTGGTGGCCGGAGCGGGACAGGCGGACGAGGCACGGCGGCTGTTGCCGGCGAGCTGTCGCGACAACGTGCTGTTCCTCGGGGCGATCGACGATGAGGCGCGGGCGGACATGCTGGCCGGTTCTGACGCGTACGTCGCGCCGCACCTGGGCGGGGAGAGCTTCGGGATCGTCCTGCTCGAGGCGATGGCGGCCGGTGCGCCGGTGCTGGCGAGCGACCTGCCTGCGTTCCGGCAGGTGCTGGACGGCGGCCGGCTGGGGGAGCTGTTCGAGCCAGGCGACGTACAGCAGCTCACCGAGCGGGCCCTACGCCTGCTGAGTGCGCCGGACGAGCGCGAGAAGTTCCGAAGCGCCGGGCTGAACGCCGTACCGCGCTATGACTGGTCGGTGCTGCTGCCGGAGCTCCTGTCGGTCTACGAGCTGGTCGCCCGCCAGTAACTACACCAGGCGGGAGCCGACGGCCTTGATCTCGTCCATGTCGCCGCTGTGTGGCTTCCACGGCAGGACCATGGGGTCGTTCGGGTAGCGGGGGATGACGTGCAGGTGGGTGTGGAAGACGCTTTGCCAGGCGTCCGCGCCGATGCAGCTGAGCAGGTTTGCCCCGGTCGCGTCCTCGAGCCGGTCGATGACCCGGCCGATCAGGGACTGGGCGAGCAGGGTCGCGGCGGTGAGGTCCTCGGCGGAGGCCTCGCGCAGGTCGTTCGAGTGCGTCCGCGGGATCACCAGCAGGTGCCCGGGCGTCGCGGGGGCGATGTCCATGAACGCGATCGCCCGCTCGTTCTCGGCGACCTGGGTCGACGGAACGGTACCGGCCACGATCCCGCAGAAGAGGCAGTTCTCGCTCATCCGCACAGGCTATACACTGCGCGAGCCGAACCCTGCCCACTCGAGGAGCCCGATGCCGGACGAACTCCTGCGGCCGACCATCGTGCCCGGCCCCAGCCCGTCGGCGCGGCCGTGGCGGCTGCTCCCGATGGGGTACATCGCCGTGTTCGGCGGGGTCCTGCCGATCACCTGGCTCTCGTTCGTGAACAGCCGCCGGCTGGGCGTCAGCGGCGGACGGCGGTGGCTGATCGTCGCCGTCGGGGTGGTCGGCCTGGGGGCCGAGATCGCGGTCGCCGGCTGGCTGCAGATCGGTGTTGGTGACGGCGCGCTGCTGGCGCAGCTGACGCCGGTCCGGGTGATCGCAGCGCTGTGCTTCCTGGCCCAGATGCGGCTGCAGCTCCCGATGGAGCGTGCGTTCCAGTTGCGCGGCGGCGAGCACGCGAAGCGGTTCGGCGCCGGCACCCTCGTCCTGGTCGGCTTCCTGGTCGTCACCGAGATCGTCGTCATGCTGGTGGCGGGCTCATGACCGAACCGACGGAGGCCCGCCTGCAGATGGCCGGGCACTGGCTGCAGATCGGCCGGCCGGAGCGAACACTCAGCGAGCTCGATGGGCTGTCCGGCGACACGGCGCTGGACGTTCGCGCGTACCTGTTCCGCGGTACTGCGCTGCATCAGCTCGACCGGAACGCCGAGGCGATTGACGTACTGCAGGACGGGCTCGGCCGGCACGGGCCGTTCCTGCCGCTGCTGCACATCCTGGGCTACTCGCTCCGCTCGGAAGGGCGGCTGGCTGAAGCCGAGGCGGCCTTCCTGCAGGGGCTGAGCCTGGACCCGCTCGACCCGGACCTGCTGATCGGGTACGCGCGAGTGTGTCTCGTGGCCGGTCAGGCGGAGAAGGCGAGTGCATTGGTCGAGCGGGCCGCCTCGCAGGCTCCGGACAGCGTGGTGGTGTCCGCGGCCCGGGCTGAGGTCGCCTACGCGCTCGGCAAGGACCGCGACATGCGCCGGCACAGCATCGAGGCGCTGTCTCACGACCCGGAGGACCCGCACGCGCGGGCCTTGCACGGCCACGCCTCGATGCTGACCGGAGACGCCCGCTCGGGCTACGACTCGTTGCGCTCGGCTGCCGCGAGTCAGCCGGACGACGATCATCTGCGGACGGCGGCTCGCGAGGCGAAGCTCTTCAATCACCCGCTGATGCTGCCGCTGCGGCCGTTCGCTCGGCTGAACCCGCTGGTCGTGTGGATCGGCGCGGTCGCGATCATCTACGGCCTGCGCCTGGCCGGGCTGCCGCAGGTGTCGTTCGTGTTCGCCATGTGCTGGCTGGTGTTCTGTGTCTACTCCTGGGTGGCCCCGCCGCTGGTGCGCCTGTGGATCAAGAGGAAGTGGGGAGCATGAGCAACGACCGGATCGCCGCGCTGCGTAAGGCGGTCGAGGCCAACCCGGACGATGTGCTGCTTCGGCTGGTGCTGGCCGAGTCGCTGGTCACCGCCGGCGAGGTGGAGGAGGCGCTGGACCAGTACGTCGTGCTTCTGGACCAGCACGCGTTGCCGGACGACCAGTTCGTCGCTGTCGGTGAGCTGGCCGCGGCGAACGGGCGGCTCGCCCTCCTACGGAACCTGCTCGAGGCCGCGCGGCAGCAGGGCGTTGTGGAGGGGACCGGTCGGTTGCAGCAGCTCGTCGACGACATGATCGCCGAGCGCAGCGGCGTCCGGATCAAGGTCGGTCCTGAGGCCGAGACGCCGTACGACCCTGACGGCACCGGCGCGCCGAAGGAGACGACCACCTTCGACCAGGTCGGCGGGATGGAGGAGATCAAGCGGGTCATCCACCGGATGGTCATCCTCCCGCTGAGCCGGCCGGAGCTGTACGAGAAGTACGGCCGGAAGTCCGGCGGTGGCGTGATGCTCTACGGCCCGCCCGGCTGCGGCAAGACGCTGCTGGCCCGGGCGACGGCAGGGGAGTGCGGGTTGCCGTTCGTCAACGTCCGGATCGAGGACGTGATGGACCCGTACCTCGGCGTCTCCGAGCGCAACCTGCATGACGCGTTCGAGCGGGCCAGGGCGAACGCTCCGTGCGTGCTGTTCCTGGACGAGCTCGACGCGCTCGCGTTCGCGCGGCACAAGCACGGCGGGTCTGAGGCGCGGCGGCTGGTCGACGTACTGCTGCAGGAGCTGGACGCGATCGGCTCCGAGAACGAGGGACTTCTGGTGCTCGCGGCGAGCAACGCGCCGTGGGACGTGGACGAGGCGATGCTGCGGCCCGGGCGGTTCGACCGGGTCATCTTCGTCCCGCCGCCGGACGAGCCGGCGCGTGCCGACATCCTGTCGGTCCTGACGAAGGACGTGCCGGTCGACAGCCTCGACCTGAAGGCGTTGGCGGCGCAGACGCCGATGTTCAGCGGTGCGGACCTGCGCGCGCTGATCGAGCGTGGCGTCGACAAGGTGATCGACGAGGCGCTGTCGTCCGGCGGCGAGCCGCCGCTGTCCATGCAGCACCTGACCGACGTGCTCCCCACGGTCAAGCCGTCCACCCTCGACTGGCTGCACCGCGTCCGCTCCTACATCGAGTTCGCGAACCAGAGCGAGCGGTACGACGACGTCGCGACGTACCTCAAGTCCCGCGACGTGAAGCGCCGGCTCAACCGCGACTCGAAAAGCTGAGCCGGCGCGTCACTACTGTCAGGAGGACTTCATCTTGGCGGCGGCCGAGTCCGGCATCGGCTCGTAGCGGGAGAACTCGCGGCTGAACGTCGCCGCGCCGTGCGACAGCGACCGCAGGTCGATCGTGTACCGGGTGATCTCCACCTGGGGTACTTCGGCCTTCACCAGCGTGCGGTCGTCGCCGATCTTGTCGGTGCCGAGCAGCCGTCCGCGCCGCCCGGACAGGTCGCTCATCACCGCACCGACCAGGTCGTCCGGCACCAGCACGGACACCAGGTCCACCGGCTCGAGCATGGCGACCTTGGTCGCGGCCGCCGCCTCCCGCAGGGCCAGCCCGCCGGCCATCTGGAACGCCATGTCGGACGAGTCGACGCTGTGCGCCTTGCCGTCGCGCAACGTGACCCGGATGTCGACCATCGGGTAGCCGGCCGCGACGCCCTTCTCCATCTGCGCCCGGACGCCCTTCTCGACGCTCGGGATGAACTGCCGCGGCACCGCACCGCCGACCACCTTGTCGACGAACTCGAACCCGGACCCCTGCGGCAGCGGCTCGACCTCGATGTCGCAGACCGCGTACTGCCCGTGGCCGCCGGACTGCTTCACGTGCCGGCCGTGGCCCTTCGCCTGCCCGAGGAACGTCTCCCGCAGCGGCACCCGCAGCTCGACGGTGTCGACGGTCACGCCGTACCGGTTGGAGAGCGCGTCGAGGACGACGTCCGAGTGCGCCTCGCCCATGCACCACAGCACGATCTGGTGCGTCTCCGGGTTCTGCTCGATCCGCAGCGTCGGGTCCTCGGCCGCGAGCCGCTGCAGCCCGACGCCGAGCTTGTCCTCGTCGGTCTTGGCGCGCGCCTGGACCGCGATCGGCAGCAACGGCTCGGGCATGTTCCACGGCCGCAGCAGCAGTGGGTCGGCCTTGTCGGACAGCGTGTCCCCGGTCTCGGCCCTGGTCAGCCGCCCGATCGCGCACATGTCACCCGCGAGCACCCGGGTCGCCGGGCGCTGCGACTTGCCGAGCGGGAACGAGAGCGAGCCGATCCGCTCGTCCTCGTCGTGGTCCTCGTGCGAGATGTGCTCACCGAAGAACGACGTGAAATGGCCCGACACGTGAACCGTCGCGTCGGGCCTGATGGTGCCGGAGAACACCCGCACCAGGCTGACCCTCCCGACGTACGGGTCCGACGTCGTCTTCACCACCTCGGCCAGCAGCGGCCCGTCCGGGTCGCAGGTGAGCCCCTTGCGGGCGACCCCGTGCGGATTGAACACGTCGGGGATGGGGTGCTCGGGCGGTGACGGGAAGCCGCTGGTCATCACTTCGAGCAGCTCGTACGTGCCGATCCCGGACGCGCTGCAGACCGGCAGCACCGGGAAGAACGAGCCCCGCGCGACGGCCCGCTCGAGGTCCTCGATCAGCACCTTCTGGTCGATCTCTTCGCCACCCAGGTACCGGTCCATCAGCGACTCGTCCTCGGACTCCTCGATGATGCCCTCGATCAGCGAGCCGCGGAGCTCTTCGATCTGGTCCGCGTACGACGGGTCCGGCGTACCGGTCGAGCGCTTGCCGCCGGAGTAGCCGTAGTACGACTGGGAGAGCAGGCCGATCAGCCCGTCGCCGGCCGGCAGGTACAGCGGGAGGACCTTGTCGCCGAACGCGGCCTGCGCGGTGGCTAGCACGTTCTGATAGTTGGCCCGGGCGTGGTCGAGCTTGGTGATCACGACCGCCCTGGGCATTCCGACCTGGGCGCACTCCTGCCAGACCGTCTTGGTCGGCTCGTCGACGCCCTCGCTCGCCGAGATCACGAACAGTGCACAGTCGGCGGCGCGCAGCCCGGCCCGCAGCTCGCCGACGAAATCGGCGTACCCCGGGGTGTCGATCAGGTTCACCTTGACGCCGTCGTGCGGCAGCGAGGCGAGCGACAGGCCCACCGAGCGCTGCTGCCGGACCTCGGCGTCGTCGAAGTCGCACACCGTGGTTCCGTCCAGGACGGTGCCGGGTCTGTTCAGGACTCCGGAGGCCACCAGCAGGGCCTCGACGAGGGTGGTCTTGCCGGAGCCGGACGGGCCGACCAGGACCACGTTGCGGATGGCGGCCGGGCTGTCCACAGCGGGCGCGGCTCCGGTGCCTTGGGAAGCGTTCGTCTTGTCTGCCATGACGTTCCTCCTGGTCCACCCACGATTCCCCTAACGGTCACTTCGCACAAGAGCCATCACGTCCCGGATTCGGTCCGCCTCCCCGGATCCGGACCCCGCGCTCGGTAGTGTCGCCGCCATGCGTAAGGCACTCGGGGTCCTGATCAGCACGCTGATCACTGTCGTAGCGGTGGCCGGCTTCGCCCAACCGGCAGCGGCCGACACGGCTGGCATGACCGGCGTGGCCGACGTCGGTGATCAGGTGAAGAACTTCGCCATCGACTACACGGTCGGCACGGACGGCGTACTGCACGTGAAGGAGACGATCGCCTACAGCTTCGGCAGCCTCGGCAGGCACGGGATCTACCGCGACCTGGTCGTCCGCGAGCCCTGGGCCGACGACCGGTCCAAGGACCAGCGATATGACGTCTCGAACGTGCAGGTGCACAGCGACGACGCACCGGACGCCTTCGAGACCTCGACCCAGAAGCAGAACAAGGACCGCGACGAGGTCCTGCGGATCAAGATCGGCGACGCCAACCAGACGATCAGCGGATTCAACGCGACGTACGTGATCACGTACGACGTCCGCGGCGCGCTCCGGCACTTCGCCGACCACAGCGAGCTGTACTGGGACGCAACCGGTTCGGCCTGGGACGCGGTGATCGACCAGGTCACCGTCACCGCGACGGTCCCGCAAGGCGTGACGCAGGTGAGCTGCTTCGCCGGCCCGGCCGGCTCGACCGAGAGCTGCCCGCAGAAGTCGATCCTCGGCGGCAAGGCGACCTTCGGCGCCTCGCAGCTGGCACGGCGCCAGCAGTTGACGATCGTCGCCGGGATCAAGGCCGGCGCGGTCCAGAACGACGCCCCGATCGTGGTCGACCCGCCGAACTGGCTGCAGCGGAACGGGCTGTCCGTCCCGCTGCTCGCCGGATCCGGAGCGGCGACCGTGATCGCGCTGCTGCTGGCCGGCGTCTACGCGAAGACCGGTAACAAGGACCAGCGGTTCGCCGGGATGCCGCCGGGGACGTTCCCGCCGGACGGCGTCGCGGCCGAGCCGGTGAAGGACGACCTGCGGACGGACCAGATCCCGGTCGCGTTCGCGCCGCCGAAGATCCCGGTCGCCGAGGGCGGTCTGCTGATCGACGCCAAGGCCACCACGACGGAGACGGCGGCGACGCTGATCGACATGGCCGTGCGGGGCGGCGTACGGATCGAGAACACGGGGAGCGAGCAGAAGGCGGTGCTGCTGAACGCAGCCGTCGCGACCGCGCCGCACGAGCAGGCGCTGATGTCGGGGCTGTTCCCGTCGTTGCAGCCCGGCTCCGAGGTGCAGCTCAAGCGTGGCGCGGTCGGCGACCACACGATGCGCCGGGCGCACGACGCGATGATCGCTGCGCTGCGTGACCTGGTGAGGAACCGCAACTGGTACCTGCGGATGCCGCGGGCCGGCGGCGGGTCGGCGTTCAAAGCCGGCTGGGGGTGCGGCTGCGGGGTGCTGATCGCGTTCTGGGTGGTGATCAGCGCGGCCGGCGCGATCACCGGTGCGGCCACCGGCGGACCCGGCCGGGCGATCGCGATCGCGGTCCCGGTGATCGCCGTGATCATTGCCCTCGGCATCTGGATCGCGATTCGGGGCCGTGGGCAACGCAACCCGGCCGGGCGGGCGGTGACCGACCAGCTGATCGGCTTCCGTCAGTATCTCGCCACCGCCGAGGCGGACCAGCTCCGGTTCGAGGAGGGTGAGGACATCTTCTCGAAGTACTTGCCCTGGGCGATCGCCTTCGACCTCGCCGACCGCTGGCAGAAGGTCTGCGAGCAACTGGTCGCGGCCGGACGGCTCACGCCTGACCCGTACTGGTACTACGGCCCGTCCTACTACACGTCCGGCTGGACCGCCGGCGCGGTCAGCTCCACGGTTGCCCACAGCTTCGACCCGCCGCCCGCACCGGCCAGCTCAGGCGGTGGCGGCGGCAGCTCGTCGGGCTTCAGCGGTGGCTCGTCCGGCGGCGGCGGAGGCGGTGGAGGCGGCGGCAGCTGGTAGACCTCACGCTCGGTAGGGTCGCCCGCATGCGTCGGGCGCTCGGGGTCGTGGTCAGCGTGGTTGTCGTCGCGCTGGCGCTGGCGGGTTTCGCAGTACCGGCGTCTGCTGCTCTCGGTGATCGCGTGCAGTCGTTGGCGATCGACTACACCGTAGGCCCGGACGGCGTGCTGCACGTCAGCGAGACGATCCAGTACCGCTTCGGCGACGATGATGCCCACGGCATCTTTCGCGATCTGGTGGTCCGCGAACCCTTCGTGGACGACTCGTCGAAGGACCAGCGGTACGACGTGTCGAACCTCCGGGTCTCGGCGTCGAACGGTGCCTCGGGCAAGTTCTCGACCACGACGACCTCGGCGAACCACCGTCGCAACCAGACGCTGCGGCTCAAGATCGGATCGTCGGGGAAGCGGGTGCCCAGCGAGGTCGTGACGTACAAGCTCTCCTACGACGTCCGTGGCGCGCTGCGGCACTTCGCCGACCACAGCGAGCTGTACTGGGACGCGACCGGGGATCGTTGGGAAGCGCCGATCGACCAGGTGACGATCTCCGTCACCGTGCCACAGGGCGTGCAGAAGGTCGCCTGCTTCGTAGGGCCGGCCGGATCGACGGCCCGCTGCGACCGGGCCGTGCTGAGCGCCGGCAAGGGTGTCTTCACCGAGGACTCCATAGTGGTCCAGGGCGACGGGCTCACGATCGTCGCCGGGATCAAAGCCGGTGCCGTAAGCAACGACACCCCGATCCTGGCACCTGCGCCGAACTTCCTCGAGCGGTACGGCGTCACCATCCCGGGTGCAGTGGTCTCTCTGCTGCTGACCGTCGGCGCGATCGTCGGCGGCAAGCTGCTGCTCCGGCGCCAACGCGACCAGCGGTACGCCGACACGCCGCCGGGCACCGTGCCGCCGTCCGGAGTCGCCGTACTGGACCGATTGCGCTCGTCCCAACTGCCGGTCGCGTTCACCCCGCCGGCGGATGTCACGCCTGCCGAGGGCGGCGTACTCGTGGACTCCAAGGCGGACAGCACCGAGATCGCCGCGACGCTGATCGATCTCGCGGTGCGCGGGGCGATCCGGATCGAGAGCGAGGACGGCGTCCGTACGGCGGTGCTCGTGGACGCCGGTCTGGCCAGGGCGCCGCACGAGGAGATGCTGCTCAAACGACTGTTTCCGAAGCTGGACCGGGTCAAACTGGTCGCGCCCGCCGTCGGGGACACGCGGATGGCGAACGCGGGAAACAGCATGGGCGACGCGCTCTGGCAGCAGGTGGAGGAGCGTGGCTGGTACCTCCGGATGCCGCGGAAGCCGCAACTCGTGGAGTCCGCCGGATACGGCTGGGTGCCGTTCGGTTGCGGTCTGTTCGTGGCCGTGATCGCCGGGCTGGTCAGCTTGGTGGTCTACTGCATCAAGACCGGCGCGCCCAGCTGGCTAGGTCCGGCGCTCGCGGTCGCCGTGCCGGTGCTGGCCGTGGTCAACGCCTCGATCGATCTCGGGTTGCGCGGCCGCCGCGGCACCCGCAGCGCACTCGGCCGTGCGGTCACCGATCAGGTCCTCGGGTTCAAGAAATACCTGGAGACCGCCGAGGCGGACCAGCTGCGCTTCCAGGACGGCGAGGACATCTTCAGCAAGTACCTGCCATGGGCGATCGTCTTCGGCCTGGCCGACCGCTGGCAGCAGCTCTGTCAGACCCTGGTCCAGTCCGGCCGGCTACCGACAGCGACCGACTGGTACTCCGGGCCCACGTCTTTCTACGACTCCGGCTGGTCGGCCGGCACGATCTCGACCACCGTCAGCGCCACCTTCAGCGAGCCGCCGACTGCGTCGACCGGCGGCGGCACGTCCTCGGGTTTCTCGTCCAGCTCGTCCTCTTCGTCGTCCTCCTCCGGTGGCGGCGGAGGAGGCGGCGGAGGCGGGAGTTGGTAGCCAGTAGCTAGACGGTCCCGCCCGCGGCCGGGGGAGCGGTCGGGTCCCCGCCGTCGGCGCCGACGACCTCGCGGGCCAGGAAGTCCTCGAGGTGGAACAGGTTGTCACCGGCGCGCTTCGCAACGTTGACGAGCGTCTTCATCGCAGCGACCTCCTCGACCTGCTCCTTGAGGAACCACTGCATGAACTGCTCGCCGACGTAGTCGCTCTCGTCCCGGGCCGTCCGCGCCAGCATCTCGATCTGCTTGGTGACGGTGATCTCCTGGGCCAGCGCGAGCTCGAGCGGCTCCAGCGCGGACCTGAAGTCGGCCTCGACCTCGCCGACCGACGGGATGTGCGGCCGGACGTCCTTGTCCAGCAGGTACTGCACCATCATCATCGCGTGGTTCCGCTCCTCGAGCGCCTGCTGGTAGAAGTGCGCGGCGAGCCGCGGCAGATCCTGTTCGTCGTACCAGACGGCCACCGCGATGTACTGCTGGGACGCGGTGAACTCGTTCCGGATCTGTTCCTGCAGGAGTTTCTCGTACGTGCTCATCCCGTCAATCTAGTGCGCCACGTCCCAGTTCGACCACCTCGACGCCGACGCCGGGCAGGCTGATCGACACCGTCGTACCGGCCACCTGGAGATCAATGCCCTCGGCAAGCGCTTCCGGACGGGCCGAGCTCCGGGTCAGCACCACCGCATTGACCAGCACCAACGGCTCGCCGGAGTGCCGTGCGGTCAGGTACGGCGTGACCGAATGCGCTCCGAACGCGTTCGTGTGCAAGCCTCTGTGCACGCCCGCCTGGTCGTATCCGTGTAACCCGACCACGGCTGACGTCAGCCCGTCGGTGTTTCGCGCGGCGGCGGCCAGGCCGCGGACTGTTGCCTCAGGCAAAGACTCGCCGGCGACCGCGAATCCGCCGCTGCGCACCAGCGCGCCACTCGGTCCCTCGACCAGCGCGCACCGGATTTCCCAGCCGGCGTGGACGACCGACGCGATCTCGATCCGCCACGGTCCCACCGCACCCAGCCAGGCCTGGTGCCACGAGGACGCCGTACGCCCGCTGATGCCGATGCGCCGGATCCGCCCGCGTGAGCTCTGCATGCCGCCCGCGCCGACCAGCGAGATCAGGTTGTCGAGCTGCGGCGCGTGGTCGGACAGCTCCGGGCCGGCGTGGTTCGCGTACGCCAGCCGGTTGTAGTGCGGGTCGCCCGCGGGCTCCACACCATCTGGCTCGGCTGTGGGCAGGTGGTCCGACCCGTGGTTCACCAGCTGCACCACCTGGTCGTGGCGGCTGCCGTGGACGATCCAGCCCGGCGCGGGCATCGCCCGTACCTGATCCGCGTCGTCCAGCGGGACCGAGCCCTCCGGATCGGTCCACACCGGGTGCTCCGGCGGCAGCAGGAGCCCGATGAACCCCTTCGAGGCCCAGTACGGCGAGCCAGGACCCGAGTACTGCTGTGTCGTCGGCAGGAATGTGTCGTACCACCCGAGCGTCAGCAGGCCGCGCTCGTCGGGCACACCGTGCTGCACGAAGTGCCGTGCGATGCCGGAGCACAGCCGTCGGGTCTGGCCGGGCGTGAGTGGGGTGGAGTCGAGGATGGCGCCCATCCAGTACGGCGCTGCCGCCGCCATCCGGTACGTCAGCGACCGGCCCTGGTAGATGGGTGCACCGTCGTTGCCGACCAGGTGTACTGCGTCGGCCAGGAACAGGTTGATGCGCTCCTTGTAGAGCTTCAGCCGGTCCTCGTACTGCGCTCCCGGCGTGGCCGCAGCCATCCGCGCCCAGAGGCCGGGGTAGAGGTGCATGGCCCAGCCGATGTAGTTGTCGTAGTTCTGCCCGTCGCCGTCGGAGTACCAGCCGTCACCGACGTACCAGTCCTCGATGCGGTCGAGGCCGCCGTCGATGTCCTCCTGCGAGTACGGCGCTCCGACCGAGGCGAGGAACTGCTCGCTGACCACCTGGAACAGGCGCCAGTTGTTGTCGTGCGTGGTGGAGCCGATGAAGCCACCGAGCCACTCGGCGACATGCTCCTGCGCCCGAGTGTCCAGGCGCTCCCAGATCCACTCGCGGGACTCGTGCAGGGCTACGGCGATCGCGGCGGCCTCGACCATCTGCTGGGACCTGGGGGTGAGGCGCAGCCAGGAGTCGGGGTGGTCCGGGTCAGCGCCGTTGGCGACGCCGCGCGCGTACCGCTCGATCAGCTGCTCGCAGCCCTTGCCCTGGACGCCGGCAATGCGGAAGGCGGCCAGCATGAACGAGCGGGCGAAGCCTTCGAGGGCGTCCGACGCCGTACCGGACCGGCTCGGGCGGCCGGGCAGGTGGATCAGCGAGGCGCCAGGGGAGAAGTACGGAACGAGCGAGTCGAGGAGGTGATCCGCCAACGCCTCCCAGTGGTCCCGGCCCCACCCAGTCTGTCGCGAGAGCACACGGTCAGTGTCAGGTAGTACCAGGCGGGTCATGCGAGCCGTCCCAACTCTTGCGGCGTGATGGCATGTAGGAGGGGTTGGCCGGCGGTGAGGCGCTCGAGTTCGCTGACTGCCAGCTCGCCGAGGCGGGCGATCTCGTTGCCGACGGCGCCGGCGACGTGCGGCGTGACGAAGACGTTCGGCAGGTCGAGCAGCGGCGAGTCCGGCGGCAGCGGCTCGGGGTCGGTGACGTCGAGGACGGCGTCGATGCGGCCCTTGAGGCACTCCTGCAGCAGCGCGTCGGCGTCGATGATCTTGCCGCGGGCCGTGTTGATCAGGACCGACCCGTCGTGGAGGAGGCTCAGCAGCCGCGCGTCGACCAGGCCGACCGTCTCCGGCAGCAGGGGAGCGTGCACGCTGAGGATGTCGCTGCGCCGGAAGAGCGTGTCGTTGTCGACCAGCTCAGCGCCGAGCTCGGCGGCCTCTGCGGCGGTCAGGTACGGGTCGCTGATCAGTACATGCAGATCGAACGCCTTGAGCCGCTCGGCCACCATCCTCGCGATCCGCGAGGCGCCCAGCAGGCCGACCGTCGAGCCGTAGCTGCCCGGCATCCCGTGCGGATCCGCCTTCCGCCGCTCGGTCCGGTACTGCGCGGCCAGCTTGAACGCACGCTTGCCCGCGAGCACGATCGCCGCGACCGTGAACTCGGCCACCGGCTGCGCGTTCGCAGTGGCCGCCGACGACACCTGGATCCCGCGCTCGAACACCATCGGGTCGACGATCCCCTTGACCGACCCGGCCGCGTGCAGGATCGCCTGCAGCTTCGGCGCCGCGTCCAGTACCTCCGGCCCGATCCGCGGGCAGCCCCAGCCGGTGAGCAGTACGTCGACGTCCGGCAGCGCGGCGCGGACGGCGGGATCGGCGAGGAAACTGCTCGTCGGGCCGACCGGCAGCACAGTGGCGACGGCCTCCAGGCGCTGCCGGACCCG
The DNA here is from genome assembly GCF_040638345.1 of Kribbella sp. NPDC026611. Classification (NCBI taxonomy): domain Bacteria; kingdom Bacillati; phylum Actinomycetota; class Actinomycetes; order Propionibacteriales; family Kribbellaceae; genus Kribbella; species Kribbella sp. NPDC026611. Next base: position 557,013 of record NZ_JBEZYC010000004.1, read on the forward strand.
CGGCACGAGGACGCGGTCCCGGCTGGCGTCGTTCATCGCCAGCATGACGGTCAGGGCGGAATCGGGTTCGGGGCTCACCGGACTAAGTTAGCAAGCGCTTTCCAGAGCTGTCTCCCCAGCCGCCGCGTCGTGGAACAGCCGGAAAGTTTCTGGCCGAGGCGGAATTTGTGCCCGCCGTCACGGCGTTGGGCAGAATAGGCGGGCTTGCACCGCCCTGTTGGCCACGGACGAAGGAGACTGACGATGCTGCGACCGGACGACCTCTACGAGATCGTCGACGAGTCGGTGGCGACCGGCCCGGCGGCGACGCCGAAGGTGCTGGTGCACTCGCTGGACGGGTTCATGGACGCGGGCCAGGCCGGACGGGTCACCGCGGACCACCTGCTCGAGGTGCTCGAGCACCGGTTGCTGGCGCGCTTCGACGTCGACCTCCTGCACGACTACCGGGCCCGGCGGCCCGAGGTGACGTTCGCCGAGGACCGGTTCATCGACTACACGCCGCGGCACCTGTCCCTGCACCTGGTGACGGACGACGCGGGCGTCGACTTCCTGCTGCTCGAGGGCGTCGAGCCGGACAACCACTGGGACCGGTTCGCGGGCGCTATTCGCCAGCTCAACGAGTTGTTCAACGTGACGCTGACGATCGGCGTGCACGGCATCCCGATGGGCGTGCCGCACACCCGACCGCTCGGTCTGACCGCGCACGCGACGCGGCCCGAGCTGGTCACCCGGTCGAACATCTGGGACGGCGAGATGCGCCTGCCGGCCAGCGCCGGGACGATGCTGCAGGTCCGCCTCGGCGAGGCCGGCAAGGACGCGATGGGCTTCGCGGTCCACGTGCCGCACTACCTGGCGGAGAACCGCTTCCCCGGCGCCGCGCTGGCGCTGGTGCACGCGATCTCGGCCGCGACGGGCCTGCTCCTCCCTAGCAAGGCCCTGCTCGACGAGGCAGCCGTTACGGGTCGGCTGGTCGACGAGCAGGTCGAGGCCTCCGAGGACGCGTCCGCAGTCGTGAAGGCGCTCGAATCGCAGTACGACGCGGCTGAGGGATCTGTCACCCGCAAGAGTCTTCTGGCCGACTCCACCCCGTCGGCCGACGAGCTGGGCGCCGAGGTGGAGCAGTTCCTCGCCCAGCTCGACCGCGAGGACGGCACTGACCGCTAGGCAGTCACAGCTGAGCGATTGGGCGCTTTGGCCAGGACGTTGTCCAGGCTGAAGCGCCCTGCTCCTGTTGCGGCCAGCGTGAGCGACATCAGCCCGAGAGCGGCAACCAGCTCCCAGCCACCGCTGCCCGCGAACACGCCGTTGGAGACATGCACGAAGGCGAATGCGCCGAGCATGTCCAGCGTCAGCAGCAAACCGGCGACGGGGGTCAGCACCCCCACGATGAGTGCGATCCCGCCCAGCAGCTCGACCCCGGTCGCGTAGTACGCCGAGAGCGTCGGCGCGGGCACCCCCAGCTGCTCGAAGCCCTGCGCCGTGGCGTCGAGTCCGTTCGTGTGGAACTTCTGCCAGCCATGGGCGACGAACACGATCCCCAGCCCGACGCGGGCGATCAGCAGGACAAGGTCACGGACGGCGGGCGGCAACTTCACGGGCGTCTCCTGAATCAATCGCTTGGTGGTTGAGTGCTCAACCGTACCTGGTGCGACCGAAAGTTCACCGAAAGCGTTCGGGTGATCGTTCGCACAGCGGCAGGGGGTGTGATGTGGGGTGTGATGGCGCCGGTGGCTGTCAGGATGAGGCATGCCTGAGTCGCTGGAGGATCTGGTCGAGCTGCTCGACCTGGAGATGATCGACGCCGACCTGTATCGCGGACGCCAGCCGCAGACGTCGATGCAGCGGGTGTTCGGTGGTCAGGTGCTCGGCCAGGCGCTGGCCGCGGCGAGCCGGACCGTGGACCCGGCGCGGGTCGTGCACTCGCTGCACGGGTACTTCCTGCGGGCGGGGGACACGTCGGTGCCGATCGTTTACCGCGCGGAGCCGACCCGCGACGGCGGTTCGTTCAGCAGCCGGCGGGTGGTGGCGTCGCAGAACGGCAAGCCGATCTTCTACATGTCCGCGTCCTTCCAGCGCCCCGAGCCCGGCCTCGACCACCAGGACCCGATGCCGGACGACGTCGTACCGCCGTTGGAAGCGCCGCGACTCGCGACTGTTCTGGAGGCACGGTCCGGCCGCGCCGCGGCCGACTGGGATCGTGAGTGGGCCGCCCTCGATGTCCGCCTGGCCGGCGTCACCGGCCGGCAGTTCTGGATCCGCGCCGCCGGCAAGCTCCCCGATGACCCAGCCCTCCACGCATGCGTCCTTGCCTACGCCAGCGACCTGACGTTGCTGGGCGCCAGCCTGCTTCCGCACGGCATCGTCATCGGCGACCGCCGCATCCAACCAGCCTCCCTCGACCACGCGTTGTGGTTCCACCGGCCTTTCCGTGCCGACGAATGGCTCCTCTACGACCAGGCGTCGCCGTCGGCCTCTGGCGCCCGCGGCTTCGCCACCGGCCGCCTGTACACCGAGTCCGGCAGCCTGATCGCCTCCGTCGCCCAGGAGGGTCTGATCCGTCCCGTCGGTCTCGACGAGGATCTGCTAACTTAGAAGCATGTTGAAGCGCGCTGTAGTGACGACGACGCCGGAGATTGTCCCGGTGCGCTGACAGCTGACTGTCTTGATCAAGCCCCGGGGCGAGTGCCCCGGGGTTTTGCTTTGTCCGGGGTCTCTCGTCCCACTCTGAACTGACGAGGAGACCACCATGTACGACCACCGCAAGATCGGGCGTGAGCTCGGGCTGTTCGACTCGGACCCGTTGATCGGGGCCGGGTTGCCGTACTGGTTGCCGGCCGGCGCCGCCGTACGCCGGGCCTTGGAGAGCTACATCTCCGAGGTCGAGCGAAGAGCCGGCTACCAGCAGGTGTACTCGCCGGTGCTCGGGAAACGCGAGCTCTACGAGATCTCGGGACACTGGGCGAAGTACCACGACGACATGTACCCGCCGATGGACATCGGCGAGGAGCAGCTCGTGCTCCGGCCGAGCATCTGTCCGCACCACGCGCTGATGTTCCGGTCACGTTCCCACAGCTACCGCGAGCTGCCGCTCAGGTTCTCCGAGCTCGGCGGGCAGTACCGTGCCGAGCTCTCCGGCGCGATCGCCGGCCTGACCAGAGTCCGCGCGATGCAGCTCAACGACGCGCACATCTTCTGCCGTCTGGACCAGGTCGCCGGGGAGGCGGAAAGCGCGCTCGCCCTGATCAACCAGGCGTACGCCGACCTGCAGATCAGCCCGTCCCGCTATGTGCTCGCGCTTCCGGACGAGTCACTGAACAGCCCGCAGAGCAACTACGTCGGAGACGCGGAGAGCTGGGCGCACGCCGTCGAGATCCTGCGGGAGGTGCTGAAGAACGCCGGGATCGACTACGAGGACGCGCCGGGTGACGCCGCGTTCTACGGACCGAAGATCGACATCCAGATGATGGACTCGGCCGGCCGGGAGTTCAGCCTCTCGACCGTCCAGATCGACTTCCACCAGCCGGAGCGGTTCGGGCTCGAGTACATCGGTGCCGACGGCAACAAGCATCGCCCGGTGATGGTGCACCGGGCGATCGTCGGCAGCATCGAGAGAGCGGTCGCGCAGCTGATCGAGGTGCACGGCGGCGCGTTCCCGGCGTGGCTCGCGCCGGTGCAGCTCGTGGTGCTGCCGATCTCGGACGACGAGGAGAAGGTCGCCGCCGAGGTGTCCCGGCGCGCGCTGGACCGCGGCCTGCGGGTCGAGATCGCGCACGCGGACGAGGGCTCTCTCGGCGCACGGATCCGGGAGAACCGCTGGGCGCCGTACCAGGCCGTCATCGGTGCCCGGGAGGCTGCCGCCGGCGAGCTCGCGATCCGGGAACGCGACGGGAATCGCCACGACCCGGCTCCGATCGGCGCCGTACTGGACGAGATCGCGGAGCGCTGCGTCCCGGGAGCGCTGCGGAGACGCAGCGAGCTCAGCTCTCCTGCAGCTGTCCGATCAGGTGCGTGACCTCGTGCTTCTCGTCGTACAGCGCGAAGTCGGTCGTCTTGCCCGCCTGCTCGAACCCGAACTGCACCCGCGAAGGAAGGAGTAACGGTTTCCGGAAATCGACCCGGACGGTGAAGGCGTCCGGTAGCTTCCCGGCCCGCTGGAGCGACGCCAGCGCGGCAGCCTTGGCCCACATCCCGTGCGCGATCTGGCGCGGGAACCCGAACGCCTGCGCGGTCAGCTTGAACAGGTGGATCGGGTTCCGGTCGCCGGACGCGGCGGCGTACCGGCGGCCGAGGTTGCCGCGCAGGTCCCACCACGCGCTCGGCCCGAGCTCCGGATCCTTGAGCAGATCGACGTGCGCGTTCGGCGTACCGGCCGAGCGGCTCAGCAATGTGGTGAGATCGCTCCACACCACGTCGCCGTCGACGCGGACCTCGCTGATCACGTCGAAGACTGTGCCCTTGGGATGCGGCCGCTCCGGCGTGCTGTGCACCCGGATCGCCGGCTCCGCATGGATCGGGATCGGCTGTTTCTGGGTGATCGTGTTGGACAGATGCACGATCCCCATCGGCTTGTACGGGAACGACGGGTCCGACATCAGGTCCAGGTGCAGCGGAAACGCGAGCACATGCAGGTACGTCGGCGGCAGCGCCGGACCCGCCTGGAACCCGGTCACCTCGCGGTACGCCGTCAGATGGTCCTGATCTACCGCGGACCGCGGCAGCTCGAGCGTCAGACCGTCCTCGTTCGGCTCGTAGTCGGCGCGCCGCAGCGTGGCCTTCACGGTTCGCGCGTAGAGCGCTCCGAACCTCGGCGAGTCGTCGTACCGCCGCGTCGGCATCTCAGGCCCCGAGCATGCTCTGGCCGCAGACGCGGACCACGTTGCCGGTGACGCCCGCCGACGCCGGATCGGCGAACCACGCGATGGTCTCGGCGACGTCGATCGGCAGCCCGCCCTGCTGCAGCGAGTTGATCCGGCGGCCGACCTCGCGGATCGTGAACGGGATCTTGGCTGTCATCTCGGTTTCGATGAAGCCGGGCGCGACCGCGTTGATCCGGATCTGCCGCTCGGCGAGCTGCGGCGCCAAGGCCTGGACCAGACCGATGATCCCGGCCTTCGAGGTGGCGTAGTTGGTCTGGCCGTTGTTTCCCGCGATCCCGGCCATCGACGAGACGCCGATGATCGATCCGCCGTCGCGCAGCGCGCCCGATTCCACCAGGTGCTTGGTGATCCGCTCCGGCGCGCGCAGGTTCACGTCGAGGACGGCGTCCCAGGTGTCGGTCCGCATGTTCGCGAGCCGCTTGTCCCGGGTGATGCCGGCGTTGTGGACGACGATGTCGAGACCGGCGTGCTGCTCGAGCGCGTGGGCTGCGATCCGCTGCGCGGCGTCCACGGAGGTCACGTCGAGCAGGAGTTCGGAGCCGCCGACCCGCGTGATGACCTTGCGCAGGGCGTCGGCGTTCTGCGGTACGTCGACGCCGATGATGGCGGCACCCTCCCGGGCCAGCGTGTTTGCGATCGCTTCGCCGATGCCCCGCGCGGCGCCGGTGACGAGGGCGACGCGGCCGGCGAGCGGACGAGTCGGGTCGTTGCTGACCAGGGGCCCGATGCCGATCCGGGCGACCTGCGCGTCGACGTACGCCGATTTGGGGGAGAGGAAGAAGCGGAGCGTCGAGTCGAGCTGCTCGTGCGCGTCGGGAGCGACGTACACGAGGTTGACCGTTGCGCCGCGCTTCACCTCCTTGCCGAGGCTTCGCGTGAAGCCTTCGAGGGCGCGTTGTGCGATCTGCTGCTCGGGGGACTGCGCGAGCTCCGGCGTACGACCGACGACGATCACCCGGCCGGCCGCGGCCAGCTGGCGGATGACGGGGGAGAAGAACCGTTGCAGGCTGGTCAGGTCGGCCGTCGACATCGCGCCGGTCGCGTCGAAGACCAGCGCCTTCGGCCGGATCTCGCTCGACGCGACGCCTTCGGTCGCCGTACTGAACGTGGCGCCGACGTCGTGGAGGAAGGCCTGGATCGCCTTGCCCGCGTCGGTCTCACCGATCCCGCCGAACACCACCGGTCCGTCGATCACCGGCGCGCCCTCGACCCAGCGCTGGAGGGGAGCCGGGTCGGGAAGACCCAGGTTCTTCACCAGCGTCTGGCCGAGCGGTGTCCGGGTGAAGGTCTGGTAGCGATCCGTCATCTCAGCTCCTACTTCTCGAGGATGGCGACGACACCCTGGCCGCCCGCGGCGCAGATCGAGATCAGCCCGCGACCGCCGCCGTTCTCGTCCAGTTGCTTGGCCAGCGCGGCCACGATCCGCCCGCCGGTCGCTGCGAACGGGTGGCCCGCGGCCAGTGAGCTCCCGTTCACGTTCAGCTTGTCGCGGTCGATCTCGCCGAGCGGCGCGTCCAGGCCGAGCCGCTCCTTGCAGAAGATCGGATCCTCCCACGCCTTCAGCGTCGACAGCACCTGGGAGGCGAACGCTTCATGGATCTCGTAGTAGTCGAAGTCCTGCAGCGTGAGGCCGGCCCGGTGCAGCATGCGAGGTACGGCGTACGCGGGGGCCATCAGCAGGCCCTCGGCGCCCTTCACGTAGTCGACCGCGGCCGTCTGCGAGTGGGTGAGGTACGCGAGCGGTCGGAGACCGTGCTCGGCGGCCCACTCGTCGGTGCTCAGCAGCACCGCCGACGCGCCGTCGGTGAGCGGGGTCGAGTTGCCCGCCGTCATCGTCGCGGTCTCGCCCTTGCCGAAGACGGGCTTGAGCTTCGCCAGCTTCTCCAGCGTCGTGTCGGGGCGGAGGTTCTGGTCCTTCTCGAGGCCGAGGTACGGCGTGATCAGGTCCTGCTGGAAGCCGCGGTCGTACGAGTTGGCCAGGTTGATGTGGGAGCGGTAGGCGAGCTCGTCCTGCGCCTCGCGGGTGATGCCCCACTCGAGCGCGGTCAGCGCGGCGTGCTCACCCATGGACTTGCGGGTCCGCGGCTCGGCGTTGCGAGGGATCTCGGGGACGATGTCCTTCGGCCGGACACGGGCCAGGACCTTCAAGCGGTCCGGGTACGTCTTGGCTCGGTTGAGGTCGAGCAGCACGTTGCGCAGGTGGTCGTTGACCGCGACCGGCGCGTCCGAGGCGGTGTCGACGCCACCCGCGACGCCGGCGTCGATCTGGCCGAGGGCGATCTTGTTGCCGACCAGGATCGCCGCCTCCAGCCCGGTACCGCAGGCCTGCTGGATGTCGTACGCCGGCGTGGTCGCCGCGAGCTTGGAACCGAGCACCACCTCGCGGACCATGTTCCAGTCGCGGGCGTGCTTGAGGACCGCGCCGGCGACGACCTCGCCGAGCTCCTGGCCGCCGAGGCCGGTGCGGTCGACCAGGCCGTTGAGGGCGGCGGTGAGCATGTCGGAGTTCGAGGCGTGCCGGTAGGTCTTGTCCTGGCGCGCGAACGGGATCCGGTTCCCGGCCACCACGGCCACCTTGCGAGGTTCGGTCACGATGTCTCTCCTGCTCTCGAACGAGCTCTGGGTTTCAGTGCTTTGCGGCCGACTGCGGTGGCCAGGGTGGCGGTGATGGCAGTCTCTCGCACCGTGCCGACATCCGCGTGGTGCACCACCGGGTGTCCCGGCTGCCCGCTCGACACGATCAGGCCCATCCTTGCCATGTGCAACGACCCGAGGGTCTGCGTGTAGAGGTGGTTGGCCAGGTACGCCGTGTCGACCTCGTCGAAGACACCGGTCCGCTGGCCGGCCTTGAGCACGGCCGCGATCCGGTCCAGCGGCGCGGCCATCGCCGTACCGAGTTTGACCATCACCGGCTCGGTGATCTCGCCGAACAGCTCCTCACCGGTCCTTCGGAGCAGGCTCATCGCGCAGTCGGTGAAGGCCGGGTAGCCGAGGCAGAAGTCGACGAACGCCTCGCTGAGGGCCTTGAGGCGGTTGAGCGGGGTCTTCCGGGTGTTGTCCGCTTGGTCGAGCTGGTCGTCGAGCTCGCTGAGGTAGTCGACCAGAGTGAGCGCGAACAGCTCTTCCTTGCCGGCGAAGTGGCGGTAGATCAGCGCCTTGTTGATCCCGACGCGCTTGGCGATGTCGTCGATCTGGGCGTCGATCGTGCCGCGCTCGTCGAACAGTTCGCGGGTGGCGCGGATGATGTCCCGCTCCCGGTCACGACGGCGCTCCGCCGTGGTCCGGCGGCGTCCGATCGCGAGCAGCGCGGAGCTCATGGGTTCGATCTTAGCCACAGTGGTACCCCTCGCTGCAAACGACAGTTACACTCGTCGGTAACATCGTACTTGCTTTCTTTCGTACAGTGAGGATGTCGATGACTGAGTTGAAGCCTGCCGTGTCGGCGGACGTGATGGCCCTCGCCGGAGAGCTCGGCGCCGAGCGCGCCAAGCCGGGCTGGAGCCACTTCTCGCTCGCGCTGAACGACGAGCAGCGCGAGATCCGCGACTGGGCCCACACCTTCGCCGCCGACGTGATGCGTCCCGCGGCCGCCGAGTGGGACGAGCGCGAGGAGACCCCCTGGCCGGTCATCCAGGAGGCGGCCAAGATCGGGCTGTACGGGCTCGACGCGAACATCAACCTCTTCATCGACCCGTCCGGTCTGCTGATGCCGCTCGTCCACGAAGAGCTGTTCTGGGGCGACGCGGGCATCGGGATGTCCCTCAAGGGCACCGGTCTGGCGTCCTCGGCGATCTTCTCGAACGGTACGCCGGAGCAGTGGAGCGAGTGGATGCCCCGCTGCTACGGGACAGTGGACGACGTACAGGTCGCCGCCTTCTGCTCGTCCGAACCCGGGGCTGGGTCGGACGTCTCCGCCATCCGCACTCGAGCTGTCTATGACTCTGTTAGTGACGAGTGGGTCATCAACGGGCAGAAGGCCTGGGCCACCAACGGCGGCATCGCGGACATCCACGTGGTCGTCGCGACCGTGGATCCTGCTTTGGGCACGAAGGGGCAGGCCGCCTTCGTCGTACCGCGGACTGAGGTCCAGGGCTTGGCGCAAGGCACCAAGCTGCGCAAACACGGCCTGCGTGCCTCCCACACCGCCGACGTCTTCTTCGACAACGTCCGCATCCCCGCGGCGAATGTGTTGGGTGGCAAGGAAAAGCTCGACGAACGCCTCGCCCGCGCTCGCGAAGCCGCTGCCAGTGGGGGAGAGCGCGCCCGCAACGCCTCGATGGCAACCTTCGAAATGACCCGCCACATCGTCGGCGCCCAAGCCATCGGCATCGCCCGCGCCGCCTACGAGGTAGCCCTCGACTACGCCAAGACCCGCGAACAGTTCGGCCGCCCGATCATCGACAACCAGGGCATCGCCTTCAAACTCGCCGACATGGCCCTGGAAATCGACGCCGCAAGGTTGTTGGTGTGGCGCGCCGCCAACATGTCCTCCGCCTTGATGCGCGGCGAAACCCCCGACTACCGCCACGGCGAAGGCTCCATGGCCAAACTCAAAGCCGGCGAAGTAGCCGTCAAAGTCACCGAAGAAGCCATCCAGATCCTCGGCGGCAATGGGTACACCCGCGAATACCCAGTAGAACGCATGCACCGAGACGCCAAAATCTACACAATCTTCGAAGGCACCTCGGAGATCCAGCGACTGGTGATCGCCCGAGCCATCTCCGGGATGCGCATCAGGTAGTACGCCCCACGCTCGCTACGCGGGGGCTACTTCGTCGCTCTGCTCCTCAACGCCCCGGCTCCGCGAGCTCCCACCCACCCCCGGCTTAGCGCCGTACCCTGCCGGCTACCGCCGGCGAGTTGCGGGCTAACGCCCGCGATCGACTACCCCGGGCCGGCGTGGTTTCGCATCGAACTGCTGCGCCGTCGACCGGGGGAGACCTCCCCACGCTCGCTACGCCGGGGCTACTTCGTCGCTCCGCTCCTCAACGCCCCCGCTCCGCGAGCTCCCACCCACCCCCGGCTTAGCGCCGTACCCTGCCGGCTACCGCCGGCGAGCTGCGGGCTGCCGCCCGCGATCGACTACCCCGGGCTGGCCTGGTCTCGCATCGAACTGCTGTGACTGTAACCGGGAGATGTCTCCGATCTCGCTGCGCGGGCGCTGCAAGAGGCTGAAGCCACCGTGCCGCTACCCTCTGCGGGCAGCGCACGCGACTACCCAGGCCTGCGGCGCACCACGACGTCGTCATGCAGGCGATCACTCCGGTGCGGGTTTGCAATTGTCGGGTGCATCGCAGAGTTTGCGATTGCGCTTCGCCCACGTGCTCACTCCTGTGATTCCGCCAGTTGGCGCGTCGAGTCCAGAGACTAGGGCACGTGATTCCTCACCGCTCGCGCTACTCAACGTTCACTAGGCAAGGGCCACGCGGAAGATCTCGTTGGCGAGCCGTGGGCGAAGGGTGCTACATGACGGCGACGCCGTAACCCACAGTAACGCTGGGTCTTGCGCCGACGCGACACCGTTGCCACACTGATCAACTTGAACCGTCGCTAGTCATTCAGACCATGCTCAGGGGGAAGGTAATGCGCGGCTCGCTATGGGCGAAGTGGGATCTGCATCTCCATACTCCATACTCGATCGTGCAAGATTACGGCGGCGAGCAGAATTGGCCGAGATTCCTCGATGAGTTGGAGTCGCTGGATCCCGCATTCAAAGTACTTGGAGTCAATGATTATTGGTTCCTTGATGGCTATGAACGCCTCGCCAAAGATAGAGCGGCCGGCCGACTATCCAATATCGATTGCCTTCTACCCGTCATCGAAATGCGCCTGAGTCATCTCGCTGGCGCAAATGAGTCTCTAAAAAAGATCAATCTGCATGTTTTATTTGATCCAAGTGTCAGTGCGGACACGATACGGAGTCAGTTCATCTCCGCGCTTACTCCATCCCTCAAGGTGGAGCAAGGAGAGGTCGATGCGTGGAGCGGCGTGGTAACAAAAGAAGCACTCGCCGATCTGGGCCAGTCAATAATCGATAGTGCGCCAGAGAAATATCGTTCATCATATGGCCCCCCATTGATGACCGGCTTCAGCAATCTCACCGTCGACTTTAACCAAGTAATCAATGCATTAAGGTCGCATTACTTCGAGAACAAACACCTTTTGATACTCGGCAGGGCGGAGTGGGCAAGCATCAAATGGGAGGCCGCATCGGCGGCGACGAAGCGCGATGTCATCAATCGATGCCAGCTCATCTTCACTGCTTTCGAAGATACATCGAAGTGGACTTCGCGTCGAGAAGAATTGACCGACGCGAACGTTCTGTCCAGGATTGTCGACTGTAGCGATGCTCACTACTGGTCTGATTCTAGGCAACCCAACCGGATTGGGAACTGTGAGACGTGGATGCGGACATACCAAGCTTTCGTGGTTTGGTGCACGCCGTCGAGGAGTTCGACTCTCGGGTGTATGTTGGTCAAAAGCCGCCGGACCTGCTAAGTCAAGAGGCAAGAGCGAACCGTATCATTTCAGAATTCAAGGCCGGTCCAAAGTCGGGATTTACGGGAACCGTTCCGATTGACTACAGTGTCGAGTTGAATCCACGGTTTTCGGTCATAGTTGGCAATAAAGGGCAAGGTAAGTCTGCGCTGCTGGACCTAATTGCGTTGGGTGGCAACTCTACTCGGACTGCCGATTTCGCATTCTTGAACTCGAAGAGGTTTCTTCGGTCCACCAATCATGACGCTGACGATATCGCTGTAACGCTGACCTGGGCCACGGGACTCAAGCGAACGGTCGAGATTAGACACGGGTATTCCGCCGCTGAGGTCGAAGAAGTTGAGTATCTGCCCCAGTCCTTGATCGAAAAGGTGTGCTCAAGTGACCCAAATTCTGCCACCGGACAGGAATTCGAGGCGGAACTAAGGCGGGTCCTGTTTACGCACATACCCATTGAGGATAGAGAGGAGTCGAACAGCTTCGACGAAATTCTCGAGAGGGGTCTCCGTGCGGTTGATCCGCAGTTGAGATCGAGACGGGCGAAACTCCGTACCGATGTCGAAGCTTACCTGAGCTTACTGGCGGAGCGTGCCGGGGCTGACCTGTCAGCGTTGCGCAGTCGCGAAGCGCAACTCATTACGTCGCTGGAGACTGCTACTGAGGAGCGAGCTCGCGCTGCATTGGCTCTCGAGCAATCCGCTATGTCCGGCGACCCCGAAACGCTGCGGCTGAGGGAAGAGTATGAGGTTGGACGGACCGCGTTCCTTGCAGCCGGTCAATCATTGACGGAGGCAAGAACTGAGGCTGCCCACTACGCCGCGAACGTGCGCGCGCTGGATGGTCTCGCGGGCAGACTCGAGGCGATCGTTGACGCCGCCACTAGCATCAACGACGAGTTCGCAGAGATTATCGTTGCTGAAGCGGAAGCGGAGTCATCCCAACTAATTTCCGTGAGCATCGATATGGCCATGGTCGAGGCGTTACGGAGTGCGTGGGTTGAGCGGAGAGTAGTATTAGATGCTCGGATCGCTCTCATTGGTGACGAGCAAACGGCTATCATCGCTTCACTTGCTGACATTCAGCGGAGGCTTGAAATCGGCGATGCTGACCGCGAGCAGAAACGCGCTCATCTAGAGGCGATACAACAGCGCATAGACTCTATAATTGGCTCGCCAGCGGAGCCTCAGACTTTGCGCGGCGTGCGTGCACTGATTTCGCGAGCCGAAGAACTGCCGTTTCTTATTGACAGGGCTGAGACTGAGGTGCTGAGCGGCGTCGCGAACGTGCACTCGTTGATCGTGGACCGCCTCACTGTATATCGCGGTCTGTATCGCCCTGCCGCGGAATTCGTGCAGCACAATCCACTGGCTGCGCAGGTTGGATTCGAGTTCGCGGCTAACCTGATCTTTGCTCCGTTATGGGAGTCGCTGTTTGAGGGCCTAGATGCGCGTCGAAATGCGGGCTTGATCTCCTATTTGGAGACGGTACAATCGACAGTTGAGCCGAACAACCCGGACAGCGTTGTTGCGACAATCCAGGGTATCCTGCTACGCCTCCGACATGATGGTGGAAACGCAAACGGTCGAGAACGGGATCCTGCCGCAGCGACCAAGAAGGCGACCTCAGTAGCGGATTATGTCCACCGGCTTGCATCGCTGCGTTGGATTGATACGCAGTTGACGATTACGAAAGATGGTCAGCTTCTCGAACAGCTTTCGCCTGGTCAGCGCGGTCTGATTCTTCTCCTGTTCTATTTAGTAGTCGACAACTCCCAGATGCCTCTTCTCTTGGATCAACCTGAGGAGAACCTGGATAATGAAGCCATCAAGACGTCACTCGTTCCAGCCATCCAATTTGCTTGCACTCGACGGCAGATAATACTCGTCACTCATAATGCAAATCTCGCGATCGTCGGAGATGCGGACCAAATTTTGCATACTACGATCGACGCAGATCGGCGATTCCATATAGCCGCAGGTGGCCTAGCCGAGTTCGAGCTAGGTGAGACGTCGATCGACATCTTGGAAGGAGCCCGCCCTGCATTCGCGAACCGCCAAGCCAAGTATTGGCGAGTTGTAGTTGATAGTTAGGAACGCGAGTCATGCTTTAATGTAGTTGTGTCACGTAGTAAGTTTCGATGTCGCTGAACCACTTCGCCTTGTTGGCCTGTCAGGCGTCCAGATTCGTCCTCGCAGTCCGGCAGATAACACACGCCTTCTGCTGTTGCGGTTGGCGGCTCCGCCGGAGACGGTGCCGCTCATTCCGTTGCGGCTGAGTCGGAAGCTGCGAGCAGGGCGCTGGTTCGCAAGTGGGGCGCGTAAGCTGCGGTCGCGCGAGACCTAGGCGGAGAAGCCCGACCGGGCATTGGCCGGTCAAGAGCCGGCGCTGCCAGCGTTCATGGGCAAAGTCGGACCTGGCGGGGGCCGAGTAGGTTTTCTGACTCACGCCCGTCCGGTGGCTCTGGTGTTGGCATGGCTCTCGGTAAGGAGTTGCTCGTGTCTTTGGCGGATCGCTTCCCGTACTCGGGCGGCGACTGCTCGCGGGGGCTGGTGGCTGGTGTCGATCACGATGGTCTGGTAGCCAGCCTGGTGTAGGACCTGACGTGCCTCTTCGTAGAAGCGGACCTCTGTTGTGCTGCTGTTGTCCTGAAGCTGTAGGCGGTTATGTGCGCCCTTGGCCTTCAGGCGGGCGGCGACTATCTCCGAGGTGGCGGTCAGGATGATTGACAGGTCCGGCCTGTCGGCGAGGGAGTTGAGGTTCCACAGAAAGTCGAGGTCGAGGCTGTCGAGGCGTTGCATCACGAGTGCTGAGGGGACATAGCGATCACACACGACCAGGTGCCCTGAGGCGAGAGCCGGCCGGACTTCGGCCTGTAGGTGGTGGTACCGGTCGGCTGCGTAGAGGCATGCCAAAGCTGGGCCGGTGACGGTGTCGGTGAGGTTGTAAGCGAGCTGTCCGATCGGGCCACGTGACGGTTCGACCGTGAAATGGACGACGCTGTGGTCCGTCTTGAGTAGCCGGGCCAGATGGGTCATGGTCGTGGTTTTGCCCACGCCGGACGGGCCGTCGATGGTGACGAACAGTCCGGCGCAAGGCTCAGAAGAGGGTCGCGGCTGCTTCATCGGCAGCCTTCTTCGATGTCGCCTTCGTCGCGGTGGCGTCGAGCAGTTCCGTGAGCGTGAGAGGTTCGCGGTCCGGAGGTGTTGCCAATTGGACAAACAGCCTGGCGCACACGATGGCGTCGTACGTGGCTCTGTGCGGAACCAAGTCTTGGGCTAGCCCGCTGGCTAGGCCGAAGGCGTCGACGAGGGCGCCGAGTTTGTAGGAGTCACGGCCTGGCAGAAATCGTCGGGCGAGCTTGAGGGTGTCGAGGACGTGAGGTGGTTCGTAGCCGTGCAGTTCACGGCTGACCACGCTGAGATCGATGTTGGCGTTGTGGGCGACGAACACTCGGTCGGTCAGCGCCGCGCGGAGGTCGGCCTCGATGTCGGCAACTGTCGGCGCGCCGGCGACGTCGTCGTCGGTGATTCTGTGGAAGCGCCGTGCCATCGGCGTGATCGGTCGAGGGGGACGGATCAGCCAGCTCTTCGGCTGGCCGATCGTGCCGTTGTCGATCGGAGCGACCGAGATCTCGACCAGATCGGGTGGTTGCTGTCCGTTCCCTTCGACATCGACGACGGCGTAGTTGAACGCAGTCCACGAACTCGCGGGTTCAGCCATTCGTCGTCGCCTCCCATCCGATGTCTGCGCGGCCGTGCCGGTTGAGGTGGTGCGGGTGCCCGGCGTCGTGGACCTGAAACGCGAACGCGTGCTGCAGGAAGTACCGGGGCTGCTCCGAAGCCAGCCCATCGACCCGCACTGCACGGTCGGTGATGTCGAGCACCTCCAAGTCTGCCGCCTCTGGCAGCGCGGCGGCTGCATTTAGGAACGCGCGCGTCGTCGGTACGTGGTGGGCACCGGCGCACAGTTGCAGCTGGGCCATTGGACAGATATCGCAGAGTTCGCGGATTCCGTAGTGACCGTTGTAGTCCGGCAAACCGTGCACGTAGGACACCGCGCAGGACGTCTTGCGGAACAACGGCGTGGCGCTGGTGGGCCGAGCAGCGAAGGCGTCGACCACGCGCCGGTCGAGTGTCTCAGGCACGATCTTCCGGCGCGCGGTGCCCTGGTACGGCTCCGGGATGCCGTTGGCTTTGTAGTACTCGGCGATCTGCTCGCGATAAAACAGCCCGGTGAACACCGTGGCGTCCGCAGTCCTGGACAGGTCGACTGCATCTCGCAATTGCTTGTCGGTGTCATTGAGGCCCGGCACGAGCGGTCGCCAGTACAAAATCGTTCGATAGCGACGCGGCTCTTCGGCCGAGCCGTATGCCGTTGCGCGGCGAAGCGACGCGGCAGCCACGGAGCTCGGATAGGGCTCCACGCGGCGGTCCTCGATACCTGAGTAGGTGAACAGCAGGGTCAGCTTGAGGTTCTTCAAGGCGTTCAGTCGTGTGCAGTCAGCGTCGCGGACGACTGCCCGGGTGATCACGAGGACGTGGTTGGTGAGGCCGCGGGTATCAAGCTCTTCCAGCACCGCGAAGAGATGATCACGCACACCGGCCAGGAACGGATCGGTCGATCGATTGAAGATCTGCAGCGGTGTCTGGTGGGGCTTGAAGTAGCGATGGCTGACCAGTTGCTCGACCGCTTCGGTGTCCGTCATCAATGCGGCCGGAGTGTTAGCGTCCCACAGCCCGTAGGTGTGGCGGATGCAGTACGCGCACCCGAGCGGACACCCTTGAACGTGGTTGAGCGAGAGCCCGGACTTGCGGTACTCGACGACTTCCTGAGCACGCGCCGGTAGCGCGGCTATCGTCTCGGCCGGCAGCAGCGGGACAAAGGTAACCATTCGGTTCTCCTCGAGTTTGGCGGAGTGGAACGGCAGGCCGACGCAGATGCAGGGATCGATGCGCCGGCCCACCGGCTGGAGGGCTCGCGAGTTGTCCACCCGCCCAGGTGGTCCGAGGGAAGTCAAGAAGCACCTTGACCTCGGCTGGTTGTAGGCGAACGATTGCGGTACGTAATCGAGTCTGAGCGGTTCGTCCGAAGGTGGTCGAGGGTTCTGATGCGGACAGACGGGTTGTCCGCATCGGAGCCCGACCAGATCTCGGGCCATTGGTTGGCTTGTCGAGATCATGGTCAGAACGGGGCCGTCGCTGGCTGTAGTTCGTCGAAATCGGAGGTGAGGAGGTGGCCCAGGCTCCTCGACCCCTGTCTCCGCAACTGTCTGTTCGCCATGCTTTTGGCGCTGCGGTCCGTGAGTTGCGGATCCGGCGAGGCCTGTCTCAGGCAGACCTCGGGGAGTTGGTCTTTGTCAGCAAGGATCAGATCGGCAAGATCGAGAAGGCGCTCCGCTGGCCACATCCGGAGTTGATCTCGATGCTCGATGCGACACTGGGCGCGTCCGGACTCTTGGAGGCATTTGGGCCGAGCCTGCGCTCGCAACGACAGGCGCGCCAAGAGCGCGCGCCCGGTGTCGAGTCTCTCGAGCGTGCGGCCCTTGACTGGCTGACGGTGGACCCAGGTGCGGTCCGCATTCTCGGGTCCGACAGCGGTCGACGGATCAATGAGGAAGACGTTGAGTCCGCGCGTCAGCAGTTGCTGAGCTTCCGTCAGCTCGATCACCAGCACGGTGGTGGCCGGATGCACCATGTGGTGTCCGGCTATGTCACGACGGAACTCGAAGCGCTTCTCGACGGCGTACCCATTGACGAGGGCACGGCGGCTGCCCTCTACGCGACCGCGGCCGGCTTCTGGGAGCTGATTGGCTACCAATCCATCGATCTCGGTCTCGACGGATATGCGCGCACCTGCTACTTGCGAGCGTTGCAACTGGCGTCGGCCGCGGGAGATCGGCTCTACGGCGGCTACCTGCTCTCGGTGAGCAGTGCGCACCTGGCGTTGCACGGTGGTGATGTGGACAACGCCATGCGGATGGCTCGTGTGGGGCTGCATGGCACGGCCGGCTTGTCGACGCCTGGGGTTCGCTCGGCGTTCGAAGCGGTGCTTGCGCGAGCGGCCGCTCGGTCCGGGGACGAGAAGGTCGCGACGAGTGCGTTGATGCGGGCCGAGAGCGACCTGGAGTCGAGCAGTCCGGAGTCAGAACCGGCATGGATCGCCTACTTCAGCCCCGCCTATCTGGCCGACGAGATGGCGCACTGCTTTCACGACCTCGGGCATCAAGGCCTGGCTCAAGAACAGGCGGATGAGGCACTGGCGCACGTTGGATCGGGTCACATCAGGCGACTCGCCATTGACACTGCCTTGATGGCTTCATCGCTGGCCAGAGCCGGCGAACCCGAGCAGGCTTGCACGGTCGGCATGCGGGCGGTGGACCTCGCCGCCCAGACATCGTCCGCGCGGAGTCGGCAGCGGGTCGGTGAGTTGTGCCAGGAGCTTGTGCCGTACGCGGGCCTGCAGTCCGTTGTGGAGTTCGGCGAGTACGTTCGGTCAGCCCTGCCGGGGTGAGTCGATGGCTCGTCGGAAGAAGGCGAGCTCGGCCTCGAGCACAGTGGTCGCGAGGTCTGGAGCCGCGAGGGTGTGACTGGATGTATCGAGGAGCATCAGTTCGTGGTCTGCGCCGCGAGCGTGCAGGCCCGAGGCAAGATCGGCAGTGTCCTGCGCTGAGGTGATCGCGTCTCGCTTGCCGTGGATCAGGAGTACCGGGCGTGTGATGTGGTCGGCCAAGACCGGTCCAGCACCTCCGGACAGCGCCACAGCGTGAGCGCGTTGGAAGCGAGGCACACTGTCCGCCCACCGCCTCGGATCAATGATGGGCGACCGTGCTGCGGCCGCGCGAAACGGGCCTGGCTGACTGACAGCGTGCAGGGCCGTGTACCCGCCTGCGCTCGCTCCCCAGATAAAGACCTGCCCTTCGATTGCCGTACCGAGGGTCAAGAGGTTCTCCGCGACGGTCCGGCAATCGGCGACGTCATCCAGTCCCCAGCGGCCGTACAGACTGCGCCGGAACTCGCGGCCATGTCCAGTGCTGCCGCGGTAGTCGACGTCGGCGACAGCAAAGCCGTTACGGGTGAAGAAGTCGATCTGCGGATCGCGACGGAAACTGGCCTCGTCAGTCGGACCCGGATGTGCTCGGACGATGAGAGGTGCGGTCCAGTTGTCCTCGGCCCCTATTGGCGGATACAGCAAGAACATGAGCTCGTCGAGCGACCGCTCTTCTGGCATCCGGACTGCATGGTCAGAAGGCAGTTCGCCGGCGACGGCCGAGCATGAGCCATCCCTCTCGACCACAACGACGGCTGGGGCCGTGGTTGGCGTTCCCGCGATGACAGCAATCTTGTCGTCCAGCGCTGCAAGATACGGCTTGATGGAGGTGAAGGGCAGGTCCAAGACCGACTGCCGGCCAGTGCTGCCGACGACCATCAATCGATCGCGAAGGCCTTCACGAATCCGGACGACAATCGAGCCGTCCGCGAGGAACACGTAGCTGCGGTAGCCCAGCTCCCACGGTGCCGCGGCACAGTCAGCCTCGACCGGCGCCACCGGGAAAGTGATCCGGCCGTCCCATCGATACAAGTTGAGCCAACCAGTGCGATCCGACATGAAGTAGAGATTCTCGTCGGGTCCCCAACATGGCTCGACCACCGACTCGTCGGGGCCGCCGGCCACGATGTGCGAGTCGACCCAGAGCCGCGTGCTGTCCCACGGCATTTCATCGAGGTCCCAGCTCAACCAGGCCAGCTTGTCACCGATCGGCCGCGGTGCTGCCAAGAATCCGGGGGAGTGTTCGAGAGTCCGAGTGGTACCGGTCGTCGTAGAGATCGCACAGATCTGATCGCCATCGTGTCCCTCGCTGACAAACAGCAGGTGATCGTCTGCTGCGATGAGATCACCGTAGGCGTCTGCTGAAGGCGGAGTGAGCGGTGTCGCGCCGGATGGGGCGAGCTGCCAAATACGTCCGTCGTGGCCCGACACGCCCCACAATCCGGTAGCGGCTGCTGCGAAGGCGCCTCCGCCGTACGCATGGATCTCGTTGTCAATATCGAAGTCACCAGGCGCTGCGAGCGATGGGCTGGCACCGGGACTCCAACGTTTCAGGACGTGGCGCTCACCGCTCGATTCCAGCCAGAACAAGCTGCCGGCGTGCGAGGTCAGGCCGTCGTACGTCGCCGGATGCGCCACTCCGCGATGATAACCGGGGACGTGCCGTACACCCGATCACGGTTGGGAGCGCTGGCTCGCGGACAGTGTCGCTGTCCGCATCGAGGTTCTCTCCTCGCCGGTCGTTGTTCTGCAGACTCGAGATGTGCCAATCGACAGCAGCAGAACACAGCCTAGGGAGCTCCAATCGATGCTCTGGAAGGTCCAACTCTGGCTCGGTGACGAACTGATCGAGGAACACGTCGCCCCGTCCGAGTTGGCGCAGCAGTACGCCGATGTAATCCGCCTGCGCATCCGGAACCTCCCCGGTCGTCGGCTGCGCTGCGAACCGGTCGGAGAGACCGAGGTCGCGGAGGACCGAGTCCGCGGCACTGAGTCTCCGGCGGGGCCACGCCGTGCCCAAGGACCAAGCATCGACGGCGACCTAAGGGCCAGGCTTGGCGCCGGATCCTCTTGGGAGGTAGGAGCCGCCGAGGCATGAGGAGATCAACCAGCGCGTGCCGGCGAGCGGCTGTATCAAGGGGGGTTCAGGTGGTCTCCGAGTAGGTGAAGGGGTACCGGAACTGAGGGGCGTGGGGGAGTTATGAGTAAAGCTGGGCCGTATTTGAAGGCTATTTGGTCTGCCATCGTAAGTGGGATTATTGCGTTTTTGTCGGCCATGCTTACGGCGCTTCAGGGGGAGCACAGTGGGTTTGGGACGATCACTGCGGGGCAGTGGGTGACTGCGGTGCTGGCCTTCTTTGTTGCCTTGGCTGGGACGGGTGTTGTCACGCGGCAGGTGCCGAACCGTCCGAGTGAGTGACGCTGTCTCAGCCGAGGAAGGGTGGGCACTCGATCAGGTTTGCGGCGAGTGCGGCGGGGGCGAAGGCCAGGAGGATGGGGAGGGTTAGGAGCGCGGCGGTGGCGCCGGTTGCGCCGATGCGGGGGACGAGGGGTAGTGGGGCGGGTGGGCTGAGTAGGCGTTCGACTCGCGTCAGGATTGAGCCGCCGGTTGCTGCTAGGCCGGCGGTCGGGGTGGGGCGGCAGCCTAGTACTGCGATGGCGGAGGCGAGGGTTTCGGCGGAGACGCGACGGGGGTCTTCGCCACCTTGGCGGGTTTGCGCGCCTCGTCGTACCGTGCGGTCGTCGGCGACGAGTTCGACGAGGTCTCCGGTGGCCTGGCGGATCCGGCGGAACAGCGGTAGTACGCCGAAGGCAGCGCGCAGTGTGTCGGCCCAGCCGACGAGCAGGTAGTGGCGGCCGGTGAGGTGTGCCGTCTCGTGGGCCACGACGGCCTGAAGTTCGGCGCCGTCCAGGATCGCGATCGCGCCGTCGGTGATGACGATGCGGCCCGCGCCGGGCAGACAGTAGGCGGCCGGGGTTTCCGTAGGTAGCACCGTTGCGCCCAGCTGGCGATCCTGGCGACCCAGCAGCGAGACGAGATCGAGGTGCCGCCGGGAACCCGCACGCTTTGCTGTCGACAGCCGCTGCAGGGTCAGACCCAGCCGGCCGAGCAGGATGAGTGGTACGACGATCGGCGCCGCCGCGAACGCCAGCCCGGTCTCTCCGCCGTGTCCGTTCAGGGCGGCCAGCCAGCCGTTGGCCATACCGTCGTCGGCGAAACAGGCGACGGTGGCCAGCAAGATGGCGAGGAGAGTCGAAACCGCGCTGGCGTGCCACAAGGCGAGCGCGAGCCGAGGCGACCTGTGCAGCCAGGTCGCGTCGAGCAGCCGGGGCGTGGCGACGGCCAGAAAGGCGGCGTACCCGAGGAGCGCGGCGACGACGGTCATGATCGGCGGGTGCCTCGGGATCGCAGGGCACGGCGGATCGCGTCAGCTTCCGCGGGCGAAGCGGACTCGACGAAGCGCAGCAGCGTGCCGGCCTGGTCGCCGCTTCCGGCGAGGATCTCGCGCATCAGCTCCGCGTTGTACTCCTGCCGCGTCGCGACCGGTGCGTAACGGTACGCGCGACCTTCACGTTCTCTGGTCAGCCAGCCCTTGCGGTGCAGGTTGTCCATCACGGTCATCACGGTCGTGTACGCCAGGTCCCGATCCTTGTTCAGGTCGTCGAGGACCTCACGCACGACCGCCGGCCGGCCCCAGGACCACAGCCGCTCCATCACCGCCGCTTCGAGCTCACCGAACCCACGCACCGGATGCTCCCTTCGGTGTACACCCGCACGCTACAGCATTGAAGACTATCTCAAGTAGTAGCAGGCCGGGCCGCGATCAGGTACGCCGTACCCAACCATCGACGTGCGCCGCGGCTGATGGTGGTGTCCGGCCGGTCGCGCCAGCGCCGCGTCCATCGGCGTACGTAGCCGTCCAGCGGAGGCAGCAAGGCGTTCACGTCGTAGTACGCGGCGTCGATCTCCTCAAGTCCCGCAGCACCGAGCAGCCGGGTGAGCCGGCGGTGGGACTTGGCGCGTATTCCGGAGGCTGCGATGGTATGGCACTGGTCAGCGGGTCGGCCCAGCAGGCGTTCGACGCGTCCGACGAGGCGTACGGCGGGCCAGTAGACGCACCATTCGAACAGGCGGTACGGGCTCAGCGGATTGAGCATGGTGACGATGACGAGGCCGTCGGCGCGGACGACGCGTGCGAGCTCGGGCAGTGCCCTGCTCAGGTCGACGTACTCCAGCACGCCGGCCGCGATGACGACGTCGAAGCGCGCGGCGGGGTACGGAAGCTGCTCGATGCTGGCGAGCGAGAGACTGACCTGGTCCGTTCGGCCCGCGTCCGCGAGCTTGCCCGCGGCGGTGTCCAGCATCTCCGCGGAGATGTCGCAGGCGCTGATCCGGAGGTCGTCCGGCCGCGTCCTCAGCAGGTGCTCGATCAGGACGCCCGGACCGCACCCGACGTCCAGCAGTTCACCGCTGCGCCCCTGGAGCGACGCACTGATCAGATGAATGCGCGACTGGTAGTACCGCGCCTGCGGTCCCCACCCTTCATGTGCCGCCCGGTACCTGCCGACGACCCCCGGATCCCTGAACCACTCCACCGTGCCCACCCCCCTGACTATCGGGACTCCAGTCAGAACAGCGCTGCTGCCAGTTCGGTGAGGTGGTCGTCGAGGCGACGTGCGTTCTCGTCGCTGCGCTCAGCCAATGCCGGGATGAGGCTGTCGCGATCTGACAGCGCGGTCTCGAGCTGCTTGGCGAGTACGTCGACGTCCAGGTCCTTGACGTTCTGAACCAGGTCGCCCGCGCCCATCGCGGCCATCAGTGCGGCGTGCTTCTGTCCGTACGCGATCGCGATTGTCGGCTTCGCGAGCTTCACTGCGAGCAGGACGGTGTGGAAGCGTGTGCCTACGACGGCGTCGACGGTGGCGAGTTGGCGCATCACATCGTCGGCGGTCTCGGGCCGGTCATAGCTGATCGGTACGTCGGCTCCCGCGCCGGCCCGGACGGCGGCGCGGATGCCCAGCGCAACGGCCTCGTCGTCCGCGTCCCCGATCAGCAGCCTGACCGGACGCCCGGACTCGATCAGCCGGCGGACGAATGCGGTCATCTTCGTGACGTACTCCGTGTGTACGCGATCCGCCTGGTGCCGGTCCTCGGGACCTCCGTAGTACGCCATCACGCCGACTCCCACCGCGTCGGTCGCACCGGGCAGATCCGGCGGCACCGGGAGGGCGAACGCCAGGTCTGGACAGACCTTGTCGGCCGGGTCGGCCAGCCCGATCTGCTGCGCGGCGCCGAGGGAGTCCTGATCGCGGAACGAGCGGAAGCTCGCGAGCCGGCCGGCCGTCACCAGTAGCTTCCGGGTCAACCCTTCCTCGACGACCGATGCGCCGACGCCGACCAGCGCGATCTTGGTACGGAACAGCCGGCCGGCCACCGACAGCACGAAGAGCGCGTACGGCAACTGCCACGGTCGCTGTGGCAAATTGGACTCGAGCACGCCCATCCCCGGGACGATGACCACGTCGTGCCGGCGTACCCACGCGGCGATCCGACAGGTGTCGATGACCGCGCCCAGCCCGATCTTCGCGAGTGTGATCACCGGGCGCGCAAGTCGCAGCCGCGACGTCATCGGAGCGTGCATCCACAGCAGTTGCCCAGCAGGCAGACCGTAGTGCTCGGTCAGCCGGGCAGGGCCCGAGCACAGAGCGTCAACGGTCGCCTCCGGCGCCGTGGTCGCGAGGAAGCCCAGAATCGTCTCCATACTCGCGTCGTTGCCGAGATTCCCCGCCCCGAGCCGTCCGAACAGACCCACCCGCTGTGTACGCACGTCACCACGAACCCCCATGCCAGCCCCCTCAAGCCGTCACTCTATCTCCTATCGAGGATAGTAGTTACGGTTGAACCCCTGAGCAACACATGTCCGGCTGACGTCCAGGCCGGTTGCTATTGCAGGTGCGTGACACAGTTGGCGGTCGCGACTGGTCGGCCTCGATCCTGGTGGCTCGGATGCTGAGGTGCGAGGAGGCACTGTGGGAGCTTCGGGGTGGGACTACGTGGTGGCGTACGACGGTGACGTTGCCGCGGCGCTGGTCGAGTGTCGTACGCGGACGTTTGCCGACGGCGATCTGTACTGGGACGAGGATCTCGGTGACAAACCGGCGACTCTGGCCGAGCTTGACGTGCTCCGTGAGGACGAGGAGTTCTGGGAGGTTGGGACGCACTCGATTCTCGACATGGATCGGGTGGTCGGCAGCGACGACGAGGACTACGAGGCAGCGGTCCGGGAGCTGCCGGAGATGGTGGCGCGCGAGATGTTCGGTACTGCTGCGCCTAGTCGTGCGGAGTTCGAGGCCGCGGGGTCCGGCCTGCCGTACCCGCAGCGCTGGAGCGGTTACTACCAGCTGCTGTACACCGATGGGAAGCCGACCGAGATCGCGTTCTGGGGGGTGTCCGGCGACTAAGTTGTGACGGTGACGTTCGAGGGGTGGCCCAGGGACGCCTTTGACGTGTTGTTGCGGCTGGAGGGGGAGCCTTCGGCGGAGGTTAGGCGGGATTGTCGGCGGGAGCGGGAAGAGTTGGTTCGGCGGCCGATGATCGAGTTGCTGAACGTGGTGGCCGACGCGGATCCGGTGTACGAGGACTTTTCGGTCTGGGGGTACGGCGAGGTGCTGCTGCAGGCCTGGCAGCGGCAGAGCGCGATTGTTCGGCTGGCGCGGAACGTGGAGCTGGGAGTCCGGTTCGACCTCGACGGGCTGGAGGTCGGCCTGGCCTGGTGGTACGCGCCGTCGAGCCAGATCGAGCGCTATCGAGCCGCAGTTGCTGCCCCTGGCCCCGGTCGCCGCCTGGTCGCCGTACTGCGTGCCCTCGAGCGGTCCGGCTTCACCATCTCAGGCGATCTGCTCAAACGGCCCCTTCGAGGTTTCCCGGCAGACCATCCACGCTCAGAGCTTCTGCGTCACAAGTCGCTGATCGCCTCCCGCCCGCTGGGCTGCGACGACTGGATCCACACCCCATCCGCAGCCACCCACGTCCTCACCGCCTTCACCCAGCTACGCCCTCTGACCCGTTGGCTCCTCGAGCACGTGCAGAGTGCATAGAGGCGATGGTCGGACCGATCCACTCTTCGCCGGTCCAGGTGGGGTGCTGAGCGATGAGGAGAGGACGGAGCTCGGCGATGATTTCCTCGAGAGAGGCTCGGCGGTGATCGACCTGCGCCAGTAGATCTCGCAGATAGTCGGCGAGTTCGACCAGGAGCTGCGAGGTGCTGATCCCGCCGTGGCCGGGGACGACGAGGGCTGGAGCAGTGGCGACCACGCGCTCCAGGACGGCCAGCCACCCGGTCGCGGAGACGTCGGTGTCGTGCGGTGGGAACCAGGGGAAGATCGGGAATTGGTCGGTCTCGGCCAGGTCGCCGGTGAACAGGGTGCCGTCGACCTCGATGACCTGATCGCCTTTGGTGTGTCCCTGCCCAGTGGGGCGGAGGCGGACCACGCGGTTGCCCAGGTCGAGTTCGTGCAGGTCGTCGTACACGACGTCCGGCACTGGGACCTCGACGTCCTCCAGCCGCTCGGCGATTGCGCCGCCGAAGCCGCGGAACATGGTCAGGTACGCAGATCCCTTCAGCGCAAGGTCCGCGGCCTGAGCGCGGTTGACGAGGTACGTCGCGTGGCCGGCGAACGCCTGCGCTCCGAAGGCGTGCTCGGGATGGAAGTGCGTCGTCGTGAGGTAGATCCGGCGACGTCCGGCGACACGTGCCGCCAGGTCGAGGACCTCGACAGCGTTGGCGTTTCCGAGGCCTGTGTCGACGACCAGGACGGCGTCCGTGCCGCAGATGATGCCGATGTTGGGGACCAGGTCGCCGTTGTCGTTCGGGATCACCAGGACGTCGGACGCGACCTCAGTGACGTTGGCGACGTGGACAGCGGGGTCGGCGAGCGGTGTCATGCTCCGATTGCACCGTCGCCGGACGCCGGCCGTCCAAGACCGATCCCGCTGACCCGATACCGTGCCGGTATCGTCCCAGGTCATGGAGCTGCGGACCCTGCGGTACTTCGTCACCGTCGCCGACGAGCTGCACTTCGGCCGGGCCGCCGCGCGCCTGCACATGAGCCAGCCGCCGCTGAGCCGCGCGATCAAGCAGCTCGAGGCTGAACTCGGCGCCGTACTCCTGAACCGCTCACCGACCGGCGTCAGCCTGACCTCGGCCGGCGCGGTCCTTCTCCGCGAGGCCCGAGCCATCCTGGAACGCGTGGACGACCTTGGAAGTCGCCTCGCGGCCGGTACGTCGGTCCTCACCGTCGGGATCCTCGGGGACAGCACCGACGAGGGCGCCCTGCGGCTGGCCGAGGCGTACCGTCAGCGTCGCCCGGACGTCGAGGTACGCATTCGGGAGACCGACCTCACGGATCCGACCTGCGGTCTGCATGCAGGCCTCGTCGACGTGGCCCTGACGCGTGGGCCGTTCGACGAGACCGGGCTTGTGGTTCACCAGCTGCGAGCAGACCCAGTCGGCGCCGTACTGCGCGCCGACGATCCGCTCGCCGATCGGACCGAGTTGAAGGTCGCGGACCTCGCCGATCGACGCTGGTTTCAGTTCCCGGACGGTACGGATCCGCTGTGGCAGGACTATTGGAACGCAGGCGAACCTCGCGACAGGCAGACGGTCCGCTCGGTCGAGGAGTGCCGGCAGGCCGTGCTGTGGAACGGCAGTGTCGGGCTGAGCCCCCTCGGCCATCAGCCGCCGGTCCAGCTCGTCGTCGTACCGCTGGCCGACCTGCCGCCGAGCCGCGTCGTGATTGCCTGGACCAGGTCGAACCCGAACCCGCTGGTCGAGCCCTTCGTCCAGCTCGCCGTCGCTGCGTACCGCGGCTGAGCCCGGCGAAAGGTTAATCGGTTGACGGTGTACGCCGGCTGCTGATCTGCTGTGAGGACGTGCGCCGGAGGAGCCGGTGCGGACCGGAAGGAGGAGAGCCATGTCTGTCCTGTCCTGCAGCTTTTCTCTGAAAGGTTCTCTGGTTTGGCTTTCGCATGTTCGTTCAGTTGTGAACACTGCGGCGTAGAGGTCTCCCTCGACGCCCCTGGCACCACCCATCGCAATCACTGCCCGAGTTGTCTGTGGTCCCGTCATCTGGACCGCAACGTCCCCGGCGACCGCAAGGCCGACTGCTCCGGCGGCATGGAGCCGATCGCCGTCACTGTCCGCGGCGAGGGCCGCTGGGTCCTCATCCACCGCTGCACCAACTGCGGCCGCCTCCGCCTCAACAAGACCGCCGGCGACGACAACGTCATGCTGCTGATGCGACTGGCGGCCTTACCACTGACCATGCCGTTCATCCCGTTCGCGGCCGAGCCGGAGGCCGGCGGGGACGGCGTACCGCCCCCAGTCCGCAAGCCGAGGGCCCGGAAGGCGCGGGCTAATGGGCAGGCTTCAGCAGGTTGAGGAGTTCGTTGAGGCAGGCGTAACCACCGGGCCGGACAGTGGGGCACTTCGTTGCCTGTTCGTCGAGGGCGCTCGTCAGCCGGTTGATGCTGTCCTGGGACAGCGTCCAGCCGAGGGGCGCCTCGACGGACGGCTGGGTGACGGGCGTCGCGATCACGACACCGTTCGGTACGGCGCTGTGTACCGCCCAGACGGCGGCTCGGCACGCGTCGGGCTCGGTCGACGGGCACGGCTCGTCGATGCTCGTCGCGAGGCGTTGCAGCCAGGTTCCCGACGATGCCTGGACGTCCTTGGCATGCAGTCCGGCGAGCGGGACGAACAGTTCGGTGGACAGGCCGTGCGGAGGGTGGACGATGTCGGTTCTTGCCTCGTCCTCGAGGAAGAGCACGACCGGTACGACGAACGGTCCGTCGTCCTTGACCTCGGCGTTGTGGCGCCGCACCACCTCGAGCAGTTGCGGCGCGATGTCGGAGAGGCTGCCGAGACCGGACGCATCGGCGTACCCGCCGTCGATCAACTGGAGATCCTGATGGTTCATGCACTTCTCGATCCGGCCGCCGGGGGTGACCGTGGGGAAGCGTGCGGACAGCATCGCGGCGGTGGCCCAGGTGATGCGATGCTGGCAGGTCCCATAGAGCGCCTGCAGATCCAGCGAGGCCGGCGGTTGGTTGATGAGTCCGCTGCAACTCGCCGTGTCGGAGCCTGCGGCCAGATCCGTCGCAAGATCGACCTGGCTGACCAGCACGCGGCATCCGGAGCTCGCGTCGGCTGAGTTCATCAGCAGCGCACCGCCGGGGCCGGTCGTCTCCGAGTCGTAGGGACGTGCGAGCGACGGGATGCGCGACTCCCAGTACGTCTCCATCAGTCCGGCCCGATCTCGCCAGTGCCACGTCGGCTGTTCACTGTCGGCCGGCATGTTGGCGTACGACGGCACGCGTAAACCGCTGGCTGACGCGACCATGTCGCCGACGAGCAGGCCGGCGATCGCGGCCGCGAGGCTGTGCTCGTCAGCGATCTTCGTGGTGGCCTCCAGCGCGTTCGGCTCGTTCCGGGCGATCGCCAGTCCGATGGAGCCGCCGCTGACGCCGCTGGACAGAAACACCTGGTGGAGACACGCCGCCGTCCCCGAGGTCCCCGGCTGCGAGGCGCGCAGTTTGTCCATCACACCGGCAGTCCAGGCGGCCGCCCGGACGCCGCCACCACTTGCTGCGACAAGCACCATCGGGCGAACGACGTGCCCATTTGCCGTGTGTGTACACGCCGCGGCCGGATCGTCGAGCCACTGCTTGAACGATTGCTCGAGGTCGACGCGAGCGCTGCCACCGAGGAGGGCGTCGGTGCCGGAGACGCGGGCCTGATGGAGATCGGGATCTCCGCCTGCGTGTGATTGATACAGCAGAAACAGGAGTAACAGGGTGAGAAGCGGAGTTGCCTTGAGCCTCAGCACCCTGAAGATCGGCAGCGGCTTGTAGCGCTGCAGGCGGACGATGAGGAAGCCCAGTAGGAAGGCCCAGCTGCCGAGCGTCAGTCCTGTCGTCGCCACGACCCCCACCGCCGGGGCGATGGCCAAAGGAAACACGAGCAGCACGGCAAGCCAACCGACCGCGATCAGGACGATCACGAACGCCGCACGTTTCCTCGAATCCTGATCCTTCGGGGACAGGAACTTTCTTACTTTCGTACCGAAAGCAGAACGTCCGGCGTCGTTCGCCGGAATCCACTCGGACCCACTGCGGGTGGACAGGTCGAGCCAGGCGCAGAACCTGGTCGCCCACGGCACCGCACCGAACGCCATCACGCCGCCGATCGCCGCCGCGGCGAGCTCGAGGAACCAGAGCCCCCAGCGGTCCTTGGGGCCCAGCAAGATCGGCGCGAGCAGCGAGCGGACCAGTCCAAGACCGGCGAAGACCACGACGCAGGTCGCGAGAATGTCACCCGTCGCCCAGACATCTCGGGCGAACGTCCTGGGCCGCTCAACCTGGAGCTTCGGTTCCCACCACAGCGGGCGACCCCGAAGTTTGGCAACCAGAGAAGCCACCAAGGACAGCAGGACGACCAGCGCCGGAGCGCCGAACGCGACGATCACGAGCGACCAGTCGATGATTCCCGGTACCTTTCGCCAGGCAAGGACTACCGCGACTGCCACCGGGACAACCGCGGTGACGATCCACCCGCCCCATACCCATGTCCCCGGCTCTGGGTCCGTCGCGCGGGACACCTCCGTGGATTCCAGGTCGCGATGAGCCGGCCGCCAGACCTGGACGGTCCAGATTCGCTCTGTCCGCTGCCGGCCCAGCACGAAGAGGTAGCCACCAACGATGCCAGCGGCAACCAATGCCAGGAGGAGGTGCACCACGCCCGACGCTCCACCCGCGAACCAGGAGCGCTGTACGTCGGGGAGTTGGTCCCAGATGTTCCGCCCTGGAACGAGTGAGAACGCCGCGAGTACGACGACAACGGCAAAGGACAGCCGCTGAACCTTGAGCGCCCGGGCGGCACGCAGAACAGCTTGCCCGAGGACGGCACGCAGCTTCCTGTCGAGCGCGATGGCCAGGATCAGAAGTCCACCGACCACCCATTTGGCGACGGCGACAACAACGACCAGCCACGGGTACCACGCCGAGACCGCGCCGTGGTAGACGCAGAGGCCTCCGACCCACAACAGCAGAGTCTCCGTGATCTCGAGCCAGAGCAGGGAGCGAAGGAGCCGCCCGGGACGGAGTCTGGACTTTACGAACCACTGCGCAAGCCGGGCCGGCATCCTTTGAGCAGCTGCGGTCCTCTGGTCCGTCCGATGGCCATGATCGATGAACAGGCCGAGGAGTCTCAGGTAACCAACGTAGAGACCGATGTCGAAGGTCGCGTGCAGGATGATCCAGAGGGCGACAGCGTGCCGGCCGTCGGTCAGCCCTGACCAATCGCTCCACGCGGTACGACCGGCGATCGCTCCGATCCCGACCACGTCGGTCACCGAACGACTGTCTCCGGTCGAGGTGAGCGCGCCCGTGACCAGCCGGTCCGTCTCGGCCATCGCAACGGCGCAAGAGATCAGCAGAACCGCTGCGAACCCGACTCCTCGCCAGCGCCTCAGTCTCTTACTCGTTGGCTGCATTCGAGAGCCTGCCTGACTTGACATGCACAACGCCTCTCGCACCGAGGCTACGTACGGGCCTCACCAGTACATGACTGCGGTTTGCCCGGAGGACCAGGTGTAGTTGAGGCGGATGCGCAGTACGTAGCGGCGGCCTTGGAAGAGTTTGGCCGTCAGGTGGGAGTTGCGGTTCTCGCCGCTGTCGTCGTCGCCGGCTACGTAGCGGAGTTCGCCGTGAACCTCCTCGAACAGGACCATCACGGTGTCGCTGGCGCCGAAGGTTCCGAGGTCGTACTGCCGGGTGGCCGGCGGCGACAGTTCGAAGTTGGCCTGGCCGCCGGGCTTGAGGGACAGCGGCACGGACTGGAACGGATCCAGTTGCGGCGGGGCTTCCTCGCCGAGGCCCGGGTACCAGCTCAGGACGTACTGCTTGTCGGCGTCGGAGATGGTGCCCGGTGGATGTACGCCGGTGGCCGCGTACTGCGCCGGCTGGACGATCAGGCCGGCGCCGAAGGCGTACTCCATGACGGACGTCGGGTCCCAGGCCGATCCTTCGACCTCTCGCGGGTCCAGCTTGCGCAGTACGTTGTGGAAGGTTTTGTCGTCGTCCCACTTGTTCGGCGGGCCGGCGAAGTACTCGTACACCTTGGCCTCGTCCCACACGATGCCGGCGAAGGGATTCTGGTGCTCGTGCGGCAGCCCGACGGTGTGGCCGATCTCGTGCAGGGCGGTGGTCACCCCGTGCGGGGAGGACGTCAGGTCCCAGCCGAAGTTCATCGTCCGCGTGTTCATGCCCTCGAGCAGTACGTCGCGGCCGACGTTCGACCACGATCCGTCGAAGTCGAAGAGGAAGCCGATGCGTACTTCGGCCTCGGAGCGGTCGGTGACCTCACGGAACTCCAGGCCGAGGCCCAGCTCCTTCCAGGTCTCGAACGCGTGCCGTACGACGTCGCACTGCGGCTTGGCCCCGACCCAGGGGACGAATCTCGTGCTGCCGTCGGGGAACGGGATCTGCGAACCGTCGGTATCCCGATCGAAGAAGTAGTAGTGCAGAACTGTTCCGTTCACCCACTTGGTGCGGCCCTGCAGAATCGCCCCGACATGGTCGGACCCGAGCCCGGCCGGAATCACCGGCTCCGGCTGCGGCGGAAGACCGCAGTACCGAAGCTCTTCATCGCTCTGCGGATCGTAAACAGAATCATCCGAACGCGACATCACATTCCCCCTAGCCCCCGGCGGCGTCTGATGATCAACCACCACTTTCAAGCTACGCCGCCGGCACGTACGACGCGAGACTTCGTCGCCACCCCAGTCCCGAATTGCATTCGAGCGAATGATGTAAGCGCACGTCTTATTGAGCGCCCGCTTCGGACAACTCCTTGCGGTGGGCTACTACTCGGGTGAAGCCGAGGTGGTGGCCGGCGTCGGTTTGGAGCATTTGGGCTTCCCATTGGGGGGAGGTGGTGTCGGCGTCGCAGGCTTGGTTCCATTGGAGCCAGTCTTGCCAGCCGTTGGGGAGGCGGTCGGCTAATTCGACGGTGACCAGGCCGGTTTTGGTCCAGTGGTTCTGCCACCAGGTGGGGGAGTGCCAGGCGCAGAAGTCCCAGTGCCAGAAGGGTTCCAGGCCGGGTGGGGGAAGGGTGGGTAACTCTTCCGCGAGGCCGGGTTGGACTATTCCTAGTTGGGCGCCTGGCTTGAGGAAGCTGGTGAGGTAGCCGAGGTAGAGGTCGTCGGTGCCGAAGTAGTGGTAGGCGCCGATGCTGATGGCGGCGTCGAAGAAGTTCGCGGCGAAGGGGAGGGTGTGGGCTTCGGCGTGAATGGGGTGGACCTGGTCTTCCACGCCGGCGTCCAGCACGCGCTGCAGGTTGTCGTCGGGCTTGATCCAGAGGTCGGTGGCCCAGACTTCTACGCCGAATTCCTTGGCCAGGAAGATCGAGGTCAGGGCGGTGCCGCAGCCCAGGTCCAGGACTCGCATGCCGGGTTCCAACCGCATGACGTCGGTCAGGGCTTCGGCTTGCCAGAGGGGATGGGGGCCCATCACGTTGTCGACCAGCCAGCGGGCGGAGTACTTCGATGAGCGGGGGTAGCGGTCGTTCTTGAGGAGTGTTGCGAGTTCGTCGTCGTCCATAGGGGTGAAGTGTGGGCGGAGCTGCCGGGGGTGCCAAAGGATTTATGGTCCGGGCTACCGTCGTGGGGTGAGTCGGTTGACGGATTGGTTGCTGAGCCTGCACGGACTACCCGTGTACGGCTTGGTCGGCCTGCTCGTGTTCGCCGAGGATGCCCTGTTCGTGGGCTTCGTCCTGCCCGGTGAGACGGCGGCGATCCTCGGTGGGGTGGCCGCGAGCGTCGGGCACGCTTCCGTGGTCGTTATGGTGGCGGTCGTGATCGGAGCTGCGGTTCTCGGCGACAGCGTCGGCTACGAGGTCGGCCGGCTGATCGGGCCACGAGTCATGGCGAGCAGGCTGCTCAAACGCAGGGCCGACCGGCTCGACTCCGCGCGCAGGTTCCTCGCGAAGCGCGGCGGTACGGCGGTCTTTCTCGGCCGGTTCGTCGCGTTCTTCCGGGCCACGATGCCGGCGCTGGCCGGTCTGTCCGGCATGCGGTACCTGAAGTTCCTGAGCTTCAACGCCGCGGGCGGGATCGTGTGGGGGACCGCCGTCGTACTGATCGGTTACCTGGCCGGCAACTCCTACGCCCGGGTCGAGAAGACGTTCGGCCGCGCGACGGCGCTGATCGCGGTGGCCGTCGTACTCGCGGCGTTTGTGGCCTGGCGCATCCACCGCCACCGGTCAGAACGGGACAAGCAGCGATGACCCGTTTGGCAGCCTGGGCGGCCCTGACCGCGGCGGCGCTGGTCGCCCTGCTCGCGTGGACCCTGCCGGAGTCGATCGAGCATCGCGGCCAGATCCATGCCATCGGCGCCCAACTGACCATCTGCACCGCCGAGTCCGAGCGGTACGGCGAAAGCGGCACGCGCACCCTGGAACACCTCACCCGCTGCGCGAAGTCGAACAACGAGCTCCGCCGCGAGCTCGGCGACGAGGTCTCCGTCCTGCTCCTCCTGGCCCTCACCGGCTCCGGCGTCTGGTTCCTGGCGGCCGCGAGCAGGCGATAATGCCGGGATGGGCGCGGACGAGTACGGGATTCTGCGGGATCGGGTGGTGCCGGACGAGGGGGCTCCGCGGCTCGAGTTGCCGGAGCAGTTTCCGGTCTTGAGCGCCGCTGAGGTGATGGAGGAGCTGTTCCGCGCTGAGGACTCCGTCGACAGCGTGGCGATCGTGGTCGGGTCCGACGTGATCGGTGGGGCCGGGCGTGGTCACGTGGAGCTCGTCGAGGAGGAGCGCGCGGTCGGGACCGGCGATGGCGCGTCGCTGCCGGGGTACTCCTCGGCGTACGAGCTGCTGACGTTCCTCTGTGCGGAGTGCGGGAGCGTCACCTACCGGCTGCACGTGGATCCGCGGGACCCGCCGCTGTGTGTCAACGGGCATGGCGCGATGGATCCGCCCCAATGAATCTCGACGCAGCGGTCAAGCCGTTGAGCGACGCCTTCGGCGGTCGCTTCGTGCTGGTGAACTACCTGCCGGCGTACGGCGCGGCGCTGTTCTTCCTGGTCCTGGTATGGGCGGGTGCGCCGGGGGAGTTGCGGTTCAGCCGGGCGTGGACGACAGCGGGGAACTTGGGGCTGGGCGAAGTACTGCTGCTCGCTGTCGCGCTCACGATCGTCAGTGCGGTGACGCAGCCGTTGCAGCTCGGTCTGGTGCGGCTGGTTGAGGGGTACTGGCCGCGCTGGCTCACCTGGCTGGACAAGCCGTTGCGGGAGGCACAGCAGAAGCGGCGGCAGAAGCTGGTCGACGCTGCGGCGCTGCCGGATCCGCCGGAGACGCTGACACAGGAGGACCTCAACAGGATCGGCCGGGCCGGCGCCAGGCTGCGAGAGCGGTATCCGGCCGAGGACGCGGTACGGGCGACGGCGTTCGGCAACGCGCTGGCGGCGGGCGAGGCGCACGCGGGTGCTCGGTTCGGATGGGACGCGGTGGTGGCTTGGCCCAGGCTGTATCCAGTGCTGGGCGCACGGACGCGCGAGATCGTCGACGACCGCCGCGACATCCTCGACATCTCCATCCGGCTGTGCGTGGTTTTCCTGCTCACCGGGCTCGTGGCGATCGTTCTGCTCGCGGGCTCCGGCTGGTGGATCTTCCTGGCGCTGCTACCGATCGCGATCGGCCTGCTGGCCTACCGCGCTGCCGTCCAGGCGGCCATGGCGTACGGCGAAGCCGTCGACGCAGCCTTCGACCTGCATCGGTTCGACCTGCTCGTCGCACTCCATCAACCCCTACCGACCGACCCGGCGGCTGAACGGACGCTGGCGCATGACCTGTGCAAGTCGTGGCGACAGGGCCAGGCGACGACATCGCCGTACGACCATCACGGGCCGAAGTAAACGTGGGAAGCCCAGCGCATCGGGTCGTCCGGGTAGCGCCGGCGCACCTTCGCGACGGCCGCGTGCAAGGCTGACGCGGGACCGGCGGCCGGCAGCTCGTCGTACACGTCCGCGACCACGTCGACCGACGCCGCGTCGCTGACCGGCCAGATCGTGCCGATCACCTGCGGGCAGCCTGCAAGGAACAACGTACCGGCCAGGTGCAGGGACTCGTCCGGCACACCGGCATCCCCGCGAGCCGTCTCGCACGCGGACAGGAACGCGAACTGCGGCACCGCGCTGCTGGTGATGAGGTCAGCGATCGTCAGGTCTTGGTCGGCCAGGATCAGTCGGCCGTCACCCGGTACGTCGGCGTCCTGCCGACCGTGACAGGCGAAGTGCACGACATCGGCCGACTGCAGACTCCGCATCACGTCGTCGTGGGTCGCGGCCGGTCCGACGAGCAGTTCAGGCTGCGGCAAGCGCCGGCCGGCGACCTCGAGCTCGCGCTCCGCGTGGTGGAGGGCTGGTAATCCCGGCGTTTCCGGCATCCCGACAAGCACCGCGGATCGCCACGGCAGCACACCCGGACGTTGGCGGGCCGCGATCAGCGCGGCCAGCGTCGGCGTGTACGACGAGATGAGCCGGTCGGTGACCTCACCGGCCGCATGCAGCGGAAGCGACATCAACGGCCCGGTCACGCACCACCACACCCGGCTGCCGGCTTCAAGCTGCGCAGCAACAGGGTCCGCGATCGTCGCCCACAGCCAGTCGCAGGTCTGTTTGACGACGACCCGCGACCGCAGCCGACGCGGCTCGGCCACCGCTCGACTGAAGTCCTCCGCGCGCTGGACCACCTCGGCCAGGCGCAGGTCCGGGAGCGGTACGACGGTGAGTCCGGTGGTCGTGATGATCATCGCGTCGCAGCGGTAGCGTCTGACGTTGACCAGGATCACCGGGCCGTCGACCGCCGCCTCGCGCAGCTCCTCGTACGGCGTCGGCCCAACCTTGGCCTGCGCTGTCAGTTCGTCCCAGCGCCGGGCGGCTTCCCGACGGTCCGGTCCGGACCAGTACGCGAACGAATCCATCAGATTGTTCAGCCGCCGGTGCAGGTCGACGAGCTCGGGGTCCGACACGTCATGTGGCGAGGCAAGGACAGCGCGACCGGTCTCCAGTAACTCCACCGCCCGCTCCGGCAACCCCTCGGTCAGCGCCGCGGACGCGGCTGGTGACGGCAGGCCGGCGAGCTCGGCGACCAGCCGCCGTCGCTCCCGGTATTCCAGGCTGCGCCACACGAGCCGCGGCAGCAGCTCGACCGCCGCACCAAACCCCTCGAGGGCCGCGGTCCAGTCGCCCAGCTCGGCGGCCACCTCGCCCCACACCTTCCCGACCTCGGCGCGGACGAGCGTCGGAGCGGTGCCGTCGGCAACGATCTCCCGGCTCAGCTCGATCGCCTCCCGAGCCGCCTGACTGTTCCCACCGCCGCGGGACTCGCGCACCCGGACGTTGGCCAGACCAATCAAGTACTGGTACCGCAGCGGATCGTCCGCGGCCGCCGAGTCCAACGCTTCGCGAGCGGCGCGGTCGGCGCGGGTCAGATCGTCGGCAGCAGCCGTCGCGTCGTACCGAGCGAGGAGAGCGGTGACGTACAGGCTCAAGTACCGCGGGTCGCGCAGGCTGTCGACGGCCTCGGCCGCTGCGCTGACCACCCGGTCCAGCTCGTCGTTGTCGCGGTGCTCGCGCAGATACGTGGTCACGTAGTTGTGGAGGTACCGCGGTCGATCCGGATGCCCGGCCGGTTCGGCGTCCGCGGCCTGACGAGCCACCATGACCGACTCGGCGGCGAGCTGGGCGTCATCGGCGTCCCCGAGCGAGCGGTCGAGGGCGACAGCGTAGTTGGACAGTCGCCGCGCCCGCGCCGTACCGCCGTCGCGACTTGGCTCGGTCGCCATCGAGCCGTAGTAGATCGCGTTGTACAGGTCCGACTTCTCGGCGAACCGGGCGAAGCGGCGTTGGTACGTGAGGCCGAGGTCGCTGGCCACGTCCGCGCGGAGCGGATCCTGCTCGGGGAGGAAGTCGAGCGCCGCGTCGTACGTCGCGATGGCCTTGTCTAGGTCGGCGGGATCGTGCCGCCACTCGTACCGCCGCAGCAGCACCCGGCCGAGCTGCCGCAGCCGCTGTGCGTTCCGGCCGGCATCCACGGCCTGGGCGGCCGCGTCGTACGCCTCGTCGAGATCGGCCAGGCGTCCGGTACGGTCCAGGCGGGCAATGAGAGTCTCGGCCAGATTCGCCTGCGCGTCGGCCGGGCTCGGAGAGAGGCGCACCGCGGCGGCGCCGATCTCGACGGCGTCGTCCAGTCGCGCCAGGTCTCCGGTGGCGACAGCAAGCTCCCGCAGCGCGATGCCGCGCAGGTCGAGATATCCCGGCCGCGCGGGATCGTCCGGCCGAGCGCGCTGAGTGGCCTGGAACAGTGCGTCGACGGCGCCGCGGAGATCGTCCAGGCTGGATCGCCGTCGGCCGCGGGTCAGGAGGGCGGCGCCGATGATGTTGAAGGCGGCGGCTTCCACGGTGGTGTCGCCTTCGGCCAGGACCTTGGCGGTCCGGCCGGCTTCGAGGGATCCTTCCAGGTCGGCCTCGTTGCCGAAGACAACGAACCGGCCGCGGAGCAGCTCGCCGAGGTTCGCCGCCAGGCTGCTGCGCCGGGCCCGGTCGGGCGCGATCGCGGCGGCTTCGGAGAACAGCGCCTCGGCCAGGTCGACCGCCAGGCGTGGGTTGCTGCGGTCCTCGGCAACCCGGATGGCGATCTCGCTCGCCACGTCCGATCCGAGGCCGGGCTGCACGATGTCGAACTGCGCGGGCAACTGTTGCGCCAGCTCGGCGGCAGCGACGTCAACGCCGACCTCGGCCGCATGCGGCAGCAGATGCTCGACCACGGCCGCTACCCACTCGTAGAAGTTCAGGTCACGGTCAGGCTCGGGCTCCGGCTCGGCGGCTTGTCCGGGTACGCCGTACACCGCCGCCGGATCGACCACCGGACGATCGTCCGGCCCCGGGATGTCATCCGGCCGCACCCGATTGAAGAACCGCGACGAAGCCTCCATTCGCAGTGGGCTACCGGCCCGCCTGGCCAGCCCCAGAAACTCCATCGCGACCCCACGCGCGGCGTCGTCCTTTGTCGCGAGGTGCTGGTACCAGTAGTACTTCCCGACCTCGAGCGCAACCTCCGCATCCACCTCGGACGTCACCAGTGGAAGGTCCCACGTGCTCCGCATGGCGTGCCGCATCGCCTCCTGCACCCCGGCCACCGTCTTGTCGGCCAGCAGCTCGGTCGGATCCTGCGACCGCTCGTACCGACTCGTCACCCCACGGAGGAACCGCAACGCCCGCCCACGATTGGCCCCCGGCCCACGCCCCCAGATCCCGGCCATGCCTCAAGTATGTCGGCCGGCCGGGCTTCTGGGACGGGTCAGCGGAGTGTACGGAACGCGTTGCGGAGTTCGTCGGTGAAGAGCTGCGGCTCTTCCCAGGCCGCGAAGTGGCCCCCGCGGGCGGGTTTGTTGTAGTAGGTGAGCGTCGGGTAGCTGTTCTCGGCCCAGCTGCGAGGGGCTTGGAAGATTTCGCCGGGGAAGGCGCTGAAGGCGACCGGGATGGTGACGGGTACCGGCGGCTTGCCGGCGTTGGCCGCGCGGAAGCGGGCGCCTTCCCAGTACTCGCGGGCGGCGGAGGCGCCGGTGCCGGTCAGCCAGTAGAGGGTGATGTTGTCGAGGATGTGGTCGCGGGTGAGGTTGCCGGCGACGGGACCGCCGCGGAAGGCCCGGGAGATCTTGTAGTAGCTGTCGGTGTCGTGGTCGAGCATCCAGGCGGCCAGGGCGACCGGCGAGTCGAGGAGCGCGTAGCCGATCGTCTGCGGCCGGGTGGACTGCTCGATCAGGTAGCCGTTGCCCGTGGTCGCGAACTCGGTGAGCAGGGCGGCCGCGGCGAGCTCCTCGGGGGTGTTCTTCGGCTCGGGAGCGCCGCCGAGCGCGGGAACCAGCAGGTTGAGGTGTATGGCGGCCAGACCGGCCGGCGCCTGGCGGGCCAAGGTGTCGGTGACCGACGCGCCGACATCGCCGCCTTGCGCCACCCAGCGCGTGTACCCGAGGCGCCGCATCAGCTCGGCCCACGCGCGGGCGATGCGCGCCGGGTCCCACCCGATCTCGGTTG
This sequence comes from Kribbella sp. NPDC026611, assembly GCF_040638345.1. Classification (NCBI taxonomy): domain Bacteria; kingdom Bacillati; phylum Actinomycetota; class Actinomycetes; order Propionibacteriales; family Kribbellaceae; genus Kribbella; species Kribbella sp. NPDC026611. Next base: position 596,088 of record NZ_JBEZYC010000004.1, read on the forward strand.
GCTGGCCGGAGAAGCCGTACCCCGGGATCGACGGCAGCACGAGGTGGAACGCGTCCTCCGCGCGGCCGCCGTACTGCGTCGGGTTCGTCAGCGGGCCGACGGTCTCGAGCAGCTCCACGATCGACCCCGGCCAGCCGTGCGTCATGATCAGCGGCAGCGCGTTGCTGTGCCGCGAGCGGACGTGGATGAAGTGGATGTCGACGCCGTCGATCTCGGTGGTGAACTGCGGCAGCTTGTTGAGCTTCGCCTCGAAGCTGCGCCAGTCGTACTTCGTCGCCCAGAACTTCGCCAGCGCCTGCGCGGTCGCCGACTGCACACCCTGCGAGCGGTCGCCGACCAGCTCGGTCCTGGGCCAGCGCGTCTCGCTCACTCGGCGACGCAGCGCGGCGAGCTGGTCGCGCGGGATCGACACGTGGAACGGGTGGATCGCGGCCGAGCCGCTGAGCGGCTTGGTCGGCAGTACGGCGGCGGCCGCGTTCGCCGTACCGCTGCCGACAGCAGCCGCCGCCACGCCGAGACCGGCGGCGACCCCGCCCTGCAGCACCCGCCGCCGGGTCGGGCCGGTGGAGTCGTTGGAAGGACGCATCGGAAGAACCTCTCTGGGAAGTCGTGATCTGGGAAGTCGTGATCTCTGGACCGACGCCAACCTTGCCCGGATCGCGCGCCCGTCGCCCCCGTGGAACACCCTGGTCCCGAACCCACGGGCAGCGCGGCCTTGACGCGGCTGTGTACGCGCGATTCCATCGAGTTACCGGGCCAGGGGGGCCTCGTGACGAGACATGCCTAGGGGGAATCAGGATGCGTATTGCGTCCTTCAACGTCGAGAACCTGTTCGCGCGCGCCAAGGCGCTCAACCTCAACTCGTGGGCGGCCGCCAAGCCGGTGCTCGCGGCGCAGGCCGAGCTGAACGCCCTGTTCGAGGAAACCGTCTACACCGAGCCGACGAAGGCAGAGATCCTGAAGCAGCTCGGGATCCTCGGGCTGCTGACAGCCGACGACAGCGAGTTCGTCCGGCTGCGCAAGATCCGCGGCAGGCTGCTCAAGCGGCCGCGGACGGGTCCGGTCGAGGTTGTCGCCAACGGGCGAGCGGACTGGATCGGCTGGGTCGAGCTCAAGACCGAGCAGGTCGACGAGCTGGCCATGCAGCACACCGCGATGGTGATCAGGGACATCAACGCCGACATCCTCGGCGTGGTCGAGGCGGACAGCCGGCCGTTGCTGAAGATGTTCTCCGAGGCGCTGATCGCCGAGGTCGGCGGCACGCCGTACGACGAAGTCATGCTGGTGGACGGGAACGACGACCGGGGGATCGACGTCGGCATCCTGCTCCGGAACTCGAACCCGCTCGCGGACATGCGCTCCCACGTCTTCGACGTCGACGCCCAGGGGGTCGTGTTCAGCCGCGACTGCTGCGAGTACCACGTGGACACGCCGTCCGGGAAACTCGTGATCCTGATGAACCACTTCAAGTCGAAGGGGTACAGCACGCCCGGCGACCCGATCGGCGCGAAACGCCGGGAGCGGCAGGCGACCCGGGTCGCCGAGATCTACAACGATCTCCAGGCCTCGGGGGTCGACCGGATCGTCGTCATGGGCGACTTCAACGACGACCCGGCGAGCACCGCGCTGGTCCCGCTGCTCGGCAAGACCGACCTGCGCGACATCAGCACCCACCCGAACTTCGAGTTCGGCCCGCGCAAGGGCACCTTCGGCAGCGGGAACGAGAAGGACAAGATCGACTACATCCTGCTCTCACCGGCCCTGTTCGCGAAGGCCACCGGCGGCGCGGTCTTCCGCAAGGGTGTCTGGCGCGGCCCGCGGACCAAGAACCCCTGGGAGATCTACCCGACCTTGACCGCCGACGTCCACGCGGCGTCCGACCACGCAGCCATCTACGCGGACCTCGACTAGCGCGCGCGAGCGTCGCGGGGGGTGCCGTAGCGTAGAGCTGTCCGATTGGCCGGCGGTTGGAGCCTGTGATGCCGTGGTTCCCGGAGTTCTCCACTGCGATCGAGCTGTCGCGCCGGGACGCGCGGGCGCGCGGGCAGGCCGATCCGGTGATGCAGTACCTCAAGGCGCTCGACGACGGCGGTGCTGGTGCGCTGGAGCGGGCCTGGCCGGGTGAGGTCGTCGTGCACGATCCGCGCGCGGGGGAGGTCCGCGGGCATCACGACCTGCGGGCGTTCATCCGGGACAACAAGGCGTGGATGGCCGCGCACCAGTCGCGGATCAGCGTGGTCGGCTCGATCACGGTCGGGAGTCGCGCGGTCGTCGAGCTGCTGGCCCACGTGCTGCACGAAGGGAGCGAGGTCGCCTGGCCGGTCGCGGTCGTGGCCGACTCGATGGACGAGCGCTCGATCGACTTCCGGACGTACTGCAGCCAGTGGCCGGTCGACGGGCGGCGGCACCCGCGCGCACCGATCCTCCCGGCGGCTCCGGTCGAGACGCCGGGCGTGGTCGGGCGGTACGTCGAGGCGCTGGCGGCCGGTGATACGGAGTCGGTCGTGAAGACGTTCGCGCCGGACGCCTATGTCCAGGAGGCGATCGGTCCGGACAACGTGCACCGGGGGACGAGCGAGCTCCAGGCCTACTACTCGGCCCGCGGCCGCGAAGACCTGCGACCCTGCGCGACCGCCGACGACGGAACCAGCTGCGCGCTCGAGTACAACCTGGTCGGCCGCGGCGAACCCCAAGCCGGCCTGGCCGTGTTCGAGCGCGGTACCGACGGTCTGCTGGCCGCCGTCCGCTTGTACGACGACATCGAGTGACTACTTCTTGCTCCACCCGTGGAAGGCGGTGAGGTCGCCGCTCTCCCACGCCTCCCGCAGCCCCGGCTTGCCGAGATCCCAGTCCGGCCGTACTTCGGCACTCGCCGCGCGCAGGTCCTGCCAGAGCTCGGCGATCGACGGCCGGCCCCAGAACCAGTACCCGTTGTAGATGCTGTGCACGACGAGCCCCGGCTTGAGGACGAGCGTGTACGGGATCGGGTCGTTGTCCGGGTCGGTGTACTCCTGGATCTCGAGGTCACGCTGCACGATCCGGCCCGGGTCGGACAGGAACGGCCACTGCGCCCCGACCGACGCCCGGAACTCCTGCAACGTGTGGTGCTCGTCCGTCGCGATCGTCACGATCCGCGTGTAGCTGACCGCGATCTTCGGGTAGAACGCGGCCAGCTCGAGGTGCTGCTGGTGTTCCTTCGGGCAGTAGTGACCGCGCGCCAGCGTGAGGATCATCGGGTCATCGCCCTGGAGGTCGCTCAGCTTCCGCGGTACGTCGGTGTGGTCCGGCAGCTCGTAGTCGGGAAAGGTCGCGCCAGGCACGATGTCGGCTCGCATGCGCCCATTCTCAGCGGATCAGTCGAGCTGCAGCAATGTTTCCTCGATCTCGCCGGCCCGAGCGTTCGCGTACCCCATGTCGGTCCCGGTCACTCGGAAACCAGCCTTCTCCAGCACCCGGAGCGACCCGCGGTTGTCACTCGCCGCCCTGGCGTACATCGGCCGGGCCGGTACGACCTCGAGAAACTGACGCAACGCCTCGCTGGCGACCCCTTGTCCCCACACCGATCGATCGATCCAGTAGGTCAGCTCCCGCTCACCCTCCATCACCCAGCTGCCGATCGTCCCGACCAGCACCCCGTCCCGCAGGATCGCCCGGTTGATGATCTCCGGGTTCGCCCGGAGCCGCTTCATATGCGCGTCGAACGCCGACCGGTCGTTGGGATCCCGGCTCGTGAAGGCGGCCATCTGCACCGCCTCCGGGTCCCGCATCTGCTCGAACACCGCATCCAGGTCCTCGTCCTGGAGCTCCCGCAGTACCACGTCTGCCATCTCGCAATCCCCTTCGTCGCGCCGGAATCCGCAACGTAACAGCCGCCGCCGACAGTGCCGTGCGGACCGAAGGATTCCCCTCGTCCGCGGCGCGATCGCTTCCACCGCAGCTAAATTCTGCGCAGGATGCGGCCAACCGGCCGCCCGCCCAGCGGCCCGATCCCGGAGGAGCGCTGCCATGCGATCTCTCATCACCCGTCCCCGCGTCGCGGCGGCCGTCCTGGCCGGTTCGGCGTTGCTGTTCACCCCGCTCGGTGGCGAGGCCACGGCCCGGCCGGCCGCGCCGCAGCCCGCGGCCGACTGCTTCGTACCGCCCGGCGGAGGCGCCGCCGCGAAGGGCGGCCACGGCGCGGACACCCGTGACATCTCAGTGGCCGAGCAGAAAGCGATCGAGGCACGGACAGCTCAGCTGCTCAAGGCTCGCGGCGCCGCCGCGACCCGGACCAAGCTGGCTTCGGTGTCGGTGCCGGTCTACATCCACGTCATGCGCAGCAGCACCGGCGCCGGTGACGTCACCGACACCCAGATCTCGCAGCAGATCGCCGTACTGAACAAGACGTACGCCGGTCAGGAGTCGTCGGAGGCGGCCAACACCGGGTTCACGTTCACGCTCGCCGGTGTGGACCGGTACGACAACAACCAGTGGCACCAGGACAAGCAGAGCAGCACCTACCGGAAGAAGACGCGCAAGGGCGGCAAGAACGCGCTGAACATCTGGCTCGTCGACTTCGCCTACCTCGGGATCGCGACCTTCCCGTGGGACTACGCGAAGCAGCCGGGGATCGACGGCATCCGCGTGCAGTACACGTCGCTGCCCGGTGGCTCGGCGACGAACTACAACCTCGGTGAGACGGCTACCCACGAAGCCGGTCACTGGTTCGGGCTCTACCACACCTTCCAGGGCGGTTGTACGGCGACGAACGACGAGGTCGCCGACACTCCGGCGCAGAGCAGCCCCAGCAGCGGCTGCCCGACCGGCCGCGACTCCTGCTCGCTGCCTGGCCTGGACCCGATCCACAATTACATGGACTACTCCTACGACTCCTGCTACAACCAGTTCACGCCCGACCAGAGCAGCCGCATGAGCAGCATGTGGACCGCCTACCGAGCGTGAACCGACCCCACTGAGCTCAGGCTCCGGCCTGAGCTCAGTGGTAGGCCCTCGTTGCCCTTGGCAGCTTTTGGCGGGTTCGGCGCGCGGGTACCGGCCGGCGGTGGGAGACTGCGAATGTCAGGCCTCTGACGGCTGTCGGACCTTGGGAGCGTGGAGATGAGTCTCGCCTACGGAGTCGGTCTGGTGTCGACGGCTGGACCGGATGTGCATGCGCCCTGGAACGGGCACGACACCCGCGTCCTGGTGGTCGCGGCTCTCGGGATCGCCGTCATCGTCGTCCTGATCGTCGCGGTGAAGGTGCATGCCTTCCTCGCGCTGACGATCGGCGCGCTGCTGGTCGGGCTGGGGTCCGGGATCGCTGCCGGCGGGATCACCAAGTCGTACGAGAACGGGGTGGGCAGCGTTCTCGGGTACGTCGGCGTCCTGATCGCGCTCGGCGCGATGGTCGGGAAGCTGCTCGCGGACTCCGGTGGCGCCGACCAGGTCGTGGACACGCTGCTGCGGGGCAGGACGAGCGCGCTGCCGTGGAAGATGGCATTGGTTGCCTTCATCATCGGTATCCCGATGTTCTTCGAGATCGGGCTGGTCCTGCTGATCCCCGTGGTGGTGCTGGCGGTACGCCGAACCGGCGCGAAGGCGATGCTGCTCGGGATCCCGGCGTTGGCCGGCCTGTCCGTGCTGCACGGGTTCGTCCCGCCACACCCGGGTCCGCTGGCGGCGATCGGCGTACTGCACGGGAACGTCGGCATCACGCTCGCTCTCGGTCTGCTGGTCGCGATCCCGACGGTGATCGTGGCCGGTCCGCTGTTCGGGCGGCTGGCGGCCAGGTGGGTCCCGATCGGCGCGGCAGGAACCGCACTCGAGGTGACCGGCGGCGGGCATGAGGAGGTCCCGGCGGGTGGTCGGCGCGGCGCCACGGCCGTTGGTGGCGAAGATGCCACGACCGGTTCTCAGACCGGGACGCTGGAGCGGACCGACGACGGCGTACAGCGGACCAAGACTCCGACCTTCGCCGCGACCATCATCACGGTGCTGAGCCCGGTGGTCCTGATGCTGCTCAAGGCCGCGGCGGACGTGTGGATGAGCAAGGACGCGGCGCTCTACCCGGTGCTGCAGTTCATCGGTGACCCGGTTGTGGCGCTGCTGCTCGCAGTACTGCTCGCCATGTTCACCTTCGGCACGGCGGTCGGCTTCGGCATCCCCGTGCTGAGCAAGAAGATCGGCGCGAGCCTACTGCCGATCTCCGGCGTGATGCTGATCGTCGGGGCGGGCGGCGGCTTCAAGCAGATCCTGGTCGACGGCGGCACCGGCATCGCGATCGCCAAGATCGCCATCGCGGCTAACCTCTCCGCACTCCTCCTCGGCTGGATCGTCGCCGTACTGATCCGCCTGGCGACCGGCTCGGCCACCGTCGCCACCGTCACCGCGGCCGGCATCGTCGCGCCGCTCGCCACCGGCGAGAACGTCACCCACGTCGCCCTCATCGTCCTCGCCATCGGCGCCGGCTCGCTGTTCTTCTCCCACGTCAACGACGCCGGCTTCTGGCTCGTCAAGGAGTACTTCGGCATGACCGTGGGCGAGACCATCAAGACCTGGTCGGTGATGGAAACCGTCATCTCCGTCATGGGCCTCGGGATGACGCTGCTGCTGTCCATGTTCCTCTGACTTCCTCTGACCTCCGGCGCCTTGACCTGGTCCACTCCCCGGCAGAAGCTGGCGAGTGGACCGGGAGGCCGCGACAAGGGAGCGAATGATGGCGAAGGTGCTGATCCTGACCGGCGACGCCGCCGAGGACCTGGAGGTGTTCTACCCCTACCAGCGGTTGCTGGAGGAGGGGTACGACGTCGACCTGGCTGCTCCGGCGGTCAAGAAGCTGCAGTTCGTGGTGCACGACTTCGTCGACGGGTTCGACACGTACACCGAGAAGCCGGGGCACACCTGGCAGGCCGATGTCGCGTTCGCCGATGTCGATCCGGCGGAGTACGTCGCGCTGGTGATCCCCGGCGGCCGGGCGCCGGAGTACATCCGCAACGACGCGGACGCGCAGCGGATCGTGAAGCACTTCTACGGCGAGTCGAAGCCGGTCGCGCAGCTCTGCCACGGTCCGTTGGTTGCGGCCGCGGCCGGGGTGCTGAACGGGCGGAAGACCTCGGCATACCCGGCGTTGGCGCCGGACGTGCAGGCCGGGGGAGCCGAGTTCGTCGACGGCGAAGCGGTTGTCGACGGCAACGTTGTGTCGGGGCGCGCCTGGCCGGACCACCCGGCCTGGATGCGCGCCTTCATGACGGTACTGCGGGAGCACGCGCCCGCGTAGCCGGTGCTCAGCTCAGGAGGAGTTGCTGGCCGCCGTCGATGTCGTAGGTGGCGCCGGTCAGCGCGGTGTTGGTCATCAGGTGGATGGCAAGCGCCGCGACGTCGCCGGCCTGAACGACGCGGCCGATGGGGAGGTTTGCCCGGAGCTCGGCGCGGCGGTCGTCGAGCTGGTCGCCGAGGAGGGACGCCGACAGTGGGGTGTCGACGAAGCCGGCGGCGATGAGGTTGATCCGGGTCGGCGCGATCTCGAGCGCCAGGCTCGCGGTCAGGGCCGGCAGTGCGGCGGTCATCGCGGAGGTAATGCCGATGCCTCGCGCCGGGTGGCGGCCGCCGGTGCCGCCCATGAAGCTGAGGCTGCCGCCGGGACGGATCTTGCCGATGGTGTACCGGGCGACGCCGACCATCAGCATCGGGTGCTCCTGCAGCGCGCGGCGCGCCTCGTCGAAGTCCATGTCGGCGAGCGGGGCGTAGTACGGGCCACCGGCGGTGACCATCACGTGGTCGACCGTGCCGACGCCTGCGAAGAAGTCCTCGAGCTGTGCGGAGTCGTTCGCGTCGAAGGCCGCCGTACTCTCGGCGCCGACATCTGCGGCAGCCGCGGCCAGCTTCTCTTGATCACGGCCGGTCAGCACCACGGCAGCGCCCAGCTCGCGGGCCTGCCGCGCAGTCTCCAGACCAATGCCCGCACTCCCACCGACCACCACCACCGTCTGCCCGTGCAACCCACTCATCGCTCCACCTCTCTCGGTGGCTCCAGTTGTAGCCGACGACCGGCCAGGTCTTCCAGGTGCGAGACCACCAGCAGCTCGCCGTCAACCGGCCCGAAGCGGTCAAGAGCAGCCCGGTACTGCGCCGTCACCTGGCCGATCAGCCCAGCCGGCGACTTCCGGCGCACGGCAAACTCCTCGATCGACTCCAGCTCCTCGACGATCCGATCCAGACCAAAGGTCGCGAGGTAGTCTCCGGCCAGCAGCCTCGGCACGGAGTCAGCAATGAACGCCGAGGCGGCCGGCCCGTCCTGCAACATGTCCCGCAGCACGGCCGCGTCCAGGCCGCCCGACTGCCCGAGCAGCAGCGCCTCACCGACTGCGATCGCCTGGGTGAACCACAACAGATTCACCAGCAGCTTCGTCAGGTAACCAGTCCCAGTGCGGCCCGTGTAGTGGATCTTCTTGGCGAACACCTCGAGCACCGGACGGACTCGCTCCAGCACATCCGGGTCGCCGGCGGCGTACAACGTCAGCTGGCCAGCCTCGGCCGCCGGCACACCACCGCCGACGGGCGCCTCGACGTACGCGACGCCGCGTTCCTGCGCGGCGGCGGCCAACTCGGCCCCGAGCTCAGGCGAAGCACTGGTCAGGTCGACCCAGGTCCCGTCCAGTTGGTCGAGCAAGCCACCCGGTGACAGCATCAGTGTCCGCAGCTCGGGGCTTCCGGGTAGGACGGTGACAACGAGGTCGGCGGTTGCGGGCTCCTCGGCCCAGCTGGCCCCCGCCTGCAGGGCCGCCTTCCGGACCTCGGGGCGTACGTCGTGCACGCGGACGGCATGCCCCGCGGCGGCCAGGTGCCGGACCACCGGGAGGCCGATCCGTCCGGCGCCTGCCACGAGGATGTTCATAGGTCGAGGCGCATCAGGACGCGGGGGAGGCGGGCGAGGGTTGACGTTGTGTCGGCGACCTTGGTGAAGCCGGCGCGTTCGAAGTTCTTGCGGAGCCCGGCGTACGCCATCGTCAGGTCGACCTTCGCGCCGCCGTTGTCGATCGGGTACGCCTCGACGGCCGGTGCACCGTTGGCGCGGGCGAAGTCGACCGCGCCGGTGATCAGGGTGTGCGAGATCCCCTCGCCGCGGTGACCGGGCTGCACGCGGATGCACCAGAGGGACCACACCGGCCGGTCGTCGATGTGGGGGATGAGGCGCGACCGCTCGTACGTCGTCGCCGACCGCGGCGCGATCCCGGCCCAGCCGACGGGCGTGTCACCGTCGTACGCCAGCACGCCTGGCGCCGGCACGCCGCGGCACAGGTCGGCCACGAACTCGCCTCGGGCCGTGCCGTGGAGCGCATTGTTCTGCTTGGACGGGATGCGGTGGCTCAGGCACCAGCAGACCGTGGCGTTCGGCGACTTCGGCCCGATCACGGCGCGCACGTCGTCGAACACCGTGGCCGGGCGTACGTCGATGCTCATGCGGACACCATGCCACGCCGGCAGCTAGTTTTCCGGCGAGAGTAAATGGTTGTGGATCATGAACGCGGTCCGCAGCTCCTTGTACCCGACCCGGTCGAAGAGGACCGTCATCGCGGTCCCGTCGTAGTGCTCGACCAGCCCGGCGCCGAAGCTCTTGTGGACGACCCGGCTGCCGACCGGGAACGGCTGGTCCTCGGGCGGTGCCGCCGTCCGCCCGGCGAGGTCGTTGTCGCAGTTGCCGCACGGGCCGTCGTACTGCTCACCGAAGTAGCTGAGCAACCATTCGCGCCGGCATCCGCCGTACTCCGCGTACGTCGCCATCATGTCGACCCGGGACTTCGCCACCTCGCGGCGGTCGTGCTCGACGGCGGACGCGGCGGCGACCGCCGCGTCGACGTCGACGGTCAGCTGGAACTGGTGGCTGACGGCAACGACTCGCGCGTCGGTGAGACGGCCGAGGGCGCGTTCGACCCGGGCCGGACTGAGCCCGGCTGCCTTGGCCAGCTCCGCGATGTCGGCTGGTTGGTGGTTGGCGATCGCGTCGGCGACGGCGAGCAGGTCGGCGTCCGTGACGCCGCCGGCGGCGAAGAAGCGGTTGAGGCCGAGGTTTGCGTGCCGGAAGAAGAGTTCGATGTCGGCTGCTTCGCCGTCGCGTCCCGCGCGGCCGATCTCCTGGTAGTAGGCGTCGATCGAGTCCGGTGCCTCGGCGTGACTGACCCAGCGGATGTCCGGTTTGTCGATGCCCATCCCGAACGCGATCGTCGCGACCACAACCCGGCAGTCGCCGGCCAGGAACCCGTCCTGGACCTCGCGACGTTGCTTGGCCGAAAGACCTGCGTGGTAGGCCTGCGCGGAGACGCCGGCGGTTTCGAGGTCGGCGGCGAACTCCTCGGCGTGTCGATGCGTGGCGACGTACACGATGCCCGGACCGCGGGAGGAGCGGACGTGGCTGATCACTCGGCGATTCTTGGTGTCTTCGTCGGCGAACGCGAAGACGGCGAGGTTGAGGTTGGGCCGGTCGAAACCGCCGACCACGATGGCCGGGTTGTCCAGCTCGAGCCGGTGCACGATCTCCTTGCGCACCGGGGGTGCCGCGGTCGCTGTCAGCGCGAGGACCGGCGGCCGGCCCATTGCTTTGATCGCCGCGGAGAGTCGCAGGTAGTCGGGGCGGAAGTCCTCACCCCACTCGCTGACCAGGTGCGCTTCGTCGACCGCGATCAGTCGCGGACGGGAGGCGGCGAGGAGGTCGAGTACGTCGGGGTGCGTGAGCTGCTCGGGGGAGAGGAGCACGAAGCCGGAGCGGTCGCTGGTCAGCAGGTCATGCGCCTGGCGCCGGCCCGCGCGATCGGTCGAGTTGAGCTCGGCGACCTCGACGCCACCCTTGGACAGCGCCCTGAGCTGATCGCGCTGGAGCGCCACGAGCGGGCTCACGACGATCGTCACACCACCGACCGCGAGTCCCGCTAGCTGGTAGATGGCCGTCTTACCGGTCCCGGTCGCGAGAACGGCAAGCGTGTCCTGTCCGTCGAGCACCGCCTGCACGGCCTCTTCCTGCCCGGGTCGCAGAGCGTCGTACCCGAGCCGCTCCTTTGCCAGGGCGGCAATATCCAGCACCCGCACATCCTCCCTCACCGGGCAATCTCACGCGGACAAGGCGACCGCTCGCCAGCGCCAGAGGTAGCGGCCGGCCAAGGTGCGGTGCGGGCGCCAGGCCTCGCCAAGCTGTTCCACGTCCGCCTGCTTCGGGAGCTCCGGCAGCCCGTAGGCCTTCTCGACCGAACGGCGGATCTCCAGGTCGCCGACGGCGAGCACGTCCGGGCGCCGAAGGTGGAAGATCAGGAAGATCTGCGCGGTCCACCTCCCAATGCCCTTGACCGCGCTCAGCTGGCCGATCACCTCTTCGTCGGGGAGCTCCGGCAAGTGCTCGAGGTCAAGCTCGCCGGAGATGACGTGCTCGGCAAGGGACCGCAACGAGGCTGTCTTGGCGTGCGAGAGCCCGGCGGACGTTCGCAGCTCATCCGGATCATCGGCCAGCAACTCCTCCGGCGTCGGCGCGCGCCCGCCGTACCGCTGCGCGATCCGGCCGTAGATGGCCCGCGCCGAGACGTTCGAGATGTTCTGCCCAACGATCGCACGGACCAGCACGCCGTAGTGCTCGACCGGCAGATCAGGTACGCCGGGATCGTCGTCCTCGGACAGCGGCACACCGTCGACCCGCACCACGTCGTCAATGACCTTCCCAAGGATGGCGTCGGCGCGCCGCAGGTAGTCCTCCGGCGTTTCAGTTGGCATGGCGCCCATGGGCGGAACCGTACTGCAGGGTCAGGACAATTCGGCCTGTGGTGAAGACTCGCCGATGGGAGCGGCTTGGTTACGCTCTGTTGTTTAGCATCGGAGTGCTGTGACGCCGAGGCGAGGAGCTCGTCGTGGGTGCTACGGATCGCGTGGTGGTTGCTCGGGTGCTCGCGGAGCTCGGGTACGACGCCTTCGCCGGGCCGGTGCCGCTCGGTCCGGCCGTCAAGATCGGTTACGAGGTCGAGCCGGTGCGGCCCGGCGAGCATGACGAGTTCATCCGGACCCGACTGCAGCCCTGCCCTCCCGCGCTGGTGACGAGCGCGACCCACCGAGTTGCCTGGACCGATAGCACCGGCGTTTCGAACGTCGCCCACGCCGGCTCGCTCGGCGCAACAGTCCCGATCGTCGCCCGCGAGACCACGCTCGCGATCTGGAGCACGCTGGACGTCCCCGCAGCGCTACCAGAGGCCAAGCTCCTGGAAGATGTGACCACGGACAAGGACCCGCGAGCGATCTTCCGCACCGGAGTCGATGCCGCCGCCCGCGTGATCGTCCAGCACGCCTACCTCGCCGCGAAGACGCCGTACGACGATCCCGCCGTCTTCGCCGCCGTACTCCGCGACAGCGGCCTCTTCAGCACCGTCGCCGGGACCTGGCACTGGGGTCTGCAAGCGTCTACATACCGTCGCGGCCTGATCCCCGTCCAGCTGATCTGCTTCGGCGGCCGCGTCGCGTACTCCGCCGACACCGTCGCCGCCCTGCGCGCCATGAAGGAACAGCGGATCGAGGAAGCACCCCACGGCTCGGACCCGAGCGCGCAGCAGTACGCCGCCCTCCAGAACGGCGAGCACCCGCGCTGCCTGGCGCATCCGCCGCTGGGCGCCCAGCGCACGAGCCTCGTCACCTGGGTCGCCGACCTGTTCGTCGACACGTTCATCCAACTGCTCGACACCGTCGACGTGACCACGGGCCACCGGCCCGCAGGTCCCAACGGTCACACAGCATTCACGGTCTTCGAAGTGCCTGACATGACCTGTCAGCACTGCATCCGGACGATCACCAAGGCGGTGGCCGAGTTCGGCGTCGACCCGCCCGAGTTCGACCTGGAGACCAAGCGGGTCACGGCACGCTTCCGCGATGCCGAGACCCGCGAGCAGAGCTTCGACGCCATCCGCGGCCGGGGGTACACGGTGGTCCCCCCGGCCGGCTGACGGCAGCGGGTGACTCAGCGGGTGACGTCGTACACGAGCTTCTGGATGCCGTTCGAGTACGACGCGCTCTCGACGAGGGTCAGCTTCTGCTTGTCGCGGTCGGCCGAACTGAACAGCCGCTTGCCCGCGCCGAGCAGCACCGGGAAGACGAGCAGGCTGTAGCGGTCGATCAGGCCGGCGTCGGCGAGGTTGCGGTTCAGCGTCGCGCTGCCGTGGATGCTGATCGGCCCGCCTTCGGTCTCCTTGAGCGCCGCGACGTCGTCGAGCGAGCGCAGGATCGTGATGTCGCCCCAGTTCGAGACCAGGTCGTTGTCCTGCAGGGTGGTCGAGACGACGTACTTCGGCATCGCGTTGTAGCCGGCGAACTCCACCGTCATCGTCGGCCACACCGGCGCGAACGCCTCGTAGCTGACCCGGCCGATGAGCATCGCGGTCGACTCCTCCTGCTCACGGCCCTTGAGCTCGTACGCCGCCTCGTCGAACGGGATGTCCTTGAAGGTCCAGCCCGAGTTGCGGTAGCCCGGCTCGCCGCCGGGCGCCTCGACGACGCCGTCGAGCGAAACGAACGCGGTGGTGATGAGGGTACGCATCAGGTGCTCCTTGGTTGGTGGTGTCCTTTGCCGGTGCGTCGCGCGGCCCGGCCGGAACTCGACATTCCGCCGAATGTGACGCCGGTCACTCCGCGGTGACGATCCAGGCCGCGCCGTCGAACAGCACGCCGTCACCGGTCTCGTGGGCCGCGAACAGCGCTCGCAACCTCTCCCGAGCCGCGTCAGCCGCCGGCGGATCGAGCTCTGCCAGCAGCCGCGTCGGCTCCCGCAACTGCAGTACGGCGTCGTACGCCGCGCCGGCGTCCGCGCCGTAATAGACGGGCGCCTCGAGTGGCGTGAAGGTCGGCTCGCCGAAGCCGGCTCCCATCAGCAACCGCCGCGTGCGGTCCTGATGCCCGAGCGAGAAGGGGGAGTCGTCCCGGTAGCTGCCACCGAAGGCCTCGGGGATGACCATGGCCCATTCGTTCCGCGAGCGCGGTTGCCAGACGAGCATGGCCAGCCGCGCCCCCGTCCGGCGTAGGTTGGCAAACGCCGCGGCCGGATCGTCGAAGAACATCGTCCCGAACCGGCTGATGCAGACATCGAAGGACCCGAACGGGTAGACGGCTGCGTCCGCCCGCAGGAAGCTCACGCCGGGCTCGTCGGTCTGCCAGCTCGGATGCTCGGAGATATCCACACCAAGCACGGAGGCGGCGATCCGCCCGACGTCGCGAGTGGTCTGACCGGCACCGCAGCCGACGTCCAGTACCCGATCACCGGGCCGGACCGCGCAGGCGTCGAGGTACCGCTGGTGGTAGAAGCGCATTTCGGCGTCGCGGTCGAAGGGCACGGGGACAGGCTATGTTCACCTGCGGTTCTTAGGCTCAAGGACATGGTGAAGAGCGTCGACGCGCTGATGACGCTGCTCGGGGACTGCGCAGGCGTGCGGCATGTGCCGGACCGCAGCGGCGATCCCGTCGACATCCTCGACCACGACCGGCAGTGCGCCAGCTCCTGTGCCGCGCGCGATGGCCAGGTCAGCTCGCGGCTAGGAACACCAGCTGGTTGCCGTCGGGGTCCACGGCGTTCGGCCGTGGCTCCGCGGTCGCCAGCCCGAGGACCGGTGCCGTTGCTGACGGCAACAGCTTGATGGCGTCAGGGCCGATCCGGAACGTGTCCGCGTCGACCTGCTCCATCCCGAGGTACGTTCCGTAGAACTCGGCCGCCGCCGCACGGTCCGCCGCTGGTACGCCGACGTGCGCGAGCTGCTGCACCGGACCGGACGTGATCGGCGCGACCCGGAACTCCTCCGACCGCTGCAGAAGCTCGACGCGCACCCCGTTCGGGTCGGACAGGAACGCGAGCCGGCCCTGCCCGCTGCCCGCGACCCGCGGCGACGAGATCTCGCCGTACCCGAGCCCGATCAGCCGGGCGTAGTCGCTGTCGAGGTCGTCGGTCATGAACCCGACGTGGTTCAGCCCGTACGCCGCCTCCGCGTCGGGCTGCTCGTGGTGGAGCAGCTCGACCAGGCCGGTCGCGAGCTGGAGGTGGATCCGGTGGACACGCGAACTCTGCATGAACAACCGGTCGACGACCGCGGCGCCGAGGTCATCGTAGAACGCGAGGCTGGCGTCGAGATCCTGGATACGGCCACCGACGTGATTCAGCTCGTAGATCATCCCGCCAGCCTAGCAAGCGCTTTCCGGTACTGAGAGTCCCGATGGCCTGACCGGCTGTGGCGTCACCTGGTCGTTGCCTGCAAGACACCTGGTGTCCCGGCGAGACCCCTACGTTCCGGATCAGTGTCCCAACCAGAAAGGCCCGTAATGATCAGGAAAAAAGCTGTCGTGGCCGCCCTCGCCGCGGCGACGGTGATCGCCGCCGCCGGGATGGCGTCCGCGGCCGCGAGCGGTGCGTTCACGTCTGCCCAGGGGACCGCGGACGCCGCCGCGCACTCGCCGCGTGGACCCAAGAACGTGATCTTCTTCCTCGGTGACGGCATGGGCACCCAGGAGATCACCGCGGCTCGGTACTACCAGGGTGTGAACCACAAGCTGAACGTCGACCGGGCCAGGTACACCGGCTTCGACACCACGTGGTCGGTGAAGACCGCGCCGACGCCGCCGTACAAGCCGGACTACGACCCGGACTCGGCCTCCACGGGCTCGAGCTGGGCGACCGGGCGGAAGACGATCGACGAGCGGATCTCGCAGGGTCCGAGCAGCGCCGAGAACGTGCCGGGCACGAACTACCAGACCGTCCTCGAGCTGGCCCAGAAGCGCGGCCTGAAGGTCGGCAACGTGTCGACCGCCGAGATCACCGACGCCACCCCGGCGGTGCTCGCCTCGCACATCTCGCTGCGCGGCTGCCAGGGCCCGGCCGACATGGCGAACTGCGCGACGGAGACCAAGGCGGCCGGCGGTCTCGGCTCGATCGCCGAGCAGGAGGTCGACCACAAGGTCGACGTACTTCTCGGTGGTGGCCGAGGACGCTTCGAGCAGCAGATCACCGGCGGTCCGTACGCCGGCAAGACGGTCGTCGACCAGGCCAAGGCCAAGGGCATCCAGTACGTCACCGACGCCGACGGGCTGAAGGCGGCCAGGTCCGGCAAGCCGGTGCTCGGTCTGTTCAGCAAGGGCAACATGTCGCTGGAGTGGGCCGGCCCAGCGGCCTCGCTGGGCAAGGGCAACGCGCCGGAGTCCTGCAAGGAGAACCAGCGGCCGTCCAACGAGCCGAGCCTCGCGGACATGACCTCGAAGGCGATCGACCTGCTGGAGAACAAGAAGGGCTTCTTCCTGCAGGTCGAGGGTGCGTCGATCGACAAGCAGGACCACGCCACCAACGCCTGCGGCCAGATCGGTGAGACGGTCAACTTCGACCGGGCCGTCGGTGTCGCGCTCGACTACCAGCGCTCGCACCCGGACACGCTGGTCGTCGTCACCGCCGACCACGCGCACACGAGCCAGATCGTCGGCGAGGACGCCTCCGGCACCGGCCTGCCGACCGGCTGGTCGACCAACCTGACCACCAAGGACGGTCAGACCCTGACGCTGACCTACGGCACCGCCGGCTTCGGCGGCGACGGCAAGGCGCCGGTCGCCACCCCGCCGAGCCAGCAGCACACCGGCGCGGTCGTGCCCGTCTGGCCAACGGCCCGGGCGGCGAGGAAATCCTCGGCACCAACGACCACACCCACCTCTTCAACGTCCTCCAGGGCAAGTAACCCCGGCGACGTCCACGGCCCCTGGTCCCTTTCGGGAACCGGGGGCCGTTGGTCGTCCAGCCGGTTCCGGATGCTCGACGCCGCCGGCAGGTGCAAAATGGGCTGATGGAGTCGTTGCGGTTCGAGAGCCGGGATCTGGGACGTACGGAGGCGTTCCTCAATCGCGCGTACACGAAGATGCAGATCGGGAGTACGGCGCCGCAGGTCAGCGCGCGGATCTCCCGGACGGCGGCGGACTCGATGAGTGTGGACCGGATCGAGATCGGGTTCGAAATGAGTTACGACGCGGACCCGCTCGGTAAGATCTGCCTGTGCGAGGTCGACTCCGGCACGATCGAGGAGCACGCGACCGACGGCTGGGAGGACGCGTTCGGGCCGGGTGACCTGGTCTCGTTCGCGCCGCCGGACCGTCCGTACCGCGGGAAGGTGGTCCGGTCGAAGTACACGATCACGATGTTCGACCCGGCCCTGCTCACCCGGGTCGCCGGCGTCAGCCGCAAGGGTGACGCGCCGGTGCGGCTGCTCGACCACCGGCCGCATTCCCGCGCGGCCGCCCGTCAGCTGTCGCAGACGATTGCCTATCTCGGCGACGACGTACTGGCGAACCCGCACGTGCAGGCCTCGCCGGTGCTGCTCGCTTCGCTGTCCCAGTTGCTGGCCGCGAGCGTGCTGGCCGCCTTCCCGAACACGGCGATGGCCGAGCCCGGCGTCGTCGACCGCCGCGACGCTCACCCCAGGACCGTGCAGCGGGCGCTGGCCTTCATGGAGTCGCACCTCGACCAGGGCATCGGCATCGCCGATATCGCGACCGCGGCAGGCGTCACCGTGCGGGCCGTGCAGATCGCGTTCCGCACTCATCTGGGCACGACGCCGCTCGACCATCTCCGCCGGCTCCGGCTGGCCGAGGTTCGCACCGAGCTGCTGGCCGCCGACCCGTCCGAGCAGACGGTCGCGCAGGTCGCGGCGCGCTGGGGTTTCCACCACCACGGCCGGCTGGCAGCGGCGTACCAGCAGGCGTACGGCGAGCTGCCGAGCGCGACGCTGAGCCGGTCCTGACCTACGGCAGTTTGCGCGTGTCGACGAGCTGCTGCGCCACGTCGCGCAGCTTGGTGTTGGTGTCCTGCGAGTAGCGCTTGAGGACCGCGAAGGCGCGATCGGAGTCGATGTCGAACCGCTCCATCAGGATCCCCATCGCCTGTCCGACGAGCTTGCGGGCGTCGACGGCCTGCGCCATGTTCTGCTCGTGCCGCGCGGAGGCCAGCGCCACCGACGCGTGCCGGGCCAGGATGTGCGCCACCGCCTCGTCGTCAGGCGCGAACGCGTCCGGATCGGGGCTGTAGAGCCCGAGCACTCCAACAGTCCGGCTCCCGCCGCCACCCGTCGCCAGCGGTACGTCGAGGACGCTGCGGACACCGAGCGCCGACACCTTGGCCGCCCACTCGGGCCACCGGTCGTCGTGGTTCGTGTCCCGGATCAGCACCGACGTACGCTCGCGCAACGCGGTGACCAGCGGGCCGCTCTGGTTGTTGAGCTGCAGCTCGTAGACCTCGGCGACGACAGGGTCCGTGACGGCCGCGATCTCCGACCGGGCGCCACGGGTGTGCAGCGCGACACCGGCGTATGTGCAGTTGAGAGCCTGCAGGGCGAACTGGACGACGGCGTCGACCGTCTCCTCCACGCTGGGCGCATCGTGCAGCTCGATGGCGAGCAGCGCGAAGGCCGTCGCGGTGCTGTCCGCGAGCGGGTCGATCATGGTCATGGCGTACCTCCGGGCGGGTCGGGCGTGTATGCCCTCCACCGGGACAAGCAGCTGCCCGCTCCCATCATGCGGGCGATCGGCCGGTTTCACGCGGCTGTAGCGCGATTGCGGCCGAACTTGCGTTCTGCGGCTAGCCGGAGGTTCGCCGTACGGCTAGGCCGTGCTTCCCCGTGTCGGTCCGGTCACAGTCGCCGTACCAGCCGAGAATGAGTTGGTTTCTGATCGCGACTGACTATGTTGAAGGGGTGCGGGTGGCGAAGCGAGGCGCATGGCTGGTGATCGGGGCACTGGTCGTGGCGACCTGGGCTGCCTGCTCCAAGGACGACACCTTGCCGACGGCGAAGCCGCAAACCACCGCTACAACCACCACCGCGCCCAAGCCGAAGCCGACGGCCACACCCAAGGCTTGGTACGACGACTACGACCCCGCGCACTTCGCGCCGCAGGTCCGTCGCTCCGCGAAGTCGGCCGGGATCAACCCGCAGTTGCTGATGGCAATCTTGTACAACGAGGCCTACAAGCCGCACGACCCGAAGTTCGAGCGGCAATGGGCCGCGGTCGACTCGAACCCGGCGTTCGGGATCGCGAACATGCACAAGCCCGCCTTCGACGACACCAAGCGTGGCCGCGCCTTCGCGAAGCGCAAGTGGGAGGAGCTGCCGGACAACCCCGAGCTGGCGATCGAGGCGGCCGCCTGGCATCTGCACGACCTGGCCAAGCGGATCCCGGACCAGCGCGCCAAGCTCTACACGAAGGACGAATTGCTTGCCCTCGGCTACAACGCCGGCGGTGGCAACATGCGGAAGTTCGCCCGCGGCACCAAGGCCGGGTCGCAGGCGCAGTCGTACCTCGACCGGTTGCACGACAACTGGACCAAAGCCGGCGAAGCCGTCGGCAGCTGATGGGAGTAGACGTGACCGCACTGGAGGTCGCCGACTGGCGGCGCCGAGTCTTCAAGCTGTACGGCAAGGTTCGCGCAGAGTCGGATCCGGCCGCGGCACACGCGCTGTGGCGGGAGGGCCGCGACGACCTGCTGCTCCACCACCCGGCCTCGCCGGTGCTCGAGGACGAGCGCGCGTCGTACGGCGGCGCCGCCATCGGTGCGTACCGCCCGGAGCTGCGCTTCGAGGCCGAGATCGACACGGACGTCAAGCCGCACGAGTGGGAGTTCACCTCCGCGACCGACGGCGTGATCCCGTTCTCCCGGGTCGGCGTCCTGCACCTGCCCGACGTCGGCGACCTGGACGTGTGGTGGCTCGAGTCGTACGGCGGCGGCCTGTTCGTCCCGCTCAAGGACGCCCTCGCCGGCAGGTCGACGTACGGCGGTGGCCGCTACCTGATCGACACCGTCAAAGGTGCCGACCTCGGCGGCGACCTCCGTGCGGGCCACCTCGTCGTCGACCTCAACTTCGCCTACAACCCGTCCTGCGCCTACAACCCGGCGTGGACCTGCCCCCTCGCACCGGCAACCAACCGTCTCGCGGTCGAGCTGCCGGTGGGGGAGCTGACCTCAGCTCACTAGCACGCCGACGGGAAGGGGTCAGGCTGATGCCTCGAGGGCGCGGGTGAGCAGGGCGGCGAGCGCCTCGAGCTGGAAGTCCGACGACGAGCCGACCTCTTCGTCGGAGCCGTCGAGGGCCTTGGCGGCCAGGCCGGCCTTGGCGTCGATCAGGTCCGCGACCCGGGTGTCGATGGTCTGCGCGGCGATGATCCGCCACGCGGTGACCGGCTCGTCCTGACCGATCCGGTGCACCCGGTCGATCGCCTGGGTCTGCTCGGCGTTGGTCCAGGACAGCTCGGCGAGCACGACGTTCGACGCCACCTGGAGGTTGATGCCGACGCCCGCGGTGAGCAGCGAGCAGACCACGATCGAGACCTCGGGATCGTTGACGAAGGCATCGATGTTCTTCTGCCGGGTCCGGGTGGTCTGGTCGCCGCGGATCGAGGAGTACTTGATGCCGCGCTCGGCGAACAGCTCCTCGGCGGTGTCCATCACCTCGATGTGCCGGGCGAAGAAGACCACCTTGCCGACGTTCTGCGCGAGCTGGGCCGCGTAGTCGGCGGCCAGCCCGGCCTTCGCCTGGCCGATCCGGCGGAACAGGCTGAACACGTTCTCCCCGGTCTTCTTGGCGGCCATCTCGGTCCGCTCCCAGCCGGCCACCTGCCGGACGAGCTCGTGGTCGATGCCGTCGACGGTGACGCCCGAACGCCGGGTCTCCAGCGCGGTCCGGTAGCGCGCGACCAGCCGGTCGGCGAGCTCCCGCTCGGCCGCGCGGATCGAGCGCCCGACAGCGCCGTCCAGCTCGACCGGCAGGTCGGCGATCCGCCGGGCCGGGATGTCCGCGGCCACGTCCACCTTGCGCCGGCGGACGATGCCCATGTCGATCACCCGGGCCCGGGCCGCCGCGGCGAACCCGGGGTCGGCCGGGGTGAGCTCGGTCTCCTCGAGCGACTCCATCAGCGCCGCCCGCGGGCCCTTCTCGTCGATCCAGCCGAGGTACTCCCAGATCGCGGTGAAGTCCTCGATCGAGTTGATCAGCGGTGTCCCGGTGAGCGCCATCAGCAGCGGCCTGGTGCTCCGGGCCCGGAGCCGCTCGGACAGCTCGAGCACGTTCCGGGAGCGCTGCGACTTCTTGTTCTTGATGAAGTGCGCCTCGTCCACGACCATGCCGCGGAAGCCGAGCTCGCCGAGCCAGCCGACGTGCCGGTCGAGGATCTCGTAGTTCACCACGACGATGTCCGCGAAGCCGTCGATGCTGTCGCCGTCACCGTGGATGACGGTCGGCGTCCGGCGCGGAGTCCACAGGCCGGCCTCGCGCGCCCAGTTCGTCTTGACGACGTTGGGTACGACGGCGAGCAGGGGATAGGCGTTCGCCGCCTGAGCGGCCAGCAGCGCCTGAGCCGTCTTGCCGAGACCAGGCTCGTCGGCGAGCAGGAACGTCCGGTGGCCGGACGCCGCGGCGGCGATCATCCGGGCCTGGTGCGGCATCAGCTCGAGACCGCGGAGCCGCAGCGCGTCCAGGCTGACCGCGCCGGTCATGCTCAGCGCGGCCGGGTCGGGCAGGCTCATGCTCGAGGTGGCCGAGGCGTGCTCGAAGGACCTGAGCAGCGGCCCGATCAGCTCCCAGCCGGCGAGCCGCCCGGGCCGGGGCGGGCCGGAGGGCGCGGCCGAGAAGTCGGGTGCGAGGAACGGGTTGGCCAGCTGGCGGGCCACCACGGCCTGTGGCACGACCCGCCGGGTGCTGGTCTCCGGCGGAGCCACCGGTGCGGCCGGCTCGGGCTCCTCCGGGACCTCCATCCCGGCCTCCTCCAGCATCTGCCGGCGGAGGGCGGCGGCGGCCTCGGAGATCACCGCGTCCTCGGCCAGCAGCCCGAGCAGCGACGGCTCCAGCGCGGCGGTCTTGGCCAGGATCGTCGCGATCCCGTCCAGCCGGCGCAGCTGCTCGGCCCGGAAGGCCTCGGTGGCGGACTCGGCACCGTTGACCCGGGCCCGCTCCTCGCGGACCAGCAGGCCGACGACCTGGAACTTCGTCCGGGTCGACGGCTTGATCGCACCCCGGGTGACGGCGGACTCGACCTCGCGGACGGCCTGGGCCAGGACCTGGATCAGGCCGTCGGACTCGCCCTCACGGACACGGCGCCGCCGCCGCGGTGCGGCAGTGGAACGGGTAGCGCTTGGCTGGCGCTGACCTCGTCGGGCCAACATTTCCTCCTGTGTCGTGCCACGGCCGGAGCCGTGACGGAACGCAACGCCGCGCGAGGACCGACCGACCCGTCGACGCTCATCCGATACGGACGCTGGCGTCACGCGGAGCCGTCCAGAGGGTTCCCCAGGAACGCGGCTCAGAATTCACCGCTCCTGTGTGCGCGATCAGTAGCCGATCTTACCCCCGACCCCCGGTCATCGCCGCCCCCGGACCCCGTTCGGTTCAGGAATCGAAGTGCAGCCGCCGGGCGACCACGTAGTCGGCGACCGTCGTGAGGGGTTTGTCACTGGCGTACGCGCGGGCCCGGAGCAGGGCCAGCGCGTCGTCGGTGGTCACCTCGAGCTGGTCGGCGACCATCCCGGTCGCCAGGTCGACGACGCCCTGGGGCGACCACGCGTCGTGCATGTTGGGCCGGTCGACGGCCGGCAGGTCGCGGAGCAGGGTGACGCCGAGCGCGTCCGCCAGGAACTGCGCGCCCGGGACACCCTCGGCGAGCGCCCGGCCGTCCGAGACGTACGAGCTCAGTACGCCGAACGGCCGTCCCGCCGGATGGATCGGGAAGCAGCGGATCGTGACCGGTCCGACCGCCTCGAGCGCGCACCGGGCGAACTCGGGCCAGCGCATGTCCAGCTCGCTGTCGAGCTGGACCGCGACCGGCTCGGCGGCTTCGTAGGCCAGGTGGCAGGGACCTTCCCCGAGCACGTTCTCCAGGTCCTCGAGGCGGGCCGCCATCGGGTCGGTCGCCGCGATCGTCACCCGGTTCGCCGGGGAGGCGTCGACGGTGATCGACGCGCCGTCGGCGGCCAGGAGTTCCCGGCAGGCGGTGCCCAGCCGACCGAGACGGTGCAGCGCGGGTAAGGCGGTGCTCACCTCGATCAACCTGGCCAGAATGGCGGCTCGGCTCATGATCGCGTCCGGTACCCGGTCGACTGCGGGTCATGCCCCCCGCGGGTTACCGATCGCGAACGTCACGCGCCGGAACCGGTGGCGTCGCGTTCGAGGGTCGTCTTGATCTCGGCGAGCGTCCGCTCGAGCTCGGCGTCGACGTCGGCTTCACGGCTCGTGTGCACGCGGACGGTGAGCTTCGACGTACCGTCCGCGACGAAGTCGACGGAGAGCTCGCCCTGGTAGTCGTGCGGTCCGGCGGCGCCCCAGCGCAGTACCCGGTCCTCGTCCACGACGTCGATCCAGCCCTCCTGATGGTCGTCGCCCGCTGCGACCTCGACCTCCTCGTGCAGCGCCTGGTGCGGCAGCCGCGCCTCGGGTCCCTGCGCCTCGACCGGACGTGCCTCGGTCCGGTGCAGCTCGGTCAGCCAGGGCAGGTACTCCGGCAGCCGCTCGAGGTCCGACAGCCGGTCGTAGACGATGTTCGGCGCGACGTCGACCGTGGTCCAGGCTTCGTGGTCACCCATGATCAGGACTCCTTACGCGGGATTCGTACGGCGGAGCTCGGGGAGGACCTCGGTGCGGTAGAGGTTCATCATGTCCACCGCGTACGGGCCCATGTTCGCGACGTAGATCTCGTCGAACCCGGCCTCGACGTACGGCGCGAACGCCTTGACGTGGGCCTCGGCGTCCGGTCCCGCGGTGACCGACGATGCCGTCGCCTCCTTGGTCACCAGCTGGGTCGCCTGCTCGAAGTGCCGTGGTGACGGCAGCACCTGGGACAGCTCACCCGGAAGACCCGAGTTTCCCCAGATCCGGTGCGCCTGCTCGACCCCTTCGTCCTCGGTCGGCGCGTAGCTGACCTTGAACCCGACCTGCGCCGGCTTCGACCCGCCGCCGTTGTCCCGGAACCGCTGCAGCAGCTCCTTGTCCGGCGTCGTGGTGATATACCCGTCCGCGATCCGGGCCGCGACATCCGTGGCCTCCGGGCCGAAGCCGGACATGTAGATCGGCAGCGGTTCGGTCGGCTTGGTGTAGATCCGCGCGGTGTCGACCGTGTAGTGCTTGCCGTGGTGGCTGACGAACCCGTCCTCGGTCCACAGCCGGCGCATCACCTCGACGGCCTCCTCGAGCATCTCCAGCCGGACATCGACCGTCGGCCAGACCGAGCCCAGCACGTGCTCGTTGAGCGCCTCACCGGTCCCGATCCCGAGCCGGAACCGACCGTTCAGGAGTACGGCGCTGGTCGCGGCGGCCTGGGCGATCACGGCCGGGTGGATCCGCACCGTCGGGCAGGTCACCGCCGTCGTCACCGGCAGCTCGCAGACCTGCGAGATCGCCCCGATCGCCGACCAGACGAACGCACTCTGTCCCTGGGCGTCGTTCCACGGGTGGAAGTGGTCGCTGATCCACAGGCTCTCGAACCCGGCCTCCTCGGCCAGGCGGGCCTGCTCGATCAGCTCGGCGGGGGTGTACTCCTCGCAGGAGAGGAAGTATCCGATCTGCACCTGAATCTCCGATCAGTCAGTCCTTGTCCGGGTGCCCGAAGTCGTCAGTCCCATTCATCGGCTGAGTGCGCGGCCGACCACCAACGCCGCAGTGGCCGCCGCGGCGAGGCCGCCCACGATTCCGCGGTGCCGAGAGGCCCAGACCTGGTAGCTGCGGGTGGTTGCGCGATCGTCGAAGACGCCGTGCGCGGTGTAGTCCTCGGTCTCGTCGGCCGGGTGCCAGAGGTTGTGGGCCTTCTCCTTCGGCTGGTCGGACTGCTGGGACTTGAAGCCGGTCTTGGCCAGGTAGCGGTCGAGGAGGCCCGGAGCGAGCTTGTCCGCGATCAGGGTGCCGGCCGTCGAGCCACCGACCCAGTACTCACGGCGCTCCGGGTGGTCGGCGGCGTACACCACCGCGTCGGCCGCGACCTCGGGCTGGTAGATCGGTGGCACCGGCTGCGGATGCTTCGGGAGCCGGGACAGGACCCAGGAGAACTGAGGCGTGTTCACGGCCGGCATCTGCACCATCGTCACGTGCACGTTCGACTTGTCGTGCAGGAGCTCGCAGCGCACCGACTCGTGGAAGCCCTGGATTGCGTGCTTCGCCCCGCAGTACGCCGATTGCAGCGGGATCCCGCGGTACGCCAGCGCCGACCCGACCTGCACGATCGTGCCGTGGTCGCGGGGCGTCATCCGGTCCAGCGCGGCGCGCGTGCCGTAGACGTAGCCCAGGTACGTGACCTCGGTCGTCCGCTTGAACTCGCTGGGCTCGATCTCGGTGAACGGCGCGAACACCGAGCTGAACGCGACATTGACCCAGGTGTCGATCGGGCCGAGCTCCTTCTCGACCCGGCCGGCGGCTTCCTCGACCTGGTCGTAGTCGGCGACGTCGACCTCGATCGGCAGCGCCGTACCGCCGGCTTCCTCGACGTCGCGCGCGGCGGCGTCCAGCCCGGTCTCGCCGCGAGCCAGCAGGGCGACCTTCGCGCCCCGCCGGGCGAACGCGATGGCGCTGGCCCGGCCGATCCCGGCGCTGGCTCCGGTGACGACGACAACTTGTCCCACGGCTGACTCCTTCACTTCTGGCTCGCTTCTGGTTCACTTCTGGCGGCTTGCTGCTCGAAGATCTGGGTGATCTCCTCGACCGAGAGCCCCTTGGTCTCCGGGATGAACGCGAAGACGAAGACCAGCGCGGCCACCGAGAGCACCGCGAACAGGACCATCAGCCAGGCCAGGCCGAAGCCGTCGATCATCGTCGGCACCAGCAGGATCAGCGCGAAGTTCGCGATCCAGTCGGCGGAGGCGGCGATCGCGGCGGCGCGGCCGCGGACCGCGGTCGGGAAGTACTCGCCCTGGATCAGCCAGCCGGTCCCGCCGACGCCGATCGCGAACGCGGCGATGAACAGGTCGAGCCCGATCAGGATCAGCACGACCCGGGTGATCCCGTCGGTGAACGCGACGCCGGCGGCCGCGATCAGCATCGCCACGGCCATCACGGCGTACCCGCCGAGGGCGAGCTTGCGGCGGCCGACCTTGTCGATGAACCGGAACGCGAAGAAGGTGGCGATCACGTTCACCGCGCTCATCACGGCGGTCACCGCGACGGCCGCGATCGCTGCCTTGACGTCGTCGTCGCCGGTCTTCAGGTACGGCTCCATCAGCTTCGGGCCGTAGTAGAAGGTCAGGTTGATGCCGGTGATCTGCTGGAAGACGAAGAACACCGAGACCACGATCAGCGCGCGTTTCACCCCGCGGGTCCAGAGCGTCTTGGTCCGGCCGGCCTTGCGTTCCTGCTCGTCGACGATGCCGGCGCTGCGCTCGATGTCCTGGGCGCTGACCTCGACGCCGAGCTTGGCCAGCGCGTCGTGCGTGTCGTCGTACCGGCCCTGGCGCATCAGCCAGCGCGGCGACTCCGGCATCCGGGTGCGCAGTACCAGGGCGAAGAGGGCGGGTACTGCGCCGAGGCCGAGCAGGAAGCGCCAGTCGAAGGACTTCGCGTGGTCGGGGAGCGGGATCAGGACGGCGAGGGCGATCAGGTAGGAGACCAGGATGCCGACGGTGATCATCCACTGCTGGAGGATGCCGAGGGCGCCGCGACGGGCCTTGGGCGCGTACTCCGCGATGTATGCCGTGGCGATGGCCGAGTCGGCGCCGATCGCGAGGCCGATCAGGGTGCGGGCGAAGAGCAGGACCCAGGCGTCCCAGGCGAACGCGGACAGCAGGGCACCGGCGGCGTAGATCGCGGCGTCGACGACGAGCAGGGACTTGCGCCCGAGCTTGTCGGACAGCGGGCCGGCGGCCAGCGCGCCGACCGCGGCGCCGATCGAGGCGCCGGCGACGAGGTAGCCGAGGGCGAGCGAGCCGAGGTCGTACGGCAGGAAGTTGACGACCGAGCCGATGTTGGCGGTGTCGTACCCGAACAGGAACCCACCGACGGTCGCGAGCAGCGTGAGCGACCAGTAGAACGAGGTCGGGACCCGGTTGTCGAGGTGTTCCAGCACATCAGTGGCCGAATCTGGATGCGTCGCCACCGTGCCTCCTTCGTCGAGCGGTTTCCCGCACCGGTGACCATCCAGCGCCGGTCGAAACCACAGTGGTTGTCAGACGACAACCGTTTGCCGCCGGGACCGCCGGGTACCGGGCGGCGGCACCCAGCCGCGCGGTCCGGAGGAGCGGATATGAGCACGACAGTTGCCGACTACCTGCTGCAGCGGCTGCGGGAGTGGGGTGTCGACCATGTCTTCGGGTACGCCGGGGACGGGATCAACGGGCTGCTGTCCGCCTGGGAGAAGGCGGAGAACCAGCCGAGGTTCGTGCAGGCGCGGCACGAGGAGATGGCCGCGTTCGAGGCGGTCGGGTACGCGAAGTTCACCGGCCGGGTCGGAGTCTGTACGGCGACCAGCGGACCGGGCGCGATCCACCTGCTGAACGGGCTGTACGACGCGAAGCTCGACCACGTGCCGGTGGTGGCGATCGTGGGGCAGACGGCCCGCAGTGCGATGGGCGGGAACTACCAGCAAGAGGTGGATCTGCACACGCTCTACAAGGACGTGGCCTCCGAGTACTGCGAGACGGTCATGGTCCCCGAGCAGCTGCCGAACGTGCTGGACCGGGCGATGCGGATCGCCGCATCCCGCCGTACCGTGACCGCGCTGATCATCCCGTCGGACCTGCAGGAGCTCGAGTACACGCCACCGTCGCACGCCTTCAAGATGGTGCCCTCGAGCCTCGACCTGACCTGGTCGGCCCCGGTACCCGCCGCTGACCAGCTGGAGCGCGCGGCGGAGATCCTGAATGCGGGCTCGAAGGTCGCGATCCTGGTCGGCCAGGGCGCCAGGGGAGCAGTCGACGAGATCACCCGGCTGGCGGAGGCGACCGGGGCGGGAGTCGCGAAAGCCCTGCTGGGCAAGGACGTGCTGCCGGACGAGCTGCCGTGGGTCACCGGGTCGATCGGCCTGCTCGGCACACGGCCGTCGTACGAGCTGATGATGGACTGCGACACCTTGCTGGTGGTCGGGTCGAACTTCCCCTATACGCAGTTCCTTCCGGCCTTTGACCAGGCGCGGGCGATCCAGATCGATGTCGACCCGACGCTGGTCGGGATGCGGTACCCGTTCGAGGTCAACCTGGTCGGGGATGCGGCCGCGACCCTGCGGGAGCTGTTGCCGCTGGTGGAGACGAAGAGCGACCGGTCCTGGCGGGAGGGCATCGAGGCGAACGTGGCTCGCTGGTGGGAGGTCATGCAGCGCCGGGCCTACACGTCGGCCGATCCGATCAACCCGGAGCTGGTGTTCCACGAGCTGTCGCCGCGGATCCCGTCGAACGCGATCCTCGCCGCGGACTCGGGGTCGGCGGCGAACTGGTACGCGCGGCACATCCGGATCCGCGACGACATCCGGGGATCGCTGTCCGGAACGCTGGCGACGATGGGGCCCGGGGTTCCGTATCTGATCGGCGCGAAGTTCGGGCTGCCGGACCGGCCGGGCATCGCGCTCGTCGGCGACGGCGCGATGCAGATGAACGGGATCAACGAACTGATCACGATCGCGAAGTACTGGCAGGAGTGGGCGGATCCGCGGCTGGTGGTCGCGGTCCTGCACAACAACGACCTCAACCAGGTGACCTGGGAGCTCCGGGCGCTGGGCGGGTCGCCGCAGTTCCTGCCGTCACAGGAGCTGCCGGACTTCCCGTACGCCGGCTTCGCGCGGTTGATCGGGCTGCACGGCATCACGGCCGAGAAGCCGGAGGAGGTCGTACCGGCCTGGGAGGAGGCGCTGGCCGCGGACCGGCCGTGCGTGGTCGAGTTCCGGACCGATCCCGCCGTACCGCCGATCCCGCCGCACGCGAGCTGGGACCAGATCGAGAACGCGCTGGAGTCGATCGTCCGCGGCGACACCGACCGCGTCGGCATGATCAAGGAAGGCGTGAAGTCGAAGGTCCAGGAGTTCCTCCCCGGCACGAAGGACTAGTCACCTGTGGCAGGCGTTTGCTGGTTGGCGGTCCGGGAACCGGAAGTGCATGACCAGGAAAGGGTTGTGTCTCGTGGTCGCGACGCTGGGGCTCGCCTGGCTCGCGGCCGGCGCGAGTCCGGCGCTGGCGGTGTCGTCGCCGAGTCCTAATCCGCCGGGGTCGGCGAACTCCAGTCCGGACGACTACAACGGCGCGATCTGGGTGGTGGTGGCGGCCGTGGTCGTCGCCGCGATTGTTGCCGCAGGCACCTTTTACCTGGTGCGCACCCGCCGCATCGACCTGGGTCAAGTGAGCAAGCCGGACGACGAGGAGCAGCACCAGAGCTAGGGACGCTGGAGTTCGTCGGCGGCTCCGGCGAAGCTGGTGAGGCCGCGGACCAGGGCTGCGCGGTCCGGTCCGGACATCTGCGCGAGGACGCTCTCCAACTCCCGGCGGCGGGCCGTGCGGAGGCGGGCGAGCGTCGTCCGGCCGCGTGCGGAGAGCGTCAGCTGAAGGATCCGGCGGTCGTGCGCCGGCACCCGGCGCAGGATCAGCCGCTCGTCGACGAGCCGGGTGACGAGCCGGCTGGCCGACGGGAGCGAGAGGTCGAGGAGCGTGGCCAGCTCGCCCAGGTTCACCGGGCCGT
Source organism: Kribbella sp. NPDC026611 (assembly GCF_040638345.1). Lineage (NCBI taxonomy): Bacteria > Bacillati > Actinomycetota > Actinomycetes > Propionibacteriales > Kribbellaceae > Kribbella > Kribbella sp. NPDC026611. The sequence continues at coordinate 625,718 of NZ_JBEZYC010000004.1, forward strand.
GGCGATCGATCGCGAGCAGGACCCGCGTCTGCAGGACCGAGGGTTGCCGGGATGCGGAGAGTGCCTTGAGGGTCACCTCGACCATTGCGAGCGACAGCTCTTCAACCGCCGCGGACTGATCGAGCCCACCCCCTGCCACCATCTCCGCACCCTAACAGCAACCATCACTTGCGCCTCGACAACAGTTGCCTACCTGGTCTACCTGTCTAGTTGTCGCGGGGGAGCTGCTCGTCCGGGTCCTCGTCGGGTTGCGGCTCCGGGTCCGGGTCCGGGTTCACGGTCGGATCAGGATCGCGCCCGGGGAACGGGCGGTCCGGATCGGTCGGGTCCGGCAGCGGCGGGACGGGCGGCATCGGCGTAGTACTCATCTCAACCTCCTCAACGAGGAATGTCGTACCCCCGGTGCCCACCCCAGCGCCGGCTCAGTCCCCGAGCAGCGGACCCAGCGGGCCGAGATCGAGGTTCAGGTCCTCCGGCTGCAGGTCGAACCGCTCCCGGAGGGACGTCACGGCCTCCTCCAGCCGCATCAGGCCGAGCCCCAGCTCCTCGACCTGATCGTCCGCGAGCCCGCCGGCGTCGATCCGGCGCAGCGCCTGACGTTCCATCAGCTGCCGGACCAGCTCCACGATCGTCAGCACCAGCTTGAACAGGTCCCGCTCGACACTCTCCGCATCGGTCTCGATCCGTTGGGGCAGGCAACGAGTCATCGCAGCGTCTCCAGCTCCTCGGTCACGGTATGGATGAGGGCGGCCAGCTGGATGTGGATCAGCTCCACGTTCGCGAGCGAGATGATCACGTCGCCCGCGATCACGACCCCGCTGCCGAGCAGCCGGTCGAGCAGGTCGACCAGCGCGACCGGCTGCGGTCCGGTTCGCACGTCTCCGCGCAGCTCGGTGCCAACCGTCATGCCGGCTCCAGCGAGGTGAACGAGTACGGCGGCCATGGCCCGTCCACCTGCAGCCGCACCGAGGGACGCCGTACGCCGAGCTCGTCGACGGCCGAGCGGAACAGCTCCGCGTCCTGGTCGGCGACGAGGTACGCACCGTTCAGCACCATCGGCTCCGCGTGCCCACTGAGCCGCCGGTCCTGTGCCGGCAGCCTCCGGCAGGCATCCGCGGCAGCGGCGAGCTGGCGATGCAGCTCTTCGGCGAGCGCTTCCGCGTCTTCCGCCGCCTTTTGCTGACCGGCGATCTCCTGCCGCCGCCGCGCCAGGTACGCCGTACCGCTCCCGGCCGAGCCGTTGGCAGAGGCAACGGTCGTGATCGGTGCTGCTTGGGTCAGGAACGCCTTCACCGACCACTCGCCCCGCCCTTCGACCCGGCTCAGCGCTTCCATCAACCCGTCGTACTGCGCGGTCAACCGCGCCTCGACCGCCTCGTCGTTGAGGCAGATCGTGGCGAGCCGGAAGGGCGCGACGGCGCCGGTCAGGGACCAGATCGTCCGCACGACCTGATCGTGCCCGCGGGCGACTTCTTCCAGCCAGTCGAGATCCTCGAGATGCTGCCGCAGCGGGTCCTCACCGAACTCGTCCAGCTCGACCGTGCTCACGATCGCGGCCAGCTCGCGGTCCCGCACGGCCCGCAGCGGTGCGCCCCGAAGCCCGGTCAGTCCTTCGAGATCCTCGACGTGGCGGCTCGCGGCGTAGATGTAGGAGCCGCGCTCACTCATGCTCGGCCTCCAGCTCCTCGACCCGCTTCCGCAGCTGCTCGAGCTCCCGCTGTTCCGCCGAGCTGGACAGCATCGGGTCGCGGGTCCACCAGTCGATGCCCATCTCCATCGCCTTGTCCACCGAGACCACGAGCAGCCGGATCTTGATCGTCAGCAGCTCGATCTCGAGGAGGTTCACCCGGATGTCGCCGGCGATCACGATGCCCTTGTCGAGCACCCGCTCGAGCAGGTCGGCGAGGCTCTCGCCCTGCGGCCGGGTACTGGACAGCCCGTAGCCGGGGAGGGGTTGTCGGTCGATGCTCGTCATGGCCGGTTCACTCCTCGAACTTGCCGCGGACGTACCGGCTCATCCGCCGGTACGACAGCAGCGCGCCGTCGCTGTCGGCGGTCAGCTCGTAGACCGCGAGGATGTCCGTCGTCTCCGGGATCCGGTGCGACTCGATCACCTCGATCTGGACCTTCCAGTGGCCGTCGTCGAGATGCTCCACTGCGACGACGCCCTCGGGCTGGCGCCCGATCAGGTCTCGCAGCTCGGAAGCCGCCTGCAGCACCACCTGCCGCATCGGCACCGACTTGCCGGCCACACTGTTCTCCTCGGGCGCACTGGTCTGGTCGGCTGCCGTCTTCTTGGCCGCGCTGGTCTTGGCGGTGGTGGTCTTCCTGGCTGTGCTGCTCTTGGCGGCAGTGGCCTTCGTAGTGGCCTTCGTAGTGGCCTTCTTGGCAGCACTCGGGGCCCGCTTGCGCGGGGTGCTCGCCGCGGTCTTCCGCGGCGACGTGGTCTTCCGTGGCGTTGCCATCTGCGATCACCCAGGTCCTTCGGTCAGCGTCTGGCCCTCGAGGAGGCGCTCGAGGAGCTCGTCCTCGAGTTCCTCCGCGGTGGCCTCGTCGAGTACGCCGGCCGAGCGCAAGCGGTCGATCTCGTCGAGCTGATACCGGATGCGACCCGGGTCGTAGTACTCCCGGATCGCCTGCTGCCGGATCTGCGCGGCGATCGCGACCGTCGCGCGCAGCGGCGCCAGCGGCGCGGTGAGCAAGCCGAGGAACAGGCCCATGGTCAGAGCTCCGCCACGAAGTCGTACGGCGCGGTCGGGCCCAGCAACTTCAGCCGGACCCGGCCGGCGAGCGCCCGGGCGACCCCCTCGGCCGCCCGGTCGAACTCGTCCCAGTGGTCGTCGTCGATCAGCAACGCGACGTCCACCAGATGCTCCACGCCGTACCCGCTGTCGCGCACCGAGTGCGCGACAGCGTGCTTGAGGACAGGTTTCAGCACGGCGGGCACGTCGCTCTCCCGCTTGTTCTGCAGCGCCACCGAGACGAGCTCGCCGAGCCGGAGCCTGGCGTTCAGCGTGGTGTCCTCGGGTGCGCCGCGGGTCTGCTCCCGCAGCTCCGCGATCTGCGGGTCCTCCCGGACGATCTCGGCGAGCACCTTCTGCTCGTCGTACCGCGCCTGCAGGGTGTACTGCGAACGTCCCTTGAGACCGTTGAGCATCTGGGTGAACCGCTCCTCGCCGGGCTCGAGCACCTGGCTCGCGAGCGTCGACCGGTCCGCGACGACAGTGCCGAAGCGGAGCGGAAGCACGGTGCCCTTGGCCGCGATCGAGTCGAGCACCCGGCTGTGCGCCAGCAGCTGCACCTTCTTGCCGATCCGCTTGCCGTCGGTGAACTCGCTGACGATCGCGGCCAGACCACCGCTGCGGATCAGGTCTACCGGGCGGTCGTCCAGGCCCTCGAGCGCCTCGGGCACCTTCACGTCCTCGAACGTGATGCCGTAGACGTACCAGAGATCGTGCTGCTCAGGAGTCTGTTCGGCCGTGTCGGCCTCGCGTCCGGACGGACGGCGTCGGCCGGTGCTTGCCGGGCTCACTCCTCAGTCCTCCGGCGGCGAGCGGCAGCCTTGCGCGGTGGCCGCCGGCGCGGCCGCTCTTCCTCTTCCTGCTCGTCGTTGTCGTCGTCGCCCGACCCGAGCAGCGCTTCCTTCGCGCCGCTGAGGATGCCCTTCGTGCGGCCCTGCGCGCCACCCTGCTGCAGCTCCTGCATGACCTCGGGCAGGTCCTTGCCGCCGTGCTCGTACAGGTCGAGCCGGTTCGTCGCCTCGGCGAACCGCAGGTAGGTGTCGACGCTGGCGATGACGATCCGGGCGTCGATCGTGAGCAGCTCGATGCCGACCAGCGAGACCCGGACGTAGGCGTCGATGACGAGGCCCTTGTCGAGAATGCTGTCGATCACATCGGCGAGCCCACTCGGCGCGGGGCGCTCGAGGTACCCACCGCCGCGGCGCTGCTGTCCCACAGCAGAGACAGTCATGAACTGTTACCTCCCGTTCCGTTGGTGGTGATCAGCTGGCCCGTCGGCGGGCCGGCCGGTCTTCCTCGTCCTCGTCGTACTCCTCGTCGTCGTACTCGTCCTCGGGTTCCTCGTCCTCGGGTTCCTCGTCCTCGGGTTCCTCGTCCTCGTACTCCGCCTCGTCGAGGTCGCCCTCGTCGTCCTCCGGCTCGTCCTCAGCCTCGGCGTCGTCCTCGGGTCCAGCGTCGTCGTACTCGTCCTCGGGCAGCTCGTCCTCGTCGGCGTCGTCGTACTCGTCCGCCTCGTCTGCCTGGTCGTCCAGCTCGTCGTCCGCGTACTCGTCGTCGGGCTCATCGCCGTCTTCGACGCCGGCGTCTTCGTCGTCGTAGGCGTCGTCGGCCTCGTCGACGTCCTCATCGGCCTCGTCGTCGAAGCCCTCATCGTCCGCCTCGTCCGCCTCGTCCGCCTCGTCCGCCTCGTCCGCCTCGTCCGCCTCGCCCTCGTCGGTCTCGTCGTCGTCCTCGTCGTCCGGCTGGTCCTCGTCGTACTGGTCCTCGTCGCCGGGCGGTTCCTCGTCCGGTCCGCGGGTCACCTGGGAGTCGTGGATCTCGCCGTTCCAGCCCTCGACCTCGTCCGGGTGCAGGATGGTCCGGGTCATCACGTGCCGGCGGAAGTGCTTCAGCTCCAGCCGGGCGCGGCGGCCCTGCGCGCGCCAGATGTTCCCGACCCGCTCGAACATCCCCTGCGGGTAGTACTCGAGCACGACCAGGATCCGGGTCAGGTTCGGCGCCAGTTCGTGGAACGTGACGCTGCCGTCGACGTGCCCCTTCTGGCCCTTCGAGCGCCAGACGATCCGGTCCTGCGGGACCTGGTCGATGATCGTCGCCTCCCAGGTGCGGTGCGACCAGACGATCTTCGCCTTCCAGGTGACCTTCTCGTCGGCCTGCTGCTCGACGTTCTCGACCTTCTTCATGAAGCTCGGGAAGTCCTCGAACTCCGTCCACTGGTTGTACGCGACCTCGATCGGTACGCCGACGTCGATCGACTCGATGATGTTCGTGGCCTTGGTCGCCTTGGCGGGCTTGCTGCCGCCCCCGCCACCACCGCCGGTGAGGGCGTCCTTGGCCTTCTCGGCCACGCCCGACAGGCCGCCCTTGAGCGCGCCCGCCACCATCGAACCCTTGACGCCCTTGCCGCCCAGCAGACTGCCGCCGTCCGCGACGTCGGTCAGCCGGTCGGTGAGTCCCGACACCTTGTTGCCGGCGGCATCGATGGCGCGCTCGGCCACCGCGGAGAGTGCGTCCTGCAGCTCCGCCTTCAGCCGGTCGAGCGGCAGTTCGTCGACCATCGAGGAGAGCAGGTCGGACATCCCACCGCCCTCACCGTTGCCGTCGCCGTTCCGCTCGCCGTTGCTGCTGCCGCGGTTCCTGCCGCGTTCCCTGATTTGCTGATCAGCCATCGGAGGTCACCCACGCTTCCGGGTCGACGAAGCGGTCTTCTTCGCCGCGGCCCGTGTCGTCTTCTTGGCCGGAGCAGTCTTCTTCGCCGTGGCCTTCTTCGCAGCCGTCTTCTTGGCCGCGGTCTTCTTTGCTGCTGTCTTCTTCGCCGCCGGCCGCTTCGAGGCCGAGCTGGCGGCCTTCTTGGCCGCCGGCCGCTTGGCAGCCGTCTTCTTGGCTGCGGAGCTCGCGGTCTTCTTGGCCGGGGCGGTCTTCTTCGCCGTTGCCTTCCGCGCCGAGCTCGACCGCCTGGACGAACCGGAGCTGGACGAACCAGAACCTGACGAACCGGAGCCTGACGAACCGGAGCTTGACGAACTAGAACCGGACGAACCGGAGCCGGACGAGCCGGCACCGCCGGAGGAGTCGGAGCCGCTGGAGGAGCTGGAGTCGTCGGAGCCACCGGACGAACGGCTGCTCGACTGCGAACCCGAGCTGCGCCGCGCCGACGTGCGGCCGGAGCGTTCGGACCGAGCCGACGTCCGCGACCCGGAGGACCGCGAGCCCGAGGACCGCGACCCGGAAGAGCCCGAACCGGACGAGCTCGACCCGGAGGAGCGGGAACCCGAGGAGCGGGAACCCGAGCGCGAGCCGGACGACCGCGAGCCCGACGACCGCGAGCTGCCGCGGCGACCGCGCGGCCGGCGGGACCGTCGACCCTCGTCACCCTCGTCACCCGCCGAGTCGTCACGCGACTCGTCAACGGGCTCCTCGTCGGACTCGTCCGCGGAGTCGCCGCCGTCGTCCGGCTCGTCCTCGTCCTCCGCGTCGTCGTCGTACTCGTCGTCGTACTCGTCAGCGTCGTCGTAGTCGTCGTCTTCGTACTCGTCGTCGTCCTGCTTGCCCTTGGTGAGGGACGAGGGGGCGGACAGGAGCCTGTCGGTGCGGTCACGGATCGAGTCGCTCACCTTGTTCAGGCGGTTGGACGCGGCCGCGACCGCGGCCTCACGACCCGCCTGGACGAGCTTCCCGCGGACCTGCTTCGAGAGCCGGGACAGCTCGGGGTTCTGCTCGACCAGCCCACTGAGCTGGGTGACGATCCCCCGCGGATCCGTGGCGATGCGCTTGCCGGCCAGCAGACCACCGACCGTGATCGCCAGCCGGAGTTTCTTGGTGCGGCCGAGCAGGTAACCGCTGGCGACCGCGGCCGCGACTTTCGCGGTCGAGTTCATGGAAATTCTCCCTCAATTGTGGTGACGCACGCCCCAGTGTGCGCAGACGGATCCCCGAGATGTTTCACCGGCGAATTACCGCCGGAAAGCGCTCACTCGTTGATGTTGCGGCGTTCCTCGACGGACACGTGGCTGGTGTGCGACCGCTGGTTGGCGAAGAACAGCGCCACGGCCAGGCCGATCGCGCCTGCGGCCATCAAGATGTAGCCGACCGCGGTCAGATCGACCCCGGCGATCCCGTCGTGCACTGCGAACGCCAGCACGCCACCCAGCGCGAGAAAGAACACCGACAGCCCGATACCCATTTCGACCTCCTGGATTTGGGCCGGATATTCAACGGCCCGAGAGTGCTTTTGATCGCGGTACCCGCGCCCTGACCAGGCAAACCGCACCGAATTCACAACGGAACCGGCCGGTCCGGCTACGCGGTCGTAAGGTCACGCACTGCATTCTTGATGTGATTGTTTGATTTATACGGTCGTTTGCGGCGCCGTCTTCCAGCAGCCGATCCGGACCGTCGCGTGGTTGAACGTCGCGGGCAGGTCGTCGGCCAGCCGGGCCCGCGTCACGGGGTCGACGTCGAGGTCGAAGTGCGTGGCGACGTGGCTGACCGCGGCACTGGTCGTGAGCAGTACGACGTTGCGCCCCGGGCACTCGGCCGGCCCGGTGCTGAACGGGATGATCGGCCACGGTCCGTCGGACCTCCCGTCCAGCCAGATCGACGGCTCGAACCGGTCGGCGAAGTCGAGTGCCTCGTCGTCGCGGTGGAAGACCGAGCTCACGATCGCGAACTCGGTACCCGCCGGTGCGAACCGCCCGCGCCACTCGGTGTCGACCTGGGACTGACGCAGGATGACGAGCGTCGTCGGCCACAGCCGAAGCGACTCCTGTACCGCGGCGCCGGCATGCGCCAGCAGCGGCGACGCCTCGGGGTGCCGGGCCTCGGCAACGATCGGCTCGAGTGCCTCCGGATGCGTTCCGAGGACGGCGAAGAGTCGCCAGAGCGCGATTCCCGCCGCGTCGAACGCGAACAACCAATGCGGGACCTGCCCCACCGGATCCAGCCCGGCAGTCGGGAGATCGTGGGGGAGACCATCAATCCCGCCGTGCGCGGCGGGCAGATTCTCGTGCAGGACGTGGACGAGACTGCCGGGCTCCGGGTGGTCGACGTACGGCGTCAGCTTCGCGAGGAAGCGCGCTCGAACTATTTCCTGCTGCGGACGGAAGCCGGCCCAGTTCGCGTCGGCACGGAGCTGGTCGAGCAGGTCGGTCAGCTCGGAGTCCTCGCGGGCACCGTCGCCGAGGACGATCCGGCGGACGACCCGGGACCAGATGGCGCGGAAGTCGTTCCAGCCGAGGGTCGCGTGCATGGTGTCGAGCTCTTCGCGAACGACCTCGAGCATGCGGTGCCCGTGCTGGTGGACCGGTTGATGCGGCTCGAGCACGAGCTCGTTCAGCTCTCGACGCGGTGCGCGCAGCGGCGGGTCCGACACCAGCACCGCGTGCGGCTCGAAGTGCCGCAGCGCGCCGTCCTTCTCGGCGGTCGATGCCGCGAACGGATCGGGCGTCTCGGCGAGCAGCCGCAGTACGTCGTCCGGCGCGAGCACGAGCGCGACAGTACGACCGGGTAGTTGAATCAGCACCGGTCCGTCGCCGTACTTGCGCCGCAGCTGCCGGACCCGCCGGAGCGCCCGGTTGTCGGCGCGGAGCTTCTCGGCCACCGTGCCGACGCGTGGTCTTCGCAGGACAGCCCCTTGCGCGACTACGGGCAGGAGGACGTCCCGTAGCACCAGCCCGGCATCCAACGGCGAAGCGATCGGCAACTCACGCGGCATGCGGAACCGGTGTCCGCACCGGGTGCACCCAAACGCGGTTTTGGCGAGTTTGGGCGCGGGCACCGGACCGTCGCACGGGGAGGAACTGCCGGGTTCGCCCGGCCCGTCAAGTTAGGAAGGACCATGGGTCTCATTCTGTGGATCATCGCGGCGATTCTCGTGATCGCCGGGATCTTCTCGATCTTCCGCGGTCAGCTGATCTGGGGCATCGCGCTGATCATCATCGGTCTGCTGGTCGGCCCGGGCGGCGTGAGCATCTTCACCTGACCTGGTACCAGTTGAGAGGAGCAACCACCATGCCGGCTGGGTCGAGTCCCAAGCGGGAACGGCAGTACGAGCACATCAAAGCGGGTCTGAAGAAGCGTGGTCGCAGTGAGGACACCGCCGAGGAGATCGCCGCCCGTACGGTGAACAAGGAACGTGCGCGCTCCGGTGAGTCCAAGGAGAAGAGCCGGACCTCGACGCACGACATCTCGTCCAGCCGGCGGGGTGGGCTTCGCTCGCACAGCGGCTCGCAGGGCCGTACCAAGGACCAGCTCTACAACGAGGCCAAGCAGAAGGGCATCAAGGGCCGGTCCAAGATGACGAAGGCCGAGCTGGCCAAGGCCGTCGGCCGTTAGGCAGGGAAGCAGGCAAGAGAGTCCGTGCAGCAGATCGACGCGAAACCTCTGACCGACGACGAGCTGCAAGGAGTGGATGCGTACTGGCGGGCGGCGAACTACCTGTCCGTCGGTCAGATCTACCTGCTTGCCAACCCGCTGCTTCGCGAACCACTGCGGCCTGACCACATCAAACCCCGCCTGCTGGGGCACTGGGGTACGACTCCCGGCCTCAACCTGATCTACGCGCACCTGAACCGCGTGATCAGGTTGAGGTCGCGTGACGTCCTGTTCGTCGCCGGACCCGGCCACGGCGGCCCGGCGGTGATCGCGAACACCTGGCTCGAGGGCAGCTGGACCGCCGCGTACCCGAACACCACGCGGGACGAGGCCGGGATGGGCCGCCTGTTCCAGCAGTTCTCGTTCCCCGGCGGGGTCCCGAGCCATGCGGCCGCGGACGTTCCCGGGTCGATCAACGAGGGCGGCGAGCTCGGGTATTCGCTCAGCCATGCGTACGGCGCTGCCGCGGACAACCCGGAACTCGTCGTCGCGTGCGTGATCGGCGACGGTGAGGCGGAGACCGGGCCACTCGCGGCGTCGTGGCACTCGAACAAGTTCCTGGACCCGGTCCGCGACGGCGCGGTGCTGCCGATCCTGCACCTGAACGGGTACAAGATCGCCAACCCCGCGGTGCTGGCCCGAATCGGTGACGAGGAACTGACTGCGCTCCTGCGCGGGTACGGCTACGAACCGATTCTGGTGGCGGGGTCCGAACCAGCGGTCGTGCACCAAGCCCTGGCGGCGGCCCTCGATACCTGCTTGGACCGCATCGAAGAGATCCAGCGAGAAGCACGGTCAGGGACGCAGCCTCCGACCAGGCCCGCGTGGCCGATGGTCGTTCTGCAGACGCCGAAGGGCTGGACCGGACCGCGGACCGTCGACGGCGAGCAGGTCGAAGACACCTGGAGATCGCACCAGGTGCCGCTCTCCGGTGTGCGCACGAACGAGGAGCACCTGCTCCAGCTGGAGGCCTGGTTGCGTAGCTACCGGCCCGAAGAGCTGTTCGACGAGGCCGGCCGGCCGTCGGAAACATTGCTGGACCTCACTCCCGGTCCCGAGAAGCGGATGGGATCGAGTCCGCACGCCAACGGTGGCCTGCTGAGCCGTGATCTCGAGCTGCCGCCCGTCGAGGAGTACGCCGTACCCGTGAAGACTCCGGGTGCCGAGGACGGTGAACCCACGAAGGTCTTCGGTGCGTACCTGCGGGACGCGTTCGTGCTGAACACCGACAACCTGAGACTCTTCGGCCCCGACGAGACCGAGTCGAACCGGCTGAACGCGGTGTACGAGGTCACCGAGAAACTTTGGCTCGCGGAACGCCGGGAAACCGACCGCAATCTCGCTCCCGACGGTCGTGTGCTCGAGATCCTCAGCGAGCACACCTGCCAGGGATGGCTGGAGGGGTATCTCCTGACCGGCCGGCACGGCCTGTTCTCGTGCTACGAGGCGTTCGTGCACATCGTCGACTCGATGGTGAACCAGCACGCCAAGTGGCTGAAGACGATCAACCGGCTGGAGTGGCGCCGGCCGATCCCGTCGCTGAACTACCTGCTCACCTCGCATGTCTGGCGGCAGGACCACAACGGGTTCTCGCACCAGGATCCCGGGTTCATCGACCATGTCGTGAACAAGAAGGCCGAGGTGGTCCGGGTGTACCTGCCGCCGGACACCAACACGCTGCTGTCGACGATGGATCATTGCCTCCGGACCCGCAACTACATCAATGTCGTTGTCGCCGGCAAACAACCGCAGCCGAACTGGCTGGACTGGGAGAGCGCTTCCTTGCACTGCGCCCGTGGGGCCGGCGTCTGGGAGTTCGCGAGCAACGACGAGGGCGACCCGGACGTGGTGATGGCGTGTGCGGGCGACGTGCCGACGATGGAGACGATGGCCGCGGTCGACCTGCTCCGCGAGCACCTGCCGGACCTGAAGATCCGGGTAGTGAACGTGGTCGACCTGATGCGGCTGCAGAACGAGTCCGAGCATCCGCACGGGTTGCCGGACGTGGAGTTCGACGCGTTGTTCACGACGGACAAGCCGGTGATCTTCGCGTACCACGGCTACCCGTGGCTGATCCACCGGCTCACCTACCGGCGGCACGGGCACGGCAACCTGCACGTGCGCGGCTACCTCGAGGAGGGTACGACGACCACGCCGTTCGACATGGTCGTCCGCAACAACCTCGACCGGTACCACCTCGCGATGGACGTGATCGACCGGGTGCCGGGGCTGGGCAGCCGTGCGGTGACGACGCGTCAGTACTTCGCAGACCAGCGCACACGGCACCATGCGTACGTGCAGCGGTACGGCGAGGACCTGCCGGAGGTTCGCGACTGGCGCTGGACCACTACTTGAGCTGGACTACTACTTGAGTAAGGCCGCTGCGGCGCGGAGGTCGTCCACGAGCAGTCCCAGGTCCCGCTTGAACTCCTGCGAGCGCACGACCGAGGACGGGTGCACGGTCGCTACCGCCGGCCGTCCGTCGGCAAGCTCGACCTGCTTTCCGCGGTCCTGGGTGACGCGGAAGGAAGGGCCGATCAGGGACCGGGCGGCGACGGCGCCGAGAACGACGACGAGCTCCGGCTTCACGATCTCGACCTCGCGGACCACCCACGGGTGGCAGGCGGTGATCTGCCCGGCCGATGGAGTCTTGTGGATCCGCCGCTTGCCCTCGCGCTCGAACCGGAAATGCTTGACCGCATTGGTCAGGTAGACGTCCGAGCGGTCGATGCCGGCCTCGTCCAGCGCGCGGTCGAGCAGGTGGCCGGCGGGTCCGACGAAGACGTGACCTTCCTTGTCCTCGTGGTCGCCGGGCGTCTCGCCGACCAGCATCATCCGAGCCCGGACCGGGCCCTCACCAGGCACGGCCTGCGTCGCGTCCTCCCAGAGGTCACACCCACGGCAGCTCGGCAGGTCGGCCTTCAGCTTCCGCATCCCACCGGCGTGCGGTACCCAGTCCTCGGCCCCGGCGTACTGGTTCATGGGCTTCCCGTACCCGCTGAGGCCTAATTCATGACGCGGGATTCATGACGCGGGCGGGACCAGCGCCAGCCGGACGATGACCAGTCCGAAGAGCACGAGGGTGAGCGCGTGGACGACCGTGCACCACAGGCAGATCGCATCGATCTGGAACAGCTCGGCCCAGATCAAGTAGCAGACCATCACGACGCCGACGAGCACGCCCGCCAGCCGCAGCCGGCCCGGCCACGGCGACGACGTACGCCAGAACTGCGGCAACGACAGCGCGGTCATGCCGACGAAGAAGGCGAGGCCGAGCAGGGCGACCGGGATCCCGAAGAGCTTCGAGTACTGGCTGCTGGTGACCTTCGCGCAGTTCACCACGCCGGTGTCCGGGCAGGCCAGCGTCGTACCGGCGGTGAAGTGCTCGTAGGTCAGATACGCCGCGACCAGGAGCCCGGCGATCGAGACCACCAGGGTGGCCCACGGGATCACGCCGAGGCCGGACGAGGCCCGCGAGGACTGCTGCGCGGTGCTGCTCATCGGTCAGCTCTTCCCCGCGCCGAGCTTGGAGGCCGCGGCGGTGACCGTGTCGGTCGAGCACACCTTGGCCGGTTGGTTGTTGGTGAGCTTGCAGATCGCCGCCGTGTAGACGTTGGCGGAGCCGAGCACGGCCTTCGCGATCGGGCTCGACGGGTCCTTCAGCGCGTCGGCAATCTGCGCTTGCGTCTTCCCGGCCAGCACCTCCGGGCTGTACGTCGCGCCGGAGCCGACGTACTTGCCGCCGAGGTCGATGAACGGGATCGAGTCCGGGCTCGGGACGTACGGCGGCTTGTTGTAGGTGTCGAACGTCTTCTGGTCCTCGGCGGTCGGCGTGTCCAGCGGCTTGTAGTCGTTGCCTTCCTGCTCGTTCGTCTTGGTCTCGACACCGGTGAACGACAGGTACTGGCTGGTGTACGTCGCGCCGTGGAAGGAGAGCGTCGCCGTGTTCGGGAACACGTCGGCGCCGGCGGAGTGCGTCGTCCCCAGGTTGCTGAAGGTGCCGAACCGGGACAACGCCACGGTGACCGGCCAGCGCTCCGCCGCGCAGTAAGGACAGAACTCGGCGCCGATGTAGAGCACCTTCGGCTTGCCGCTCGCGGTCAGGGCCGGTGCGGTGATCGCCGACGGCGCGGCCTTCACACCGTCGGACCCGACGGTCGAGAACGCGGAGTCGGGGACCGAGCTCAGCGAGGTGACGAGACTCGAGTCGGCCGAACCGGAGGCACCGGTCGCGGTCTTCTTGCCGCCGCCGGCCAGGCGGATCGCGACCAGCCCGCCCACGATCACCACCACGAGCACCACGGCCCCCACCGCGAGCAGAAGTCGCCGCCGCCGCTCCGCTGCCTGCTGGGCAGCGAGCTGCGCCGCGATCCGCTCGCGGGCCGCGGCCTTCTGTTCGACACGCCTCGCCATGACACTCCTTCGCTCGCGACAGTAATCCCAGAGGAACAACTATTCATCTGCCCCGGAAGTTCCTGTCTTTCCGTCACCGCGAGGTTACAGATGGCAGTCCGGACTGTCGGAGGGAGGTCCTAGTGTGCTCGCCATGGACTGGCAGGCATGGCATGCGAAGTACGACGTACCGGGGTCCGAGCTGGCGCGGCGGCTGGCTGTAGTGCAGGAGCAGGTGCGGGCGGGGCTCGATCGGGCGCCGGCCGGGCCGGTGACTGTCGTCAGCTTGTGTGCCGGGCAGGGGCGGGACCTGCTCGAGGTGCTGAGTGACCATCCCCGGCGGGATGACGTGCGAGCGCGGTTGGTGGAGCTCGATCCGGAGCTGGCCGGGTGGGCGCGGGAGCGGGCGCCGGAGCAGGTCGAGGTGGTGACGGGCGATGCGTCGCTGACGGATCAGTACGACGGGATGGTGCCGGCGGACCTGGTGCTGATGTGCGGGATCTTCGGCAACATCTCCACGGCCGACATCCAGCGCACGATCGCTGCCGCGCCGCAGTTCTGCGCGCCTGGCGCGACGTTGATCTGGACGCGGCACCGGGAGGACCCGGATCTGGCACCGACGATCTGTGGGTGGTTCGAGTCCCGTGGGTTCGAGCGGGTCTACCTGTCGGAGCGCGATGCCGGGTTCGGGGTCGGGGTGCATCGGTTCACGGGATCGTCCGAGCCGCTGGTGAAGGGCTCGCGCCTGTTCACTTTCGGGTCCAGCCGATAACGAGGACGAGCGCCAGGAGTGCGGCGAGGGCCAGGTAGCCGGCGTCCAGGACTGCGGCGGTGGCGACGGCGGCGACGAGGAGAGGTCCGCCCGCGTCGCCCAGTTCGCGGCCGAGCTCGGCGGTGCCCATGGTTTGGCCGAGACGCTCCGGAGGTGTGCTCGCGGCGAGGGCGGCGAAGCCGAGTGGGGTGATCACGCCGGTGCCTGCACCGATCAGCGCGGCCGCGATCAGGAGTGACGCGACGCCGGGCAGGGTGGCGCAGACGAAGCCGGCGCTGGCTAAGCCGAGGCCTACGGCGATGCCGGTGCGGGTGGAGAGGCGGCCGGCGTCGAGGGCACGGCCGGCGCGTGGCTGGACGATGGCGGCCGTTGCGGCGAGCAGGGAGACCGCGGCGCCGGTGGCGATCGTGCCGAGGCCGTCGCCGGCGCCGGTGACCGGGAGGAAGCCGACGCCGACCGAGAGCGCAGCCGTCGCGGCGGCCAGGGCGACCGTCGGGCGGAGGAACTGCGGGTCGGCGATTCTCCTGGCCAGGTCCAGGACGGTCTGACGGGTCCGGGGGAGCGGTGGTACGACGGGGACGATCGCCACGGCCCAGATCGCGACGGCGATCGCGAGGACTGTCATTACACCGAACAGCAGGCGGAAGCCGCCGAGCCAGACGATCGCACCACCGAGGAGCGGACCGGCGGTGTAGCCGATGCTCTTGTAGAAGCCGTAACTGCCGAAGGCGCGCCCGTGCTTGGCGGACGGGTTGAGCCGGGCGACGAGAGTCGATGCGGCGGGGGAGAAGGCCGACGCCGCGGCTCCCTGCCCGAGGCGCGCCAGCCACAGCCAGCTCGTCTGGTCGACCAGCACGTAGATGCCAGAGGCAACAGCAAACCCGATCAACCCGAACAGCAGGACGGGCCGGGCCCCGACCCGATCGGCGATCGTGCCGAACACAGGTTTGAGCAGCACCTCGGCACCGTCGTACAACGCGAGCAACAACCCGAGAGTCAGCAACGAGGTCACGGCATCCGACGACGCGCCGCCGAGGTTTGCCGCAATCGCGTGCGCGCCGAACGCGGTGGTGAACCCGGCCGCGTAGAGCGGCCACATTTGCTTCACTTGGGCGCTCCGGGCAGTTGGTGCAGCGCACGGAAGACGAGCTCGGCGTAGTCCTCACAGCGGGCCGCGCAGTCCTTCAGCCGGGCGGTGGCCTGGGCGGCTTCCGGGGTGCCGAAGACGTCCCGGCTGGTGAGGTCGCGGTGCCAACGGCGGAGCCGGTCCAGGCTCTGCTCTTCTTCCTCGAGCTCGGCGAGGGTGAACTTCTTGATCCGGATCTCCTTCGCGATCTCGGCCTCGAACTTCCCGCAGTCCGCCAGGAACTCGATCCACTCCGCCCGCCGCGCCTCGTCGTACAGCGCCTGGAGGCGAGCGGCATCAGCCTCCCCGCGCCCGGAGGCCTGCAGGATCGTCACCTCGCCCTCGGCGCGTTCCACCAACTCAGTGGTACGCCGGACCGCCGCCTCGAAGATCGGTAACGCGGGGACCGCCCACACGCCCTGCCCGAGCGAGAGCGCACCAGCCTTCCGCAACTCGCGCCACACCGCGACGCGATGCCTCGAAGGCTCCGTCGGGATGCGCACCAGCAAGACCAGCCAGCCATCCGTCACAGCCAGCAATGTAGCACGCGTTACAACGCTTGCACGGCACGTGGAACAACGGTTATGTTACATAGCAGATGTCATGTCGCTCAGGAGGTGCGCGATGGACGGAACGGCGGAGCGGTTGCTGGGGTCGGCCGAGCGGATGTCTCGCGACCCGGAGACCGAGATCGACTGGAACGCGCCGGTCGGCGACGGGTACGGCCTGTCGCCGGAGTGGAGCACGCTCTACGGCACGCCGTACTGGGACGAGCTGACCGAGGCGCAGCGACGCGAGCTGACTCGGCATGAGGCGGCATCGGTGGCGACGACCGGGATCTGGTTCGAGCTGATCCTGCAGCAGCTGATCCTGCGCGACGTCTACGACAAGCCCGCGCGGAGCGCCGAGTTCCAGTGGGCGCTGACCGAGATCGCGGACGAGTGCCGGCACTCGATCATGTTCGCCAAGGCGACCGAGCGGATGGTCGAGCCGGCGTACCGGCCGCGGCTGCTCGCGCGCGAACTCGGGCGGATGTTCAAGACCGTCGCGACCGGTGAGTCGGCGTACGCCGCGATCCTGGTCGCGGAGGAGGTCCTCGACGTGATGCAGCGCGACTGGATGCGCGACCGCCGGGTCGAGCCGTTGGTCCGGCAGGTGAACCACATCCACGTGGTCGAGGAGTCCCGGCACATGGTGTTCGCCCGGGAGGAGACGCGCGAGCGGCTCGCCGGCGCGGGACGTGGGCGGCGCTGGGTGAGTGCGCTGGTGATCGCGATCGCGGCGGACATGATCGTGTCGAGCATGGTCGGCCAGTCGGTCTACGCGAACGTCGGACTCGACGTCGGGCGGGCCGTCCGGGAGGCGCGCGGGAACGAGCACCACCGGTCGTTGCTGCGGACGTCCTGCGTGAACCTGATGGATTTCCTCGGCTCGGTGGGGTTGCTGACGCCGGCCGCGGCGCGGGTGTACCAGCGTACCGGGCTGTTATGACCTACGCGATCTCGGGGGAGTGCTGCTCGGACGCGAGTTGCGTGGCGGTGTGTCCGATGAACTCGATCCACCCGTCGCCGGGCGAGCCGGGGTTCGGGACCGGGGCGAGTCTGTTCATCGATCCGCGGACGTGCATCGACTGCGGTGCGTGCGCGGACATCTGCCCGGTCGACGCCGCCAAGCCTGCGGACGAGTCCGCGCCTGCGGATGTGGCACGGAACGCGGAGTACTTCGCTGCGTCGGAGCCGCTCGATGCGTTGGACCTCGACTCGTGGCGGCCGCCGACGTACGAACTGTGGGGTGGCGGGCCGCGGCGGGTGCTGGTGGTCGGCGCGGGGCCGGCCGGTCTCTACGCGACGCGGGAGTTGTTGCTGCGGACAACGGCTGAGGTGACGCTGGTGGATCGCTTCGACGGTGTCGGCGGCCTGGTGCGGTATGGCGTGGCACCGGATCATCCGCAGACGAAGCAGATCCTCTCGTCCTTCGAACGAATCGTCCGGCACGAGCGCGTGCGGTGGCGGCCGAGGACCGAGGCTGCGGGCTTCGAGGGGTATGACGCGGTGGTGCATGCGGTGGGCGCTTACCACAGCCGCCGACTCGGCTTTGCCGGTGAATGTACGGCTGCGGAGTTCGTTGCCTGGTACAACGGGCGGCCGGGTGCTTCGCTGCCGGTCGAGCTGGGCGGGCCGCGAGCGGTTGTCGTAGGCAACGGGAATGTTGCCCTCGACATCGCGCGGTTGCTGCTGAGCGACGAAGACCGGCTGCGGTCGATGTCTCCGGCCGTACGGCGTACGCTCGCGGGCAGCGGGATCAAGGAGGTCGTCCTGCTCGGCCGGCGTGGACCCGAGAACGCCGCCTACACCCAGTCGGCGCTGCAGGAGCTGATGACCGTGGCCGGCGACCGGGTCGAGCTTCGCTACCATGCCCGCCCGACCGCCTGGAGCGCGGACGGGCTGACCCTGGACACCGGCGAGACGATTGCTGCGGGCAACCTGTTCACCGCGATCGGGTTCGAGGGCCGGCCGATCGACGGGCTCCCGTTCGATCCGGAGCGCGGCGTGGTCCCGAACGACCGCGGCGCCGTCGTCGACCGGCCCGGCCACTATGTGGCGGGGTGGATCAAACGCGGCGCACGCGGCGGGATCGGGGTCAACAAGGCGTGTGCCCAGGAGACCGTGCAGACGCTGGTCAGTCGGTCCAGGGGTGCAGTTTCTCCGGGTTCCGGATCGCCCAGATGTTCGTGATCCGGTCGTCGGAGACGCCGAACGCGATCACCGTCTCGACCACACCCTCGAACTGGATGACCAGGCCGGGCTGACCGTTGACCGTCCGCTCGGTGACCGTGCGGCCGAGCTGGAACACCGGCAGCCCGGTGAAGTACTCCGCGACGTCCGCACCACCGTGGACCGGGTGCAGGGCGGCCGTCACCACGCCACCACCGTCGGCGGTCGCCGTGACGTCGGGATCCAGCAGACTGACCAGCGCGGCGATGTCGGTCGCCTCCCACGCCTCCTTGAACTGCCGGACGATCTCGGCCCGGCGGGCCGACGGCGGCGCTGGTTGCTGAGCGTCGCGGATCCGGCGCCGGGCCGACGAGGCGAGCTGACGGCAGGCGGCCGGGGTCCGGCCGACGATCTCGGCGACCTCCGGGAAGGGGTACCGGAACACGTCGTGCAGGATGAACGCGACCCGCTCTGCCGGGGTCATCGCGTCGAGGACGACCAGGAACGCCATGTTCACCGACTCGTCCAGTGTCACCCGGTCGGCCGGATCGACGGACCCGTCGTCCGTACTGCGCCACTCCGTGCTCTCCGGGAGCGGCTCGGGGATCCACTCGCCGACGTACCGCTCGCGGCGAGCGCGGGCCGAGCGCAGCAGGTCCAGGCAGATCCGGCTGGCGACCTTGGTCAGCCAGGCGGCCGGGTTGTCGATCGCCTGCTGCTCGGGCGCCGACATGGCGTACCAGCGGGCGTACGTCTCCTGCACCACGTCCTCGGCGTCGGCCAGCGAGCCGAGCAGCCGGTAGGCGAGGTTGATCAGCTGCCGCCGCTCGCTCATGATCGCGCCGAGCTCCATATCGGTCCTCTCATCCATACCGGTCCGACGAAACGGCGCGGCGAACTGTGAGGTCTGACAGTGCGCGCGGCTGCCTCGTCGTACTGATCATGACGACAGACAACGCAGTAGCCGAAGTTGATGTCCGGCACCGGATCGACACCCTGCTCGACGCGGTCCGCACCGGCGACCTGGACGCGATCAAGACGATCTTCGCCCCGAACCTGGTCTCGTTCGACATCGAACCGCCGCTCCGGCACCTCGGCGCCCGGAAGAAGTGGTCGAACTGGGAGCAGGTGTTCACGGCGTTCCAGCTGCCCCTGGAGTACGAGACCCGCGATCTCACGGTGCTCGTGGACGGTGACCTGGCCGTGGTCTACAGCCTGAACCACCTGAACGCGTCGCTGCTCACCGGCGGCAAGATCGACTACTGGCTCCGCTGGACGTCTGCGTGGCAGCGACTCGACGGCGAGTGGATGATCGTGCACGACCAGGTCTCGGTTCCCACCAACTTCCCGGAGGGTACGTCCGCAATGGACCTCACACCCTGAGTCCCCGCCGGGTCAGGGACCGAGATCCGAGCCACCACGGACTAGCGCCGGGCGCGGCCGAGGATGTGCGGTTGCGCCGGGTTCGAGCGGTCGGGCGGGAAGTTGAAGCGGTCGAGGTCCTCGATCGTGAAGCCTGCCGCGGTGATGGCCGCCGCGGTATCGCGGTGCACGTGGCATCCGCCGGCGAACAGCGGCCAGAGGGTCGCGTCGGCCACCCGCTGTACGGTCGCCAGTCGGCCAGGCCCGGCCGCGACGTGTTCGTAGAACCTGAGCTCGCCGGCGGGTCGCAGTACCCGACGTGCCTCGGCCAAGGCCGCGCTCTGGTCCGGGACCGAGCAGAGGACCAGCGAGAACACCACTGCGTCGGCCGAGGCGTCAGCAACCGGCAGGTGGTCTGCTGCACCGTCGACGACCTGCACCGGGACGGTGGCCGGCACGGAATGGGCCTGGGTTCGGAGGTAGGACTCGGGCTCCACCGCGAGCACACTGGTGACCTCAGGCGGGTAGTAGGCGAAGTTGCCACCGTCCCCAGACCCGACCTCGACCACCTCACCGCGCAGACCAGCCAGCAACCGACGGCGATGCTCGGCCGCGCCGGCCTCGTCCAGGGTCGGCCGGACCCGCGCGTAGAGACGAGCAAAAACCGGGTGACGACTCATGGCGCCTCAGCATGTCAGAGTGGCGGATTGAGCGGTACGCCCTGCCGACTGGCCCGGTGAGCCAGCATTCTTGCTCCATGGGTGTTGAGGGGCGGGGCGAACGGTTGTGGTTTCTCGACTGGTTGCGGGTGCTGGCGGTGTTCGGGGTGTTCGTGTTCCACACGCTGCGGCCGTTCGACGACGGCGACTGGCATGTGAAGAACGCGCAGACCAGCGAGGGCATCTCGATCGGGATCGCGTTTCTGGGTCTCTGGGGGCTCGCGTTCTTCTTCCTGATCTCGGGGTCCGCGTCCTGGCTGGCGCTGCGCCGGCGGAGTGCGGCCGAGTTCCTCAGAGAGCGCTCGCTGCGGTTGCTCGTCCCGTTCCTCGTCGCGTATGTCCTGCTCTCCCCGCTGCAGTACTACATCGAGGAGCACCACAAGGGCAGGTCGACGCAGTCGTTTCTCGGTGACACTCGGACGTTCTTCAGCGATCTCGGCGGCCATGCCCCGCTCTGGCTGCGGGACACGTACCACCTCTGGTTCCTGATCTACCTGATCCAGTTCGCGGTCCTCGGGCTCCCGCTGTTTCTCCTGCTCCGCGGCCGGACGGGGTGGATCGCCGAGCGGTGCCGGCGTCGCGGGTCGACCCTGTTGCTCGCCGTACCGCTCGTTCCGGTCCATCTGCTGCTGCTCGCGGCGCCGGGACCGGAGCACGGGTGGGGCGAGTTCGTGTTCTTCTTCGACTTCTTCGTGGTCGGGTTCGTGGTGATGTCGGACGAGCGGCTGACGGCTGCGGTACGACGCGACGCCGTACCCGGGCTGATCCTCGGGATCACCGCGTTCGTGATCGGCGTGCTGACCGGGATCATCGACTTCCTCGACGGCTGGTGGCCGGATCCCGGCTACTCCTGGGTGTACCTCTGGTACTCGCCGCTGATCACGTTGGCCGTCTGGGGCTGGCTGGTCGGCGTGCTCGGGTTCGGCATGCGCGCATCGGGCTTCCAGCGCCCGCTACCGACGGTCCTGGCCCGCGGCGCGATGCCGTACTTCATCGTGCATCAGCCGATCATCCTGATCGTCGCGTACTTCGTCGTCCGCTGGAACGCGAGCATCGCGACGAAGTACGCCGTACTCCTCCCGACCACCTTCGCCGCGTCAGCCGCCCTCGCCTGGCTGCTGTCCACCCTCCCCGGCATCTCAATGCTGCTCGGGGTGAAACGCCCGGCGGTGTCGAATTCGCAGTCGCCCCGTTC
Source organism: Kribbella sp. NPDC026611 (assembly GCF_040638345.1). Lineage (NCBI taxonomy): Bacteria > Bacillati > Actinomycetota > Actinomycetes > Propionibacteriales > Kribbellaceae > Kribbella > Kribbella sp. NPDC026611. The sequence continues at coordinate 647,111 of NZ_JBEZYC010000004.1, forward strand.
GTCAGCTACCTGAGAGTCCACACCGAAGGAGAGCGTGCGATGGGATCGATCGTCACCGAGATCGAGGTGGAGCGAAAGGCCGACGAGGTGTTCGCCTACGTCACGGACCCGAACCACTTCCCGGAATGGCAGTCCAACGTCACCGGCGGTCACCTGGAAGGTGGTGAGCCGGTGGTCGGCGCGTTGTGCATGACCCGGCGGAAGATCGGCGGCCGGGAGCGGGACGTCACGTCGCGGTTGACCGTGTTCGACCCGCCGCGCGCCTGGGCCGTGCACGGCGACGAGGGTCCGATCCGGTCCCGGGTGCACGTGACCGTCGAGCCGGTGGCCGGGCGCGACGCCAGCAAGGTTCGGATCGGCCTCGACTTCGAGGGCCACGGGATCGGCAAGCTGCTCGTCCCGCTGATGGTCGTCCCGCAGTCGCGCAGGGAGATGCGCGCCAACATGGCTCGGCTGAAGGCGAACCTCGAGGGTTAGACGCTCCGCAGTACCGACACCACGACGCCGAGGATGGTGGCGTGGTCGCCGTCGATGACCTCGTAGGCCGGATTTCGCGGCTCGAGGTACACGTGGCCGTTGCGGCGGCGGTACACCTTGACCGTTGCCTCCTCGTCGATCATCGCGGCGACGATCTGGCCGGAGTGCGCCTCGGACTGCTGCCGGACCACGACGATGTCGCCGTCGCAGATCGCGGCGTCGATCATCGACTCGCCCCGGACCCGCAGGCCGAACACGTTCCCGCGCCCGGTCAGGCCGCGGGGGAGCTGGAGTACGTCGTCCACGTGCTCGATCGCGGAGATCGGCGTACCGGCGGCGATGTCACCGACGACCGGGACCGGCACGTTCTCGTCGCCGGAGTCGCGGACGGCCGTATCCTGCAGGAACATCCGGACGTCGATCGGCCGCGACACCGACGGACTCCGGCGCAGGAACCCCTTGTCCTCCAGCGAGGCCAGATGCTTCGACACCGACGACGAGGACCGCAGCCCGACCGCGTCCCCGATCTGCCGGCTACTCGGCGCATACCCGTACCGCGTCACCCAGTCCCGGATCACCACCAGGATCCGCCGCTGCCGCTCCGAAAGAGCCCCAACGTCCAAATCCCCGAACAACTCAACCTCAGCCACCACGAGATCCTAGAGTGCCCCACCGCCGACCCGCACTCGCCCCCCCGGAGGTGAGGTCTGATGGGTAGCTCGGATTGCGAGGGGGATGGTGCCGGCGGCTAGTAGGGCTAGGGCGGCGCCTAGCCAGCCGACGGTGGGGTAGTCGGCGCCGGCGTCCAGGGCCAGGCCGCCTAGCCAGGGGCCTACGGTGATGCCTACGTTGAAGGCGGAGATGTTGAAGGCGGCGGCCAGGGTGGGTGCCGCGCCGGCGACCGTGAAGACGCGGGAGTTGACCGCGGGGTTGGCGGCGAAGCCGAAGGTGCCGATGGCGATGACCGCGGGAACGGCCAGCCAGGGAGTGTGAGTACCGACGGCAAGCACGACCGCGGCGGCGATCACCCCGGCCAAACTCACCAGCAAGGTCCGGAAGGGGTGGCGGTCCGCGACCCGGCCGCTGATCGTGATGCCGATCAGCGCGCCGACGCCGTACAGCGCCAGGATCAGTGGGATCCAGCCGGCGGACAGTCCGGTGGTCGAGGTGAGCAGGGGAGCGAGGTAGCTGAAGATGACGAGGATCGCGCCAGTGGACAGCGCCGTCGTGCTGTAGGCCAGCCACAGCTGCGGATTCCGCAGGTTGCGCACCTCCTGCCGCAACTCCGGTACGTCGCTCGACCGCCCGCTGGGGATGGTCGCGACAATGCTCCCCATCGCGACCACGGACAGTCCCGCGACCGCCCAGAACGCCGACCGCCACCCGAAGTGCTGCCCGAGCAACGTCCCCGCCGGCAGTCCGACGATCGTTGCCACCGTCAGACCACCGGCCAGCACACTCATCGCCCGAGCCCGCGCCTGCGGGCCGGCCAGCTCGATCGCGGTGACCGACGCGACTGCCCAGAACCCGGCGTACACGAACGCGCCGGCCACGCGGGTCGCGAGCAGCACGCCGTACGACGAAGTGATGGCGCCGGCCACGTGGGTCAGCGCGAAGACGGCGAGGAACGCGAGCATCGCCGCCCGCCGCGACCAGCGGAGCGTGACGACGGCCAGAATCGGCGCGCCGACCAGCATGCCGACCGCGAACGCCGAGATCAGCAGCCCGGCGGCCGGGATCGACACGCCCAGGTCGGACGAGATCTCCGGCAGGATCCCGGCCAGCATCAACTCGGACGTGCCCTGTGCGAAGATCGCCAGGCCGAGCAGGTAGACAGCGAGCGGCATGATTTCCTCTCGAATTGGATCAGTCAGTGCAAAACACAGACCCGCTCAGAAGACGCGTAACGCCGCCTCGACCACGGCCCGCTGGCCGGCCGGATCGGCGCCCCGGCGCGCGGCGACCCGCAGACCACCCAGGACCGTGAAGACGTAGTTCGCGAGTCCGATGGGCTCCTGGTGCGGGTCGAGCTCGCCGGCCGACTGGGCCGAGCGGATCGCCGCGGCCAACGCCGCCACCTTCGCCTCGTGGTCCCGGTCGAGCAGCGCGCCGACCTCCCGATCCTTCGAGCCGAGCTCGACGATCGTGTTGATCACGAAACACCCGACCGGATCGTCCGGCGCCGGCTCGACCGCGGTCCACAGGATCCGCCGGACCCGCTCGCGGATCGGCAGGCTCGAGTCCTCGATCGTCGCCAGCTGTACGGCGGTGAACTGCTCGACGTACCGCCGCAGCGCCCGGTCGAACAGGTCGCGCTTGCTGGTGAACGTGTTGTAGATGCTGCTCCGCCCGAGCCCGGTCGCCGCGCACAGGTCCTGCGTCGAGGTCGCCTCGTAACCGGTCGTCCAGAACAACCGCATCGCGGCGTCGATGGCGCGATCCTCGTCGAACGTCCGTGGCCTGGGCATGGCTGCCACTGTAGCACGTTATGGACTAACCGATCTAAAACCCGGGACCGGTAGCATCTGGCAGACGTCCAACAAAGTGGGGATAACACTGTGAGGCTGTTCAGATCTGGGGGGCTGACGCTTGCCCTCGCACTGGTGGCGGGCGTGACCGCCGCCGGTGCAGCGGCCGCCGGCGAGACGAAGACCGTCTCGTACCGCGGCTACGAAGTCACCGTCCCGGCCAGCTGGCCGGTTGTCGATCTCGCCAAGGACCCGACCGCGTGCGTCCGCCTGGACCGCGCCGCCGTGTACCTCGGTCGCAGTACGTCGCAGGCGAACTGCCCGGCGCACCTCGTCGGCCGCAGCTCCGGCCTGCTCCTGGAGCCGCTGACCAGCGCCCAGCAGTCCACCGACGGCCTGCTCCGACGGGCTGTCACGGACGCCGGCGTCCTGGCCACGGCGTACTACGCACCCGGCGCGCAGACCGCAGCGAGCGACCTGCTCGCGACCGGCCGCGTGGTCACGAAGACCCCGCAGGCCAACGTGGTCCAGCCGAAGGTGGCCGCTCCGTCCGTGGTTGCTACCGGCAACTTCGCGGGCAACGCCTTCGACACCTGCGACGCCCCGACGCAGGCGTCGATGGATGCGTGGCGCCCGACGTACCAAGGCATCGGGATCTACATCAGCGGCGGCCTGCGGGCCTGCGCGCAGCAGAACCTGACCCAGGACTGGGTCGTGGCGAACGCGGCCAAGGGCTGGCAGTTCCTGCTCGTCGACGTCGGCCTGCAGGCGCCGTGCACGACGTACCGTCTGCGGATGTCGTCGGTCGCGTCGACCGCGCTCACCCAGGGCCGCAACGCGGCGATCAACGCGGTCACCGCGGCGCAGGCGCTCGGGTTCACCCAGCGCAGCGCGATCTACAGCGACATCGAGGCCTACACCTCGACGGCGGCGTGCAAGGCGGCCGTGCTGTCCTACCTGAGCGGCTGGACGCAGGAGCTCACCGCGCGTGGGTACGTCGGCGGCGCGTACGTCGGAGCTGCTTCGGGCGGCGCCGACCTGTCCAGCGCGTACACGAGCACGGCGTACACGCACCCGGAGAACCTGTGGTTCGCGCACTGGAAGGCATCGCCGGTCGGTCAGAGCAAGTACATCTCGAGCTTGTACTGGACCAACCACCAGCGGGTGCACCAGTTCGAAGGTGACCTGAGCGAGACCAACGGTGGCGTCAGCATGCAGATCGACAAGAACTACGTGAACCTGACCGCGCCGCCGCCGCCCGTCACCAGCGCCGGCGTGACCGGTGGGGTCGCATCGGCCACGCTCCGATGGGTGAAGCCGGCCAACGTCACGCTGGGCCAGATCATCGTGCGGAGCGCGGTCGGCTCGACCCCGCCGGCACTGCCGACATCCGGTACTGCGGTCTACAACGGCGCGGCGAGCTCGTTCGTCCAGACCGGGCTGTCCAACTCGGCCAGCTACGCCTACCGGGTCTGGGTGAAGGACAGCAAGGGCAAGACCGGGCCGGGTGTCGACGTACGGCTGGTTGGCACCAAGGCAACGATCGGCGCGAGCGTGGCATCGCTCATGTACACCGGGTCGGTGACGCTGTCGTCCACGGTGACGCGGCTGGACACCGGCGCGAAGCTGGCCGGCGTACCCGCGGTGCTGTACTCGAGGGCCAAGAACGCGACCAGGTGGTCGACGGTAGGCACCTTCACCACCAACGCGAGCGGCGTCGCGTCGACGGTGCAGAAGCCGGCCGTGTCGACGTACTACATGTGGGGCTACAACGGCGCGGCCGGCCTGCTGGGCACGCGGAGCACGGCTCCGCTGGTGCAGGTGCATCCGGCGATGTCGGCGTACCTCGTCCCGGCGGCGGTCAAGCTGGGCGGGGCGGCGGCGCTCTACGGGTACCTGAACCCGGCGCACGCCGGTACGACGGCGTACCTGCAGCGGCGGTCCGGCACGAGCTGGGTGGCCGTGACGACCGGGAAGCTGACGACGAACGGGAAGTACGCGTTCAGCATCAAGCCGACCGCTCGTGGCACCTACACCTACCGCGTGGTGTGGCTGGCCGACGCCGACCACCAGGGCACGCAGACCGCGTCCAAGGTGCTGACCGTCAGCTAGCTGATGTTGCTGGGGCCAGGTCGGTCGCCGCACTGCGCGCGATCTCGATCGCGTGCGCCGCCAGCGGCGAGTGCGTGCGGCCGGCCTGCCACAGCAGGAAGATCTCTCGCGGCGGGAGGCCTGGCGTCAGTTCGTGCAGCGCCAGGCTGTCGTCGTCGCGCAGTACGGCGAGCCGCGGCATCAACGCCGCGCCGAGGCCGGCCCGGACCATCGCCAGCAGCGCCTCGTTGCCTTCGGTGCGGAACACCACCTGGGGCCGGATCCCGTGCGCGCGCAGGAAGTCCTCGACAACGCCCTGGTGGCAGATCGCCGGGTGCGCCACCAGCGGCAACCCGTCGAGTGTTGCCAGCGGCAACGAACCAGCCGGGAAGTCGGCCGGCCGCGTGACCAGGAAGTACGGGTCGTCGAGCAGCTTCAGATCGTCGATGCCGTCGCTGCCGTGGCCGTCGAAGAACATCAGGTCCAGCCCGCTCAGGTCGGGATCGTCGGTCTCCTCCTCGAAGAGCCGGATGTCGCAGCCCGGATGCGCCTCCCGGAGCTCCCTGATCACCCGCGGGAGCAGCGTGTTCGACACCGTCTGGAACGTGCCGATGTCGATCCGGCTGTCACCCGCCCGGAACCGCTCGATCCCGTCGGCCATCTCGTCCGCGCGGCGGAGCAGCTCACGCCCGTGCTGCAGGACGACCGCGCCGAGCGGGGTGATCCGGACCGGTTTCGGCCCGCCCGGCCGGTCGAACAGCGCGCCACCGGCGATCTTCTCGAGCACGGCGATCTGCTGGCTGACGCTCGACTGGGTGTACCCGAGCCGGTTCGCGGCCCGCCCGAAGGAGCCTTCGTCGGCGACGGCGGCCAGGGTCGTGAGGTGCCGGAGCTCGTACATGACCCTAGTCTATCGCTGGAGGCGATCGACTGCATCTGAATCAATTGCTTTTCACGATCACCAATCGCTTCTACGGTCGGATACATGACGACGACAGAGAAGCTGCACCCGGTCAACGGCATCGAGATCTGCGCGCGGACGTTCGGCGATCCGGCCGATCCCGCCGTCCTGCTGATCCACGGCGGCGGCGCGTCCATGGTGTGGTGGGACAGCCGTCTGTGCGACGCGCTCGCCGCCCGCGGCCGCTACGTGATCCGGTACGACCAGCGCGACACCGGACGCTCGACAGCGTTCCCGGCCGGCGCTCCCGGCTACGCGATGAGCGATCTCGCCGCGGATGCCGTCGGCCTGCTCGACGCTCTGGGGGTGGACCAGGCCCACGTGGTCGCACAGTCCATGTCGGGCGGTATCGGGCTCCAGCTCGGAATCGATCACTCGGCCCGGGTTGCCTCGTTGACGTTCGTGTCGACGAGCACCGGCGACGAGGGTCTCCCGCCGCCGTCGTCCGATATGCCGCGGCTGGGCTCGCCCGACTTCAACGACGCCGACGCGGTCGAGGAGTACGTCGTACGGTCGATCGAGGCGGAGGCTGCCGGTCATTTCGACGAGGCCGCCGCGCGAGAGCTCGTGCGGACCGACATGGCGCGGGCCCGGAACTACGAGGGCGCGCTGACGAACCACTTCGCGATGGAGTTCGACGGGCCGAAGGGTGGGGACTTCGGCGACCTGAAGGTCCCGGTGCTGGTGTTGCACGGATCCGCGGATCCGCTACTGCCGTTGCCGCACGGCGAGGCGGTTCGGAACGCGGTCCCGGGGTCGCGCCTCGTGGTCTTGGACGGTATGGGCCATGGGCTGTCGGAGCCGTACTGGGCGACCTTCGTCGACGAGTTGGTGACGCTGTGAAGTTCGCGATGTGGTTGCCGCTGTTCGACGAGTTGTCCGACCCGATCGTGCTGGCGCGGCTCGCAGCCGAAGCCGAGGAGGCCGGCTGGGACGGCTTCTTCCTCTGGGATCAGCTGTGGTGGCGCGAACCGGTGCGCGAGGTGGGCGATCCTTGGATCACGATGACCGCGATGGCGACCGCCACCGAACGGCTGCAGCTCGGCCCGATGGTGACGCCGGTCGCTCGGCGGCGGCCGGTGAAGTTGTTGCGGGAGACAACGACATTGGACCGGCTGTCGGGTGGCCGGTTGACGCTCGGGGTCGGCCTGGGCAGCGACCGGTACGCGCAGGAGTACTCGAAGACCGGTGAGGAGACGGACGACCGGGCCCGGGCGGAGCGGCTGGACGAGACGCTGGCGATCCTGACCGCGGGCTGGACGGGCGAGCCGGTGAACCACCACGGCAAGCACCTCACGGTCGACGACGTACGGTTCCTGCCGCGACCGCTCGCCGGGCGGATACCGATCTGGGTCGCGGGCTACCCGGGCAAGACCCGGCCGCTCCAGCGCGCGGCGAAGTACGACGGCTACTTCCCGGTGAACCTCACCTCGCCGGACCAGATCGCCTGGCCGGCCGCCGTACTGCGTGAGCTCCGTGGCGACCTGGACTACTACGACATCGTGGCGGCGCTCGAGCCGTCGGTCGATCCTCGTCCGTACGCCGATGCTGGGGCGACTTGGTGCCTGATGGACCTGGACTCCAATGCCCGGCTGGCCGACGTGCAAGCGGTCCTGACGGCTGGACCGCCACGCTGAAACGTGTGCCGCAGTCGACCTCGGGTACCGGCCCGGACGTACTCATGACTGAGCCCCGAGAGGAGATTGTGATGCCTGACCGCACGAAGGTCGCGTTCCTGGTTGCCGCCGAGGGGATCGAGCGGGTGGAGCTGACCGAGCCCTGGCAGGCGGTGCGAGAGGCGGGGTACGAACCCGTCCTGCTCAGCCCGGAGAAGGGTGAAGTGCAGACGTTCAACCACCTGAGCGCCGCTGAGAAGGAACCGGTGGACCAGGCGGTGGGAGATGCATCGGTCGACGACTTCGCGGCGCTGGTCCTGCCGGGTGGGGTGGCAAATCCGGACGCGCTGCGGACCGACGAGAACGCGGTCGGATTCGTGAAGTCGTTCGTGGAGTCGGGGAAGCCGGTCGCGGCGATCTGCCATGCGCCGTGGACGCTGGTCGAGGCGGATGTGGTGCGGGGCCGGCGGGTGACGTCGTGGCCGAGCCTGCAGACCGATCTGCGGAATGCCGGCGCGGAGTGGGTCGACGAGACTGTCGTGACGGACGGCAACCTGATCACGAGCCGGAAGCCGGACGACCTGCCTGCGTTCAACAAGACCCTGCTGGCGGCGCTGGGTTAGTCGCCGATGGTGGCTAGCAGGCGGCTCAGTTGCTCCTGGGTGTGTTGGGGTGACGGGCTGCTGGCGGCGAGCAGGTCGAAGGCTTGGGTGTAGGCCTCCAGATCGTCGCGCTTGTCGAGGTACAAGGCGCTCGTGAGGTGCTCGAGGTAGACGATGTCGGGCAGGTCGCGCTGCGGGAAGCGGAGGAGTGAGAAAGCTCCGCCGGTCGCAGCGTGGCCCGGCCCGTCCAGCGGGACGATCTGGAGGGTGATGTTGGGGTGGGTGACGGCCTCCTGGAGAGCGGTCAGCTGGTTGCGCAGTACGTCGGTGCCGCCGATCGGGTGGTGGAGGACGGACTCCTCGATGACGGCCCACAACTTGAGGGGTGGCTCGCGGTCGAGGACGCGCTGGCGGCGGGTGCGGAGCGCGACGATCCGCTCGATCGCGTCCTCGGTGCGCCTGGACCCGAAGCGGCTGACGGCTCGGGCGTAGTCGGCGGTCTGCAGCAGGCCGGGGACGAACTGGATTTCGTAGGTGCGGATCAGCTCCGCCGTGGACTCGAGGCCGAGGTACGCGTCGAACCAGTCCGGCGTGACGTCGCCGTACCGGTGCCACCAGCCGGGATCGTTCGCCTCGCGGGCCAGGTCGAGCAGTCGCTCCCGCTCGCGCGCCTCACCGACGCCGTACAGCGTGAGCAGGTCGGCGACGTCCCGCTCCTTGAACCCCACCCGGCCGAGCTCCAGCCGGCTGATCTTCGACTCCGACGCCCGGATCGCCCACCCGGCGTCGGACCGACTCACCCCAGCGCGCTCACGAAGCCTCCGCAGATGATTCCCCAACATCATCCGCAACGCCGTCGGCCCCACCACGCCCTGCCCCGCCATAACCCAAGTCTACATCATTATCGAACATATGTTCCCATGTGTTCGAGCGAATGCCGGTCGAGCTGACCCCACCGCGATGTGATCATCGGCTCGACCACTGGCGAACGGAGAACGAATGAGCGACATCGAGCCGTCGGAGTTCATCGACGACGACCAGCGCCGGGCACTGGAACTCCTCCACGGCGCGCGCCCGCACCCGACAGAGACCTTCACCGCGGAAACCGGTGACGGCAAGCGAGCGCGCGTCGAGCCCACCAAGGCCACCAAGAAGGCAATCAAAAAGTCGGCCGGCCAGACGCGCTAGGCCACTGCTCGGGGTATCTGTCTCCGAGACCTACCTGACGCGGGTGCCCACCAGGAGGGAGTTCTGGCGGTCCGGGAGGACGACTTCGGTGGAGATCAGGCGAGGTTCGCCGAAGTAGAACTCGCGCTTCGCGTCGTTCGTCCGGAAGGGTGAGTCGGCCGGGAGCAGGTCCAGCGGGGTGACGTCGTCGGACACGATGCGGCCGCCGATCCGCAGGAGATCGACCAGCGTTGGGGCTTCGGCCGTGCCGCCGTCGGCGAAGAGCAGGTCGTACGGCGCTCTCGTTGAGAGGACCGTGAGGGCGTCGCCGCGGACCACCTCGACGCGGGGGTCGTCGGCGAAAACGCGGTGGGCGGCGGTTGCGCGGGTTTGGTCGAGTTCTACCGTGACGAGTGTGCAGTCCGCCGGCATTGCCGACGCCATCCAGGCCGCTCCGACGCCGACGCCCGTACCGAGCTCGCCGATCGTCCCACCGACGCAGCCGGCCGCGAGAACGGCCAGGAAACGGCCGACTCCGGGCAGGCTGCACGATGGGCCGGTGCCGTCTCGGGTGAGGGGCATGGCGACGTCAGCGGCGGCTGCGTGGGCTCGGAGGACGAGCTCTGGTAGGTCCACCCGGTGACGGTAGTCCAGCGTGGGTCCAGCGTGGGTCAGTCGCGGAGGTATTCGGCGCGCCAGCGGAGGATGGTCGGGTCGGTGGGGCTGGGGGACTGGACCAGTTGGATGAGGCGTAGGTCTGGGGCGGTGAAGGACTGGATGGCGGCTCGGGTCAGCGGCCAGGGTGGGCCTTGGACGTCCTCGTCGGGAACGTCGTCGGGGCGGGCGGCGGCGATGACCAGGAGCGTGCCGCCGGGGCCGACCTGCTCGGTGACCTGCTTGATGGCCTGCGACTGCAGGGCGATCGGCAGCGCCTGCACGGTGTAGATCTCGACGACCAGGTCGAAAGCGTGGCGCCACTCGGCGGGCGGAGCCAACAGGTCCGCCACCTGGTAGTGCGCCTTCGAGTCCGGGTGGTTCGACCTGGCCGTCTCGATCGCGGTGGGGGAGATGTCGAACGCGGTCGTGACATACCCGCAGTCCGCGATCAGCTCCGCGTCCCAGCCCGTCCCGGCGCCGACCACGAGCGCGGTCTTCCCGTTCCCCTCCGGCTGGGCTTCCTCGACCCACTCCAGCAGCATCGGGTGCGCCGTACCGCGGTCCCACGGCACGACGGCCTGACCCTCGGAAGCAGCGGAGTACAGGTGCTCGAACCAGCCGCTCGGGTCGTCGCGGTCGAGCGACTCCTTCGCGATCCGGCGGGACGCCACGTCGGGATCCTCAGCCATCGGACTCCTCCCCAGCGCCTTCGTGGATCGCTCGCACGGCTTGCACGGTATCAACGTCGGCGGGCCGCTTGTCGTCGCGGTACCGGATCACCCGGGCGAACCGCAGCGCCATGCCGGCCGGGTACCGCGGCGAGGTCTGCACGCCGTCGAACGCGATCTCGACGACGATCTTCGGCCGCAGGTACACCGTCCAGTCGTCGCGCCGCTCCTCGAGCTCCTGGAACCGCTCGGTCTGCCACTTCAGCAGCTCGTCGGTCAGCCCCTTGAACGTCTTCCCGAGCATGACGAACTCGCCGGTCTCCTCGTCCCGCGCCCCGAGATGCAGGTTCGACAGCCAGCCGGTACGACGCCCATGACCCCACTCGGCCGCCAGCACCAGCAGGTCGAGCGTGTGCGTCTGCTTCACCTTCACCCACCCGGACCCGCGCCGGCCCGCCTCGTAGGGCACGGTCAACGACTTCACCATCACGCCCTCGTGCCCACGCCGGACGGCATCGAGGAAGAAGGCCTGCCCGGCCGCGGCGTCGTCGGTCACCAACCGTGGGATCCGCCGCTCCTCGGGCACGAGCTTGGACAGCCGCTCATGCCGGGCCGCGCCGTCGAGCCCGAGCAGGTCCTCGCCGTCCTGATGCAGGATGTCGAAGAAGTACGGCGTCAGCGGCACCGACTCCGGACCGGTCGCCGCCCGCGTCGCCGTCCGCGAACCGGTCACCTGGAACGCCTCCGGCCGACCATCCGCCCGCAACGCGATCAGCTCGCCGTCGAGCACGACCTGCCGCGCGTCGAGCGCGAGCACGGCCGTCACCACCTCGGGCACCCGGCCGGTGATGTCGTCCAGCGTCCGGGTGTACACCACGACCTGGTCGCCGTTGCGATGCACCTGGATCCGGATCCCGTCCAGCTTCCACTCGAGCGCGGCCGGCGTCCCGGTCTTGCCGAACGCCTCCTCCACGCTGGCCGCCGACTGCGCCAGCATCGGCTGCACGCCCCGCCCGACCTCCAGCCCGAACTGCGCCAGCCCGGCCTCGCCCTCGGTCAGTACGGCGACCGCGACCGGCGCGGCCGCACCGCGCAGCATCGTCGCGGTCCGGATCTTGTCCAACGGAATGCCCGTGGCCCGAGCCACCGCATCGGCCATCACTCCGTCGAGCGCGCCCTGCCGCAGCTCACCACCGACCAGCTGCCGGAGGAACCGCTGCTCGTCGGCCGTCGCCCGGACGAACAGCGCATCCACCGCCGCTCGCCGCCGCGCCTGCACGCCGGCGCCGGACATCTCGGCCAGCTCGGCGAAGGCCTGGTCGACCTCCTGGATCGTCAACGAAGGCGTCGCGGCGGGCTCGGGTGCGTCCATCAGCGTCCGCCACCCCACCCCGGTCCGCCGCTGCCGCAGCTCGCCGGACAGGTAGATCACGACAAGCTCGGTATCGGCGAGCTCGGTCGCCTTGGTCAGCAGGGCAGCGATGAACTCGGCCTTCTTCAACCGCGACCGGGTCCCGGCCAGCGCGGCCGACGTCTCGACCACCTCGGAGAGCAGCAACATCTCCCCAGTCTCGCCCATCCCACCGACATTTCCGGTCTGCACAACTTTCCCGGAGGCACCTGCATCGAGCTGGGCAAGAGGGTCCCCATCGAGGAGGGAATCGATGTCCCGTCGCACCGCCGCAGCCGCCACGCTCGCGCTGCTCGCACCACTGGTCACCGCAGTACCCGCACACGCACACACCACCGGCACGGCCCAGGCCACTGCCGCTTGCAGCCTCGGGCTGGGTTCGGTCAACGCCAACGGCGACCACCTGTCCCAGGGCATCACCGCAGGCAACCCACCGACCGCCTCCCAGAAAGGTGTGGTCGCGAAGGCCCGGTTCACCCCGGGTATCACCCGCCTGCACAGCACCTGGACCGCCGAGCCCGAGGTACCGCAGGACACCCTGTACTCCGGCTACGTCGTGCTCAACGCGACCATGTACGCTGGCCAGTACCAGATCGGCGCCGTCCAGGACGAGAGCCTGCACCTGTCCCGCATCGGCGCCGGCTGGGACCAGTTCACGTACTTCGAGCGCTCCCAGTACGACGAAGGGGCCCAGCCGGGCGGTGTGGCGCACACCCACTACTACGGGCTGCGCGAGGACGGCACCCTGTTCCGCTGGAAGGACGGGTGGAAGGCGGACGGGTCGTACGGCGGCTTCGGCGCGGTCAAGACGATGGCGCTGATCAGCCAGACGCGCACCTACGACACGTTCATCGCGAACACCCGCGGCGGTGCGCTCTACACGATCCACATCCCGGTAACGTCGCCGCTGAAGCCGATCGTGAAGCAGATCCGGCCTGGCACCTGGCAGGGGTTCGAGAGCCTGGTCGCGGAGCGGTGCGGCCAGTACGGGACCATGCTGCTCGGCATCGACAAGGACACCAAGACCGGCTACCTGTACGCCGTCGGCCATGCGACCGGCTCGTCCACGGTCATCAACGGCCTCGGCAAGGTGCCGACAACCTTCAACGACCCGGTCTACTTCCGCTGGACCGCGGTCCCGTGGGCCAGCGACCCACTGAACGGAGAATGAATCGTGCGACGCACCATCGCGGCCGCAGCGGGCCTGCTGCTCGCTGCGCCCGTCCTCACGGCGACCGGTACTGCGGGCGCAGCGCCCGCCGTGACTGCCAAGGCCTGCTACCTCCAGGCCGGTGCCTGGACCACAGGTAAGGACTACGTCGACCGGTACGTCAACGCCACCGCACCGATCACGGTGAAGCCGACGTCGACGATGGCCAAGAACCCGTACGGCGCTCGCGCGGTCGGCCTGAGCAGTGAATGGGTCTGGGACGACGACTTCGGTGACGAGACCTTGCTGACGGGGTACATCGTCAGCGGTGGTGCACTGTTCAGCGTGGGGATCTCGACCACGAAGGGCACCGGCGGTGCGGTCAAGAGCACCGACCTGACCCGGATCGGTGGTGGCTGGGACCAGTTCCACACGCTGACCCGGTCCCGGTCGGCCGACGGCCCCGAGCGGACCTACGCGCTGCGCAACGACGGCACCCTGTTCCGCTGGAACGTCGGACTGACCAACGGCAAGCCCGTCTGGCGGGCAGCCGGCTCGGCGCCGGGCTTCGCGGCGGTCAAGTCGGTGGCGCTGCTCAGCCGGACGTCGACGTACGACACGCTGCTGGCCACGACTCGCAGTGGCGCGCTCTACACGATTCACCTGCCGCTGACGTCCCCGCTGAAGCCTGTGGTCAAGCAGGTACGGAGCGGCACCTGGCAGGGCTTCGAGACGTTGCTGACCAGCCGCTGCGGCAACTACGGCACGCTGTTGCTCGGCGTCGACAAGGACACCGGCGCCGGCAACCTGTACGCGGTTGGGCACGCCAACGGCACGTCGACCGTGATCAAGAGCCTCGGCAAGGTGCCGGCCACGTTCAACGAGCCGGTCACCTTCGCCTGGCAGAGCTACGTCGACGACCAGGTGTTCGGCGAGTAGCAGCTACGGAGCCGGCGGCAGGTCGTCGAGGAAGCCTGCCGTCGGCGTGTAGAAGAGCGTCCCGGTGACCGCGGTGGAGAAGTCGAGCAACCGGTCGTAGGTGCCTTCGGGCTCGCCGATGAACATCCGCCGGAGCATCAGCTCGGTCACCGTGGGCGTCTTCGCGTACCCGATGAAGTAGGTGCCGAACTCCTGGGTGCCGACGGTGCCGAACGGCATGTTGTCCCGGACGATCTTCAGTTCGTTGCCGTCGGCATCCTCGACGACGTTCAGCGTGAGGTGCGAGTTGGGCGCCTTGGCGTCGTCGTCGAGCTCGATGTCCTCGAGCTTGGTCCGGCCGACCGCGGCCTCCTGCTGCTCGACCGTGAGCGCGTTCCACGCCTTCAGGTCGTGCAGGTACTTCTGCACGATCACGTAGCTGCCGCCGGCGAACTCCGGGTCCTCGGCGCCAACCAGGACGGCGTCCTGGGCCTCGGAGCCGGTCGGGTTCTCGGTGCCGTCGACGAAGCCGAGCAGGTCGCGCATCTCGAAGTACTTGAAGCCGTGCACCTCGTCGACGACCGTCGCGGCGCCGTCCAGGATGTTCATGATCTGGCTGGCCAGCTCGAAGCACTGGTCCTGGTGCGCGGCCCGGATATGGAAGAGCAGGTCACCCGGCGTCGATGGTGCGCCGTGCGTCGAGCCCTTGAGCTCGATGAACGGGTGCAGCTCAGCCGGCCGCGGACCGGCGAACAGTCGGTCCCACACGTCCGAGCCGATGCTGGTGACGCAGGACAGGTTGCCCGCGGGCACCCGGAAGCCGACCGAACGGACCAGGCCGTTCATCCGCTCGAGGAGGTCGCGGGCCGTCGCCTCGCCACCCGGCCGGATCTGCACCACCAGGAAGATGGCCGAACCGCTCAACGGCATCAGCACGGACTGCGGCAGCGCGCGCGTCGCCGGGCCTCCGCCAGTCATCGGTTCCGTAACCACCGTGTTCTCCCTCCGTCGACCAGCGACAACCAGCAACAACTTCTTGGCCGGATCTTCTAGAGTCCAGTCATGGACCCGCAACAACCCGGGCCGCCCACACCACCGGGCCCATATTCGCAGCCGCCGCAGTACCCGCCGCCAGCGGGCTACCCACCACCCCCGGCTGCCTACCCGCCGCCACCGGCGGGCTACCCACCACCTGCCGGCTACCCGCCGCCGGGACCGTACCAGCAGCAGTGGGGTGCGCCGGCGCCGTACCCGGGCCAGTTCGCCGTCCGCGAGCCGAGGACCGTCCCGGCCGTGCCCGGTACGCCGTTCCACCGCCTCGCCCGGACCGCGAAGCACACCTGGTGGCGGCCGCTCGTCGGCACGCTGTTCCTGGGCGCGACCGGCTTCATCGTGCTCGTCGTCGTCCTGATCGTCTGGACGATCGCCCACACCGCCATCGCCGGCGACGACTTCAGCACCTCCAGCGGCTCCGACTTCTTCCCCAGCGACACCGAGAACCTCGCCCTCACGCTGGTCTCGCTCGGCATCCTCACCCCGTTGGTCGTGCTCAGCGCCTGGCTCGTTCAGCGCCGCCCGTGGTTCAGCGTCGCCTCGGTCCTGAACAAGATCCGCTGGCGCTGGCTGCTCTGGTGCTGCCTCCCCGGCGCGGGGTACGTCGTGGTGTCGTACGGCCTCAGCATCCTCGTGAGCGCGGTCCTCCCCACCGACGACTCGAGCGGCGACAGCGGCCACTGGCCCGGGTTCGGCGCGTTCGTCGTACCGGCGCTGGTGATCCTGGTCCTCGTCCCGTTCCAGTCCGCGGCCGAGGAGTTCGTGTTCCGCGGCTGGCTGATCCAGGCGGTCGGCGCGTACGGCTCGGACAGCGCCGAGGGCAAGGCGCGCTGGCTGCGGGTCGTCTTCCGCTCGCCGTGGCCCGGCATCGTGGTCGGCGGCGCGGCGTTCGTCGCCGGGCACGGGTACACGGGCTGGGCGATGGTCGACATCTTCCTGTTCGCCGCCACGGTCGGCTGGCTCGCGGTGAAGACCGGGGGACTGGAGGCCGGGATCGCGGTCCACGTGCTGAACAACTTGTTCGCCTTCTTGTTGCCTGCGGCAACTGGTCGGCTGGACACCTGGGACGACCAGGGCGGCGCGCCGTGGACACTGCTGCTCTCCGACGTGCCCGCCTTGGTGGTTTTCGCGTTCGCGGTGCTGTTCCTCGCCCGTAAACAAGAGGTCGCGACGCGCAGCCGTTAAAACCAGGCGAGAACTGTCGGTGCGGTCTGTCAGGGTTGTCCGCGTGACGAACGTGAAGATCGAGGCCGTCCTGTTCGACTGGGGCGGCACGCTGGCAACCTGGCACGACATCGACCTGCTGACCGCCTGGCGCGCGGTGACCGGAGTTCTCGACGTCCCCGAGCCCGACGAGGTGGCGGCTCGTCTGGTCGCGGCCGAGGGGTCCGTCTGGCGCCGGTCGCGGGACGAGCACCTGAGCAGCACGCTGGAAGAGGTGTGCCTGCTCGCCGAGGTGGAGCTGACCCCGGCGGCGCTGACGGAGTACGAGCGGCAGTGGGATCCACACACCGAGCTCGAGCCGGACGCGATCGAGACCCTGCAGGCGCTGCGGGCCCGAGGACTGAAGGTTGGTGTGCTGTCAAACACGCTGTGGTCGCGGCGGCGGCACGAGGAGCTCTTCGCGCGCGACGGCGTTCTCGACCTGATCGACGGCGCGGTCTACACCAGCGAGATCCCGTACACGAAGCCGCACAAGGAGGCGTTCCTGGCCGCGATGGCGGCCGTTGGCGTGTCCGACCCGGCCCGCTGCCTGTTCGTCGGCGACCGGCTCTTCGACGACGTGTGGGGCGCTCAGAACGCGGGCATGCGGGCCGCGCACTTCCCGCACAGCGCGATCCCGACCGAGCAGATCGGCCACACGGAGGGTACGCCGGACGCGACCGTCCAGCGGCTGTCCGAGCTGCCCGGCCTGATCGACTCCTGGAACGCGGCCGCTGCCTGACAACCGAAAGGACCCCCGAGCCGATCAGGCTCAGGGGTCCTCGAGGGGTTTCGGAGTCGGTTTGTTACGCGGCGAGGGTCGGGTCCGCGAGCAGTCGAAGCCTGCCGAGGGCCTCGCGCTCGATCTGCCGGACCCGCTCGGCGGAGATGCCGTGCACCGCGCCGATGTCGGCCAGCTTGGCCTGCCGGCCGTCGTGCAGGCCGTACCGGCGACGGATCACGTCCGCCGACCGTGGGTCGAGCTGGTCGACCAGGCTGAACAGGCCCGAGCGGTCCGACGCGTCGGCGACCAGCTGGTCCGGACCCGGCGCGGTCTCGGCCGCGATCAGGTCACCCAGCGAGGTCTCACCCTCGTCGTCGACCGGGCTGTTCAGGCTGATGTGGTCCCGGCCGATGCGGATCAGTTCGGTGACCCGCTCCTCGTCCAGGCCGAGCTCGGCCGCGATCTCGTCGATCTCCGGCTCTCGCCCGAGCTTGCGCTCCAGCGTGCGCCGCGCGGACCCGATCTGGTTCAGCTGCTCCACCACGTGCACCGGCAGCCGGACCACGCGGGCCTGCTGCGCGATACCGCGGGTGATGGCCTGCCGCACCCACCAGGTCGCGTACGTCGAGAACTTGAATCCCTTCCGGTAGTCGAACTTCTCCACCGCGCGGATCAGTCCCGTGTTGCCCTCCTGGACCAGGTCCAGCAGCGGCATCTGGGAACGTCCGTAGCGGCGCGCGATCGACACCACCAGCCGGAGGTTCGCGGTCACGAACCGCTGCTGGGCGCGCCGGCCTTCATCGGCCAGCCACTCCAACTCCTCCTCCGACGCATACTTGGGCGCTCCGCCCTTCTTTCGTCCAACCCGCCCCTCGGCCAGCAGTTGCTCCGCCAGGAGTCCTGCCTCGACCGTCTCAGCGAGCTCGACCTCTTCCTCAGCCGTCAGCAGAGGCGTACGTGCGATCTCTTCGAGGTAGAGACCGACGCTGTCCTTGCCGTCGATACCGTCGTCCATGCTCCGGACACGAGCTGTGCGAGCCACCGAAACTCCCTTCGTCGTTACATGGAGAGCAACGCTCGAGTAGGGTTCAAGATTCCAGGACGGATGTGTAAACACCCTGAACGTTCCCTGAGAGTTCCCGGCAGCGAATCCGCGCCGGAAACCGGTGTCCCGCCAGTACCCGGCGTTATTCGCGGCAACCCGCCGGGCGAAGGCTGAGAATCGGTCCAGAAATCAGGCGTCGCAGTGCCCCCGAATGTGTTGCACAACACACGTTCGGAGGCACTTATTCCCAGCGGTGGGTCTGGTGCTCAGCTCAGGCCGAGGGTGTCCAGCTCCCAGGCCATCGAGAACGCGAGCTCGCGCCAGGCGTCGTACCGGCCGCTGCGGCCGCCGTGACCGGCGTCCATCTCGGTCTTCAGCAGCACGTCGACGTCACCGGTCGCGGTGGCCCGGAGTTTCGCCACCCACTTGGCCGGTTCGACGAAGAACACCCGGGTGTCGTTCAGGCTCGTGATCGCGAGGATCCGCGGGTACTGCTGCGCGCTGACATTCTCGTACGGCGCGTAGGACTTCATGTACTCGTAGACCTTCGGGTCCTCGAGCGGATTGCCCCATTCCTCCCACTCGATCACGGTCAACGGCAGCGACGGGTCGAGAATCGTCGTCAGCGCGTCCACGAACGGCACCTCGGCGACGATTCCGGCGAACGCCTGCGGAGCGAGGTTCGCGACCGCGCCCATCAGCAGTCCGCCGGCGCTGCCGCCGCGGGCGACGATCCGTTCCGGCCTGGTCCAGCCCGCCGTCACCAGGTGTTCCGCGCAGGCGATGAAATCGGTGAACGTGTTCCGCTTGGTGAGCATCTTGCCGTCGTCGTACCAGTGCCGGCCGAGCTCGCCGCCGCCGCGGATGTGGGCGATCGCGAACACCACGCCGCGGTCGATCAGCGACAGCCGCGGGATCGAGAACGACGGGTCGATCGAGTGCTCGTAGGAGCCGTACCCGTAGAGCAGGACCGGAGCGTTGCCGTCCTTGGCGACGTCCTTGCGGGCCACCATCGAGATCGGCACCTTGGTCCCGTCGGACGCGGTCGCCCACTCCCGGTACTGCACGTAGTTGCCGAGGTCGACACCACCGAGGACCGGCTGCTGCTTGAGCAGTCGCCGCTCGCCGGTCGTCACGTCCACGTCGTACGTCGAGGTCGGCGTGACCAGCGAGGTGTAGCCGAAGCGGTAGCGGGTGTCGTGCCACTCGTCGTTCCGGCCGGGGCTGACCGTGTAGATCGGCTCCTCGAACTCGAGCACCTCGGGCGCACCGAAACCGTCGTCGGTACGGCGCATGATCGCGAGCTCGGTGAGCGCGTTGCGGCGCCGGTACAGCACGACGTGTTCCGCGAACGCGTCGGCGCCGAGCAGGCGGCTGGTCTCGTCGCCCTCGATCAGAGTCGTCCAGTCGCCGGGGGAGTCGAGCGGTGCGGACGCCAGCGAGAAGTTCGCGGCGTCGGCGTTGTGCGTGATCAGGAGCCGGTCGCCGGCGTGCTCGACGTCGTACTCGACACCCTCGTGGCGGGGCGCGACCACGGTGAACTCGCCGGTCGGGTCGTTCGCGTCGAGCAGCCAGACCTCGCTGGTCAGCTTGCTGCCGAGCGAGATCATCAAGGCCTGCTCGTTGCGGGTCAGGTCGACGCCGAGCCAGTACCGCTCGTCGGTCTCCTCCATCACCAGCACGTCGTCGCTGCTATCGCCGAGGGTGTGCCGCCAGACCTGGTACGGGCGCCACGCGTCGTCGACCTTCGTGTAGAAGATCGTCGAGCTGTCCGCGGACCATGCCGAGCCGTACGCCACCTCGGGCAGCTCGTCCGGCAGCAGTTCGCCGGTGTCCAGGTCCTTGACCCGCAGCGTGAACCGCTCGTCGCCCTTGAGGTCGACGGAGTACGCGAGCAGGCGGCCGTCGGGGGAGACGTCGACGGTGCCCATCGAGAAGAACTCGGAGTCGCCGGCGACCTCGTTGCCGTCGAGCATCACCTCTTCGCCGGCGATCTCGCCGTCGGTCGCGGGCGGCTGGTCACCGTCCACCTTGACCCGGCAGTGCAGCGCGTACTGCTTGCCCTCGATCGTGCGCGAGTAGTACCAGTAGCCGCCGCGCCGCGCCGGGACGCTCAGGTCGGTCTGCAGGGTCCGGTCCGAGATCTCCTTGAAGATTGCCTCACGCAACGATTCGAGGTGCGCGGTGCGGGCCTCGGTGTAGGCGTTCTCGGCCCGCAGGTACTCGAGCACGTTCTCGTCGGTCTTGTCCCGCAGCCACTCGTAGTCGTCGACGAAGGTGTCGCCGTGATGCGTACGCTCGATCGGCTTCCGCGCGGCGACGGGCGGGACCGGAGAAGAAGAAGTCTCGGACATGCTCGCGAGACTACCCGTGTGCCGTCTCAGCGCCCACCGAGATAGTCACCGCCGACAGCGCCGCGACCACGGCCTGACGCGACTCCTCGGTGTGATCGAGTACGTCGAACCCGTGCCGCCCCTCCGGCACCTCGATGAGCGTGAGCTCGGCCCCCGCGGCCCGCGCCGCCTCGACGAACGGCGGCTGCGTCGGCGCCACGTCCGGAAGCTCCCGGCCCACGACGGTGATCACAAGCGGCAACGCGCCGGCGCCCTTGACCGCCTCGACCGGGTGCACACCCCGCACCGTGACCAACTCGGAGTCGCCGAGAACCGGATACGTCAGCGCGACGCACCGCAGCCAGGACGGCGGACGCCGCAGGAATGCCGAGGCGAGTGGACCGGCCCCGGAGAAGAACCAGAGCGCGACGCGGTCCCCGTCCACGCGGGGATGGGTTCGCAGAGAATCGATCGCCGCGGCCAGCGCGGCGTTGGACCGGTCGTCGTCCGGCAGACCGTCGGGGCTGTGGTCGACCGTGGTGGCAACGCATCCACGGTCGGCCAGCTGGCTCGCATAGCCCTGGTAGATCTGCCACGCGCTGGGGAGCGATCGGCCCTCCGCCGAGTAAGGCACGCCATGGACGAGAAGCACTGCCGGAGCGGGGTCCGCGGTGCTCGGCAGATACAGCTCGAGGCTGTCGTGGAGCGCGCGGGTGACGTCGGGGACGGGCAGGACGAAGGGGGGATCTGCGGGCATGGCGCCACGGTAGGGGACGGAGGGTCCGTCAGACGCCGTACGTTGCGACCACTGGGGCGTGGTCGCTCCAGCGCTCGGCGTACGTCGGGGCTCGGTGGACCGCGCAGCTCGTGGCCGCGGTGGCCAGCTCGAGGGAGGCGATCTGGTAGTCGATCCGCCAGCCCGCGTCGTTGTCGAACGCCTTGCCGCGCCACGACCACCACGAGTACGGCCCGGGTCCGTCACCGCCGAAGCGACGGCCGAGGTCGACCCAGCCGGCCGCGAACAAACGATCCATCCAGGCCCGCTCGTCGGGCAGGAAGCCGCTCTTCTTGCGGTTCGCCTTCCACGCCTTCAGGTCCTCTTCGCGGTGCGCGATGTTGAGGTCGCCGCACATCAGCACGTGCCGGCCGTCGGCGCGCAACTCGGTCAGCCGGGCCGTGATCGCGTCGAGGAACGCGTACTTCTCCTCCTGCCGCGGCGGCGTCTCGAACTCGCCGGTGAACACGTACGTGCTCACCGCGGTCAACGTCCTCCCGTCGTCGAGCACCACGTCCGCCTCGACCCAGCGCCCACAGCCGGCGAACCGCTCGGGGCCGATCTCACCCCGCTCGTCCTTGATCGGCCGCCGGCTCGCGACGGCGACTCCGGCGCGGCCCTTGTGCCCGTCGAGCGAGGGTTCGGCGTGCGCGAGATTCCAGTCGCCGCCGAGGAGCTCTCGCAGTACGTCGTCCGATGCGCGGACTTCCTGCATCAGCAGCAGATCCGGGTCCGTGTCCGAGAGCCACGGGCCCATCCCGCGCCGGAACGCGGCCCTGATCCCGTTCACATTCACCGTGGCAACCGTCAGCACGCCGGAACCTTACCCTCTGGCGTGCCGCCGGAGGTCGTCGTGAGGATCGCGTCGAGGGACCGCTCGCAGAGGTGTTCGAGGTCCTCTGGTGAGACGGTCGGGGTGTCGATCCAGGCCAGGAGGGTTTGCTCTACGTAACCCTGCCAGCCGTGGCAGGCGAGCTCGACGACCGGGGTGATCTCGGTTCCACTCTGCGCGACCGCGCTGATCACCCACTGGCTGAAGACCTGCCGCAACTGGGAGTGCAGCGCGCGGATCTCGGGATCGCCCGCGGCGGACATCAGCAGCGTGGCGCGGTAGAGCTGCGGGGCTTCGAGTACGGCGCGCACGAATGCACGGATCCCGGAGCGGAGCTGCTCGTCCGGGGGGAGCGAGGGGTCCGGGGCGGTCCGCAGCATGACCTCCGCGGCGGCCTCCTCGATCACGGCGTACTGGAACTTCTTCTTCGAGCCGAAGTAGTGGAACAGCAGGGCGGGGGAGACGCCGGCCTCCGCGGCGACGAGCTCGACCGTCAGCTCCCGGTGCGGGTCCGCGACCAGGACCCGGCGCGCGGCCGCGAGGATCTGCGCGCGCCGCTGGTCCGGCCGCAGCCGGGCGGACGAGGTCTGGGTCATACCGACAGTCTATTGAGTAATCGGTCAACAAGCACTTACTGTTGAGTATCCACTCAACAAGCTGGAGGTACTCGATGCGTCCGATGCGTGGTCAAGTCGTCCTCATCACGGGCGCGTCCCGCGGGATCGGTGCCGCGGTGGCCCGGAATCTCGCCGCCGAAGGCGCCACCCTCGCCCTGGTCGGCCTGGAGCCGGACGAGCTGAAGCAGGTCGCCGAGGACTGCGGCCCGGACGCCGGCTGGTGGGAGGCCGACGTCAGCGATACCGAGTCGCTGCGTACCGCGGTCGAGGGAGCGGCTGCGCGGTACGGCCGGATCGACGTGGTGATGGCGAACGCCGGCATCGCGGCACCCGGCTTCGCCCGGAGCATGGACCCGGCGAGCTGGGAGCGGGTGCTCGAGGTCGACCTGCTGGGCGTCTGGCGTACGACGCACCTGACGCTGCCGTACCTGCTGGAGAGCAAGGGCTACCTGCTGCTCGTGTCGTCGCTGGCGGCGATCGTGCACGTCCCCGGACTCTCGGCGTACAACGCGGCGAAGGCCGGCGTCGAGGCGATGGGCGACACCTTGCGGCCGGAGCTGAAGCACCTCGGCGTGCGGGTCGGCGTGGCGCACATGACGTTCGTCGACACCGACATGGTCCGCGGCGCGGACGAGCACCCGGTGTTCGGGAAGGTCCGGACGGGGACGCCACTGACGAGCAAGACGTATCCGCTGGACTTCGCGGTGGACAAGTTCGCCGACGGGATCAGGAAGCGGTCGCGGACCGTGCACGTGCCGGAGTGGATCGGCGTGCTCAAGATCTTCCGCTGGGTCATCCCGCACTTCATCGAGCTCGGCTCGCGGTTCAGCGTGCCGAAGGCGGACGCGGCGGCGCTGGCCGACGTACAGGCGCGGGGTGCGGCTGCATCGTCGCAGGCGACCGGTGCGGGCGGCCGGGCCGACGCTGCGAAGGTCGCGGGCCGGTGAGCCGCGAGTACGACGTGGTCCTGCTCGGCGCGAGTGGGTTCACCGGGGCGCTGACCGCGGAGTACCTGCAGAAGAACGCGCCGGCCGGGCTGAAGTGGGCCGTTGCCGGACGCAACAAGCAGAAGCTCGAGGTGTTCAGGAAGGACGTGCTGCAGGCGGATGTGACCGACGCGGCGTCGATGCGCGTGCTGGCGGAGGCGACGAAGGTCGTCGCCACGACGGTCGGTCCGTACATCCAGTACGGCGAGCCGCTCGTCGCCGCGTGCGCCGAGGCCGGGACGGGGTACCTCGATCTCACCGGCGAGCCCGAGTTCGTCGACCGGATGTACGTCCGGTACCACGAACGCGCGACGCAGACCGGTGCGCGGCTGGTGCACGCGTGTGGCTTCGACTCGATCCCGTACGACCTCGGCGTGCAGTACACCGTCGAGCAGTTGCCGGAGAACGTGCCGATCCAGGTCGACGGGCTGCTGCGGGCCGGCGGGCGTTTCTCGGGCGGTACGTTCCACACCGCGATCACGGCGTTCTCCCGGCCGAAGCAGAACCTGGACGCGCATCGCGCCCGGCGTCAGGCCGAGCACCCGCCGATCGGCCGCAAGGCCCGGGCGGTGCCGGGCCGGATCCACCGCCAGCAAGGGTTCTGGGCGGTTCCACTGCCGACGGTCGATCCGCAGATCGTCGCGTACTCCGGCCGCCTGCTCGACCGCTACGGGCCCGACTTCCGCTACTCGCACTATGCGGCCTTCAACCGGCTGCCGATGATGGCGGGTGGAATCGGCGCGGTCGCGTTGCTGGCCACCGCCGCGCAGATCCCGCCGGCCCGGAAGGCGTTGCTCAACCGGCTGCAGCCGGGGGATGGGCCGAGCGCCGAGCAGCGGGCGCGGTCGTGGTTCAACGCGCGGTTCGTCGGGCGCGGCGGTGGGAAGCAGGTGGTCACCGAGGTCGCCGGCGGCGATCCCGGGTACGACGAGACCGCGAAGATGCTGGGGGAGAGCGCTCTGTGCCTGGCGCTCGACGATCTCCCCGAAACGGCGGGCCAGACCACGACCGCCGCGGCGCTCGGTCCCGCACTCCGGGAGCGACTGATGAGAGCGGGGATGACCTTTGCCACCCTCGAAGTCGACAGTTACTAGCCTCGACGGCACCCGCCTCGCTGTCTACACGTATCCAGGCGCCGGCCCGATCCTGCTGTGCATCCACGGCTACCCAGACAACGCGGCTCTGTGGGCTCCTGTCGCAGAACTGCTCGCTGACGACTTCCAGGTAGTCGCCTACGACGTCCGCGGTGCCGGCGAATCAGACCACCCCAGCACCACGTCCGCGTACACCCTGAACCGCTTACAAGAAGACTTCCAAGCAGTCCTCAACCACGTCGCCCCAGAACCGCTTCCCGGGATACCTGAGCCACCCTCCCGTGCATCTGAGCCAGCCGGTGCATCTGAGCCGGCCGCCGGTGCATCTGAGCCGGCCGCCGGTGCACCCGAGCCGGCCGCCGGTGCACCTGAGCCAGCCGGTGCACCCGAGCCAGCCGCCGGTGCACCCGAGCCGCCCGCCGGTGCACCCGAGCCGCCCGCCGGTGCACCTGGGCCGCCCGCCGGTGCATCGGCGCCGTCTCCCCGCGCGGCTGGGGTCGCGGCGCGGCCGGTGCATGTGCTGGCCCATGACTGGGGCTCGATCCAGGCCTGGCACCCCATCACCAACCCCGCCCTGCAGGCCCGCATCGCTTCCTTCATCTCCATTTCAGGGCCATCACTCGATCACGCCGGGTACTCCATTCGCCGCCCCACCAAGAACACCCTCCGTCAGCTCATCCACTCCTGGTACATCTTCTACTTCCACCTCCCCTGGCTACCGGAGCTGGGATGGCGCAGCGGCTGGGCCCACCGAGCCTTCAACCGCCTGGAACCCCAAACCGCAGCAGACCGCAACCTCACCGACTACACCAACGGCATCAAGCTCTACCGCGCCAACGTCCTCAAACACCTGATCCGGCCGGAGGAACGCCGTACCGCCGTGCCAGTGCTGGCGGTAGCACCGGAGCGCGATCCCTTCGTCACCACCGCGCTCCAGACCGACATCGCCAGGTGGGCCCCGAACAGCACCGTCGAGGTGGTCAGGGGCGGCCACTGGATGCCCCGGAACAACCCCGGAGAAGTTGCCCGGCTGGTGCGGGAGCACACCCGCAGGGTGGCAGGCTTGGAGGCATGAAGACGCTTCTCAACCTGATCTGGCTGGTGCTGGCCGGGTTCTGGCTGGCCGTCGGGTACGCCGTCGCCGGCATCATCTGCTGCGTGCTGATCGTGACCATCCCGTTCGGCATCGCCTCGTTCCGGATCGCCGGGTACACGCTCTGGCCGTTCGGGCGGACCGTGGTGGACAAGCCGACGGCCGGCGCGGGTGCGCTGCTCGGGAACCTGATCTGGATCGTCTTCGCCGGCTGGTGGCTCGCGCTCGGCCACCTGGTCACCGGGATCGCGTTGTGCGTCACCGTGATCGGCATCCCGCTGGGCGTCGCGAACTTCAAGCTGATCCCGGTCTCGCTGCTGCCGCTGGGCAAGCAGATCGTTCCGACCGACCAGCCGTTCGCGGTCCGGTGAGGTCGCTCACCGTTCTCGGTTCGTGCGGCGCCTGGCCGGAGGCCGGGCGGGCGTGTGCCGGATTCCTGGTCGAGTACGACGGCTTCCGGGTGGTCCTCGATCTCGGCTACGCCACGCTGCCGCGACTGCTCTCGTACTGCCCGAAGGGTGAAGTGGACGCGGTTGTGGTGACGCACCAACACCCGGATCACTGTGTAGATGTCAGCGCGCTGGCCCGGGTGCGGTACTACGAGGCGCCGGACGCGCCACCCGTTCCGCTGCACTGCACGCCCGGGACCCTGGAGGTACTGCGAGCACTCGAGCCCTCGCCTGATCCGGGAGAGGTGTTCGCCGTGCACGAGCTCGCGAGCACGACCCGGATCGGGCCGTTCGCGGTGGAGACTGTGGAGCTGCCGCACTACAAGACGAATCTCGGGGTGCGCTTGACGGCGCCGGGCGTGTCGCTTGCGTACACCGGTGACAGTGGACCGTCACCGCTTCTTCACCGGTTGTCCGAGGGGACTGACCTGGTGGTGTCGGATGCGACGCTGCAGGGGGAGGCCCCACAGACCGAACCCCGTTATGTGATGACGGCGACCGAAGCAGCCCGGGGAGCAAGGGGCGCGCGGCGGTTGTTGCTGACGCACTTCTGGCCCGGGTCGGATCGTTCCATCTCGGTCGCTGAGGCGGGCCGGGAGTTCGACGGCGAAGTGATCGCGGCCGAGGAAGGTCTCGTCGTACCGCTCTGAGCTCAGGGCGCCGGGGTGAGGCGGGCGTGGCGGAAGTCGGAGCGGGTCAGCAGGACGGCTTGGACGACCATCCCGGCGACGCCGACCCACAGCGCCGTGCGGGTGCTGAAGTGGTCGGCGAGGAGGCCGCCGACCGGAGCGCCGACGACGATCGCGGCGCGGTTGAGGGACCGCATGGTGGCGTTCATCCGGCCGAGCAGAGAGCTCGGCGTGATCGACTGGCGGTAGCTCAGCTCGATCGGGCTGTCGACGCCGAGCGAGATCCCGAACACGAACTGGCCGGCGCACAGTAGAACGATGCCGAAAGTGGTGTCGCCGGCCAGCGGCGCGGTGAGATAGGCGACCGGCGCAACCCACCGGCAGGCAATGATCGCCGGCCCGACGCCGAACCGGCGTCCCGCCCAGCCGGACGCGGTCGCGCCGATCACCGACCCGACCCCGCCGAAGGCGTAGATTACGCCGAGCCAGAAGGCGCCCAACGCGAGCGTGTTGAGGACGAAGAGCACGTACACGGTCGTCAGCAGACCCTGGAAGACGAACCACACATGCGAGGTCACCGCGAGCGGCCCGAGCGTGCTGCTCCGGTACACCCACCGCAGTCCCTCGCGGATCTCCCGGCCCAGGTGCCGCGGCTGATCGGTGCCCCTGGCAACTTCCTCGGTCCGCGGCCGGACCGTCGCCAGCAGCAACCCCGACACCAGGTACGACGCCGCGTCGACCAGGATCGCGCCCGGTGCGGTGAGCAGCTTGATCAGCGCCCCGGCGAGCACCGGGCCACCGGTCTGTACCACTGCGGCCGACTGCTCGAGCCGCGAGTTCGCCGGCATCAGGAGGTCAGCCGGCACCAACGACGGCGGGAACGACTGGTGCGCAGCGTCGTACGCCAACGACAGCGTCCCGAACACCAGCACCACAGCGATCAGCAGCGGCAGCGTCAGTACGTCGAACGCCGCCGCCACCGGGATGACAGCCAGCACGACCGCCCGCGCGAAGTCCGCCCCGACGAGCAACGGCTTCCGCCGGTACCGGTCGACGATCACACCGGCAACCAGCCCGAACAACAAGTACGGCACCCACCGCGCCGCGTTGAGAATCCCGACCTCGGTCCCCGACGCCTTCAGCGTGACCACCGCCACCACCTGCAACGCCAGCCCGGTCACCGCCGACCCCACCATCGACACGGCATCGGCCACCCAGAACTTGACGAAGCCGCGGTGCTGCAGGAGGCCGGTCACACTTTGGCGCGAGCCGCGGCGTACTTCGCGAACCTGCCCAGGGCGTGGGGCCATACCTCGGTGAAGCTGTTGCGGTAGTCGGCGCCGGCGTCACCGTGGCGTTCCCAGCCGCGGTGGGTGACGTGCACCAGGCCAGCGGTGAAGGTGACCTCGACCTCGGTGGCGTCCTCGGTGCGGGGGATCGGCACGCGGTCCGGGCCGATCTGCCAGCTGAAGCGGAACCGCCGGCCGGGCTCGGAGGCGAGCACGCGGCCCCAGTCCCACTGCAGACCGTTCGGACCGACCTCGTACAGCACGCCGGCCATCAGGCCGATGTCCTCCAGCAGGTCGGCGCCGGACCAGGAGAACTCCCGCGGCCACCAGTCACCGAACTCGTCCGTGAACAGCCGGAAGGCCACGTCCGGCCCGACTCCCACCTCGACCTGCGCCGTGAGCTCGTCCATCCACGAAGCTTAGTTGTTCACAATCTTGCGGACGTTGGCGATGTCGCCGCACCCAGACTCGATCAACCGGGCCCGCTCCTCGGCGAACGCGTCGCCGAGCGTCCGGCGTACCTCTTCCGTGACGTCGGTCCGCGCCGGGTTGAGGACGTCGCGCTCCTCTTCGTCGAGGTGATGGGTCAGCGCCTCCGACAGCTCGTGCAGCTTGGAGCTGAACTCCTCGCTGCTCGTGTCCTCGACCTCCATCAGCTCGAGCAACGCCTCGTTGCCCTCGTCGTGTTCGTGCTCGGAGTGCTCGACCTCGTCGGCGTCGATCGCGTCCTTGCGGCGCAGCGCGGGGTAGACCTTGGACTCCTCGGCCTCCGCGTGCGCGATCAGGACCGTGGCCAGGTCGGCGAGCACGGCGGCGCGGTCGCTGCGCACGTCGCGCAGTTCACGCAGCGCCTCCTCGAACCACCTGTGGTCGGCCAGAATGATCTCGACCACGTCACCACCGGTCGCCGGCAGGATCTTCGGCATTCATCGACTCCTCTCTCGGATGCGTCCTGGTACCCCGGCTACCCTGCGGCCATGCCCACCGCGCTCATCCGCCGTCCAGGCGCCCGCCTCGCCGAGGGGCTCGTCACCCATATCGAGCGGCAGCCCGTCGACGTAGAGCTCGCGATCCGGCAGTGGCAGCTGTACGTCGATGCGCTGCACAGCACCGGCTGGACCACGGTCGAGGTGCCGCCGATCGAGGAGTGCCCCGACAGCGTGTTCATCGAGGACACGATGGTCGTGTACGGCGACCTCGCGGTGATCGCCCGCGCCGGCGCCGACGAGCGCCGACCGGAAGCTGCCGCGGCAGCGGAGACCGTGCAGGCGCAGGGCTACCGGATCACGCGCATCGCCGATCCCGGCACGCTCGACGGTGGCGACGTACTCAAGATCGGCTCGACCATCTACATCGGCGAAGGCGGCCGGACAAACGCGGAGGGCATCCGCCAGCTGCGCGAGGCGTTCGCGCCGCTGGGCGCCGACGTGCGTTCGGTGCCGGTTCGCAAGGTCCTGCACCTCAAGTCCGCGGTCACGGCGTTGCCGGACGGGACCGTGATCGGGTACGAGCCGCTCGTCGACGCGCCCGAGGCGTTCGAGCGGTTCCGCGCCGTACCCGAGGAGTCCGGCGCGCACGTCGTACTGCTGGGGGAGGACCGGCTGCTGATGGCCGCGTCGGCACCGAAGTCGGCCGCGTTGTTCGCGGAGCTCGGCTATGCGCCGGTGGTGGTCGACATCAGCGAGTTCGAGAAGCTCGAGGGCTGCGTCACTTGTCTGTCGGTGCGTCTGCGCGGCTGAGCACCTCGCGCGCGGCCTCGATGGCAACGACTTCGCGCTTACGGCCGCGCGCCTCGGCGATCTCGCACGCCTCGACCACCGCCGACCGGTAGACCGCCGTATCGGGATGACCGGGCACCGAGTCACGGACCGTCCGGGTCAGAACCTCAAGCGCAGCAAGGATCTCGCCGCTCGCCAGCAAGGCCTTACCCAACGCGGCCCGGTCGCGTCGAAGCTGCGCTTCGTCCGGCGTGTGTTGGTCCGCGGCAACGATGTCGGTCAGCAGTTGCGCCTCGGCCCTCGGGCCGCCGACCATCAGCCGGGCGCCGGTGACCGCCTCGGCCGCCGACCGCGTCAGCTCGTGGTTCGGACCGAACACCTCGGCCAGCTGCGGCGTCAGCAACTCGAACCACGCGATCGCGCGGCCGTAGTTCGCGGTCGCCAGCATCCCCTGGGCGACCCGCAGCCGCACCCGCAGCGTGGCCGGGTCGTCGGCCGCCAGCACCTTCTCCCGCTCGACCAGCACGGACTGGTAGAACGGCAACGCCTGACCCGGCTCGCTGTCCGCCCAGAACGCCTCGGCCTGCTGGTACGCCGGATCGCCGTCGAGCTCCGGGTGGTTCACGATCGCCGACACCGGTTCCCGCCGTACGCCGGCTGTGACCTGCTCGTCGATGACCCGCCGGCCGACGTACGTGCGACCGCCGGTCGGGATGATCCGGTACCGCCCGCGTTTCGCCACCGGGATCCACAACACGGTTTGGTACAGCGTGCGCACCGGCGAGCCGCAGTCCGCGCAGGCATCCCGGTGCCCGACGAACCGGCTCCCCATCGGCCCTACGCCCGCGGCCACCCGCCAGGCCTCCGACCCCGCGGTGCAACGCGCACAGAACGGGTAGACCCCCCGCCGTTCCTCATTCACCCGGCCCATTGTGGTCATTTTCGGCGTCGGCGTCTTCATCCACCCCGGAGTGGACCACTTTCGACAGTGCCGGGTCGTCGACGGCGAACGTCCGGACCGGCCCCGGCGTGGTGTCCGCGGTCTCGAAGCGGACCGTCACCCGGCCGAGGCCGGAACCCCAGACCCAGCCGCGGCCGTGGTCGGGGTGGACGACGTCCTGGCCCGGGTGGAACCCGATCAGGTCGCGCGGCCGGGACGGCAGCTCGACGACCTCGACGGGCGCGTCGCCGGACTCGCTGTCGGTGAACAGGTCGTCCTGGATCCAGTCGGCGAGGGACGACACGCCGACGCCGAGCAACCGGATCCCGCCACCGATCTCGCTGTCCTCGAGCAGCCGGCGGGCAACCCGCGCGATCACCCGCGCGTCGTCGGTCGGACCGGCCAGCGTCGACGAGCGGGTGTGGGTGGTGAAGTCGTGCATCCGGGTCTTCACCGTGACCGTCCGGCCGGAGAGCTGCGCCTTCTGCAGGCGCTCCGAGACCCGGTGGGCCATCCGGTCGCTGATCGCGGCGAGCAGCGAGCGGTCGATGAGGTCCGTCTCGAAGGTGTCCTCGACGCTGACCGACTTGGTCTCGCGGTCGCTCACCACCGGACGGTCGTCGGCCGCGATCGCCAGCCGATGCAGGCTGGTGCCGTGCGCCGATCCGATCTGGCGGACCAGCTCGTCCTCGTCGAGCTGCTGCAGGTCGGCCACCGTGCGCACGCCGGCCATGCTGAGTCGCTGTGCGGTCGCCGGCCCGACACCTGGGATCACGGTCACCTGCATCGGCGCGAGGAATTCCGCCTCGGTCCCCGCCGGTACGACGACCACGCCGTCGGGCTTGTCCAGGTCGCTAGCGATCTTGGCGATCAGCTTCGACGTACCGGCACCGACCGAGGCGGTCAGGCCGCCGGACACCTTCCGGATCGCGTCCTTCAGGTCCTCGGCGATCGCCTGCACGTCATCGACGGTCAGCCCGGTCAGGCCGCTCGCGGCCAGATCGATGAACGCCTCGTCCAGGGACAGCGGCTCGACCAGCGGGGACAGCGCCCGCATCTCGGCCATCACCGCCTGGCTGCTCTTCCGGTACACCTCGAAGCGGGGACTCAGGTACGCCGCATGCGGGCACCGCGAGCGCGCCTCCGCGGTCGACATCGCCGAGCGCACGCCGTACTTGCGCGCCTCGTACGACGCGGTCGAGACGACTCCGCGCAGGCCGATCCCGCCGACGACCACGGGCTTGCCCCGCAGCGACGGCTTGTCCCGCTGCTCGACGGCCGCGAAGAACGCGTCCAGATCGACATGCAGCACCGAAGGATCCGTACGCACAGCCCTAGTGTCCCAAGCGCCGCCGACAGTTCCTGAGCCGTCGCGGAAAGATCCGTTGCCGACCACCACGCGATTGCGGACCACACGGACGGGCACCTTCGGGCACACTGAGCGAAGGAGCCACGCAGGGAGGCGCGAATGGGTGAGGAAGTCGACCGGGTCGAGTTCACCCGGGCGGACCGGACAGCGTTCCGCGAGCAGGTGCATCGCAACCTCGACGCCTTCGCGCGGATGCTGCGCGAGGCGAGGTTCGCACCGGACCGCCCGATGACCGGAATCGAGATCGAGCTGAACCTGGTCGACGAGCGGTACGACCCGGCGTTCAAGAACTCCGAGGTGCTGAGCGCGATCGAGGACGACGCGTTCCAGACCGAGCTCGGCCAGTTCAACATCGAGATCAACGTGCCGCCCGGGCAGATCGACGGCATCGGGCTGGACACGATGGAGTCCAACATCCGCGACAGCCTGAACGCGGCCGAGGAGAAGGCGGCCCGGACCGGCTCGTCGATGGTGGTGGTCGGCATCCTGCCGACGCTGCTGACCGAGCACATCCGCCGCGAAGCGCTCAGCACCAATCCGCGGTACGCGTTGCTCAACGACCAGATCTTCGCCGCCCGCGGTGAGGACGTGCAGATCTCGATCGACGGCGTCGAGCGGCTGCAGGTGACCGCGGACAGCATCGTCCCGGAGGCGGCGTGCACGTCGACGCAGTTCCACCTCCAGGTCACGCCCGAGGCGTTCCCGCGGTACTGGAACGCCGCGCAGGCGATCTCCGGCGTACAGCTCGCGGTCGGGGCGAACTCGCCGTTCCTGTTCGGCAAGGAACTGCTGCGGGAGACCCGGATCGCGTTGTTCGAGCAGGCCGCCGACACGCGGACGCACGAGCTGAAGACGCAGGGCGTGCGGCCGCGGGTGTGGTTCGGTGAACGGTGGATCACCTCGATCTTCGACCTGTTCGAGGAGAACTCGCGGTACTACCCGGCGTTGCTGCCGGTGACGTCGGCCGAGGATCCGATCGCGGTGCTGGACCGCGGCGACACGCCGGCTCTTTCGGAATTGCGGCTGCACAACGGGACGATCTATCGCTGGAACCGGCCCGTGTACGACGTTGTCCGGGAGAAGCCGCACCTCCGCGTGGAGAACCGGGTGCTGCCGGCCGGTCCGACGGTCGTCGACACGATCGCCAACGGCGCGTTCTACTTCGGTCTGGTCCGCGCGCTCGCCGACGACGAGCGGCCGATCTGGTCGCAGATGTCGTTCAGCGCCGCCGAGGAGAACTTCCACAACGCCGCCCGCAACGGCATCGACGCCGAGGTGTTCTGGCCCGGTGTGGGGACTGCACGGGCGACCGAGCTGGTGCTCAGACGCCTGCTGCCGTTGGCGGTTCGCGGTCTGGACGCATGGGGCGTGGACGCCGCCGTGCGGGACCGTCTGCTGGGCATCATCGAGCAGCGTTGCCTCACCAACCGCAACGGTGCGTCCTGGCAGGCCGACGAGTTTCATCGACTGTATACAAAGGGATCGCACGGCCGGCGGGACGCGTTGCGCGGAATGCTCCGGCGGTACTCCGACCATATGCACGACAACACGCCCGTGCATCAGTGGCCGGTGGACTGATCCGGCAACCACCGGCGACTCCAACAACGACGAACAACGACCGACAACGTTGGACAGTGCGGAGTGGAACCGGGGTCCCCTCGACGGAACCAAGCGAACTTGCCTTGGGCAACGGGGAGGACGAGTTCGATAACGACCCGGTCTACAAGGGTGGCGCGTCGGGTGACAGCCCTGCAAAGGTGTGGCCACCGAAAGGTTAGACCGGACGACTGGGGGTAGTAGTCGGTCACACCTGACAGTGACCGCCGCGACACAACAGGTGCAAAGGCAGCGGATGCCGACCACGGTCGGGGGCAGTATCGTTCGAGACGGGTCGACACGACACCCGGAGGTGAGGCAGGGCGATGACGACCATCGTCGTGGGTTACGTGCCGAAGGCGGAAGGCCGGGCGGCCCTTCGGCGGGCAGCGGAGGAAGCAAAGCTCCGCGACGCGAAGCTGGTGGTGGTGAACTCGCACCGGGGTGGACGCAGCTTCGACAGTGACGAGGCTGAGGCGAGTGACGCCGCGTTGACAGAGGTTCGGGAGCAGCTGGACTCGACCGGTGTGCCGTACGAGGTGCGGCAGCTGGTGCGTGGGCTCGACCCGGCGGAGGACCTGGTGGCCGTCGCCGAGCAGGTGCACGCGGAGTTCATCGTGATCGGTCTACGGCGCCGCTCCCCGGTCGGCAAGCTGATTCTCGGCAGCAACGCGCAGCGGGTGCTGCTCGACGCGCCGTGTCCGGTGCTGGCCGTGAAGGCCGACGAAGGGGAGGACTGAGGTGACTTCGACTCGCAGCAGGAAGCTGTGCCTGGCGCAGCAGCCCGACGCCGACGAGATGCTGAGCAGAGATCCGTTCGCCCTGCTGGTCGGGATGTTGCTGGACCAGCAGATTCCGATGGAGCGCGCGTTCGCGGGCCCGGTGGCGATCTCGAAGCGGATGGCCGGCCCGTTCGACCCGCCCACGGTCGCGCACTACGACCCGGACGCGTTCGTCGAGATCGTGGCCGGCCCGCCGGCCGTGCACCGGTTCCCGACCGCGATGGCGGCCCGGATCCAGACCCTGGCCAAGCACCTGGACGAGCAGTACGCCGGTAACGCTTCGGCCCTCTGGTCCGATGTGAAGTCCGGGGACGACCTGCTGGCCAGGCTGTCGGCCCTGCCGGGCTTCGGCGCGCAGAAGGCGAAGATCTTCGTCGCGCTGCTCGGCAAGCAGTTGAAGGTCCGGCCGCGTGGGTGGCGCGAGGCGTCCGAGCCGTACGGCGAGGACGGCGCGTTCAAGTCCGTCGCGGACGTGATCGACGTGGCATCGCTGGTCAAGGTGCGGCAGTTCAAGCAGGAGCAGCAGCTGGTCCGTCAGCGCGTGGTGGCGGCCCGGCCGTTGCGGCAGACACGGAACGGGTGAGGCGGTACTTCGACGGCACCGAGGAACCCTCCGAACGCTGCGCGAGCAGGCCTCCGCCGGACCGGGAACAGCCGGTCGGTGGGGGTCTGGACGCGTTCTTCCGGGGGGTCGCGCGACGGCTCGCCTTGGTTCGCGGATTACAATGGACTGTTGCCGCCGCCTGACCAGCGAGCAGCTCCGAAAAGCAGTACCCCCAGACTCAGCAACAAACCGCCGTACCGTCGTACAAACCCTGCGTCAGACGAGAGGTAATTCGTGTCGTCCAGCTCGTCCGAGAACCTTCCCGCCGAGCCGGCCCGGGCCGTGGCCGCCACCGCCCGTAGCACGGCTCCGAGGACCAGCGCCCGTGTGACCGATCCGGCCGCCAAGAAGGTGGCCGCGAAGAAGGCGGCGGTGAAGGCCGCCGGCACCAAGGAGGACGGTATCCCCGCGAAGAAGGCCGCTGCCAAGAAGGCTCCGGCGAAGAAGGCAGTGTCCGAGGCGGGTCTCTCGATCGACCCGGCCACCGGGAAGCCGCGGTCGCTCGACGACGCGGACGAGTCGGACTTCAAGCCGGAAGCGGTTCAGGGCCTGGAGAAGGAGCTCACCGAGGACCAGGGCTTCATCGTCTCCGAGGCCGACGAGACCGACGAGCCCGAGCAGCAGGTGATGGTCGCCGGTGCCACTGCGGACCCGGTCAAGGACTACCTGAAGCAGATCGGCAAGGTCCCGCTGCTGAACGCCGAGCAGGAGGTCGAGCTCGCGAAGCGGATCGAGGCCGGCCTGTTCGCCGAGGAACAGATCAGCGACGAGGCCGCCAAGCTCAAGGAGAAGGTCCGCGACGAGTACGACTGGATCTCCGAGGACGGCCGGCGCGCCAAGAACCACCTGCTCGAGGCCAACCTGCGCCTGGTGGTGTCGTTGGCCAAGCGTTACACCGGCCGCGGCATGCTGTTCCTGGACCTGATCCAGGAGGGCAACCTCGGTCTGATCCGTGCGGTCGAGAAGTTCGACTACACCAAGGGCTACAAGTTCTCGACGTACGCCACCTGGTGGATCCGGCAGGCGATCACCCGGGCGATGGCCGACCAGGCCCGCACCATCCGGATCCCGGTACACATGGTCGAGGTCATCAACAAGCTGGCCCGGGTCCAGCGGCAGATGCTGCAGGACCTCGGCCGGGAGCCCACTCCGGAGGAGCTCGCCAAGGAGCTCGACATGACCCCGGAGAAGGTCATCGAGGTGCAGAAGTACGGCCGCGAGCCGATCTCCCTGCACACCCCGCTCGGTGAGGACGGCGACTCCGAGTTCGGCGACCTGATCGAGGACTCCGAGGCGATCGTGCCCGCCGAGGCGGTCTCGTTCACGCTGCTGCAGGAGCAGCTGCACGCGGTCCTCGACACGCTGTCCGAGCGCGAGGCCGGCGTCGTCTCGATGCGCTTCGGCCTGACCGACGGCCAGCCGAAGACCCTCGACGAGATCGGCAAGGTGTACGGCGTGACCCGCGAGCGGATCCGCCAGATCGAGTCGAAGACGATGTCGAAGCTGCGCCACCCGTCGCGCTCGCAGGTCCTCCGGGACTACCTGGACTGATGTCATGACGCAGTGGATCGGCGGCGTGCTCGCGCTGCTGATCCCTGTCCAGGACACGGCTTTACTGGCCGCCGCCGTGCTCACGGCGGCGGCCTTGCTGTTCACTCTGCTTCTCGTCGCGCGCGCCTCCGCGCCGACCGCGACGCCGCTGGTGGCCCGCACCACCTCGGTCCGGCACCGCGCCGCGCGTAGCGTCTTCCTCCGCCTCCGCGATCCGGACGCGGCCGGCCGCCCCCGCCCACGAGCACCGGGACAGTAGCGCTCCTCCTCAGCTACTCGTTCCTTCTCACTCGTGGAGTTCTGTCATGCCTTCGTTCCTGGAGGCACCGGTTGCCGGTGCCTATCACTTGCTCACGTCTCTGGTCACCTCGATCCACCCGTTCGCGGGGTCGTACGCCGCGGCCGTCGCGATCATCCTCTGCACGCTGCTCGTCCGGCTGTGCCTGGTCCCGCTGAGTGTGCGCGCCCAGCGTGGTCTGCAGGCGCGTGCCCTGCTCGTGCCCGAACTGAAGAAGCTGACCGACAAGCACCGGGGCAACCCGGAGCGCCTGCAACGCGAGATCACCAAACTGCAGGCCGACTCCGGTACGACGCTCTTCGCCGGCTTCCTGCCGCTGCTCGCGCAGATGCCGTTCTTCTGGCTGATGTACACGTTGTTCT
Source organism: Kribbella sp. NPDC026611 (assembly GCF_040638345.1). Taxonomy (NCBI): domain Bacteria; kingdom Bacillati; phylum Actinomycetota; class Actinomycetes; order Propionibacteriales; family Kribbellaceae; genus Kribbella; species Kribbella sp. NPDC026611. The sequence goes on from NZ_JBEZYC010000004.1 coordinate 684,639, forward strand.
CACGCACGGTCGTGGCGGGGGAGTCGAACCAGCTGATCAGCGGAACGCTCCTCGGCGCGCCGCTGGGCGTCCACTGGCCGATCTTCGCCGGGACACCCGCATTCCTGGTCCTGGCGGTCTTGCTGTCCGTAGTCGCCTACTTCTCCGCTCGCCGAGCCCTGGGCCAGCTCGATGACTCAGCCACCCGCCTCACCCGCGGCCTCGCCCGGCTCCTCCCGTTCGGCACGCTCCTGACAGCAGCCTTCGTCCCCCTGGCCGCAGGCCTCTACCTCCTGACCACGACCACGTGGACTGTCGTAGAACGCAGCATCCTCCAGCGTTAGTTGCCCAAGGCCCCCACCCGGTCCGGTACCGGGTGGGGCCATCACCGCTCCGGGTTGCGAGGGCCGTGCTGACCTGCTTGTGGTGGCTGCATTCTGGATTGTGCCCGGCCCGCTGGCCTGCCTGCGACCGACGGCAGCTCGGGTGACGCCGGGCGGCCGCCGGTTCCTGCAGGCGGCATGCCTGGGGGGGTCGCGGTCTGCATCGCCTCGTGGGCCTGCGTGAGGCGAGCGTTTGTCTCCTCCGCGGTCTGCATCCACGCAGCCATCCGAGCGGCAGCCCGCGCCGGATTCACATACCCACCGAACGTCGGATCGTGGCGAGCCGGCTGCTGGACAGCGGGCCCTGCCTCCTGTGTCTCGCCAGCTCGCGTCGGCTCCTGGTACTGCGGGGCGGAGGAGGAGCCTGCGCTGACGCCAGGTCCTGCCGCAACCTGCTGCGTGAGAGTAGGATCCAGGCCCGCCAGCCTCGCCCGCTGGGCATCAGCCACCGCGCCGTCGGGATCCGCAACCTGCACCTCAACAGACCGCCGCTCAGCCCGCACCCCGGCCGGCAGGTCTGTCGGACCCCCGGCCTGGGCTTCGGCCTGCACGTCGAGCTGGGTCGCGAGCCTGGGCTCGGTGCGCTCGGGCCGGGGGACCGGCGGCTCCTCCTGCGCCTCGGCGTGCGGCTGGACTTCGGTGGGGTAGCGCTGCACCTCTGGGGACCAGGTGCGGTACTGCGGCGCTTGGGACTGGTACCACTCGACTGAGCGTCGCTCGGGGGCCGGCAGAGGTTCTTCGTCCTCGAGTTCCGAGTCGTCCATCATTGGGCCGTCGTAGCGGGGCGGGATGTCGCGGGTGGGGACCTCGTTGGGGCGGTCGTCGCCGCGGGGCCGGTCGATCGCCATCCGTTGGACCTTTCAGTCGATCGTTTGCGAACCACTGTAGACCGCCCGTGGTCCAGACCGGTTCGGCCGTTGTGGATGGCGTGTGAGTCCTGCTACGGTCTTTAATAAAGCCGGTTGCAAAACAGCTGCGAGGTTCGATGGATGGCGTGCGGGCGGGTGCTCAGACCGAGCGGTCGGCCAATCAGGTCGCCTGTCTGCAGTTCCTCGCCGAGGACGACGAGGCACAGACGGTCGGTGTGATCAGCGCCGGGACCGGCCTGTCGCGGCCGACCGTGCATGCGGTGCTGGACGATCTGGTGGACGCCGGCGTGGTCGAGGCGACCGAACCCTCGACGGCCGGCCCAGGTCGGCCCGCGAGAGCATTCCGATTCGTCCGGGAAGGCGGGCTGGTCGCCGGCGTCGACCTCGGCCCTCGCGGCGTACGTGCGGTCATCTGCGACCTCTCCGGCCGACGCCTCGCCTACACCGAGCTCCAGAAGGACCCCGACGTATCGCTGATCCTGCACGCCGTCCGCACCGCCGCCGACGAGAACGACCTCGATCTCACCCGCCTCCGCGCGCTCGGTCTCGCGCTCGCCGGTGTGGTCGAGACCGACGGCCGGCTGCGCGCCAGCCTCGCGCTACCGCACCTCGTCAGCCTCCCGATCGCCGAGACGATCGCGGACGAGCTCGGCTGCCCCGTTGCCGTCGACAACGACATCAAGCTCGCCGCCCTGGCCGAGCAACGCGGCGGCGCCGGCCGTGGGTACGACGACGTCGTCTACCTCCAGATCGGCCACCGCCTCTCCGTCTCGATCGTGCTGAACGGCGTGATCCGTCAGGGCCGCCACCGCCTCGCCGGCGAGCTCGGAGCCCAGCGCGGCATGCGCTGGACCCGCAACGCCCAACGCGGCCAACTGGTCTGGACCTCCCGCCCCACCGGCGAGGAGGTACTGCGGGCCGCGGCCGCCGGAGACAGCGCCGCGCAGGTCGAGCTCGAGGACTTCTGCGCGCAGATCGCCGCCCGCATCGCGACCGTACTGCTCGTCGTCGACCCAGAGGTCGTGGTCGTGCGCGGCGGCCGGGCCCTGGAGCTCGACGCGTTGCTGCAGCCGCTCGAGGCCGCGGTCGAGAAGGAATTGGTTTTCCCCGAGCACCCACCGTTCGTCGCGTCGGCACTCGGACGCGAGGCGGTGGTGCTCGGGGCGGTCGGCACAGCGTTCGACCGGTTCGGATCTGACATCTACGGCATCCAGGGATACCCCAGTCCCTGGAGCCGCATCACTCATGTGGAGAGGACCACCAAGTGAAGCTAGGAGTCAGCACTTACTGCTTCCGCTCGCTGATGATGAGCGGCCAGCTGGACCTGAACGGGGTTCTGGACTGGGTCGCGGCCTCGCCGGCCGGGCACATCGAGGTCGCCGGCATGGACGGCGGTGAGTACCTCGACCACCCGGACGTCGTCGCCGCCGCGGCCAAGCACTCCGCCGACGTCGGCGTATCGATCGTGAACTACCTGGTCAGCGGCGACCTGCGGACCGCGGACAAGAAGGAGATCGACCGGCTCCGGCAACAGCTCGACATCGCGAAGGCGTTCGGTGCCACGATCTTCCGGCACGACGTCGCGCCCTGGTCCTGGCGCGAGAACGACCCGGGTGAGTTCGAGTCGGTGTTCGAGAAGGTGGTGGAGGGCTGCCAGGCGGTCGCCGACCACGCGGCTGAGCTCGGCATCACCTCGACGGTCGAGAACCACGGCTTCTTCATGAACGGTGCCGAGCGGGTCGCCCGGCTCGTGCACTTCGTGGACCGGCCGAACTTCAAGGTCACCCTCGACCTCGGTAACGGCCTGTGCGTCGGCGAGGTGCCGGGCAAGACCGCCGCGGGCCTGATCGACGTCGCCGCGTCGATCGGCGTCAAGGACTTCCACATCCGCCGGTCCGCCGGCGACGGCTGGCTGAAGACGCTGGCCGGTGACTACCTGCTCGGCACGATCTCGGGTCACGGCGACCTGGACCTGGCCGGGCTGCTGGCGCTGGCCGCCACGAAGCCCGACGTACCGGTGAGCCTCGAGTTCGAGGGGCTCGAGTCGACCCCGGACGCGATCGAGCGCTCGCTCAACAACATCCTCCGACTGGCTGGAGCTGCCTGACATGACGACCCGAATCGCGGTCATCGGGGTGGGTGCGATCGCCACCCAGCACCTGATCTCGTACCAGAACAACCCGCAGGCCGAGCTCGTCGCGGTCGCCGACATCGACGGCGCGCGGGCCAAGGCCCGGGCGGCGGAGTTCGGCGTACCGCGAGCGACCGATGTCGTGGACGACGTCCTCAACGACCCGGGGGTCGACGCGGTCAGCATCTGCGTGCCGAACCTGCTGCACGCCAAGATCGCGGAGGCGGCGCTGCGGGCCGGTAAGGACGTGCTCGTCGAGAAGCCGATGTCCGTGACCGTGGCCGAGGCCGAGGCCCTGGTCCGGGCAGTGAAGGAGACCGGGCAGGCGCTGCAGATTGGGTACGTCCGACGGTTCGCGCCGAATGCGCTGGTGACGAAGCGGTTCCTGGACGAGGGCGAGTTCGGCGACATCTACGCCGCGCGCGCCACGATCATCCGGGCCGCCGGCAACCCGGGCGGCTGGTTCAGCGACGTCGACGTCTCCGGCGGTGGCCCGCTGATCGACCTGGGCGTGCACATCATCGACCTGTGCTGGTACCTGATGGGTATGCCGGAAGCGGTCTCGGTGTCCGGGGCCACGTTCTCGCCGCTCGGTGCCCGGGACAACATCCAGCACCTGACCCGGTACCGCGCGGTCTCGGCGACCCGGGTGAACAACGTCGAGGACTACGCGACGGCGCAGATCCGGTTCGCGAACGGGGCGGTTCTCGACGTGGACACGTCGTACTCGCTGCACGCGCGGAACTCGACCAGCGTGAAGATCCACGGTGACAAGGGCGGCGCGGAGATCGAGCCCGAGCTGCTGATGATCACCGAGCGGCACGACACGCTGCTGCACGTCCAGCCGCAGATCGACTCGCTGGGCTTCGACTTCACGGTCGGGTTCGCGAACCAGATCGACCACTTCCTGCGGATCTGCCGCCGGGAGATCTCGGCGGATGCGACCGCCGAGCACGGTCTGGAGATGGCGCGAATGCTGTCCGCGATCTACGAGTCCGCGAGGACCGGCTCCGAGGTGAAGATTACCCGCTGAGCCGGCGCCGTGGCTGAACCTGCTCTGGGCGGACCAGGTTCAGCCGCGGTTCACTCGACCAGAGCCTTGGTGAGCGCGTCGGCGTTCGTCTCGAGCCACCGCTGCCTCGACGTGATCTGGTCGCCGACGCCCTCGGCCCACATCCGCTGCCAGCCGCCGCCGAGCGTGTCGGCGCGGTACTTCATGTTGTGCCAGGCGCGCTCGTTGAGGGCGATCGAGAGCGGCAGCAACCGCCGCCGGTCGGCTTGGGAGAGGCCGTAGGCGTCCGCGAGCATCCGGCAGCGGCGCAGCCGGTCGAGTCCGTGGTACCTGGGGTCGAGATCCTCGTCGGCGCCGTACGGGCACCACCACAGCATCAGGTTGACCGCTTCCCGGGCCCGGCTCACCGGACGGACCAGGTCGAAGTCGATCAACGCATAGGCGGCGCCGTCCCGGAAGACGACGTTCTCGGGGGTGATGTCCTGGTGGCCGACGAGCTCCGGCGGGTCGTCGAGCGCGGGCAGACCCGGCGCCTCGATCAGCGTGGGGACGTTCTCCGGTACGCCGAAGCTCGCGATGGCGTCGTGGTACGCCCGGAGCAGCCGCGCCACCGACAGCATCCGCGACTCGTCACCGATCCACGACGGGCGCGGCCGCCCGGCGACCTCGCCGTCGATGTACGACAACACCTGGCGGCCCTTGGCATCGACGCCGAGGAACCGTGGCGCGCCCTCGAACCCCACCTTCTCCAGGTGCAGCAGCACCTCGCGGACGAGCTCGTCGCGCTCACACGGCGGCCGCCGTACCGTGTCGCCGACCCGCACCAGCCCCTCCGTCACGTCCCCACCGACCAGCGGATTCTCTTCACCGTCCTCGATCACCCGAAGATCCTAGGCGGCCGAGTGGGCTGTTCACCTGGCCGTTACCAAGACAGCTGAGGCTGTGGCTATGAATGCGCCCGATCTGGTCCAAGAGCTTGGCTTCCGTGTCCTCGACGAGGAGGACGACGACCCGGTGCTGCTGCGCGCCGACGGTACGCCGGTGGACACCTGGCGGGAGGGTTTCCCGTACGCCGAACGCCTGCCGCGGGAGGTCTACGACCGGGACAAGCGGCTGCTGCAGATCGAGCTGCTGAAGCTGCAGTACTGGGTGAAGCGGTCGAAGCAGAAGCTGGTGATCGTGTTCGAGGGCCGGGACGCGGCCGGCAAGGGCGGCACGATCAAGCGGTTCATGGAGCACCTCAACCCGCGTGGTGCGAGCATCGTCGCGCTGGAGAAGCCGACCGACCGCGAGCAGACGCAGTGGTACTTCCAGCGGTACATCAGCCATCTGCCGGCAGCGGGGGAGATGACGCTGTTCGACCGGTCCTGGTACAACCGGGCCTGCGTCGAGCACGTGATGGGCTATTGCGACCAGGAACAGTACGAGGAGTTCATGCGGCAGGCGCCCGAGTTCGAGCGGATGCTGGTCCGCTCCGGCATCCTGCTGGTGAAGCTGTGGTTCTCCGTCTCCCAGGCCGAGCAGCAGACCCGCTTCACCATCCGCCAGATCGACCCGGTCCGGCAGTGGAAGCTCTCGCCTACCGACCTGGCGTCGCTGGACAAGTGGGATGCGTACACCGAGGCCAAGGAGGCGATGTTCCACTACACGGACACGCCCCACGCGCCCTGGACCGTAGTCAAGAGCAACGACAAGAAGCGCGCCCGCCTGGAAGCGATGCGCCACGTCCTCAGCCTCTACGACTACACCGACAAGGACATCGAGCTCGTCGGCAACCCCGACCCCAAGATCCTCGGCCCTGCCGCCCAGGTCCTCGAACACGGCGAGACCGCCAACCGCGTCTTCCCGGCGCTATGACTCCAGCGGTAGCCAGACCGTGAAGGTCACGCCGGTCGGAGTTGAGTCGGCGACGGTGACCCGGCCTCGGTGGGCCGCGATGAGGGCGGCGACGATGGAGAGGCCGAGGCCGGAGCCGCCGGTGGAGCGGGTTCGCGCGGTGTCCACTCGGTAGAAGCGTTCGAAGACCCGGGCCTTCTGTTCGTCGGAGAGGCCTGGGCCGGTGTCGCTGACTTCCAGGATGGCCTCGGTGCCGCGGGTGCCGACGGCCACGGTGATGGGCGCGTCGACCGGCGTGTGGTGGAGGGCGTTGCTGACGAGGTTGCCCAGGACCTGACGGAGGCGTGCCTCGTCGCCTTGTACGACGGGAGCCTCGGAGTCGGGCAGGATCGTGAGGGAGATGTCGCGATCGGGCTGAACAGCCCGCGCGTTGTGCAGGGCGTCGGCGGCGATCGGGAGCAGGTCGACGGACTCCATCCGGAGCGGCCGTTGCTGGTCGAGGCGGGCAAGCAGGAGCAGGTCATCGACCAGGAGACCCATCCGCTTCGCCTCGTCCTCGATCCGCCGCATCGTGTCCGGGTCGGTGTCCCCGCGCTGACGAGACAGCTCGGCGAAGCCGCGGATCGACGTCAACGGCGTACGCAGCTCGTGCGACGCATCGGCAACGAACCGGCGCATCCGCTCCTCCGACTGGCGGGCCGCCTCCTCCGACCGCCGCGCCGCGTCCTCGGAGCGACGGGCAGCGAACTCGGAGGCGGTCCGCTGCGCGAAGGCAGTCTCGATCTGTCCGAGCATCTGGTTCAGCGCCAGCGACAACCGGCCCACCTCGGTCCGTGGGTCCCGCTGCGGCACCCGCCGGCTCAGGTCACCACCCGCGATCGCCACGGCGGTGTGCTCGACGTCCTCGAGACCACGCAGGCTTCGCCGTACGACGTAGGTGCCGACGCCGGCCAGCAGCACCAGCAGGATCACTCCGGCCGCCACCTGGATCCCGACGAGCCGCTGGATGGTGTGGTCCATGTCCTTCAGGCTCTGGGCGACCATGATCGACCCGTCGCCCTTTTCGGTCTCGATGGCTAACACCCGCCACCGAGCGCCGCCGGTCACCGCGTCCACGTCGAACGAGCGCCCGTTGAGCGCACGGACCTGGTTGAGGTTGAGCACGGGCAGCTTCGGGAGCGGTTCAGTGTCGGCCAGCCGCTCGCCGTAAGCGCCGTCGTCGCTGGTCCCGTCCGCCTGGTTGAACTGCACGACGAACTGGCTCGGCAGACCCCGCCGGAAACCAGGAGCACCGGGCGGCGGCGGGCGGCGGTCCGTGGGCAGGTGGCGGAGCTGGGTCCCGGCCTGCTGGAGCTGCTCGTCGACCCGGTCGGTCAGGTAGCCGCGCATGATCGTGGTCGCCAGCACGCCGGACGCGACCAGCGCAAGCGCTACCAGCGTCAGCAGGACGACGACGATGGTGATGCGCAGCGGGTACCGGTCGGCGAGCCGCCGGTGGGTCAGTTGCATCAGTTGGGGCCTCGCGGGGTGCGCAGGACGTAGCCGACCCCGCGGACGGTGTGGAGCAGCTTCTGGTCGCCGGTGTCGACCTTACGACGCAGGTAGGACATGTACGACTCGACCACACCGGCGTCACCGGCGAAGTCGTAGTTCCACACGGCCGACAGGATCTGTCCCTTCGACATGACCCGCTCGGAGTTCTCCAGCAGGCACCGCAGCAGCTTGAACTCGGTCAGCGACAGCTGCACGGCCTCACCCGCCTTGAACACCTCATAGCTGTCCTCGTTCAGCTCCAGGTCGGCATAGCGCAGTACGGCGGCCTCCGTCGGCGTCTGCTCGCGGTGACCCGACCTGCGCAGCAGCGCACGCACCCGGGCAACCAGCTCGTCCAGGCTGAACGGCTTGGTCACGTAGTCGTCGCCGCCGGTCTGCAGCCCGAGCACCTTGTCCTCGACGGCATCGCGGGCGGTGAGGAACAGCACCGGCACATGCCGGTCCTCACCGCGCAGCCGGCGGACCACCTCGAACCCGTCCAGGCCGGGCATCATCACGTCGAGCACGACCAGGTCGGGCTCCACGTCGCGGGCCTTCCGGAGCGCCTCGGCGCCGTGGGTCGCCGTGGTCACGTCGTACCCGGCGAACCGCAGGCTCGCGGACAGCAGCTCGACGATGTTCGGCTCGTCGTCGACCACCAGCAGATGCGGACTCATACTCTCAGTCTGGCGCCGGAACCCATGCGAAGCCTGGAAGATTCCTGGCAATCAGCTGTGAGTCCTCTGCTGGACCGCTCGATCCTGGCTCAGCGCGGGCCGTGCTTGAACCCCCACTTCTGGCCGGCCGCGTCGCGCGCCGAACCGTCGTTGACGGAGGTCGCGGTCGCCTCGTTGTTCGCCACCACGGCGTTGACGGTCACCGTGCTCCCGGTCTTGACCGACGAGATCCCGTCCCGCGCGGAGTTCACCAGGGTCTCCGCGGCGATCTTGTAAGTCCGGCTGTAGCCGTCCTCGCTCTTCACCGTGATCGAGTCCCTGCTGACCGCGGTGACCTCACCACGCTGCGTCGCGATGGTCTGGTACCCACCGCCGTCCTTGGGTACGACGAACTCGCCGTGCAGCGCGCCGCCGAAGCCGAACTCGCCACGCGGGCCGCCGCGGCCGGGCCAACCGGGCTGCTGCTGATTTGGGTTCGAGGGGCTGGTGGACGGGGAGACCGACGGCGTCGGGTCAGCGTTGGTCGCCGCCCAGGCGACACCGCCGGCAGTGGTGGTCACGGCGACCGCGGCCACCGTTCCGAGGACCCGCCACCGCTTCTCTGAAAGCTTCATCCTGCTGCGCCTTCCGAACTGCGTGCCAGGGCGTACACCTGACACTGGTTCTTCTCACGCTGCCGGACAGATCTGAGACCAGCCTGCGCCGGACCTGGCAAAACCCTGGCAAACCGAGACTTCAGACGATGAAGAGCACCGCGATCAGCCAGACCGCGGCGGCGAGCGCCGTACCGGCCAGCTCGATCAGCATCGACACACCGGTCTCCCGGAGCGCGTGCTTGGTCGACGTCCACGCGGCCGCGTTGTTCCGCTGCCGCTGCAGCTCGGACAGGTACACGCCGACCGGGAACCCGACGAACATCCCGATCACGGGGATCACGAAGAACCCGACGATGCCCAGCAGTACGCCGAAGAACATCGACCGCCGGGGCACCCCGGCCTCGCGGAGCCGGCGCTCCGGTACGACGTACTTCACCACCTGGCTGACACCGATGAGGCCCGCGGCGATCGCGAACACGACCCAGCCGGTCGCGCTGCGTTCCACGATCGCCCAGACCAGGATCGCGGCCAGGCTCAGGATCGCACCGGGCAGGACCGGCACCACGATGCCGATGATGCCGACGAAGATCGCCACTCCGACCAGGATCGTCACTGCGCTGTCCACACCCCCACTGTGCCGCACCGCGGGCCCTTTAGGGTGGTGACATGTCCCAGCTGCACGAACTGGTTACCGCGCTCGCTGCTCCCTGGGTGGCCCTCTCGCCGCGATCCGGGCAGCTCACCGCCTCCGGCGCGGAGGGGGTGTATGCCCGCGACCGGCGGATCCTGTCCCGGTTGAGCGTCACCGTCGACGGCCGCGAACCGGTCCCGATCCAGGTCGACGAACGCGACGCGGCCACCCACCAGTACGTCGCCATGGTCCAAGGCCCGGCGGACACCCGGCACGACCCGGCCCTGATGCTGTACCGGACCCGCACCGTCGACAGCTCCGGGGTGACCGAGGTGCTGACGCTGACCAACCACTCCCGCAGCACCGTCGAGTGCCGGCTGGATGTTGCCCTAGGCACCGATTTGGCGAGTATCCCGGCGATCCGCAGCGGCGCGGTCGCCGGCCACCCGGAGCTCGCGCCGCTGCCGGACGGGCCGACCCGGATGCGCTGGGAGAGCGGGGACGCGCGGACCGTCGTCACCGCGGATCCAGGCCTGACCACGACCCCTCGCATCGCTCCGGGCGAATCGTTCAACGTCACCTTGCGCGTGACCGCCGACTTCCCGCGGTCCACGACCGGATTCTCGATCGAGCCGCCGGCGGAACGGGCGCCGTACTCGCTGCGCGTGAGCTGCGACGACCACCGGGTCGAGCGCTGGCTCGAGCGTTCGCTGGACGACGTTCGCGCCCTGCAACTTGCTCTCGGCAACGATCGGTACCTGGGTGCCGGGCCGCCGTGGTACCTGACGCTGTTCGGGCGCGATTCGCTGATCTCGGCCGGCATGCTGATCCCGGTCGACCCTGGTCTCGCCGCCGGCACGCTGCGTGCCCTGGCCGCGCGCCAAGGGACCAAGGTCGATGTGGAGACCGCCGAACAGCCGGGCAAGATCCCGCACGAGCTCCGGGCCGAGGCGTCCGACTACGGCGGCGGCCTGATACTGCCGCCGGTGTACTACGGCACGCACGACGCGACCCAGCTCTGGATCATGACGCTGCACAAGGCCTGGCGCTGGGGCATGCCGGCGGACGAGGTGCGGGAGCTCATCCCGAACGTCAAGGCTGCGCTCAGCTGGATGACGGAGTACGGCGACCCGGACGGCGACGGCTTCCTCGAGTACATCGACGAGTCCGGTCACGGGCTGGCCAACCAGGGGTGGAAGGACTCGGCCGAGTCCGTGCAGTGGCCCGACGGGACGTTCGCTACCGCACCGATTGCGCTGTGCGAGGTACAGGGCTACGCGTACGCAGCGGCTGTGCAGGGCGCGGAGCTGCTCGAGGCGCACGGGGAGTCCGGCGATGCATGGAGGGCGTGGGCCGTTGCGCTGCAGGAGCGGTTCCGCAGCGCATTCTGGGTGGACGGCTACCCAGCGATCGCACTGGACGGTGCCAAGAACCCAGTCGCCGGCCACGCCTCCAACATGGGCCACCTGCTCGGCACAGGTCTGCTGGACGCGGACGAGGAGCAGACAGTCGCCGACGTGCTCGCCGGTGCCGATCTGGACAGCGGGTTCGGGCTGCGGACCCTGTCCACGACCATGGACGGGTTCAACCCCCTCGGCTACCACACAGGTAGCGTGTGGCCGCACGACACCGCCATGGCGATCCAGGGCCTGTACGCGACCGGCCAAGCCGGCGTGGCATCCTCGTACGTCGCCGGCCTGATCCGTGCCGCGAAAGCGTTCGGCTACCGGCTGCCGGAGCTGTACGGCGGTCGAGGGAGGGGCTCGGAGGACTCGCCGACGCCGTACCCGCCCTCCTGCCGGCCACAGGCATGGGCGGCTGCCTCTGCGGTCGCGGTGATCGTTGCAGTGCTAGGGATCGAGCCAGACGTCCCGGGTGGGACGTTGGTGATCAATCCGGCGCCTGGCCCGTGGCAGCGGCTCGAGGTGAGCGGGCTCCGGTTGGGCGAGGAGGTGCTGTCGCTGCGGCTGGACGGTGAGGAGCTGACGGTGCTGGAGGCGCCTCAGAACGCGGTGACCAAGGCGAACGCGGAGAGCCCGAGGTAGATCGTTGCCACGACCAGGTTGCGGCCGCGACTGCCAGTGCGTGCGGAGCGGAAGCGACGGCCGACGGCGTCCGCGCCCATCGCGTAGCTGAGGTCGAGGAGCAGTCCGATCAGCAGCGTGCCGATGCCGAGCAGCAGCATCTCGGTCCGCAGCTGGTCGGGTCCGGCACCGCGCGTGGTGAACTGCGGAAGGAACGCGAGGAAGAACAACGCGGCCTTGGGGTTCAGCAGATTCACCAGTACGCCATCCCGGAAGACCCGGCCGAGCGACGCCGCCGCGACCGCGTTGAGCTCCGAGGTCTTGGCACGCAGCGTCTTCACGCCGAGGAAGGCCAGGTAGAGCGCGCCGGTGACGGTGATGGCTGTGAACAGCGCGGGGGAGGCCTTGACCAGCGCAGCCAGGCCGAGCGTGGTGACGGCGATGTAGACGAGGGTGCCGGTCTCGATGGCGAGTGCCGAGACCACTCCGGCGCGGCGGCCCTGGGTGAGGCTGCGGAGCGAGATGTACAGGTTGTTCGGGCCGGGCATCCCCACCAGCACCACCGTCGCACCCGCGAACCCGAACAGCTGACCGATCCCCATCTGGTCTGTCTCCCTCTCGAACTGGACTGCCTGCCGGTACTAGCCTGGCGGCGAGACAAGCAGTCCACCCGAGCCAATGAGGGGTGAAGTGGACCGTTCTGCGGATCCGGCCGCGCTGGCGGAGTTGATAGGTAACCGGCTGAGCGGTCGTGCCGGTGGCCTGTACCGGCGCCTTGCCGACGAGATCGCTGCGCTGATCGGCTCGGACGACCTACCGGTCGGCGCCCGTCTCCCGGCGGAGCGTCGGCTGGCCGAGTCGTTCGCGATCAGCCGCTCGACGGTCGTCGCGGCGTACGACGAGCTCCGCGCCCGCGGCCTGGTCGAGAGCCGGCGCGGCAGCGGTACGACGGTCGCCCGCGGTGCGAGCCGAGGCCGTTCACGAGCGGACAAGCGGATGCCGAACGGGTACGGCGATTCGCTCTTCCACCGGATCACCGTCCGCCCGGACGAGGTCATCTCGCTGACGTACGCCGTCGACCCTGGGCTGCCCGAGCTGTCGGAGGAGCTGATCGACCTTGCCGCCACCGATCTCCCGCTGCTCCTCGACGACGTCGGCTACCACCCACGCGGTCTCCCGGTACTGCGTGAACGCATCGCCGAGCACTTCACCGAGTCCGGGCTGCCGACGTCGGCCCAGGAGATCGTGGTGACGACCGGCGCGCATCAAGCGATCGCGCTGGTCACACAGATGTACCTGCGGAACGGTGCCGCGGTCGTGATCGAGCAGCCGAGCTGGCCGGGATGCTTCGACCTGTTCGGAGCGGCCGGCGGGCGGGTGGTCGGCGTACCGCTGGACGATGCGGGGATCCGGCCCGACCTGCTGGCTGCGGCGTTCGCGGGGCACCAGCCGGCGATGTTGTTCGTGATGCCGACGTTCCACAACCCGACCGGGCAGTTGATGTCGGCGAGCCGCCGTCGGCAGGTGGCCGAGCTCGCGGCGAGGCATGGCGTCGTGGTGGTGGAGGACAACGCGTACTCGGCGTGGGATCCGGCCGGGCCGGAGATCCCGCCGCCGCTCGCCGCCTACGCGCCGGACGCGGCCGAGGTGCTGACCATCGGGTCGGTGTCGAAGGCGGTGTGGGGCGGGCTGCGGATCGGCTGGATCCGGGCCTCACGCCCGCTGGCCGAGCGGCTGGCTCGGCACAAGGCGCTGGCGGACCTCGGGAGTCCGGTGATCGATCAGGCGCTGACCGCACGACTGCTGCCGCGGTTGCCTGAGCTGACGGCCGCGCGTGCGCGGGTCGCGACTGCGCGGAAGAAGCTGATGGGGGAGTTGCTGACGGAGCGACTACCGGAGTGGGAATGGTCGTCGCCTGTCGGCGGGTCGGCGTTGTGGATCCGGTTGCCGGACACCGATGCGCGGGTCTTCGGCCAGGTCGCTCTGCGGCACGGGGTCGAGGTGGTGGCCGGTCATGCGATGGACCCGACCGGCGAGCACGACGACTACCTGCGGGTGCCGTTCGCTTACTCCGAGCAAACGCTTGACGATGCGGTGACGCGGTTGGCGCGGGCCTGGGAGGAGCTGCGCCGGCACGGCCCGGGTCCCGAAGTACCTGTCGTGTAAATGAAGGATGGCGGTCACCCTGGGGTGAGCCGCCATCGAAGCCTGTCTGACTTTGGCGCCGTCGTTGGCGCGTTTGAAACTGCCTGGTGCTTACCGCTCGTCTTCCGTGGCGATCGCGGGAGTGGCTTCGAGCCGGCCCGTCTCGTCGTGGATCGTGATCGCGATGTCGCGCAGTTTCTCCGAGTGCTCCCGGCCGTGGTGGGCGCAGAAGAGCAGCTCCCCACCGCTGGTCAAGGTGACGCGGACGTAGGCCTGCGCACCGCAGCGGTCACAACGATCCGCGGCCGACAGCGCCGAACTCGGGGCGAGTGCTGTAGTCATTGAGGCCTCATCTCATCTAGTTCCGTACTCACCAGATAGCAACATCCTGACACGCGGATCGCTTCCCGGTGCGGACAACGTGTCCGTATGTGAGACGAACCACCTGTTTTCGTATGACGCTTGTTGACAGGGAATCGTTTCGATCCCGGCGGTTTTTCTGGTGAGCAGCGGCAGCCAGTGGGTCTACTCTCACTGTGCGCCATGGCATCGTCACGGTGTGCGCCGGTTCGGAGTGTCGTGCACCACTCCCGAATCGAGTCCGGATCGATACCTGTTGCGGCATGTATCTCTTGTACCCGCAGGCATGCCCAGCGCAGGGCCTGTCGGCGCCGTTTTGGGGGAGCGGCCGCATAGGCTGTCTGTCGTAAGTGTGTGAACCAGTGAAGGAGCCCAGTGGCCGCCCCGACGCCTCGCAGTACCGAGATCGACCCGGCGTACAACGCCCGCCATCTGCTCGTCCTCGAGGGTCTCGAGGCGGTCCGCAAACGGCCGGGGATGTACATCGGGAGCACCGACAGCCGCGGCCTGATGCACTGCCTGTGGGAGATCATCGACAACTCCGTCGACGAGGCCCTGGCCGGGCACGGTGACCGGATCGATGTCGTGCTGCACCAGGACGGCTCGGTCGAGGTCCGGGACCGCGCCCGCGGCATCCCCGTCGACATCGAGCCGAAGACCAAGCTGAGCGGTGTCGAGGTCGTCTTCACCAAGCTGCACGCCGGCGGCAAGTTCGGCGGCGGGTCGTACAACGCGTCCGGTGGTCTGCACGGCGTCGGCGCCTCGGTGGTGAACGCGCTCTCCGCGCGGCTCGACGTCGAGGTCGACCGCGGCGGGACGGTCTGGACGACGTCGTTCCGCCGTGGCGTCTCCGGTGAGTTCGACGGCGACGGGGCAAACGCTTCGTTCACGGCTGTGAAGGGCCTGCGGAAGGCAGGCCGCGCCAAGAAGGGCGTGACCGGCACCCGCATCCGGTACTGGGCGGACCGGCAGATCTTCACCAAGGACGCGACCTTCAACTACGACGAGCTGGTCACCCGTGCCCGGCAGACCTCGTTCCTGGTGCCTGGTCTGCTGCTGGTGATCCGCGACGAGCGCGGTGACGAGCCCACCGAGGAGCACTTCAAGCACGACGGCGGCATCAGCGAGTTCTGCGAGTTCCTGGCCACCGACCAGAAGGTCACCGACGTGGTGCGGCTGGCCGGCACCGGGCACTTCACCGAGACGGTGCCGATGCTCGACGACGCCGGGCACATGACGCCGACCGACGTCGACCGCGACCTGGAGGTCGACATCGCGGTCCGCTGGGGCGACGGGTACGAGACCGAGCTGCGCTCCTTCGTGAACATCGTGGCCACGCCGAAGGGCGGCACGCACGTCGCCGGTTTCGAGCGCGCGCTGTCAAAGAGTTTCACGAACGCACTTGACGGCACCCGGTTGCTGAAGAGCGGCGAGGAGATCATCAAGGACGACGTGATGGAGGGTCTGACCGCGGTCGTCACGGTCCGGCTCGCCGAGCCGCAGTTCGACGGGCAGACCAAGGAGGTGCTCGGCACCCCGGCCGCGTCGCGGATCGTCGCGAAGGTCGTGCAGACCGAGCTCGAGGCGTTCCTGACGTCGACCAAACGCGAGCACAAGGCCCAGGCGCGGGCCGTGCTGGAGAAGGTCGTTGCCGCATCACGCACCCGCGTGGCCGCTCGGCAGCACCGCGAGCTGCAGCGGCGGAAGACGGCGCTGGAGTCCTCCGCACTGCCGGCCAAGCTGGCCGACTGCCGCAGCAACGACGTCGACCGCTCGGAGCTCTTCATCGTCGAGGGTGATTCGGCTCTCGGTACGGCGAAGCTCGCACGCAGCTCGGAGTTCCAGGCGCTGCTGCCGATCCGCGGCAAGATCCTGAACGTGCAGAAGGCGTCCGTCGGCGACATGCTGAAGAACGCCGAGTGCGCGTCGATCATCCAGGTCGTGGGTGCCGGGTCGGGTCGCAGCTTCGACCTCGAGCAGGTCCGCTACGGCAAGATCATCTTCATGGCGGACGCCGACTCGGACGGCGCGCACATCCGTTGCCTGCTCGCGACGCTGTTCTTCCGGTACATGCGGCCGCTGGTGGACGCCGGGCGGGTCTACACCGCCGTACCGCCGCTGCATCGGTTCGAGCTGACGAACCCGAAGAAGGGGCAGGACAAGTTCCTGTACACCTACAGCGACGCGGAGTACCAGCGGAAGACCGCGGAGCTGATGAAGAAGGGCGTGCGGTGGAAGGAGCCACCGCAGCGCTACAAGGGTCTCGGTGAGATGGACGCGGACCAGCTGGCCGAAACCACCATGGACCCGCGGCACCGCACCCTCCGCCGCATCACCGTCGACGACGGCGAGGCCGCAGCCACCGTCTTCGACCTCCTGATGGGCAACGACGTAGCCCCCCGCAAGGAATTCCTGGTCCAAGGCGCCTACGAACTCGACGAGAACCGCATCGACGTGTGACCCCTCGCCTGGTCTGCTTCGATCTCGACAATACGCTGATCGATCGCGACGCCGCGTTTCTGAAGTGGGCGCGGTGGTGGGCCGGGGTGAGTGGGCTCGACGAGTCCGCGGTCGACTGGTTGGTTGCTCACGACAACGGTGGCTTCCGGCCCCGGACGGAGCTGTTCGCGCTGGCTCGGAAGCGGTTCGTCCTGGCGGCTCCGGTGGAGGAGCTGGTTGCGTCGTACAACGAGGAGCATCCCCTGTTCACCTGGGTCGAGCCAGCCGTGCTCGACGGGCTCGCCGAGCTGCGGGCAGCCGGTTGGCGGGTTGCGGTGGTCACGAACGGCGAGACGGCCCAGCAGGACCTGAAGCTGGAGTACACACAGCTCGTCGACGCGGTCGATCACGTCTGCGTCTCCGGCACGGTCGGCGTCCGCAAGCCCGACCGCCGGATCTTCGAGCTCGCGGCGGCGGGTGCCGGTGCCGGTCTCGACGGTGGCTGGATGGTGGGGGACCACCCGGCCTACGACATCGCCGGTGGCATCAACGCGGGTCTGCACACAATTCTGATCGGCGGACGCACCGAGGAACCGGCAGCGGACCACCGGTTCGACTCGGTGCTGGATGTCTTCCCGCTGATCTTGTCGCGGTGATCACTTAACTGATCACCGCGGTCAGAATAGTGATCACTTGTGTCGAAGTGTCGACATTTGTTCAGCGGAGGGCGGACTTCAGGATGGCGTGGGCGCCGGTGATGATGGCGTTGCGGTTGGCCTCGTAGGTCGGGTCGGTGACGGCGGTCTTGTTGGTGGGGTCGAAGGACAGGACCGGGACGTGCAGGTGGCCGGCCGGCATGGATGGGTCGAGGAGGTCGCGTTGGAGGGTGTTGCGGTAGGCGACCTCGTTCGACAGGTAGCCGCCGCCGGTGCCCTCGGAGGCGATCGAGCCGGGAGTCGGGCCGTCGGGACGGCGTACGGGCGTGGTCTCACCCGCCGGGATCTCCAGGACCGAGGTGTTCACGCGGGTGCGGAACGGCGTGACGTCGGTCTGCGCCATCCGGGCGAGCGGCAGGCTGGACGTGATCCACTCCGGGCCGGGCGGCATGCTGGGGGAGACGACCGGGGCTGAGATCGTGCCACCGCCCCAGAGGTTGTTGTTGTCACCGATCGAGCTGACCGAGCGCCGCCGCCCGTTGGTGGCCTCGAGGTCGAAGATGCCGACGCGTCCTTGGCTTGCCGTCATCACCAGATCGGCGTGCTGCGGACCTGGGCGGTAGTGCGGGACGAGCGCGTTCTCGACCATGTTCTCGTCGAAGTCGGTGTAGCGGACCGGGAACACCACGGTCTGGATCTCGTAGGTCTTGCCGTTGATCGTCCATCGCTGGCCGTCGAGGGTGAGTGCGTTGGCTCCGGACGGATTACCGATCCGGATGTCGGCGTCGAGCGTGAACGGATCGAAGCCGGTGATCAG
Organism: Kribbella sp. NPDC026611; assembly: GCF_040638345.1. Taxonomy (NCBI): domain Bacteria; kingdom Bacillati; phylum Actinomycetota; class Actinomycetes; order Propionibacteriales; family Kribbellaceae; genus Kribbella; species Kribbella sp. NPDC026611. The sequence goes on from NZ_JBEZYC010000004.1 coordinate 702,727, forward strand.
AATTCTGTTCACCTGTGGCGAGAATTCTGTACTCGTGATGCCGCGGGACGCGTACTCGAGCGAGCGGATCAGCCCGGCGCGCTCCGTCGTACCGAGGTCGAAGCGCGGCTGCCATTGGCGCAGCGTCAAGGCCATCGACAGACGCGCCCAGTACAGCCCGCGGTCGTCGGTGGAGGGGAGGGCTGTCTCGCCGCGGGTCGGGTGCTGAGCGCGGTACGTCGCTGTGCGCCACATGATCTCGCCCTGCGCGCGGACGAGAGCCGCGGCGGCTCGCTGGTTCGGAACCCGGCAGAGGAGACGGCTGAACACCTCCACCTGGCGGTCGAATCCGGTGCGCTGCAGGATCTCCGCCGGGACCGAGGGTCCGCCGGCGATGCCTCGGGTGAGCCGCTGCTCCTCGACCGTGCCGGCGATCGTCGTGTCCAGGCAGCCGGTGACCGGTCCGGCTTGGTCGGTGGGAGCGGTGTGGTCGATCGGAGCCGCGTAGACGACGGGAGCTCCGGTCAGGACGGTGGTCAGCGCGAGGGCGCCGGCGAGTAGGGAGCGGTGGAATGAGCTGGGGCGGAGTCTCATACGGGAGATCTATCAGATTTCCGGCCCAAAACCGAGAGATCGACTGAAGCTGGAGTACTGAAGACTGTATGCAATGCGCTACGTTCGAAGCACGGCGACCGCCCCGCCGCCTTCGTGAGGAGCATTCCGTTGACCACTCCACCCCGCGAGCCCGATCGACGGCGCTTTCTCGTCGGTGCGTTGGGAGCAGCCCTCGCCGCAGGTGCGCTCGGTGCTTGCGCGGACAGCGGCACAACCGCGCCGACTGCGACCGGCAGCCGGCCACCCGAGCCCCGGGAACCAACCCCCACCGCCTCTGTAGTTGCAGACGGCAACGAAGCGCTGGCTCGGCTGATGGCCGGCAACGCGCGGTTCGTCGCCGCCCAGGAACAGGACCTGGACGAAGGGATCGCCCGCCGGGTCGCGGTGAGCAAAGGGCAGCACCCGTTCGCCACGATCATCGGCTGCGTGGACTCCCGCGTCCCGATCGAGCTCGTCTTCGACCAGGGTCTCGGCGATCTCGTCGTGGTCCGCAGCGCCGGCGAAGCGCTCGACCACTCGGTCACGGGCAGCCTCGAGTTCGGCGTCGCCGAGCTGCACACCCCGCTCCTGATGGTCCTCGGCCATCAACGCTGCGGCGCCCTCGACGCCACCATCAAGGCCCTGGACGCCGGCCAACGCACCGCCGACCACGGCGAGATCGGCTACCTGGTCGACGCCCTCGCCCCGGCCGTACGCCAGTCAGCCACCAAACCCGGCGACCGCCTCACCAACGCCATTCAGACCAACGTCGCCCTCACGCTCGGCAAACTCCGCAACTCCCCAGTCATCAAACCGCTGGAAGCCGCGGGCAAACTCACACTGGTCGGCGCGTACTACGAGCTCGACACCGGCCGCGTCGTCCTCCAGCCCTGAGACCCTCAGTCGTGCTGGGTGAGCCTGCCGGTGTCGACGTCGTACATGAAGCCGCCGACGATGATGTCCTCGCCGATCAAGGGGTGTTCGCGGACGGCGGCAACGTCGCGGTGCAGCGCTTCGAGCTGGTCGGGGATGACGGAGATGGGCAGGTAGCCGGCCGGTTTGCCGGCGGCGAGCTCGACCTTCGCGCGCAGTTCGTCCTCGGACATCGCGGCCATCGCGCAGCGGGTGTGCGGGATGATCATGATCCGCTTCACGCCGAGCAGCTGGACGCCGAGCACCAGCCCGGTCATCGTCACCTCGGTGACGCGACCGCCGGCGGCGCGCAGCACCTTGGCGTCGCCGGGCTTGAGGCCGAGCATCTCGAGCGGCGGGATCCGCGAGTCCATACAGGTGACCACGCCGATGCCGGCGTGGGCGAGCCCGTCGAACCCGCCGTAGTGGAAGTCGGCCGCGTACTCCGCGTTGGCCGCGAGTACGTCGTCGAAGCCGCCGCTCATCGGGCAGCACCTGACAGGAACACCGGGGTACCGGCTTGCAGGATCGACATCGCGAACGGTTCCTTTCCACACGAGTCGGGACGGGGTGGGGCTGCGACCGCGCTGGTCACCGGCACGGTCCAGGACCGGCCGTCGACGTGCCGCACGGTGACGGTGTCGAGGTCTTCGCCCACCACGCTGAGGGCGTCCAGCGACAGCTCGCCGAGGAGACGGCGGACGGCGATCTCCGCGACCTGACCGCGCTTGGTCCAGGTGGACCGGCCGCGGAGTCCGGTCAGCACGGTCTCGCCACGATCCGCGGCCTCAAGCACGGCCACGGCAGTGTCCGGGGTGAGATGACCGTGCATGGTGCCGGCCGGCAGGTACGTCGCGGTCGGTGCAAACCGGTGCCCGCCGAGGTGATTGGCTTCCCACACCCGGCCAGGTGCCCGCTCCGCCAGCGCTGACACCAGCGGCCGGCCGAGAATCGCGCAGCACTCGTCGCGCTTGCCGTTGGTGCACACCAGGACGACCGGCTGGTCGACCGGAAGCAGGTTCGGCAGCGACGCGATCGCTGCCGCTCGGTCACCTCGGCTGACGGCATCGAGGTCGAGGTCGTTGAGCTCGGACGGATCCGCGACCCGACCGCCCAGCAGCCAGCTCCGGCCTGGCAGCGTCGACGCGACGAAGACCTGGTGCGACCGCTCGACAGTATCGGCATGCCGCCCGGGGGAGCGGATCAGGCCGAAGCGGACGTCGACCTTCTTGCACTCGGTGTCGAACGCCTCGCCGAAGGCCGGGTCGAGGTGACTCTGCGTCGGCGCCTTCGCGCCCCACGGTCCGGGCTGCTCGACGACGACCCAGCCGGCCGCGACGACGGCCGTCCCCGGGAACGGCTCCTCGAGCGCCCGGCAGAAGGTCGAGCACAGGCCGGGGCGGCCTGGGGCGTCGAGGGTGGGGGTCACACCCTCACCGTACGCGAGGCGAGACGGCGGTCCCTCATGATGATCAGGATGTGTGCACAATGACACGCTGGCCACGTCGGCCGAGCAGCACCACGGCCAGCACGGCGGCCAGAATCGCGCAGACAGCGGCCCCGGCGAAGATCGCGTGAACTTGTGAAACGGCCGCGTCGCGGAGCGCGTCGAGGAACGGGCGACAGTTGCCGGGAGTGGACGGGCACAGCTCGTTCGGGGACTTGATGCCGTCGGCGATGGCGAAGTACCGGCGGAGGCCGATCGCGGTCAGGGCGGAGACGCCGACGAGCATGCCGACCATGCGGGCGACGACTACGAGGGCGCTGACCAGGCCGTGGCTGTCGGCGGGGGTGGCGCCGAGCATCGCGGTGTTCACCGGGGAGAGGGCCAGGCCGAAGCCGAAGCCACAGACGAGGAGTACGACGGTGGCCGGCCAGTGGTCGAGCGCCGTACGGCTCCAGAAGGTCATCGCGAGGAACATCGCGCCGGAGAGGGCGAGACCGGCGCCGGTGATGAGACCGAGGCCGTAGCGGCGGGTGAGCCAGCCGCCGACGACCGCACCGATCGGCAGGGCGATGAGGAAACGCAGCAGGACGAGAGCGGCGGCGAGCTGCCCGCCGCCTTGCGTGGTGCGGGCGAAGACGGGGACGTCGACCAGGGCGGCGATGAGGGCGCAGCCGATGAGGAAGCTGACCAGGAGCGAGCCCCAGGCCGGTGCTGCGGCGAGGAGGCCGCGGGGGATGATGGCAGCCGACGTACGGCGCTGCCAGAGCACGAAGGCGACGGCGAAGACTGCCGCCCCTACCAGGAGCCACGGGCCGGCCGGAGACATGAGCTCGCGCTCCGGGTCGGCGGTAGCGAAGGCGAGTACGACGCCGGCGAGCGCCAGTGCCAGCAGCAGAGCACCGACGAGGTCGACCTGCCGCAGCACACCGGTCAGGCGACCACGGGTCTGCCACAGGACGAGGCCGAGCCAGGCCAGGGCGAGTACCAGGGCGGCTACGCCGATCGGTGTGAGCAGGCGGGAGGTGCCGGTGAAGGGGACGAACGGCAGGCCGAGGGTCACGCCGGAGGCGAGTCGGTCGGGTGCGGTGAGGGTGAGACCGAGGGCGATGCAGGCGAGTACGCCGACGACAGCTGACCAGCGCGGGAGGCGGACGCCGCGGAGCAGCACGGCGAGAACGACGGCGACTGTCAGGTTGAGCCAGAAGATGTAGCGCCAGTCGGCGATGGCGAGCACGAGTGCGCCCAGGAGTGGGCCGAGGACCGAGCCGAGCTCCTGAACCGCGCCGACTACGCCAAGGGGGAGACCGCGACGGTTGGACGGCCACAGGTCGGCCACGAGGGCGAGGGTCGCCGGTACGAGCCCGCCACCGCCCACACCCTGAAGAAACCGACCGGTTACCACCAACGGAAGGTCATAAGCACTTGCTGTGATCAGCGATCCCACGGCGAACACCATCAGCGCCCCGACCAGCACCGGCGTCCGTCCGACGACGTCGGCGATGCGGCCGATCAACGGCAGTACCGCGATGTAGCCGAGCAGGAACCCGGAGATGATCGGCGCCGCCCGCTGCAGCTCGTCCGCCGACAACCCGACCCCGGCCATCATGTCCGGCAGCGCCAGCACGACCACGTAGGTGTCAGCCGCCGCAAAAGCCACCGCGATGGAGGCAAGCGTCAACCGCCGCCTCGCGCCCGGGCTGACAGCCGGCCCGACGGGTGCCGGGGTGCCGGGCGGATGGTCGGTCACGGCTTGGTGATCTCGACCTTCTCGCCGTACTTGTCCAGGGTGACGTCGTAGCTGCTGGTGGCGCCGTCGTAGAACGGGCCGGTGATGGTTGCCGAGACCAACTGCTTGGCGTCCTTGTCGATCTTGAAGCTGCTCGGGAAGTCCTGGTCGGCCGGGGCCTTCGGGAAGATGCCCTGCAGCGACTTGCCCTGGACGGAGCCGGTGACCTCGGTCAGGACCTTGGAGCCCTGCCGCGTCTCGCCCTTGATCTTCGGGTCCTTCAATGTCGGCAGCACCGACGTCAGTCCCTTGGCCGGGTCGAGCAGGATCGCCGGGTCCGGCGCGCCGAGACCGGCGAGCTGCGACGGCGGCAGCTCGATGAAGCTCGGGGTGAACGGCAGCTTGGCGTACACCTTGCTGCCGACCGCCACCACCTGGGCGTCGATCGGTGACCCGCCCGCCCGCACGGTCAGCTTGCCCTTGAAAGCGGGCGCGTGCGTCGCGACGCCGTCGCCGCTGGCGAGCGTCTGCGCGTTGTCCGGCAGGTCCCGCCCGGCCAGCACGATGTGCACGCTGGCTGCCTCGTCGACCGTCTTCTTCGCGTCGGTCAGCAACGCGACCGCGTCACCCGACTGACCGCCGTCACCCCCGGAGTCCTTCTTGCCGCTGCACCCGGATACCGCCAGCACAAGCACCGCGCCGAGCGCGAGCAGTCTCTTCACGGGGTCAGCCTGCCAGATCGGAAGCGCATGCCGCGATCGGTTGCGCCACCGGTACGCCGGAGCCGTCGCGCCGCGGGTCGATCGGCGGCAGGTCGACCGGTGCACCGCTGCTGGCGCTCGCCTTCACCGGAGCCGTCCCGATGAACCCGAGCAGCAGCCCGTCCTCGCCCTTCAGCAAGCGCTGGCACCGGACGCCGCCGGTCCCGCGGCCCTTGCCCGGGTACTCCGCGAAGGGCGTCACCTTCACCGCACCGACCTCGGTCCCCGGAAGCGCCGACGACGACCCGGCGATCGTCACCACGTGCGACTCGCGAGCGCTGTCGACAGCCCCGAAGAACACGACCTTCGCCCCGGCGGCGAGCCGGACGCCGGCCATCCCTCCGGCCGTCCGGCCCTGCGGCCGTACGGCGGACGCACCGAAGTGCAGCAGCTGGGCGTCGGACGTGATGAAGCACAGCTCCTCGTCGCCGGACGTCAGCTCGACCGCGCCGACGACCTCGTCGCCGTCCTTCAGCGCGATGATCTCCCACGAGTCGCGGTTGCTCAGGTGGTCCGGCACGACTCGCTTCACCACACCGCCGATTGTGCCGAGCGCGACGCCGACCGAGTCCGGATCCATGGTGGTGAGTGCCAGCGCTTTCTCGCCTGGGTCGAGCGAGACGAACTCCGCGATCGGCGCGCCACCCTGCAGGTTCGGTGCGGCGGCGGTCGTCGGTACGGCGGGCAGGTCGAGCGACTCGAGCCGGATCAGCCGTCCGGTGCTCGTGATCAGCCCGTACTGCCCGCGGGCCGTGCTCTTCACCGCGGACACGATTGCGTCGTGCTTGGCCCGCGACTCCCCGCCACCGAACGGCTCGACGCCGTTGGTCCGGGCCAGTAGGCCGGTGGAGCTCATCAGGATCCAGCACGGGTCGTCGCTGACCTCGAGCGGTACGGCGGCCGTCTTGGTCGCGCCGGACGACTCCAGCAGCACGGTCCGCCGCGGCGTCCCGTACGTCTTGGCGATCTCGGCCAGCTCGTCCGACACCGTCTTGCGGAGCAGGTTCTGGTCCTCGATGATCGCGGTCAGCGCCTCGATGTCGCGCTCCAGCTCGCCCTTCTCGGTCTCCAGCTCGAGCTTCGAGAACTTCGTCAGCCGGCGCAGCGGCATGTCCAGGATGTAGTTCGCCTGGATCTCGGACAGGTCGTAGATGTCGATCAGCCGGGTCCGGGCCGCGGCCGAGTCGTCGCTGCTGCGGATGATCTGGATGACCTCGTCGATGTCCAGGATCGCGATCAGCAGGCCGTCGACGATGTGCAGCCGGTCCTGCGCCTTCTTCCGGCGGAACTCGCTGCGCCGGCGGGTGACGTCGTACCGGTGGTCGAGGTAGACCTCGAGCAGCTCCTTCAGCCCCAGCGTCCGCGGCTGGCCGTCGACCAGGCAGACGTTGTTGACGTGGAAGGCGTCCTCGAGCGGGGTCAGCTTGTAGAGCTGCTCGAGCAGCGCCTCCGGGACGAAGCCGTTCTTGACCTCGATCACCAGCTGGGTGCCGTGGGTGCGGTCGGTCAGGTCCTTGACGTCGGCGATGCCCTGCAGCTTCTTGCTCTGCACCAGGGTCTTGATCTTCTCGATCACCTTCTCCGGACCGACGGAGTACGGCAGTTCGGTGACCACGATGCCCTTGCGGCGCGGGGTGACGTTCTCGACCCGAGCGGTGGCGCGCATCTTGAAGCTGCCGCGGCCGGTCGCGTAGGCGTCCTTGATGCCCTCCAGGCCGACGATCTTGCCACCGGTCGGCAGGTCCGGCCCGGGGATGAACCGCATCAGGTCGTCGAGGTCGGCGCCCGGGGTCTTGATCAGGTGCCGGAGCGCCTGGATGACCTCGATCAGGTTGTGCGGGGCCATATTGGTGGCCATGCCGACCGCGATGCCGGAGGCTCCGTTGACCACCAGGTTCGGGAAGGCGGCCGGCAGGACGGACGGCTCCTGCTCCTGGCCGTCGTAGTTCGGCCGGAAGTCGACGACGTTCTCGTCCAGGCCGTTGGTCATCGCCATCGCGGACGGCGCCATCCGGCACTCGGTGTACCGCATCGCGGCCGGGCCGTCGTCGAGCGAGCCGAAGTTCCCGTGGCCGTCGATCAGCGGGACCCGCATCGACCAGGGCTGCTCGATCCGGACCAGCGCGTCGTAGATCGCGCCGTCGCCGTGCGGGTGGTACTTACCCATGACCTCACCGACGACGCGGGCCGACTTCACGTGGCCGCGGTCGGGGCGGATGTTGTTCTCCGCCATCGAGAACAGGATCCGCCGCTGGACCGGTTTCAGCCCGTCCCGGGCGTCCGGGAGCGCCCGGGCGTAGATCACCGAGTAGGCGTACTCCAGGTAGCTGGTGCGCATCTCGTCGGAGACGTCGACGTCGAGGATGCGCTCCTCGAAGTCCTCGGGTTCGGCGGTGCTGGTACGGCGTGCCATGCGGGTCAGCGAACTCCTCGATCAAGCGGTCCGGCGCCTCGACGGTCGGCGCCGCTCCTATTGTCCCTGGTGAACCATCGTTTCCCGGCCCACGACCCGCAGGATGTACGCGGTCGGGGCCAGAGCGGACCCTACCGCCAGGATCAGACAAAGTCCGCCGATGCCCAGCAGCACGCCCCACGGCACGGTCATCGGTACGTCGGTGAACCCGGACGTCATCGCGTGCCGGATGAGAACACCGACAGTGACCGTGATGGCCGTTCCGAGACTGAGAGCGACCGCGCCGACCAGCGACGACTCCCACAGCACCATCCGGCGGATCTGGGCCGGCGTCGCTCCGAGCAGCCGGGAGGTGACGAACTCGTGCCGCCGCTGCAGGCTGCCCATCAGCAGCGTGTTGGCGATCGCGATCGCGCTGTAGAGCGCGGCCGGACCGAGCAGCAGGACCAGCCCGAGCTGGTTGCCCTTCCGGACACCGTCGGCCTGGTCGTCCTCCCAGTCGGCGGCAAGCTGCGCGTGCGGCAGTCGCCGAACCAGGTCGGCCGGGTCAGCGCCGGGCGCCGGCAGCACGAACTGCCGCTCGGGCTGCGCGTCCGGGGCGTGCGTGCGGACCAGGTCCCGCGGCAGCAGGAAGTCCGGGTTGACCCCGAAGGCGTCCTTCACGATCGCGACCACCCGGAGCCGCACCGGCTTCCGGTCCAGGAACACCACTGGTATCTCGTCGCCGACGTGATAGTTCTCGAACCCGGCGATTTCTTTGCCGACGGCAACAGTATTGCCGGTGAGGCCCCCGAGGTCACCGGCGAGCGTCGTGAGGTCGCGGGTCCGGCGCGCGATCGCCGGGTCGATCCCCTCGACGTCCTGGAGCTCCGCATCATCCCGATCGATCCGCACCACCTGGGACGGCAACCCCGCATCCACCGAACCCAGTCCTGGGCCCGTGAGGGGTGACGCACCGGTGACGACGATCGGCGCGCGAACAGCATCACGAATCTCTGCCCCGGCACTGTCCGCGGCGAAGCTCAGGCTGAGCACCATCGACCCAGCGATGGCCGAGATGGCCAGGATGGGTGCGGCCAACGACGCGCTCCGTCGAGGCGATGCGACGACGTTGCTCCGGGCGAGCCGGCCGGACACCCGCGTCCACGCGACCAGCGGGATGGCCCACAGCCGCCCGAGGACCGGGACCAGGAGTGGCGCGATCAGCGTCAGCCCGATCACCAGCACCATCGGCGTGAACATCGACAGCGGTACGACGCCGTCGCCCGTCGACGGCCGGATGAGCGCCAGCATCACGATCGCCCCGGCCAGGAACAGTACGCCGAAGACGATCCGGACCGGCCCGATCCGTCCCGACTCCACCGAGGCCTCGCGCAACGCGTCGATCGGCCCGACCCGGCCGGCGCGCCGGGCCGCCGACCGTGCGCCGAGCATCGCCACCAGCAGACCAGCCGCCATCGCGATGCCCAGCGGCAGCCACGGCGACGCCGGCTGCAGCCTCACCGGCGCGAGCTCGGTGTACGACGCCTTGCTCAGCAGGAGCGGCGTGGCGAGCCAGGCGGCGAGCGCACCGGTCAGCGATGCGGCCAACGCGACCAGGAGCGCCTCGCCAAGGATCATCCGGCCGAGCTGGCGGGGCGTCGCACCGATCAGCCGCAGCAGCCCGAGCTCCTGCCGCCGGGACGCGACCGCGAAGGCGAACGTGCTGGCGATGACGAAGATCGTGATGAACCCGCTGATCGTCCCGACCATGCTGAGGACGACCTGCAGCCCGGAGACGTCGGCGCCGGCCAGCGGCACCCGGATGGTCCGTGGCGCCGCGTCGTCACCCCCAAGCGTCCGCACGGCGATCGTCGACGCGGCCGACCCGTGGTACGCGACGGTGGCCGCGGTCGCCGTCGCGGCGAGCCCGAGCAGGAAGACGCCGACGGCGAGGGCGACGAACGAACCGGCGTACAGGGATCGGTGCCGGCTGACCGTTTGACGGCTCAGGAAGAACATCACTTCTCCAGCTCGCTCATCGCGTTCGCGATCTGGGTCGGCGTCGCGTGGTCGAGGTGTCCGACGAGCAGACCGTCGGAGAGGAACAGCACGCGTTCGGCGTACGCCGCGGCGACCGGGTCGTGGGTGACCATTACGACCGTCTGACCGGCGCGGTCGGTTGCTTCGCGCAACAGCCCGAGGATCTGCTTGCTGGTCGTGCTGTCCAGCGCACCGGTTGGCTCGTCCGCGAAGAAGACCGACGGCCGGGTGATCAGCGCTCGGGCGATCGCGACCCGCTGCTGCTGACCACCGGACAGCTCGGCCGGCCGCCGCTTGGCCTTTCCCTCGAGCCCGACCTGCTCCAGCACGCGGTGTACGTCGCTCCGGCTCGGCCGCCGGCCGGTGAGGCGCAGGGGGAGAGCCACGTTGTCGTACACCGTCAGCGAGGGCAGCAGGTTGTAGGCCTGGAAGACGAAGCCCATCTCGGCCCGGCGCAGCTTGGTCAGCGCGACTTCGTTGAGCCCGTTGAGGGTCACGCCGTTCAGTACGACGGACCCGGTGGTGGGCTGGTCGAGTCCGGCGGCGCACTGCAGCAGCGTGGACTTGCCGGAGCCGGACGGTCCCATGACAGCGGTGAACGAGGCCGGCGCGAAGTGGTACGTGACCCCGCGCAGCGCGTCCACGGCGCCCGCCTTGGAGCGGTACGTCTTGGTGATGCCGTCGAGCACCAGCGCCGGCGGCTGGACAGGTACGACGGACGGGTACGAGGGCGCGGTAGCGGTCATGGTCCCAGCCAACCGGCGTACGGCGGTTTCCGCCCTGGTCCTGGGACCACACCGCAAGTAGCGTGCGCGCTACCGTCCACGTACCGGTCCCACACCTAGGGTTGAGGACGTGCAGAGACCTCGGACAGCCTGGGAAGCGCTGGCATCGCCGCGCTACCTGGTGTCGTCGTGGCCTTGGCGCAGCTACGCGTACCTGTTCACCTCGGTGCCGATGGGCGCGATCTCGATCGTGGTCCTGGTCGCGCTCGCCGGACTCGGCGCGGTGCTCAGCCCGGTCCTGGTCGGGATCCTGGTGATCATGATGTTCCCGCTCATCGGAGCGGTGATCGGGCGTGTCGACCGGTGGCGGGCCCGGCTGGTCCTGACCGACGGGATCAGCAGTCCGCACGCGACGCTGCCGCGGCAGCTCCCGTGGCGGGCGAAGCTGAAGTACCGCCGCCGGGAGCAGGCGTCAGTGCGGGCGCTGGGCTACGGCTTCGTCCTCGGGGTCCTCGTCTGGCCGTTGAGTGTCCTGGTCGCCGGGATCTGTGCGACCACGCTGGGGATCACGATCGCCGCACCGGTCATCGCCGATCGGGACACGATGGGCATGGGGCCGTGGACGCTCGACTCGGCACGTGACGGCCTGATCTTCTTGGTCCTGTTCGGTCCGGTGTTCTACGTGGTCAGCTCGTACCTGGTCGGGGTGCTGGCCGGTGCCGAGGCGTCGCTGGCGAAGGCGATGCTCGGACCGCGGCAGGAGGAGCTGCAGCGCAACGTCGCCGAGCTCCGGCGGTCCCGGCTCGACCTGGTCGACGCATTCGAGACCGAGCGGGTGCGGATCGAGCGCCACCTGCACGACGGCGTACAGCAGCGGCTGGTCGGGCTCACCATGACGCTCGGGCTGGCCGAGCTCGACCTGCCGGAGGGGGAGGGGCGCCGGCTGGTGGTCAAGGCCCACGCCGAGGCGGAGGCCGCGCTGGCCGACCTGCGGGCCGCGGTGCGGGGCATCCACCCGCGAGTGCTGGTCGACCACGGGCTGGAGGCCGCCGTACGGGAGGTGGCGGACCGGATGCCGTTGCCGATGGCCGTGCAACTGTCCCTGCCGTACCGGTTGCCGCCGCCGATCGAGGCCGCGGCGTACTTCGTGGTCAGCGAGGCGCTCGCCAACGTCGCCAAGCACGCCCAGGCGACCCGATGCGAGGTCACCGGCCGGCTGACCAAGGATCTGCTCGTCATCACCATCCAGGACAACGGCGTCGGCGGCGCCGAGCTCGGTGCGGGTACCGGGCTCACCGGCCTGGTGACCCGGTTGGACGCGTTGGGAGGCACACTCGTCGTCGACAGCCCACCCGGTGGGCCGACCCGACTGCGGATGGAGTGCCCGTGCCGACTCGACGACTGAGCATCGTGCTGGCCGAAGACTCGCTGCTGCTGCGCGAGGGGCTGGCCAGCATCCTGGACCGCGCCGGGCACGAGGTACGGGACACCGTCGGGGACGCGGACACGCTCCTGGCCGTGGTCCGGAAGGACCCGCCGGACGTGGTGATCACCGATGTCCGGATGCCGCCCGGGCACAGCGACGAAGGACTGCAGGCGGCCGCGGCGATCCGGGCCGAGCTGCCGGCCATCGGGATCCTCGTGCTGTCGCAGTACGTCGCCGACGCGTACCTGTCGTCGTTGCTCGAGACAACGACCGGCGGGATCGGGTACCTGCTGAAGGACCGGGTCGGGCACGTCGCGGAGTTCCTCGAGTCGCTCGACCGGGTCGCGGACGGCGGGACCGTGGTCGACCCCGAGGTCGTCCGGCAGCTGCTCGCCCGGCGCCGCAACGACGGTCCGCTGGCCGCGCTGACGCCGCGGGAGCTCGAAGTACTCGCGCTGATGGCCGAGGGCCGGGTGAATGCGTCGATTGCGGAGCAGCTGGTGGTCAGCGAGGCTGCCGTCCGCAAGCATGTGGGAAACATTTTCGCCAAACTTCAGTTGGACGATGGGTTGGACCGGCGCGTTTCCGCGGTACTGACCTACCTGAGAGGCTGAGCATGGACGAGGACATCCGGAAGATCCTGGCCGAGTGTGAGACGTGGGCGGTCGTGGGGCTGTCGAACAACACCAGCCGGGCGGCGTACGGCGTGGCACGGTTCCTGCAGAGCCACGGGAAGCGGATCGTGCCGGTGCACCCGTCGGCGGAGACCGTGCACGGCGAGCAGGGCTACAAGTCGCTGGCCGACATCCCGTTCCCGGTGGACTGCGTGGACGTGTTCGTCCGGTCCGAGCTGGCCGGTGACATCGCGGACCAGGCGGTCGGAATCAATGCGAAAGCGGTGTGGTTCCAGCTGGACGTAGTGGATGCGGACGCCTACGCCCGGACGACGGCGGCTGGTCTCACCATGGTGATGGACCACTGCCCGGCGATCGAGTGGAGCCGTCTCGGACCGAAAGGGCTGTGATGTTCACGATCGACACCTCCACCACCTTCGGCCGGCGGATCGCCCGGCAGCTCGACGACGAAATCGTGATCTGGCTGACCACTGTCGGGAAGTCGGGGACGCCGGCTCCGAATCCCGTGTGGTTCCTCTGGCACGACGGCGAGATCATCGTCGCCAGCCAGCGCGGCAAGGCCAAACTGCACAACCTCGCCGCGAACCCGCGGGTCACACTCAACTTCAACGCCACCCACAACGGCGGCGAGGTCGGCGTCATCACAGGCACGGCGGTCATCGACGCCCAGCCCCTCTCCGGCGACACACTGGCCGCATACACCGCAAAGTACGCCGCCCCAATCAAGGCCCTCGGCCTGACCCCGCCCCAGTTCCACGCCGACTACTCCGTGGTAATCCGAATCACCCCCGACAAACTCCGCGGCTTCTGACCCCCGCACCCGCCGTACCCGACCTCACCCCGCACTCCACGCCACCCCACCTCACCCGCAGCCGCTCACCTCGCCCTCTCCCTCGGAGTATTTGAGGGGTTATCCCCGCCAGGTGAGGCTTCTCCCCTCGTACACCAGGGGAGAAGGCTCAACTCGAGGGGTTATCCCCTCGAGCGGGATGGCGCTGGTGGCGTTGGGCGAGGAGGGCTAGTTCAGGTAGCCCTCGACGGTGTCGGGGGAGCGGGGTTGGGCCTCGTCGGGGTTTTCGCCGTACTCGCGCTTGGCGCGGCGTTGGCGGAGGAGGTCCCAGCACTGGTCCAGCTCGACCTCGAGGGCCTGGAGGCGGGCGTGCTCGTCGGTGTCGTTGATCTCCCCGGAGGCGTGCTTGGTGCGCAGTTGGTGCTCTTCCGCGACCAGCTCGTCGATGCGGCTGAGGAGGCTCTTGTCATCGGTCATGAGGAAACGGTACGCCCGTCCGGAAGTGCGGACCGGGACAGGAGCTCGGTCAGCACCAGGATGGCGAGCGCCTCGGCCGCGATCAGCCCGATCAGTACGACGAGCTGCAGCGCGGCGGCCTGGACCGGCGAGGCGCCGCCGAGCACCATGCCGACGAACGCGCCGGGCAGGGTGACGAGCCCGACCGTGCGGGTCTGATCCAAGGCCGGCAGCAACGCGTCACCGACGACCGGCTCGACGACGAGCTTGAACGCGTCCGGTTGCAGCAGCCCGATCGACAGCCCGGCCTCGAACTCGCCGAACCGCGTCCTGTACTCGCTGAGCATCCGCCGCCCGGCCAGCGTGGTGGCGGTCATCGCGCCGCCGACGATGATGCCGCCCATCGGCAGGATGCTCGCCGGGTTCCGCGGTACGACGCCCGGCACGATCAGCAGCAGCAGTACGACGAGGGAGCTGCCCCCGATCGCGGCCGCGCAGTACCTCCACTGCCCCGGGATGACCGCGACGCGATGGAGGCGGCGGGTGCTGGTGACGGTCGCGACGACGAACATCAGCAGGACGAACGCGATCGCACCGACGATGTGCTGCAGCGCGATCCCGACGACCGCCCCGACCGCCGCGAGCTGGACGACCGCGCGCAGGGCCGCGGTGACGATGCCCTTGTCATGCCGGAGCGCGGCGTACCGCGAGGCCGCGACCGCGATCACGATGAGCAGCGGCAGGACCGCGATCGCCGCCCACCCCAGCCCGGTGTGGAACGACACGATTACTTGAAGTCGGCTTCGTCGTAGGCGTGCTCGCCGCGGGTCACCTTGGCCGCCTCGTCGGTGCGCAGCTCGACCCGGCGGATCTTGCCCGAGATTGTCTTCGGCAGCTCGGCGAACTCGATCCGCCGGATCCGCTTGTACGGCGCCAGGTGCTCCCGGCAGAACGCCAGGATCTCCCCGGCGAGCTCCCGCGACGGCTCGTGCCCGGCCGCGAGTACGACGTACGCCTTGGGTACGGCGAGCCGGACCGGGTCCGGTGACGGTACGACGGCGGCCTCGGCGACGGCCGGGTGCTCGATCAGGACCGACTCCAGCTCGAACGGCGAGATCCGGTAGTCGCTGGCCTTGAACACGTCGTCCGAACGGCCGACGTACGTGATGTAGCCGTCCTCGTCGCGGCTCGCGACGTCGCCGGTGTGGTAGTAGCCGTTCCGCATCACCTCAGCCGTGAGCTCGTCGGTGTCGCGGTACCCGCTCATCAGCGGGACCGGCGGCGGCGCGAGCTCGATGCAGATCTCGCCGTCGTCGCCGATCTCGTCCGTGGCCGGGTCGATCAGCGCGATCCGGTACCCGGGCAGTGGGCGGCCCATCGAGCCGAGCTTGACCGTCTGGCCGGGGGTGTTGCCGATCTGCGCGGTCGTCTCGGTCTGCCCGTACCCGTCCCGGATGGTGATGCCCCAGGCATTCCGGACCTGCTCGATGACCTCGGGATTGAGCGGCTCACCCGCCGAGATGCACTCGCGGATGCTCACGTCGACCGCGGACAGGTCGGCCTGGATCAGCATCCGCCACACCGTCGGCGGCGCGCAGAACGTGGTCACGCCGTAGGTCTGCAGGACGTCCAGCATCTTGGCCGCGTCGAAGCGTGTGTAGTTGTAGAGGAAGACGGTCGCGCCGGCGTTCCAGGGTGCGAAGACGTTGCTCCAGGAGTGCTTCGCCCAGCCGGGGGAGGAGACGTTGAGGTGTACGTCGCCAGGCTGCAGGCCGATCCAGTACATGGTCGAAAGGTGGCCAACCGGGTAGCTCACCTGCGTGTGCTCGACCAGCTTCGGCTGGCTCGTCGTCCCCGAGGTGAAGTAGAGGAGCAGCGGGTCGCCGGCGGCGGTGTCGACCTCCGGAACCGGTCCGTAGTACTGCATCGAGTCGGTGTAGCTGAGCCAGCCCTCAGCCGGCTCGCCGACCGCGACGCGGATGCAGTGGTCCGCGATTCCGGCGTACCGCGCTGCGTCGGCGCCGCTGGTGACGACTGCGCGGACGTTGCCGCGGGAGATGCGGTCGGCGAGGTCGGCGTCGGTGAGCAGGGTGGTGGCGGGGATCATGACCGCGCCGGCGCGGATGCAGCCGAGCATCGTCTCCCAGAGTTCGACCTGGTTGCCGAGCACAATCAGCACGCGGTCGCCCGGCGCGAGTCCCGCTTCGGTCAGCCAGCCCGCGACCTGCCGGGACCGCTCGGCCATCTCGGCGTAGGTGCGCGACGTGACGTCGCCGTCCTCCTCGACGATCGTCAGCGCGGCAACCTCCGGCTGCTCGACCGCGAGCGCGTCGAACCAGTCGCGCGCCCAGTTGAACCGCTCGAACCCCGGCCAGCCGAACTCCCGGTACGCCGTCTCGTAGTCGTCCCGGTGCGCAACCAGGAAGTCCCGCGCCGCCCGGAACTCCCGCGTGACCTCGGACGTGCTCTGCTCGCTACCCATGACCGCATCTTTGCCCAGCCACTACCAATCGGTAAACAACGACTGGCCCTCACGCACGGTAAACAGTTGCCATGTCGCCCCGTTCCCGTGTCACCCTGATCGTGGTCGTCGGCGTCCTGACCTGCGGCCTCCTCGTGGTCGGCGGCCTCGTCGGGTACGTCGTCTGGGCTCAGCGCAAGGTCTCGCGTGACATCAGCTACGAGGTCACAGGCACCGCCCGGCCGACCCAGCTCAGCTACGCGCCGAAGGACGACCAGCACTCCCGGGTGACGGTCGAGAAGCCGACGCTGCCCTGGTCCGTCAGCTTCCACACCGAGACGATGCTGAAGGTCGCCACAGTGGCCGTCTTCCTCGCGGAGGGCGAGACGAACACCGTCACCTGCACCCTGCGGGTCGACGGCAAGGTCGTCGCCACCGAGACCTCCACGCCTGGCGCGGGCCGCATGGTCCTGTGCTCCGAGCCCGACGACTAGACGGCCAGCGCCGCTCCGGTGACCACCAGCGGGGTCAGGATGAGGCCGCGCCACAGGAAAGACCACCAGGAGATGTCTACGCGGGCGGCGTCGCAGCGGGCTCGCCAGAGGAGGGTGGCCAGCGAGCCCCACAGGGTCAGGAGGCAGCCGCAGTTGACGCCGATGAGGAGGGCGAGCATGCGGTGCGGGCTATTGGAGGCAACCGGCTCCATCGCCAGGTAGGCGGGGAGGTTGTCGAACAGGTTGGCGCCGACGGCGGCCGTGGCGCTGAGGCGCAGTTCCGAGGTGGTGCCGGCGATCCGTCGCAACAGGTCTTCCAGGCCATGGCTGCTCAGGAAGCCGACCACCGTGAACAGGACCACCACGGTGATGACCAACTTGTACGGGACGAGCGACCAGCGCAGCGCGCTGCGGCGACGGACAGCGAACAGCGCGACCAGGATGAGCGCGCCGGCGGTGGCGGGGTAGGCGACCTCGATGCCGGACACGAACGCGGGACCGAGCAGGATGCAGACCGCCGCGCAGCCCCAGAACAGGACCTTGTCCTCGACCGGCGGTGTCGGCGGCACCTGGTAGCTGCGCGTGAGGTCCCGTGCGAACAGAGCGGCGAGCACAGCGACCGTGATGACGATGGCCGCGATGGCCGGCCGCCAGCTCACCGACAGGTAGTTGACGTCCAACTGGCGGAACGGATGCAGCGCGAGCAGGTTCGTGAGATTCGACACCGGCAGCAGCAGCGACGCCGTACCGGCCAGCCACACCGTGGTGAACGCGAACAGCTTCGGCGGCACGTCCAGCTGCCTCGCCATCGACAGCACCACCGGCGTCAGCAGCACCGCGCAGGTGTCCAGCGACAGCACGATCGTCAGCCCGGTAGCCAAGGCGACGACCAGCAGCCACAGCCGCCAGACCCGGCCGCGAGCCAGGTGGGCAGCCTCGCGTGCCGCGACGTCGAACACCTTGGCCTGGTCCGCCAGCTCCGCGATCACGGTCACCGCGATCAGGAACACCAGGACGGGCGCGATCCGCTCGACCAAATTCACAACCTCCGCGATGACTGTTTGAGTACGCTGGCCCCGTGCCGGACCAGTATGACCAGCAGCTGCCGGAGGACTATCCGGCAGACTTCGAGGCCGACGTCGTCCTGCGGGACGGCGCGACCGCCCACCTGCGTCCGATCACGCCGTCCGACGACCACTTGCTGGTCGAGTTCTACGCCCGGGTCTCCGAGACTTCCAAGTACTACCGCTTCTTCGCGCCGTACCCGGAACTGTCCGACCGGGATGTGGCGAGGTTCACCCAGGTCGACTACCACGACCGGCTGGCGCTGATCGTCACCGTCGGTCACGAGATGATCGGCGTCGGCCGCTACGAACGCACCGGGCGCCGGACGGCGGAGGTCGCGTTCCTGATCGAGGACGCGCACCAGGGCCGCGGCCTCGGGCAGCTGCTGCTCGAGCACCTGGCCCAGGCGGCCCGGGAGAACGGCATCCACCGGTTCGTCGCCGAGGTGCTGCCGGACAACCGGAAGATGATCACGGTCTTCACCGAGGCCGGGTACAAGGTGGCCCGGGAGTTCGAGGACGGCGTGATCGTGGTCGAGTTCGACATCGCGCCGACCGACACCTCGTTCGGCGTGATGCAGGCCCGCGAGCAGCGCTCCGAGGCGCTGTCGATCGCCCGGCTGCTGACACCTGCCTCAGTCGCGGTGATCGGCGCCAGCCGCCGCGAGGGCACGATCGGCAACGCGCTGTTGCGCAATCTCCGCGACGGCGGGTTCCCGGGCCGGCTGTACGCCGTCAACACGGACACGAAAGCGGACGAGATCGAGGGCGTCCCGGCGTACCCGACGATCCGGGAGGTGGACGACACCGTCGACCTGGCCGTGGTCGCGGTGAAGGCGGACATGGTCGCGGACGTGGTGCTGGACTGCGCGGCGAAGGGTGTGCGTGGGCTGGTCGTCCTCTCGAGCGGGTTCGCGGAGATCGGGGACGAGGGCCGGAAACGCCAGCGGTACCTGGTCGGTCTGGCCCGCTCGTACGGGATGCGCGTGATCGGCCCGAACGCGCTCGGCGTGATCAACACCGCGCCCGGGGTGTCGCTGAACGCCACGCTCTCGCCGCTGATGCCGAGCAAGGGCCGGGTCGCGTTCTTCTGCCAGTCCGGCGCGCTCGGGGTGCCGATCCTGGCCGACATGGTCGGTCGTGGGCTGGGCCTGTCGAGCTTCGTCTCAGCCGGTAACCGGGCCGATGTGTCCGGCAACGACCTGATGCAGTTTTGGTACTCCGACGAGGCGACCGAGGTCGTGCTGCTGTACCTCGAGTCGCTCGGCAACCCGCGCAAGTTCAGCCGGGTCGCCCGCCGGCTGGCCGGTCGCAAGCCGGTGGTCGCGCTGAAGTCGGGCCGGGCCACCCAGGGCGTACCGGTCGGGCAGATGATCCGGCGCAGTAAGTTGCCCGCAGCAACCATCGAGTCGCTGTTCCGGCAGAGCGGCCTGATCGGCGTGGACACCACCGGTGAGCTGTTCGACGTCGCCCAGCTGCTCGCCCACCAGCCGTTGCCGAAGGGCCGCCGGGTCGCGATCGTGAGCAACTCGGACGCGCTGACACTGCTGGCGCTGGACACGATGGCGGGCTGCGGTCTGGACACGGCCGGCGAGCCGCGCAACCTGAGCGCGGACGCGACCGCGGCGGACTTCGGCGCCGCGCTGTCGGAGGTGTTCGCCGACGACCGCGCGCACTCGGTCGTGGTCATCTACACCCCGCCAGTGCAGGCGCACGGCCCTGAGGTCGCGCAGGTGCTGGCCGCCGCCGCCGAGGGCTCCGACAAGCCGGTCGTCTCAACGTTCCTCGCCTCCCGCCGAGTGCCCGAGGAGCTGCGGGTGGACGACGGGGAGGGCGGCGCGGCCCGCGGGTCGATCCCGTCGTTCCTCAACCCGCAGTACGCCGTGGGCGCGCTGGCGAAGGCGACGCAGTACGCGGAGTGGCGGCGGCGGTCGGACAGCCGGATCCCGGACCTGCCGGACGTGGACACGGGTGCGGGAGAGGACTTCGTCGCGGAGTTCCTCCAGCGGCACCCGCAGGGCGCCGACCTGGAGGCCGCGGACAAGCAGCGGCTGCTGAGCTTCTACGGGATCAAGGTGTTGCCGGCGTTCCCGGTGCTGAGCGCGGACGAGGCGGTCGCGCGGGCGGCCGAGCTCGGCTTCGAGGTGATCCTGAAGGCAACGGCCGACCAGTGGCGGATGCGGCCGGACCTGGCCGACATCTGGCGGCACATCCACGACGAGGAGGACATGCGGGCGGCCTGGGCGGAGATGACGCAGACCTTCGGGGTTGCGTCCGATCCGGCGAAGGCGCAGTTCGTCGTGCAGAAGATGGCTCCGCCGGGCGTGCCGGTGGTGATCTCGACGATCGAGGACGTGTCGTTCGGTCCGGTGGTGACGTTCGGGCTGTCCGGGGTCGCGACGGACCTGCTCGGCGACCGGTCGTACCGGATGCCGCCGCTGTCCACCCGCGACGCCGCGGAGATGGTCCGCGAGGTGAAGGCCGCGCCGCTGCTGTACGGGTACCGCGGCTCGGACCCGGTCGACATCTCCGCGATCGAGGACCTGCTGCACCGCGTGTCCCGGCTGACGCTGGACCTCGAGGAGGTCGTCCGCCTCGACCTACGCTCGGTCCTGGTCGCCGTCCAGGGCGCAACCGTCCTAGACACCCGCATCCGAATCGCCCCCAACGAGAAACCCCGTCAGGACGCCCCCGCCCGCCGCCTCACGTAGACGCTGTTCTCGCGGTCCAGCAGCCGGGCGTCGACGAGGCCGCGGCGCAGCGCTGCGTGGTCGGGGTGCCAGCGGTTGAGGATCTCGGTGACCTCGCGCTCCGGGTAGCTGCGGCCCGGCTCGAAGCTCTGCACGAGGTGCTCCAGCACGACCTGATACTTGTCCGGGTACGTCGGGAAGTGGGTGAGGCGGCCGTCCCGGATGAAGGATCGCAGGACGTTGTCGCGCGCCGGGTCCGGATCCAGCGGTACCCGCTCCGGCCGGCTCTCCCGTACTGCGTTCTTGAACGCCGCCTCGTCCGCGGTGAAGCCCTGGTGGCTCGCTTCGATCAGCCCGCCCTTGGTCAGCCGCTGCAGCGCCTTCGCCACGACCGCGGCGGGCAGTCCGGTGCTCCCGGCAACCTGCTCGGGCGTGGTGGCGCCGAGGACGACGGCGGAGTACGTCCGCAGCCTCGACGGTTCGGCCAGCAGACCACAGAGCTGATCGACGTTCATGCATTTCACGCTAACCGTCGCCGCAACCCGATTTCGGCGTGAAAGGATCGGGATATGAAGCCTGGGCCGCTCAACGCGATCACCGATGTTCCCGGAGTCCTCGTTGGGCAGGTGGAGCGGGTGGACGCCCCGTACCTGACCGGGACGACGGTCGTCTACCTGCCGGACACCGCCGTCGCTGGGGTCGATGCGCGTGGTGGCGCGCCTGGGACCCGCGAGACCGACCTGCTGTCGCCGGTGAACTCCAACGGTGGCGTGAACGCGGTCGTCCTGACCGGCGGCAGCGCCTTCGGGCTGGACACCGCGGGCAGCGTGATGCACTGGCTCGAGGCGCGCGGCGAGGGCGTCCGGGTCGGCCAGGGTGAGTACGACGTCGTGCCGATCGTGCCGACCGCGGTGCTGTTCGACCTGGCCCGCGGCGGTGACTTCAAAGCCCGGCCGGAGCCGGCCTGGGGTGCGGACGCGATCGCGATCGCCGCCGACGGACCTGTTGCCATGGGCAACCATGGTGCGGGCGCCGGGGCGCGGGCCCGGTCGCTCAAGGGCGGCGTCGGGACGGCGAGCGTGCGGCTGGACGACGGTACGACGGTCGGCGCGCTGGTGATCGTGAACGCGGCCGGCTCGACGGTCGACGCCGACGGGAACCTGTACGGCGCTCGCCTCGGCCTCGGTGACGAGTTCACCCACCTCCGGACCCCGGTCGAGCCACCGCCACCGAGCGCGCCCGGGCGCAACCTCATTCCCGGGCCGTCGATGAACACCGTGATCGCGGTCGTGGCGACGGACGCCGGGCTGGACAAGGCAGCGGCCACGCGGATGGCGATGATCGCGCACGACGGGCTGGCCCGCGCGATCGACCCGATCCACACGCTCGTCGACGGCGACAGCATCTTCGCGCTGTCCACGCGCAGCGACGGCGACCGGCTGAGCGTCAACGACCCAACCGCGCTCGCCCGGCTCGAGGCGGTGTACGCGGCCGGCGCGCGGACGCTGACCCGCGCGATCGTGCACGCGATGCTGAACGCGACCTCGGTGGACACGCCCGCCGGCGCGATTCCGAGCTACCGCGACGCCTATCCGTCGGCGTTCCGGACCGACTGACGTACGACTGGAGTCGTACGGACCAGGTCCGAACGAGGCCGTAAGGCGACGGCAAGACTGGTCCGCGGGCCGACGATCGCGCGCTGCTTTGGCGGAAGGCTCTGCGGTATGAGCTTCCAGAGTCCCCAGTCACAGGTTGTTTTGAGCGGTCATGGCCTGGTCAAGTACTACGGTCCGGTGGTCGGCCTGGCCGGTGTCGACGTCGAGGTCAGGTCCGGCGAGGCGCTCGCGGTGATGGGCCCGAGCGGCAACGGCAAGACCACGCTGCTGCACGTCCTGGCCGGCATCCTCACCCCCGACCAGGGCGAGGTGTGGCTGGGCGGCGAACGGGTCGACCAGCTGAACGACGCCGGCCGCACGGTACTGCGCCGGCGCCGCCTCGGCTTCGTCTTCCAGGACAACCAGCTGCTCGCCGAGCTACCCGCCGACGAGAACGTGGCGCTACCGCTGATGGTCGACGGCATCAGCCGTCGCGAGGCGATCGGCCGCGCCCGCAACACCCTCGCTCAGGTCGGGCTGGCCGCGGAGGTGGGTCGCCGCCCTGGTGAACTGTCCGGCGGCCAGGCCCAGCGCGTCGCCATCGCCCGCGCACTGGTCGGTGAGCCCCAGGTCGTCTTCGCCGACGAACCCACCGGAGCCCTGGACGCCACCACCGGCTCCCAGATCGACCTCCTGGTAGGCGCCGCCACCTACCGAGGCGCCGCCGTAGTAGTCGTCACCCACGACAACGCAGTAGCCGCCCGCTGCCATCGCGTACTGCAGATAGTCGACGGCCGAGTCAGCAACTCGCAGCCTCAGCCGGTGTTTGGGCCGGGGGTGGCGCGGTGAATCCGATGACGGACCTCGGGCTGCGGTTCGTGCGCCGTCCTGGGCCAGGCGGGCGTGCTGCCAACTCCGCGGCATTCGGAGCCACCGCTATCGTCGCGCTGCTGGTCACCTTTCTGATCGCGGGTTCGCTCGGACTGTCCCACCGGTCTGAGCGGATCGGCTGGCGCGGTGCGGACCGGGCTGACCCCGCCACCGCGATCGGTGCGATTCGGATGGATGACCACCAGCGGGTCGACGGCCACCTGATGACACAGCTGGATCTCAAGACGCTGCGTCCCAACCAGCTCCCGCCGCCACCCGGCCTGGACCACACCCCGAAACCAGGTGAGGTCTTCGTCTCGCCCGCAGTGGCCGACCACTGGTCCAGCCTGAGCAAGCAGTACGGGCTCGAGAAGCCGACCGGCGTGATCAGCGCCAAGGGCCTGTCCTCACCCGAGGAGTTCGTCGTCATCCGCGGCGTCTCCACCTTCAGCACCAACGAGCCGCAGTACGTGAACAGCTGGAACGAGCACGTCTGGGACACTCGCATGCTCGGCCTGCTCATCGCCGT
The DNA here is from genome assembly GCF_040638345.1 of Kribbella sp. NPDC026611. Lineage (NCBI taxonomy): Bacteria > Bacillati > Actinomycetota > Actinomycetes > Propionibacteriales > Kribbellaceae > Kribbella > Kribbella sp. NPDC026611. The sequence goes on from NZ_JBEZYC010000004.1 coordinate 726,316, forward strand.
GGCCTTCGGCATCACCCTGGTCCTGTTCCCGATCCTCAGCCTCGTCGGCCAAGCCGCAGGCGTCGCCGCCAAGCGCCGCGAACACCGCCTTGCCGCACTACGACTAGCAGGCGCCACCAGATCTCAGGTGCTCTGGCTGAGCGCAGTAGAACAAGCAGTACTCGGCCTGGCCGGCGCAGTCGCCGGGCTGATCGGCTACACGCTCCTGAGCCCGCTCATCGCCCGCATCCCGCTCGGCGGAGGCCGCTGGTACGTCCAGGACATCACCGTCAACTGGTGGACCGTCCTCATCGTGCTGGCCGCAGTACCAGTGCTCTCCGTCCTGAGCGCCATGATCGGATTGGGTCGCGTCAGCATCACTCCGCTCGGCGTGGTCCGCGGCCAGACCCGCAAGCGCGTCAGCGTCATCCGGCTCGCACTCCTGGCCATCGGCCCGCTCGTCCTGGGCTACTACGGCATGCAGGCGGCCGTGATCCCGCTCATCATCGGTGTCGGCTTCGCAGCCCTTGCCGTACGCATCATCGGACCGTTCGCCGTCCAGGTGATCGGCCGCATGATGGCCAACGCAGCGAACGGACCAGTCGCGCTCCTGGCCGGCCGACGGTTGATCGACGACCCGAAGGGCGCCTTCCGGCCAGTGGCCGCACTGGTGCTGAGCGGGTTCGTCACCGGCTTCATCTCGGTCTTCCTGCCGCCAGGAGAGGACGACCCGACCTTCCACGACATGCGGATCGGCGTCGCGCTCCTGCTGTCCCTGGTGTTCCTGACCGTCGCTGCGTCGACAGCTGCCGGAGCAGTGGGTACGGCGCTCGACCAAGCGGCACCGGCCCGGGCACTGCGGCGGTCCGGCGTACCGCTGCAGGTGATCGAGCGGTCTGCCCGGCTAGCGGCCGTCGTACCGGTCCTCGGGGTCGGTCTGCCGGTGGTCGGCTTCGGTGCCCTCTGCGGGCTCGCGCTGAGCGGCGGCAAGGTCATGACCGAGGGGAGCTCCGGCCTGTTCCTCCTGATCGGCCAGGTCGTCGTCGGACTCGTCCTCGTCGCGGTCGCGGGCACCGCGGGCGCGCCGGTACTGCGGAAGGCCAGTGCGAACTGACCGCGGTTGTCCACAGGGTGAAACGGCCACCCGGCGGATCGTGCAAGGATGAGGGCATGCGTGACCTGAATGCTCCGGAGCTCGCGGACGTCTCGGCGGACCTGCGCGACGCGATCGACCGGTGCGGCTACTACCCCGACGTGGTGACGGACTCGCTCGAGGTGGCGATCGCGAGCGAACCCATCCGCGCGTTCGTCCTGCAGCACGAACCGACCTTCGACCGGGACGAGGTCCGGCGGCACATCACGATCCTGGCGCTGACCCCGTCCCGGCTGATCGTCGGGCACACCGACGAGCACGCCGCCGACGAGCTGATCCGCGCGCCGTACGCGTCGACGTCGACCGAGGCGATCCCGCTGCACCGGGTGAACGCCGTCGTGGTGAACCGAGTGGTTCCCAATCCGGCCGGCTACGCCTCCGGCAAGTCCGACCCGGCGGTCGCCGGCGGCGGCGAGGTCGTGCTGACGATCGGCTGGGGCATGGTGAACCGGATCGACCTCGAGCCCGCGGTCTGCGCCGACCCGAACTGCGAGGCCGACCACGGGTACACCGGGTCGGTCGCGGCCGACGACATCTCGCTCCGGATCAGCGCCGCCGCGGACGGTCCGGCCGGGATTCAGCAGGTGCTTGACTTCGCCCGGGCGCTGTCGTTCGCGACCAGCAGCGACAAGTAGGCAGCGCCGTGATCGCGCCGGTCGCCCCGCAGTACGGCGGTGGGTCGTTGGCCGACGTGCTGCCCTCGGTGGCCGGGGCCTTGTCGGTGCCGGGGGAGTCGAACACCCTCGGCCTGCCACCCGCCTCTCGGTACGCCGTGCTGCTGCTCGACGGCCTGGGGTGGAACCTGCTGCTGCGGTACGCCGAAGCCGCGCCGTACCTGTCGTCGCTCGTCCCGACCGGGCGGAGTCTGACTGCCGGCGTCCCGTCGACGACCGCAGTCAGCCTGACCAGCCTGGGTACGGGACTGCCGCCGGGAGCGCACGGCATTGTCGGCTACACGTCGATCGTGCCGGAGACCGGCGCGCTGCTGAACGCGCTGCAGTGGGACGCCCCGGTCGACCCGCGCAGCTGGCAGCCGCACGGGACCGTCTTCGACCGGATGGCGGCAGCTGGGGTTGCCACGCGCAACGTGAGCAAGGCCCGGTTCGACTCGTCCGGGCTGACGGCCGCCGCGTTCCGCGGGAGCAAGCACCGCGGGGCGGACACGGTCGAGGACCGGCTGGACGCGACGCGCTTCGCGAGCCGGGAGGGGTCGTCGTCGCTGGTCTACGTGTACGACTCGCAGCTGGACTACATCGGTCACCAGCAGGGCTGCGACTCGTGGCAGTGGCAGAAGGAGTTGGGTGCCGCGGACGCCTTCGCCCAGCAGGTGCGGTCCGCGTTGCCGCGGGACGCCGTACTGCTGGTGGTCGCCGACCACGGGATGGTCGACGTGGCGCCCGAGCACCGGGTCGACCTGGACAACGAGCCTGAGCTGACGGACGGCCTGCGGCTCATCGGCGGCGAGTCCCGCTTCCGGCACCTGTACTGCGTCGACGGTGCCGCCGCGGACGTGATGGCGGCGTACCAGGCTCGGCTGGGGGACAAGGCGCTGGTCGTGAGTCGCGCGGATGCGATCGGACGCGGGTGGTTCGGAGCCGTCGAGGATCGGGTGACGCCGCGGCTGGGTGACGTGATCGTCGCGTCGCTCGGGCCGGTGGCGCTGGTGGCGAGCCGGCGGTACCCGCAGGAGGCCGGGCTGATCGGCCTGCACGGTTCGCTCACCACTGACGAGATGGCGATCCCGCTGCTCATTGACCCGGGGCGCTAGAAGCTCCAGACGTCCCAGTAGAAGCTGGCCTTGGCCGTCTTCGCCTCGCCGTCGCGGGCAATGACAGTCACCTTGTAGCGATCCGAGCCGGGCGTGAGGACGCCGGTGATCCAGCCGCGTTGCCGGTCGATGGTAAGTCCGGGCGGCAGACCGGTCGCGGTGTAGCTGATGTCGCCGGTACCGCCGGTGCCCTTGAGCAGCAGCGGGACGGCCGGTGAACCGCCGAAGCCGAGCTGCTCGGTCGGCTGGGTGATCGAGATGGCGCCTTGCGGCTGCGCGGACGCGGCACCGACGGCCTCGGCAGCGTCGACAATGCCCTCGCCGTAGAACGAATTGTTGCCGGCCGAGCCGATGCACTCACCGGTCGCGCCGGCCGGGCACGCCAGGTCGTTGGCCTGCTGGGCCAGCTTGGCGCGGACCTGTGCCGGGGTGAGCTTGGGGTCGACGCTGCGGAGCAGGGCCGCGACACCGGCCACGTGTGGCGAGGCCATCGACGTACCCTCGAGCAGCTTGTAGCCACCGCCGGGGACGGTCGAGTAGACGGCCTCGCCGGGTGCGGCGAGGTTGATCTTGTTCTCGCCGAAGTTGGAGAACTGCGACTTGGTGCCCGCGGGGTCGACCGAGGCCACGACGACCACACTCGGCAGCTCGGTCGGAAGGCTGATGCAGTCGGTGGTCACGGTGCGGGGCTCGGCGGTCGAATCGTCCGGGCTGGAGATGTCGGTGGACTTCTCGGCCAGGTTGTAGTCGTCGTTGCCGGCCGCGGCGACGTTCACGACCCCCTTGCTGTCCGAGTACGCCACAGCGCGCCGGATCGCCTCGGCGATGGCGTCCTGGTCCTGGTCGCCCGGGCAGTTGAACAGCCACGGGTCGACGTAGTAGCTGTTGTTGGTGATCGAGACGCCCTTGTCGGCGGCGAACATGAACGCGCAGACGGTGCTCTCCGGGAAGAACAGGTTGTTGCCGCCGGCCTCGGCGACGCGGATCGACGACACCTTCACGCCCGGCGCGACGCCGATCATGCCGACGCCGTTCTTGGCCGCGGCGATCGTGCCGGCCACGTGCGTGCCGTGCTCGGCTACCGGACGCCAGGCACCGGGGCGGGTGTCGACCTTGCCGTAGACGCAGGACGCCGACTTGCTCGCGTCGAAGTTCGCCTTGAGGTCCGGGTGCTGGTCGTCGACACCGGTGTCGAGGACGCCGACGGTGATGCTCTTGGAGCCCTGGTTGCGCTGCCAGGCGCGGTCGGCCCCGATCAGGGTCATGTCCCCGCGCTCGGTCTCCGGTGCGGTCGTGGGGGACTCGGCGACGGGAGCCGGGAGCTTCGGGCTGTCGACATCGGCGGGCAGATCGCTGGTCCGGGTCGCGCCGGCCTTCTGCACGCCGTCGACGCCACGCATCTTGGTGGCGAAGTCGGTCGCCGACGAGTGCGCGACGATCACGCCGATCGCGTCGTACGTCGCGTAGACCGTGCCACCGTTCTGGGCGACGGCGCCGGTGACCTTTCCGGTCTGGTTCGGTTCGGTGATCACGAAGTACGCGCGCAGGCCGGCGGCAACACCTGCTTGTGCCGGGACGGTGTTGGTGACGACCGTCAGGCAGGCCGCGAGAAGGAGGACCAGGACTTTGCGCACGGTCCATTCAAGCTGCCCAAGGGCCCAGAACCCAAGCCACCGCTCCACGACACACCCCGGAGTGCGGCGCAGCCCGTTGACTTGGCAGGATGTGCGCCCGTGGCTGACCTGCTCTACTTCACCGGGACGATGGACTGCGGCAAGTCGACGCTGGCGCTGCAGATGGATCACAACCACAAGGCGCGGGGGCGCGTGGGCCGGATCTTCACCAGTCACGACCGGGCGGGGGAGTCGGTACTTTCGTCGCGGTTGGGGCTCGCGGCGGAGGCGGTCGAGGTCCGCGCGGAGTTCGACTTCTGGGACTACGTGGTGCACGAGCTGACCCAGGGCGGGCGGATCGACTACGTGGTGTGCGACGAGGCGCAGTTCTACAGCCCGTTGCAGATCGAGCAGCTGGCGCGGCTGGTCGACGAGCTGCAGATCGACGTGTTCTGCTTCGGGATCCTGACGGACTTCCGGGCCACCTTGTTCCCAGGGTCGGCGCGGCTGGTCGAGCTCGCGGACCGGATGGAGCTGCTGCAGGTCGAGGCGTTGTGCTGGTGCGGTGAACGGGCCACCCACAACGCCCGTACGATCGGTGGGGAGATGGTGACCGAGGGCGAGCAGCTGGTGGTGGGCGACATGGAGACCCGCGACCACGAGCCGGCGTACGAAGTCCTCTGCCGCCGTCATCACCGCCGCCGCCTGACCCAGGCCCGAGCCCGCGCCACCCTGTCACCCGAAGTCCTGCCGTTCGGAGGAACCGCGTCATGAGCCCCCTGATCACCGTCGAGGAGCTGCGCGCGAGCTCGCCGGTGCTGTTCGACGTCACCTGGAACCTGGCCGGGCCGCCCGGACGCGAGGCGTACGACGCCGGCCACCTGCCCGGCGCGTACTTCGTCGACCTCGACACCGAGCTGGCCGGCCCGCCCGGCCCCGGCCGCCATCCGTTGCCCGACGCAACTGTCGTGACCACGGTCCTGCGCCGCGCGGGCATCTCGTCCGCGGACACCCCGGTCGTCGTCTACGACGCGGCGAACTCGATGGCCGCCGCGCGGGCCTGGTGGGTCTTCCGGTACTTCGGTCTCACTGACGTCCGCGTCCTCGACGGCGGTCTGGCCGCCTGGCGGTCGGCCGGGGGAGAGGTCAGCACCGATGTCCCGGCCGATGCCCAGGGCACCTACACCGCGACTCCCGGCCACATCCCGGTCCTGGACGCCGAGGGCGCCGCCGAGATCGCCGCCAAAGGCATCCTCCTCGACGCCCGCGCACCCGAACGCTTCGCCGGCGAGGTCGAACCCATGGACCCGGTAGCAGGCCACATCCCCGGCGCCACGAACGCGCCCACCACGGCCAACGTGACGCCCACCGGCCAGTTCGTCCCCGCCGCCGACCTCCGCGACCGGTTCTCCACCCTGGGCGTGACCGAGTCCAAGGACACCGCGGTCTACTGCGGCTCCGGCGTCACCGCCGCCCACGAAGCTCTGGCCCTCGAGGTCGCCGGCTTCACGCCGAAGGTCTACATCGGCTCGTGGTCCGAATGGATCACCGACCCGACTCGCCCGGTCGCCACCGGCAAGGACTGAGCCACCAAGCACGACTCTTGACACAACGGCGAAGCTCCTGGAGGGTGGGAGAAATCGATTTCCAACCGCCCCTGGGAGTCCGCATGATGAAGCGATCCACGTTCCTGAAGGCAGCGCTCGGCGCCGGCGTCGTGGCCGCCGCCGTACCCGGCCGAGCGCTCGCCAACCAGCAAGCGATCCTCACCACCAAGGTCGCCGACCTGACCGGTCCAGGTCTCACCGACCGGTTCCGGATGGCGGCCACCGACCTCGGGATCCCGGCGCGCACGCCCGACGGGCGGCTGCTCTTCATGTTCGGCGACACCTTCGAGGAGGCGCGGGTGGGCGGCGGCTGGTGGCGTTCGCCGGTCGCGCTCTGGTCGACGACGACCAACCTCGCCGGGGGAGTGCAGTGGTCCGGGGCCGTCGGTGGCGCGGCCGCGCAGCAGCTGTGGGACTACCCGCACGACAACCCGACCTTCTCGACCGTGCTGCCGTCCGACGTGATCACCATCGGCGGGTCGATGTACCTGCATGCCATGGTCAACAAAGGTCTCGGCAACGTCGTCTGGACCGAGATCTGGCGCTCGGACAACTCCGGCGCGAGCTGGTACCACACCGGCGCGAAGTTCGACCCCAACCTCGACGGCGGGCTCTTCCAGCTCCTGTCGTGGGGCGAGGGCAACGACGGCTACGTCTACGTGTACTCGACCGGCTTCCAGCGCAACAAGCCAATCATCCTGAAGCGTGTCCGCAGCGACCAGATCGCGAACCCGGCGGCGTACGAGCCGTGGGGGTACCGGGACGGCGTGTGGGCCTGGGGCAACCCGGCCACCCCGATCCTCAGCGGCAGCTTCGGCGAACTGTGCCTGCGGCCGCTCGGTGGCAAGTGGATCCTGACCTGGTTCAACGCCGGTGACTACCGGATCGACGGCATCATCATGGACACGCCGACGTCCAACCTCTACACGGCGTACCGCCAAACGCTGATCTGGGGCGGCGCGTGGGGCCAGGAGAACGACAACCACGTCGCCCAGCTGTACGGCGGCTACATCATCCCCGGCTCGACGCTCGCCGACCTGCACCTGTCCGTCAGCCAGTGGAACACCGACGCCGGCTGGCCATACCACGTCCAGCAGTTCCGCGTCCGCGGCTTCGGTTAGAGCTCGAGCAGCGGCCGGAGCTCGAAGCGGCACCCCACCATCCTCGCGCATCATCAGTTGACGGTCGGGGTGAATCCGCCGTCGATCCGCAGATTGGCACCGTTGATCGAGGCGCCGAGCGGACTGGCGATCAGCGCAACCAGCGCGCCGATCTCGTGCGGCTCGGTGAGCCGGGCGGAGGGATTGGCGAGCGGGCCGGTGATCAATGCGTGCGTGGCGGCGTCCACATCGTCGCCCAGGCCGTGTGCATGGGCGAAGACCAGCGCGAGCTCGCGGAACGCCGCAGTCGACGTCGGGCCGGGGCTGATCGTGTTGGCCGTGACGCCGGTGCCGGCCAGCTCCTTGGAGAGACTGACAGTGAGATTGGACAGCGCGGCCTTGGTCGCGCTGTAGGCCGCCTGCCTCGGGAGTGGGTAAGGCTGTGCCGCACTGCCGATCTGGATGACCCGGCCCCAGCCGGCTGTCCGCATCGCCGGGGTCAGCAGACCGATCAGGCGGACCGCGGACACCACATTGGCGTTGTAGAGGTCGAGCCAGGCCTGCGGCCCGCCCGCCATCCAGTCCTCCGAGTCGCTGGTCGAGGCGGCGTTGTTGACCAGGATGTCGACGCCGCCGAACGCCGCGGCGGCAGCGTCGGCGAGCGATCGCACACCCGCTTGGTCGGTCAGTTCACCCAGTACGGCGGCGGCGGTACCGCCCGCCGCGCTGATGGCACCCGCCGTCGACCGGGCCCGTTCGGCGTCGCGTCCGTGCACGATCACGGCTGCGCCCTCGCCGGCCAGCGCAATCGCGATCGCCTGACCGATGCCGTTCGTGCTGCCGGTGACCAGGGCACGCTTTCCGTCCAGCTGCAGCTCCATGGTGGGTGCCTCACTTGCTCGTGATTATTTCATCGGACACGGTGTCTTTCAGTGGACATGCTGTAGTTTGAAAGAACAACATGTCAAGTGAAATGTAGGATCGGCGGCCATGGCGACCCGCAAGTACGACCAGCGGCTGCGTGCGGACGCTGCCGAGCAGACCCGGCGCGACATCCTGGACGCGCTGTACCAGTTACTGCGCGACGAACCGGCCATGCCCGTGAGCGTCGAGCGGGTCGCCGCCACGGCCCGGGTGTCGCGATCGACGGTGTACACGGCGTTCGGGTCCCGGGCAGGACTGTTCGACGCCCTCGGCGACGAACTGCGCCGGCGTGGTGGTTTTCACCGCGCGCCGAACGGGGGCAACGACCAGGATGCCCGCCGAAGCCTGCTCGACTCGATCCGGGCTTCGGTCGCGACCTTCGCCGAACACCGGTCGGTGCTGCGAGCGCTCTATTCGATGGCGGCACTGGACCCGCGGGCCGTTGGCGGCGTCGTGGAGCGACTGGGCACGGGCCGTGCCGAAGGTCTGGCCTGGCACGCCGAACGGCTGGCCGCCGAAGGCGCGCTCCGCCGAGGCGTCAGCGCCGCTGAGGCGGCCCATCTGTTGTGGGCAGTCACCGGGTTCGAGTTCTTCGATCAGCTCTACACCGGGCGGGGCCTGCCGGTCGACGAGGTGACGGAGCTCATGGCCACCGCCGCCGAGCGGCTGGTCCTGCGGGTTTCCTGAAGCGGGACTACTGAGGGCCGGCGAGGCCGATCAGGTTGGCATCGGGGTCGGTGAACTGGGCGACGACGAGTTTTCCGGGTACGCCGTCCGGGCCGAACACACGCGTGCCGCCCAGCTCCTCGGCGCGGGCGAGCGCCGTACCGACGTCGTCGACGCCCACGTAGAACAGCACCTTCGCCCGCAGCGACGTACCGCCGCCGACTCCGCCGTTGAGGCCGGCGTTGCCGACGAACCCGTACTGCCCCGGCTCCGACACCTGTCCGGAAACCGTGTCGCCGAGATCGTAGCTCCACCCGAAGAGGTCGCGGTAGTAGTCCCGCAGCCGGGCCGGATCGGTCCCGATGATCTCGAAGTGCACAACCTGGTTCGCCATGTGTTCCTCCTTTGTCGTCGCTGTCATCGGGGACGTCGGAGCCTCGCCGAGGGTCTCGACATAACGAATGTGACTGCCGCCGGCTTGGGTCTTGAGTTAGTAACACGCTTGGTTTAACTTACTCGGGACCTGGCCGGTGTGTGGCTCAGAGCACATCGGCGGCATCCGGAAACCTGAGGAGTTCCGATGACGAGAGTGAACAGGTGGGGCCGGTTCGGCGCGGTCCTCGGGGTCGCCGGGCTGGCGCTCGCGGCGGCGGGGTGCGCGAAGAGCACGACGCCCTCGTCGTCCGGCGCGGCGGGCGACATCGACCAGAACGCGCCGGTCACCATCACGATCGGGGACCGCCCGACCCCCGACAAGCCGAACGACATCAAGGCGTTCGAGCAGAAGATCAAGGACTTCACGGCGAAGAACCCGAACATCACCGTGAAGTCGACCGAGACCTCGTGGCAGGCGCAGACCTTCCAGGCCCAGGTGGCCGGCGGGACGCTGCCGACGGTGATGAACATCAGCTTCACCGAGCCGGCCAACATGATCCCGAACAAACAGCTGCCGGACATCACCGACGAGCTGAAGCTGGTCGACCTGACCAAGGACCTGAACCCGAACGTGCTGAAGATCGTCCAGGACGCGAACGGCCGGATCTACGGCGTACCGATCGATGTCTTCTCGGTCGGCCTGGCCTACAACCGGGCGCTGTTCAAGCAGGCCGGACTCGACCCGGACAAGCCGCCGACCAGCTGGGACGAAGTACGCCAGTACGCCAAGCAGATCAGCGAGAAGACCGGCAAGGCCGGGTACGCCCAGCTCACCACCAACAACACCGGTGGCTGGATGCTGACCACGATGACCTACAGCATGGGCGGCACGGTCGAGTCCCCGGACGGCATGAAGAGCACGTTCAACGATGCGCCGACCAAGAAGGCGTTGCAGCTGCTGAAGGACATGCGCTGGACCGACAACTCGATGGGCAGCCGGTTCCTGTACAACCAGGAGGAGGTCCGCCAGGACTTCGCGGGCGGCAAGATCGGCATGGTGCTGCAGGCGCCGGACGCCTACGACATGAGCGTGAAGAACTTCGGCATGAAGCCGGCCGACTTCGGCGAGGGCGCGCTGCCGCAGGACGGCGGCCCGTACGGCACGCTGACGGGTGGCTCGCTGAAGATGATCAGCCCGAAGGCGACCAAGAACGAGATCGTCGCGGCGCTGAAGTGGATCAAGTTCGACCAGTTCGACAAGTACACGACCGAGTCGGTCGCGGTCCAGGACGCGAAGACCACGATCGCGGACAAGGGCTTCGTCGGCCGGCCCGGCATCACCCCGCTGAGCCAGGAGACCTACGACCGGTTCAACAAGTGGCGTGAGCCGTACGTCAATGTCCCGGTCAAGCAGTTCCAGGGGTACATCGACTCGACCACGTCGCTGAAACTGCTGCCCGAGCCGTCGAACAAGGGCCAGGAGGTCTACTCCCTGCTCGACCCAGTGGTCCAGCAGGTCCTCACCAAGAAGGACGCGGACATCGACAAGCTGCTGAGCGACACGGCCTCGAAGGTCGACGCACGCCTGGCGCGGTGAGTCGATGTTCCAGCGACGTACGCCGTCAACAGAGACGCAGAGCCAGGGCGGTGCCAGGTCCATTGCGACCTGGTACCGCTCCGGCGGGCTCAGCAGCATCTTCTTCGCCCTGCCCCTGGTGCTGATCTTCCTGTACTTCTCCTGGGGCCCGATCGTCCGCGGCCTGGTGCTGAGCTTCCAGAAGAACAACCTGGTCGCCCCGCCGGAGTGGGTTGGCTGGGCGAACTTCAGCTACGTGCTGACCGACCCGCAGCTCCCACAGGCGGCCCTGAACACCCTGTACTTCGCCGTCCTGGCCCTCATCTTCGGCTTCCCGGTGCCGTTGTTCCTGGCCGTGTTCATCAGCGAGCTGCGCAAGACCGGCTGGCTCTACAACGTGATCTCCTACCTGCCGGCCGTCGTACCGCCGGTGGCCGCGATCCTGCTCTGGACGTTCTTCTACGACCCGAGCGGGTCGGGCGTGTTCAACTCGATCCTCGGCTGGTTCGGGATCGGGCCGTTCGCCTGGCTGAACTCGCAGTCGCTGGCGATGCCGGCCATCGTGCTCGAGGCGACCTGGGCCGGCGCGGGCGCCACCTCGATCATCTACCTGGCCGCGCTGACCGGCGTACGCACGGAGCTCTACGAGGCGGCCGAGCTCGACAGCGCCGGGATCTGGAGCCGGGTCTGGCACGTCACGCTGCCGCAGATCCGCGGCATCATCCTGATCATGATGTTGCTGCAGCTGATCGGGACGTTCCAGGTGTTCACCGAGCCGTTCCTGTTCACCGGCGGCGGCCCGAACAACGCCACCACGACGGTGCTGCTGCTGATCTACCGGTATGCGTTCATCAACGGCGACTTCGGCGCCGCGACCGCGCTCAGCGTGCTGCTCGCCGGCGTGCTGTGCGTGCTGTCGGTCGTCTACCACTTCGTCACCCGCCGCTGGAGCACCACATGAGCCACGAACGCGGAATCATCTCGACCGCGGACCGCCATCGCGGCGTCATCCGCTACGGACTGCCGGCGATCCAGGTGCTGATCTTCGTCGCGGTCCTGATCGCCGGGGTCGGTCCGCTGCTCTGGCTGCTCAAGTCCGGCGTCTCCACCAGCCAGGACATCCTGAGCGGCCCGATGCAGCTCTGGCCGTCCGGCATCCAGCCGCAGAACATCCCGGACGCCTGGAACCGGGTCCAGATCGGCGCGTACCTCGGCAACACCGCGTTCATCGCGATCGGGTCGATGATCTCGACGCTGTTCGTCTGTACGACGGGAGCCTTCGTGCTCAGCATCCTGCGCCCGAAATGGGGCCCGGTCGTCACCGGCGCCGTACTCGCGACGCTGTTCCTGCCGGGCGTGATCTCGCTGGTCCCGCTGTACATGACCGTGCTGAGGATGCCGCTGCTCGGGATCAGCCTGCAGAACACGTTCTGGGCGGTCTGGTTGCCGTCGGCGGCCGGGGCGTTCAACGTCCTGGTGATGAAGCGGTACTTCGACTCGATCCCGCGCGAGCTGATCGAGGCCGCACGCATCGACGGCGCGAGCAACCTGCGCCTCTTCACCGCCCTGATCCTGCCGCTCTCGAAGCCGATCGTCGGCGTCGTCGCCCTGCTGACCGTCATCGGCTCCTGGAAGGACTACCTCTGGCCCCTCCTCGTCCTCCCCGACCCACGGCTCCAGCCGATCTCCGTGGCGTTGCCGCGGGTACAGAAAACCACAGAGATCTCGCTGCAAATGAGTGCCCTTTTCCTGGCGGTCCTGATACCTGTGGTGTTGTTCTTGGTGTTCCAGAAACAGTTCCTGCGCGGCGTGGGAATGGCAGGAGGAATCAAGGAGTGACTGAACTGAACGGCCGGCGGGTGCTGGTGACGGGGGGTGCGGGGCGGATCGGGATGGCGACTGTGCGGCACCTGAACGAGGTGGGTGCGCGGGTGACGACGCTGTCCGACGTCGAGAATCCGGATCTGAAGGCGGACCGGGTGCTGATCGGCGACACCCGGTCGGAGGCGGACGTGGCGGCGGCGCTCGACGAGGTGGAGTACGTCGTACATCTGGCGGCGCTCGCGCATCCGTCGGCGGGGACGCCGTACGACGTCTACACGATCAACGTGGTGTCGACCTTCAACGTGCTCGCCCAGGCGGGGGCGCGGGGGATCCGGCGGGCGGTGATCGCGAGCAGCATCAACGCGACCGGGATGCCGTTCAACCCGCACGACATCAAGCCGGCGTACTTCCCGTGGGACGAGCGGCTGCCGACCGACATCGGCGACTGGTACTCGCTGTCCAAGCAGAACGACGAGAACACCGCCCGGATGGCGTGGCGCCGGTGGGGGATCGACGTGGTCGCGCTCCGGTTCCCGCACGTCAACTCGCCGACGGAGCTGCACCGGATCGCCGACCGGATGCGGGAAGAGCCGCGAAGCGGGATGCGGGAGGCGTGGAGCTACCTCGACACCCGCGACGCGGCGTACTCGATCGAGCTCGGGCTGACCGCGCCGCTGTTCGGTGCGTACACGTTCTTCGCCACCGCCGACACGACCATCGCGCCGTACCCGACCGAGGCGTTGCTGGACGCCTACGCCCCAGGGGTGCCGCGGTTGCGGCCGTTCGTGGGGCGTGAAGTACCGATCGACCTGACCGCGATCCGCTCGGTCCTGGGGTTCCAGGCCCGGCACGAGCTCGACCTGCCCACCCTCGACCTTCCCGCACAGGAGCTGTGAATGCCCTCGAACTTCGACCAGCCGTGGCCGGTCCGCGACGACCTCCGGATCCGGGAGGTGAAGGCCGTCGTCACCGCACCTCAGGGCATCCCGCTGGTGGTGGTGAAGATCGAGACCACCGAGCCGGGCCTGTACGGGCTGGGCTGCGCGACGTTCACCCAGCGGTGGAAGGCCGTCCAGACCTTCGTCGACGAGCACCTGTCCCGGCTGCTCGTCGGTCGCTACCCCGGTGACATCGGCGACCTGACCCGCCTCGCGTCGTACTCCGGCTACTGGCGTGGCGGACCGGTGACGAATAACGCGATCTCCGGCATCGACCAAGCGCTGTGGGACATCGCCGGTAAACGGGCCGGTATGCCGGTCTACGAGCTGCTCGGCGGCAAGGTGCGCGCGGCCGCGGACACGTACATCCACGCCAGCGGGCGGACGATCGAGGAGACGATCGACCACGCGCAGAAGCTCATCGCTCAGGGTTGGCGTCACATCCGCCTCCAGATGTCCACACCAGGCGGCGGAGGGTACGGCGCTCCGCAGGTACCAACGCTCTACCCGGACGCGCCGTACCGGAACGGCTGGTCGGCTCGGGACTACCTGCGGACCACACCGGAACTGCTCGCTGAGGCACGGCACGCCCTGCCCGACAACATCGAGCTGCTGCACGACGTGCACTCGCGGTTGACGCCGAAGGAGGCCGTGCTGCTCGCGCGATCGATGGAGCCGCACCGCCTGTTCTTCCTTGAGGACGTGCTGCCGCCGGAGCACTGGGACCGGCTGCCCGAGGTGCGCGCTGCGTCGCCGGTGCCGCTGGCCGTGGGTGAGCTGACCACCTCGATGACCGACGCGGTCCGGCTGATCCGCGACCTGGGCGTGGACTTCATCCGGTCGCATGTCTCGGACATCGGCGGCCTGACGCCGGCGCGGAAGCTGGCCGACCTGGCCGAGCTGTGCGGGGTGCGTACGGCGTGGCACGGGCCGGGCGACACGTCGCCGATCGGTGCCGCGGCCAACGTGGCGCTGGACGTGACGTCGGTTGCCTTCGGCATCCAAGAGGGCCACCTGTACAACGAGGCGACGTACGAGGTGTTCCCGGGGACGCTGCGGATCGAGGACGGCTGGCTGCGGCCGAACGACGCGCCGGGCTGGGGGATCGACCTCGATCTCGAGGCCGCGGCCCGTTATCCCGCGCAACTGTCCGGTCACGACGAGTGGGCTGCCGGGGTACGACGCATCGACGGGGCGCTGGAAGCACCGTAGTTGGTGGTTACCCGCAGTACGATCCGCTGAATGGAGACGGGGAGGTGGGAGATGGCTGACTCCGGAGAAAAACTGGCGGAGCTGCGCCAGGCGGGCGCGAACCAGTACGACCTGGGTTCGTTCAACGAGGCCGTGATCATCGAGACGATCCGGCTGGCCGGCATCATCAGCCGGACCGAGATCTCCCGCCGGACCGGTCTCACCCAGCAGTCGGTGTCGCGGATCCTGCGGATCCTGCTGCAGCAGGGTCTGCTGGTCGAGGAGGCACAGGAGCGCGCCGAACGGCTGGGCAAGCCGCGGACACCGGTCCGGATGCGGTCGAACGCGGCGCATGCGGTCGGGATCCACATCGATCCCGAGCTGCTCACGGTCGCCGTGGTCGACCTGGACGGGAAGATCGTCCGGCGCGAGACCGTGGACCTGGCCGAGGATCTGGAGGCCGGGAAGCTCGTCGATCTGACCGCGGCGACGGTGACCGCGGCGCTGAGCATCAGCCAGGTCGACCTGGACTCGATGCTCGGCGTCGGCGTCGCCGTACCGGGTCCGATCGACACGGACGGGTCGTTCCTGGCGCTGCCGCTGCAGCCGGCCTGGCGCGGGCTGAAGATCCGGCAGTTGCTGCAGGAGCGGCTGAACCATCCGGTGCTGGTGGAGAAGGACGGTACGGCGGCCGCGATCGGGGAGCGGTGGATCGGGCGGTCGGCGCGGGCGCGGGACTTCGCGTACCTGTACCTCGGGACCGGCGTGGGCAGCGGGTTGATCCTGAACGGGTCGATCTACCGCGGCGGTACGTCGAACGCCGGCGAGTTCGGGCAGGTCGCGGCGTTGCGGATGGGGGAGTGGGACCCGGAGAACGGGCCGCGGCTGGTGCCGGAGTGCAACCCGACGGCGTCGTTGCCGGTGATCGCGGCGGAGTTCGGGTACGTCGAGACCGATCCGGGCGCGACGGACGAGGCGCGGCGGTACAAGGCGGTGTGCAAGGCGGCCGCGGCCGGGGACGAGGCCGCTGTGCGGGCGGTGCGGCAGGTGGCGCGGGTGATCGGGCAGGGCGCGGTCGGGCTCGTCGATCTGCTCGACATCGACCTGCTGGTGCTCGGCGGGCCTGCGTACTCGCAGGAGGTCTCGGAGATCTTCCTGAGCGAGATCGGGCGGGCGGTGAACGCACACCCGCTGGCGCGGGAGACGCGCGAGGTGGCGGTCGAGGAGTCGATGCTGCAAAAGGACGCGGCCGCCGTCGGCGCGGCGTCGACGATCTTCCACGATGCGTTCACACCGCGGGTGTCGGGGTCGAGTCAGGCGCGGCGGCTGCCGAAGTAGGCTTCCGCAGTGATCGAACCCCGCCAACTCACGCCCCAGGTTCAGCTCCGCATCGCCGACCTGGACGATGCTCCTGCCCTGGCCGACGCGTACGCCCGCAGCTGGGACCACCTGTCACCGTGGGAACCCGCCCGCCCCGACAACTGGTTCACCCCGGAGGCCCAGGCCGACCGCCTGAAGACGAACCTCACCCGCTACCGGAACAGCCAGGCAGTCCCGTGGCTGCTGATCTCGGACGGCCGGGTCCTGGGCGGGTTCACGCTGAACGACTTGGTCCCGGGTCCGTTCCGCAGCGCGGCTCTCGGCTACTGGCTGGCCATCGACGCCGTCGGCCAAGGCCTGGCCACCCTCGCCGTGAACGCGGTCGCGGAGATCGCCGACCACGAGCTCAAGCTGCACCGCATCGAGGCCAGCTGCATGACCAGCAACGCCCCCTCCCAAGCAGTCCTGAAACGCACCGGCTTCCAGCAGATCGGCTTCGCGCCCACCTACCTGCACATCCGCGGCGCCTGGCAGGACTGCAACCTCTACCAAAGGATCCTCAACGACCGCGAACCCGGCGCCTGACCGCGACGCCGGGCCCGCTGTCGGTGGATCAGCTGTCGGTGGATCAGCTGGGTGGGAGGCCGACGCTGCGGGAGACGTCGACGTCGTCGTACTTGCCCTCGAGCACGTCCTGGAACTTCACCGGGCGTTGGAGGGTGGACGCGATGTAGACGGCCCGGACGGTGGCCAAAGCCTCGATGCCGTGCTGGACGGTGATGGCAGGTTGGCCTCCGTCGGCGATCGCCTGGAGGATGTCGGCGTACTGCGCCTTGTGGCCGCCGGGATCGCCGACGTCCGTCGGGGCCTCGTCCTTGGTCGCGTCCAGGTTGAGGCGGCTGAGCAGGTCGTCCTCTATCTCGGCTCCGCCTTCGGTGCCGTGGACCGCGACGCGGGTGCGGCCGCCGGGGAACGCGGCGGTGGTGGCGTGGAGCGTGCCGACGGCACCGGTCTCGAAGGTGAGGGTGGCGACGACCGTGTCCTCGACCTCGATCGCGTGGTGAGCCGCCCGCAGTGCCTGGGCCTGGATGATGACTGGCCGGCCCATGAACCACAGCATCAGGTCGACGGTGTGCACGCCCTGGTTCATCAGCGCCCCACCGCCGTCCTGCGCCCAGGTCCCGCGCCACCCGGCGGACGCGTAGTACTCGTCGCTTCGCCACCACGCGACCGTCGCCGTCGCCGAGGTTAGCTGGCCGAACCGCCCGCTGTCGATCGCCTGCTTGATCACCGCACTCCCGGCGTCGAAGCGGTGCTGGCTGATCACCGACACCACGAGCCCCTCGCTCGCCGTCCGGGCCGCCACCGCTCCGAGCCGGCGGGCCTTACCCAGGTCGACGTCGAGCGGCTTCTCGATCACGACGTGCTTCTTCGCCTGGATCGCCTGCTCGGCCAGCTCCGCGTGCGTCCCGCTCGGTGTACAGATCGCCACCAGCGTCACCTCCGGCGATCCGCTCAGCGCCTCGCCGAGGTCGTCGTACACCTGAGGCGCCGGCTGCCCCGCCTCCTTCAACCGGGCGGCCAGCGCCGCGCTGGCCTCGGAATCGGGGTCCACGAGCACCGTCACGACCGCGTCGGGCCGCGCCGCGATGGTGTCCGTGTGGGTGCGGCCGATGATGCCGCAGCCGACGATCGCGACCTGCTGCTGAGGTGTGTCAGCCATCTCGCTCCTACCGGGGTGTGAAGTTGGCGATCAATATCTGATCTGCGCTGACGGTGAAGGTGTACGACGGCGTCGTCGCCACCACTGTGCCATCGACGGTCCAGTTCTGGAAAACGCTATCCGAAGATGGCGCCGCCGTCACGGTCACCTGCGCGCCAACCTCGTACGTCCCGGGCTCCGACTCGTTCCCGGCGATCGCGACGGTCCCGTTCCCACTCGCCCCGACTTTGATGCTTCGTTGCACGACGTTGATCACCATCACGTTGTGCAACGTCGCCGGCCCGCTCAGCGTGGCGCCGTTGTAGCGCGCGAGATTGGTCGCCTCGACGTCACCGCTGACCACCTGGATCGTGTGCCCGTCAGCGCCGAGGTTGTCGGTGCCCAGGTTGAACGCGGCCAACTGGCCCGAGTTCACCACCAGTCCGTCGTGGAACCCGTATGCGAACACGTTCAGCAACGTCAGCCCGCGGGCCCCGTCCACGGTGACGATCTTCGCGATCTTGCGCATGTACTTGTCGATGACGAGCTCGAAGATGCTGCCCTCGTTCATCCAGTACGGCTGCTGGTACCCGACCCGGGTGACCGCGTTCCCGTTCGACAGCACGCCCTCGACCCGGCCGTTGCGGCCCGGACCGATCGCGATCGCGTGGTCGAAGAACGCCCCGGCGACCTTCCGGACCACGACGTCGTCACCGCTGAGGTCGATCCCGTTCCACGCGTTCGGGAACCCGGCGTTGATCACGTAGTTCGCGCCGGCGTGCCCGCGGATCGCGTACGGGTACGCGACGACCCCGGCCGCGGATCCCGGGTTGTTCTCCGGGTAGAAGACCCGCAGCCCGCGCACACCCGCGCTCTTCCCGAGCGTCACGAGGGCCGTGTCCGTGTTTCGCTCGAACGCCTGGAGAACGGTCCCGCCGCTCGCCCCACCCTGATCCCGGTTCGGTACGGCGGACGCGCCCCGCAGCTCGACCTTCGCCGGCACGCTGAGATGCGTGCCGATCCGGTACCAGCCGGCCGGGAGATACACGATCCCGCCCCCGTCCCGCCCGGCGCGATCGAGCACCTGCTGTACGGCGCGCGTCGCGTCCGCGGCCGGCAGGTACCCGACTCCGTGCGGCGCGTCCACGACGTACAGCCTCTGCACCGGCTTCGGCAGTGGCTTCTGCGTGTACGTCGGCGCCGTACCCGACATGTGGTGGATGATCCCGGACTGTGGCCCGGTGACCTCGGTGCCGGTGAGCTTCACGTAGCCGCGCGAGTTGTTCGTGATCCCGCCCTCGACGTGCCCGCCGGCCAGCGTCATACCCCACCGGTCGTCCATCACGTCCACGAGAACGCCGGTCCCGGTCCGCCGGATGTCCGGCTGCAGGATGCTCCCGGTGAACTGCGCCCGCTGCCCGGCGACGACGTGCACGCCGACTGCGTAGTCCGACAGCGAGATCCGGTAGAACTGGTCCCACTCGAGATCACCGAGCACCAGCCCGGTCCCGTGCGCCCGGGTCCACGCGTCCAGCGCCGCCCGGGCCGGCGGGTGGAAGGCGGCCGGCGCCGACGCCCAGTAGGAGTTGCTGAAGGCAACGTTCTCCCAGGTCCCGACATCGGCGCCGTTGTAGGCGCGCGCGCCTTCGAGCAGCGCCGTACCGGTCACGTTGCGGATCGTGGTGGACTCGTGTACCTGACCCGAGCTCGGTGCGTTGCCATGGTCGTTCGGCATCGTGCTGACGCCGATCCCGCGGTACGAGTTCAGCATCGTGACGTCGGAAACGGTCGACATCATGTAGTTCTCGTTACCGATCCAGGCGCCGCCCGGGATCTCGAAGGTGTAGTTGTACGGGACCGGGTCCGCCGCGTTCTGGTTCGGGTAGTACGTCGTCACGCCGAGGACGCCCGCGCTGCCGCCGATCCGGAACAGGCTCGGTCCGTCGTCGCCGGGAGCCAGATCCGCGACGATCACCGTGCCGGTGCCGAGCTTCGGCCCGTGATCACCGCGCAGACTGCAGAAGGCGTGCACCTCGATCGTGTCGGTGACCTTGTACGTCCCGGCCGGCAGCCAGACCGTCCCGCCACCCGCGTCCTGGCACGCGTAGATCGCCTGCTGGATCGCCTTGGTCGAGTCCCGCCGGCCCGTGCGATCAGCGCCGTACTGCGTCGCGTCGAAGTCGGCGACCACGCCGTCCTCGGTCGGATTGGCGGTCTGGACGAGCCGCGGCTTCGGAGTCATGACCGGGGCCAGCCGGAGCTGCAGCTCATTGACGATGAAGGAGTCCGCGCCGGTCATTGCGACCCGAACGTACCGCGGGCTGACCGTTGCGAACCGCGTGCGGCTGATCTGGTTCCCGCCCGGCGAGCCGGTCCGGCCGACTGCGGTGAAGTTCTTGCCGTCGTTCGACACCTGGACCGTGTAGTCGGGGGAGTACGCCTGCGCCCACTCCACCCGGACGTCGTTCACCGGCCGTGGCTTGCCCAGGTCCAGCTGCAGCCAGGAGTCGCCCGGCCCGCTCGTCCAGGCCGTGTCGTGGTTCCCGTCGTTGACGTTCGTAGCGCCGGTGCCACCGCTGGCCGACGCAGTACCGTCGTCCGCGAAGTTGGTGTCGACGACCGAGGCGTTGAAGGCGTCCAGCTTGACCTGCAGCGTCCGCAGCGCCGCCTTGACCTGTACGTCGGTCACGCCCGGCGTCGCCGCGACCGCGCGCGCGTCGTCGATCGCAGCCCGGAAGGTAGCCCTGCTCCCGGCGGGGAACTGCCCGTCGCGAGTCCCTTCCCGCGCAGCCTTCTCGACGCGGGCGGCCTGGTCGATCAGGTCGACCAGCCCCTCGGTGACGTCGAGCGTCGACGCGACCTTCGCGACCCGGACGGCTGCCACCTTGAGGTCGACCGACCCGTCGCCGTTGTGGATCCGGAAGTCGCCGCCGTTCGACCGGTTCGTCATCACCGCGTCCGGCAGCGCGAACGTGTACGTCTTCCACGTCTTGGTGTCGCCGTACCGCACCACCTCGGAGTTCTTGAACTTCTCCGGGACCGTCTCGCCGGGCGAGTCGTAGTGCAGCCCGAACTGGCCGTTGCCCTCGTCGAAGTAGTCGATGCTGACCAGGACGAGCCCGTGGTTGTCATACAGGTAGGTGTCAGCCACGTTCAGGTAGAAGAAGCTGGTGCCCGGAGGCGGGGCCGTCCGGTCGGTCTGCCAGTACGAACGCCCGTCGACGACACCCGTGATCAGGTGCGAGCCGTCGTCACCGGCCCGCGGACTGATCCCGTTCTGCACCGGCGCGGTGCCGAGCTGGACCGAGGCGCCGGCGGTACTGATCCGCAGGCGGTTGATCGTGACGTCAGTGCTGCCGAAGACGCGCACGTCGGCGTCACCCAGCCGGTTGGTGAACGAGATGCCGTCGAGCGAGAACACCCCGGTCTTCCACTGGCCGCTGTTGGTCAGCTGGATGGCGGTCGCGTCCTGCGCCGGGTCGGCCTTGGCGTCGTACTGCAGTTCGAGTGTGCCCGAGCCGTTGTCGAGATAGGTCACCGTCACCAGGACGTCGTCGGTACCGATCTCGTCGACGTAATCGTGGTCGACATCGAACTCGAGGTAGCCCGTCCCGGCCGCCTGGTTCGTCTGCCAGTAGGTCTTGCCCTGCTCGGTCCCGGTCCGCAGCCCGGCCGGATCGTCACCGGCAGCGGGTTGCACGCCGAGCGTGGTCGGGGTCGGTCCGAGGTCGGCACCGACCCCGCTGGGGTACATCGTGGCGGCGTGCGCCGCTGGTACGGCGAGGACGCTGGTGAGTAGTAGTGCGGGGAGGACCCGCGCGAGCAGGCGTCTGGACATGGTGGAACCTCCAGGTGGCGGGCTGGAAGGACACGAGACAGCAGCTGCGCGGATAAGTTAAACCAAGCGTGTTACTTATTCAAGAGCCCGGCGCCGCGGCAGGAAAAGGGCTGGTACGGCGGCCACCGCCATGAACCCGATCGCCCACGCGAAGCTGTGCGCGTACGCCGCTGACGGCGCGTGCCCGATCAGCTGACTCTGCAGGATCACCGCCAGCGTCGCCGCGCCGAACGCCCCGCCGAGCTGCTGCAGGATCCGCGTCGTGCTGCTCGCGTGGGGGAGCTGTGCCGGCTCGAGATCGCGGAAGGCGCCGACCAGCACAGCCAGGTTGACCGCGCTCAGTCCGGCCCCACGGATCACCAGAGCGATCGCCAGCATCCAGTACGCCGTACCGCTGAAGGCGAACGGGATCGTGCCGAGGGTGGTCAGCGCGATGCCGATCAGCACGACCGGGCGCGCGCCGTACCGGTCGGTGAGGCCGCCGGCGACGCGGGCGAGCAGGCTGCCGACACCTTGCGGGACGAGGAGAAGTCCGGCTGCGGTGACGGTCTCGCCGCGGGCCTGTTGGTAGAAGAGCGGGAGGAGCAGCATCGCGCCGTACAGCGCGAAGCCGGTCAGGAAGAGCAGAGCGGTCGAGGCGGTGAAGGACCTTGTCCGGAAGAGCGCTAGGTCGATGATCGGCTCGGCAGTCTTACGCAGGACGAAGGCGACCAGCAGGAGCACTCCGGCAACCAGCGGGATCAGCACACTCGGGTGGACGAACCCGCCTCGGTCGCCGACCTGGCTGAGCGCGTAGATGATGGCGGCGAGACCGGGGGAGATGAGCAACAGTCCTGGTACGTCGAGAGCCGCGGCGGTCGGCTTCGGGTCGGGCGCCAGGACGCGGACCGCGAAGACGATCGCGAGGACACAGATCGGCGCGTTCACGTAGAAGATCCAGCGCCAGTCGAGATGGCCGACCAGGACGCCGCCGAGCACCGGACCGAGGATCGGTCCGATCAGTGCGGGCAGCGAGACGACCGCCATCAGCCGGCCGATCCGGTCCCGGCCGGCGGCGCGGAGCAGCAGGGTCTGCATGATCGGGAGCATCAGCCCACCGCCGATGCCCTGGATCACCCGGAACCCGATCAGCGACTCGATGTTCCAGGCGATCCCGCACAGCATCGACCCGGTCAGGAACAGGGCGAGCGCGACGATCCACATCCGCTTGGCGCCGAAGCGGTTCGACGCCCAGCCGGTGATCGGGATGGCGATGGCCAGGGCGAGCAGGTACGCCGTACTCACCCACTGGACCGTGGACACCGGCGCGTGCAGCTCGGAGCCGAGGGTGTGTAGCGCGACCGTGACGATCGTGCTGTCGAGCAGTGGTGCGAGTGCGCCGAGGACGAGGACCGAGGCGAGCTTGAGCACGCCCCGGTCGAGGCCTGTCGTAGTGGTGGTCATTCAGCAATCTCCTTAGAGACTATGCGTCTCTTATCGATTGCTAGAGTAAGCTCGTCGAGGTAAGAGACGCAAGGTCTCTTGTTAGGAGTCGCCCGATGGAGCAGCAGCGCCGGCGAGGTGCCGAACTCGAGGCCGCCCTGCTCGATGCCGCCTGGGACGAGGTGCACGAGTCCGGGTACGCGCGGTTCACGATGGAGGCCGTGGCGGCGCGGGCGCATACCGGCAAGCAGGTGCTGTACCGACGCTGGCGGAACCGGGCGGACCTGGTGATCGCCGCGATGCGGCACCGGACCGGGTCGATCGTCGAGGACCTGCCCGACACCGGGACCCTCCGCGGCGACACCCTGGCCCTGCTGCAGCGGATGGCCGACCGATTCGCCACGATCGGGCCGGAGATCACCCACGGGCTGCTGTCCGAGGCGCCGGACCTGGATCCGGAGATCTACCGGCGGATGACCGGCGCGATGGCGACCCTAGTGAAGCGGGCGGCCGAGCGCGGCGAGATCCCGGCCGTGGAGGTCCCGGACCGGGTACTCACCGCCCCGACCAACCTGCTCCGGTACGAGATGCTGTTCGCCCGGGAGCCCGTGACGCCGTCGACGCTCGTCGAGCTCGTCGACGACGTCTTCCTGCCACTGATCAACGGAAGGCGGGAAGGTTCCGGCTGACCCAGTCCGCGAACGTCCCGGCCGGGCGGCCCAGCACGGTCTCGATGTCGTCGCTGACCTGCTGCTCTTCCGGCGTCGGCGTACCGAGGATGTCGAGGGTCGTGTCGACGACCGGCTCGGGCATGAACGCGAGCATGCCGGCCCGGGCCTCGGCGCGGGTCAGCTCGACGTACTGCACGGGATCGCCGAGCGCGTCCTCGATGGCCTGGGCCTGCTGCCGCGGCGTGAGGGCGGCCGGGCCGGTCAGGCTGTAGACCTGCCCGGTGTGGCCGGGTCGGGTCAGCGCGACGGCGGCTACCGCGGCGATGTCCGCGGGGTCCACGACCGGTACGGCGACGTCGCCGAAGGGTGCGGCGAGGATGCGCTGCGTGCGGACGGGTTCGGCCCATTGGAAGGCGTTGGAGGCGAAGTTGCTCCCGCGGAGAATGGTCCAGTCGAGACCGGAGCCGGTGACCGCGTCCTCGTGGACGGACGGGTGACGGCCGGTCGCGACGCCTTGGCTGGACAGCAGCACGACCTTCGGGACGCCGGCGGACTTCACGACCTCGATGACGTCGGTCATCCTGCCGTTCGCGAGGAAGCTGCCGGCGGTGAGGAGGAAGAGTGCGTCCGCGCCGTCGAGGGCCGGCTTGAGGGTTTCGGGGTGGGTGAGGTCGACGCCGTCCGCGCGCGAGACGGCGGTGACGGTCTGGCCCGCGAGGGCGTCGACGAGTGGGCGGCCTACGTTGCCGGTGGCTCCGGTGATCACGATCATGGCCATGACGCTACTGGCCGCGGGATAGTAGGTACCTAGAGGATAGTATTGGCTTTGTGAGCGAGCCCACAGCCCTCGAAGCCTGTCCGATCGCGCCGGTCGTCGACCTGGTCTTCAGCCGCTGGACCACCCCGATCCTCTGGACCCTGAACGAGTACGGCCGGATGCGGTTCATCGAGCTGCAGCGCCGGATCGGGGTGATCACGCCGAAGGTCCTGACGCAGCGCCTCCGCCAACTCGAGCGCGACGGCCTGGTCGTCCGCGAGTACTACGCCGAGGTGCCGCCCCGGGTCGAGTACGAGATCAGCGACCTCGGCCGCAGCCTCGCCCCGCTCTTCCGCTCGCTCGCCGAATGGTCAGGCAACCTCGCGAAGGTCGACGCAGCCCGCCGGCACTTCGACGAAACCGAACCCGCCCACCGCCGCCCCTAACCCAACCGCCCGCCCCTACCCCGCCCGCGGCCGGCCCGCCGACGCCCGTTCGAGGGGATAACCCCTTGACTTGAGGGTTCTCCCCTCGCATACCAGGGGAGAAGCCTCAACTGAAGGGGTTATCCCCTCGAGCGGGGTCAGGCGACGCCGACGAGTTGGCGGGAGCGGACGGTCTCGAGCAGCGTGAAGAAGTGGGTGCCGGCGTCGGCGAGGGAGAGCAGGCCGGCTTCGTGGTGCTGCCAGCCGAAGAGCAGCTCGCCGTCGAGGATGCGCTCCTCGAGAGGTACGGCGTACCGGCTCAGCGTCACGCGGGACGGGCCGCTCTGCGGGTGGTGGTCGCCGCAGCCGCACTCGGCCGGGATGGTGATCGTGGTCAGCGCGCCGGGCGCGTAGGTGCGCAGCCGGAGCGTGGTGCCGCGGGCGGTGAACCGGGCAATCGTTGCGTCAGGCAACTGAACGAGCAGCTCGACCGGGACGGCGTGCGAACCGGGGAGCAGCCGGAGACCACGGGACGCGAGCAGGTCGGCGAACGCCGGGAGATTCATGCGATCTTCCTGTGAGTGCTGTGTCGGCGGGCGGGCCACGGAAAGGACAGGGCCTCGTGCGCCGAGAGTCGGCGCGCGTCAGCGACAACAGCAACAACACAGCAGCATCTGCATGCCGAAGATCATGGCAGAGCCCGGGGGCACTGCCAAACACCGTCCGCCATCTGGGACGACGGTCCGTGACGGGTCAGTCGGCCTTCTTGCCGAACATGATCTCGTCCCAGCTGGGCACACTGGCCCGCTTCCCGCGCCGGGCCGCCTTCTTCTTCGGCTCGGCCGCAGTCTCCTCGGCCGCAGGCTCGTCACCCACGGGCTGCTCAGCGGCGGGCTTCTGCTCCACGGGCGGAGCGGCCGGCTGCACAGCCTCGCGGGCAACCTGTTCGCGAACGGGCTCGGGGTCCTGCTGCTTTTCCGGCTCTTGGGTCCGACGGGTCTCGGGCTGACGAGGTTCGTGGGCGGGGGAGGCGAACGCCGGCGGATCGGCCGGTCGCTCGACAGCCCGCACCGTCGGGCGCGGCGCCGGCGGCTGGTCGACCGGTACGTCGATCAGCGTCGGCTCCTCGTCCGGATCCGGGACCGAATGCACCCGCCGAGCGCCACGCTCCGCCTGCCCAGAACTGTCCCGAGCGGTTTCGCGCGGGAGGTCACGCACGCTCTCGCGGGGCTCGCGCGGAGCGGGGTGATTGCGGCGGGGGAGACTGATCGTGTCTTCGAAGCCGGCCTCGTAGACGTCCGCACCATGGTCCGGCGCGAGCGTCGGGTCGATGTCGGCGACCGCGGTCAGCCGACGCTCACCAGGCTGCGGCTGCACGGGAGTGGGCATCACCTGCGCCTGCTCGCCGACCAGCCAGCGCGCCTCGTCGTCATCCGGTACGGCGTACCGCCCCGGGGCGTCGTAGGCGAACATGGCGATCTTCTCGTCCTTCTTCTCCGCTTCGTCCTCGGACTCGACGAAGTACGAGACGCGCACGGCCCAGCGGCCGTCCTCGCGCCGCCAGGCGTCCCACTCGGCCGACGCGGGATCCACTCCCCGCGTGCGCAGCCGCTCGGTCACCCAGGCGCCCAGGTTGCGCGTCGGGGCGTCGCCGCCACCACGACGCCGGACGGAGGCGCGCTGCGCGAGGCTGGCAATGTGGTCGCGCTCGGCCAGCACCGGGCCGGCGAACGCCATCACGCGCTCCATCGGCATCTGAGCGACGGCCGCCACCGCCTCGGGACTTTCGCCGGCGCGGATACGAGCCTGGATGTCTCGTGGGCGCAGCGCGCTCTCCATTTGAATCTCCAGCTGGCCGAGTCGGGCACGGTCGCCGCGGAGGGCCGCACGCAACCGGTCGTCGACCGGAACGGCGAACTCCTCACCCGTCTCTGCCATCGCCAGGACGAGTTGTTGACCGTCCTGGCTCAGACCGACGAGCCTCGCCTCGCGCATTGACCTTGTTCTCCTGTGCGGTTCTAGACAGTCTCTCCCGGACGCTGGGCCTGACCAAGACCGGCGCGCCGTGCCGCGCGGTCATTGTGGAGGTTACGTCACGAAATCACATCTTGCCTGGTCACCAGGGTCCTCCTGGTCACATCAGTCACAGTAGTCACAACACGGTGTGACGGCGAACTCCGCGGAATGCGGAGCTTACGCTCCGAAGCGCGAACGCACCGCAAGCGCACGCCTCAGGTCGTCGGCGCTGTCACCGACGGCCCGACGGATCCCGGACGACAGCGACTCGTCCGCCACCAGGTCCCCGGCCCGGTCCGCGACCCGCTGTTCGATCGCGAAGCGCGGGAACGCGCGCGTGGCCGTGGTGGCCACGACCCAGCCGGAGCGCAGCTTGTCGGTGCCGGCGATCTCGGCGAAGTACCGGTCGACGTACGGCGCGGTGAGGTCGGCCTGCGTCGGGTGCCAGAACCCGTCGCACGCGGCGTACAGCTCGTAGTTCGCGATGTCCGCGTCCGTCATGATCTGCGTCCAGGCCAGCTCCTTCGCCGCCGCGGTCGGCAACGCCGCCCGGCAGCGGGTCGCGTGCACGACGCCCTCCGACGACGCGTCGCGCTCGAGCTCCGCGTCGATCTCCGGAGTACCGATGGCGCCGAGCCGCGCGAGCTGCAGGGTGACGATCCAGCGCAGATCGGCGTCCATCGTGACGCCCTCGGGTACGCCGTCACCCGCGAGCCAGCCCTTCAGCCGCTCGACGTCGTCGGTGAACCGCGCGAACCCGCGCACCACCGACAGCTGCACGCTCGTCCCGGCCGGCACGGTCTCCAGCCGCGCCGCGAGCACCTCGGCCAGCCGCCCGCGGTTCGGCTCGTACGGCAGATAGACGCCGAGCAGGTGCGCGTTGGCCCAGCTCAGCATCGTGCCGACCGCGATGTCGCTCTCCTCGGTCGGCAGCAGCCCCAGGATCACCTCGAACCCGAGCTTCGGGTCGAGCTCGGCATCCGCGATCGCGTCCCGCAGGCTGTTCAGGACGACGGCCCGCGTGACGCCGTCGGCGATCTTCGGCAGCACGGCCGGCAGATTCGCGAGGCTGTCCGCGTCGAGCCGGATCTTCGCCCAGGTGTCGTCGCCCGCGTCGGGGATCACGACAGCGGCCGACGGATCGAGCGCGACCTCGACCACGTCAGCGTCCAGCAGTACGTCGACCGTCGTACCGCGGCCGTCCGCGTCGTACCCGCCAACGGTCAGCTTGTGCGGCCGCGCGGCCGGGAACTCGGCCGGCGCCTTCCGCTGCAGGGTGATGCCCGTCGCCGTACGGGACGCGCTGATCGTGTCGACACCCGCGGTCCGCAGCCAGCTCTGCGCCCAGCCCTCGATGTCGACGGCGCCGGCCTCGGTCCACTTGCCGAGCAGGTCGGCGAAGGTCGCGTTGCCGAACTCGTGCGCCGCGATGTGCGCGTTGACGCCGGCCAGGAAGACATCGTCGCCGAGGTACGCCGCGAGCTGCTTGAGCACCGCCGCGCCCTTGGCGTAGGAGATGCCGTCGAAGTCGTCGAGGGACGCGAGCGCGTCCTTGACCGCGTCGGCGGCGACCGGGTGCGTCGACGACCGCTGGTCGGACTGCAGGCCCCACCACTTGCGGATGTAGGCGAAGTCGATCCAGTTGTCGGTGTACCGCGTCGCGGCGGTCGAGACCCGGTGCGCCATGTACTCGGCGAACGACTCGTTCAGCCAGAGGTCGTTCCACCACTTCATCGTCACGGTGTCGCCGAACCACTGGTGCGCCATCTCGTGCACGATCGTCCGGGCCCGGCTGCTCCGCTCGCCGTCGGTCACCGCGGACCGGAACACCATCTGGTCGCGGAACGTCACGCAGCCCGGGTTCTCCATCGCGCCGGCGTTGAACTCCGGCACGAACGCCTGGTGGTACTCGCCGAACGGGTACCGGTAGCCGAACATCCGGTGGTACTCGTCGAAGGACTGCTTGGTCACCTCGAAGATGTCGGCGGCCTCGCGGTCGAGCGCGTCCTTGAGCGACTGCCGCGACACCACGCTCAGCGGGATGCCGTCGTGGGAGTCGGTGCGCTGGTGGTACGGCCCGGCGACGACCGTGACGAAGTACGTCGACAGCGGCTGGGTCTCGGCGAGCTCCCAGCGGCCGGGGGAGACCTGCGTCGCGGCGCCGTTGCCGAGCACCAGCCAGTCCTCCGGCGCGGTCACCTTCATCCGGTACGGCGCCTTGAGGTCGGGCTGGTCGAAGCACGCGAAGATCCGCGGCGCGGCGTCCAGGAACGACATCGCGTACGTGTAGACGAGACCGTCGGCGGCGTCGACCGCGCGGTGCAGGCCCTCGCCATCGTGCGAGTACAGCATCGAGGCGACCACGACCAGCTCGTTCTCCGGCTGGAGGTCGCTCAGCTCGAGCCGTCCGTCGTTCAGTCCGGCGACGTCGACCGGCGTACCGTTCAGCGTCACCGAGGTCAGCTCGTCCGGTTTCACGTCCAGCCAGCTGGACGGACTCGACGCGGTGAACCGGATCGTGGTGGTGGACC
This sequence comes from Kribbella sp. NPDC026611, assembly GCF_040638345.1. Classification (NCBI taxonomy): domain Bacteria; kingdom Bacillati; phylum Actinomycetota; class Actinomycetes; order Propionibacteriales; family Kribbellaceae; genus Kribbella; species Kribbella sp. NPDC026611. Next base: position 755,712 of record NZ_JBEZYC010000004.1, read on the forward strand.
CGAACGTCCGCTCGCCCTGGGTGAGGTCGAGATCGACGTCGTACGACTGGACGGAGAGGGCGGCGGCCCGAGTGCGGGCGCCGTCGATGGTGAGGCTCGGCATGGGGGCCACTGTATGCCGAGATTAGGCTGAGCACATGAGCGATATGGAGTACCGGCAGCTTGGTGACTCGGGCCTGACCGTCAGTGTGGTCGGGCTGGGCTGTAACAACCTGGGGCGGCGGCTCGATGCCGGCCGGACCGACGCGGTGGTGAACGCCGCGGTCGACGCGGGGATCACGCTGTTCGACACCGCGGACGTGTACCGCGGCGAGCACGGGTTCAGCGAGGAGCTGCTCGGCAAGGCCCTCGGCGCGCGCCGCGACCAGGTGGTCGTCGCGACCAAGTTCGGCGGCGACATGCAGGGCCTGAACGGCCCGGACTGGGGCGTCCGCGGCTCCCGCCGGTACATCCGCAAGGCGGTCGAGGCGAGCCTGCAGCGGCTCGGGACCGACTGGATCGACCTCTACCAGCTGCACGTCCCGGACCCGGTCACCCCGATCGAGGAGACGCTCGCGGCGCTCTCCGAGTTGGTTGCCGAGGGCAAGGTGAGGTACCTCGGCAGCTCGCAGTTCGCCGGCTGGCAGGTGGTCGACGCGGACTGGACCGCCCGGTCCAACGGCCTGGAGCACTTCATCAGCGCCCAGAACCACTACTCGCTGCTGGAGCGCGACGTCGAGGACGAGCTGGTGCCCGCCTGCGAGCACCTCGGCCTGGGCATCCTGCCGTTCTTCCCGCTCGCCTCCGGTCTGCTCACCGGCAAGTACAAGCGGGACGCGGCCGCCCCGGACGGCAGCCGTCTGGCCACCCAGCCGGACCGGCTCGCGAAGGCCGACTTCGACAAGCTCGAGGCGCTGGAGACGTTCGCGGCCGAGCGTGACCTGAGCATGATCGACGTCGCGATCGGCGGCCTCGCGGCCCAGCCTGCGGTCGCCTCGGTGATCGCCGGCGCGACGACGCCGGAGCAGATCGCGCAGAACGTCGCGGCCGGCACCTGGCAGCCGACCCCGGCCGACCTGGCCATCCTGGACGAGCTCACGTGACCCTGATCCTCCTGCCGCCGTCCGAAGGCAAGACCGGACGGTCGCGCGGCCGTGCCGTCGACCTCGCAGCGCTTTCGTTCCCGGAGCTCAACGCGGTCCGCGAACAGGTCCTCGACACGCTGGCCAAGGTCTCCGCGTCCGCCGACGCCTTCGACGTACTCGACGTCGGCGCCTCGCTGCGGCACGAGGTCGAGCGCAACACCCGCTGGCGGACCGAGCCGTCGGTGCCGGTCTCCGAGCTGTACTCCGGTGTCCTGTACGACGCCCTCGGATACTCCACGCTCTCCGCAGGCACCAAGCGCCGCGCGGCGAACCGGCTCCTGGTCATCTCGGCCGCGTGGGGCGCCCTGCGCCCGGCGGACCGCGTACCGCCGTACCGGCTCTCGATGGGTACGACGCTCCCCGGGCACGGCCCGCTGGCGTCGGTGTGGCGTGATCCGTTGCGCGCTGCGCTGGCCGACGTCGACGGGGTGATCGTCGACTGCCGCTCATCGACGTACGTCGCTGCTTGGCGGCCGACCGGTGATCAGGCGAACAAGTGGGTGTCGGTCAACGTGGTGCGTGAGCGGGACGGCATGCGGTCGGTCGTCTCGCACATGGCCAAGCACGCCCGCGGGCTGGTCGCGCGGCACCTGCTGGAGTCGGGCAAGGACCCGGGTACGCCGAAAGCCCTGCACAAGCTGGTGAACGAGCGCTGGAACGCCGAGCTGGACCGCGCGGCCGCGGGCTGGACTCTCACCGTCGTGGAACACGACTGACGTTCACTCGACGGTCACTGGTGAGTGGTTTCCTACACAGCGTGATCGGGGAAGGCTGAAGGGCAAGCAACGTCAGGGGGGATCCGCCCTACCCTTCGGAGGACCTGACCGATGCGACGTCTCACTGCGCTCGTGGCAGCCATCGTTGCCACGACCACTGCCTGGGGCCTGAGTGCCGGACCGGCGCTGGCCTACCCACCCACCCCGCCGTCCGCTTCGACCGCCACCAGCGAGCTCGCGAGCCTGACCGTGAAGACGGAGGGCTCGACCAGCGGCTACAGCCGCGACCTGTTCCCGCACTGGATCATCCAGTCCGGGACCTGCGACACCCGCGAGCAGGTGTTGAAGCGTGACGGCACCGGCGTGACCGTCGACAGCAGCTGCCACCCGACCGCCGGTCAGTGGTACAGCGTGTACGACGCCACCTGGATCAACGACTCGTCCGGTGTCGACATCGACCACATCGTGCCGCTGGCCGAGGCGTGGAAATCCGGGGCGAACGCCTGGACGACGGCTCGCCGCCAGCAGTTCGCGAACGACCTCAGCATCTCGCAGCTGATCGCTGTGTCCGCGTCGAGCAACCGGTCGAAGGGCGACTCCGACCCGGCCTCGTGGCAGCCGACCAACGCATCGGTGCACTGCATCTACGCGCGCGAGTGGATCTGGGTGAAGTACACCTACGGCCTGTCGCTGCAGTCCGCTGAGAAGACTGCTCTCCAGCAGATGCTCGGGACCTGTTAGTCCTTGGTTAGTCCTCGAGCAACTGGCGGCGCTGGGCGTGGATGCCGGCCTGGAACCGGGTCCGTGCGCCCAGCGCCTCCATCAGCTCGGCCACGCGCCGCCCGACCGTCCGGCTGCTCAGGCCGAGCTGCCGCGCGATCGCATCGTCCTTGAACCCGGCCGTCAGCAGTGTCATCAGCCTGGCGTCGGTCGGGTCGGTCGTCGTGCGCGGTACGACGGGCACGGCCTGCTCCCACAGCAGCCAGAACATCTCGCTCAGCGCGTCGAGCAGCGCACACGGGTGGACGACGAGGGCACTGTCGACGAGCTGGTCGACCGACAACGGCAGCAGCGCGGCCTTGCCGTCGAACACGGCCAGCTTCATCGGCACCTGCGGATGCACCCGCGACGTCTCACCGGCATCGGCAGCGCTGAAGGCCTCGTCCACGCCGCCCGGGATGTCGAGCGAGTCGGGGGAGTAGATCCCGTGCACGACCACGCCCTCGCTCAGCAACCCGCGGACCTGGGTGTCCGACTCGTCGGCCTCTGAGGCGTAGGGCGGCCGGTCGAGGACGAGGAGCTGTTGCTGCGTGCCGTTGAGCAGCTGGAAGAACCGGGCGGCGATCGCCTCTTGCCCGACGATCACCTCGACGAGGTTCTCCGGCCGGTGCTGCTCCTGCGCCCGCAGCTCCGACAGCATCACGCGGGCCTCGGCGCGGACCCGGTCGAGCTCAGCACGCCGTACTGCGACCAGCGCGTCGACTGCGACGTCCGGCCGGGTCGGCAACAGGTGGGCCGGCTCGTCGGAGGTCATGGTGAGCAGGCCGAGCTTCTCCAGGCGGCCGACGCGGGCGGTGGTGTCCTGGTCGTCGCAGCCGAGGTGCTGAGCGAGCTCGGGGATTGTGCACCCGGGCGTCTGCAGCAAAGCTCGGTAGGCCGCTTCGTCGTCAGGCTCGACCCCCAGCGACTCCAGCATTCGATCACACTATCTGGTGCAGGTGCCCCTCTGGTGGGGTATGCCTACAGATGCTGGGCGCGCGCGGACCGGACAGGGGACGCCCGGTCAAGCCTCAACGCGCGCGCCCGCCTTACGCTTCACCCGCAGGTAGCTGCGCCAGACCACCCGCTGCAGCAGCAGCGTGACGACGCCGGCCACGGTCATGCCCGCGAGGTTGATGCCGAGTTGCGCCGCGGAGCCGCCGATCTGGCGGGGTGCCCACAACGCCAGCGACAACGCCAGGTCGCCCGCAGCCGGCACCGTGGTCACCGAGATGAAGACGCCGACCAGCGCGTTGCCGCGGCCGGCCGTCTGCGACAGAACCCCGGCGCAGCCGGCCAGGACGGCGACGACTGCCGACCAGCGATCAGGTCGCCAGATGAAACCGGTAAGGGGTCGTGCTGCCGTGACATCGCCGGCATCCACCCAGCCGACCGCGCGGGCGAGCAACGCGGCCAGCACGGTCAGGGCGATCGCGAGCACGAAGCCCCGGACGAGCAACGAGAGCGACCGTCGCGTCAGGCCGCCCTTGCGCAGGAACAGCCCGACGGCCAGTGCAGCCACGACACCGAACTCGGGGCCGACGACCATCGCTCCGACCACGAGGATCGACGAGTCGGTGATCACCGCCACCGATGCGATCATCGTCGCCAAGGTGAGGAAGGCGTAGTACACCCAGGAACCGCTCGCCTCGTTGTAGGCCTGGTCGAGGACGGCGTCCCAGATCACCGCGTCGTCGGGAGCACCCGGTGCGGCCTTCTCCGCTGCGTGGGCATTCCGCGACGGAGAAGAGTCGACCGAGCTGAGCGCGACGGCGCCGTCGTCGTACAGGCCCTGGCTCTTGAGCCAGGACAGGATGTCCGAGGTCGCCTCCCGGGTGACGTCGCACTCGATCACGTCGCCGTCCGGCCGGTGGGCGGCGCCCGGCAGCCGAACGATGCTGGTCGCCCGCGGGTCGGTGACGAGTTGGTCCAGGACGCGCTCGCTGCGATCCGGCGGCACGATGAGTCGAAGGTGCATCACACGGCACATGTTCCCAGCTGTCAGTGTGAAGCTTTACGTGACGCACTCCCTGCTGAGCGGCAGGAACGCCGCGCGCAGGACGGTGAGCAGGCCGGCGGACCCGGTGGCGACCGCGATCCAGCCGAGCGTCGGGTAGCCCGCGCCGGCGTCGATCGCCAGCCCACCGAGCCACGGGCCGACCGTGATGCCGACGTTGAACGCGGAGAAGTTGGTCGCGGTCGCCAGCGTCGGCGCGTCCCCGGCCAGACTGAAGACGCGCGCGTTCAGCGCGGGGTTGGCCGCGAACCCGAAGCCACCGAGCAGGCTGATCACGAGGATCGCGAGCACCGGAGTGGTCGCCGTCAGGGCGAGCGCGGCCGAGAGGGCGATCAGGCCGGTGATGCTGATGAACAACGTGTGGAACGGGAGGGCGTCGGCGAATCGGCCGCCGACAGTGATCCCGATGAATGACCCGAGACCGTAGAGAGCGAGCACCGCGGGGACAGCTCCCGCTGAGAGGCCTGTGCTGCGTGTGAGCAGTGGGGCGAGGTAGCTGAAGACGACCAGGATCGTTGCCGTCACCAACGCTGTGGTGCCGAAGGCCAGCCACAGTCTCGCGTTGACCAGGACTTTCAGCTCGGCGGAGAGCCGGGGAGCGGTCGCTGGGTCGGGTTTCTCGGCGGGGACCGTGGCGAGGACGCCGGACATGGCTAGGACGCAGAGCGCGGCGACGGTCCAGAACGCGGATTGCCAACCCAGGTGCTGGCCGAGGACGGTTCCGAGTGGCAGCCCGACGATGGTCGCGATGGTGAGACCGCCGGTCACGATGCTCATCGCTCGGGCCCGGCTGGTGGACGGGACCAGCGCGACGACGGTGACGGCGGCGACGGACCAGAAGCCGGCGTACACGAAGGCGCCGATGATGCGGGTGGCGAGCAGGACCGTGTAGCTCGTGGTGAGCGCGCCGGCGACATGCATCAGTGCGAAGACGGCCAGGAACAGGAGCAGCGCCGTACGTCTGGACCATCTGAGCGTGAGGACCACGAGGATCGGGGCGCCGAGGAGCATGCCGACCGCGAACGCGGAGATGAGCAGGCCGGCCTGTGGGATCGACACGTGCAGGTCGGTGGAGAGTTCGGGCAGCAGGCCGGCCAGCATGAGTTCGGACGTGCCTTGCGCGAAGATGCTCAGACCCAGGACGTAGACAGCTATCGGCATCGTTCCCCCTCACTGGCGATGGCCACTCGCAGTGTCTCAGAGATCACTGTCCGCTGTCGCCGCGTCCGCCACGGGCTGAGACTTGGGGTGATGCGGCATCGTGGAGGTATGAGCTCCCAGACCCCGGCGAAGCGGACCGGGCGTAGCGTCGACACCGGCAAGATCGGTGGCGGACTGAAGCTGCTGGTCGCGCTGGTGGGGCTGATGTGGCTCAGCGAGGTGATCGACACCGCGACCCACGGATCCCTGGACCAGTACGGAATCATCTCCCGCGAACCCCGCGGGCTGATCGGGATCCTGACCGCGCCGTTCCTGCACCTGGGCTTCGGTCACCTGATCTCGAACACGCTGCCGCTGGTGACGCTCGGCGCCCTGATCGCGGTGAGCGGCGCGGCCCGGTTGTTCCAGGTGACCGCGATCGTCGTGGTCATCGGCGGGTTCGGCACCTGGCTGGTGTCGCCACCGAACACGATCACGATCGGCGCCAGCGGCCTGGTCTTCGGGTACGCCGCCTACCTCATCATGCGCGGCCTCTTCAACCGCCGGCTCGGCCAGGTCCTGGTCGGCGTACTCGTCGTGATGGTCTGGGGGAGCGCCCTCCTAGGCGGCCTCCTACCCCAAGACGGCATCTCCTGGCAGGGCCACCTCTTCGGCGGCATAGCCGGCATCCTCTCGGCCTGGGTGCTCGCAGACGACAAACAGAAGACGAGGTAGCGGCTGACCTGGGTTGAGTGCTCCGCGCTCGTCGTCAGGTCAGGGTGGTCAGGTCGGTGTTGGCGCCGCAGACCACTACGACGACCCGTTCGCCGGCCGCGGGGCGGTAGGTGCTGGACAGGAGTGCGGCGTATGCGGTGGCGCCGCCGTGTTCGGTGGCTAGGTGGTGGTTGCGCCAGAGGTCGTTGCGGGCGGCAATGATCGCGTCGTCGGTGACCAGGACGGACTTCACCGCGAACTGCTGGACTGCCGCGAACGCCAGGTCGCCGATTCGGCGGGCTCCGAGTGAGTCCGCGGCCACTCCGCCCACGACGGTGTCGGTCGGTTGACCCGCCTCGAGGGCGCGATGCAGTGTCGGCGCCGCCTCGGGCTCGACCGCCACGACCTGCGCGTTGTCGCCGATCGCTGTCGCGATACCGCCGATCAGCCCGCCACCGCCGACCGCGACCAGCACCGTGTCGAACATCCCCGCCTGCTCGAGCAGTTCCAGTCCAACCGTGCCCTGCCCAGCCACCACCTCCGGCTGGTCGAAGGCATGCACCAGCAGCGCCCCAGACTCATCCCGCGCGGTCAGTGCAGCCTCGTACGCCTCCGCATACTCGTTGCCCACCTGCACGATGTCCGCCTCGAGCGTGCGCAGCTTCGCCAACTTGGCCGCCGGTACCGTCTCCGGCACGAAGATCCGCGCCGGCACCCCGAGCTCGCGCGCCGCGTAGGCCGCAGCGAGTCCGTGGTTTCCCCCCGAGGCCGCGACGATCCCGGTGCCGGTCAGCTCGCCGGTGTCTTTCGCGCTGAGCAACCGGTTGAACGCGCCGCGCGGCTTGAACGAGCCGGTGTGCTGGAGCAGTTCGAGCTTGAACGTCAGCCCCGGCGCGACCTCGATCACCGGAGTACGCCGTACCCGGCCCTGGATCCGCTCCGCCGCCGCCTGGATGTCGTCGAGACTTACCGTCATACGACAACCCTGCCACGATGGGCACTAGTCGACGGACGGGAGGCCACAGGATGGGCGCGTACGACGAAAGCTACCGGCGGAGCCTGGAGGACCCGGAAGGGTTCTGGCTGGAGGCGGCGGAAGCGATCTCGTGGAGCCACCCACCGACCCGGGCCCTGGACGCGAGTAACGCGCCGCTCTACCGCTGGTTCCCCGACGGCGCGCTGAACACGTCGTACAACGCCCTCGACCGCCACATCGAAGCCGGCCACGGCGACCGCACCGCGCTCATCTACGACTCACCGGTCACGGGCACCGGCCGCGCTTACACCTACACCGAGCTCCGCGACGAGGTCGCCAGGTTCGCGGGCGCTCTGAAGTCGCTAGGTGTTTCACAAGGTGACAGGGCCATCATCTACATGCCCATGGTCCCCGAAGCAGTCGTCGCGATGCTCGCGTGTGCCCGACTGGGAGCGATCCACTCCGTGGTCTTCGGCGGCTTCGCCCCCCGCGAGCTCGCCGCCCGCATCGACGACGCCGAGCCCAAGGTGATCATCGCGGCCTCGTGCGGCATCGAGCCCACCCGCGTGGTCGAGTACAAACCGATCATCGACGAGGCCTTGCAGATCGCGCAGCACCAGCCCGAGCACACGATCGTCCTGCAACGCCCGCAAGCGGTCGCCCAGCTGGGAGACCGCGACCTCGACTGGTCCTCGCTGCAAGCGGAGCGCGCCGCCCCGGTCGACGTCGCCGCGACCGACCCGCTCTACATCCTCTACACCTCGGGTACGACGGGGAAGCCGAAGGGCGTCGTCCGCGACAACGGCGGCCACGCGGTCGCCCTCGCCTGGACGATGCGCAACGTGTACGACATCGGCCCCGGCGATGTCTGGTGGACCGCCTCGGACGTCGGCTGGGTCGTCGGCCACTCGTACATCGTCTACGCGCCCCTCCTCGTCGGCGCCACCACAGTTCTGTACGAGGGCAAGCCGGTCGGTACTCCGGACGCCGGCGCGTTCTGGCGGGTGATCTCGGAACACGGCGCGAAGGCCCTGTTCACCGCCCCGACCGCGATCCGCGCGATCAAGAAGGTCGACCCGGAGGCGGCAGAGCTGGCGAAGTACCCGATCGACACCTTCAAGACGCTGTTCCTGGCGGGCGAGCGGCTCGACCCGGAGACGTACCACTGGTCGCACGAGCATCTCGGCGTACCGGTCGTCGACCACTGGTGGCAGACCGAGACCGGGTACCCGATCGCGGCCAACCCGCGCGGGCTCGAGCCGCTGCCGACGAAGCCGGGTTCGGCGACGGTCCCGATGCCGGGGTGGAACGTGCAGGTCCTCGACCCGCAGGGCAAGGAGCTGCAGCCGCACGAGGAGGGCGCGATCGCGATCAAGCTGCCGCTGCCGCCGGGCGCGTTGCCGACGCTGTGGGGTGACGACCAGCGCTACATCGACTCCTACCTGACGGAGTACGACGGCTACTACCTGACCGGTGACGGCGGCTTCTTCGACGAGGACGGCTACCTGTTCGTGATGGGCCGGACCGACGACGTGATCAACGTGGCCGGCCACCGGTTGTCCACCGGTTCGATCGAGGCGGTCGTCGCGGCACACCCGGCCGTGGCGGAGTGCGCGGTGATCGGGGTCCACGATCCGTTGAAGGGTCAGCTGCCGCGGGCGCTCGTCGTACTGAAGGCCGGCGCGACCGTGGCCGACGACGTACTGCGGGACGAACTGGTGGCTGCGGTACGCCGGGATATTGGACCGGTCGCCGCGTTCCGGGACGTGTCGGTCGTGGATGCGCTGCCCAAGACCCGGTCCGGGAAGATCCTGCGGCGGACGATGCGCGGGATCGCCGACGGGCGGGACGAACCGGTGCCGTCGACGATCGAGGATCCGGCGGTGCTCGACGCGCTACGCCCGGTCCTGCGCGTCGAGAAAGGCTAGGACGAGCGGGCTCGCGACCTCCCGGAACTCGTGGAAGTAGGCGTGCCTAGCGCCGTGGATCCGCTCAGCACGGGCGTTCGGGATGCGCTCGGCGAGCAGTTCGGCGTTGGCGGCCGGGCTGAAGATGTCGTCGCTGCCGTGCAGGACCAGCGTGGGTGCCTGGATGCTGGGGAGACCGTCCCAGGCGTCGTGCTTGTCGCTCGCGACGAGGTGCCGGCCCTTCGCGTACGACGGCATGGTCGTGTCGCCGAGGACGTAGTACGGGCCGGGGTTCTGCGCGAGCCACGCCGGGGTATACATCAGCTCGAGCAGCACGCGCTGCGACTGGTCCGCGGCGAGCGCCTTGCGGATCTCCTGGCTCCGCTCGTAGCCGTGCTTGGCTCCAGGGGACGTGCATCCCAGGACCAATGCCTGCACCCGCTCCGCGTAGTCGATCGCCAGCCACTGCGCAACGCGGCCGCCCATCGAGGTCCCGTAGACATGCGCACGGTCCAGCCCCATTGCGTCCAGCACCGCCACCACGTCGGCTGCGAACCCGCGCGTGCTGTACACCTCGTCCGGCTTGTCGCTCGCGCCCGTACCTCGCCAGTCGAGGGTGATCAGGCGATACCTCTCGAAGTCCTCCAGGATCGGATCCCACCACGTGTGGTTGTTCGACTGCCCAGCGAGCAGCACAAGTGGTTGCCCATCGCCCCGAACCTGGTAGGCGATCCGGCATTCGTCAGCGGTAGTTGCGTACGGCACGGCAGCAGTGTCCCGTACGCGAGTTAGGCTCGGGGTATGCGAGTCGTCATTGCGGGTGGACATGGACAGATCGCGCTGCGGCTGACCAAACTGCTGAGCGCGGACGGGCACGAGGTGGTCGGACTGATCCGCAACCCGGACCACGAAGCCGACATCGCGGCCGCCGGCGGGCAGGCCGCGGTGCTCGACCTCGAGCAGGCCGACCCGGCGGCAGTGGCCGACGTACTGCGTGGTGCCGATGTCGCGATCTTCTCGGCCGGTGCCGGGCCGGGCAGCGGGAACGCGCGCAAGGACACGGTCGACCGCGGTGCTGCGGTGTTGTTCGCCGACGCGGCCGAGGAGGCCGGCGTACGGCGGCACCTGCAGGTCAGCTCGATGGGTGCGGACTCCGCACCCTCGCTGACCGACGACGAGACGTTCACCATCTACCTCCGGGCGAAGTGGGCGGCCGAGGAGGACCTGCGTGCGCGAGACCTGGACTGGACCGTGCTCCGGCCGGGCAGCCTGACGAACGACCCCGGCACCGGCCAGGTGCTGCTGGGCGACAAGACCGGCCGTGGCCGGATCAGCCGCGACGACGTGGCGCTGGTCCTGGCCGGCCTGTGCGACACCCCGGCCGCGATCGGCCGGACCCTCGAGCTCATCGCCGGTGACACCGCGGTGAGCGTGGCCCTGAAGAACCTCTGACGTTGCCACAAGCAACGGGAATGTGACGGGATATGGCGGACACTCTCCGGCAGGTGACGTTCGAGCGCCTGGCCAACAGCAGCTACGAGGTGCGCAACGAGCGCGGCGGCACGCTCCGGATCGGGTCGGGCGGCGCGGACACCGACTTCACGCCGGTCGAGCTGCTGCTAGCGGCGATCGGGACCTGCTCGGCGATCGACGTCGACGTCGTGGTCAGCCGGCGGGCCGAGCCGACCGAGTTCCGCGCGGTGGTCCGCGGGGACAAGCTCCGGGACGCCGAGGAGGGCAACCGGATGGAGAACCTTGCGGTCGAGTTCACCATCCATTTCCCCGACGGTGAGGACGGCGACAAGGCGCGCGGGGCGCTGCCGCGGGCGGTCAAGATGTCGCACGACCGGCTCTGCACGGTCAGCCGGACCGTCGAGCTCGGCACGCCGGTCACGACGACCGTCAACGACTGAGGACTGCCAAGAACTCGGCCGGCGGGCGGAGCCTCGTTTTCAGCTGTTGGGTTGTTCTGGTGGTGTCGAGGTGGATGTGGGACAGGTCGCCGGGGATCGACGGCAGCTGCGACGGGTCGAGTCCGTCTCTTGCCGCGATCAGCCGGCCCAACTGCAGGCGGCTGAGGGGTTCGGGGCCTGCCACGTGGGCTACGCCGGATGCATCTGACTCCAGCAACTCGAGGAGTGCGGATGCCAGGTCGGTGACGTGGATCGGGCAGCGGATGTTTTCGGTGTAGAACGCGCCACCTTGTCCTGTCGCGGCACGGTGGACGCGGCGTTCCTCGGCTGACCTGCCGTCCGAGCCGACGATGAGCGAAGTACGCGCGATCACCGCATCGGGCACGATCGCGCGGATCGCCGTCTCCGCAGCTGCCTTGGCGGCGCCGTACGGGGTGATCGGGCACGGCGGCTCGTCTTCGGTGTACGGCGTGGGGCGTCCGCCGAAGACCGCATCTGTTGACACGAAGACCAGCCGTCGGCCGTCCGCGGCGAGAGCCACGTTGACGGCGCCGTCGGCGGTCGCGGTCCAGTCGTCCTGGCGGTAGGCGGTGTGGATGATGCCGTCGGGGCGGACAGCACGAAGTACCTCGAAGACCTCGGACCGTCGCCGTACATCAAGCCGGACACCGCCGGCGATCGGCTGAGAGTGGTACGCCGGTATCAGCTCGTGGTCGGCCAGTCGCAGGAGCTCGCTCCCCAGGAGTCCAGTGGCTCCGGTGACGAGCAGCCGCACCTCGTCAGCTTATGCCGCCGCAACGTACCCCGGCAGTGTGCGCGGCGCGCCGGGTTGTCAGGAGAATTTGTCTGCGGCTGACCGGCCGGGTGGATAGCCTGGCGGGCGTGGAGCTTGGGGTGAATGTGCCGAACTTCGGCCCGGGGACGAATCCGGCGCGGCTGCGCGACTGGGCGCGGACAGTCGAAGGGCTCGGCTACGACCTGCTCATGGTCTCCGACCACGTCGTGGTCACACCGGACGTGGCGGAGCAGTACCCGGCGCCGTTCTACGAGCCGTTCACAACACTGAGCTGGCTGGCCGGCATCACCGACCGGATCCGGCTCGGCACGACCGTGCTGATCGCGCCGTACCGGCATCCGCTGCTCGTCGCCCGGATGGCAGCCAACCTGCACGACCTCAGCGGCGGGCGGTTCGTCCTCGGGGTCGGCGCGGGCTGGGCGCAGCAAGAGTTCGAAGCGCTCGGCGCGGATCATGCTGAGCGCGGGCGGCAGACCGACTTCGTCCTGGCAGAGTTGCGGCGGGTCTGGAAGGACACCGCCGACTACGGCAGCGGCCAGATCCCGATCTGGGTCGGCGGCGGCAGTACGGCGGCCATGCGCCGTGTCGTCCGCTTCGGTGACGCCTGGCACCCGCTCCGCAACCGGACCGACTGGTTGCGCACGGCAACAGTCAGGCTGCGCGAGCTGGCCGCCGCCGAGGACCGGCCGGTACCGGAGTTCGCGCCCCGAATCCTGCTCCGGCTCACGACGTCCCCGCTGCCCGAGGACGAGCGCGTCGCCGGCGAGGGTTCGCTGGACCAGGTGCTCGCCGACCTCGACGTACTGCGGGAGCTCGGCGCGCGGAGCGTTGTACTCGATCCGTTCGTCGGAGACCCGTCCGAGACCGAACGGCCGGAACCGGCCTGGCAAGCGCTGGCGACGATCGCCGCGCACCGACAGAAGGAGACGACATGACCCCCGAAGCCGAAGGCTTTCTCCGTCGGGCGATTGCCCTGGCCGCCGCCGCGCGCGAAGCCGGCAACCCGCCGTTCGGCTCGCTGCTGGTCGGCCCGGACGGGACCGTGCTGATCGAGTCGCAGAACACGACCATCACCGACCGCGACATCAGCTTCCATCCGGAGCTGAAGCTCGCGGTGTGGGCCGCGCGGGAGCTGACGCCCGAGGTGGCCGCCGGTACGACGATGTACACGAGCTGCCAGCCGTGCGAGATGTGCACCGGCGCGCTGGCCCGCTCCGGACTCGGCGGCGTGGTGTACGCACTGTCGGGGGAGCAGCTGAACGGACTGAAGTCCACCGGCGCGTTCCCCGCCGTACCGCAGGAAGGACCCGCGCTGTACGACGAGGCACGCGTGCCGGTGGACGGGTACTACAGCTGACTTACTTAGGAGCGAGGCAGAGCGTGTACTTCGTCGAGCCGCTCTCGTAGACGTACGACGCCTCCGCGCCGGCGAACTGGTCGCACTTGCTGTCGTCGGTCGAGTCGTCGATCTTGCCGACGATCCGGTACTCGGCCTCGGTCGAGGTGCAGTCGACGACCTTCACGTTCGGGTTGCCGGAGGTGCCCTTGTTCACCACGCAGGCGCCGACCTGGGCCTTCGACTCGGTCGAGTTCAGGTTCGCGATCACGATCAGCGCGATCACCGCGATCGGGATCAGCAGACCGAAGATCGCCGGGCGCTGGAACAGCGGCTTGCCCGGATCCATCGGCCGGCCCTGACCCGGTGTCGGCTCCGGGAGGTTCTTGAACTTCTGGCTCGGTCCGATGTTGGTCAGCATCGTGATCGGGTTGATGATCGACGACCCGATACCCCACCAGCCCTGCCACAGGCTCTTCGAGGTCATGTCCCGGACCGACGCCGTACCGCACGTCTTGCAGAACGGGCCGCGCAGCTTGAGGAAGCGCATCAGGATGACCAGGCCCTGGTGGCCGCGCACGGTCGCGTCGACCGCCGGGTAGCCGCCACAGAACCTGCACGTCAGCTGACCCTGCGGAGCGAAGCCCGGCTGCTGACCTTGCTGCGGGAACTGCGGATACTGCTGCTGGGAGTGCTGGTCCTGCTGGGCGTACTGGCCTTGGTACGGCGGCGGGTACTGGCCCTGGTCCTGCTGCGGAGCCTGCTGCTGGTACGGCTCCTGCTGGTACGGCTGACCGCCGTACTGCGGCGGCTGGGCCTGCTGGTCAGGCTGCTGCGTGTACTGCGGGAACTGCTGTTGCGGCGGCGGACCGTAGCCGCCCGGCTGACCGGCGTACGGGCCCTGGGGCGGCTGAGGAGGGGATGTGGTCACGGATCGATCCTGTACCTGCTTGTCGGGACACGCTGAACCATCGCACCCTACTCACCTCAGTGGTCCACTGGACCGCCTCCGTGACACCGTTCGGTACATGCTCACCATCAGCCCACTCACGCCTACAGACCGTGACACCTGGCAGACGCTGTTCGCCGGCTACAACGAGTTCTACGGACGGGTGATGCCGGACGAGTTCTACGACCACGCGTGGGACAGGTTCCAGCATGACGAGGAGGTCCATGCACTCGGTGCGTACCTCGACGGACGGCTGGTGGGCATCGTGCACTTCTTGACCCACGCCAGCACGACCGCGCCGGACTCCTGCTACCTGCAGGACCTGTTCACCGCACCTGAGGCGCGCGGGCAAGGAGCAGCCCGGTTGCTGATCGCCGCGGTGACCGAGTGGGCGAAGGAACGCGGGTGCGGACGGGTGTACTGGTCCACTCACGAGAGCAACGCCACCGCGCGCCGGCTCTACGACCAGGTGGCGGAGAACCGCGGCTTCATCGTCTACACGATCCCGCTGTAGCGCGCAGCGAGCTCCTGACCGAGGCGGGCCAGCTCGGCCTGGACCTCGGGCGGTCCGGTGACCTCGATCAACCCGCCCCAACCCGCCAGGTCCTGAGCGATCATCAGCGGCGTCGGCGCGGTGATCCGCAGACGGACGCGGTCGCCGACCTCGCCGTCGACCTCGCAGTTGCGGCCGAGCCGGTCCTGCATGACCCAGACGTGCTTGCGGTCCATGAGCACGGTCGCGGTGAGACCGGAGCGTCGTTCTTCCATCCGCTCGACGATCTCCTCCCAGGCCTGCGCGAGGTCGAAGTCGTTGGGTCGCTCGAACGACTCGCCGGTGACGCCGGCGTCCTGGATGCGATCGACCCGGAACGTCCGCCGGCCGTGGTCGGTCCCCGCGATCAGGTACCAGATGGCGTCCTTGTCGACGAGCCCGAGCGGATCCACGAGCCGGTCCCGGCCGGAGTAGACCAATTGGACGCGGAGTCGCCGTACGACGGCATCCTGCAGCCGCCGGACGAGTTCCGGTCGCTCGCGGACGTGTGCACCCCAGCGCGCCGGGTCGATGACCACGGCCTCGGCGGCGGCCTGGGCGTGTTCCCGGAAGGTGCCGGGCAGCGCCCGAACGAGCTTCCGGAGCGCCGCCTTCGCCTCTGGCGCGATCGAGGCGGCCGGCCCGACCAGGAGGAAGAGTGCCTGGGCCTCGGTCGCGTTGAGGCCGCTGAGATCGGTCCGCGCGCCACCGACCAGCTGCCAACCGCCGTTTCGGCCGGGCTGTGGATAGACCGGGATCCCGGCGGTGGACAACGCTTCGAGATCGCGCCGGGCGGTGGCGACCGAGATCTCCAGCTCCGCGGCGACCTCGGCCGCCGTGACCCGGCCGCGCGACTGCATCAGCAGCAGCACCGCCACCAACCGATCCGCCCTCACCCGTTGATCGTCGCAGACAAAGCGCTCACCCGCTGAGCACTTCTTGTACTACGTTTGTTGCGGACGGATGCCTTCCGGAACGGGGAGCAATGGCGCACGACGTGAGTCCGACGGCCCGGACGCTGATGGTGCTGGAGCTGATCCAGAACAGTCCTGGCATCACCGCCGAGCACCTCGGCGAGAAGCTCGGCGTCTCCGAGCGCGCCGCCCGCCGGTACGTCGCGATCCTGCGCGAGGCCGACATCCCGATCGAGTCGGTCCGCGGGCCGTACGGCGGGTACCGGGTCGGGCGCGGGTTGCGGCTGGCACCGCTGATGTTCAGCACGACCGAGGCCCTGGGCCTGGTGATGGCCGTTCTCGAGGGCCCGCGGGGCGCCGCGGATCCGGTGGAGAGCGCGCTCGGGAAGATCATTCGCGTCCTCCCGGAGCGAATGGCCCGCTCGACCGACGCGATCCGGAAGGTCAGTGCACGCGGGCCCGATCCTGGCGCGCGGACGCCGGATCCGGAGATCACGGCGCAGCTCGTCAGCTACAGCACGGCCTGCCGGCGGGTCCGGATCCAGTACCGCCGGCACCACGAGGAGTTCCCGATGGAGGTCGACCCGTGGGCGGTCGTCGTACGGCGGGGCCGGTGGTACCTGCTGGGGTGGTCGCACACGAAGGACGCGCAGCGGGTACTCCGCGTCGACAAGGTCACTCGGGTCGAAGTGCTGGACCTTGATTTCACGCCGCCCGCGGATCTCGACCCGTTGGCGGCGGTAGAAGAGCATCTGGCGATGGGCTGGCGGTACCCGATCGAGGTCGTGATCGACGCGAGCCTCGAGGACGCGTCGTGGTGGATCGCGCGCTCGATGGGCCGGATGGAAGCGATCGACGCCACCCACACCCGGTTGCTGGCCAGCACCGACGAGCCCGACTGGTACGCGGCGCAGTTGACGGCGATCAGGTCGACGTACCACATTCTTGGCAGCCCGGAAATCATCGCGGCGTCGAAGGCCCTCGGTCAGCGGCTCCTGGAGGCGACGGAAGCGTGAGCGACATCGAGTTCGCCGGCGAGATCTGGTACTGGCGCGGGCCGGCGCCGTGGTACTTCATCACGGTCCCGGACGAGGAGTGTGCGTTCTTCCAGGCCGAGTCCGGCTTCGTCAGTTACGGCTGGGGGATGATCCCGGTGACCGCGGAGATCGGCGGCACGGTGTGGGACACGTCGATGTTCCCGAAGGACGGCGCGTACGTGCTGCCGATCAAGACGTCGGTGCGGCGGGCGGAGGATCTGGACGACGGCGACGTACCGATGGTGCGGTTGCGGATCCGGGCCTAGGTTCGGTTCGGCGGAAACTGTCGGTGGCCGGGTCTAGCGTTCGCGGTACCTGATCCGAGGAAGGGATTGCGCCTATGTCCACGCTGGCCGGCCGGCCGAACACAGCCCTGATGGTCATCGACGTGCAGAACGGTGTCGTCGGCAACGCACACGAGCGCGACCGGGTGGTGGCGAACGTCAGCACTCTGGTCAGCAAGGCCCGCGCCGGCGGCGTGCCCGTCGTGTGGGTCCAGCACTCCAGCGAGAACCTGGTGAAGGACAGCGACGAGTGGCAGTTCGTCCCCGAGCTCAAACCCGATGAGTCCGAGGCGCTCGTCCACAAGACGTACGCCGACTCCTTCGAGGACACCGACCTCGAGGAGGTCCTCGCCGCGGGCGGCATCGGCCGCGTCTTCGTCTCGGGTGCGCAGACCGACGAGTGCATCCGCTCGACCATCCACGGCGCGATGGTCCGCGGGTACGACGTGACGCTGGTCGGTGACGCCCACACCACCGAGGACATGAGCGAGTGGGGCGCACCGACCCCGGACAAGGTCATTGCCCACACCAACCTCTACTGGCAGTACCATCGCGCCCCCGGCCGCACCGCCGCCGTCCAGACCACCGAAGAGGTGACCTTCACTGGCACCGAGTAGATGGGTGTCGTGGATGTATCAAGTCTGTCTATGAATGAGCGAGAAAGTTGGCATTAGACGTCATGGGTCGGGCGGACGCACTCTCGAAACATGACTACTACAGCGCTCACCACCAGCACTCTGACAGAGCTGATCGCCGGCGTCCGGACCGCGGTCGACGAGCACGCCGATTGGAGTGCGACCGCCGCGCTCGTCGGTGATCAGCTCCGCCGGCATCTGCCGGGTCCGGACGTGCTGACCGCGGAGCAGCGGCTCGGTTCGCCGGAGAACTACCAGAGCCACACGCTGCATGTCGAGCCGGACGGCTCGTTCTCGATCATCGCGATCGTGTGGCGCCATGGGCAGATCACCCGCATCCACGACCACATCACCTGGTGCGTCGTCGGCGTACTGCAAGGCACCGAGCACGAAGATCTGTACACGATGACCGATGACGGTCTCCGGCTGGTCGGTTCGGCCGAGAACCAGGTCGGCGAGGTCAGCGCCTTTGCACCGCCTGGTGACATCCACCGAGTCCACAACACCTATCCGGAGACCGCCATCTCGCTCCACATCTACGGCACCGACGTCACCCGCGTGGGGTCGAGTGCGCGCCGGTACTACGACTGATCTGTCGGCTCAGTCTGCTCAATCGCTTCGGGTCGCTTCAGTCGATGAAGCTGTCCAGCAGGTCCAGATCGGCGGGGGAGAGGTCGAGGTCGGCCGCTTGCAGGTTCTCCTCGAGGTGCCGCTCGCTTGAAGTCCCGGGGATGGCGAGGACATGGTCGCCCCTGCTCAGCGTCCACGCCAACCGGACCTGCGCCGGCGTCGCGTCGTACCGCTGGGCGATGTCCTGGATCGTGTCCGACTGCGAGACGCCGCCGGCTTCGCGGGCGTCGGCCGCGAGGGCGAAGAACGGCACGAAGGCGATCCCGCGCTCGCCGCACCAGCTCACAACGGCGTCGTTGACCCGCCCGAAGCCGACGCCGTACCTGTTCTGCACCGCGACCACCGGCGCGATCTGCCGGGCTTCTTCGAGATGCGGGATCCGCACGTTGGACAGCCCGAGGTGCCGGATCATGCCCTTCTCCTGCAGGCCCGCCAGTACGCCGAAGTGCTCGGCGATCGAGGTCAGCCCGGTCTGCCGGAGGTACACCAGGTCCAGCGTCTCCTGGCCGAGATCGCGCTCGACCAGAGCTGGGAGCTCGTCCGGTCGCGCCAGCCCGTGCCTTGTCGGGCCGACCTTCGTCGCGACGACGAACTGATCGGGGTACGGCGCCAGCGCGTCCCGCACCACCGCGTTCGCCCAGTCCAGCCCCTCGAACTGCCTGCTGTCTCCTTCGGGCGATACCGACGGGTAGAACGCCGCGGTGTCCAGATGGTTCACCCCGAGTTCGACCGCCCGGCGCAGCAGCCGCGCCGCCTGTTCGCGCGAGTTGCTCCCGTCAGCGCCCGCCAACCGCTTCGTGCCGAACCCGACCCGCCGTACCGCGACGTCCCCCAACTGCCAGAATTCCGTCAACTTGCACTCCCCATTTCCTGGTGATAAGTTAGAAGTAGAGAATGCATTCTTTTGGGTATTCTCCATCCCGCCAGGATAATTCTCCCCGGCAATTCCGTCCAGCTTTCTGAGCGATTTTCTTCGCGGCTGTGACGGGGGAGTAGGGCAAAACGCGGTTGAGCCGCCACGGCGCCGATGGGATCGTCGTACCCTCGAGCTCTCCCCGCACGGAGGAACCATGCCCAGCACGCTCATCGAGGTACGCCGGCAGTACTCGGACGCCGACGAGGTCGCCCTGATCGACGCCGTCCACGCAGCGCTCGTGAGCGCGTTCCGGATCCCGCCGGGGGACAAGCACGTCCGCTTGGTGGTCCACGCGCCGCACCGTTTCGCCGTACCACCGGGCCTTGCGCACCCGGAGTTCGCCACGATCGTGAACATCGACTGCTTCGCCGGCCGCTCACTCGATGCCAAACGCAACCTCTACCGCGCGCTCGTGACCAACCTGGAGCCGTTCGGCATCCCCGCCAACCACATCACAATCCTCGTCCGCGACTTTCCTGCTGAAAGCTGGGGAATCCGCGGTGGCCAAGCAGCCACAGATATCGACCTCGGTTTCAAGGTCAACGTGTAATTACCCGGGGAGTACCGTGTCGATCACCTTGCATTTCCATCCGGACCGGCTGCACAACGGCCGCCTGGTGATCGAATCCATGGCTGCCGACGGATGCTATTTCTCCCAATTCGTCATCGGAATCTCCAACGGGGGACTGACGGCATTCCCCGGCGGCGCCCGCTGGAGCTGGGAAAGCAGGCTCTTCGCGGGCCGGTACGACGACCAGCCCGCCCACACTCGCCCGGTCTACGGCGCCTGGAACCACCGCGCCGACCCGTACGGCGGCGCCATCCGCTTCGGCTCGTCATACCTGCGACTTCGCCCGGAGGCCGTCGACCGGGCAACCTTCTGCTTCCCGGACTCCTACCGAGACCCACAGGATTTCGGCGACAAAACCCTGCTCCCACACCTGTGCACATTGGCCGACGACCCAGCCCTGGACGACCTGGACAACTATGTCGAGGCCCATGTCCACGGCCCAGTCAACTTCACCACCGACGTGGAAGCGCTCGTCCTGGACCCGTCCTTCGCCAACACACCCGTCCACACAGCAGCCGCCCACCTGGGCTGCCCAACAGAATTCCACCCCGGCTTCACCGCAACACCCTCAGACCTGGATCCCACCTACCGCGGCCCCCACATCATCACCCTCGCAAAATCCCTAGGCCCCGAACTGACCCCCGCAGTCCTCACAACCGCAGACGCCCCACCCCAAGACCTAAAACACCTCTGGCACTGCCTGGCCCGCTTCGGCCGCAAAACCCAACCGGGGAGCGCCCCAGAACCCATTAGTTGACATAATGCTCCTTATCGGCACTTAGCGGGCTCAGGTTTTTGATGTCGACGATCAGTGCACGGGTCTCTCAGGTCGGTGGTGTTTCGAGGGCCTGCTTGAGGAGGGCGTCGGTCATCCATTGCTGGAGGGCGCTGACTTCTGCGGGCGCGAGTCCGGCGACTCGCGCCTGAGCGCCACCAGTCGCGACGGCGATGGGGCACGCCACCTTGGCCGGTGCCGACTCCCTCGGCTACGCAGCCACACGAGCTACTCCCAAGAACCCGGTCCAGCGATAGCTCTCACAACCTCCAGATAGCGACGAACCGCTGCAGAAGCTGTCTTGTGTCCTTCGACCCGCGAGAGTACGACGGACAGTCCGGCGCCGACCTCCACGTCGGAGGGCGCATTGAGCATCGCCGCCATCTCCGCAGCCTTGTCCAAGTCGCCTCGAGCGATGTGCTTCGCCGCCAGCGGCAGCATGGCAAGGGCGAACACGTCTGGGTCCGGCGCAGGCCCCGGTAGACCGCGGCCCATCAGCTCGAGCGTCTCCGACAGGCCGAGGTTGCCAGCCGTTGCGGCACCGGCCAGCAGCCGAGATTCTCGGGGTATCGGCGCACCCGGCGGCCACAGATACCAATCGACCCACAGCGGAAGGGTCCCAACGTCGTACATAGCCCCCACATACCCGCCGCCGGCCGGTCCGTTGGCCGGCATGTCGAGGGTCAGCAGCGTCTCATCGAGTACACACTCCCCGCCGACAACGATGATGTCCACATCACTCCACTCGTCGCCCCTTCCGGACCCGAGCGAACCAACGAGCCAGACTCCCTCGGCCTGCAGCACCGGCACAGTCTCCGCCAACCATCGCGCCCGCCCAGCAGCCAACGCAGCCACCACACTCCGAGCCTCATCCCGCATCACCCGACGGAGGCTATCCAGGCTGCTTTGCGGCTAGTGGGACGAGGGTGTGTCCGGCGTCGCTTGACCGAGTCGGCGGGCGCGGGTCAGTACGACGCTGAGGGTTTCGAAGCCGAGGTCTGCGTAGAACGCGCGGGCGTTCTGGTTATCGGCGTACGCCGTGACCGAGACCGTGACAGCACCATGCTCGCCCTCGGCCCACGCCACGAACCGCTCCACGAGCTCCCTGGCCACGCCGTGCCTGCGGGCGCGTTCCTCGACGAACAGGCTGCGCAGATAGCCAGTCACCACACCCCGGCGTACCTCACTCGACTCGCTCACCCAGCCGACCAGATGCCCGCACGCTCCTGACTCGTCCGCGGCGACCAGCACCAGTGCCTTCTCGTTGCCCAGTAACCCCGCGAAGTCGGCGGCCCCACGCCGCTGCGGCCACGTGGTGTCGACAATGGGATCGTGCACGCCGGCATCCACAGCAAACAACCGACCCTCGAGCGCAACGAGGTCCTCGACATCGGCCTGAGTCGCGAGGCGGATCTGGATCGTCACCGCACCAGCGAACCACTACCGCGCTGACTGCCTGCCGCGACAGCACCGGTCACGTTGATGACTACGGTGTGGCCGTGCGGGTGGAATCTTGTGTCGGGTGCTAGTTCGCCGGTTCCGATCTCGAACCGCAGCGCCTCCAGTGACCCGTCACTCTCGCTCAGCATCCGGCGCTGGCGAACATACGTGACGCTCTCAGCGAACGATCCGATGAGCGAGAACACAGCCGCGCGTACCTGCCCCACGCCCGTCAGCTCGCCGCGCCACTCGAGGTCGAGGACAAAGGTGTGCTGGTCGTCGATCGAAGTAGTTCGCAGCGCAAGCCGCCCGTCGTCCTGACACCATCGTTCGACATGCGGCAGGAGATGATCCTCGGGTTGCTCGGCGACCCACAGCGACTCCTGGAAGGCCGCGAGCAGATCACTCGCACCGGCGACCAACCGCTTGGCGTCCCCGACGCCGCGTCCGGTTTCGTCATCTTCCCATCGGGCCCGCATGTCAGCACCGTACCCGCCTCGCTCATGCCTGACTAAACCGTGTGCGTCGGCGTGGGGCTTCGGGTTAGATCGGCGCATGGCGAGTGGTGGGTCCGGTGTGAGCTATCCGTTGTTCGATGTGCGGGTCAGTACGCCGCGGTTGGAGCTTCAGGGTGCTTCGGATGAGTTGTTGTTTGAGCTCGCTGACGTGGTGCGTGCCGGGAAGACGCACGCTGAGCCGCTGCCGTACGACGATCCGATCTCGCTCTACGAGCCTGATCCCGACTTGCGCGTGGCCAAGTGGTTGCGGGCGATCTGGCGCGGGCGAGGTCACGTCGACGCCGAGAAGTGGCGGCTGTACTTCGTGGTGGTGGTCGACGGGCGGCCGGTCGGGATGCAGGACCTTTGCGGCGTGAACTTCTCGACCTTCGGGACGTTCACGACGTTCTCGTGGCTGTCGTCGGACCTGCGCGGCCGCGGGCTCGGGCGGGAGATGCGCGAGGCGATTCTGCATCTCGGGTTCGAGGGTCTCGACGCGAAGGAAGCGACCAGCGACGCGTTCGTGGACAACCACAGCTCCAACGCCATCTCACAAACCCTCGGCTACGAACCCAACGGCGCCGACTGGGCTACGCGCCGAGGCGAGCCAGCTCTTCTGAATTGCTGGCGACTCACCCGAGATGCCTGGGAGAAGCGTCGCCGGGACGACATCACGCTTCACAACGTCGAAGCTTGCGAGACCTTCCTACCGCTGCACTCGTGACTACTGCGTCGTACCAACCTCGGGAAAGAGCTCGCGGAGGCGGCTTGCGCTTGTGGGGTCGGTCGGGAGGAAGGTCTCGATCGCGAGGCTTGCGGCGGTGACTTCCAGTGGGGCGCCGATGGTGGCGATCGTGCTGAAGAGGGTGACCTCGCCTAGTGGTGTGCGGAGGTTGAGGGTCACCATCGGTTGCTGGGCCGCGGCGGTCAGCGGGGTGTCCGGGAGGTAGGGCTCGACTTCTTCAAGGAGGTCGGACAGCGCCTGGTTGGCGTCCTCGCGGGATCGGCGGCGAAGTTGGTGGATGAGCGGCACGCTGCAGGCCGCGGTCATCGACGAAATGCTGGGGATGCCGCCGGGGTGGACCGACAGGCGGAGCAGGTTGATGGGCGGCTTCAGGAGCTCGGGGTCCACGCCGTCCCAGAGCAGCGACGCGGCTGGGTTGGCGTCGATGAGGTTCCACAGGCCGTCGACGATGAGCGCCGGGCTGGGCATGTGGGCGTCGAGCAGCCGGCGGAGCGAGTCCCGCAGCGGCTGCATCGACTTGGATTCATACGGCTGATCGAGGTACATCGGCGCGAATCCCCCGGCCAGCAGCAACCGGTTTCGCTCGGCCATCGGCAGGTCGAGATGGTTGGACAGGTGCGCCAGCAGCTGCCGGCTGGGTTGCGCACGGCCGGTCTCCACGAAGCTCAGATGCTTCGTCGACATCTCGGCCTCGAGCGCCAGCTCGAGCTGACTCAACCGCCGGTGCGTACGCCAGAACCGCAGCAGCTCACCGACACTCCGTGGCTCGTCCAGAACGGTCATCGCATCCCCAAGGTCTCGGTCGCCAGCTCAGCGTACGGCGCTGCCGGGCCGACCATCCATTACCTGCTGGGTAACGCGATTCACTGCACCAAAGAGGTAATTGAGCCTCTCCCCCGCGGCTCGCGATCGTTGAGGACGTTCGCAACCTGACCCGCTCTGGAGGGACCCGACATGAAACCGACCTACACCGCCATCGCAACCTCGTCCGGCCGCGGCACCCGAGCCGTCACCTCGGACGGACGACTCGACGTACAACTCGCCTCTCCCCCGGAACTCGGCGGCACCGGCGACGGCCTGAACCCAGAACAGCTCTTCGCCGCCGGCTGGGCCGCCTGCTTCTCCACCACCCTCGACCGCCTGGCCGAGCTCCGTGGGCTGGACGCCAAGGACGTCTCCGTCACCGCCGAGGTGAGCCTCGTCCCGACTGTCGGCAGATTCACCCTGGCCGGCGTACTTCGCGTCGCGCTCCCGGACCATCTCCGCGGCGAGCCCGGCGAGAAGCTGCTCGAAGCCGCCCACAACACCTGCCCGTACTCCCGCGCGGTCCAGGGCAACATCGCAGTCGAAATCCGCGCCGAGTAGCGAGGCCCTACTCCCCCGCCGTCTCAGACTCCTCCGGAGCCGGGTTGGACGGGCGGGTGTGCGCTTCGAGTTGGCGGCGGAGGGTGGCAGCGACCTCTTCGGCTGCTTGATGGGCAGTGGTCAGGGCGGCCAGGCGATCGGTCGCAGCTTGTTTGACGTCGGCTAGTTGGGACTGGTGGTCGGTGCGGAGTTGGTCTCGGTCGGCTCGGTGTTCGGCTCTCAGGGTGTCGAGCTCGCGGCGGTGGTGGTCGCGGGAGTCTCTGAGCTCTTGCAGCGCTTCCTGCAGCTCGGTGGCGAGGCGATCTGCTGATTGCTGGGCGGTTTGGCGCTCCGCCTCGGCCGTGACTCGGGCGATCTGGGCGGTCTCGGCTTCGGTGCGGGCCTCTTGAATCTGCCGGTCGGCAGTCTTCCGGAACTCTCGCACCGAATCCTCGGCCTCCGCTCGCGCCTGCTCCACCTCAGCCCGGGCACCCTCTCGGGCGGCGTCGGCCTCGCGCCGCGCCTGGTCGGCGGCCTTCAGCGCCTCTGCGAGCTCGGCGCGTGCTGCCTCCAACTCCGCCGCGGCCTCCTGGGCTGCCAGGACGGCGTCCTGGGCGGCGGCGTCTGCTTCGTCGCGGGCGTCTTCTGCGTCGGCGGCGCGCTGTTCGGCCTGGCGCCGGCGGTGTTCCTCTTCCCCACGCTGCCGCTCGGCCTCGGCCAGCTGGGCGCGGGACGCCGCCTGCAGCTGCTCGACCTCGGCGGCGACGGCCGCGGAGTCGCCGTACGCGCGGACCGCGTCCACGACACCGGTCAGGAACGTCTGTAGGTGCTCCAGCCGGACGGGCAACTCCCCCATCTGCTTCTCCAGCGTCACCCGAGCGCCTGTCACCGGACCCGACGCAACCCCGGCACGCCGAGCCCCCGCGCCAGGCCTACTACCCAGTCCCCCGCTGAGCCCGGTGGACTCCGACAGGTCGCCGGTCCCGCGCTCCACAAGGCGTTTCACCGTGTTCTTCGCGACCCAAGCGTTCGCCTTGTTGTGCAGCACCAGGCGCCCGTCGACGCCAGGACCCTCCACCCCGCAGTACTTCGGCGGCCGCCCCGGCGTCCCCGGGTCGAGCTGCTTGGGGTTCGGGCAGTCGACGCCCGGGAACTCGCACAAACCGCCACGGGACGGCGCGATCACGTCGGTCTCAGCCGTTGTCATGGATCGCATCCTACTCGATTCGGTCCATTCTGTTTCGTCTTAAGTCCATTCCATTACGTCGATTTCGATTAAACTAAACTGACGATGAGATAGCGCATAATCCCCGTTATGCGCTAGTCTCGGCGAGGTGGACGACGAGCGCGATGACGCATCCCGAGAACTGGTCCGGACTGTTCCAGGAACTGCCGTAGAGGATCCCCGCCCGGACGCCGCCACCGAAGCCGCGGTACGCCGAGCGCTCGGCGCCAGGAAACCGATCGGTGTCAGGCGAACCCCCGAGACCACCACCCCGGACTCCCCCGGCCCAACGCCAGAAATAGTCGACAGGCTCGATCTGCTGAGTGAAGCGCTGACGCCGGAGGTGGTCGCGCTGACCGTGCTCTGGCTGGGCGGGACCCGGCGCGCGAGCCCACAGACGCGGATCGCCTACGCGGACGACCTCCTGCTCTGGGCCGACTGGGCGCGGCGTGAGCTGGGTCGTGACCGGTTCGCACTCGATCTCACCCGAGCCGAGGTGACGATGTGGCTGACCCAGCAGCAGGACGCCGGCGCTGCGGAGTCGTCGGTCGCTCGTCGGCTGTCCACGCTCTCGAGCCTCTACCGGTACGCCGCGAGCTGGGGCCTCCAAGTCGTCAGCCCGATCTCGGACGACGACCACCGGCCCAAGTTCCGCCGCGGCCGCCGAGCCACGTCAGCGCGGGTGCTCGAGGCAGACGACGTACGCGCGATCGTCGCCGCCGCCACCGATGTCCGCGACGCCCTCGTCGTCGGCATCCTCTTCACCGGCGCGCTACGCGTCTCAGAGCTCTGCGCCGCCAACGACGCCGACCGCCAAGACGAAGGCCGCCGCACCTGGCTGGTCATCACCCGCAAGGGCGGCCTTCAGGTACGCGTGCCCCTCGAAACCACCGTCGCCGAACTACTCGACCTGTACGTCGCAATCCGCCCCCGCTGGACCGGCACGGGCCCTGCACCCCTGATCGTCGACGCAACCGGCCAACGCCTGGACCGGCACGATGTCACCCGCATGCTTCGCCGCCTGGCGAAGGCCGCAGGCATCCCTCGTCCCGAGAAGGTCACCCCGCACGCGCTCCGAGCAACGGCGATCACCGACCAGAAGCGTCGCGGCCTGGGTGCCGAGGACATCCAGGAGCTGTCCGGTCATGCCGACGTCCGCACCGTGATGATCTACATCGACGACGACGGCCGCTCCGAACGCGTCGCCGCCATCACCGACGACCTCGGCCGCGTCATGTCGGCTGTACCACGCCATCTCCGCCGCCCGAACTGACGCCGCCCGAACCGGCCGTGTCGCCGGTGTGGTCAGTGCCGCTCGTGCCGCCCGAGCTGCGATCGCTGTCGGGCAAGGCGGGCGAGGTGACCACCGACCGGCGGAGGCCACGGGTCAGCAGAAGCGTGACCACGACAGAGGCGACCGCCATGATCCCCATCGCCCGCGCAGGCGCGACGACCCCGGCGACAACCCCCGCGATCCCAGCCCCCACGGCCTGCCAAATCATCATGCCCTGGCCATAGAGCCCCATCACCTGACCCGACGACGCCTCGTCAGTGTGATGCAGTAACCGATCCTGCAGCGGCAACGAAGCCGCATAACCCGCCGACGCGACAAACGCGAGCACAGCAACCACCACCGACGGAGGCGACAGCAGCAACGCGACGTACGGCACCGCCAGCAGCAAGCGCAACGGCTCGATCAGCCGATCCCGCAGACCAGACCTGACATAACGTCCGATCGCAAGGTCCCCCAGCATCATCCCCGCCGCGGACGCCGCGAACAGCCACCCGGCCGCCGCCACAGCGCCACCGGCCGGACTGTGCGCATACGGCACGAACAGCGCCTCGCACCCGACAATCAGCCCGTTCGGCACCCACAACGCAAGGTAGAGCGGCCGAGTCACCGGAGACGTCAGCAGCCGCCGGTTCACCGCACGAGTACGCCGTACGACGCTCCCGCCACCACCACCGCCACCGCCGCGGGCCGGCCGATCCTTGATCCCGGCAACGATGTTCACGACGCACACCAGATCGGCCACCGCCGCCAGGATGAACAGCTCCGTCGGCGTCAACCAGATCAGCGCGACCCCACCGGCGGCGTACCCGACGACCTGCATCGCGCCGACCGCCAGGTTCAGCGCGGACCGAGCCAGCACGAACGACTCCGCCGGCACGATGTCTCGCACGATCACCCACTGCGTCCCCGAGAACATCGAGTTCACCACATATGGAATCGCCAGCAACACGAACCGGAACTGCCACGGCAACCCGGGGATCACCTGCGGCGCATGAGAGACGAACGCACCAACCATCTGCAGCATCAACGCAGTCCGCGGCCGGACCAGATCCGACGTGGCCAGCAAGAACTGCGAGGTCACCAGCGCAACCAGCGGTCCCCCGAACATCGACAACGCGCTGAGGAACGCCGACCCGGTCGCGTCGTACACCACCGTGCCCAGCGCCAGCCCCGACGCCGCCACCGAGATCATCACCGCGCAGCGATTGAGGAACAGCACCCGGAACTCGCGGACAGCGAACAACTCCCGATACGTCATCACTCAGAGATCGTGCCGCCCCCGAAAGCCGGGGCGATAATGATTCGCGAGGAGGCGAAAACATGGGAACTTGGGTGGTCTCGACCGACCTGCTGGCGCGCAGCCGATTCGTCGTGTCCCGCTTCACCGAGACCGTCGCCGCGCTGATGATCCTGAGCGACGCGCGCCCGCCGGCCGCGCCTTGGCAGCGCACGTTCTACAGCCAGCACCATGAGGCGTACGCCGAGATGCTCGCGGAGGACGACGTACGCCGGGACCTCGCCCAGCGACTCTGGCGGCCGCGCGGCGTCAAACCCGGCTGGCTCGTCGACTTCGTCTCGTTCCCGCCGTTGGGCCCCGACGCGTCCTTCGAGGACGAGCTCGCCCAGCTCCAGACGTGGGACGACGAGCGGATCCGCACCGAGATCAGCACGATGACCGGCGGTCCGCTGCCGACGACCCTGCAACGACCAGGTCTGCGCGAGGCGATGGCCGACGTACTGCGCTGGGTCTGGACCGCCACGCTGCTCTCCGACTGGCCACGCCGCCGGCGCGTGCTCGAGGCAGACGTTGTGTCGAGGACGAGCCAGCTGGCCAAGCAGGGCTGGGAGGGCGTCTTCAACGGCCTCGGCTCCCGGCACCGCTGGGTCGGCGACGGCCACCTCCAGATCAACGGCTACGACCTCCCCAGCCGCGACCTGACCGCCGCCAAGGAGCTCTCGTTCGTCCCTGTGCACAGCCACGGCCACTGGGCCGCGTGGGACCTGCCGGACCGGTTCGCTCTCGTCTACCCGGTCTCGGGCGCGCTGGCGGAGGTCGAGCGGTCGTCACCAGACGGTCTGGCGAGGCTGGTCGGCGCCAACCGCGCCCGAGTCCTGCTCCTCCTCGACGAGCCAAGATCGACCACCCAGCTTGCCGCGCTCACCGGGCTGCCGCTCGGCGCGGTAGGCAACCACCTCCGGGTCCTACTCGAGGCGGCCACGGTCGTAAGACGCAGGTCGGGACGTGAGGTCCTCTACTGGCGCACGTCACTCGGCGACGAGCTGGCCGCGGTCGGCCTGCCGAGCGACTAGGTTGTGCTCCATGGCGAAGCATGTGGTGATGGTCCACGGCACCTGGGGTCGTGGCGAGCATCTGCACGAGGCCCGGGCCGAGTTCGAGGGACGCGGGTACGTCGTGCACACGCCGACCCTGCGCCACCACGAACTCTCGCTGCAGGAGGGCGCGACGAAGATCGCCCCACTCAGCCTCACCGACTACGCGGACGACCTCGTCGAGCTGTGCGAGTCGCTGGACGAGCCACCGATCCTCCTGGGTCACTCCCTGGGCGGTCTCATCGTCCAGCTGGTCGCGGCGCGGACCGAGCTCGCGGGTCTCGTCCTGGTCTGCCCGGCCCCGGCGGAGGGGATCTTCGCCATGTACCCGTCGATGAGCCGGCTGTTCCTCCACCACTACCTCCAGCCGCGCCCGTGGAACAAGCCGCTGTACCCGACCTGGAAGGCGTTCCACACCGGCGGCCGGATCACCCAGACCGAGGAGGCGTCCAGGGAGCTGTACGCCGACCTCGTCTGCGAGTCCGGCCGCGCGTACTGCGAGATGGCCTTTCCGCAGCTGGACCGCCGCAAGGCCTCCCGCGTCAACTACGCGGCCGTCTCCGCACCCGTCCTCGTCTTCGGTGGTCAGAAGGACCTAACCGTCGTCCCCGCCATCTGCCGCACCACGGCCGGCAAGTACGCCAACGCCACCTACACAGAGCTCACCGACGCCGACCACATGCTGCTCACCGGCGCCATCCTGCACACCACCATGTCCCACCTCGACACCTGGCTGAAAGCCAACAGCCTCACCGCCGTACAGGGCGGCGCGGACGTCTAGGGGAAGTCTGCACATTGGGCAACCACCTTTCGAGGGGGAGAGACCAGGTCTCTCCCCCTCGATCACGTTGGACAGATCAGGACGGGTCCTGCAGGACACCGAGGACGTTGCCGTCGGGGTCGGCGAAGGTGGCAACCAACCGGCCGCCGCCGACATCTTTCGAGGCGGACTTCACGGTGCCCCCGGCCGCCGTGATCTCGGCCAGCTTGGCCTCGATGTCCGCGACGTGCCAGTACGAGATCGGCGCGGCCATGTCGCTGTTCGGGACCAGTCCGATCTGCTGGCCTTCGGCCTCGAAGCCGACGTAGTACGGCGAGTCCGCGGCGGGCTCGACGCCCAGCAGGGCGGCGTACAGGGTCTTGGCCTTCTCGAGGTCGGTCACCGGGTGGAGCACGGTCTGAATTCCTTGCGTTGTGGTCATGTCCATCACGCTAGGCGCCCGGCCCCGCCCGGTGCTTCTTGATTCCTGATCAGTTGCCGACGTACTCCGCGAGATGCTTCCCGGTCAGCGTCTTCGGCTTCGCGATCAGCTCCGCGGGAGTCCCCTCGAACACGATCTTGCCGCCGTCGTGACCCGCGCCCGGCCCCAGATCGATGATCCAGTCCGCGTGCGCCATCACCGCCTGGTGGTGCTCGATCACGATCACCGACTTGCCGGAGTCCACCAGCCGGTCCAGCAGCCCGAGCAGCTGCTCGACGTCGGCCAGGTGCAGCCCGGTGGTCGGCTCGTCGAGGACGTAGATGCCGCCCTTCTCCCCCATGTGCGTCGCGAGCTTCAGCCGCTGCCGCTCGCCGCCGGACAGGGTCGTCAGCGGCTGCCCCAGCGAGAGATAGCCGAGCCCGACGTCCGCGAGCCGCTCCAGCACCTTGTGCGCGGCCGGCACCTTCGCGTCGCCGTCCTCGAAGAACGCCACCGCCTCCGACACCGGCATCGCGAGTACTTCGGCAATGTCGCGGCCACCCAGCTTGTACTCGAGCACCGACGCCTGGAACCGCTTCCCGCCGCACTCCTCGCACGGCGACTCGACCGTCGCCATCACACCCAGCTCGGTGTAGATCACGCCCGCGCCGTTGCACGCCGGGCACGCGCCCTCGGAGTTGGCGCTGAACAGCGCCGGCTTCACCCCGTTCGCCTTCGCGAACGCCTTCCGGATCGGCTCCAGCATGCCCGTGTATGTCGCCGGGTTGCTCCGCCGGGACCCCCGGATCGCGCCCTGGTCGATCGCCACGACACCCTCACGGTCCGCGACGGAACCGCGGATCAGCGAGCTCTTCCCGGATCCGGCCACCCCGGTCACGACCACGAGTACCCCGAGCGGTATGTCGACGTCGACGTCCCGCAGGTTGTTGGTCGAGGCGCCGCGCACCTCGAGCACCTCCGACGAGGTCCGCACCGTCGGCTTCACCGAGGCCCGGTCGTCCAGGTGCCGTCCGGTCAGCGTCCCGCTCGTCCGCAGCTTCTCGATCGAACCCTCGAACACGACCTCGCCACCACCGGAGCCGGCACCCGGCCCGAGGTCGACGACGTGATCCGCGATCGCGATCGTCTCCGGCTTGTGCTCCACGACGAGCACGGTGTTGCCCTTGTTCCGGAGCTGGATCAGCAGGTCGTTCATCCGCTGGATGTCGTGCGGGTGCAGGCCGATCGTCGGCTCGTCGAACACGTACGTCACGTCGGTCAGCGACGACCCGAGGTGCCGGATCATCTTCGTCCGCTGCGCCTCACCGCCGGAGAGCGTGCCCGCCGGCCGCTCGAGCGACAGGTACCCGAGCCCGATGTCGACGAACGAGTCCAGCGCGTCGCCGAGCGCCTTCAGCAGCGGCGCCACCGACGGCTCCTTCAGCGCCCGGATCCAGGCGGCGAGATCGGTGATCTGCATCGCGCACAGGTCGGCGATGTTCTTGCCCTTGATCTTCGACGCCAGCGCCTCCTGGGAGAGCCGCGTCCCGCCGCAGTCCGGGCAGGTCGTGAACGTCACCGCGCGCTCCACGAACGCGCGGATGTGCGGCTGCATCGCCTCGACGTCCTTGGACAGGAACGACCGCTGGATCGCCGGGATCAGGCCGGAGTAGGTGAGGTTGATGCCCTCGACCTTGATCTTGGTCGGCTCCCGGTGGAGCAGGTCGTGCAGTTCCTTCTTGGTGTACTTCTTGATCGGCTTGTCCGGGTTGAAGTAGCCGGAGCCGCGGAAGATGCGCCCGTACCAGCCCTCCATGCTGTAGCCGGGGATGGTCAGCGCGCCCTCGTTCAGCGACTTCTCGGCGTCGTACAGCGCGGTCAGGTCGAAGTCGGTGACGGACCCCATCCCTTCGCAGCGCGGGCACATGCCGCCGGCGTACACCGCCTCGCGGACGACCTTGCGCTCACCGGCGCCCTTGTCCGCGGTCATCGAGCCGGTCGCGATCCGCTTCGGCACGTTGAACGAGTACGCCGTCGGCGGCCCGGCGTTCGGCGTGGCGATCCGGCTGAACAGGATCCGCAGCATCGCGTTCGCGTCGGTCGCCGTACCGACCGTCGAGCGCGGGTTCGCGCCCATCCGCTCCTGGTCGACGATGATCGCGGTGGTCAGGCCGTCGAGTACGTCGACGTCCGGGCGGGCCAGGTTCGGCATGAAGCCCTGGACGAACGCGGAGTACGTCTCGTTGATCAGGCGCTGCGACTCGGCCGCGATCGTGCCGAACACCAGCGAGCTCTTGCCCGAGCCGGAGACCCCGGTGAACACCGTGAGCCGGCGCTTCGGGATCTCGATGCTGACGTCCTTCAGGTTGTTCACCCGCGCACCGGTGACCCGGATCAGGTCGTGACTGTCTGCTTCGTGCTGCTTGGCGGCCATCGGTGTCCCCTCGTGGTCCTGGCTCAGGAGGCCTGGTTGATCCGGATGTGGTTGCCGCTCGGGTCGCGGAAGGCGCAGTCCCGGATGCCGTACGGCTGGTCGATCGGCTCCTGGATCACCTCGGCGTCGGTCGCCTGCAGCCGCTCGAACAACCCGTCCAGGTCGTCGGTCTGCAGCACCACCGTCGCGTAGGTGCCCTTGGCCATCATCTCGAGGATGGTACGGCGCTCGTCCTCGGTGATTCCGGGGTCGACGGCCGGCGGAGTGAGCACGATCGAGGTGTCCGGCTGACCGGCCGGGCCGACCGTGATCCAGCGCATCCCCTCGTACCCGACGTCGTTGCGTACCTCGAAGCCGAGGACGTCGCGGTAGAACGTGATCGCCGCCTCGGGGTCGGTGTGCGGCAGGAAGCTGTGCAGTATCTTGAGGTCCATGGGCGTCACGCTACGTGCTGGACGCCGGTGATGCTTCTCGATTCCTGATCGGTCGGGTGACCTGTTTCGCCACGCACGACGGGATCCCGAGCGTCGCGTCGGCCGCGCGCTCGCGGTACACGCTCGGCGGCATCCCGACCAGCTCGGCGAAACGGGTGCTGAAGGTGCCGAGCGACTGGCAGCCGACCGCGAAGCAGACGTCGGTGACGCTCTGGTCGCCGCGCCGCAGCAGCATCATCGCGCGCTCGATCCGGCGCGTCATCAGGTACCCGTACGGCGACTCTCCGTACGCGCGCTTGAACTCCCGGCTCAGGTGCCCGGACGACATGTGCGCACCCCGGGCCAGCGCGTCGACGTCGAGCGGCTCGGCGTACTCGCGGTCGATCCGATCCTTGACCCGCCGCAGCCGCACCAGATCGGCCAGCCGTTGCGCGTCACTCGTCCCGGTACTCATCCCTGAGATCGTGCCACGGCCAGGCACGGAAGTCATACCTCCGGCCGGGACCGAATCCTCAGCGGCCGGTCGTGCCGTCGAGCTGTTCGCGGATGATGTCGGCGTGGCCGGCGTGGCGGGCGGTTTCGTTGATGACGGCGAGGATGGCCCAGCGGAGGTTGTGGGTCTTACCGCTGCGGGTGACGGGGGTGTCGGGGTCGCCGAGGTTGGTGACGATGTCGTTCGAGGCGGCGCACGCGGCGCGGTAGTTGGCGCGGAGGGTGGCGAGGCTGGTCGCGGGGTCGACCTGCATGGAGCGCTTGCCGCGGCTGGGCTTGCCGCCGGTGACGATTTCCTCGAACCAGTGGGACTCGACGAAGGTGAGGTGCTGGATCAGGCCGGCGATATTGGTCCCGGAGTCGACCGTGGTGCGGCGGGCGTCGGCTTCGCTCAGGCCGGCGAGCTTCTTGAGGACCCCGGCCCGGAGGCTTTCGAGGGTTTCCAGGAGTTGCTCGAGCTCGGTCATCGTCGGCACGGGCCGATCGTTGCGGCGAGGCCGTTGTGGTCGGACACAGGGATTGGATACCACTCGCTGTCGTCCGCGCACCAGCCGGGGCTCACGAACAGGTGGTCGATCCGGACCATCAGAGCGGTCCACTTCCCGATCTCCGACGGGCGTCCCCAGCGGTCGAGCATCGCGTCGTCCAGGTGCTTGGTGAGGACGCGGTAGTCCCGGCCGCGGTCCGTGGTGTTGAGATCGCCGGTGACGACGACCGGCGTGTGCTCCTGCTCGGCGCGCTCGACCCGGAGCGCGATCTGCTCGATCAACCGGTGATGCCCAGCCACGGTCGTCTGGTACGACGCTCCGTTGTCGGTGCTCGAGTTGTACGTCGACCCGCCCGACGTCCACCACGGCCGCGGAACGTGCACCGCGATCACGTCGAAGTCACCCGAGGGCGCCTTGACCCGGAGCATGAATCCGGGCAGGTCAGGTCCCGGCCGTTCCAGGATCTCGAGCGGCCAGCGGCTGAAGATCCCGATCGCGGGGCCGTTCCACTCGTGCACCTGTTCGGGGTACGACTGCGAGAGCCGTCCGGTGAGTGGCGGCCCGATCTCGGACACGACCAGAACGTCGGCCTTGAGCGCCAGCAGGTTGTCAGCTCCGTCCAGCTCGCCGATCCCGATGTTGCCCGCTGCGATCCGAACGCCCCGGCTGGTGTCCACGGCCCCGACGCCGTCCGGGATCCACGGGACCACGGTTCCGACGATCCCGACCAGCAGCGTGGAGATCGCGAACGCGACCAGCGCGCGGCGGCGTCTCCCGAGCAGCCCGACGACGAGCGCCGTACCCGCCGCGAGCAGCGGCAGCAGGATCGCTGCCACGTCCGTGACCACGCCCAGCCGGTCCCGGACCAGGAACCATGCCCACGGCAACAATCCCCCGACCAGGAGCCCGGCGTACCGCCGGCTCCGCACGGACGACGTACCTGTCCCCACCCCTGTTTCGCTCCCCACCACCCTCCTAGTGTCACACGGCGTCGTGATCAGCGGGCGGCCCAGTTGAGGTAGGCGACGTTGGCCAGGAGCCAGCCGAAGCCGATGGCCTGTTGGCCGTCGACTTCGGGCGTGGGTTGGTAGCGGTTGTAGAGGGCCACGCAGTGGGCGTGGATCTGAGGGTCCCAGGCGGTCGCCTGCATCCAGCGGGGAGCCTGGTGGGCCACGGACGCGGCGCCGATAGGGCCGCCCGCGACCGTGGTGTGGACGGCGGGCAGGCCGGCGGGGTCGGTGGTGGCGATGTTCTGGGTGAAGGCGCGAGCGATGCGGGCCATGTCCTGCGCGGTGAAGGCCAGGCGCGCGCGGTACGCGCGGACGGCGAACTCGACGTCGATCGCGCCGTGGCTGATGTCCTCGAACTGACGGGCCGGGCCGGCTGACGGGGTGAAGATCGAGACATCGGTCTCCGGGCTCCCGGTCTTGGTGAAGCCTTCGTAGATCCGGCCGCCGGACGGCCAGTAGTGCCATTGGTAGGCGTCGCCGGCGTCGACTGTCAGTTGTCCGGTCAGCATCTTGGCCATGGCGGCGACCTTGCGGCGGTAGTCGCGGTCGCGGGTGGCCAGGGCGAGCTCGACCAGCGTCTGGCCGAGGGCGACGGTCTGGTTGATCGGTTGTTCGCAGCCGTCGTACGGGAGCGGTTGTCCCTTCGGCCAGATCAGGTAGCCGCCGTCCTCGCGGTACTCCCAGTCGTGGACGGCGACGGCTTGGCGGCAGGCGTCGAGGTACTCGATGGCCTTGCGGCGGTAGCGTCTGTTCAGTCGCGGCGAGCTGACGACGAGTCGGACGAAGCTGGCGATCGGGTAGGTGATCATGCCGGTGTGGACGGCGAAGATCACCGGCTTGGTGTGCATCTGGTACTCGCCGAGGGCGGGGAGATCGCCGGCACTGGGCGTTTCTCGGCGGTCGGCGGCGGTGAGTTGCAGTGGGCCTGGGGCGGCGGCGTAGATCCGGTTCACCGCGTAGTCCGCGTCGGCGGGATCCAGGGAGAGATCGGAGAGCGTTGTCTGGCGGTTCACGGAGGTGTTCACGAGCTGCACCGAGAACGTGTCCGGACGCGATCCGGCGGACACGGTGACGACGGTGTCCTCGGCGTACGAGAGCGCTTCCCGGAGATCGAGCAGCGGTCGGCCGTTGCTGTCGGCAAGAGTCGCGTAGCCGGTCGTGTACGGGTGGTCCGCCCGCCATGCCGGCAGCGACAGGCCGCGGTAATCCGTTACGCCACGAACGCTGTCCCGCACTCCCAGCACCTGGTCCACGTTGTCGACCAGCCGGTCGAGGTAATACGTGTCGCCGTACCGCTCGTACATCCTCACCAGCCCCAGCAACACATAGGACTGACTCCACGCGAGCATCCCGGACCGGCCGTCTCGGTTGGTATTGTCGTTGGGCTGATCCGGCTGCCCCGGCCCGCCCTGCTGGAACAGCCGATCCCACGCATCGAACGTCTCCCGCGCGGTGTAGTCGACCGCTACTCCCGTCGCGGAGGCCCGCGATGGCACCACCCCGCTGACGAGCCCACCGGCCGCGAGCCCACCGATCCTCAGCACATCGCGACGCGAAATCCCCTCAACCACCACAACCACCTCCAGCTGACCGCGGGCGGAACGTTCAGCAGGGGATTCCCATTCTCCCGCGCCAGGCGCCAGCCCGCAGCCGCTCTCGGGGGTTGCCCCGGACGGCAGAGCATTGTCGAATGAAGCCCTCGATCTGGAGGTTGGGGATGGGTACGTATCCACGACGGATGCACACCGCGCTCGACACCACCGACCCGCGCGGGCTGGCCGAGTTCTACCGGGTCCTGCTCGGGTTGCGGTACCGGGACGGCGACGAGCCGCCGGCCGACGGTACGACGGATGACGCGGACTGGCTGGTGCTGGTTGACGACGACGGGCAGCGGCAGTTGGCGGTTCAGGGGGTGGATGAGTTGAAGCCGTCGACCTGGCCGTCGGCCGAGGTACCGATGCAGTTGCACATCGACTACGCCGTACCGTCGCTCGACGAGCTCAACCGTCACCGGCGGCGGGCCGAGGAGCTCGGCGCTCAGCTGCTGCTGGACCGCACCGGCGAGGGCTTGGAGCCGTCGTACGTCATGGCCGACCCGGCCGGCCACCCGTTCTGTCTACTCGTCGGAACTCCATGACCATGCAAACCGGGTACGCCGAGCTCGGTGACCTGCGGATGTACTACGAGATCCACGGATCCCGGTGGTACTCCGTTGCTGCTCCTCCACGGCGGCCTGTTCACCATCGACCTCGGACGTCGTCGGGCTGCTCGGGCACCTCGACGTATCGCAGGTCGACCTCTTCGGCTTCAGCGTCGGTGGCGCGGTCGCGCTCCGCCTGGTGATCAGGAACCCGGAGCTCGTGCGCAAAGCCATCCTCTCGTCGGTCTCGTTCGACACCTCCGGCGACCGGCCGGAGAACGCGGGCGCCGTCGGCGGGATGAAGGTCCTGCCACCTTCGCAGCTCGCCGTCTTCCCCGGCACCACGCACTTCACCGGCCTCGCCCGCACCGCTCTCGTCCTCGACGCCGTTACCGCCTTCCTTGATGCGAGCTGACAGCTCTAGTCGCGGCCTTCTGAGGTGCAGAGGCAGACCTTGTTGCCTTCGGGGTCGGCGAGGACGGTGAAGGCCGGCGCCTCGTCGGTGGAGACGACGGTGCCGCCGGCGGCCACGGCTGCTTCGATGCGGGCGGGGACCAGCTCGATCGGGAGCCAGAGGTCGTAGTGGAAGCGTTGGCGTGGGGTCTCGTGGGCGTCGGTCAGCTGGAACCAGAGGGCGTCGAAGCGGCCGGTGGGGTCGCAGACCTCGATCTCGTCGAAGTTCTTCGCATCACCGGTGAGAACAGCCGCCCAGAACGGACCGACCAGCTCGCGGTCGGAGGTGTCGAGCCCAACCTCCAGCTTGGTCACCTGCAAAGGATCTGCCTTCAGCCCAAGGTCCGCAGCCACCTGGCTGATCCGCTCCGCAACCTCAGCCGACTCCACCTTCACATCCACGAAGGTCCCACCAAGCCGAACCTCCGGGGACCCAGGACTAACGTGAGCTGCGATGGCGGTCGCTAAGTTGGCTGACTCTGTCAGGGAGGTGGTGGGGTAGCGGGTGTGGAGGGAGGTGACTAGTTTGCGCCAGTCGGGTGGTATGGGGTGGGTCATCGCGGGCTCCTCGGGCAGGTCGCAGTGTCAGGCACACCTTAGGTGGGGGCGCCGACAGAGCTTCGGGTTGAGAATGGCGGCATGGGTGTTCGGGAGGACTTCATCGCGGCCGGCGAGGTCGCAGCCAAGCTTCTGACGGATCCGGCGGTCGCAGCTGCCTGGGACAAACCGAGTGCGTTGGCGGAGTTCAGCGTGGCGGGGCTTGCGGGGCATCTGGCGTTCCAGGTGCTCGCGATTCCGCAGATCCTCGAAGCGCCGCACCCGGCCGAGCCGATGGTCCCGGTGGAAGAGCACTACGCCCGCGTCGCCTGGGTCGACGCCGACCTCGATGCCGACATCAACGTGCGCATCCGCACCGGCGGCGAGGAGGTCGCCGCAGAAGGTCCGACAGCACTGGCCGCCCAACTGACCAGCACGCTGGAACAGCTGCGGGCGCGTCTCCGCAGTACCGCCAACCGCCCGGTCCGGATCGCCTTCTGGGGACCGTGGTCGCTCGCGCTCGACGACATGCTGCTCACTCGGACGATGGAACTGGTCGTCCACGCCGACGACCTCGCCGTCAGCGCCGGGATCGCAACGCCGGAATTCCCGGCGAGCGTGACCACCGCCGTGATAGATCTGCTGACACGGCTGTCGGTACGGCGCCACGGCCCGGCCGCCGTGGTCCGCGCGCTGACCCGGGCCGAACGCGCCCCGGCAACCATCACCGCCTTCTGACGCCCAACTACACAAGTCAGAAAGCGCAGAAACGGAGCGGCATGTACCGCAGGCTCGTCCTCAAGCTGTCCGGACAAGCGATCGCCGGCTCCGCCGAGTTCGGCTTCAGCAGCGACCGGTTGACCCACCTCGCGACAGAGGTGATCGCGCTGCGATCCACCGGCGTACAGGTCGCGGTCGTCGTCGGCGGCGGCAACATCTTCCGCGGCAACCGCGCCGAGGAGTGGGGTATCGACCGGGTCGAGGCGGACAACATCGGCATGCTCGGCACGGTGATCAACGCGGTCCTCCTCCGCGGCCGGGTCGCCGCGCTCGGCGCTCACGGCGTACGCCTGATGACCGCGATCCCGATCGACAACCTGGCCGAGCCGTACATCCGCCTCCGCGCCCTCCGCCACCTGGAGAAGGGCTCGATCGTCGTACTTGCCTGCGGCAACGGCCAGCCCTTCACCACCACCGACTACCCCGCCGTCCAACGGGCTGTCGAGCTCGGCGCCGACGCCCTGCTCGTCGCCAAGAACGGCACCGACGGCGTGTACGACGCCGACCCCAACCGGCACCTCGACGCCCGCCGCTTCGACCACCTCACCTACGCCGAGGTCATCGACCGCGGCCTGGGCGTCATGGACCAGTCAGCGTTCATCCTCGCCCGAGACCACCACCTCCCGCTCCACGTCTTCGACATAGACCGCCCCGGCGCCGCCGCCGCCATCACCAACGGTGTCCAGGTGGGGACCTTGGTCAGCTGAGGTTGTAGGTGGCGGCTAAATGGTTTGTGCTGGTTGGTTGTCGGTTGGTGTACTCGAGGAAACCACCTAGCAAGGAGTACTGAGATGCGAGCTCGCTTCATGTCTGTCGCGGAAAGGACTGTCACCTCGAACAAGGACATGAAGCTGCGTGAAAGTACTCAATCTTGGGATTCTGGCGCATGTTGACGCCGGGAAGACGAGCCTGACCGAGCGGCTGCTGTACGCCGCCGGCGTCATCGACGAAGTGGGGAGCGTCGACGACGGGAACACCCAGACCGACTCGCTGGCGCTGGAGCGGCAGCGCGGGATCACGATCAAGTCCGCGGTGGCGTCGTTCGCGATCGGGGACCTGATGGTCAACCTGATCGACACGCCGGGGCACCCCGATTTCATCGCCGAGGTGGAGCGGGCGCTGAGCGTGCTCGACGGTGCCGTGCTGGTGATCTCGGCCGTGGAGGGCGTGCAGGCGCAGACCCGCGTGATCATGCGGACCCTGCAGCGGCTGCGGATCCCGACGCTGATCTTCGTCAACAAGCTCGACCGCGCGGGCGCGCAGTACGACGCGGTGCTGGAGCAGATCCGGGCCAAGCTCACTCCGGCGATCGTGCCGATGGGCGAGGCCGTGCTCCAGGGGACGCCGAACGCGGGCTTCAAGCCGATCGTGCAGACGGACACCCTGCTCGAGGTGCTGACCGAGCAGGACGACGAGCTGCTGCGGCGGTACGTCGACGGTGAACAGCTCGGCCGGCTCGACAGGTTGCTGCGGAAGCAGACCCAGCAGGCCCGGGTCCATCCGGTGTACACCGGCTCGGCGATCACCGGCGCCGGGACCGAGGCGCTCACGGACGGGATTCGCGAGCTCCTCCCCCGCGCTGGCACCGCCACGACACCGCTCGACGGGCAGGTGTTCAAGGTCGAGCGCGGACGGGCGGGCGAGAAGATCGCGTACGTCCGGCTCAACACCGGCGCGCTCCACGTCCGCGACAAGGTCCGGTACGGCGACCACGACGCGAAGGTCACCGCCCTGCACGTGTTCGGCGGTACGACGACCGCGCAGGCCGGCCAGATCGCCAAGGTCTGGGGGCTACCGGACGTCCAGATCGGCGACCGCATCACCGACGAACCGGTCCCGCGGACCACGACGGCGTACTTCGCCCCGCCCACCCTGGAGACCGTTGTCGCGCCGCGCAAGCAGTCCGACAAGGGCAACCTGCGGGTCGCGCTCACGCAGCTCGCCGAGCAGGACCCGCTGATCAACCTCCGCCAGGACGACCTTCGCCAGGAGACCTACGTCTCGCTGTACGGCGAGGTCCAGAAGGAGGTCATCGAGACCACACTGGCCACCGAGTTCGGCATCGAGGTCGAGTTCCGCGAGACGACCACGATCTGCATCGAGCGTCTGCGGGGCTCGGGAGCCGCGGTCGAGTTCAACAAGAAGGACCCGAACCCGTTCCTGGCAACGATCGGCCTCCGGGTCGACGCCGCGCCGCCCGGCGCCGGCGTCACCTTCGGTCTCGAGGTCGAGCTGGGCTCGATGCCGTACGCGTTCATCAAGGCCGTCGAGGAAACCGTCCGCGAAACCCTGCAGCAGGGCATCCACGGCTGGCAGATCCCCGACGCCACCGTGATGATGACGCACTCCGGCTATTGGGCCCGGCAGAGCCACGCGCACGCCGTGTTCGACAAGTCGATGTCCAGCACGGCCGGTGACTTCCGCAACCTGACCCCGCTGGTCCTGATGACCGCCATCCAGCGCGCCGGTACGACGGTCCACGAGCCGATGCACCGCTTCCAGCTGGAGATCCCGACCGACACCACCCGCGCGGTCCTCGCGACCCTTGCCCGCCTGCGCGCCGTCCCGCAGGTGCCGGCGCTGGCCGCGGAAACCTCAACCCTGGAAGGAGAAATCCCCGCGGCAGCGGTCTACGAGCTCGACCAGCAACTCCCTGCGCTGACCCGCGGCGAGGGCGTCCTGGAGTCCGCGTTCGAGCGCTACCAGCCGGTGACCGGCCCGGTCCCGAGCCGCCCGCGGACCGACCACGACCCGCTCAACCGCCGCGAGTACCTGCTGCACGTTCAGCGCCGGGTGTAAGCCTCCACCGCGTCGGCGGGCGCCACCGCCCCGCCGGCGCGACGGAGGTGACCGGCCATCACCTCCAGCTGTTCCCGGACCAGCGGGTCGCCGGCAACCGCGTCGACGACGTCCCGCAGCGCGCCAGGATCCAGATCGGCCAGCCGCCGGCCCAACCCGAGCTCGGTCACGCGCTCAGCATTGAGCTGCTGCTCCGGCGTCTGCGGAAAGGTTGCCATCGGCACCCGATACAGCAGCGCCTCCATCACCGAGTTCTCGTTAAAGGTGTCGCCGGCAACCTGGAACTCGCGCGGCACGAACACGACGTGCAGGTCCGGCCGATTCGGCGCCTAGTCCAGCTCGACGAACTCGGCGCCTGCCGTAACAGCCGCGTTGCGGAACGCGGGTCCGGTCGCGTACGTGACCCGGGGACCGCGTCGTACCAGCTCGGCGACCAACGGATTTGCCTCTAAGGGCAGGTACCGCGTACCACCGTCGCGCCGAGCTCGTCGTCCGTCGTGACCGCTGTCGCCAACCCGTGCTCGCGCATGGCGGCAGCGGCGAGTGGTGCCTGGCGGTCGCTCGTCTCGACGAACAGGTGGCCGCCGGGCGTCAGCCAGTCCGGTGCCTCGGCAGCCACCCGGCGCAGCGTCGCGAGACCGTCCGGCCCGCCGTCGAGTGTCACGTGCGGTTCGTAGAGCCGCGCCTCAGGCGGCAGCAGCCGGATCTCGTCGGTGGGCACGTACGGAACGTTCGACAGCAGTACGTCGATCCGCCCGCGCAACCGCACCGGCAGCGCGGCGAACAGATCGCCCTGGTACACGTTCCCGCCGAACGCAGCCAGGTTGCGCCGGGCACATCGCACCGCGGCCGGCTCGATGTCGGCGGCGTACAACGACACCTGCCGCTCCGAGGCGACCGCCGCACCCAACGCACCTGCCCCACAACACAAGTCCACCACCACGGCATCCACAGCGGTGACTTTCAGCGCCTCCGCGACGAGAAACTCGGTCCGCCGGCGCGGGATGAACACCCCCGGATCGACC
Organism: Kribbella sp. NPDC026611; assembly: GCF_040638345.1. Classification (NCBI taxonomy): domain Bacteria; kingdom Bacillati; phylum Actinomycetota; class Actinomycetes; order Propionibacteriales; family Kribbellaceae; genus Kribbella; species Kribbella sp. NPDC026611. The sequence continues at coordinate 799,002 of NZ_JBEZYC010000004.1, forward strand.
GCGATCCGCAACCCGCAGAACGAGGCCCACCCGACGACGTACTCCAGCGGCGACCCGGAAACCCGCTGGTCGACCATCGCCGCCAACTCGTCGGCGTCCCGGGCGGTCTCCGCGATCAACGCTGCCTCGTCCTCGGCGAAGACACACCCGGAAGCACGCAGCCGCTCGATCACCGGACCGAGCTCGACAGCAGAGGAGGCAGACACGAAAGCCGAACCTACCCGAAGGCGTTGACCCCGGTGAGCTCCGCCGACAGGGTCCACAGCCGCGCCGCCGACTCCTTGTCGATCGCGTACGGCCGAACGCCGGGCGCGTCGTCGGTCGACACCTCGGCGACCTCGCAGTCCTCCAGGAACACGCCACCCAGCCCGTCGAGCTGCGGCGACGTCGCGGCCCAGACCTGCGTTGCGGCGCCCTGCTCCGGCGTCTTGAAACCGACGACCGGATTGCCGTCCTCGTCGAGCCAGCCGTAGCCGGCCATCTCCTCGCGCGTCAGGTGCCGCTGGAGCGGAGTCATGATGCCGCCCGGGTGCAGCGCGAACGCACGGACACCGGAGTCCTTGCCCAGGGCATCCAGCTGGACCGCGAACAGCACGTTGGCGGTCTTCGCCTGCCCGTACGCCTGCCACTTCTCGTAGCCCTGGCGGAACTCGAGGTCGTCCCAGCGGATGTCCGACCGCCGGTGGCCGGTCGACGACACCGAGACAACCCGGCCACCGCCGTCGGCCACGATGGCCGGCCAGAGCCGGTTCACCAGCGCGAAGTGCCCGAGGTGGTTGGTCGCGAACTGCGCCTCCCAGCCCGGGCCGACCCGAGTCTCCGGGCTGGCCATGATCGCCGCGTTGTCGATCATGATGTCGATCGACCGGCCGGAGGCGAGGAAGCGCTCGGCGAACGCCCGGACGCTCTCCAGGTCCGCCAGATCCAGCTCGTCGACCTCGACGTTGTCGATCCCGGCCAGCGCCTCCCGGGCAGCGTCGGGCCGCCGGGCGGGTACGACGACGTACGCGCCGGCCTTGGCGAGCGCCTTGGTGGTCTCCAGGCCGAGGCCGGAGTACCCGCCGGTGACGATCGCGAGCTTGCCGGTCAGGTCGATGCCGGCGAGGACCTCGTCCGCGGTGCTGTCGTGCCCGAACCCCGAGCCGATCTTGTGCTGTGCCGTCGATGCAGTCATAGCACCGACCGTACGGCTTCGAGTGCGCTCAAAGTCAAGGCGCGTACGGGTCGTCCCGTAACGACTGGACCAGCCGCTGCAGCGCAGGGTTCGGGTTGTCGGGGCTCCAGCACGCGTGCAGCGTCACGGAGTGCGCATCGGTCGCCTCCAGCTCGCGGTACCGGACGCCCTCGACGCCCATCGCCTTGATCGACCGCGGGATCAGCGCACATCCCAGGCCGGCGCGGACCAGCGCGAGCATCGTCGGTACCTGCGAGGCGAGTTGGCTGACGGCGTACCGGTCCATGCCGATCATCGCCGCGCAGATGTCGTGCAGGTACTGCGATCCCTCCGGGCTGTATCCGATGTAGTCCTCGGTCGCGTCCACCAGCGACACCGGCCCGTCGCCCGACGCCAGCGGATGCGCGGCCGGTACGGCGAGCACGAGGTCCTCGGAGTGCACCAGCATCGACTCGAACTGGGACGGGATCGGCGGCCGCACCAACCCGAGGTCGATCTCCAGGTTCGCCAGCGCCTCGAACTGCGCCGGACTCACCAGCTCGGTCAGCTCCGCGGTCACGCCGGGCGTGCGCTTCCCGACCGCGGTCAGGAAATCCGCGAGAACGGCGTACGCCCCGATCGCCGTGAACGCGAGCCGCAGCGTTCCCGTGGTCCCGTCGGCCGCGCGACGAGTCGCCTCCGGGGCAACCTCGAGCAACGCGAGCACGCGGCGGGCGTGCTCGAGAAAGACGTCCCCTGCCGCGGTCAGCCGGACGCCGCGGCCGGTTCGGTCGAAGAGCCGGACGTCGAGCGTGCGCTCCAAACCTTGGATCTGCCGGGTGAGCGGCGGTTGGGTCAGGTTGAGGCGCTGGGCGGCGCGACCGTAGTGGAGCTCCTCGGCGACCGCCACGAAACCACGGAGTTGCTGCAGCGAGAGATCCATGCGCTCACGGTATCGGTTCATTCAGAAATGGGCTTGGACCTGCATAACGGAACGCGCTTACCGTCGGTTCCATGCCGAGACTCGCTGCCCTCTTCTCCCCCGAACGCGCCACCGATGTCGTCGACCCGGACACCCGCCGCTGGCTCGAGGACCGCTTCGAGGTGGTGTGGGCAACGTCCGCGCACGCCGTCGGCTCGGGATCCGCCGCCAAACCCCCGGCCCTGGACCCGGCCGCCGTTCCCGAGCTCGCCGCCGGCGCGGACGTCCTGCTGACCAGCTGGGGTACGCCGTCGCTCGGCAAGGAACTGTGGTCCGACGGCGCCGGCCCGAAGGTGGTCGCGCACGCAGCCGGCTCGGTGAAGAACCTGATCGACCCGGCCATCCTCGACCAAGGCGTCGCCGTGTTCTCGGCCGGACCGCGGATCGCGTGGTCGGTCGGCGAGTACTGCCTCGCCTCGATGCTGACCCTGGCCCGCCGTCTCCCACGCTTCGACGGCGCGATCCGCGCGGGCGGCTGGAAGCAGACGGAGTACCGCGGTCACGAACTCGCCGGCGCCAAGGTCGGGATCATCGGCGCGAGCAGCACGGCGCGGGCGCTGATCATGCTGCTCAAGCCGTTCGGCTGCGACGTCGTCGTCTACGACCCGTACCTGAAACCCGAGCACGCTGCAGAGCTCGGCGTCCGCATAGCCACCCTGGAGGAGGCTGCGTCCGGTCGGTTCCTCAGCATTCATGTGCCGAACGTGCCTGAGACCAAGGGCATGATCACCCGCGCGCTGATCTCGGACCTGCCCGACGGTGCGGTAGTGGTGAACTCCTCGCGCGGGCCGGCGATCGATCAACAAGCGCTCCTGGACCATGTGCTGCAAGGACGGATCTACGCCGCGCTGGACGTCTACGACCCCGAACCGCCGAACTTCAACGGTGACGTCCTGAGTGCCCAGAACCTGCTCCTGACACCGCACGTCGCCGGGGACACCGCCGAGGGTCACCTCGCGCTCGCCCGGTACGTCGTCGAGGACGCCCTGAGCTGGCTCGACACCGGAAGCAGAGGTCCGAGCTTCGTGGATCCCGCCACCTGGTCGATCGCGGCCTGAAAGGACGACCGATGTCCCGCATCACACAGGTTGAGGTCTTTCCCGTCGCGGTCCCGTTCGCTCGCCGCTTCGTGCTCGGCAGCGGCGCGGTCGGCGCTCCCGACACGGCGCCCGACCAGGCTGCCGCGGTCATCTTCGTGAAGCTGACCACCGAGGACGGCGTGGTCGGCTGGGGTGAGCAGCGAGCGCTCCCGAACTGGAGCTACGAGACCGCCGAGACGATGGCCGTCGTCATCCGGCGGCACCTCGCGCCGATCTTGCTGGAGCTGACGCCGTTCGACGTCGAGCTCTTCCACCAACGGGCGTCGAAACGGCTCAGCCCGGCGGTCTCCAACGGGTTCCCGTTCGCCCGGGCCGCGATCGACGTCGCGATGCACGACGCGGCCGGCAAGCTGGCCGGGGTTCCCGTGCACGCGTTGCTCGGCGGCAAGCTCGTCGACGAGATCCCGCTCTGCTCCGCGATCGGCGTCGGCGATCCGGACGCGATCCGGGAGCACGCGCTCCAGTCGTCGGACTACTCGGCGTACAAGGTCAAGATCGGCGGTGACCTGGACGCCGACACCGCAGCGATCGAGACCGTCGCCGAGGTGGCCGGCGGCAAGCCGCTCTGGCTCGACGCGAACCAGTCCTACCGCCCGGCCGCCCTGAAGCAACTCCTCGACCGGACCCGGGCGATCCGCACGATTCATTGCGTCGAGCAACCAGTGCCGAGCACCGACACGCTCGCGATGCAGCGGCTGCGCGGCCTGATCGACCTGCCCATCGCGATCGACGAGGGCAGCTTCTCCGCCCAGGATCTGGCCCGCGTGATCCGGCTGGACGCCGCCGACCTGGTCGTGGTCAAGATCTGCAAGTCCGGTGGTCTGCGCAACGCGCTCAAGACCGCCCAGACCGCTGTTGCCGGCGGCGTCGAGCTGCTCGCCAGCGGTCTGACCGACTGCGGCGTCGCGTTCGCCGCCGCGCTGCACGTGTTCAGTCAGCTCGAGCTCGCCCTGCCCGCCGAGCTCAACGGGCCGGAGCTGCTGACGGATCTGTACGTCGAAGGGCTGAGCATCACGAAGGCCGTCGCAACGGTCCCCACCGCCCCTGGTCTGGGCGTCGAGGTCGACGAGGAGCGCATCCGCGCCGAGTCGATCGACCTGCTCTACCGGTGAGGAGAAACAGTGCCCATTCACTCCCCTACGCTGTCCCGCCGCAGCTTCCTCGCGCGGACGGGTCTGGCCGGTGCCGGGCTCGCCGCCGGCCTGGCCGGCTGCTCGTCCGGACCACCGCAAGGCACCGCCACCTGGTCCATGTGGTCCAGCAGTGCCGCCGAGAAGAAGGTCTGGCAAGACTTCGGCAAGTACGTCGAGAACCAGCTGAAGGTCAGGTCCGTCGCGACCCTGACCCCGTCGACCGGCTACCCGACCAAGCTCGACCTGCAGCTCGTCAGCGGCACCGCGAGCCTGGTCACCGCCCTCAACGGCACGCTGATCCCGACGTACGCCGCCCGTGGCGCGCACCGCCCGCTCGACGACCTGATCGCCGCCGACCCCGACTTCACGCTCGACGACTTCTACCCCACCAGCCGGCGGATCTCGAGCTTCAACGGCAAGACCTACGCGATCGGGTTCGACGTCGCGCCCACGGTCATGTACTACAACAAGGACCTGCTGAAGAAGCAGGGCATCCCGCTCCCGAGCAGGACCGAGCCGATGTCCTGGGCAACCTTCCGCGACCTGGCCAAGCAGCTCACCACACCCGGGCAGCAGTACGGGTTCACCTGCGCGCCGGCGATCGACGACCTGGTCTCCTGGATCTACTGCGCCGGCGGCAACGTGATGAACGACGCGGCCGACCGCAGTATCCTCGGCGACCCGGAGGCGATGGCGGCGCTGCAGTTCGTGATCGACCTGTTCGTCAAGGACAAGGTGACGCCGCCGATCAAGAACCTGGTCACCGAGAGCTCGCTGTCCAACTTCCTGCAGGGCAACGTCGCGTTCATGCAGAACGGCCCCTGGCAGGTCGTCAACGCGCGGAAGGCCAAGTTCGACTGGGACATCATCCCGTTCCCGGCCGGTGCGGCCGGGAGCACACCGCGGGTCTCCGGTTCCAGCTTCGCGATTCCGTCCGGGGTCCGCGAGGGCGCCCAGCTCGACCTCGCCTGGAAGCTGCTCAAGACCCTGACCAGCACCGGCGCCCTGGACATCTACGCCAAGGCCGGCCGGAACAACCCGGCCCGGCTCAGCGCCGGCAGCGCGTTCCAGCCGCCGCCCGACAACCTCGGCATCGTCCAGCAGATCCTGGCCGGCAAGGTCGCCGGCGGCCACGCCTTCGACGTCACCACGAACTGGAACCAGGTCAAGCAGCTGCTCGGCCAGGACCTCCCCCGCACCTTCCTCGGCCAGGTCTCGGTCCCGGACGCGATCAACGGCCTCACGCCCCGCCTCGACGTCCTGATGCGCCAGCACCAGGACAACCTCCGCCAAGCCACCGCCAGGAAGGGGTGACCCCTGATGGCCGTCGACACCGTCCCCGCGACAACCACGAACGCACCACCGCGACCCGCCGCGAAGCCCACACCGCGCTGGCGCAACCGGGAGTCGCTCACCGCCTGGTTGTTCATCCTGCCCAGCCTGATCGGCTTCCTGATCTTCACCGCCGGCCCGGTCGTCGCGGCCGGCGTCATCTCGCTGCTGGACTGGAACCTGTTCAGCCCCGCGCGCTGGGCCGGCCTGCACAACTTCGCCCGCCTCGGCCCCGACCCGACGTTCTGGTCCGCGCTCGGCAACACGGCGTACTTCACCCTCGTCAGCGTCCCGCTCACGATCCTGGTCAGCCTCGCCCTCGCGCTGCTGCTCAACCAGGGCCTGCGGCGGATCGCGGTCTTCCGCTCGCTCCTGCTGTTGCCCTACGCAACCATCACGGTCGCGGTCGCGTTCGTCTGGATCTGGCTCTACATCCCGCACGACGGCCTGGTGAACGCCGTGCTCGGCTGGTTCGGCATCGACGGGCCCGCCTGGCTGATCTCCGACCACTGGGCGATGCCCGCGCTGATCCTGATGAGCGTCTGGAAGAGCTTCGGCTTCGGCATGGTCGTCTTCCTGGCCGGTCTGCAAGCCATCCCGCAGCAGCTCTACGAAGCCGGCCGCGTCGACGGTACGTCGCCGTGGAACAGCTTCCGGCACATCACGCTGCCGATGCTCTCCCCGGCGCTGTTCTTCGTGATCGTGACCTCGATCATCGGCTCGTTCCAGGTCTTCGACCAGGCCCTCATCATGACCAACGGCGGTCCGGGCTCCCGCACCACCACGCTGGTCATGTACATCTACCGGACCGGCTTCGAGAACTACGACCAGGGGTACGCCGCCGCGCAGTCGCTGGTCCTGTTCCTGTTCATCGTGATCATCACCGCCGCGCAGTTCCTCTTCCAGCGAAGGCTGGTCCACTATGACAACTAACGGGACAACTGACGTGCGCCGCAAGCTGATCGTCTTCGGCTGTTTCCTGGTCACCGCCCTCACCCTGATCCCCGTCGTGATGATGGTGCTCGTCGCGTTCCAGTCCGACGCCGAGTCGATGGCCGCCAAGCCGTCGTTCTGGCCGAGCAGCTGGCACCCGGAGAACCTCACCCGCGCCTTCGACCTGGTCCCGCTCGGCAAGTACCTGCTGAACACCGTGTACTTCGCCGGCGGTACGACGATCCTCGAGACGGTGACGGCCGCGCTCGCGGCGTACGCGTTCGCCCGGCTGCAGTTCCCCGGCCGGACTTGGCTGTTCGGGATCTACCTCGGCACGCTGATGATCCCGTCGCAGGTGACGCTGATCCCGCAGTTCGTGCTGGTCGCGAAGCTGCACGGGATCGACACCTGGCCCGGCATGATCCTGCCGCACGCGTTCACCGCGATCGGTGTCTTCCTGCTCCGGCAGTTCTTCCTCGGCATCCCGCGCGACTACGAGGAGGCCGCCCGGCTGGACGGCGCGAACCGCTGGCAGGCGTTCGTCCGGGTGATCGTCCCGTTGGCGGTCCCCGCGATCGCCACGCTCGCCGTGTTCAAGTTCATCGGCCAGTGGAACAACCTGCTCTGGCCACTCGTCATCTCCAACAGCGACGCCACCCGGACGGCGTCCGTGGGCCTCCAGGTCTTCCAGGACACCAACGGCACCCAGTGGAACTTGTTGCTGATGGCAGCGACCGTCACCACGATCCCCCTGATCATCCTGTTCTTCCTGACGCAGCGCTGGTTCGTCCGAGGTATCACCATGAGTGGGCTGGGAGGCCGCTGAGCAATGACGTATCTCTGGTCCGTCTTCACCAAGCCCTGGTCCGGGCTGCCGGGCGACGAGCTGGCGAGGCTCGTCGCCGGGCTCGGCTTCCGAGGCATCGAGCTGCCGGTGCGCGACACGGCGTACGTCACGGCGGCGACGGCCGAGGCCGAGCTGCCGAAGTTCACCGCGCAACTACGGGCCGAAGGCATCGAACCGATCAGCGTCGCCTCCGACCTGTCGGAGCAGGTGTTCGCCGCCTGCGCCGAAGCCGGCGTACCGATGATCCGCATCATGGCCGAGCTCGGCCCCGACGGGTACGCCGCTTCGGTACGGCGGAACCGGGAGCGGCTGGAAGAGGCCGCGGTGCTGGCCGAGCGGTACGACGTACAGGTCGGCGTACAACCGCACCACGGCCGGTTCATCTCATCGACGCTCGGCGTACTGCAACTCCTCGACGGATTGCCGGACCGGTTCAAGCTGATCTGGGACGCCGCACACGACGCACTCGCCGGCGACGACCCCGCGATCACACTCGAGCTCGGCGCCGACCGCCTCGGCATCGTGAACCTGAAGAACGTCCACTACGTTCGCAGCAACGGCAGCTGGAAGACGTACTTCGTCCAGGCCGAGGACGGGCTGTCCGATTGGACTGCCGTGTTCGCCGCACTGCACAAACTCAACTACAGCGGGCCGATCTGTCTCACCGGGCAGTACTCTGACCCCGCCGTACCGGTCGAGGACCGGCTGGAAAAAGATCTGCGCACTGCTGTCACATCCGCCGCGCAGTATCCGTCAACCGAGTGAGATCAACACACTCGAGACGGAGAACCTCCCATGTCAGCACGGATGCAGAACCCGACCGCACTCCTCCCGGACGCCACCAAGGGCATCCAGAACATCTACAAGGCCATCGGGCAGTCGGGCACCGACGGCAAGGTGCTCGAGCTCGTGCACCTGCGGGCCAGCCAGATCAACGGCTGCTCGCCGTGCGTCTTCGGCGGAGTCAAGTCGGCGCTGAAGAACGGCGAGACCGACGAGCGGCTGCACCAGGTCGCGGCGTGGCGCGACAGCGACCTGTTCACCGACGGCGAGCGAGCCGCGCTGGAGATGGCCGAGGCCGCGACCCGGCTGGCGGACAACCCGACTGCCGTCACCGACGACATCTGGGACGCCGCCGCGGACCACTTCGACGAGACGGAGCTGTCCGCGATCATCTTGATGATTGCCCTGACCAATCTGTTCAACCGCCTCAACACCACGGTGCGGGCGCCGGCCGGCGCCACCTGGTAGCGGTAGCTTGGAGCGCCGGATGTCGAGGAGATGTCCGGCGCTCCGACGTACCGGGTGAATGGAGGCAGACCGATGAAGTACATGCTGCTGATCTACGGGAACCAAGAGACCTGGGACGCGCTGCACGCCGAGGGCATCGACGGGGTGCTGGATCAGCACCGCGTGCTCTCCGAGGAACTGATGGCCAAGGGCGAATTCGTCGACGGGATCGGCCTGACCGCGGCGGGCGCCCGCGTGGTCACGGTCAACGACGGCGTAGCGGCGATCACCGACGGCCCGTTCACCGAGGCGAAGGAAGTGCTGGCCGGCTACTACATCGTCGACTGCAGCCTGGAGCGGGCGACCGAGATCGCGACCCGGCTGCCGGAGGCACGCTACTCACCGATCGAGATCAGGTCGTTCACCGATCCGCTCGAGACCTGAGAGCCTGCTCAGGAAGCCTTGGCTGTCCAGGGACTTGCCGGCCTCAGCTGGGCGTTGGCAGCTGGGACCGGCGAGTCGCTGACTCAGCCCATGCGTGTCCGGCGCGGTGCGACCGACGCGAGGACGACCCCACCTGAAGCGGGTTGATCGCCCATCCCTCGGCCTCCGCGGACGAACACTGTGGCACCGCGTGCCGGGAGCTCTTCTCCGGCACGGAGTCGAAGCGTGGTGGTGATGCCGTTGCTCAGCTCGAGCACCGCCACGCGTCGCGGCCGGACCGACGGGATCGACGAGGTCACCTCGTGGATGCCGGTGCAGACCGCTGGTTGGATTGCGGCTCGTCCGAGGCCCTCGTTGCCGTGACTCCTCACATCACGGCACTGCTCGGCGAGCCTTGTCATCGCAGACACACGTCCCCCTTCTCTTCGTGGTACCCCCGAGGGGTTGTTGATCAGGCAACCCTCGCTGAGAGTGATCACGTTTTCAAGGGATGGTGACCGGAATCCCGCGGGCCGGAACCTGTGTCCAGATCGCTGCCCAGAAAGGAACTACTGACCACCGAAGCCGGTGGTAGCAATCCCGCGGCCGCTAGCGTTCGGTGCTGGCGCGTTCGATCACGCGGTGTGGAATGATCACGCGTCGTGGTGCCGCGTGCTGGTCTGCCATCCGCTCCGCGAGCAGGTCGAGGGCGGCCGCGACGAACGCCCGGCGGTCGAAGTCGATGGTCGTCAGCGGCGGGATCATGAACTGGCTTTCGAGGATGTTGTCGAACCCGGCGACCAGCGTCCGGCCCGGTACGTCGATGCCCGCGCTCCACAGCGCGGACAGCGTGCCGGAGGCCATCGAGTCGGTGAAGCAGAAGAACGCGTCCGGCAGCTCGTGCTCGGTCAGGTACTTCGCCACCACGGTCGCGGCACCCTCCGGCCGCCACCGGTCCAGCGCGATCTCGAGCGCCGGATCACGCGGTACGCCGGCTTCCTCGAGCGCCTGGTGGTACCCAAGGGTCCGCAGCCGGGACGCCGCCGTACCGGGGGCCTGGGCCGAGCCGGCCAGGACGCCGGCGCCGCTCGAGCCGCGCGGGATCTCCGGCGCACCAACGGCGGCGATCCGGCGGCAGCCCTGGTCGAGCAGATGCTTGGTCAGGTCGCGGGCGGCGACGACGTTGTCGATCGCGACCTGGCTCACCACGTCCTGGTCGACGTCACCGATCAGCACCAGTGGCGGCAGCGGGCCGGCCGTCGTCACCGCACTGTCGTCGAGGTTCACCGGGTTCAGAATCAGGCCATCGACGAGGTACGCGCGAGCCTTGGACAGCAGCTCGAACTCGCGCTTCGGCTCGGCCGCGGTCTGCTCGATCTGCACACCCCAGCCGCGTTCGTGGGCGAGCTCGACGACCAGGTGGACGATCTCGGCGGAGTACGGCCGGAGCAGGTCCGGGAGCGCGAGCGCGATCATCCCCGACCGGCCGTTGCGCAGGCCGCGGGCGCTCATGTTCGGAACGTAGTCGAGCTCGGCCAGCGCGCTCTCGACCCGCTCCCGGGTCTCCGGCCGGACGAACACGACGCCGTTGATCACGTTGGACACCGTCTTCGGCGATACGCCGGCCAGTTTCGCGACATCTTTGACGGTGGGACGCATAGGCCCCATTGTCACACCCGGTTACCGCGTTCGGTAAGCACCGCCGTTCACGTGCAGGACCTGGGCGGTCAGGTGCCGCGCCGCGGGTGAGGCGAGGAAGTGGATCGTGTCCGCAATGTCGGCCGCCTGGCCCTCGCGCTTGGTCAGGGTCTGTTCGAGCAAGGTCTGCCGGCGTTGGTCGGTCAGGCGGCCCTGGAAGAACTCGGTCTCCGCGGTGAAGCCGGGCGCGACCACGTTGGAGGTGATGCCCCGCGGACCGAGTTCGGCTGCGAGGTCGCCGCTCCAGACGGCCAGCGCGGCCTTGGCTGCGCCGTACGACCCACCTCCGCCGCGGGCACCGGCGATCGAGCCGAGGTGGATGACGGCGGTGGTGAGGCGTGGCGCAAGCGCTGTCGTCGTGAGGACTGCGCTGACCAGGTTCGCGTCGAGGTTGGCCAGCCAGTTCGCCTTGAGCTGGGCCAGGTCCCCGTCCGGGCGGCCGAAGTCGGTGTTGCCGCCGGCGTTGTTGACCAGCACGTCGACCTGCTTCGGCAGCTCGCCGAGCAACCGCTCGAGCTGCTCCGGGTCGGTCGCGTCGCACACCACCGGGTGCGCGCCGAGATCCGCTGCGGTCTTCGCGAGGACGTCGGCTCGCCGGCCGGTGATGTAGACCTCGTCGCCGTCGGCCCGGAACCGCTCGGCGGTTGCCCGGCCGATCCCCGTCGCTCCCCCGGTCACCACAATCGTTCGCATCTCGATCCTCACGTTTAGACCTAAATGTTTAGACCTAAACGTAGCATGGTGGGCGTGCCCGACAACTACCCGTTCGATCCACCGAGCCCTTACCCGGCGGCCGAGATCGCCCGCGCCTGGCAGCGCGAGCGACCCGGTACGCCGACCGACTCGATCGAGATCGTCACTCCCCTGTGGCGGCTGGCCAAGCTGTTCGCCGACGACCGGCGCCGCGTGCTCGCCGACGCAGGCGTCGATCCGGCGACGCTCGACCTGCTCAGCGTGCTGCGGCGCGCGGGCACGCCGTACGAGCTCAGCACGCGCGAGCTGAGCCGCCGTACCCTCGTCACCGCCGGTGCGATCTCGCAGCGGGTCGCCCGGGCGGAGGACGCCGGGCTGGTCACCCGGCGGGCCGCAGCCGACGGAAGCCGCGCGGTGGTGGTGACGCTGACCGCGGCCGGGCACGACCTCGTCGAGCGGACGGTCGAGCAGGTCCTGGTCCGGGAGTCCGAGCTGATCGCGTCCCTGTCCCCCGACGCCCGGGACCGACTGGCGACCCAACTGCAGAAACTGCTCGACGAGGTCAGCCGAGTGGCCCGCAAACCTTCGTCGCGGCGTTGAGGGTTCCACGGAAGCTCAGGCCACGCAGGCAAGGGAAACTTTGCATGGGTGGTTCAATGACACCATTGAAGGATGCTTCCTGCTGACAGCCATGACGTCATCCAGGTGCGCGGCGCCCGCGAGAACAACCTCAGCGGCGTCTCGCTCGACATCCCGAAACGCCGGCTCACCGTCTTCACCGGGGTCTCCGGCTCCGGCAAGTCCTCCCTCGTCTTCGACACCATCGCCGCCGAGTCGCAGCGGCTGATCAACGAGACCTACACCGCGTTCGTGCAGAACTTCATGCCCAGCCTCGGCCGCCCGGACGTGGACGCGCTGCGGAACCTGTCCGCCGCCATCATCGTGGACCAGGAGCGGATCGGCGCCAACGCCCGATCGACCGTCGGTACGGCGACTGACGCGCACACCATGCTCCGGGTCCTCTTCAGCCGCGCGGCCACGCCGTACGTCGGACCGCCCTCCGCCTTCAGCTTCAACCGGGCCGAGGGGATGTGCCTGGTCTGCGAGGGCCTCGGCCGGACCACGTCGTTCGACCTCGACGAGCTGGTCGACCGCGACAAGAGCCTGAACCAGGGCGCGATCAAGGCGCCCGGGTTCGCCGTCGACAGCTGGTACTGGCAGCTGATGGCACGTTCCGGGCTGTTCGACCCCGACCTGCCGCTGAAGGACTACCCGGCCGAGGCCTGGCAACAGTTCCTCTACGCCGAGCCGACGAAGGTGAAGGTCGGCAAGAGCAACCTGAGCTTCGAGGGCCTGATCACCAAGCTCAAGCGGCTGTACCTGAGCAAGGACCTGCAGTCGATGCAGCGGCAGGCCCGGGCGTTCGCCGAGCGCGCCCTCCAGCAGGAGGTCTGTGCCGAGTGCGGCGGTGTCCGGCTGAACGCGGCGGCCCGGAGCGCGACCGTGAACGGGCGGACGATCGGCGAGTGCTCCCGGATGCAGATCAGCGACCTCGCGGCTTTCGTTGCCGAGGTCAAGCATCCGGGCGTCGGACCGATGCTGGACGGGCTTCGCCAGACGCTCGAGTCGTTCGTGACGATCGGACTCGGGTACCTCAGCCTGGACCGCGAGTCGGCTACGTTGTCCGGTGGCGAGGCGCAGCGGGTCAAGCTGGTGCGGCATCTCGGGTCGTCGCTGAGCGACGTGACGTATGTGTTCGACGAGCCGACGGTCGGCCTGCATCCGCACGACATCCGGCAGATGAACGACCTGTTGCTGCAACTGCGGGACAAGGGCAACACCGTGCTGGTCGTCGAGCACAAGCCGGAGACGATCCGGATCGCCGACCACGTCGTCGACCTCGGCCCCGGCGCCGGTCTGGCCGGTGGGCGGCTCTGCTACACCGGCGACCTCGACGGCCTGAAGAAGTCCGGGACGCTAACCGGGCGGTACCTCGATCATCGCGTCCGCCTGCGCGACGACGTACGGACGCCAACCGGCCGGCTGGCGATCACCGACGCGACGCTGCACAACCTGCGGAACGTGAGCGTCGACGTACCGCTTGGGGTGCTGACTGTCGTCACCGGTGTGGCCGGGTCGGGGAAGAGCTCGTTGATCCACGGTTCGCTCGCCGGCCGGGACGGCGTGATCATCGCCGGCCAGGAGCCGATCCGCGGCTCGCGGCGGAGCAACCCGGCGACGTACACCGGGCTGCTGGACCCGATCCGGGCCGAGTTCGCGAAAGCGAACAAGGTGAAGCCTGGGTTGTTCAGCGCGAACTCGGTGGGTGCTTGCCCGACCTGCAAGGGCATCGGGCTGGTCTACACCGATCTTGCGATGATGGCCGAGGTGGCGTCGGTGTGCGAGGACTGCAACGGTGCCCGGTTCACCGCGGAGGTGCTGTTCTATCGGTTGCGCGGGAAGAACATCAGCGAAGTACTGCGGATGACCGTGGCCGAGGCCAGGGAGTTCTTCGTGAAGGGGCCGGCGCGGGCGATCCTGGAGCGGCTGGCGACGGTTGGTCTCGGGTACATCGGCCTCGGGCAGCCACTGACCACTCTGTCCGGCGGTGAGCGGCAGCGGCTCAAGCTCGCGATCAACATGGGCAAGACCGGGTCGATCTACATCCTCGACGAACCGACGACCGGGCTGCACCTCGCCGATGTGGATCAGCTGCTGGCGATGCTCGGCACGCTCGTCGACCAGGGCAACACGGTCATCGTGATCGAGCACCACCAGGCCGTCATGGCCCACGCCGACTGGCTGATCGACGTCGGCCCCGGCGCCGGTCACGACGGCGGCCGGGTCGTCTTCACCGGTACGCCGGCCGACCTGGTGGAGAGCAGTCCGACCGTGACCGCCGAGCACCTCCGGCAGTACGTCTCAGCCGGCTAGCTCCTCGATCAGGTCGTGCCACGCGTTCAGATACTCCGCGGCCGCGCCGGTCTGGGTGAGCGTCACGCGCGCGCCGCCGTTGCCGTCCCGCAGGGTCCAGGTGACCTCACCATCGGACCACGAGTAGGTCAGCTCGAGTGGCACGTCAGCCTTCGTAACCGGTCCGGGTTCAATGCCCTTGGCAACGAACCCGGACGGTGGCGGGGCGCCGACGCGGACTGTCTCCGGGCCGGCGAGGCGCTCCCACACCGTTTCCTTCGGCTCGACCAGTTGCCGCTCGAAGCGGACCTCGCCGCCGTCGGTCACCGCACCCTCGTCAAGACCGAACACCTTCACGAAGTGTTCGTGGACGACGCGGTAGTCCTGCTCCGGCACGGTGTCACCGAGGACGCGTTGCAGGGCGTCGAAGCAGAGGGTCCAGCCACCCGCGAAGCTCCCGGATCCGGCGCGGTCGTCGTACGTCGCCGTGAAGTCGAGCGTGCAGCCGGTGCTGGTGGGAGTGAGCTCCCAGCGGAGCAGCTCGTCCCCCCAGGAGTACTCGAGCAGGCGCGGTGGGTCGACCACGCGGACCACGCCGTACGTCTGCCTGTCGACCGGCGCGCCCGGGTCGCGCTGGAAGGTGAACGTCATCGGGGCGTCCACCCGCAGTTCGAGCTCCACCGCCGTCGGGAACCAGGCGACGAGCTGCTCCGGCTCGGTGATGGCGCGCCACACCTTCTCCGCCGGATGCCGCAGTTCGCGCCGCATCCGTAGGACGGTCCGGCCGTTCTCCGCACTCAGGGTCTCGGTCATGACTCCATATATACCGCCTCAGGCATATACGATCAAGCGAAGCGGGCCAGGTCGGCGAGCTCGGCGGACAGGTCGACCGCCGTACCGAAGAGCTCGGTGCTGCGGTCGGCGTGCCGCCAGGAGCCGACGACCCGGCCGGATCGCACGATGGCCGGGCGCAGCATGCCGCCGCCGGGGAAGATCTGGGCCGGCAGGTCCTGGTAGCGGACCTTGTGGCCCAGGAGGTAGGGATCGAACTCGCCGAGCAGGCGGAGGTCCTCGCAGCCCGGTAGGTCGGCGACGGCGAGCAGCTCGGTGCCGGAGATGTTGAAGGTTGTGGTGGCGGCCGCCTGCAGGCCGCGGCGGGCGATGGGGACGGGAAGGCCGGACCAGGTGGCGAAGTCCTGAGGTGAGGCGGGACCGTAGGCGGTGAGGTAGCGGTGGGCCAGGGCTTCGAGATCGCCCTCCAGGACCAACGGCCGGCCCAGCCAGGCTCGGACGGCGACCCAGGTCTCGGAGCGGTCGTGACCCGGGCCGTAGCAGAGGCGGCCGAGCAGGCCGGTGTGGCGGATGAGTGCGTAGACCGCTTGGCCTTTCGGCTCGGGAATGAGGTCGGCGGCCACCAGTACGTCGGCCAGCTCGGCGCGGCTGGACGGTCCGTGCGCCAGGAGGTGTTCCTCGAGTACGTCGGCCGCCTGCGCGCGGATCGATTCGGTGAGGCCGAGCTCGCCGTACCGGCGTTCGGTGTCGCTGATCAGTTTCGGGGCGAGCAGAGCAAGCAACGCCCCGGCGTCCTCGGTCGGGACCAGTTGGAGGGTGCCGCGCATGAACCAGCCGCGGATGACCGAGCGGTCGTCCTCCTGGGCGACGGAGACATCGGCGAGAGTGGTGGCCGTGGAGCGGGCGCGGACGGCGTACGCGGCGCCTCGCCAGGTCTGCGCCTGGAGTCCCCCCGTCCGGCGTACGACGTCGGCCACCCCTCCGGGGCCGGCCTCGTTCACCGGACGCGCGAGGCTGTTGGCCTGCATCCTGGCCGCCAGTAGCCAGTCCACCGACCTCCGCGCCACCCCAGCATGACACCACGAACTGGGCCAGTCCGCATCTCGAACCCGAGAATCGCCCCCGCGCACCAGGTCGCGGGGGCGATTCGGCCGGCTCAGAGCTGGGCTGGACTCAGAGCTGGGGCTGGACCAGGTTGGCGTAGTTCGCCTGGCCGGTGACGTTCGGGTGGTAGGACTCGCTGATCGGGTTGGACAGGCCGTTGATCCACTCCGGGCTGCCGCAGACCGCGTGGCCGATGAACAGGCTGGTCGGGTTCACGAACCGGAAGCCGGCCGCGTTCGCGGAGGCCTGGATCTTCGAGTTGAGCAGGTCGGCGGTCGCGTTCAGCCGGGTCATCTCGTCGGGGCTGAAGAACGTGCCGGCGTTGCAGTCGGTGCCGTTGAACAGCCGCGGGTACCCGACCACGACGACCGTGGCCGACGAGGCCCGGCTGTGGATCGAGGCGTAGAGGGTGTTCAGCCGGCCTGGCAGGGTGTTGTTGATGATCGCCTGCGCGTTCGCGACCGCGCCGGTGCAGTCACCGAGCCACGACGGCTTGGCGCACTCGGTGATCACTGACGAGAAGCCGGCGTCGTTGCCGCCGACCTGGACCGAGACGATGTTGGTCGAGCTCGTCACCGACGGCAGCTGGTTCGCGGTGACATCGGCGACCTTCGCGCCGGAGCAGGCGACGAACGTCAGCGCGGCGCCGATCCGGGCGGCGTCGATGTACGGGTACGCCTTGGTGGATCGTTGGCAGGACCCACTGCTGGAGATGTAGGTGCGGGTGCCGACACCGGAGGCGTAGGAGTCACCGAGCGCCACGTAGTTCGTGGCGGCGTGCGCGACTCCCGGCGTGAGGATCATCGCGGCGCCGACAGCCGCGACGGACAGCAAACTGGCGATGGACTTCATGGGCGGACCGCCTTTGCATGTTGCGGGGGGTGGCGAAGGAAGTACTCAAAGTCACCATCACCCAACTCACGGGTAACACACAAGACCCAGGTAAGAAATTCACCACCAGTTGCCACCCCCGGTAGCCCACGTTCAGTCGCCGCAGGAGGCCGGCCAGCCCCGGCGGAAGCGGCCAGCACCCACCGACGAGCCCGCCCCGGCCGGCAGATCCTCAGAGAAAGAAGGTAAGAGAGGGGCAATCAGAAAGTACGGGCTGAGCTCTCAGGGAAGAGATTGAAGAAAAGGCAAGGCAAAAGAAGAGATAGATTAGTGACTGGCTTCAGTGCCTGGCCGGAGGTTTTCTACACGAAACTACAACGACGGCTATTCAGGAAGTCCTGAGTCTGCGAGCCAGGACGAGAGTGATGAAAGACCAGAGCAAAGAACAGAAGAGAGGGCTATTCAGAAGTCTCGGCGAGGTTTGAGAGAAGAGATTGAAGAACAAGATCAAAGAAAAGAAGAGATTTAGAGTGGTGGCCGGCTCCGTGACCGACTGGGAGTTAGCCGCGTCAGTGTGTCAGAACGCACGTCGACGCAGGTCGGCGGTCGGCCCGTGTCTGCGGCTGGCTTCGAGGACTCGAAGACGCATCATCCCAACATCAGTCACCTTCAGAAATGGCGGGAGGACAAACCCGGCATCGAGTCCCGGGGGCCAGGGACCTTCGCTACCGACGACTTCGGTCTGCGGAATTGATATGTGCGGAGACGTAACGGGCTGATCGAGAACGACTACCACTCCCACGCGCTGATCGCGGCGACCGGTTACAGCCATTTCGGCGAGATCTTCGGTCAAACTCCACTGCCACTGGTACCCGAACCCACCGGGAAATTCACCATCTGTACGGCGGACACGAACGCCGCCACCAGCCCGGCCAGCGCCGGACCCGTCTCGCGGCTCGCCCGCCGCAGGCTGAACCCGACCGCCCCGGCTGCGAGCAGGCCGGTGGCCGCGGACGTCGGACCGTCGAAGAACCCATCAGGGACATGCGCGGCCACATTCTGAAGCTAAATGCGACCGAATGAGTTCACAGCTCCGCGAGGGCTGCGCCTATGGCGCGGTGGAAGGTGGGGTAGGCGAAGATCATTTGGCGGAGGGTGTGGACGGGTACGGCGGCGTGGACCGCGACCGCGAGTGCGCTGAGGACCTCGCCGCCGGTTGGGCCTGCGCTTGTTGCGCCGACCAGTACTCCGCGGTCTGCGTCCAGCACGAGCTTGATGAAGCCCTCGTTGCCGGCCTTGTGGATCCAGCCGCGGGTTGACGCCGGGATCTGCGTGAGTCCGGTCCGCACGTTCAGCCCGGCGTCCCGGGCCTGCTGCTCGGTCAGGCCGACCGCGCCGATCTCCGGGTCGGTGAACGTCACCCGCGGCATCGCGTGGTAGCTCGCGGTCGGCGCGTCCGGCTCCTGCAGGATGTCGCGGACCGCGATGTCGGCCTGGTACATCGCGTTGTGGGTGAACACGCCGACCCCGGTGACGTCGCCGATCGCCCAGACCCTGTCGCCGGCCCGGACGTGCTCGTCCACCTCGATCCGGCGGGCCTTCGGGTCCAGCCCGAGGTGCTCCAGCCCGAGATCGTCGGTGGCGATCCGCCGACCCGTTGCCACCAGCAACTTCTCGCCGGAGACGACCGCGCCGTCGGCCAGCGTCACGGTGAACGTGTCACCGGCGTACTCGACCTTGGTGGCGTGCGCGCCACGCCGGAACGTGACGCCGTCGCGCTCGAGCGCCTCGCGGGCCAGTATCCCGGCCTCCGGCTCCTCCATCGCGAGCACCTCGGGCGCACCCTCGATCACGGTCACATCCACGCCGAACCGCGCGAACACCTGGGTCAGCTCCATCCCGATCGCGCCGCCGCCGAGGACGAGCAGCGACGCCGGCAGCGTCTCCACCTCGATCGCCTCGCGGTTCGTCCAGAACGGCGTACCGGCGAGGCCGTCGATCGGCGGTACGGCGGGGATCGTGCCGGTCGCGATCACGATGCCCCGGGCCGCCTCGAACTCGCGGTCGCCGGCGCGGACCGTGCTCGGCCCGGTGATCGTCGCCTTGTCCTTGATGATCGTGGCGCCCTTGTTCACCAGGCGATCCACCGCGACCTTGTCGTTCCAGGTGTCGGTGGCCTCCTCGCGGATCCGCCGCGCGACCGGCGCCCAGTCCGGCTGGACCGTCGACGTACCGGCCATCCCCTCGACGCGGCGGGTCTCGGCGATCAGGTTGCCGGCCCGGATCATCATCTTGCTCGGGATGCACCCGTAGTACGGGCACTCGCCGCCGACCAGCCGGGACTCGATCCCGACCACCCGCAGCCCGGCCAGCGCCAGCCGGCCGGCGGTCTCCTCGCCGCCGACGCCCACTCCGACCACAACCACATCCACGTTCTCAGCCATGCGGACCAATCTCCCAGACGGCCCCAACCCGGCCAAGTCCTCACCCGGCGCGTCATCGCGCGGTAAGCAGCCGTTCACCGGTGACCACTACGGTCGAGGGCTCGGAGAAGTGGGGAGTCTTGTTCAGTTTCTCGAATTTCGGCAACATCAACCTCGAGACCGTCATCGCCGCCATCGCCCTGATCGGTACGGCGATCGCCTGGCTGGTCGACCGCTACATCCTCCGCCGCAAACGGCTGGTGTACCGGGTCCAGGTGGACGCGCGGATCGGCGTCTACCCGGGCGAGGAGAAGACCCAGCGGATGGTCGACGTCGAGGTCCGGCACCAGGGGGTGGTGGTCGAGGACCCGAGCATCGTGCTGCTCCGGCTGGACAACGCCGGCGGTATGGACATCGACCCGCACGACATGCACGAGAAGGTGTCGTTCGCGTTCCCGGACCGCAAGATCGTCGGGCTCCGGGTGACCGAGGCGCAGCCGCAGTCCCTCGGCGAGATGCTGCAGCGGCGGATGGTGCCGGCCAACTTCGTGGACACCAGCAAGCTGGTGCTGCCGCGGATCGCGATCAACCGCGGCGACCACTTCAAGTTCCTGCTCGTGCTGTCGGGGACGGGGAGAGGCGTCAGCCACTCCGGGTACCTGGCCGGCGGGTCGACCGGTGGCGGGGTGTACCACGAGCCGCGGCCGCGCGGCCCGGGCCGCCGTACGTTGATGTTCGGGGCGTTGTCGCTCGTGCTGGTCGGAGCGCTGGTCGCGCTGTTCCTGGTCGACGTACTGCAGCCGCCGGACGACTGCGAGTCCGGGCAGCTGCGGGTGATCGGGTCGACCGCGGTCGAGCCGACGATGCGGGAGCTGCGCTCGACGTACGCGACCGGGTGCTCGCGCGCGGACATCACGATCGCGGCCAACGGCAGCCGGGACGGCGTACGCGGTCTGAACGACCTCGGTGCGCAGGACCCGGCCGCCGCCGCGAAACAGATCGCGATGTCCGACGGGCCGGCCGAGAACGCGCCGAACCTGCACGGCGACGCGGTCGCGGTGGTGATGTTCGCGGTGGTCGTGAACAAGGCGGCCGACATCACCTCACTGACCACGAACCAGCTGCGCGACATCTACGGCGGCAAGCTCACCAACTGGAACCAGCTCGGCGGGAAGAACCTGCCGATCCGGATGGTCAGCCGGGTCGGGCCGACGTCCGGGTCGCGGCTGGTATTCCGCGAGAAGGTGCTGGCCGGCGATCAGGAGCTCGGCATCACGTCGGACGACTGCCGGACGGACGACGACGCAGCGGTGACGAAGTACCACCGGTGTGAGGTCGGTACGACGGAGGAGCTGCTGACCCGCGTCAACGGGATCGATGGGGCGATCGGGTACGCCGAGCTCGGCAGCGCGCGGAAGTACCCGGATCTCGCGGTCGTGACGATCGACAACGTCGTACCGGACACGTCCAAGGTCGCGGACCGCTCGTACCGATTCTGGGAGGTGGAGCACGCGTACACGTACAAGACCCCGGCGCAGGGCACGCTGACGGCGGCCTTCCTCGACTACGTCCGCTCGACCCAGGCCAAGCCGGTCCTGGAGCGCGGCGGGCTGGTTCCCTGCAGCGATCTACCGACGGGGTTCTGCGGTTAGTGTGCTGACATGTATGTGATCGCGCACCTCAGTGACCCTCATCTCGACGGCTCTGCGGAACCGCGGTCGCGATTGCGGCGGATCACGGCGTACCTGGCCGCTTACACCCGGCCGGTCGATGTGGTCCTCGTGACGGGCGACCTCGCCGACCACGGGCTCGCGGAGGAGTACGCCGAGGTCGCGCGCGAGCTCTCGCTGGACGTGCCGGTGCTGATGCTCCCCGGGAACCACGACGTCAGCTCGCCGTTGCGGGCGGGGTTGACGTCGTACGTCGACGCGCCCGGCGCTGACCACCCTGTGCATCAGGTGAGGGACGTTGGCGAGGCGCGCTTCGTGCTGGTGGACAGCACGGTCCCTGGTGAAGATCACGGTCTGCTCTCCGCGGAAACGCTCGACTGGCTGGAGAAAACCCTCAGCGACCCCCACGACGGCCCGCTGTTCCTGGCCATGCACCACCCGCCGCTCGACCTGCACCACCCGGTCATGGACCAGTGGAAACTCTTCGACCGCGAACCGCTCGCCGAGGTCCTCACCGGCAAACCGATCACCGCGATCCTCACCGGCCACGTCCACAACGCCGTCGTCACCACCTTCGCCGGTCACCAGGTCCTCGGCGCCCCCGGCATCCGCTCGACGGTCCCCCTCCCCTTCGAGCCACCCCTACCCACCGACTCCCCCGTCGACCCCACCGCCCACCCCGGCCTCGCCCTCCACGTCCACACCCCCACCGACCCCCTCCAAACCTTCTACCGCTTCCCCTGAACAACAATTCCCAGGCTGACAAGAGAAATTCAAGCTGTCATCCTGCGGGCATGACGAGTTATATCGGTTCCGGAACCTACTGTTACGCGAATTCACTGGCGATGGTGACGGGTGAATTCCCACCAGAAGCGATCGAGGTGCTGACCGGGTCCCCGTTCGGCATGCAGTTCGAGGACTCCGGCTTGGCGTTCTTCGATCCCCCCGGATGGAACCCGGACCTCGGACTGGACGCGGCCATCGAGCTGATGGGGTGGACCTGCGAGCGAAGCGAGGGCGGGACGCCGGGAGAGGCGTTGGAGCGGTTGCGGGCTGCCTGTGCGGACGGTCCGGTGCTGGTCGGGCCGGTGGACATCGGTCTGCTGACACACCAGCCGTGGGCGGCGGGTACGGCGATCGGTGGTGACCACTGGGTCGTCGTACTCGAGGTCGGCGACACCGTCGTCATGCACGACCCCGAAGGCTTCCCGTACGCCACCTTGCCGATCGACCAGTTCGTCCAGTCCTGGCGAGCAGAGAAGCTCGCCTGCGCCGGCCCGTACGTCCTCCGCACCGGCTTCCGCCGCCTCCGCGAGGTCGCCGTCGAGGACGCGCTCCGCGCCTCGATCCCGCGCGCGGTCGAGTGGCTCTCGAAGGACTCTGCCACCCACGCCCTCCGGCTGGCCGCACAGCTCGAGGACGGGATCGACGTCCAGCTGCTGCAAATGCTGGGCGGCTTCATCCTGCGCTCCGGTGCCCGCCGGCTGGATGACGCCGGCACCTGGCTGGAGCGGATCGGCGCCGAAGCGGCGGCCCGGATTTCCCGCGGGCAGGCGCGATTGCTCGGCCGGGCCCAATTCCCGCTGGTTCGTGGTGAATTGTTCGCCGCTGCGGAAATCATCCGCGAATTCGCGCCGGGTTATGCCCGGATGCACGCGACGCTGAAATGACGAACGGGCGCCCGGCCGGGCGCCCGTTCTGCTGCAGTGGTTGGTCAGAAGTTGATCATGTGGCCTTCGAGGCCGTGGAAGGCTTCTTGGAGGGCTTCGCTGAGGGTGGGGTGGGCGTGGACGTTGCGGGCCAGTTCCTTGGTGGTGAGGTCCCACTTCTGGGCCAGGGTGAGCTCGGGGAGGAGCTCGGTCACCTCCGGGCCGATCAGGTGGGCGCCGAGGAGCTCGCCGTACTTGGCGTCGCTGATCACCTTGACGAAGCCGGTCGGGTCGCCGAGGCCGTGCGCCTTGCCGTTCGCGGTGAACGGGAACTTGGCGACCTTGACGTCGAAGCCCTCCAGCCGGGCCTCTTCCTCGGTCCACCCGAAGCTGGCGATCTGCGGCTGGCAGAAGGTCGCCCGCGGGATCATCTTGTAGTCGAGCTCCATCGTCTCGTGCCCGGCGATGGTCTCGGCCGCGATCACGCCCATCGCCTCGGCCGCATGCGCGAGCATCAGCTTCGCGGTCACGTCGCCGATCGCGAAGATGTTCGGCACGTTGGTCCGGCAGAAGCCGTCGACGCCGATCGCGCCGCGCTCGGTCAGCTGGACGCCGATCTTGTCCAGGCCGTACCCGTCGACCCGCGGCTGGAACCCGATCGCCTGCATGACCTTGTCGGCCTCGATCGTCTTCTGCGCGCCGTCCTTACCGGTCACCGTGACCTTGACCGAGGCGCCGGAGTCGTCGATCGAGTCCACCCGGGTCCCGGTCAGGACGTCGACGCCGAGCTTCTTGTACGCCTTGGCGAGCTCCTTGGACACCTCGACGTCCTCGAGCGGTACGACGCGGTCGAGGAACTCGACGATCGTCACCTTCACGCCGTAGTTGGCCAGCACATACGCGAACTCGACGCCGATCGCGCCCGCGCCGGCGATCACGATCGAGCCCGGCAGCTCCTCGGTCAGGATCTGCTCCTCGTACGTCACCACCCGCTCGCTGAGCTGCGTGCCCGGCAGCAGCTTCGTGGTGGCGCCGGTGGCGACGATGCAGCTGCCGAACGTCACCGTCTCCGAGGAGCCGTCGTTCAGCGTGACGTCCAGGGTGTTGGCGTCGGTGAACGAGCCCCAGCCGTCGAACTCGGTGATGTTGTTCTTCTTCATCAGGAAGTGGACGCCCTTGACCCGGCCGTCCGCGACCTTCCGGCTGCGCTGCACCGCGGTCGGGAAGTCGAAGGTCACCTCGCCGCTGATGCCGAAGGTCTTCGCCTCCGTCCGGAAGATGTGCGACAGCTCCGCGTTGCGCAGCAGCGCCTTGGACGGGATGCAGCCCACGTTCAGGCAGACACCGCCCCAGTACTTCTTCTCGATGATGGCGGTCTTCAGCCCCAGCTGGGCGGCGCGGATCGCCGCGACGTACCCACCGGGACCTGCGCCGAGGACAACAACGTCAAAGTGCGAGGCCATGCCATGAACTTTAGTGGGTCGGTCCAGGCGCGCGGACAGGCCCGTCGACCACTGTGACCCCGCTCATGGTCACCGTGTGTAGAGAAGGGTTCCGTAAGGACCGTTCGCCGCCTACGCTGGCCTGGCGTGAGGCGAGCTGATATGGGGGAATGATGCATCTGGGGAGCCGCCGAGGGCTCAGGCTCGCGGCACTCGGCACGTTGCTGGCAGTGATAGCACTGCCGGCGTACGCCGATGACCCCACGCCGCCCACCACCACGGACCTGCCGCCGGCGTCCGTCACCGACGTGAACCGCTCGCTCGAGCAGCTCCAGGCCGAAGCCGCCCAGGTCCAGGCCGACTTCGCCAAGGCGACCATCGCCTACACGAACGCCCTCAAGCTGGCTCAGACCGCCGAGGCCGCCGCGAAGCAGGCGGAGGCGAACGCGACCGTGTCCAAGGGCAAGGCCGACGAGGAGCGCCGGCGACTGGGTGTGATCACCGCGCAGGCGTACCAGCTGGGCATCCCGACCGTCATGGGCACCGAGTCGATGCTCTGGTCGCTCGCCCCGGTCGCGGAGAACCTGCAGGAGATCGCCGACCGGCAGACGGCCATCCAGCAGCTCGGCAGCACCCAGGTGTCGCAGTACCAGACAGCCATGAACGCCGGCGCCGTCTCCGACAAGCTGAAGGCCGAGGCAGCAGCCAAACGAGCCGCCGCGAACGAGGCCGAGGCCAAGGCGCAGCAGCTCAGCAAGGACGTGCAGAAGAAGGCCGAGGCCGCTACGGCGATGATGGCGGACCAGACGGCCGACCTGGACGGCGCGTCTGAGCTGTCCAAGCAGATCCAGATCGCCCGTGTGCAGCAGGCGCGCAACCAGTGGCAGACCTACCTGGCCGAGCTGGCCGCCGCGAAGATCACTCCCCCGGCCGCTGCCCTGCTGAAGGACCCGTCGAAGCTCCCGGCCGGGCTCTCGGCGCTGACCAGCGGCGGCGTCGCCGTCCCAGGTGTCGCGGCCGTCGCCGTGGCCGGCGGCAAGACCCTCAAGGTCCTCTCGGCCGAAACGATCCGTGCGGTCAACCAGGCATTCCTCCTGGTCGGCAAGCCGTACGCCGTCGGCGGGACCGGCCCGGGCAGCTACGGCTGCCTGGGCGCAGCGCGGACCGCCTGGCTGCCGTACGTCACGCTCCCCAACGACGTCACCAAGGTCTACCCGGACTACCAGGCCGTCCCGGTGAACGACATCCAGCCCGGCGACCTCCTCGTGATGGGCAGCAACTCGCTCGGACTGGTCCACATCGGCATCGCGCTCGACGACAACCAGATGATCGCCGCGGACGAGTCCAAGGGCTCGGTCACGGTCACCCGCGTGCCCGACAACCTGTACGCCGCTCTCCGCCCGACGCTCGGCAAGCCGTCCACCCCGCAGGTCGCGCCGCAGCTGTCCGACGGCGCCGAGTCGTTCCGCTGCGGCAACACCGCGACGTCGTACAACGTCGGCTCGGGCGACTGGACCTGGCCGCTGCCGGACGGGACCTACGACATCGGTACGCCGTTCGGTCAGGCCGGGTCGATGTGGTCGACCGGCTACCACACCGGCCAGGACTTCCCCGCCGCCATCGGTACGCCGGTCCGCGCGGTGACGTCCGGCACCGTCCACATCGAGCACCCCGCCTGGGCCGGGAACCTGGTCCGTATCGACCACGGCAACGGGTTGGAGACGCTCTACGCACACCTGAGCCGGATCGACGCCACGGACGGGCAGCAGGTGACCGCTGGGCAGCAGATCGGCGCCGTCGGCCAGCAAGGCAACGCGACCGGCCCGCACCTGCACTTCGAGGTCCGCCTCGGCGGCGAGTCGGTCAACCCGATGCCGTTCCTCGCGACCGGTTCGGCCACCACTGGTTGGGGTGGCTACAGCAACGGCATGATCCCGTCCAACAAGCTGTGCAGCATCGGCACGGCCGGGCACATGCTCCGCTGCGACGCGTCCGCGGCGTACCAGCAGCTGTCGGCCGCCTACCGCTCCCAGTTCGGCAAGTCGCTGTGCATCACCGATTCCTACCGCTCGTACGCCTCCCAGGTCGATCTGTACCAGCGCAAGCCGTCCCTGGCCGCCCTCCCGGGTACGTCGAACCACGGCTGGGGTGTCGCGGTGGACCTGTGCGGCGGCGTCGACAAGTACGGCACGGCGCAGTACCAGTGGATGAAGTCCCACGCCGGGCACTTCGGCTGGGTGCACCCGGCCTGGGCCGACCAGGGCGGCAGCCGCGAGGAACCGTGGCACTGGGAGTTCGGCAAACCGGCCAGCACGTAGTCCTGGGTAGTCTGGGACCGTGGCCGAGCAGAGAAGCCCCGACCGCACTGATCACAACATCACCCTGGACGCTGAGGACGACCGGTGGGAGTGGCGGCGCCGGATCCGGGCGAACCCGAGGAAACACCTGATCTACCGCATCGGCGTGGGCGTCGTCGGTGGGCTGCTGCTGATCGCGGCACCGCTCACCGGCTGGTTGCCGGGCCCTGGCGGCATCCCCCTGTTCATCGCGGGTCTGGCCGTGCTGGCGAGCGAGTTCGAGTGGGCGCAGCGGGTGCTGTACCGGGTGAAGGACTGGGTGAAGGCACTCACCGCCTGGACCGGCAAGCAGCCCGCCTGGCTGAAGGCGCTCGGGACGTTCGCGCTGTTCGTGTGCGTGCTGGTCGCGATCTGGTTGTATATGGCCGTCCTGGGCGTGCCCGGCTGGCTGCCGGACTCGTGGGAGTCATTCCTCCACCAGCTCCCCCTCCTGCACTGAGTAGTTGGGGTAGTTGGGGTAGTTGGGGTAGTTGGGGTAGTTGGGTAGGTCAACCAGTTCGCTCAGGTTCTGCGCCATTTTGAGCATCTGGTGGAGGAAGAACGGCACGTTCAGGATCCGGTTCCGGGCCACGATGCCGAACCGGGTGGCCGGCGCCATGAACTGGCCGGAGCGCGAGCCGTCCTGCGCGGTCGAGACCGACTTGCGCAGCCGCGTCTCGTACCGGTCGAACGCGGTCCGGTAGTCGCCCCCGGCCGCGGCCAGCTCCCCCGCCAGGATGTACGCGCCGACGACCGCTGTCCCGGTGCCCAGTGCACCGAACGTCGCGCCGTACCCGGCGTCTCCGAGCAGGACGACGCGGCCGAGCGACCACTTGTCCACGTGCACCCGGCTGATCGAGTCGAAGTACAACTCCGTTGCTGCCGGCAACCCTTCGAGCAGCTCCGGGACGTGCCAGCCGAGGCCAGCGAAATGCTGGCGGATGATCGCCTTCTGCTGGTCCAGATTGCGCCGGTCGTACTTCAGCTCCGGCGACTTGAACACGAACAACGTTCCCGCCAGAGCCGGGTCGCGGCGGTCCACGCCGACGCTCGCGAGCTTGCCGGGCACGTTGTACATCAGCGTGTCTCCGGTCACCCCGAGCGTGTTCGGGACCTCCCAGCCGCCGACGTAGTACCCGAGATGGCGCTCGCGCACGCGCTCCGCCGGGAACGCGAGCCGACGCACCACCGAGTGCATCCCGTCCGCACCGACCACCAGGTCGTACGTCTGCTCGAGCCCGCTCTCGAACCGCACGTCCACGCCGTCCGCGTGCTCGTGCAGGCTCGCAATCGAGTCTCCGAAGCGGTACGTCGCCTCCGCGCGGCTGTGCTCGTACAGCACCCGGGACAGGTCTGCCCGCAGTACCTCCAGCTCGCCGCCCGCGAACTCGACCGGCAACCGCATCAGCTGCTTGCCCGACTCGTCCACGAACCGCATCGCGGTCCCGCCGGTCTGGACCGAGCGCAGCTCGTCCAGCACGCCCATCCGGCGCAGGACCGTCGTGAACACCTCGCCGCGGAAGTCCACGGCGTACCCACCCTTGCGCAGCGCCGGCGCGATCTCGACCACCGTCACCTCGTGCCCGGCGCGCCCCAGCCAGAGCGCCACCGACGGACCCGCCACACTCGCACCCGATACCAGAACCTTCATCGTCGCCTCCCGATCGATTAATTGTGTCCGCTGGACACAGTAAAGTGTATGGTAGACACAGTTCAAGCGATTTCGGAAGGACGCACCGATGACCGAACTGCTCTGGGGCAAGCAACCGCTCCCCAGCCGCGGCCCGAAGCCGGCTGTCACCCTGGCCGCCATCGCCGAGGTGGGGATCCGGATCGCCGACGCCGAGGGCCTGGATGCGGTCTCGATGCAGCGGATCGCCGCCGAGCTACCGGTGACGAAGATGGCCCTCTACCGGTACGTCCCGGGCAAGGCGGAGCTCGTCGCCGTGATGAGCGATCTCGCGATGGGCGCTCCGCCCCAGCGGCCCGCCGTACCGTGGCGCACGTCCCTGTACACGTGGGCGATGGATCTGTACGACGGATTCCTGCTCCACCCCTGGCTGCTGCAGTCGACCATCGGCCGCCGGCTGCTCGGGCCGAACGAGCTGGCCTGGATGGAGAGCGGGATCTCTGCGCTGGCCGGTTCCGGACTCACCGGCGGCGAGCAGTTCGACTCGATCCTGGTCATCACCAGCCACGTCCGGAACATCGCGCAGCAGTCGACGACATTCCCCGGCGCCACCACTGGGCTCACCGAGGACGACGTCAACCAGTCGCTGGCCGAGATCCTGCGCACGGAGGCGGCGCGCTTCCCGCATCTGACCGCTGCCCTGCAAACGCTCGCCGGCAGCGAGAACCAGGGCCTCGTGTTCGGCCTGCACCGGATCCTGGACGGCCTAGAACGACTGATTCAGGACCGCGGATAGGCGTGCCGCACGACATTGAAACGTTGTCGATAGGTGGACGCGGAGAGCCCGTAGTGCGACTTGAATCGGCGGGCGAAATAGTTCTGGTCGGGCCATCCGACAGCCTCCCCGATCCGGCTGATCGGCAGGTCCGTGTGCAACAACTGGTCGGCCGCGAGCTCGACCCGGTGCCGGGACAAGTAGGCCATCGGCGGCAGGCCGGTGACCGACTTGAACAGCCGCACCAAGTAGCCCGGCGCGAGGTGCAGCGCGGTGGCCAGATCCGTCAGCATCCACTGCCGGGCCGGATCGGCTTCCATCATCCGCATTGCGTCGAGGACAGCGGGGTGCGTCTGCTCGGTGCGTTCGTCACGCACAGCGACCGTCCGCGCGACGCAACTCAGGTACAGCGAAAGCCACCCGATGATCTCCCCGCGGTGCCGGCTGACCGGTTGGTCGCGGAGCTGACGCAGGCCCTCGAGGTGGCCGATCGCCTCGGCCAGCTCCGGTGGATCGAGGTGCGTGCCGAGCATGCCGCGGCGTTGCGCCGAGAACGGTCCGGTCCACAACAGGTAACCCAGTAAGGGATCCTCGCGCGCCCAGGCCAGTTCGCGCCGGACGAGATCGGCCGCGAAGCAGCAGTTGTAGACCTCGAGATCGGCGCAGTCCACGTACTCGTGCCAGACCCCCGGACGCAGCAGGATCGCGTCGCCGACCTCGAGCGGCTGCCGGCCCGCGAGGCTGTGATGGACCCCCGATCCGCCGATCACGAGCAGCACCTCGAAGAAACTGTGCGTGTGCAGCGGGTGCGACCTGGCATGGGTGTGCGGGCCGGCGTGCACGACCGTCCCTTCGACGAAGTGCAGCACGGTCCCTCGGGTCCTGACCGGCTCGCCGGTCCCTTCAGGCACAGCCTCACGATAGGGGTCGAGGTGCATTTCGTGCTAGACCGAGTGCACTTCGGGCTACCGTCGAGCCACCGTCGGTCGCAGGATCGGTGCACAGGCGAAACGTCCCGCCACCCCCTTCCATCCAGCTCGTCGCGTTTCGCCGGAACACCCAATGAATCGTTTCACTCGTCGGTTGGAGTCTCATGTCGAACCTCGCCGCACCCACCGCTCTCCGCTTCGAGCAGCGGCCCGCCCCCGTTGTCGGCGTGGGTACCGCGACACCCCGGATCTCCTGGCAGGTCCCGGCGGCCGACGCCGGCTATGCACAGTCGGCGTACGAGGTCGAGATCACCACCGGCCGCACCCAGGTCTTCACTGTGCAGTCGCCCGACCAGATCCTCGTACCCTGGCCGGCCGAGCCGCTGCGGTCGCGGGAGTCCGCACAGGTCCGGGTCCGGGTGCGCGGCATCGACAACTGGAGTGAGTGGAGCGAACCGGCCACGGTCGAGGCCGGGCTGCTCGCCGGCGACGACTGGTCCGCCCGCTTCGTCAGCCCGCGCGACAACGCGTACGGCTCCCCCGCACCGCTGATCGCCGGCACGGCTGACCTCCCCGGCGACATCGTGAAGGCGCGGCTCTACGCGACCGCCCATGGCGTCTACCTTCCCGAGCTGAACGGGCAGCGCGTCGGCACCGAGGAGCTCGCGCCCGGCTGGACGGCGTACCAGTTCCGCCTGCGCTACCAGACGTACGACGTGACCGACCTCGTCCAGCCGGGCGAGAACACGCTGGAGTTCCTGGTCGGCAACGGCTGGTACCGCGGCCGTCTCGGCTTCCAGGACCAGAAGGAGGTCTACGGGACGCGGCTCGCCGTCCTCGCCCAGCTCGAGGTCACCACCGCCGACGGATCCGTGCACACCTTCGGCACCGACGACAGCTGGACCTCCCGAGAGAGCGCCGTCCTGGCCGACGACCTGTACGACGGCCAGCGCACGGATCTCCGTCGGCAGCCGGGAGAGCGGTCCCCCGTGGAAGTCCTCGACGCCGACCTCGGCCTGCTCGTCGCACCCGACGGACCCCCGGTGCGGATCACCGACGTCCTGCCCGCGGTCGAGATCACCACCTCTCCAGCTGGTAAGACCCTCGTCGACTTCGGCCAGAACCTGGTCGGCCGCATCCGCCTCACGGTCCGCGGTGGGAACGCCGGCGACGAGATCGTGGTCCGGCACGCCGAGGTCCTGGAGAACGGCGAGCTCGGCGTCCGCCCGCTCCGCACCGCCAAGGCCACCGACTCCTACATCCTGGCCGGCTCCGACGAAGTCACCCTCGACTCGCCGCTCACCTTCCACGGCTTCCGGTACGTCGAGATCACCGGGGTCAACGCGCTCCAGAAGGAGGACCTCGAAGCCGTCGTCGTCGGCAGCGACCTGCAGCGCACCGGCTGGTTCGAGTCCTCGAACGAGCTGCTCAACCAGTTCCACTCCAACGTGGTCTGGGGCATGCGCGGCAACTTCCTCGACGTACCGACCGACTGCCCGCAGCGCGACGAGCGGCTCGGCTGGACCGGTGACATCCAGGTCTTCTCCCCCAGCGCCGGCTTCCTGTTCGACACGTCCGGTTTCCTCACCAACTGGCTCGCGGACCTCGCGGCCGAGCAGCAGAAGGACGGCTCGGTCCCGTACGTCATCCCCGACGTACTGCGGAACCCGGGTCCGGCCACGGCCGCTTGGGGTGACGCGGCAACGATCGTCCCGTGGGTCGTCTACACCAGCTCCGGCGACGCCGGCCTGCTGGCGAAGCAGCTGCCGAGCATGCGGGCCTGGGTGGACAGGATGGCCGACCTGGCCGGCGACGACCTGCTCTGGACCGGTGGGTTCCAGTTCGGCGACTGGCTCGACCCGACGGCCCCGCCGGAGAACCCGTTCCGCGCCAAGGCCGACCCCGACGTGATCGCCACCGCGCACCTGGCTCGCTCGGCCGAGGTCGTCGCCAAGGCCGCCGAGGTCACCGGCCAGACCGACCTCGCCCGCGACTACGCCGAGCTGGCCGACCGCGTCCGGCAGGCCTTCGCCACCGAGTACGCGACCGACGGCGGCCGGGTATTGAGCGACGCGGCAACGACCTACGCCCTCGCGCTGCAGTGGGCGTTGCTGCCGACCGACATCCAGCGACAGCGCGCCGGCGAACGCCTGGCCGACCTCGTCCGTACGTCGGGCTTCCGGATCAGCACCGGTTTCGTCGGCACGCCGCTGATGGCCGACGCGCTGGCCGATTCCGGACATCCTGACCTGGCCTACCGGCTCCTGCTGCAGACAGGCTGCCCCTCTTGGCTGTACGCAGTGACGATGGGAGCCACGACGGTCTGGGAACGCTGGGACAGCATGCTGCCCGACGGCAGCATCAACCCTGGCCAGATGACGTCGTTCAACCACTACGCCCTCGGCGCCGTCGCCGACTGGATGCACCGCCGGGTCGCGGGGCTCGCGCCTGCCGAGCCGGGCTACCGGGTCATCGACGTACGACCGCTCTACACCGAGCAGCTCACGACCGCCTCCGCCAAGCACCTCACGCCGTACGGCGAAGCAGCCGTCGCATGGACCCGCTCGGACGGACAGGTCCAGCTGAGCGTCACCGTGCCGGTCGGCTCGCGGGCGCGGGTCGAAGTACCCGGTGAAGGCGAGGTCGAGGTCGAGCACGGCACGCACGAGTGGACCGGCACCGACCCGTACGCCGAGGCACCCGCGCTGCCCGCCGAGGCCAGCATCCGCCAACTGATGGACCACGAGCCGACCTGGACCGCGCTGGCGAGCGCGGCTGTGGCGAACGGCATCGTCGCCGACGACGCCGACCTCGCCGCCCGGCTCGAGCGCTACCTCGACCAGCCGGCCACCGGCTTGGTCGACGCGGTCAGCCCCCGCGGCTTCACCCCGAGCGCCGAGGCGCTGAAGGCCACCCTCGACACCCTTCTCAACAGCTGACCCAATACCCAACCACACCGCCCCGCCGCCGTGAACACATCCCCTTGGAGGTCGCGATGACGTTCCGCCCAGCAGCCAGCGGACTGGCCGTTCTGGCCGTCTGCTCGCTCGCTCTGACCGCGTGCAGCGCGGGCAGCCTCGGTTCCAGCTCGGACTCGGGCGGTGGCTCGGTCGAGCTCACGTACCTGACCACGAACCAGGACCAGGACGTGAAGGAAGCCGAGCAACTGGCCAAGGACTTCCACGCCAAGAACGCGAACATCACCGTCAAGGTAGAGACCCGGCCGGGTGGCACCGAGGGTGACAACATCGTCAAGACCCGGCTCTCGACCGGGGACATGCCCGAGGTGTTCAACTACAACACCGGGTCACTGTTCCAGGCGATCGCGCCGCAGAAGAACCTGGTCTCGCTCAACGACCAGCCGTACATCGGCGACCTGGACGACAACTTCAAGAAGACCGTGACCGCCGACGGCCAGGTGTACGGCGTCCCGGTCGGCGGCTTCCAGGGCGGCGCGGTGCTGTACAGCATCCCGGTGTACCAGAAGCTGGGCCTCAAGGTCCCGACGACGTGGGCCGAGTTCATGGCCAACAACGCCAAGATCAAGGCCGGCGACCCGGGCGTCGCGCCGGTGATCCAGACGTACGGCGAGACCTGGACGTCGCAGCTGTTCGTCCTCGGCGACTTCCACAACGTCGCCGCGGCCGAGCCGGACTTCGCCGACAAGTACACCCAGAACCAGGCGAAGTACGCGACCTCGCCGGCGGCGCTCAAGGGGTTCGAGCACACCGAGGCGGTGCACGACGCCGGCTACGAGAACAAGGACTTCGCCTCGGCGAAGCTGCCGGACGGGCTCAAGATGCTTGCCACCGGCAAGGGTGCGCACTACCCGATCCTGTCCGGCGTGGTGGCGAACATGGTCGCGACCTACCCGGACGCGGCCAAGACCGTCGGCCTGTTCGCGCTGCCTGGTGACGACGCGAGCAAGAACGGCCTGACGGTGTGGACGCCGGGCGGGATCTACATCCCGAAGACGACCACCGGCGACAAGCTGGACGCGGCCAAGAAGTTCGCCGCCTTCGTCGCCAGCCCGGACGGCTGCAAGTCGCAGAACACCGCCGGAGCACCGACCGGTCCGTACGCCGTCAAGGGCTGCGAGCTGCCGGCCGACGTACCGCAGGCGATCAAGGACATGCAGCCGTACCTCGACAAGGAGGGCGCGTCCAGCCTGGCGCTGGAGTTCCTGTCGCCGGTCAAGGGCCCGTCGCTCGAGCAGATCACGGTCGAGGTCGGGTCGGGGATCCGGAAGGCCAAGGACGGCGCCGCCCGGTACGACGAGGATGTGAAGAAGCAGGCCCAACAGCTCGGACTGGCGGGCTGGTGAGGTCCGTGGCGATCACGTCCACCCGCCCGGAAGCACCCGCCACGGCGCGCACCGCGGACAAGGCGGGTGCCAAGGTCTACAAGCCGTACTCGAACTGGTTCTACCTGCCGACCGCCGTCATCTACGGCGTGCTGTTCCTGGTCCCGACCTTCGCCTCGCTCTACTTCAGCCTGACCCGCTGGAGCCTGTTCGAGTCGAAGTTCATCGGGCTGGACAACTTCAAGCTGTTCTTCCAGGAGCCGGCGCTGGTCAAGGGCTTCACGAACACACTGATCTACGCCGTGGTCACGTCGGGGTCGAAGGTGGTGCTCGGGCTGCTGCTCGCGGTCCTGCTCACCTCGCAGATCATCGCCCGCGGCTACCTCCGGTCGGTGGTGTTCTTCCCGGTGCTGGTCTCGACGATCGGCGTCGGCCTGACCTTCACCGTGCTGATGAACCCGGAGAAGGGCCTGATCAACGAGTCGCTCGGGCTGCTCGGGATCACCGGACCGGGCTGGCTCACCGACCCGAAATGGGCGCTGCTGTCGGTGGCCGCGGTCGACGTCTGGAAGGGCGTCGGCCTGGCCACGCTGATCTACATCGCCGGGATCGTGTCGATCCCGCGCGAGTACATGGAGGCGGCCCGGGTGGACGGCGCCGGGTCGTGGCAGCAGTTCTGGCAGATCGTGCTGCCGCTGTCCCGGCCGGCCACGGTGACAGTGATCATCCTGTCGCTGATCGGCGGGCTGCGCTCGTTCGACCTGATCTGGGCGATGACCCGCGGCGGGCCCGGGTTCACCTCGGACGTGATCGCGTCGGTGATCTACAAGCAGTACCAGGCCGGGTTCTACGGCCTGTCGACGGCCGGGAACGTGATCCTGTTCGTCGTCGTCACCGCGGTCATCCTGCCGCTGTCATGGTTCCTGAACCGGAAGGAGGTGGACCTGTGAGTACGGCGGAGCTCGTCGACCACCGGCCCGGCCGGAAGTGGATCCTGAGCACGGTCGCGATCCTGGTCTCGATCGTGGTGTTCGTCATCCCGTTCGCGTTCATCGTGCTGACCGCGGTCAAGGACCGGACCCAGTCGGCCGACCTCAGCTTCTCCTGGCCGCACCAGTTCCGGTTCGTGCAGAACTTCGTCGAGGTGGTCCAGGCCCGCGACTACATGCTGGTGATCGCGTTCATCAACAGCACGATCCTGACCGTCGCCAGCGTCACCGGGATGGTGGTGCTGGCGGCGATGGCAGGCTTCGTGCTGCAGCGCCGGAAGAGCCGGTGGAACGGCTTCATCAACTTCCTGGTGCTGGCCGGGCTGATCATCCCGCCGGCCGTGGTGCCGACGATCTGGGTGCTGCAGAAATTCGGGCTGTTCCGGACGATGCCGGGGCTGATCCTGATCGAGATCGCGTACGGGTTGTCGTTCTGCATCCTGCTGTTCCGCGCGTTCGTGGCGACGATCCCGCGGGAGCTCGACGAGGCCGCGATCATCGACGGCGCCGGACCGTTGCGGCTGTTCTTCCAGGTCGTGTTCCCGCTGCTGAGATCGGTGATCGTCACGGTCGTGGTGGTCCAGTCGGTGAACGTCTTCAACGACTTCGTCAACCCGCTGTACTTCCTGCCCGGCGACAAGAACGCGACCGTTCAGCTCACGCTGTACAACTTCTCCAGCCAGTTCACGACGCAGTACAACCTGCTGTTCATGGACATCCTGCTGATCACGATCCCGCCGCTGATCATGTTCCTGTTCTTCAACCGGCAGATCGTGGCCGGCCTCACCTCCGGGGCCGTCAAAGGCTGACCTTCTGGACGATCACGGCGGCCTGGGCGGCGTCCTTCTCACCGGGGAACGCCGTCCGGGTCAGCGTGGCGACCTCGGTGAACCCGGTGTTCGTCAGCAGGTCCAGCACGTCGGGCACCGCGTACGAGTACACCTCCAGATCGAGCTCGTGGCCGTACGCCTGCGCCAGGTGCCGGACGCCGCCGCCGACCTTGAACCCGTGGAGCAGGTGGCCGCCGGGCCGCAGCACGCGGAAGAGCTCGGCGAACACGGCAGGCAGGTCCTCCCCCGGCGTGTGCACCAGCGAGTACCACGCGAGCGCACCGGCCAGCTCGCCGTCCTTCAGCTCCAGGTCGAACAACGACGCCACCTCGAACCGAAGGTCCGGATACTCCGCACGCGCCACCTCGATCATCCCGGGCGTCAGATCGACGCCGAACACGTCGAGCCCACGCTGAGCCAGATCGATCGTGATCCGGCCCGTGCCACACCCGAGATCACCAACCGGACCAGGGCCGACGACCGCCGCGAAGTAGTCCAGCGCACCCCGCTCGAAGGGGTCCCGGTGGTGGTAGTCCTTCAGGATCGCGTGATAGTCGGCGGCAGCGGCGTTGTAAGACCCTTGGATGTCGTTCACGCGAGGACTCTAGGGAGCCGCTCCGACAGTTTCCGGAAGTCGTCGAGGGAGTTGTAGGCGTGGGCGGAGAGGCGGATGAACTTGCGGTTGCCGTAGCCGGTGAAGGTGATTTCGGCGTGCAGCTCCTGGGAGATCCGGGTCTTGAGGGCCTCGGCGACGGTCAGGTCGACCGACGCGGGGAGCTCGACCAGGCGCATCGTCGCGGGCGGGTGGATGACGTCGGCGACGCCGGTGTGCAGGGCCTTGGCAACGAGTCCGGCGCCTTCTTCGATCAGCGTGGTGAGCTGCGGGCGGCGGGTCGGCCAGTCGAGGTCGGCGAGGACGCGCAGGGACTCGGGCGCGGCGATCCACGGGACGTAGTCGTACGTCCCCTGCATGTCGAAGCGCTCGGGGAGGCGCTCGTCGTACTCCGACCACGAGACGATCAGCGGCATCGTCGCCCGGCGCCACCGCTCGGCGACCACCAGACCGGCGGTCGCGCGCGGGGAGGCGGGCCACTTGTGGAAGTTGCCGGTCCAGAAGTCGGCGCCAGCGGAGGCGGGAGCGTCGATCAGACCGGGCGCGTGGGCGCCGTCCACGACGACGGCGACGTTGCGCTCGTGGGCAGCGGTGACGAGGGCGTCGATCGGGAAGACCTTCGCCGTACCCGACGTGATCTGGTCGACGATCAGGACCGACGCGCCGTCGAGCTCAGCGGCCATCAGCGCGACCACGGTGTCGTCGTCGGCCTCCAACGGGATGCTGACATTGAGCACGGTGGCGCCGCGGGCCGTCGCGAAGCGCTCGGCGGCATACCGGACCGCTCCGTACGCATGGTCGGTCAGCACCAGCCGGCTGCCGGCCGGGATCGGGAGCGTGGCGAGCGCGGCGGTGACCCCGGCGCTGGCGTTCGGGACCAGGGCGAAGCCGGCCGGGTCAGTCTCCAGGTACGCCGCCAGCGCCAGCCGGCTCGCGGTCAGCTGGTCGGCGACCGAGCGGAACCAGGCCATCGGGTTCGCATCCATCTCGGCCCGGAGCGCGGCCATCACCTCCTGCGTCCGGCGCGGCACGGCGCCGTACGAGCCGTGGTTGAGGTGGAGGACGTCCGGGTCGAGGGTCCACAGGTCGGGGCGGGGGCTGAGTACCGTCACCACCCGAACGCTACAAAACAGGACATACTTCGGTGCGTGTACCCCTACCTCGACCACGACGGGCCGATCGCCATGGCCCATCGAGGCGGCGCGAAGCACCCCGACAACGTCGGCTACGAGAACTCGCTGCACGCGTTTCAGCACGCGGTCGACCTCGGCTACCGGTACCTCGAGACCGACCTGCACGCGACCAGCGACGGCGTCGTGATCGCGTTCCACGACAGCAAGCTCGACCGGGTCACGGACCGGACCGGCGTGATCGCCGAGCTGCCGTGGTCCGAGGTGAGCAAGGCCAAGATCAACGGCCACGAGCCGATCCCCCGCCTGGACGAGCTGCTCGAGCACTTCCCGGACACCCGCTTCAACCTCGACATCAAGGAAGAGGGC
Source organism: Kribbella sp. NPDC026611 (assembly GCF_040638345.1). Taxonomy (NCBI): domain Bacteria; kingdom Bacillati; phylum Actinomycetota; class Actinomycetes; order Propionibacteriales; family Kribbellaceae; genus Kribbella; species Kribbella sp. NPDC026611. Next base: position 837,254 of record NZ_JBEZYC010000004.1, read on the forward strand.
GCGCTCAAGCCCGCGGCCGGCGTACTGCGGGCCGCGAACGCGATCGACCGGGTTTGCGTCTCGTCGTTCTCCCAGTCCCGGGTCCGCAGGATCCGCAAGGAGCTCGGGCCGCGGCTGTGCACCGGGTACGGCGACATCGAGACGGTGCTGATCCGCTTCCTCCCGTTCGCGCTGCCGTCGGGCGGGGCGTGTCTGCAGATCCCCGACCACTACGGTCCCCTGCAGGTCCTCACCCCCGGTCTGATCAAGCGAGCGCAGGCCAGGGGCAAGCAGGTGCACGTCTGGACCGTCGACGACCCCGCCACCATGCGCCGGATGCTCGACGAAGGCGTGGACGGGCTGATCACGGACCGGACCGACCTGCTCCGCGACGTCCTGCTGGAAAGAGGCCAGTGGCACTGAAGTGTTATCGGCCAGTACGCCGCGCAGTCCCCAGGACCTGACACACTTCCGCGCATGGGACTTCTCTCCGCCCCCGCGGGTGTGGACAAGCGTGAGTACTGGGGCTTCAGCCTGTACGACTGGGCGAACTCCGGCTACGTCACCACGGTCGGCACGGTGCTGTTCGCGCCGTACCTGACCTCGGTCGCCGAGACCGCCGCCTGCGGGTACGTCGGTACCACCGACAAACCGTGCAACACCAACCTGGACGTCCTGGGCCTCGGGATCTCGCCGGGCTCGCTCGCGTTCTACGTCGTCACGGTGGCGACGCTGGTGTCCGCGCTGTTCCTGCCGGTGGTCGGCGCGATCGCGGACCGGATGTCCCGTAAGAAGCTGCTGATGTGCTCGCTCGCCTGGGCCGGCGCGCTCGCGGCCTGCTGCATGGTCTTCGTCGGCGGCGGCCGCTGGGCGCTCGGAGCCCTGCTGCTCTTCCTCGGCAACCTGTGCCTCGGGTCATCCCTGGTCGTCTACGACTCGATCCTGATCGACATCGCTCCACCTGACCAGCGTGACGCGGTCTCCTCCCGGGCCTGGGCCTTCGGCTACGCCGGCGGCTTCCTGCTGCTCCTGGTCAACCTGGCCGTGGTCACCGCGCACGACGCGCTCGGCATGTCCCAAGGCACGGCAGTCCGGCTCAGCCTGCTCAGCGCCGGGCTGTGGTGGGGACTGTTCACGTTCATCCCGTTCATCCGGCTCCGGGACCGGCCGCCGACCAGCGTGGTCGAGGTGCGGAGCGGCGGCCTGGTCAAGCAGAGCTTCGGCCAGCTGTCCGCGACCCTGAAGCACATGCGGGCGTTCCCGATGACGATGCTGTTCCTGATCGCCTACCTGTTCTTCAACGACGGCATCCAGACCGTCATCTCGGTCTCCTCGACGTACGGCGAGAAGCAGCTCGGCTTCGAGACCCAGGTGCTGATCGCGACCATCCTGCTCGTCCAGTTCGTCGCGTTCTTCGGCGCGCTCGCCTTCGGCCGGTTCGCCCAGCGGTACGGCGCGCACCGGACGATCTCCGGCGGGCTGGTGATCTGGGTGCTGATCGTGATCGCCGGGTTCCTGCTGCCGGCTCGCCAGATCGCGCCGTTCCTGGCGATGGGCGTCGCGATCGGGATCGTGCTCGGCGGGACGCAGGCACTGTCCCGCTCCGCCTTCAGCCAGCTGATCCCGAAGGGCCGCGAGGCGGAGTACTTCTCCCTCTACCAGGCCGGTGAGCGCGGTACGTCGTGGCTCGGCACGCTGGTGTTCGGTCTCGTCCACCAGCTGACCGGGTCGTACCGGCCCGCGATCGTCGCGCTTGGCCTCTTCTTCGTCATCGGCTTCGTGCTGCTCTACCGCGTCGACATGCGCCGCGGCATCGAGGAAGCGGGTAACACGCAGCCGAGCCTGGTCTAGGTCGCGTTCGGTCCGACGTCGGCCGCGGTCAACGGGCGCCGGACGGGTTGTGCGGTAGAGAACTCGTCCGCGCCGACGTCGTACGGCGTGGTGCGGGCGTGTCCGTCGAGGTCGTCGGCCACCTGGCTCGTGTGGTTCACGGCCGCCGCGTTGATCGCCGCGCTGCCGGAGCCGAGCCGGTAGACGTCGTCGGGGCCGACCGTGAGCTTCGGGTCGACCCGGGTGAAGCCGCTCGCCGGGATCGTTCCGTTGGCCGCCGATCCCCAGAGGATGTTGCCGGCGAAGCTGATGCCCTGCTGGAACGGCAAGTCGGTCAGTTGACCGCTCGTTCCGACGAGGAGGTTGTCGGCGACCTGGCATGCCAGCGGCGGAACGGTCCGCTGGCTCTCGCCGGCGATCGCGCCGTTGCTGTTCCGGACTGTGTTGAGCGCGATCGTCACCCGGTCGGGCGCGTCGTTGCCGCGGCGGTCCTCCTCGGACTCACCAGGCGTGTGGTCGCGCTCGGTCCCGCTGCCGAGCACGATGCCGGCGCTGCCGACGCTGTCCACGTAGTTGTTCACGACCAGGTGGTCGTTGCCATAGACCCGGATGCCGTTGCTCCCGGCCAGGATGTAGTTGCTCTCCACCCGGTTCCGGTTGCCGTGCCGGAGCACGATCCCGCCGAGGCTGTTCCGGATCGTGTTGTAGCGGATCGTGCTGCCGGACGACTTCACCGAGATCGTTTCGGGGTCGCCGTTCACCCGCTCGAACAGGTTGTACTCGACCGTCGCGTCGGCGTCCGCGAGCGCCCGGCTGCTGACGCCGAGCCGGATCGGCTCACCGCCGTTCGAACCACCGAAGCTGTGGTCGCGGAAGTAGTTGCGCAAGATGTACGTGCGCTGCGCGACGGTCTCACCGCTCGGGCCGTCGATCACCAGGTAGCAGCCGACGGTCGGCTTGTCCCGGAACAGATTCCGGTCGATCTTCACGTCGTCGCCACGGACGACGACCGAGTGGCCGGCCGCGGACCCGAGCGCGAACTCGTTGCGGGTGAGACGGATCCGGTTGCAGCCGACCGGCAGATCCAGCGTGGTCGTCTGCCGGAACACGAACCCGCTGATCGTGACATTCGACGAGCTCGCGAACACGAAGCTCTTCGACCCGGTCAGCGTGACACCGCCGCGGCTCTCGGCCTGGATCGTGATCGGCGCACCGGTCGTGCCGTTGCGGCCGGAGACGGTGATCCCGCTCGAGCCCACGGCGTACGAGCCGTTCGCCAGCGTGATCGTCGTACCGGCGGTGGCCGAGTTGATCGCGGACTGCAGCTGGGACAACGACGTCACCAGCGCCGTAGTCCGAGCCGCCGCCGTCCGAGCCGTCGCAGGGCGGGTGCCGCCGAGGGCCGTGACGCCGATGGTTCCGGCCAGGAAGGTACGTCGTCTCATGCGAGTCTCCTCAACTGCGTGGGCGGTACAGCTTTCGGTACTCGCTCGGGGTGACCGAGCTGACTTGGCGGAAGACCTTGGAGAAGTACGACTGGTCCAGGCCGACGGCGGCGGCGATCTCCTCCATCGGGCGCGTGGTGGTGACGAGCTCGCGCTGGGCCCACTCGATCCGGGCCCGCTTGATGTACTGCTTCGGCGACAGCCCGTACTCGGCCCGGAATCGGCGGACGAAGGTGGACAGGTCCTGGCCGTACCGGGCGGCGAGGTCCTCGACGGCCAGCGGGTCGCCGAGGTTGTCCTGGATGTACTGCACGACGCCGGACTCGCCCGTCTCCTGCGGCACGAGTCGAACCGAGCCGGGCGGCGCGCTCTCCAGGTAGTGCGCGAAGAGCGCGGTCAGGGCAGACCGCAACCGCAGCGGAGTGGACAGCCCTGGCGGGTCGCGGTCCGCGGCGCCAACCTGCTCAAACAGGATCGCCGCCTCGGCCGGCGCCTTGCTCTGCACGACGTACGGCAGGCTCAGCACCTCGCCGAGGTCGCGCTCGCCGATCAGCGCGGAGAAATGCAGCCAGTGCTTGCGGAACACGTTGTCGCTGATCGTTTCGTACGACACCGGTACCTCGGCCGGGAGGTAGCACAGCTCCCCCGGCTTCGGGTACAGCTCGACATCGCCGACGACCAGCCGGCCCTCGCCCTCGAGGATCAGGTACAGCCGCGAGAACGGGTCGGGCTCGAGCGGCCGCGACCACTCCCGGTGCACCTTGGTGATCCGGGCCGCCACCACCAGATCGAGCCGCAGCCGGTCGAGGTGCGTCCGGATCACCTCGTCGTCATGCGCGGCGCCGGCTGCCGGCCCTGGCGGGCTCACCGACGGTTGGTGCGTCATCGGGCGTGCGGCCCGACCTCGGCGGCGGTCAGCGGGTGCCGGCTGGGCTTACGCCGCGAGTATTCGTCGGCGCCGACGTCCGCCCAGCCGGTCCGCCGGTCGCCGTCCAGGTCGGTGTCGACATCGCGGTACGTCTGGGTCGCGGCATTGATCGCTGGGCTGCTCGCGGTCAGGCGGCGTACGCCGTCCGCTCCAGCGGCCAGCTTCGGGTCCAGCCGGCGGAAGCCACCCGCGGGTGCGTTGCCGTCCGACGCCGCGCCCCAGTGCAGGTTGCCTGCCCAAGTCACCCCGTCCTGGAACGGCATGTTCATCAGTTGTCCTCGATCGCCCACCAGGAGGTTGTCGGTGATCGAGCATCCGAGCGGCGGGACGGTCCGGTGGCTTTCGCCGGCGATCGCGTTGTCGCAGTCGAGCACGGTGTTCAGCGCGATCCGGACCCGGTCCGGCGCGTCGTTGCCGCGCCGCGTCTCCGGCGGCTCGCCCGGCGTGTGGTCGCGCTCGCTCCCGCTGCCCAGCACCACCGCGGTCCCGGCGATGTTCTCCAGGTAGTTGTTCACGACCAGATGATCGTTGCCGTAGATCCGGATCCCGTTCTTCCCGGACAGGAAGTAGTTGCCCTCGACCCGGTTGTCGTTCCCGTGCCTGAGCACGATCCCGCCGAGGCTGTCCCGGATCGTGTTGTGCCGGATCAGGTTCCCCGACGACTTCACCGAGATCGCCTCCGGGTCGCCGTTCGCACGCTCGAACAGGTTCGACTCGACCAGCCCGCCGGCCACCGACAACGCCCGCGGGCTGAGACCGAGCCGGATCGGCTCGCCACCGTTGTCGCCGGGGAAGGTGTGGTCGTAGAAGTGATTCCGATAGATGTGCACGCCTTGGGCCATCTGGTCGTCCCCGGCGCCCTCGACGCCGAGGAAGATGCCGAGCGTGCTCTTGCCGTGGAAGGCGTTGTGGTCGAGCGTCGAGTGGTCCGCCCGGATCATCACCCAGTGCACGCCGTCGAGGTCGGCCAGCTGGAAGTCGTTCCGGCTGAGCCGGATCCGCCGGCAGTCCGGCGGTACGTCGAACGTCGCACGCTGCCGGAAGGCGAAGCCCTCGAGGGTGATGTCCGAGGAACCGGCCAGGACGAAGCTCTGCTCGCCGGTCAGCACCACCCCGCCGACCGACTGTGCCCGGACGGTGATCGGACGACCAGGACGCCCACGCTTCCCGGAGATCGCGATCGACTCCCCGTCCGGAACCTCGTAGTTGCCATCAGCAACCGTGATCGTGCTGCCCGGCTCGGCAAAGGCAAGCGCCCACCGAAGCTCGGCAAGCGAACTGACGTACCGCCGGTCCCCCGCCTGTGCGTGCGCGGGGACAGCGGCCACGGACATGCCGGCGGCGACAGCGCCGGTGGCGAGGAATGTACGGCGGTTCATCGAACTCACCCTTTCAAGTCACCCGAGGCCAGCCCCCGGCGAACGATCGCTGGAACAGGAAGACAGCCGCCGACGCCACACCTGGGCTGAAGACCGGCTCGCCGGGCCTCGTCCGCGGCCTGCGTCAACGTCCTCAACATCCGGGCAACTCCTGCCGACGCGAGGGTAATTTGTACTTTTTGCAGCTCAGTTCGTCGGAAGATAGCGCTTTCCAAGCGAACAAGTCAATGACTCATCGGATGTCTGCTTCGAAAGAGTCAGCGCGCGAGGATGGAGCTGACCAGTCGCCGGACGTCGGTTTCGTTCGGTCGTGCGCCGGTGCGATCGGCGAAGATCATGTGTGCAGAACCGATCAGGCTCAACCCCAGTCCGTCGAGGTCAGCCTCCGCTGCGATCCGCCCCAGCCCCTGCTCGGCCGCGAGGTACTCGCGCACGTGCCGGCCCGCCTCGGTCAGGATCGGTACGCCGGTCGGCACCGCTTCGCGCAGCCGCGCCCGCAGCCCGTCCCGCGAGATCGTGAGGCTGATGATCGCGACCGCGACCGACGCGAAGAGCTCGGTCAGCAACCCCGTCAGGTTGTCCACGACACTCCCCTGGCCCACCGACGCCCGCAGCACCTCCGCCTGTCCCTCGAGCCGCCGGATCCGGTCGATCACCAGCTCCGCGAGGAACCCGTCGAAGTCGGTGAAATGCTTGTGCAGCACACCTTTGGCGCAGCCCGCCTCGGTCGTCACCGCCCGGCTCGTCAGCGCATCCGGGCCTTCCCTGAGCAGCACCCGCTCAGCCGCGTCGAACAACTGCTCGCGCGCGTCCCGCATCGCCACACCGGTCGGCACCGGAACCTCCTGTTGACGCAAATGGGCATTCGCCCACTACTGTGGGCACATGCCCACTCTAACCCCCGAGCCCCATCAGCAGCGCGGTATGGCGGAGTCCTTCGGGACGGACCCGGCGCTGTACGACCGAGTCCGTCCGCAGTACCCGGCCGGTCTGATCGACGCGGTCGTCGCCGCCGCTCCGGGCCGCGATCTGCTCGACGTCGGGTGCGGGACCGGCATCACGTCGCGCCAGTTCCAGGCGGCAGGGTGCCGGGGGCTGGGCCTGGACGTCGACGAGCGGATGGCGGCGCACGCCCGCAGTACCGGTGTCGAGGTCGAGGTGTCGCCGTTCGAGGTCTGGGACCCCGCGGGTCGGACGTTCGACGCGCTGACGGCCGGCATGACCTGGCACTGGATCGAGCCCGAAGCCGGTGCCCGCAAGTCCGCCGAGGTACTGCGTCCCGGCGGCAGGTTCGCGATCTTCTGGTACGTCCTGCAGCCGCCGCCCGAGCTTGCCGAGGCCTTCGCCGCCGTCTACCGCGAGGTCCTCCCGGACAGTCCGCTCAATCCGCAGGCCGCAGTCGCTCCCGGGTCCGCATACGCGCGCTTCATGGACCGGACCGCCGACTGCCTGCTCGCCACCGGCGCGTTCGAGGACGTCGAACGCCCGACGTTCCCCTGGACTCGCCACTACACGCGCGACAAGTGGCTCGACCAGATCCGTACCGCCGGCACCGCCCAGCACCTCGCATCCACCGGCAAGCTGGACGCGATCCTCGCCGGCGTCGGCGGGGCGATCGACGCGACCGGCGGCGAGTTCACGATCGACTCCGAGGTCGTCGCGCTCACCGCAGGCCGGCGATGACGTGCGCCCGGCCGGGGTGCTGGCCGGGCGCACGGTCCTGGTCAGCGCGAGGAGGGGGTCGCGCTCGGGTTGCGGAAGCCGCCACCGAAGCCGGTGCCGCCTTGGCGGACGGTGTTCGCAGTGATGGTGCCGTTGCTGTCCTGACCGGTGACGACCACTTGCTCCCCGGCCTTCAGGTCGGCGGAGGTGCCCTGCTTGGTGATGTCGTACGTCGTGCTGCCGGTCAGCTTCACGGTGACGTTGCCCGACTGCGTCTTCACGACCAGCTCGGTCCCTGACGCGGAGACGACCATACCGATCGTGCCGCCACCTCCTGGGAACCCCCGGTTGGTGCCGTTCTGGCCCGTGCCCCCGTTCTGCCCGTTCTGCCCGTTCTGGCCGCGGAAGCCGCCGTACCCGCCGCCGAAGTTGCGGCCGCCGGCCTGGTTCTGGGTCGGGGTGCTGCTGGAGGCGAAGGCCGCGTGCAGCCCGGCGCCGCCGGCCAGCCCGACGGCGAGGACGACGACCCCGGCCAGGATCGCCGTCGCGAGCGGCAGGTTGAGGGTCTTCTTCGGCTTCAGCGCCGCGTCGACCTCTTCGTCGGACCCGATCTGCGCGAACTCGTCGGGATTTTCGTTACTCATAGCTGCCTCTCACTCGTGACGTAATGCATCGATGGGACGGAGGCCGGCGGCTCGGTGCGCCGGCATGCTGCCGAAGAACAGGCCGACCGCCGCGGACACGCCGAGCGCGAGTCCGATCGACGACGGCACCAGAGCCGGCTGCACACCGGCCAGCTGGAACTGGGTGACGAGCAGCGCGATCCCGACGCCGACCGCACCGCCGATCAGGCTCAACAGCGTCGCCTCGATCAGGAACTGGCCGAGGATCGTCCGCCGGCGCGCGCCGAGCGCCTTCCGGATGCCGATCTCGCGGGTCCGTTCGGTGACCGTGACGAGCATGATGTTGGTGACGCCGATCCCGCCGACCACCAGGCTGATCGCGGCGACGGTCGCGAGCAGCGCGGTGAACGTCGCCGCGGTGTCCTGGCTGGTCTGCAGGATCTGCGCCGAGTTCGTGATCCGGAACGGCGACGTCTGATCCGTCGGCACCCGGTGGCGAGCGGTCAGCAGCTGCGTCACCTCGGCCTGCGCGGTGTCCACGCGGTCGGTGTCGGCCGCCTGTACGACGATCTGGTTCAGGGCGCCGTACCCAGCCTGGGTGGCCCGGAGCGTGGTGATCGGAACGATCGCGGTCGCGTTCGGGTCGTTGAAGCCGGTGCTGTCCTTGCTCGCGAGTACGCCGAGGACGGTGAAGTCGACCGCGCCGAGTTTGATCGTTTGACCGACCGCGCTGTTCGGTCGCGAGAACAGCTCGGTCGCGGCGGTCTGCCCGAGCAGGATGACCCGCTGCGAGGTGTCGACATCTTCCTGCGTGAACGATCGACCGATCTGCACCGGCGTGTTGGTGGCCGGCAGGTACGCCGGCGTCGTACCGATCACCTGGTTGACGGTGTAGCTGGTGTCGCCGTTGGTCGCCGTACCGGAGCTGGTCATCACCGGGGCCACCGAGGCGACATCGGGCGCCAGGCGCTTGTCGGCGAGCGCGGCCGCGTCGTTGAGGGTAAGGCTGTACTGCTGGTTGGCCGGTCCTGCCTGACCGCGCAGGAAGCCTCCTCCCCCGCCGGTCGTCGAGACCGTCAGCAAGTTGGTGCCCATCGCCTCGAGCCGCTGCTGGACCGCCTTGCCCGAGCCGTTGCCGACTGCAACCAGCACGATGACGGCGCCGACTCCGATCGAGACCCCGAGGACGGTGAGCAGGGAGCGCAGCTTGTTCGCGGTGAGGCCACGAAGGGCAGCGCCCATCAGGTCGCGGGGCGACATCAGCGCGTCACCTCGTCGGACATGATCCGGCCGTCGGAGACCTGCACGAGCCGCCGGGCGCGCGCCGCGACCTCGTGCTCATGCGTGATCACGATGATCGTTCGACCATTAGCGTGCAGGTCGTCGAACATCGTCAGCACTTCTTCGGTCGAATGAGCATCGAGGTTGCCGGTCGGCTCGTCCGCGAGCAGGATCCGCGGGCCGGTCGCGAGTGCGCGAGCGATCGCGACCCGTTGCTGCTGGCCGCCGGACAGCTGGTTCGGCCGGTGGCCGGTGCGGTCCGCGAGACCGACCAGCTCGAGCGCGCGGGCTGCCCGGTGGCGGCGCTCCGCACGGCGCAGGTGTGCGTACGTCAGCGGGAGCTCGACGTTGGCCAGCGCGGTGGTGCGCGGAAGCAGGTTGAAGGACTGGAAGATGAACCCGATCTTTCGACCGCGGACGAGCGCCTGCTGATCCTCGGTCAGCCGGGCCACGTTGCTGCCGTCGAGCCAGTACTCGCCCCGGCTGGGCACGTCCAGGCATCCGAGGATGTTCATCAGCGTCGACTTGCCGGAGCCGGACGAGCCCATCACCGCGACATACTCGCCGGCCTGGACCCGCAGCGACACGCCCTGGAGCGCGTGAACCGCGGTCTCGCCGCTGCCGTAGGTCTTCGTGACGCCGCGGAGGTCGATCAGCGCGTCAGCCGACACGGTTGCCCCCGCGGCCCTGGCCGGTCCCCTGACCGCCAATGCCCTGGCCGCCGGTGCCGCCGCCGAACTGGCCGCCAGGCAGCTGCCCGCCGCCGGTGAACTGACGTCCCTGGCCGCCGTTCTGGTTCGTGGTGCCGCCGATCGCGCCTTGGAGCAGCTCGATCTGGTCACCCTCGTTCAGCCCCGACACGATCTGGGTGAAGCTGTCACCGCGGACGCCGATCTTCACCTCGCGGGTCCCGGCGCCGTCGGCCATGGTCACGGTGTACGTCGTCCCACTGGTGGCGATCGCCGTACTCGGGACGTAGAGCGCGTTCGCCGCCTTGGCCGTCTGCACGGTGACGTTCGCGGTCTGGCCGATCCGGGCGTTGGCCGGGAGCTTGGCGAGCGAGAACGTCGCGGAGTACGACACGACACCGTTCGTCGTGGTGGGGGTCGGCGAGACCGACGCCAGCGACGCGGTGAGCGACGTACCGGGCTCGGCGTTCAGGCTGACCGTCGCGGACTGGCCGGCCTTGATCTTGATCGCGTCCGCCTCGGCGAACGCTGCGACCACCTGGAGCGACTTGAGGTCGGCGATGTCGACGAACCCGGTGCCGGACGACGCCGTACTTGTGCTGCTGGAGGCTGAACCTTGACCTGAGGTTGAGCCCTGACCGCCTGAACCACCGCCTGAACTGCCGCTGGAGCTCGAGCCGGAGCTGGACCCGCCGGAGCTGGCGCCGACCGAGCCGTTGATCGCGGTGATGGTGCCAGCGATCGGCGCCTTCAGCGTGGTCGCGTCGACCGCGGCCTGCGCCGCCTCGACGTCCTGGTCGGCCTGCTCCTTGTCCGCCTTGGCACGGGCCAGGCTGGCCTCCGCGTTGCTGACGGCAACTTCCGGGCTCTGACCCTGACCTTGAGGTTGAGACTGTTGCGACTGCTGCTGGCCGTTGGTCGGCGTCGGGGTCGGTGAGGCGGAGGCTTCCTCGGCGGCCTCGAGCGCGTCCTGCGTGTCGTCGAGCGACTCCTGGGCCGCGGTGACCGAGTTGGCGGCGGCGATCTGGTTCTGGTCGGCGATCCGGAGCTGGCGCTCGGCCGCCGCGGGGTCGATCTTGGCGATCGCGGCGCCCTTGGCGACCACCTGTCCGACCTTCACCAGCACCTGCGTGACCGTGCCGGCCGTCTCGAACTGCGGCGATGCGGTTTGTGAGCTTTGTAACGTCCCGCTCGAGCTGACACTGGCCGTCACCTCGCCACGCTGCACCGCGACCGTGGGCCGGGTGGCGCTGGCGGCGGGGGGATCCTTCTTGAAGAACAGGAAGTACGCCGTGAGGGCGATGGCCAGGACGATGGCGACCAGCGCCACGTTGAGCAGGCTGAGGCCACGGAGCTTGTGGCGGGGTAGCACCATGGATGCAGACGCTAGGGACGGTTGCTGAGGAAGAGATCCTCACTTCCTGGCAACCGGCTGTGAACCGGATACCGATTTGGGACGTCGTACGTCCGGCGCGATCGCCCGGTTCGCGACACACCGTGATCTGTGAACACGCGATGACGCGGGGTCACGGCGGTGCTGTCAGGTGCGAACATGGGGCTCGGACATGCCAAAATGGGAATGATCCGGGCCGGCCGACCGTTGGCACGGATGACGATCTTCGGAGGTTTGACATGTCTAATCGCGTACTGCGTGGTTCGGGGCTGGGTGGGGTCAGCTTCGAGGACGACCGTGGTGTCGAATTCGCGCCGCGCCAGATGATTACGTACGACTGCCCCCGCGGACACGTGGTCGAGGTCACCATGGCGCACGACGCCGAGGTGCCCGCGGTCTGGGAGTGCCCGCACTGCGGCAGCGAGGCCGCCCGCTCCACCGGCGAGAAGCCGGAGCCGAAGCAGGAGAAGCCGGCCCGTACGCACTGGGACATGCTGCGTGAGCGCCGGAGCATCTCGGAGCTCGAGGAGCTGCTGGCCGAGCGGGTCGAACTGCTCCGCAAGGGTGAGATCGGCCCGGCGCACCTGCACCGGACCAAGCGCACCGCCTGAACCACGCACAGGAAGCCCTCATCGCAACGGCGCGGTGAGGGCTTTCTCTTGGGCTGATTTGCCTAAAGGCTTTAGGTAATTCCATAATGAGTTATGGCTAGAGCAGGGTTGACCGCGGACCGGCTGGCGTCGGCGGGCGCCGAGCTGGCCGATTCGCTGGGCTTCGACCAGGTCACGGTGTCCGCTGTTGCCCGCCACTTCGGCGTGCAGGTCGCGAGCCTGTACTCCCACGTGAAGAACTCCGCCGACCTCAAGACCCGCATCGCCACCGTCGCCCTGACCGAGCTAGCCGACCTAGCCTCTGCAGCAGTCGCCGGTCGAGCCACCCACGACGCCCTGACCGCCCTGGCCAACACCCACCGCACCTACGCCCAATCCCACCCCGGCCGCTACACCGCCACCCGTTACACCCCACCCACCTCGCCCGACCGGGCTCAGGACCTCGCTCGCGCAATCCCCCCGCCGTCCGGCTCTGACGCCCCGCCCACCTCCACTTCGCCCGCCTCGTCACCCACCTCCGGCTCCCTCACGTCACCCGTCTCGCCCGACCGGGCTCATCGCCCCGCTCGCGCGATCCCCCCGACGCCCGGCTCCACCTCGCCCGCCTCGTCACCCGCCTCCGGGTCCGTCACGTCGCCCACCTCGGCCGACCGGGATGGCTTCCCCGCCTCACCAGCGTCGGGCTCGTCCACCGCAGCGACGTCCGACTCCTCCGCCCCGTCCGCCTCCGGTTCCTCCGCCCTGCTCGAGCAGGCTGGTGGCGGCACTTCTTCTTCCTCAGTTCTGGGGAAAGAGTTCGTGGCTGCTGGGCGGAGGCATGCGGAGCTGGCCAGGGCGATCCTCCGCGGATACGACCTCGACGAGCCCGCGCAGACCGACGCCGTACGCCTCATCGGCAGTCTCATCAGCGGCTACATCACCCTCGAGCAAGCCGGCTCGTTCGCCTACAGCCAACCCAGCCCGGACGACAGCTGGCCGCGCATCCTCGACGCGCTCGACTGCCTCCTCCGCACCTGGCCCGAAAGGCACCCGTCGTGATCACCATCCCCATCACCGCCGAGCTGCTCCGCGGCGCCCTCGACCTGGAGCAGACCGGCCGCGGCCTCCTCCCGCACCGCCTCCCGGCGTGGGCGCGAGCGCAGTACGACGACGGTCAACTGGAGATGGTCGAGTCCCAGCCCTCCGGCGTACGCCTCGTCTTCAGCACCGCCGCGACGACGATCGAGCTCGACACGCTCCCGACCAAGCGTGACTACACCGGCGCTCCCCCACGCCCCGACGGCGTGTACGACGTCCTCGTCGACGGCCGGCTGTTCGCCCAGCTCACCGCGACCGGCGGCGACGTCATCACCATCGACCTGATGTCCGGCGCCACCGACACCAAGCCCGGTACGGCGCAGACGCTACGGATCACCGGTCTCCCCGGCGTACCGAAGCCGGTCGAGATCTGGCTCCCGCACGACGAGACAACCGAGCTCGTAGCCCTCCGCAGCGACGCCCCGATCGCACCGATTCCCTCCGGCCGCAGGGTCTGGCTGCACCACGGCAGCTCGATCAGCCACGGCTCCAACGCCACCCATCCGACCGGCACCTGGCCCGCCCTCGCCGCGACCCAAGCAGGCGTCGACCTCATCAACCTCGGCTTCGGCGGGAGCGCGTTGCTGCAGCCGTTCATCGCCCGAACCATCCGCGACACGCCGGCCGACCTGATCAGCCTCAAACTCGGCATCAACGTCGTCAACGCCGACGGCCTCCGGCTGCGCACCTTCACACCCGCGGTCCACGGCTTCCTCGACACCATCCGCGACGGCCACCCGCACACTCCGCTGCTGGTGATCTCCCCCATTCTCTGCCCGATCCACGAAGCCACCCCGGGCCCGACCGGCTGGGACCTCTCCGCCCTTGCCGACGGCGAGCTCCGCTTCGTTGCCGCCGGCAACCCCGAAGAGATCCCCGCCGGCAAGCTGACCCTGTCGATCATCCGCGCGGAGCTGGACCGCATCATCCAGCGCCGCGCCGACCCCAACCTCCACTACCTCGACGGCCGCTCCCTGTACGGCGACGCCGACAACGCCGCCCATCCGCTCCCCGACGACCTCCACCCGGACGCGGACACCCACGCCCTGCTCGCCGACCGCTTCACGTCGCTGGCCTTCGAGTCCAAGGGCCCGTTCAGTGGCTGATCACCCGTTCATCCTTTGATCGCTCGTTCAGCCGCTGATCGCTCGTTCAGCGGCTGATCGTTGCGACTGCCTGGATTGCCCGGAGGCGGCCGTCGGTGAGGGCTTCGGTGAGGTGCTTCCCGCGCTCCCGGAAAGACGGCACGAACGCATGCAGCCCGAGTGGGTTCGGCGGCAGCCCCTGGATCGTCCGCATCACATCCCCGACCTGCTCGGTCAGATCCGCCCAGTGCTCAACCGTGAAGCCGGCGCCCTCGATCTCTGCCCGAAGGTCCTCCGGGGTAACGAGATGACTGTGCTCCGGCCCGTCCGCCCACGGCAGCGGGTAGTCCAGCTCGCCACCATCGCCCGCCGCTATATCCCACAGCGCGAGCCGGCCGCCGTCCCGCAGTACCCGCCGCGCCTCGCCGTACAGGAGGTCCTTCCGCGCCACATTCATCTGCACGTGCTGACTGAACACAATGTCGAACGAGTCGTCCTCGAGTTGCAGCGCCGTCACGTCTCCCTGCCGTACGTCGATCCTGTCGCCCAGTCCCACCAGCCCGTTGAGCCAGCGTGCGGTCTCGCAGTACTCCGCCGACAGATCCACGGCCGTCACCGAGCACCCGAACCGGTCTGCCAGGTAGCGCGCCGTACCGCCGATCCCAGCGCCGTCGTCGAGCACCCGACTCTCCGGCGTCACTCCCGCGAGATCCACGAGTTGTACGGTCACCAGCCGTCCGCCGGTGTGGTAATCCTCGAGCATGGCAAGCTCGGCCGGCTTCAGATCGTCGAGACTCTTGCCGGCGGCAACGAGCGCCTGGGTGATGTCGTGCTGAACGCTTCCGGTCCGATAGTGCGTTGCTCGTTCGGTCATACGAGTTCCTTTGTTCGGGTGCGGGTCGGCAGCAGGACCTGCAGGGCGATCGCGACCGTGGTTGCGATCAGCCCGCCGACTGCTACCGGCCAGAAGCCTTCGATGTGTAAGCGATTGGTCAGGTGATCAGTTCCGATCGCTACCAACCACAGCAGGGTCGCATTGCCAGCGAAGGTGATCAGGACGATGACGGGCCAGCTCGCCCTTGCGCGTACGACGTACGTATTGAAGAGACCGAAGAGCAGACCGACGACCGCGATCGTCAGGATCAGCCCGAGTCCTTTGCCTTGAAACTCGATCGCCGGCCGGGCCGCGAGAGATGTCAGGTAGACACCGATGCCGTTGACCAGGATGTTGACTGCGGTTCTCATTGCTCCAGCACTCCGTGCCGGCGCGCGATCCGGCTGATCACCGCGGCGAACATGGCGGGCTGTTCGGTTGTGATCAGATGACCACCCGGGAAGGTAACGATCTCGGCCTCGGGCACCCGGGTGCCCGAGGCGGCGACCTGACGGTGCTCGTACGGATCCTCGGTACTGCCGCCGACGGTCAGGCTGACCGAACCGTCGAGCGCACGCGCGATCGCCGCGAGATCCCAGCGCGCGCCGTTGCGTCGGTGCTCCTTCACGAACCCGGCACCCTCGTGCAGGAACCGTGCGCCGTCGCGTCGTACCAAGGCGGACCAGGTTTCGACCAGCTCGGCCTCGGTCACCTGATATCCGCGCGAGTACATCTGCGCCTGTTTGAAACCCTGCCCGAACGCCACCGCCGACTGCTGCGACCTGCGTGCGACGAGCGCCCCCAGCGGCGACCTCAACAACGGCGTACCTCGGAGGGGATGGGTGTGCCGGTCCGGATACAAGCCGCCGTTGACCATGAAAGCGGCGGTGATGGTCGTCCCTTCCCCGGGCCGCTCCAACTGCCGCCGCAACAACTCGAGCAACGCCAGCGAGGTGTAGTCGAACGTCACCACCACAGTCCGCCGCACCCCAAGCTCCTGCCACCAGGCCGCAACCAGATCAGCCCGCTCGACGGTCGAGTACGCGTATCCCCTCGGTTTGTCCGAGTCCCCCTGGCCTACGGGCTCCACATACAACCGAGGACCCAACCCCACCGGCAGCAACCGATCAACCTGAGCCCACCCGTAGGAGCCCTCCGGAAACCCCGGCAACATCGTCAACCACACCTCGTCCGACCCGCCGTCCGGATCCAGCTCTACCTCCGAGCGCCGGGAACCGTCCGCCGACACACGCGTCACCCGTCCGAACACCTTCAGCAGGTCGGTCCGGCCCGAGGCCTCGTCCTCCCTCAACAGCAGAGCCGCTGCTGGGTCGTACCAGCGCCGCTCCCCACCCGCAAACCACTCATCCGCCGTCACCAAAACCTGCTCCTGCACCGGTACGCCGTCCTGCAGCTGTACGCCGTCCTGCGCTTGCCCGTCGTGCGAGTCCTGCCCCGGCTCCTGCGCCTGCACGCCATGCAGCACTTGCGCGGCGTCCTGCTCTTGCCTGTGGTGCGGGTCCTGCGTGTTGTCTCGTGCCTCCGTCGGCACGACTTTGCTGCCATCCATCGAGTGCCTCCCAGCTATGTGGACAATGTCCACAGTAGCTCGATTAGTGGACACCGTCCACATTGCTATCCTGAGTCCGTGACCCCAGCCGACCCAGCCCCGGACGCACCCGACGCGCTACCCCGTCCCGGCAGCAGCGCGACTCCCGACGCGGATGCGTCTTCCGGCACCGACGCGTCTCCGGCGACCGAGGCGCCTCGCGGCCCCGGTGTGCAGCCGCGTCGACGCCGGCCGCGCGGTGATGTGCGCGCCGGTCTGGTCGCAGCCGGCCTCGAACTTGCCCGCACCGGCGGTCCCGATGCCGTCGTACTGCGGGAAGCGACCCGCGCCGTCGGCGTAGTACCCAACGCCGCCTACCGCCACTTCGCCGACCGCGACGAACTCCTGGCCGCGGTCTGTACCGCCGCGATGCACGAACTGGCCGACCGGATGAGCGCCGAGATCGCCAAAGTCCGCGGCAAACAAGACAACCCCGCCGCGGCCCAACGCCGCCTCGGCGCGATCGGCACCGCGTACCTACGCTTCGCCCATGAGGAACCAGGCCTGTTCGCGACAGCCTTCGCCGTCCCCGAACAACACACCTACGCCTCGACCGAAGACGCCGACCCCACCCCGCTAGGCCTGCTCCGCACCGCCCTGGACAACCTGGTCACCGCCGGCGTCATCACCCCGACCCGGCGAAAGGACCTCGAATTCCCCATCTGGTCCACTGTCCACGGCCTGGCCACCCTCACCACCCACGGCCCGCTCCGAGCGCTCTCCCCCACCCAACTCCGCCACATCGAGTCCCAAACCTGGGACTACATAGGCAACAGCCTCAGCTAGCCGCCGGCGAGTGCCTACTTCTTCTTCACGGTGATGGTGATCTCCTGCCGCTTCGGCACGACCAGCGCGAAGACCTCCGGGTCGGCGTTGAACGTCAGCGCCGGACACGCAGGCTCGCTCGGCACGGTCGGCACGTTACTCGGCACGGTCGGCACGTTGCTCGGCACGGCTTGCACCTTGCTCGGCAGGGTCTGCACGACGTACGGCGAGTCCGCCGTACCCTCGCCACCCGTCACCAGCACCGGCACCTGCCCACCTGTCGTCTCGCAAGCCTTGAGCCCGTACGTCGTCCAGAACTGCGTGGCGCGGGCCCCGGATCCGCTGAGCATCGCGACCTGATTCACCGCGGCTGCCTTGGCCGCCGGCTCGCTCCCCGACGGTGAAGAGGTGAGCGCCAACTGGAAACCAAGCCCACCGATGCCGGCCATCAGCGCACCGGCGATCCACACGCCCTGCTTGCCGGAGAAGACCTGGCTGAGCTTCGTGTAGGCGCCGCGGTCGATCACGTCGGTCCGCACCGACTCATAGAGCGCCAGGTTGGCGGCTACGTCGTCGTACGCGTTGCGGAGTTCGCGCGCTTCCTGCGTCGCGGCGGCGTGCACCGCAGGGTCCTTGTCGTACGCGTCGGCCGCCCGCTGGTCAGCGTCCTCGGCCTTGTCCGGCAACTCGACCGCAGCCACGCGGTACGCCGCAAGCTGGTCACGAAACTCCCGCAGACTGTGCGCATCAGCCGGCAGCACCGACTCCGGGGCGCTGTCGATCTTCTCCACCAGGTCCGCCGGAAGGTTGTCCAAGCTCACCTCCACCGGCAGCAGCACCTTGCTCACGCCGAAGATCAGCATCCCGATCCCGATCAGCCCGGCGACCCCGAGCACGCCCGCGATCACGAGTTGCAGGGCATCGTCGTGAAAGTCGAGACTCGGCCGACTGACCACCGGCCCCGCGCCGAACACCACCGTTGCCACCGCGGCCAGCGCGGTGATCACCCACTTCGCCGTACTCCGCAACTCAGCCGAAGCCACCACCCACCTGGTATCACCCGCCGCAGCCGGAGCACCCGCCGCCGGCGCCGGATTCACGTCACCCACGAGGCCGCCTCCGCACTTCTGGCCGCCCCCGCCCTATCCCACGAGCAAACCGCGGCCCCGGCCGCCGCCCCCGCTTCCAGGCCTTCCCGTCCCACACCCACACAACCCCGTCATGCAGCTGCGTAGCACCCAGGTATTCGCCGTTCTCGTTCGGCGGCTGCGCCCCCATGTCGTTCCCCCCTCGCATGTCCCCTGACCACCCACGATCCCAGAAAGTGTCACAGTTCGGGTAGTTGCCAACAGCCAATACTTCAGCACTGCCGAACAAACACAACAGGAGCGGCAGCCGGCGACGAGGCAGTAGCCCTGCGCTGGGACACCAGCAGCATCCGGCACCTGCGGTAGGTTCGCAGACCGGCGCCGACCTGGGGCAGTCACCCGCGAGCGCAGCGAGCGGCCCTGCGGCGCATCTCCTTGGTGCATTTGAGGGGTTCACCGGCTGGGTGGTCCGTTTCCTGGTGGCATGCAGGGTGGCGAACGGGCAATTTCATGGGTTAGCCCGTCAAATGACGGAGGATGGGAGTGGGTGACAAGGCGGGTGTGGCGGAGGCTGCGTTGCGGGCTATCGGGTGCTACCTCGAACGGGAACGCACCCGACGCACCGACGGAGGCATGCCGGCAGCCGCGAGCAACTCCCGGTGCGGGACAGAACGCGAGCGGCAGCTCGGAACCCCGCGAGCGCAGCGAGCAAAACCTCCGGCGCATGCCGGATCCACCGGGCGGCGGCCACAACAAGCAGCGTGGGTGAGGGCGCGTAGCTCGGCAGATCGAGGAGCTGTGGGCGGCACCGCGCTGGTCAACCACCTCAACCCGCCACCAGCGTTCGGTTGACGAAGGACGCCAGCCCGGGGAAGTCACCCGCGAGCGCAGCGAGCGAAACCCCCGGCGCCAGCCGGAAACCACGAGCGACAGCTCGTCATCAGCGAGCGCAGCGAGCAGAACCCGGCGCCAGCCGGGAACACCCGGGCGGCAGCCCCGAACAAGCGGGGTGGGTGGGGCGGCGCGTAGCTCGGCGACGAAGGAGTCGTGCGTAGCACCGCGATGGGACTACCAGCACCAGCCGTAACAGCAGTACGACGAGGTAGTACGCCAGCCCGGGGTAGTCACCCGCCAGCGGCAGCTGGCAGCACGCCGGCGTTAAGCCGGAGGGTGGGTGGGAGCGTGCGTAGTGGTCGCGTAGGAGGAGTGGAGCGACGACGGAGTGGCCGCGGAGCACGCGTAGGGGGACTACTTTTCGGGGTCTATTACTTCGCCCTGGATTACGTCGTCGTTCCGCGGCGGCGGGGTGGCGCCTGGGATGAAGGGGTTGAGGGTGGTGGGGGTGAGGCGGGCGGCTCGGCGGGAGAAGTACGACGTGACTGCTCGGCGGGCCAGTGGGCGGGTGAAGGGGAGGACGAAGAAGAAGCCGAGGATGTCGGTGAGGAAGCCGGGGGTGAGGAGGAGGGTGCCGCCGATCAGGACGAGGGCGCCGTCGGTGAGTTCGCGGCCGGGCATCTTGCCGGTCTGCAGCGCGGTTTGGAGGGCGTTCCAGGCGCGCCGGCCTTCACGCTTCACGATCCACGCGCCCAGGGCGCTCTCGACCAGCAGCAGGCCTACTGTCGGCCAGCCGCCGATGACCTGGCCGACCTGGATGATCACGTAGATCTCCGCGATCGGTACGACGAGCAGCGCGAGCGCGATCAGCCACGGCATGTCCGCAACCCCTTCCGGTGATTCCCCTCAGTGTTGCAGGTACGGCGGCTGTTCTCACGAGCCTCGGGGACCGTTCAGGGGATACCCCGATCAGGCGGGAACTTTCTCGCGGGTGCGGGCTGGCCCCGCGGCCGGCGGCGGTGGCGGAGAGGTACGGCGACGCGCGCCGGCCAGCGCCAGCACGATCCCGAGGAGGCCGAGGCCGGTGAGGATCCACTGCGGCCAGCTGCCCAGGGTAGTGGCCAGCGTCTGCCCGTCGCGGACGGGGACATTGGCGACGTAGACGTCCCGCACGAACTGACCCGACTTGTGCTCGACGGTCCCGTTCGGCCGGATCACCCCGGAGATCCCGCTCGTCGACGCGATCAGGATGGTGCGACCGGTCTCGATCGCGCGCATCCGGGTGATCGCGAACTGCTGCTCCGGCTGCCCGGTCCCGCCGTACGTCGCGTTGTTGGTCTGGACGATGAGGACCTGCGCCCCGCCCTTCACCACGTCCGAGATCACGTTGTCGTACGCGAGCTCGAAGCAGATCACGTCGCCGTACGTGACTCCGCGAATCGGCATCACGCCCGGCCCGACCCCGGGCACGGTCTGCGCCCCGATCATCTCCAGCCGCTTGATGTACGGCAGCAACTGGTTCCGGAACGGGATGTATTCACCGAACGGCACCGGATGCCGCTTCGCATACCGCTGACCCGGTCCGCTCGCCGGGTCCCACACGATCCCCGTCGTCTGCCGCTCGTTCTCCCCT
This sequence comes from Kribbella sp. NPDC026611, assembly GCF_040638345.1. Taxonomy (NCBI): domain Bacteria; kingdom Bacillati; phylum Actinomycetota; class Actinomycetes; order Propionibacteriales; family Kribbellaceae; genus Kribbella; species Kribbella sp. NPDC026611. Next base: position 858,039 of record NZ_JBEZYC010000004.1, read on the forward strand.
GGCCCTTCGGTCACCGCGCCGACCAGGATCGGTACGTCGACCGCCCGCACCGCCTGCTCGATATCGGCCCGCGTCTCCGGGTCCTTGTAAGGATCGATGTCCGTCGAGTTCTCCGGCCAGATGACCAGATCCGGCTTCTGCGCCGTACCGTCCTGGACCGCCTTCTCCAGGTCGAGCGTCGCCTGCAGGTGGTTCCGCGTCACGGTCCGCGCCCGCCCGAGGAACTCAAGACCCTTCCCCGGCACGTTCCCCTGGATCATCGCAGCCGTGACCGTCTTCCCGTCACCCTCGAGCGACAAGTGGATCAGCGAGCTCCCGAACACGATCGCCAACCCGGCCACCAGCGCGACAGCCCGCACCCGCAGCCCACTCGCCCGCCGCAGTAAGGCGAACACGAGCACGCCGAGGAACGCGACCACAAAACTCAGCCCAGGAATGCCCACATAGGACGCAAGCCTGCCCAAAGGTACGTCGGAGAACGCCCAAGCGAGCCGCCCCCACGGGAACCCACCAAACGGCACCGACGCAGTAGCGAACTCGGTCGCCACCCACAGCGCCGGGATCCACAGCATCCACAGCCGGAGCTTCAGCACCTGCGTCGCGAACAACCCGAAGACCGCATAGAACAGCCCCTCCAGGACCGCCAGCCCGATCGCGGCGTCGCCGCCGATGACACTGAGCCACGGCACCAGCACCGCGTAGTACGCGATCCCGAACCCGGCACCGATCAGGAACCCGGCCTTCTTCGACACCCCGCTCAGCGCACCGAGGAAGAGCGGTACGGCGACGATCGTCAGCCAGGGGTGGTCGTGTGGCTCGAAGGCCAGGCCAAGCAGTACGCCGGCACCCACAGCCACCGCTACCCGCGGTAGGACCCGCCCCAGAGCCTTCAACCGGTCCACGCGGTAACCCCTTGTCCTCACAGTCCGCAAAACAGCCAGCAACACAGTCCGCACCCAGACCCGGCGCGGCCGCCGGTCGCACGACCGTACAACGTCCCGGACACGCAAATGTATCCGGCCAGTAGCCAAACGGTGTCATCGCCGGGACAACACACCGACGGAGATGACGCGGTGACCGCGAGTCAGCAAGCTAGCCTGGTCACAGGCCCTGGAGAAGAGGAAAGAGGCTCAGCGTGCCTTCGGACCAACCGACGATGCGCTGGCTGCGTACCGTCCGGCTGTTGTCTACTGGCCGCCGAGCCTCTTCCACCTCTGCCCCGCGGGGGGCTTACCACCGGCGATCTCAGCCCCCGTCGACTCAAGCCTGGCACTGGCCTGGTCAGCGTCGCGGGATCATCCGGTGGCCGAACTTCGTGTGACCGTTGATCAAACGGGATATGACGACTCCCAAAACGATGCTCGCTGACGGCGACGGTGTCAACCTCTCCCCCGGGCTCTTGAGCCCGTTGTAACACTATCGCCCGGCCACGCAGGTAAAACGAGAATCCCTCACCCGAGTCACGTTACAGAGCGGTCTCGGCACGCCACGTAATCGTTACCCAGGGCAACTATTCGTCACCCAACCGGAACGACGACCGTCCCGACCGCGCGGGTGATCTCGAGCGGCTCGGCGAGCACCTCGGCCGCCGACTCGGACTTGTCCGGCCGCCCGCGGCAGACGACGAAAGCGCTGAAGGAGAGCTCCCGGCTGCGGTTGCCGACCCGGGTGATCGTTGCCTTCACCTCCACAACGTCACCGGCCCGCAACGGTTGCAGGAACTGGACGTCGGAGTACGACGCGAACAGCCCTTCGTCACCGTCGGCCTGGATGCAGACCTCGGTCGCGACGTCACCGAACAGGCCGAGCACATAAGCGCCGTCGACCAGGTTCCCGGCGTAGTGCGCGTGGCTGTAGGGGATGTACCGGCGGTGCGTGACGGTCAGCCCGATGGTTGCCTTTGACACCTAAGCGCTCCTCTTCGATACCAGTGCGTCCACGAGGTAGCTGGCCACCTCACCCGGCGTGGTGCCGCGGCCGAACACCCGGTCGACCCCGAGCTCGCCGGCCATCTGCTCGGTGAAACGAGGGCCGCCGGCAACGAGTACCGGCCGCGCGTCCTCGGAGTACGCCTCGCGGAACGCCGCCGACATCTCCTTGGTGTTGAGCACGTGCGCCTCCCGCTGCGTCACCACCTGTGACACCAGGATCGCGTCGGCCTTCTCCGCCCGCGCCCGCCGGACCAGCTCGGGTACTGCGACCTGCGCGCCGAGGTTCACCACCTTGAGCTCGCGGTAGTACTCGAGCCCCTTCTCGCCGGCGAACCCCTTGATGTTCAGGATCGCGTCGATGCCGACCGTGTGCGCGTCGGTACCGATGCACGCGCCGACAACGGTCAGCCGCCGGCGCAGGCCCTTGCGGATGGCGAGGTTGACCTCCTTCGGCGACAGCAGCGGGTAGTCGCGCTCGATGACCTCGACCTTCGACGTGTCGACCAGGTGGTTCACCGGCCCGTAGACGACGAAGAAGGTGAAGTCCGGCCCGATCGGCTTCGAGTGCACGACCAGCGCCGGGTCCATGCCCATTTTGTTCGCGAGCTGTACGGCGGCACCCTCGGCCCGCTTGTCGTGCGGGACCGGCAGCGTGAACGACAGTTGCACCATGCCGTCGCCCGTCGTGTCCCCGTAGGGACGGATGATGCTCATCCCACACCCTCCTCGAGCAGCTCGACCGCCGGGTTGTAGTACTCCGACGACTTCCGCGCGACCCCGTCCAGGCCGCGACCCGCGTCCTGCGGCCGCTTCATCAACCCGAACGTCCCGTCGCCGATCGCGTTCAGCAGCCCGTCGTCGACGATCCGCTCCAGCAGCTCCACGGACTCCCCCAGCACCTGCCGCGCCCGTTGCGCGATGAAGCCATTGGGCTCCGGCCGGAAGTCCTCATGAAGGTTGCCTGCGGCCCCCAACACGTACCGGACGTTCTGCAGCGCCAGGTCCCGGTCCGAGATCCACGGCGTCACCACGGCCTCGGTCATCATCCCGACCAGCAGGATCCCCTGCCCGGTCATCGCGCCGACCAGGTTGAAGAACCCGTCGAGCAGGTACCCGCGGAACACGTCGCCGGTCATGTGCCGGGTCGGCGGCATCCACTTCAGCGGCGCCGCCGGGAACAGCTGCCGGGCGAGCATCGCGTGTGCGAGCTCCAGCCGGAACGAGTCCGGGATGTCCGGGTTGATCTCGAAAGCGTGTCCCAACCCGAGCTGCCAGTCCTCGAGCCCGGCCTCCTTGGCGAAGTACTCGTTCAGCAGCTGCGACACCGTGACCGTGTGTGCCGCGTCGACCGCGTCGGCGGTGGTCAGGTAGTTGTCCTCGCCGGTGTTGATGATGATCCCGGCCCGGGCGTGGATCTGCCGGCTGAACCGCTGGTCGACGAAGGTGCGAATCGGGTTGATGTCGCGGAACAGGATCCCGTACATCGAGTCGTTCAGCATCATGTCCAGACGCTCGAGCCCGGCCAGCGTCGCGATCTCCGGCATGCACAACCCGGACGCGTAGTTCGTCAGCCGGACGTAGCGGCCCAGCTCCTTCGACGACTCGTCCAGCGCGGCCCGCATCAGCCGGAAGTTCTCCTGCGTCGCGTACGTCCCGGCGAACCCTTCCCGGGTCGCGCCCTCCGGGACGTAGTCGAGCAGCGACTGCCCGGTCGACCGGATCACCGCGATGATGTCGGCGCCCTCCCGCGCGGCGGCCTGCGCCTGCGGGATGTCCTCGTAGATGTCGCCGGTCGCCACGATCAGGTAGATCCACGGCCGCTGCTCCGGGTCGCCGTGCCGCTTGATCAGCCGGTCCCGCTCCCGCCGCCGGCCGTCGATCCGCTTCATCCCCGCGGTCGCAGCCTTCCGGGCGGCCGTCCTGGCCCGCGTGAGGTCCCGACCTTCAGGCAGCCGGAAGGTCACCGAGCCTGAGGCGGCCTTCTGCGCCAGCACGGCCAGGTCTTCGGCCTCGCCCCGGACCAGCGCGTCCCAGACCGGCAGGGCGAGACCGTGCTCAAGGCCGACGTCCGCGCGCACAGTGTCCGCGAGCCGGTTCACCCACGGAATGCCTTCGGTGTCGGCACCGGTCAGCCCGGCGAGACGCAGTACCGCGCGCTCGACCGACACCGTGGTGTGCTGCTGCGCGAGCTTGACGATCGGCCGGCCGGCCTTGCGCGCGAGGCTGCGTGCCTTCCGTACGGTGACCGGATCAAGATCCAGCTTCTTCGCCATCACAATCCTTCAGCTTGATAGACGACACGGCCGCCGACGACCGTCCGCAGACAGGTAGGCGTTGTCTGACTCAGGTCGGGCAGCACGGGTACGCCGGCGCGCGGATCGGTCGACCACGCCGCGACCCGCTGGTCCGGCGTCTGCACGACCAGCTCGGCGTCGCTCTCCCAGATCGCGTACGTCGCCACCGTGCCGGGCGCGAGTACGCCGGCATCGTCGATCCCGGCCGCCCGCCATCCGCCGCGCGTGTGCGCCTGGAACGCGGCCCGCACGGTCATCCGCTCGCTCGGCTCGTGGTGGAACGCGGCCGCCCGCACGGCTTCCCAGCCGCCGAGCTCGGTCACCGGAGCATCCGAACCGAAAGCCAGTACGACGCCGGCGCGGGCCAGGGATCCGAACGGGTTCATGCCCTGCCAGCGGTCGCCGACGCGCTCGGCGTACATGTTGTCCGGCCCGCCCCACAGCGCGTCGAACATCGGCTGCACGCTGGCCACGACGCCACACCGGGCCAGGGTCGCGATCGTTGCCTCGTCGACCATTTCCACGTGCTCGAGACGGTGGCGCGCGGCAACGAGTGCCTGGACACCGACCTTCTCGGCGGCCAGCTCGAACCCGGCGGCGATGTTCGCCAGCGCCTGATCGCCGATGCAGTGGAAGCCGGCCTGCACGTTCCGCTCGGTGCAGGCGATGACGTGCTCGGCGATCTGCTCGGGCGTGAGGTAGGCATGACCGCGGTGGTCGGCGCGATCGGCGTACGGCGCCTTCAGCGCGGCCGTGCGCGAGCCGAGCGCACCGTCCGCGTTGAGGTCGCCGGCGAGGCCCGCCAGGTTGTAGGTGCCGACGTGTTCGAACACGCCGGGCTCACCCCAGTAGAGCGTCGCCGACAAGCCGAGCTCCTCGGCGACTTCCCGTACCAGTGGCAGCTCCCAGAGCGGACCGATATGCGGAGCGGCCATCTCGTGAAACGCCCCGATGCCTTTGGAGGCCATCGCCTGCAGTGCTGCCTTGATGTCCATTCGTCGCTGATCCGGCCCGATCAGCTCGCTCAGCGCGTCCCGAATCGCGTGGTGAGCGTCCCGCTCCACTCGCCCAGTACTGTCCAAGCCAGTGCCCACAGCCAGCGGCAGGAGTGCGGAGGAGATCACGCCCGAGTGCCCATCCACCCGGGACAGGTACACGCGCCGCCCGCCCGCTGCTCTGTCCAGTTCCGCGGAAGTCGGGGCCCGTCCCTCAGGCCACTTGGTTTCGTCCCACCCGGCGCCGTCGATCACCGCGTCAGCAGGAAGACGAGCTGCGAAGGACGCCAACCGATCGAGCGCCTCGGCTAGTGACGTCGTACCGGCGAGGTCGAGACCGGTGAGCAGCGCGCCGGTTTGCGCGGTGTGAACGTGCGCATCCACGAAGGCCGGCGTGACCAGCTTGCCGTCCAGGTCGATGACCTCGTCGGCGCCGGACGCGTACGAGCCCGCGCCGGTGTCGTCCCCGAGCCAGGTCACAACGCCGTCATCGAAGGCGATCGCGGTGGCATGCGGGTCGGCGGGCGAGTAGACGGAACCGTTCGTCAGAAGTGTGCGCACGGACTAATCCTCCGCCAGCCTGCTCTCGAACAGACCGCGGACACCCGGCTCGGCCCGCAACAGCTCCAGCGCGTAGTCCGCGTGGCCCGGCACGTACCCGTTGCCGACCAGCATCGTCACGTCCGCCGCGAGACCCTCAGCCCCGAGCGCCGCCGCGGAGAACGACGTCGCCATCGAGAAGAAGATCACCGTGCCGCCGGCAGCCGTCGACAGGACAGCGCCGTGCTCACAACCGGGTACGTCGACGCACACCACGGTGATGTCCGCCGGTTCCCCGGCCGCCGCGACCGCCTCCGACAGCGCCACCGGATCCCGGGCATCGGCCAGCGTCACAACATCGGCAAGGCCCGCTGCGGCCAGCCGGTCCTGCTCCGCCTGAACAGGCACGATCCCGATCGTCCGAGCAGCCCCGGCCGCCCGAGCAGCGGCCAGCGACAGCGAGCCGGATTTACCTGCGCCGCCAATTACTGACACGACAGGCTTTATGCCTTTGTCGACATACGAGCGCACCACACGCGCGGTGAGCGCGGGTGCTCCACAGACGTCCATGACGGCCAGTGAGAGCTCCGGTTTCAGGTCGTCCGGCAGCTTCGCGACGATCGACCGGGCGAACAGGATCGCGTGACCCTCCGCCGGGACCTGCTCGCTCTTGCCGTCCCAGCGGCGCAGCTCGTCGGTGATCCGGAGCGGCGTCAACGTCAGCGAAACCAGCGTCGCGACCCGATCCCCGACCTTGACCCCGAGCGGTGACGACGGCCCGACCTCGTCGACGACTCCGACCAGCATGCCGCCGGACCCGGTGACCGGGTTCTGCATCTTGCCGCGCGCCGCGACGATGTCGAGCACGGCCTGGCGCACCGCCGTACCGTCCCCGCCGTGCGCCTCGGCGAGCTGGCGGTACGAAGCCGCGTCGAGATTCAGCCGCTCGACCGCGATCCGGATCTCGTCCGGCCACAGCTCCGGACGGGCGTCCAGCCGCTCGGCCGCCTGCGGCAGGACGCCGGCGGGCGAGAGTACACGATGCAGTCCGACAGGGCTGGACGACACGGGTTCCTCCTCGATTGCGATCGGGCAAAATAGTACTGAAAGCTGGCTCAGACGAGAATTCTTGCGGCGTACTGTTGGATCTAAGGGAAGTTCTATCGCTATCCTCACACTAGACCGCATCACCTCGCAGCCCCCAGGAGGACACGTGACCGACCTGATCATCCCGGAGCAGGCGGCTCCGGAGGACCCGGCCGGCCAGCCGTACGCCTATCGCCGGGCCGAGCTCGTCGAGCCCGACTGGACCCGGCTGCCCGGGTGGAAGGACGTCACCGCCGAGGAGTGGCGCTCGGTTCAGTGGCAGCGGTCGCACTGCGTGAAGAACGTGAAGCAGCTGCGCGACGTGATGGGCGACCTGCTCGAGGAGCGGTTCTACGAGGACCTCACTCGGGACCAGGCCGAGCGCGCGACGATGTCGATGCTGCTGCCGCCGCAGATGCTGAACACGATCGTGCCGACCGGCGCCGACGACTACACCGAGGCGTTCTACGCGGACCCGGTGCGCCGGTACATGCTCCCGGTCTTCACCGACCGCCGGGCCGACTGGCCGTCGCACCCGCACGCGACGCGGGACTCGCTGCACGAGCACGAAATGTGGGCCACGGAGGGGTTGACCCACCGATACCCGACCAAGGTCCTTGCGGAGGTCCTGCCGACGTGCCCGCAGTACTGCGGCCACTGCACCCGCATGGACCTGGTCGGGAACTCGACGCCAGTGATCGACAAGCTGAAGTTCGTGGCGAAGCCGCAGACCCGGCTGGACAACATGCTCGACTACCTGCGCCGTACGCCGGGGGTCCGGGACGTGGTCGTGTCCGGTGGCGACGTGGCGAACATGCCGTGGCCGCGGCTCGAGGCGTTCCTCACCAGCCTGCTCGAGATCGAGAACATCCGCGACATCCGGCTGGCGACCAAGGCGCTGATGGGGATGCCGCAGCACTGGCTGTCCGACGACGTCCGGGCCGGCGTCGAGCGGGTCGCGAGCATCGCCCGCGAGCGCGGCGTGATGATCGCGATGCACACCCACGTGAACTCGGCGCAGTCCGTGACGCCGCTGGTCGCCGAGGCGTCGAAGGCGATGCTCGAGGCGGGGCTCCGCGACGTACGCAACCAGGGCGTGCTGATGCGCGGCGTGAACGACTCCGTGCCGCAGCTGCTCGACCTGTGCTTCGCGCTGCTCGACGGCGCGAACATCACGCCGTACTACTTCTACATGTGCGACATGATCCCGTTCTCCGAGCACTGGCGGGTCTCCGTGAAGGACGCCCAACACCTGCAGCACGGGATCCTCGGCTACCTCCCCGGCTTCGCCACCCCGCGGATTGTCTGCGACGTCCCGTACGTCGGCAAGCGCTGGGTTCACCAGCTCTCGGAGTACGACGAGACCCGCGGCATCTCGTACTGGAAGAAGAACTACCGGACCGGCATCGAGCAGCAGGACCCGGAGGCGCTCGAGCGGACGTACGAGTACTACGACCCGATCGACACCCTCCCGCGCGAGGGCCAGCAGTGGTGGACCCAGCACGCCGGCACCAACCTCGCCGAAGCCGAGTCCCGCGCGGCTGCCTCCCGGGCGGCCGCCGAGTCGCAGAAGCTCCTGGACCTCAACTAACCCGCCCAGACGGCCTTCGGTGCCACACTGCAGGGGGTGGCACCGAAGGCGCTGTTTTTCAGCTACTCGTCCGTGCGTTTGCCGAACAGGAACGTGACGTTGATCCGGCGGTTGACGTAGCCGTCCTCGAACGTGAGCGGCTGCGTGGCGTGGAAGAGGTCGGAGTTGAAGAGCAGGGCGCGGTTGGCGCGGTACGGGATCTCTGTGCGGGTCGCCTTGGACTCGCGGAGGTACTGCCGGATCGCGCGGCCGTCCTTGTTGTACTTGTCGAACTCCCAGTCCTTGGGTGCTTTCAGGTCGAAGATGTCGAGGCCGCCGGTCGCCGGGTCCTGGTTCGCGCTGTCAGGCGTGAGCCAGATGTTGAGGTTGACCGCGGCGAAGTCGGCATGCGGCGGCGTGGCCGGCTGAGAGGCGCCGTTCTTGTAGCCCCACAGCTGGCGTAGGTGGTGCTGCGGTCCGATGATGCCCGGGAACGCCTGCGCGATCTCTTCGCCCAGTTGGACGAGGAGCGGGCAGTTGAAGCCGCGCGAGAACACCGATCCGAGCCGGCCGTACGCGTAGCGGTTGTTGAACCAGATCGTCGACTCGAGGCAGAACCTGCGGAGGCCGGCCAGCGCGTCGTCGGTCAGGAAGCCGTCGATCACCGCGAACCCGGGTCCGTTGTCGAGGTACTCCTGCTCTACCTGGCGCGGGTCCCACGTCGGTGACAAGGCGGTTGGGACCCGCGGTGTGTCCGGGCGGTGGACGATCTGGTTGTAGACGGCACCGATCCGGTCGTACTCCTGGTCCGTGATCAGCCAGCGGTCGGTCGTGGCCCGCTCCTTCTGCGCGGCGTCGAGGACCTGCCGGTAGGCGTCGATCGTGCGGTCCGGGATGTCGACGTGCTGGTCCTGCAGGTACTCGAACTGTGCGATGTCGTGCTGCAGCTTCGGGATCGACACGTACTGCTCCCGATCCCGGGTCACGTGCCGCGCATGCACCTCGGCGTACTCCGAAGCCCGCGCCAACTCGCCCGCTCGCAGCGCACCCGTCATCGCCTTGTCCGCCGCCTGCCGCGTCATCGGCCGAGCCGCCACCAGCAGCCCCTGCATCTCCCCCACCTCGGGCGACACCACCTCAACCTCAGGCTCCACCACCGTCACCTCACCAATCCCCCGAGCAGTCCCCAACTCGACGGCCCCGTCCGTCCCCAACTCAATCGCCGTATCCGTCCCCACCTCGATCGCCGTATCCGTCCCCACCTCAACCACACCGGTGTCGGTCCCCGTGTCGGTTCCGGTGTCGGTTCCGGTGTCGGTTCCGGTGTCGGTTCCGGTGTCGGTTCCCGTGTCGGTTCCCGTGTCGGTTCCCGTGTCCGTTCCCGTGTCCGTTCCCGTATCCGTTCCCGTTCCCGTACCCGTTCCCGTACCCGTTCCCGTATCCGTTCCCGTGTCGGTCCCGGTTTCCCCGTCGGTCTCGCCGTCGGTTTCCCCGTCGGTTTCGCCGTCGGTTTCGCCGTCGGTTTCGCCGTCGGTTTCGCCGTCGGTTTCGCCGTCGGTTTCGCCGTCGGTTTCGCCGTCGGTTTCGCCGTCGGTTTCGCCGTCGGTTTCGCCGTCGGTTTCGCCGTCGGTTTCGC
>NZ_JBEZYC010000004.1:868187-905633 GCF_040638345.1 Kribbella sp. NPDC026611
CGCCGTCGGTTTCGCCTTCGGTTTCGCCTTCGGTTTCGCCTTCGGTTTCGCCTTCGGTTTCGCCTTCGGTTTCGCCTTCGGTTTCGGGTTCGGGGTCTATTAGTTGTTCGGGGACGGCGACTATGCGTTCGGTTTCGCGGGAGACGGCTTCGATCGCCAGACCGGCCGCGCCGATCGCCAGGCCGAGGGGCGGGTCGCAGATCGTCACGGCCGCGCCGAGGACCACGAGTGCCTCGCCGATCGATTCGCCGGCCTTGGCCGTGTCGTCGACTGCTTTCCCGAGCGACGGCAGGTCGTGGACGTTGCCCCAGGAGTCAACCGCTGTCTCGACCCGGTTCACCAGGTCCTGCGCGCGCGCCACCGCCTCGTCGACCCGGTTCCCCAGCGCCTGGGCGTGCTGCGCGACGTCCGCCTGCACCGCGAGCGCCTGATCCCGCAGGTGCTGCGCATTCTCCGCCGTACCGAGCGCCCGCGTCAGCCCGCTTACCGACGCGGTGATCTGATCGATCCCCGAATCGACAACGTTCCGCCCCAGGTGCGCATCGATCTCGTCGGCCGTCACGACCGACGCGTCGAGCTTCGCCTGCAGCTCGACCGCCCCCGGCGTCGCCCGGCTGACGCTGGTACCGAACATCTCGAACACATCATCAGTGATCATGACTCTCCCCCCGCCGTCACTGCGCGATCAGCAGTTCGGACGGATCGAGCCCCTCGGCGTCGACCCGCGTGGCGTTGTGGAACGCCTGCTGATCCAGCGCGTTCCGCGTGTTGATCGTCCCGACGTGCGGCCCGAAGGTGCACTCCTCCGCCGCCCCCTCCCAGTCGCGGCTTGCCGCGAACGCCTGGAACTTCGGGAACCGGAACGCCGGCCCCAGCGCCCACGACATACTCAGCAGACCCAGCTGCGCGTCCGCCGGCCAGTTGGCGAAGTCCGAGAACTCGGCCCGGCCGACCAGATAGTTCTCGTTCTGCACCAGCTTCTCCCCCACGATCCGGTCGATCTCACCGGAATCGAGGTGCAGGCTCGTCACCGGCGGCGCGAAGTGCCCGCCCCCGGCCGGCGCGAGGTCCATCCGGCTCTTCACCGCGTCCCACTCCTGCACGATCTCGTCGTACGACGCCGGCGTGTCGTCCGCCCGCAGCCACGCCAGCTCGGCCGCGAGCGCATGCGACGCCTCCCGCTCCTCCGCGGACGGCTCGCTCAGTTCGGTGTGACTGGCATCGATCAGGTTGCCCATCCCGGTCGTCACGAGCCCCTTCGCGTCCAGATACATGAACGCCAGCACGCCCTCGAGCGGCTCGTTGAACGTGACCCAGTAGTCCCGGACCGAATCCCACACGATGTACCCCCTTCATCGGTAATTCCCTTGCTCACCGATGATCCGCGGCACCCTTCAGCCAGTCTTAAACCCAGCTTCGAGCCCGGCCGCCCGGGAGGTTGCCTGCCGCAACAACGCGCGGCAGAGAGCAGGAGGCGTCAGAGCGCCGGGGGGCGGCGCTCGTACGGCGTGCTGAGCACGATCGTCGTCGTCGTCGAGACGTTCGCCCGGGCGCGGATGGTGGCGAGCAGATTCTCCAGGTCGTGCGGTGACGCGACCCGGACGACGAGGATGTAGCTGGAGTCGCCGGCGACCGAGTAGCAGGACTCGATCTCGCGGACCTTGCGGAGCCGCTCGGGCGAGTCGTCCGGCTGGGACGGGTCGATCGGCCGGATCGAGATGAACGCGGTCAGCGGCAGGCCGAGCTCGGAGTGGTCGACGGTGGCGGCGTAGCCCTGGATGATCCCGCGCTGTTCCAGCCGCTTGACCCGCTGGTGCACCGCCGACGTGGACAGGCCCGTCGCCTTCCCCAGGTCGGTGAAGCTCATCCTGCCGTCACTGGCGAGCAGCCCGACGATCTTGCGGTCCAGGTCCTCCATCCTGAAGACCCTACTGCCGGGACCGGGTGGCATGAAAGCATCTCCCCCATGGCTGAGACACGACAGCGCTTGATGCTGCTCGACACCGCGTCGCTCTACTTCCGTGCGTTCTTCGGCGTGCCGGACACGATGAAGGCTGCCGACGGTACACCGACCAACGCGATCCGTGGGCTGCTCGACTTCATCGCGCGGCTCGCCGAGAACCACAGACCGACCCATCTGGTCGCCTGCTGGGACGACAACTGGCGGCCCTCGTGGCGGGTCGCGCTGATTCCGTCGTACAAGGCGCAGCGGGTCGAGTTCGTCACTCCGAAGGGTGAGCAGGTCGAGGACGTGCCGGACCGGCTCGAGGTCCAGGTGCCGTACATCCGCGCCTGCCTCGACGCGATCGGCATCACGATCGTCGGCGCGCCGGACCACGAGGCCGACGACGTGATCGGGACGCTCTCGCACCAGGCGACGATGCCGGTCGACGTGGTCACCGGCGACCGGGACCTGTTCCAGCTGATCGACGACAGCCGCGGGATCCGGGTCATCTACACCGCGGCGCGCGGAGTCGGGCGGGCGGAGGTGTACGACGAGGCCGCGCTGCTCGCGAAGTACGAGATCCCGGCGCAGCGGTACGCCGACTTCGCCACGCTCCGCGGGGACGCGTCCGACGGCCTGCCCGGGGTGAAGGGGATCGGCGAGAAGACGGCCGCCTCCCTGGTCACGGCGTACGGCGATCTGGACGCGATCCGCGCCGCGGCGGCCGACCCGAGCACGCCGATGGCGCCTGGGGTGAAGAAGAAGATCCTGGCCGACAGCGACTACCTGGACGTCGCAACCAAGGTGGTCGCGGTCGCGAAGGACGCCCCGGTCGGGACGTACGACGCCACGATGCCGACCGAGATCAAGGACCCGGAGCGCTGGCTGGACCTGGTCGAGCTGCTCGAGCTGGGCAGCAGCGCCCAGCGGGTGATGGCCGCGCTCAACCTGGGGCCACGATGAGCGAGCGAAGCGAGCTCATGCAAAAGAAGAGCCGTGACGCTCATGCGCGCCCGGAGCGAAGCGGAGGGTTCGCATGAGGACCGTCGAGCTGGCGGAGACGTTCCGCGCGGAGATCGTCGCCCTGCGGCGGGCGCTGCACCAGGTGCCGGAGTATGACCTGAATCTGCCCAAGTCCCAGCAGCTGATCCTGGACGCGCTCGAGGGGCTCCCGCTGGAGATCACCCTCGGCAAGGAGCTCTCGTCGGTGACCGCAGTACTGCGTGGTGGCGCCGGACCGGGGCCCGTCGTACTGCTGCGTGGCGACATGGACGCGTTGCCGGTGACCGAGCGCACCGACGTACCGTTCGTGTCGCGGCATGTCGGGATGATGCACGCCTGCGGGCACGACCTGCACGTTGCTGGCCTGGTCGGGGCCGCGAAGGTGCTGTCGGCGATGCAGGCCGAGTTGGCGGGCGATGTCGTCTTCATGTTCCAGCCGGGCGAGGAGACCTCGGGTGGTGCGCCGATCATGATCCGCGAGGGCGTGCTCGACGCGGCCGGGCGGCGGGCGGATGCGGCGTACGGGCTGCATGTCGGGTCGGCGAGCCAGCCGTTGGGCATGTGGAGCAGCAGGCCGGGGGCGTTCATGGCCGCGGCGGACCAGCTGCACGTGCGGGTGGTCGGGGCCGGGACGCACGGGGCGACGCCGTTCCGCGGGAAGGATCCGATTCCGGTGCTGTGCGAGATCGTCGGGGCGTTGCAGACGATGATCACCCGGCAGTTCGACGCGTTCGACCCGGTGGTGCTGACGGTCGGGCGGATCGCGGGCGGGACGAAGGAGAACATCATCCCGGACGACGCGGTGCTGGACGCGACGGTGCGGACGTTCTCGGAAGCGTCGCGGGCCAAGGTGCAGCAGACGTCGGTGCAGCTGGTCGCCTCGATGGCGGAGGCTCATGGACTGACCGCGGAGGTGTCGTACGAGATCGGGTACCCGGTGACGGTGAACGATCCGGCCGAGTACGCCTTCGCACGGGCCACGATCGAGGACGTCTTCGGGCCGGACCGGTTCCGGGAGCGGCCCAACCCGCGGGTCGGCGCCGAGGACTTCTCCTACGTGCTGAACGAGGTGCCCGGCGTCTACCTCAACCTGAGTGCCTGCGCCTCCGCGGATCCGGATGCCGCCCCGGACAACCACTCGCCGTTGGCGAACTTCGACGACTCGATCCTGCCGGACGCGTCGGCGCTGCTGGCCGAGCTCGCGATCCGCCGGATGGTGCGATGAGTTTCCGGTCGCGGCGGATGGTGCTCAGGGTGGGTGAGGCGGAGGTCCAGGCGTTCGCCGACCAGCTCGGGTGGCCGCGGGTCGACGAGGCGGTCGAGGAGATCGGCGGGCTGGTGTCGCGTGAGGTCACGTGGGCGGCTGGGACTGGGTTGTCACTGCAGTACATCGAGGATCCGGCGTCCCTGCTTCGCTATCTCGTGGTCTGGGGTCCCGCCGAGGACGAGGTCGCCGCGCTCGCGCTCATGGTGGAGCGCGGAGTACCCGTGTGGAGTCTCGACGAGCTGCTGGCCGCGGCCGACGGCCCGGAGGCAGTGATTCGGGCCGGAGTTGGCGCGCCCGATTCCTACGACCAGCGGTTCTTCGAGTACGTCGTGGCGGCGATGACGGATCCCGATACCGCGGTGCGCGAGGCGGCGCTGTACGCGACGGCGTACTCGTCGTACCCGCAGTACCGGGAGAAGCTGGCCGACGTCGCCCAGAACGACCCCGACCCCGCTCGCCGCGAGGACGCCGACCTGATCCTCGAGTCGTTCTAGGGTTTGCGGCATGCCATTTGCTGAGGTGTCAGGCGGATATCTGTACTACGAGCAGCACGGCGCGGGCCCGGACGTCGTGCTGCTGAACGGCGGGCTGGCCGACGTACGGATGTGGGCCTCTACGGTGCCCTGGCTCGCGGAGGTCGTGCGAGTGACCACGTGGGACTGCCGCGATCGCGGGCTGTCGTCGGTGTCGACTTCGCCGTACGACGAGATCGGCGACCTGGCCGCGGTACTCGACGCGGCCGGGGTCTCGTCGGCGCTGCTGGTCGGGGTTTCGGATGGTGCGCGGCAGGCGCTGGCGTTCGCGCATCGGCATCCCGAGCGGGTACGGCGGGCCTGCGTGGTGGCCGGGTCGTTCGGCGAATTTCCGTCACCGACGGCCGAGGAGGAGGCGGCGCGGGTGGTGATGCGGGAGCACTTCGCCAGGCAAGCGAAGCTTCTCGACGACATCCCGGCCACGGCGGCGAACGATATCGCCGCCTGGTGTCCTGCCGTCTCGGAGTCCGACCGACGCCTGCTGGTCGGGCTGGCGATCGCGAACTCGCGCATCATGACGATGACCGAGGACAACGCGCGCGAACTCGATCCCCCGATCAAGCACCGGTTCGCGGAGGTCGGCGTACCCGTATCCGTGCTCGTCGGCGCAAACGACTTCCAGGGCAGGCAACTCTGGGCGCGCCGACTCGCCAGCCAGGCCCCCGATGCGACGCTCACCGTACTGCCGGCGGCCGACCACATGCCGATGTTCTCAGCTCCCGATGAGTTCCGGAGCTACGTCCTGAGCTTGCTGGCGTGAATTGATCGCGAGGACGGGGACGCCGGGTGGCGTCCCCGTCCTGTGCTCTTTGGTTAGCGGGCCATCGGTCGGCCTGCCGGGGCAGGGGCCGCCAAGGCAGCGGCTTCTTCGTCGATGTCGGTGACGGCGCCGGTGAACTGGGCGTTGTAGAGGCGGGCGTAGGCGCCGTCCAGGGCGAGGAGTTGGTTGTGGGTGCCCTGTTCGACGATTGCGCCGTCTTCCATCACCAGGATCAGGTCGGCGTCGCGGATGGTGGAGAGGCGGTGGGCGATGACGAAGCTGGTGCGGTCGGAGCGCAGGGCGGCCATGGCGCGTTGGACCAGGACCTCCGTGCGGGTGTCGACCGAGCTCGTCGCCTCGTCGAGGATCAGCAACTGCGGGTCGGCCAGGAACGCGCGTGCGATGGTGAGCAGCTGCTTCTCACCGGCGCTGACGTTGCTGCCTTCCTCGTCGATGACCGTGTCGTAGCCGTCCGGGAGGCTGTGGACGAAGCGATCGACGTACGTCGCCTTCGCCGCGGCCAGCATGTCCTCCTCGGTGGCCTTGAGGTTGCCGTACCTGATGTTGTCCCGGATCGTGCCGCCGAACAGCCACGTGTCCTGCAGCACCATCCCGATCCGGGAGCGCAGGTCGTGCCGGGTGAGCTCGGTGATGTCGACACCGTCGAGCGTGATCCGGCCGCTGTTCAGCTCGTAGAACCGCATGATCAGGTTGACCAGCGTGGTCTTGCCGGCCCCGGTCGGTCCGACGATCGCGACCGTCTGACCGGGCTCCGCGACCAGGCTTAGGTCCGTGATCAGCGGCTTCTCCGGAGTGTACGAGAACGATACGTGCTCGAACTCGACCCGGCCCCGCGCCTCCGTCACCTGCTCCGGCGTCGCATCGTCCGCAACCTGCTCCTCGGCGTCCAGTACCTCGAACACCCGCTCGGCCGAGGCCACCCCGGACTGCAGCAGGTTCGCCATCGAAGCGACCTGCGTCAGCGGCTGGGTGAACTGCCGCGAGTACTGGATGAACGCCTGGACATCGCCCAGCGACATCGTGCCGGACGCGACCCGCAGACCGCCGAGCACCGCGATCACCACGTAGTTCAGGTTCCCGACGAACATCATCACCGGCATGATCAGCCCGGAGATGAACTGCGCCCCGAACGCCGCCTTGAAGAGCTCGTCGTTCTTCTGCGCGAAGCTCGCCTCGATCTCCTTCTGCCGGCCGAAAACCTTCACCAGCTCGTGCCCGGTGAACGCCTCCTCGATCTGGCCGTTCAAGGCACCGGTGTGCCGCCACTGCGCGATGAACCGGGTCTGCGACCGCTTCGCGATCGTTGCCGTCAGCACCATCGTGATCGGGATCGTGATCAGCGCGATCAGTGCCAGCGTCGGCGAGATCACGAACATCAGCGCGACCACCCCGATCACCGTCAGCAGCGAGGTGAGCAGCTGGCTCAGTGTCTGCTGCAGGCTGGTCGAGATGTTGTCGATGTCGTTGGTCACCCGGCTCAGCAGCTCACCGCGCGGTGCACCGTCGAAGTAGCTCAGCGGCAGCCGGTTCAGCTTGTCCTCGACCTCTGCGCGCAGGGTGAGGACCGTCCGCTGGACGATGCCGTTCAGAATGTAACCCTGCCCCCAGGACAGGAAGAACGACCCGGCGTACAGCGCCAGGACCAGCAGCAGCACGTTGCGCAGGGCATCGAAGTCGATTCCGACACCGGGGACCAGGTCGATCCCCTGCAGGAGGTCCGCGAACCGAGCGTTGCCAGAGGCCCGCGTCTGCTCGATCACCTGCTCCTTGCTCAGGCCCTTGGGCAGATGCTTCCCGATCGCGCCGGCGAAGATGATGTCGGTCGCGCGCCCCAGCACCTTCGGCCCGATCACGGACAGACCGACGCTGCAGATCGCCAGCAGGATGACCCCGCTGACCTGCAACCGGTGCGGCTTCAACCGCCCGAGCAGCCGCTTGGCCGACGGGAGGAAGTTCATCGACTTGTCCCCGGGGATACCGCCCGGAGGCCCGAACGCCCGGCCGGAGGTCGGCCGCTCGGTCGCCTTCACGGTCTTCACGGCGCCCTCTTCGGAAGTCTGTTCGTCACTCATGCCGCCTCCTCCGCGGAACGCTGGGACTCGACGATCTCGAAGTACGTCGGGCAGGTGTCGAGCAGCTCCTCGTGCGTACCCTTGCCGACGATCGCCCCGTCCTCGATCACCACGATCTGGTCGGCATCGATGATCGTCGACACCCGCTGCGCGACGACCACCATGCACGCGTCCGCCGTCACCGGCCGGAGCGCCGCCCGCAGCCGGGCGTCCGTCGCCAAGTCGAGCGCCGAGAACGAGTCGTCGAACAGGTAGATCTCCGGCTTCCGGACCAGCGCCCGCGCGATCGCGAGCCGCTGCCGCTGACCACCGGACACGTTCGTCCCGCCCTGGGCGATCGGCGCGTCCAGCCCCTCGGCCATCGCCTCGACGAAGTCCTTGCCTTGGGCAATCTCCAGCGCGTGCCAGAGCTCCTCGTCGGTCGCCTCCGGGTTCCCGTAGCGAAGGTTGCTCGCGACCGTCCCGGAGAACAGGTACGGCCGCTGCGGCACCAGCCCGATCCGCTCCCAGAGCGCCTCCGGGTCGATGTCGCGTACGTCGATCCCGTCGACGAGCACCCGCCCCTCGGTGGCGTCGATCAACCGCGGTACCAGCGACAGCAGCGTCGTCTTGCCGGCGCCTGTACTCCCGATGATCGCGGTCGTCTGACCCGGCGACGCGACGAAACTGATGTCACGCAGTACCGGCTCGGCGGCGCCCGGGTACTTGAAGGAGGCGTTCTCGAAGACCAACTGGCCGCGACCGGTGAAGGACTTGATCGGTGTCACCGGCGGCCGCACCGACGAGTCGGTGTCGAGCACCTCGGAGATGCGGTCCGCGCAGACCGCCGCGCGCGGGACCATGATCATCACGAAGACGCCCATCATCACCGAGAACAGGATCTGGATCAGGTAGCTCAGGAACGCGGTCAGCGCACCGACCTGCATGGTCCCGTTCTCGATCCGGGACGCGCCGAACCAGAGCACCGCGACGCTGGACACGTTCAGGATCAGCATCACGGTCGGGAAGATCAGCGCCATCAGCCGGCCGGCCCGGATCGCGGTGTCGGTCAGGTTCTGGTTCGCCTCGCCGAAGCGCTCGACCTCGTGCGGCTCCCGGACGAACGCGCGGACCACGCGGATGCCGGTGATCTGCTCGCGCAGCACCCGGTTCACCCCGTCGATGTTCTTCTGCATCTTCCGGAACTGCGGGACCATCCGGCTGGCGATGAAGCCGACGCACGCGGCCAGCAGCGGTACGGCGACCGCGACCAGCCAGGACAGTCCGACGTCTTCCTTGACCGCCATGATCACGCCGCCGACCATCGTGATCGGCGCGGAGACCAGCATCGTCGTGGTCATCACGACCAGCATCTGGATCTGCTGGACGTCGTTGGTACTGCGGGAGATCAGCGTCGGCGCACCGAACTGGTTCACCTCGCGGGCGGAGAACTCCCCGACCCGGTGGAACACGGCGGCGCGGACGTCGCGGCCGAACAGCGCCGCGGTCTTGGCACCGAAGTACACCGCGGTGATCGTGCAGGCGATCTGCACGAGGCTGACCCCGAGCATCCAGCCGCCGGTGCCCACGATGTAGCCGGTGTCACCCTTGGCGACACCGTTGTCGATGATGTCGGCGTTCAGGCTCGGCAGGTAGAGGGAGGCGATCGTCCCGACCAGTTGCAGGAGGACCACCAGGGACAGGTTGCCTGCGTACGGACGCAGGTGCGTACGCAAGACGCGAAGTAACATCAATCATCCCCAGAGTTGTAAGGGTGGGCACCGTCGAGCGCGAACTCGGCGATGTCCTCGGTGACCGGTGGCTGACCTGTGGTGGAGTGCTTGCGGACACCGTCGAAGGCGAAGTCGACGATCTCCTCGGCAGTCAGCACGTGGCCGCCGGAAATCATTGGGTGGGTGGCGGAGAAGGTGAGCAGCCCGAGCCGGCGGACGACCTCTTCCGGCGGGTAGCTCAGCTGGTCCGCGTCGGGCCGGAGCAGGTCGGCGAAAGCCAGGTTTGAAAGCTCCACCTGGTGCTGCCGGCGTGCCTCGTCCATCGGGGTCGAGTACTTGAACTCGGGTGGCCGCCGGACCCGCAGCGAGAACAGCAGCTTGAACACGCGGCGCAGCCGCTGCTGGCCGACCTCGACCGCCGCGATGGTTCGCTCCCGCAGTGGCAGCGAGCGGTCCACGTGCTGCAGTTCCTCGATCAGGTCGGTCAGGTCGAACACGGTCGCCATCGCGGCCTCGATCAGCGCGTCCTTGCTGCCGAACGCGCGGAAGATCGTGCCCTCGGCGATCCCGGCCGCCTCGGCGATCTGCTTGGTGCTCACCTCGGCGCCGAACTCCTCGAGCAGCGGCAGCGCGGCCTGCACGATGGCAGCGCGGCGCTCCTCCGGTGGCAGTGGGGTTGCCCGTGGACTCACGGCATCAAAGGTAACTGAGTGAGTACTCACTCACAACTACATTTACCGCTCCGGCCCAGACCGGTTCGCCACCAGCGTGGAAACGCCGCCCAGGAGGTACTGCAGACCATACTCGAACGCGTGATCGGAGTGATGCGGACCGTCGAACTCACTCCCGACCGCGGTCCGTACAATGTACGGAGTTGACCTCAAGTCTGGTCCAGGTTCTACCTTCACGTTCTGTCGGTGGTGTGCGGAATCATCGACCTCCCCGAATGATCTGACGACCGGAGCGCCGCTGTGAGCATGGAGATGACCGCGTGGAACTCGCTGTACCACGCGATGCACGCCCAGGACGAGAAGAGACCCTTCTCCCGAGCCACCCTGCGACGGATCCTCGCCTTCGCCCGGCCGCACCGGATCCAGCTGACCTGGTTCCTGGTGCTCAGCGTCGGCGCCGCGGTCCTGGCGGTCGCGACCCCGGTGCTGGCCGGCCGGGTCGTCAACGCGATCGTCGGCGGCAAGCCCTTCGACGTCGTACTGCGTCTCTCGCTGCTGATCGCCTTGATCGCGGTCGCGGAGTCCGGGCTGAGCATGCTGACGCGCTGGTTGTCGGCGCAGATCGGTGAAGGGCTGATCCTGGATCTGCGGACCGCCGTGTTCGACCACATCCAGCGGATGCCGATCGCGTTCTTCACCCGGACCCGGACCGGCGCGCTGGTCTCCCGGTTGAACAACGACGTCATCGGGGCGCAGCGGGCGTTCAGCGACACGCTGTCAGGTGTGGTCAGCAACCTGGTGATGCTCGTGCTGACGCTGGTCGTGATGCTGCGGGTGTCGTGGCAGATCACGCTGCTCGCGCTGGTGATCCTGCCGATCTTCGTCATCCCCGCGCGCCGGATCGGGCGGCGGCT
The DNA here is from genome assembly GCF_040638345.1 of Kribbella sp. NPDC026611. NCBI lineage: Bacteria > Bacillati > Actinomycetota > Actinomycetes > Propionibacteriales > Kribbellaceae > Kribbella > Kribbella sp. NPDC026611. The sequence goes on from NZ_JBEZYC010000004.1 coordinate 879,085, forward strand.
GGCCGCGCTCGGGCTCGAGGCGGCCGACTACAACGCGACGATGAGCACGCAGATGACCGAGCGGTTCTCGGCGCCCGGCGCGACGCTGGTGAAGCTGTTCGGGCGGCCGTCGCGGGAGTCGCTCGAGTTCGCCATCCGGGCGCGGCGGGTGCGCGACATCGGGGTGAAGACAGCGATGGTCCAGTGGACGTTCGTGACCTCGTTGACGCTGGTGTCGGCGCTGGCGCTGGCCGTCGTGTACGGGCTGGGTGGGTTCTACGCGTTGCGGGATCAACTGGACGCCGGTGCGGTCGTGTCGATGGCGTTGCTGCTGACCCGGTTGTACTCGCCGCTGACGGCGCTCGCGAGTGCGCGGCTCGAGGTGATGACGGCGCTGGTGAGCTTCGAGCGCGTCTTCGAAGTACTCGATCTGGAGCCGCTGATCAAGGACAAGCCGGACGCCGGGCGGGTTCCGGAGGGGCCGGTGTCGGTCGAGTTCTCCGGGGTGAGCTTCGCGTATCCGTCGGCGGACAAGGTGTCGTTGGCGTCGCTGGAGGAGGTCGCGAAGCTCGATACGCGCGGTGGGGTCGAGGTGCTGCACGAGGTGTCGTTCCGGGCCGAGCCTGGGCAGATGGTCGCATTGGTCGGGTCGTCCGGGGCCGGGAAGTCGACGATCGCGCAGCTGATTCCGCGGCTGTACGACGTGGACTCGGGCGCGGTGAAGCTGGCGGGGGTCGACGTACGGGATGTGTCGGCGGAGTCGCTGCGGGACACGCTCGGGATGGTGACGCAGGACGGGCATCTGTTCCACGACTCGATCCGCGAGAACCTGCTGCTGGCGCGCCCGGAGGCGTCCGAGGACGATCTGTGGGACTCGCTGGAGCGCGCCCGCCTCGGCGAACTCATCCGGTCGCTGCCGGATCAGCTCGACACGGTTGTCGGTGAGCGCGGCTACCGGTTGTCGGGCGGTGAGCGTCAGCGGCTCACGATCGCGCGACTGCTCCTGGCCCAACCCCGAGTAGTCATCCTCGATGAGGCCACCGCAGCCCTCGACTCCACCAACGAGGCAGCCGTCCAAGCCGCCCTCACCGAGGCCTTGATCGGCCGCACGGCGGTAGTAATCGCCCACCGCCTCTCCACCATCCGAGCCGCCGATCAAATCCTCGTCATCGAGTCCGGCCAGATCGTAGAACAAGGCACCCACACTGAACTCCTGGCGACGGGCGGCCGCTACGAAGAGCTCTACCGAACCCAATTCGACCAACCAAACCCCAACCAGGCCCTACCGGTGTGAACCTGATCCGCCTGAGGCGGATGGCCGAGTTGGTGGTGCGTGTGCGAGCTGGGAGGTAGTCGGGTTGCTGGGTTCGGGGCAGGATCTGGCTGGGTGTGCGGTGGTGATCCGGCCGGCTGATCCGCCGCGGGACGGACGGGTCGCGTTCTGGGATCCAGAGGGTGGGCAGTTGCCGCTCGGAGCCGGGGAGCAGGTGACGCTCGAGCTGAGCGTCGACGGTGGGCTGCAGTCGGTCCGCGCTATCGAGCTCTCGACCTCGGACGCCGTACCCATCCTCGGTCGGCTGCGCCGGGTGCCTGACGCGCACCCGTCCGCTGCGTTCTGGGGTGCCGCGTCGCTCGTCGCCCTCCAGCTGGTTGCCCGCGGCAAACTCCTCCCCGGCGTCTCCCCCGGCGGGTACGACGCCTGGCGCATCGGCCCACTGGACCCCGCCGACGTCGCCCGCATCCTGGAACTGGCCGAATCCATGCCCCCCACCGCCCGAGCCCTCCCCCTCACTCCCCCAGACTCGGCTGGGGGTGTGCGGTTGCCGGTGGCTGAGGAGTTGGTGCGGGGGTTTTTGGATGCGGTTGCGGATGGGATGCCGCGGTCGCCCGCGGCGGCCAAGGCGCATAGGACGAATCTGTTTGCTGGGGCGGCGCCGCAGCCCGTGGAGCGGTTGCGGGGGTGGGGGGATGAGGTTTCGGCGGGGCTTGACAGTGGGGTGCGGATCTCGTTGCGGCTGGAGATGGCGGACTCGCTGAGCTTCAGCGCCGCGGTGCAGTTGCACAGTTTGAAGGATCCGACGTTGGTGCGGGATGCGGATGACGTGTGGAGTGCCGACGTACCTGGATTTGGGCCGCGGGCTCGGATTGATGCGACGCTGGCAATTCGGCGAGCCGCTCGGGTGTGGCCGGCTTTGGCGCGCCTGCTGGAGTCGGCAGTTCCGGACCGGATGGAGCTGGCGGACGACGAAGTGGCCGAGCTGCTGGCTGGGTATGCGCAGCGGTTGGCGACGGCCGGCGTCGAGGTGCACTGGCCGCGGAGTCTCGGGCGTGCGTTGACGGCGCGGGCGGCGATCACTTCCGACGACAGGGCGCCGACAGATATGCCCAGCTTCTTCGGCGGCGACGCGACGCTCGACTTCAGTTGGCAGGTGGCGGTCGGGGACGATCCGCTGACCGAGGCCGAGCTCGACCAGCTCGCCGAGGCGACGCGGCCGGTGGTGAGGCTGCGCGACCAGTGGATGCTGATCGACCCCGAGCTCGCGCGGAAGGCGCGCGAACGGATCCTCAAACCGGTCACCGCGATCGACGGGCTGGGGGCGGCTCTTACGGGCACCGCCGAGATCGACGGTCGGCAGATCGCCGTCACGCCGACCAAGTGGCTGGACGACCTGCGCGCGCGGATCGCCGACCCCGACCACGCCGCCGGAGGCGAGGAGGTGGAGGCGCCAGCAGGTCTGCAGGCGACTCTCCGTGACTACCAGTTGCGGGGCTTGCGTTGGCTGGCGCGGATGACGTCGCTCGGGCTCGGCGGGTGTCTGGCCGACGACATGGGCCTCGGGAAGACCATCACGCTCATCGCGCTCCACCTGCATCGCCAGCAGACCGAGGTAACGACTGGGCCGACGCTGGTCGTGTGTCCGGCGTCGTTGCTCGGCAACTGGGAGCGGGAGGTACGCCGGTTCGCGCCGGATACCCCGGTGCGCCGATTCCACGGCGCCTCGCGGTCGCTCGACGACGCGCGCGACGGGTTCGTGCTGACGACGTACGGGACCTTGCGGCGCGACGCTGTACGGCTGGCCGGCCACGCGTGGGGAATGGTGGTCGCGGATGAAGCGCAGCATGTGAAGAACCCGTCATCAGGTACGGCGAAGGCGCTGCGGACCGTGCCGGGGCAGGCGCGGGTCGCGCTGACCGGTACTCCGGTGGAGAACAACCTGTCCGAGCTCTGGGCGATTCTCGACTGGACGACGCCGGGGTTGCTCGGGCGGTTGGCGACGTTCCGGAGTCAGTGGGCGGCGCCGATCGAGGCAGACAAGGACGAGGAGGTCGCGGCACGGCTGGCGAAGCTGGTCCGGCCGTTCCTGCTCCGGCGGCGGAAGTCCGATCCCGGGATCGCGCCCGAGCTGCCGCCGAAGACCGAGACCGACCAGCCGGTCTCGCTGACGCGAGAGCAGGTGGTGTTGTACGAGGCAACGGTTCGCGAGCTGATGGACGAAGTCCGGGCCAGTGACCGGATGATGCGGCGCGGGCTGATCGTGAAGCTGTTGACGGGGTTGAAGCAGATCTGCAACCACCCGGCGCAGTACTTGAAGGAGTCCGACGAAGCCCGGCTCACCGGCCGGTCGGGCAAGCTCGAGTTGCTGGACGAGCTGCTCGAGACGATCGTCGCGGAGGACGGCGCGGTGCTGGTCTTCACGCAGTACGTCGCGATGGCGCGACTGCTCGAGCGGCATCTCGCCGAGCGCGGGATTCCGACGCAGTTGCTGCACGGGGGTACGCCGGTGGCGCAGCGGGAGCGGATGGTGGATCGGTTCCAGGCAGGTGAGGTGCCGGTGTTCCTGTTGTCGTTGAGGGCGGCTGGTACCGGGCTGAACCTGACCCGCGCAGACCACGTCGTCCACTACGACCGCTGGTGGAATCCGGCGGTCGAGGACCAGGCGACGGACCGGGCGTACCGGATCGGTCAGACGCGGCCGGTCCAGGTCCACCGATTGATTGCCGAAGGCACCATCGAGGACCGGATCGCGGCCATGCTCAGCACCAAACGAGCCCTGGCCGAAGCAGTCCTGACCGGCGGCGAAGCTGCGCTGACCGAGCTGACCGACACCGAGCTCGCCGACTTGGTAGAACTCCGCCGAGGTACCAGATGAGCCGACTCGATGGGTGTGGGGGTGCCTATGAGTGAGGGGCGTGGGTTTCCGGCGTTCGGGGCGCAGCGGCGGAGCACCAGGGGGCGGTCGTGGTGGGCTCGGGCTTGGGTGCAGGCGATGGAGGACACGTCGCTGGACTCGGATCAGCTGCGCAAGGGTCGTCGGTACGCGAACTCCGGGCAGGTCGGGACGATCACGGTCAGCCCCGGGCGGATCGCGGCGACGGTTTATGCGCCTGAGGACACGTACGAATCCGTCGTACAAGTGGATGAGCTGAGCGCTGACGACTGGCGGCGGTTCAGCGAGCAGGTGGCGGCGCGGGCCGGGCACATCGCGGCGTTGCTCGACGGCGAGATGCCACACGATCTCGTCGAAGCAGCGGCCGACGCCGGCGTCACGCTCCTGCCAGGCATCGGCGATCTCGATCCGACCTGCACCTGCGACGCCTGGGAACTCCCCTGCCAACACGCCGCCGCCCTCTGCTACCAGGTCGCCTGGCTCCTCGACGCCGACCCCTTCATCCTCCTACTCCTCCGCGGCCAAACCCGCGCCCAACTCCTCGACCACCTCCAGCACCACACGCCGCCCAGCCACCCAGCCGACGCGCCTTCCGCCGGCGCACACCCGGCGGACGCGCACCCGTCCGACGCGCTCTTCTCCTCCGCGAACCCAGCCGATGGGGAATCCTCCGCGGACCTGTTCGGCGCGCGGCTGTCCGGAGGGGGCGGGGCTTGCCCAGGACGGGGCGGCGAGTTGGCTGGTGCGGTGGCGGGCGTGGCGGTTGCCGACGTACTCACGGCTGAGGTTGCCGACCTACCTGCACCGCCGGAGCTACCGGGGAAGGTGAGCGTTGACGATCTGCCTGTTAGCGGGATCGAACCGCCGGTCGGACTCGGGGCCGACGTGTTGCGCCTGCTCGTGCTCGATGCGGCGCGGCGGGCGCGGGTGTTGCTGAGTGCGCTGCTACACGGCACGCCGGAACCGCGGCGGCTCGACGAATGGCAGGACGCTGTCCGGCTGGCTGCTGACTTCCCCGAGCATGCCGACGCCCTGACCCAGGCGACCGGGCGAGAGCTTGCCTTGGGCATCCAAGCGTGGCGGTACGGCGGTGCGCCCGGCCTCGACGTGCTCGAGCAGACCTGGACCCCCGACCCGGCCGACCTCAACCGCGCCCGCACCGAACTCGAGGCCGCCGAACTCACCGTCACCGCTCAGCACAACCACCTCACCATCACCGCCGACAGCACCCGCCCTGTCATCACCGCCGGCGGCGACAGCCCTCCCGTCACCACCGACAGCGACCGCCTCGACCTCACTGGCCAGGGCGAGCAGCTAGTAGGAACCCCGGGCACGCAGCTTCGGCTCGATCGGGAGGGGCGGTGGCACCTGTACAAGCTGGTAGACGACACCTGGACTCCGGCGGCACCCGCGTCGGCTGATCCGCTTGTCGCGCTGGCAATCGACTGGTGAAACTCACGTGCGGCTCCACCGTGCCAACGGCTACCGTGATCCGCACCAGTTCGACGAGGAGGTGAAGTTGATGACCGCGCCGCGGCACGTCTGCCCGTCCATCAACTCTCCGAAAGGCTTCGCCGTTGTCTTGGCATACCCGCGTCGAACCAGACGTCAGCACCGTCCGTGAACTGACCCGCGCCGCCTTCGGCCGCGACTTCGAGGTCGAGTACCTCGACAAGCTGCACTCCGAACCTGCCTGCTGGCTGCCTGACCTGCTCCTGGTAGCAACCACCCCGGACGACCATCCGGTCGCCTACTCGCTGCTCAGCCGCTGCCACGTGGACGACATACCGATCCTGTCTCTCGGACCGGTTGCGGTCCTCCCGCAGTACCAGCAGCAAGGCGCAGGCAGCGCGACGGTCAACGCCGCCCTGGCCACCGCCCGCCTTCGCGATGAGCCGGCGGTCGTAGTGCTCGGCCACGCCGACTACTACCCCCGCTTCGGCTTCCGCCAGGCGACCGAGTTCGGCATCCACCACCCGGAGCACGACGGCCCCAACCTGATGGCGCTGAGCCTCAACGGCCGCGCCGTACCTCACGGACTGCTCACGTACTCCGTTACATGATTCCCCACCGAAAGGTGCCGACCTTGTCCTGGTACACCCGTCCCACCCGGCAGCTTCACCACCCGCGGCTCAACTGCCTAGCGCTACCCGCCTCACGCCTGCGACGGCCACGCCACGTCGCTGCCTTCGGTGGCGGTCCCGCCGCAGGATCGCGGGGCCGACGCAACAACCGGGCCTCCCGCCACCGCGGATAACCACCAACTCGCCGATTCCCTTGCGCGCGCCCCTTGTATACATGAAACAGTCGAGACAACCGCCCCTCGACGACGGGACCGGGCCAGAGGTACGACTACGCGAAGGAGTGACGCGATGACCTTCACCACCCGGCCGACGCTGCGCGGCACGTTCGGGATGGTCTCGTCAACGCACTGGCTGGCGTCCCAGTCCGCCATGCGGATCCTCGAGCTCGGCGGGAACGCGTTCGACGCAGGCGCCGCCGCGGGGTTCGTGCTCCACGTCGTCGAACCGCACCTCAACGGACCCGGCGGTGAGGTCCCGGCCATCATCGCGACCGCCGACGACCCGGCCCCGCGAGTGCTGTCCGGCCAGGGCGTCGCGCCGGCCGGCGCCACCATCGAGCATTACCGCTCGCTGGGCCTCACGCTGGTGCCCGGCTCTGGTCCGCTCGCGGCGACAGTGCCTGGTGCCGTTGACGCTTGGCTGCTCCTGCTGCGCGACCACGGCACGCTGCCACTGAGCGTCGTACTGGAGCCGGCCATCGACTACGCGCGCAACGGTCACCCGCTGGTGCCGCGGGTCGCGGACACGATCAGCACCGTGCAGGAGTTGTTCGAGAACCAGTGGCAGACGTCGGCGGCGCTATGGCTCAAGGACGGTCGGCCTGTCACCGGTCGCTTCAGCAACCCGGCGTACGCCGGGACTCTCGAGCGGCTCGTATCGGAGGGCGAGGCCGCCGGGACCGACCGGGTCCAGCAGATCGAGCACGCGCGCAAGGCGTGGCGGGAAGGTTTTGTCGCCGAGGCCGTGGACAAGTTCTCCCGGATCCCCCACCGCGACTCCAGCGGCTCGGATCACGCGGGGCTGATCACCGGGGACGACATGGCCGCGTTCCAGGCGACCTGGGAGGACGCAGCGACGTACGACTGGAACGGGTACACGGTCGCGAAGACCGGCCCGTGGGGGCAGGGGCCCGCACTGCTGCAGTCGCTCGCCGTACTCGCGGCGCTCGGTGAGGTCGACCTGGACAGCGCCGAGGGCGTACACACCACGGTCGAGGTGATGAAGCTGTCGTTCGCCGACCGCGAGGCGTGGTACGGCGACGGCGCCGACGTACCGCTGGACACCCTGCTCTCCCCCGCGTATGCGGCCGACCGCGCCAAGCTGGTCGGGGCGGACGCTTCGCTCGAGCTACGGCCAGGCTCGCCGGACCGACGGCAGCCCCGGCTACCTTCCATTGCCGTAGGCAACGAAACCGGCAACGAAACTCGCGACGCATCGACGGGTGAGCCGACGGTCGCGCCGACCGGGGTGACCCGAGGCGACACCTGTCACGTCGACGTCGTCGACAAGTGGGGGAACATGATCTCCGCGACCCCGAGTGGCGGCTGGCTGCAGTCGTCGCCGACGATCCCGGAGCTGGGATTCTGCCTGGGCAGCCGGGCGCAGATGTTCTGGCTCGAGGAAGGACTCCCGGCATCGCTCGCGCCGGGCCGGCGGCCGCGGACGACGCTGACGCCGACGCTCGTACTGCGTGACGGTCAGGCCGTCATGGCCTGTGGCTCGCCGGGTGGCGACCAGCAGGACCAGTGGCAGCTGCTCTTCCTGCTCCGGCATCTCGGCGCGGGCATGGACCTGCAGGAGGCGATCGACGCGCCGGCCTGGCACACGACCGGCTTCCCGTCGTCCTTCTACCCGCGCACGAGCGAGCCGGGTGGACTGGTGATGGAGACGCGGGTCAGCACGCAGATCCGAAACGAGTTGGTACGCCGAGGGCACGTCGTGACCGACAGCGATGCGTGGAGCCTCGGCCGGTTGTGCGCCGTACGGAAGGAAGCCGACGGTGTGCTCGCCGCGGCCGCCAACCCGCGCGGCATGCAGGGCTACGCGGTCGGGCGCTGACCGAAGGCGGCCGCGGCGGCGGCCTCGACGTGGACTCGAGCTGCCGTCGCCGCCGCTTCGGCGTCACCGGCTTCGATCGCGTCGACGAGCCGGACGTGTTCCTCGGACGAGTGCGGTGCCCGCTGCGCGGCGCCGACGCGGAAGACCCAGTGGACGTGGTGGTACAACGCCGCCGACATCGCGTGCAGCCAGCGATTCTGGCTGACCTCGATGACCGCGCGGTGGAAGGCGCTGTTGAGCTCGGCGACCTGGTCGAAGTCCTCGGCATCGGTGGCCTTGCTCGCGTCCTCGATCAGCCGCCGCAGCATCGCGATGTCCGCGTCCGTCGCCCGCTCGGCGGCCAGACCGGCGGCGAGGGTCTCCAACTGCTGCCGTACGGCGAACAGGTCGCGGACCGCGGTCTCGTCGAGCGTCGCGACGACCGCGCCCCGCCGCGGCAGGATCTGCACGAACCCTTCAGCCTCGACGACTCGCAAGGCCTCGCGGACCGGGTTGCGGGAGACGCCGAAGTCGTCCGCGAGCCTGGTCTCGGTCAGCCGTTCGCCTTGCTGGTAGTCCCCGTCCACGATCCGGCGGCGCAGTTCCGTCAGCACCTGCTCGCGCAATGCGACATGGTCGGCACCGATCGTGCGGACGACGTGCTCGGCGCGTCCCTCCCCGTCCAGCTGCTCCACCCCTGGCTCCTCTCCCCGTTCGGCTTCGCGCCACGGTAGCGGATCGGTGGACCGGCGGCACGTGATCCCGGCCGCGCGGTATGTTGCCGGCTTGAGCATCAGACTGATTCCCCTGACCGATCCCGACTACCGGCCGTTCAGCCGCCGGATCGCCTGGCTCGCCACTGACGGCTCGGGCAACCCGGTCGGCTCCGCCTTCCTCCGGCTCAACAGCCGCCAACGGCAGGCGCATCTCGCGGAGCTCGAGCTCACCGTCCATCCGGCCGAGCGGCGTCGTGGCATCGGGACCCAGCTGCTCGGCGCGGCTGTCGGCGCCGCCCGCGAGAACGACGCGCGGATCGTCCTCGCCGACGTCGAGGCAGAGTCGGTGGGTGACTCGTTCCTCATCTCGCACGGATTCACCGTCGGGCTCACGCTGATCTACACCCGGCTCGAGCTCACAGGTCCGGATCCCGAGGTGGCCGACGTACCCGGCTACCGCCTGGTGACATGGGAGGGCGTCGCGCCGGAGCAGTTCGTGCAGTCGTTCACCGACGCCCGGGTCGGGATGAACGACGCACCGACCGGCGAGCTCGACCTCGGCGAGGACGTGTGGGACGTCGAGCGCACGCGGTACGCCGCCCGCGTGATCGCGGACCGCGGCGAGCACCTCTCGGTCGTGGCCGCCGTCGACCGCTCCGGTACGGTCGTCGGCTTCACCGAGGTCGTCGTACCCGCCGATGGCAAGGGCGAAGGCCAGCACTACGGCACCGCAGTACTCCCCGCCCACCGCGGCCAAGGCCTGGCCCGCTGGATGAAAGCCGCCCAGATCCGGCAGACCCGCGCCCGCTACCCCGACCTCTCCGCCCTACTCACCGACACCGTCGAAAACAACACCCCGATGCGCCGCACCAACGCGGCCCTCGGCTACCAGCCAACCCGCCGGGTACACCGCCGCAAGCTCGACGTCTGACTACTGGCCGAGGATCTTCTGGACGGCGGCCGTGGTGATGGGGTGGTAGCCGTTGCGGGCCTTCGCGAAGACTTCGGCGGCGAAGGCTCGGTCGGTGCCGGCCAGGGCCTGGTAGACGGGGAGGACGAGCTTCATCCGGCCCACCTTGGTGAGGAACTCGGCCAGTGAGGCGTACGCCGCCTCGTAGCTGCTGGCGGCGACGATCTGGTACCAACGGCGGGCGATCTCGCCGTTCGCGGTGCCGGTGAGGCCGTACGCGCGGTCCAGCTGCTGGAGGAGAAGCGGGCTGAGTACGTCGGGCGCCGCGTCCAGGAAGCGCAGCCACTCCTGTGTGGTCCACTGCTCGGCGCCGTGCGGCAGCTCGCCCGTGGTCAGCCACAGGTTGCGAGCGACGTCGACGACCTGGAAGCGGGCCGACACCGCGCGGACCGCGAAGGACGGAATGCCCGGTTCGTACAGCCACGCGGCCAGCTCGGCCTCGGACACCACGTCCGGATGCGGCGTCAGCAGGTGTTCCCGCAGGTGCTCCACGAAGTCGTCGGTGTTGATGCTGCGGAACGCGAACCGGTCGAAGTACCCCCGCAGGAACGGGTCGAAGACCTCCCGCGAGAACCGCTCCTCCAACCAGGACAGGAACCACGACCCCTTCAGCGGCCCGGTCGACGTCGTCCCGTGGTACTCGGACCGGTGGTGCAGACCCGGCAGCTCCACCGCCAGCTCGGCCGGTGTCAGCGGGTCGAGCTTCACCACGGTCGCGTGCTGCTTGATCGCCGTCTCCATCACCGCGAACTCGGTCCCGTAGACGGCTTCGACGATCCGGTTCTCGACGTACGACGTGAAGCCCTCGTTCAGCCAGATGTCGTCCCAGCTGTCCTGCGTGACCAGGTTGCCTGACCAGCTGTGCGCGAGCTCGTGCGCGATCACGCTGACCAGCGACTTGTCGCCGATCACCACGGTCGGCGTCGCGAACGTCATTCGCGGGTTCTCCATCCCGCCGTACGGGAACGACGGCGGCAGCACCAGCAGGTCGTAGCGACCCCAGCGGTACGGGCCGAAGAGCTCCTCGGTGACCCGCATCATCTCTTCGGTGTCGGCGAACTCGGTCGCCGCCGTCCGCGCCATCGCCGGCTCGGCCCAGACACCGGAACGCTCGCCGAGCGGCTCGAACACCAGGTCCCCCGCGGCGATCGCCAGCAGGTACGACGGAATCGGCTCCGGCATCACCACGTCGTACGACCCGGTCCGGCGCGACGTCGTCCCGTTGTCCGCACTCATCAGCACCATCAGCTCGGGCGGCGCGGTGACGTGCGCGGCGTAGCTGAACCGGACACCCGGGGTGTCCTGCACCGGCACCCAGCTGCGCGCGTGGATCGCCTGCGATTGGCTGAACATGAACGGCATCACGCCACCGGCCGTCATCGCCGGCTCCAGCCACTGCAGACCCGTCGCGGTCGGCGCGGTCCGGTAGCTCACCCGCACCCGCGGATGGCTCGCGGTGCGGATCGTCAGCGCCGACCCGAGCTCTTGGTCCGGCACGGCCAGGCTGTACTCCAGCGGCACCCAGCCCTCCGCCGTCTGCCCCTCGACCGCCAGCACGGTCAGGTCGCGGCTGTCCAGCACGAGCCGGTCCCCGGCCCCCGTCCACGCGAGCGTGTGGGTGGCGCTGCCGGACAGCACCTTGGCATCGAAGTCGAGCGCGAGGTCGAGCTCGAGATGGGTGGTCCGAACCAGGGCGGGCTCGGCGTAGGAGTGGCGATCGTGCGTCACGGAAGCTCCCCGAGTGAGGCGTCCGAGGAACAGTACCCAGGTCACGGCCCGATCGGACGGCCATTCTGAGCCACCCGCACCACCGTGCCAAAACCCCGGTTGGGTGCTGACACCGGTTGCGGAAACGAACCAGGGGTCTTGCAGACTGTGACCATGACGACCCAGGGAAATCCGGAGCTGGTGCTGAAACGACGGCCCTTCGGATCCTGGCTGCTCGGCCCCGCCGACCAGAGCGCGCGGCTGCTGCGACTCCGCCTCCAGGTCCTGATGACCACCTTCTCGATCGGCACCAACCTGATCGGGGCGCTGATCGTCTTCGCGCTCGCGGTCTACGTCCTGCCCGGGCCGCCGCTGCTCGATCGCCTCCAGCTCGCCGAGGCGATCCTGATCCCGGCGTACTTCGTGCTGGCGCTGACAGTCGGCTGTATCTGGAGCACGCGCCTCGCGCAACGGGTCACCAGCTGGGTCGACAGCGATCGGCCGGCGACCCGCGCGGAGCAGGTCGCGACCCTCCAGCTCCCGTTGAGGTTGACCCTGATCGAGGTCCTGCTCTGGCTGATCGCCGTCATCCTCTTCACCACGTTGACGGTGATGCTGCAGCCGGAGAACGCGCTGCGGATCGCGGTCACGGTCTTCGACGGCATGATCGTGACCTGCTCGTTCTCGTACCTGCTCTCCGAGTTCGCGCTCCGGCCGGTCGCGGCGCGGGCGCTCGTCGGCTCCCCACCGCCCCGGCGGCTACTGGCGGCCGGGCTGAAGGCGCGGACGATCTTCGTCTGGGCGGTCGGCTCGGGCGTGCCGATGGCCGGGCTGATGCTGACCGCGGTCCTGGCGCTGATCGAGGGCGACGTCACGCCGACCCGGTTGTGCATCGTGATCCTTGCCGTCGGCATCGTGGCGCTGGGCAACGGTTGGCTCTTGACCGGGCTGTCCGCCCGTTCGGTGGTCGCGCCGGTCCGCTCGGTGCGGAACGCGCTGAGCCTGATCGAGGAGGGCCGCCTGGACGTGACGATCCCGGTCTTCGACGGCACCGAGCTGGGCTCGCTGCAAGCCGGGTTCAACCGGATGGCCGAGGGGCTGCGCGAGCGGGAACGCATCCGCGACGTCTTCGGTCGGTACGTCGGGCCGCGCGTCGTCCAGGAGGCGCTGGCGAGCGACCGGCTCGGCGGCGAGGAACGGTTCGTCGCGGTGCTCTTCGTCGATCTGGTCGGGTCGACGGAGCTCGCCGCGGAACGGCCACCGGCCGAGGTAGTCCAGTTGTTGAATCGCTTCTTCGCGATCGTGGTCGACGAGGTGGACCGGGCGGGCGGGTTTGTGAACAAGTTCGCCGGTGATGCCGCGCTGGCGGTCTTCGGTGCGCCGGCCGAGCTCCCGGATCCGTCCGGGAGTGCGCTCGGCGCCGGCCGGGAGCTGGCCCGGCGGCTCGGTCTCGAGTTGCCGGAGGCAACCGCAGGGATCGGCGTCACGGCCGGGATCGTGGTCGCCGGGACGGTCGGCGACGTACGGCGGCACGAGTACACGGTCATCGGCGACCCGGTGAACGAGGCGTCCCGGCTGAGCGAGCTGGCCAAGGTCGCGCCGGGACGGCTGATCGCCTCAATGGCCGCGGTCAAGGAATCAGCGACGGCGGAGGCGGCTCACTGGCGGCCGAGCGAGTCGGTCATTGTGCGCGGGCGGTCGGCGCCGACACATCTTGCTGTCCCGCAGTGATGAGCTGGTAGAGGTACGCGGACCCGTTGAGCATGGCCTTCGTCTGCCGATCGTGCGCTGCCCGCCGTTCGGCGACGGCATTGCGCAAGGCCTCGGTGCTGCCGGTACGGCGCAGGCCGTCGAGGACGGGCTTGATCTGCTCGAAGTAGTACCGCCCTTGGCGGAGCATGTGGATGATCCGGGCGTCGCGGATCTGCTCCGGACCGTACCGCCGGTACTTCGTGCCGCGCTCGCGTTCCGGCGCCAGCAGCCCGGCCGCCTCCCAGACTCTGAGCGCCGACGTACGGACACCGAGCCGGTGCGCCAACTCCCCCACCAGCAAGGATGGTCCGGTGACCGGCTGGTCGTCGACGTACTCCGCGGCCAGTGCGGCGAGGGCATCACTCGCCGCGTCGGTCGCGAGGCGTTGCTCGTTGAGCGCAGCGTGGGCCGCGTCGACGAGCCGGTACGCGAGAGCTTCGTCGCCGTTGTGGACAGCGCGCATGATCTCGGTGGCGGTCTCCGCACCGAAGCCGGGTGCGAGCGCTCGGTAGGTCAGCAGCGCGGAGACGTGCTCCGGACCGTACTGCCGGTAGCCGGTCTCCGAACGTGGCGCCGGCGGCAGGATCCCGGCCGCCTCGTAGTTGCGGACGAGCTGCGTCGACACCCCGGCGCGCCTGGCCAGATCGACCGGCCGCAGGCCCACGGGATTACCGCCCGCCGGAGACGTCGACCGTCGTACCGGTCATGTACGACGCCCGGTCCGAGGCGAGGAACGCGATCACCTCGGCGACCTCCTCGGCCTTTCCCGGACGCTGGAGCGGCGGAGTCGCGCCGAGGCGGTCCAGCCGGCCCGGCTCGTGGATGCCGGTCTCGATCAGGCCGGGACGGACGCCGAGCACGCGGATGCCCTCCTTGGCGACCTCGTTCGCGAGGCCGGTGGTGAGGGCGTCGACGGCGGCCTTGCTCGCGGCGTAGTCGACGTACTCGCCGGCGGATCCGAGCACGGCGGCGCGGGACGAGATGTTGACGATGACGCCGCCGGATCCGCCGTACGCCGTGGACATCCGGCGTACCGCTGCGCCGGCGACGAGGAACGCGCTGACCGAGTTGATCGCGAAGACGCGCTCGAGGCGGGCGGCGTCGTACTCCGCGACCCGGCCGGCGGGCGAGACGATGCCGGCGTTGTTGATGACGGCCTTCAGCGGACCCAGTTCAGCAGTGGCGGTCTCGAAGAGGCGCTCGATCTGGTCGCCCTCGACCACGTCTGCCTGGACGGCGATCGCGCGCCGGCCGAGCTCCTCGCAGGCCTTGACGACGCGGGCTGCCTCGTCGGAGCGGGTCCGGTAGTTCACGGCGACATCCCAGCCGTCGGCGGCCAGCGCGATGCAGGCCGCCGCGCCGATCCCACGGCTGCCACCGGTGACGAGAACGACTTTGCTCATGCACCTACCCTGTCACGCGGGCGGGATCTTGAACTGCAGCTGTGTCTCCGTGTCCGTGAATCCGACCGAGCGGTAGATCCGGATCGCGAGGTACTCCGGATCCGCGACCATGACCAGCGTGTGCGCCTTGGTCAGCCCGTACGTCGAGGCGTGGTGGACGAGCGTGCCGGCCAGGCCACGACCGCGAGCGTCCGGTGCCGTCTGCACGTTCTGGAGCCGGGCGAGGCCCTGGCCGTCGAAGACCAGGCCAAGCGAGCTCTGCAGCCGGTCGTCCTCGAACGCGCCGAACCACGTCCCGTGCCCGTCCTCGACCAGCCCGCGCTGCGACACCAGCCGTTGGCGGGTGAACTCCTCGTAGTACGGGTCGAGCTCCTGCTCCGCCGTGGAGAAGCCCAGCTGGAGCAGCTGGCCCCAGTCGTCGTCCGAGGTGATGGCCCGGTACGTCGCCTCCGTGTTCGGCCGCTGGGGTGGGACGACCTGGCTCGCGGTCATCACCACGTTGCGGTCGACCGTGAAGCCGGCCGCGGCCAGCTCGTCCTCGGCACCGATCTCTCCGTCGACACTGTCGATGCCGAGGGCAACATGTCGCACGGCCGGGAGCTCGCGGTGGAAGTCGTCGAGCCGGCGCTTGGCGTCGCCCGGGGCGAACGGGGTGCGGTAGAGCAGGAAGTTCCCCCACCAGAAGGCCGGGTTGTCCGGGGTGCGGATCACGACGTACTCGCCGGTGTCGTGAAAGGTGCTGCCGCTGAGCTCGAGCAGCAGCAGGTCGGTCCGGTAGCCGAGGCTGGTGATGTTCACCGGCTCATCCTCCCCGGTCGCCGCCACGGTTGACATGCAGCTATTCGGCTGCCTATTGTGTAAAGGCAGCCAGATGGCTGCATGATCGGAGGCGTGATGGACGACGAGGTGTTCCGCGCACTGGCCGACCCGAGCCGGCGGCAGTTGCTCGACACGCTGAACGCCCGCAACGGGCAGACGCTGCGCGAGCTGTGCGCCGGCCTGGAGATGGCACGTCAATCGGTGAGCAAACACCTCGCGGTGCTGGAGTCCGCCAACCTCGTCACCACCGTGTGGCGCGGGCGGGAGAAGCTGCACTACCTCAACGCCGAACCGATCAACGCGATCGCGGACCGCTGGATCACGCAGTACGACCGGCGGCGCGCGCAACTGTTCGCCGATCTCAAGACGGCTTTGGAGGCCGAACCACCGATGAGCGACAACGACTTCGTCTACACGACTTACATCAAGACCACGCCGGAACGGCTCTGGGCGGCGCTGACCGAGCCGGAGTTCACCGAGCAGTACTGGCACCTCCACTTCGAGACCGAGTGGAAGCCGGGCGCGGAGATGGTCTGGCACCACTCCGACGGCGTCACCACGTCCGGTCCGGAGCAGATGGTTGTCGAGTACGACCCGTACACCCGCCTTGCCTACCGCTGGCACCACATCACGCCGGAGTTCTCCAAGGCGTTCGACATCGACGACGCCACCCACGAGAAGCTCGCCCGCGAGCCCCTCTCCACCGCGACCTTCGAACTGGAGCCGGTCGACGACAAGGTGAAGCTGACGGTCATCCACAGCGGCTTCGAACCCGAGAGCACCCTCCGCACGATGATCAACGACGGCTGGCCGGCCGTCCTCTCGGACCTGAAGACCCTGCTGGAAACGAGCTAGGGCCGTTTGTGAATGAGGAGGGGGAGCACGGCTTGGGCGCCCGCTTCGCGGAGCTTGGCAGCGGCTACGGTGATCGGCCACTGGGACGACGTGGCGTCCACCAGCAGGAGGACGGTGCTGCCGGACAGCGTTTGTGCGGTGGTGCCGTCCACCTGCAGGCCGTCTCGCCAGAGCCTGGCCTCGTCTGCTGAGGACAGGTCGTCCGAGTAGCCGGTGCGGTCGACGAGCAGCTCGGCTCGCTCCAGTCGGCCCACGGCTGCCACGTGGTCCGCGAGCGCCGAGGTGAGGGCGGTGTACCCCGATGCGGCCAGCGGTACGACGACCTCCGGCCGAGCGGACCACGAGCTGCGCCACTGGGAGAGCGACGAGATGGCGCCTGCCTTCAGTGCCTCCACCGCCTCGGACGACGGCGACGGACCGTAGGCGTCGGCCAGGACCTCACGCCACTCGGGGGCGTCGGCGTAGATGATGATTCGGCCGGGGTCGGCCGACAGGCCGGGCGGGATCTTGCCGCGGGCGCCGAATGATCCGCCCGGCCACATCTTGCGTGGCTCGAGCACGTGGACCTCGCCGCGGAGCAGGCGGATGATCGCCGCGACCGTGTCCGGCGACGGCCGGGCCTCGAGCGGGGCAGGCAGCGCACCGATACACACCGAGCACCGGCCGCACGGCTCGGCGGACGGATCGTCCAGCGACTCCTGCAGAAGTTGCATCAAGCAACGATCGCCGTGGGTGTACGCGCGCATGATGTCCGCCTCGCGCCGGCGTACCGACACGATCCCGTCGTAGTGCGCGGCGTCGAACGTCCACTCGGCGCCGGTCCGCACCCAACCGCGCTCGACCCGCTCGACGACTCCATCGACTGCGAGCTGCTTCAGCATCAACTCGACCCGCGTCCGCCGGAGCCCGGTCTCCGCCTCCAGCGCCGGCACCGACGCGGGCTGATCCGGACCGTAACCCTCCAGCCCACGCAGCAACCGCTGCACATTCTCCGGAATCGGAATCGTCGCCGTCGCGAAGTAGTCCCAGACACCTGAGTCCGCATCCGAGGGCAGCAACGCCACCACTGCGTGGTCGATCCCGCGGCCGGCACGTCCGACCTGCTGGTAGTACGACACCGGCGAGGGCGGCGACCCGACATGCACCACGAACCCCAGGTCGGGCTTGTCGTAACCCATCCCCAGCGCCGACGTCGCGATCAGCGCCTTCAGCCGGTTCTCCCGCAGGGCGTCCTCGAGGCTCTCCCGCTCTCCCGCCTCCAGCTGCCCCGTGTACGCCGCCACCGGTACGTCGCGCCCGTGCACTTCCTGGATCACCGCCGCCAGCCGCTGCGCATCCGCAACGGTCAGCGTGTACACAATCCCGGACCCCGGCAGGTTCGGCAGCTGGTCCACCACCCACGCGAACCGATCCAGCGGCGACAACGCATCCACCACGGCGAGCTGCAGACTGGATCGCGCCAGCGGCCCACGCAGTACCAGCGTCGACTCCCCCAGCTGCTTGGCCACATCGTCAGTCACTCGCGCATTGGCGGTCGCTGTCGTCGCAAGCACCGGCGTCTTCGGGTTCAACTGCTGGAGCACCTCGGACACCCGCCGGTAGTCCGGCCGGAAGTCATGCCCCCAGTCGGACACCGCATGCGCCTCGTCGATTACCAGCAACCCGATCTGTCCCGCCAGCGCATCCAGCACCCGCCGCCCGAACCCAGGGTTGGCCAACCGCTCCGGCGACACCAGCAGCACGTCGATGCCGCCGGACCGCAGGTCGTGCTCGATGCTCGACCAGTCGTCGACGTTGTTCGAGTTCAAGGTCGCCGCCCGCAACCCGGCCCGGCCTGCCGCCGCCACCTGATCCCGCATCAACGACAACAGCGGCGACACCACCAGCGTCGGACCGGCGCCCTCGGCCCGCCGGATCGCGGTCGCCGCCCAGTAGACAGCCGACTTGCCCCAACCGGTCGCCTGCACGACGAGCACCCGCGCCGCCGGCTCACACAACGCAGCAACCGCGGTCTCCTGATCCGCGCGCAGCCGTGCGTCCGCCCCGGCGATCGCCTGGATCAGTCCACCTGCGATCCCGGCCCGCTCGTCGGTCAGTGTCAGCGTCGCGTTCGTCTCAGCCATGTCGAAGACCCTAGACGCCTTCACCCCCACTTCGCTGAGCCCGAGCCCCGCGCTGTGGATAACTCAGGCGCACTTCCCCGGATGACACGGCTGGTCGGAAGAGTCGAGGAGGCGCCGGGGGCCGGGACCCTTCGCGGCGAGCGTGTCGTGCGGGTTCGCGAGGGCGCAGCGGTCGATCGACAGGCAGCCGCAGCCTACGCAGTCCTTGAAGTCGTCGCGGAGCTGTTCGAGATGGAGGATGCGCTTGTCGAGCTCGGCCTGCCAGCACTCGGAGATGCGTTCCCAGTCGGCGCGGCTCGGCGTGCGGTTGTCCGGGAGCAGCTTGAGGATCGCGGCGACCTCGGCGAGCGGGATGCCGACGCGCTGAGCGATCCGGATCAGCGCAACCCGACGGAGCGTGTCGCGCTTGTACCGGCGCTGGTTGCCCGACGTACGGCGACTGATGATCAGGCTCTGCCGTTCGTAGAAGTGCAGAGCCGAGATCGCGACGCCGCTGCGCTGCGCCAACTGCCCGACCGTCAGCTCACCCGGCTCGATGTCCATGTCCCGTCCCTCCAACCTCAACTTATATCGAGGCTAGCGGACGGGGTCAGGCAGTGACGAGGCGCCGCCCGATGCTCGCGGACATCAGTGCAGCCGCCGCGCAGAGCCCACCGGCCAGGTACCACGCGAGGTTGTAGCTGCCCTGCGCGTCCCGGATCCAGCCGGCGCCCGTCGCGGCCAGTGCGGCACCGACCTGGTGCGACGCGAACACCCAGCCGAACACGATCGGCCCGTCCTGACCGAACCACTCCCGGCACAGCGCCACCGTCGGCGGCACGGTGGCGACCCAGTCCAGCCCGTAGAAGATGATGAACACCCATGTGCTCGGCTGTGCGGTCGGGCCAAGCAGCGACGGCAGCACGAGCAGCGACAGACCGCGCAGCGTGTAGTAGGCGATCAGCAGGTACCGCGGGTCCCACCGGTCGGTCAGGTAGCCCGAGAAGATCGTCCCGCCGACGTCGAAGACGCCCACGAGGGCCAGCAACGAGGCAGCGGTCGTGGCCGGCATGCCATGGTCGTGCGCTGCGGTCACGAAGTGCGTCCCGATCAGACCGTTCGTCGACGCACCACAGATCGCAAACCCACCTGCCAGCAGCCAGAACGCGGGCCGCCGCGACGCCAGCTTCAGTGCGTTCAGCGCCCGCATAGCGCTACTACCAGTCGTCTCCACCCGCTGACCGGCCGTGCTCCCCTCAGGAGCGCCGTACGCCTTCAGCCCGACGTCGCTCGGGTAGTCCCGCAGGAAGAACAGCACCAGCGGTACGACGGCCAGCGCGGCCGCGGCTGCGACCAGCGCGGGCACCCGCCACCCGTACCGCCCAGCCAGCGACGCGATGAGCGGCAGGAAGATCAGCTGCCCGGTCGCACCGGCCGCGGTGAGGATCCCGGTGACCAGACCGCGCCGCCGGATGAACCAGCGGCCGGTGATCGTCGCCACGAAGGTCATCGACATCGAGCCGGTGCCAATGCCAACCAGCAGGCCCCAGCAGAGCAGAAGCTGCCAGGAGGCGGTCATGAAGACGGTGAGGCCGCTGCCGAGTGCGATCAGCACCAGCGCACCGCTGACGACCTTGCGCAGGCCGAGCCGGTCCATCAGCGCGGCCGCGAACGGCGAGATGCCACCGAACAGCAGCAGGTTGATCGACACCGCCGCCGAGATCGTCGCGTGCGACCACCCGAACTCGTCGTGCAGCGGATCGAGCAGCACACTCGGCACCGACCGGAACCCGGCCGCACCGATCAGGGTCACGAACCCCACCACGGCGACCGCCCAGGCAAGATGCACCCTGGGGGCCTTCTTCGTCTCCAGAATCTGAGTCACCGAGCCAGTGTGACGGTTCGACGTTCATCGAACCAGTGGCCAAATTGCCAGCATGTGTCAAGATATGGCCATGGCTGTCCGCAAGCGCCACCTCGCCGCCGTCGGTCCGCACGTGGTCGCCGTCCTGGCGCTCGAACCAGTGGTCGGGTTCGACCTGACCATCCCACCGACCGTGCTCGGCGCCGCCACCACGGCCGACGGCACCAAGCTGTACGACGTGCGTATCTGCGGCCTGGGCGGACCGGTGCGAGCCGGTGCCGGGTTCATGCTGACGCCGGACTACGGTCCCGAGGCGCTGGCCGAGGCGGACACCGTGATCATCCCGGGCACCTATATCGCAAAGCCGCGGTACGAGGGCACGCTGCCCGACGACCTGGCCGAGGCGCTCGCGACGATCCGGCCCGGGACCCGGATCGCGTCGATCTGTACGGGCGCGTTCGTTCTGGGCGCTGCCGGCTTGCTCGACGGCCGGCCGGCGACCACGCACTGGGAGCGGGCCGACCTGTTCCGCAGTGTCTACCCGCAGGTGAAGCTCGACGAGGACCGGTTGTTCATCGACGACGGCGACATCCTCACCTCGGCCGGTCTGGCGGCTGGTGTCGACCTCTGTCTGCACCTGATCCGCCGTGACTTCGGCAGTGAGGTGGCGAACCGGGCTGCTCGGCACTGCGTCGTACCGCCGTGGCGTGACGGCGGCCAGTCGCAGTACATCGAGCACGTGATCCCTGAGGAAGGCAGCGGGGGTACTTCACCGACTCGGGCGTGGGCGCTGGAGCGGCTCGCGCAGGAGATCAGCCTGCCGGCGATGGCTGCGCATGCCCGGATGAGTGTCCGCACGTTCAGTCGTCGCTTCAAGGCCGAGACCGGTCAGTCCCCCGGCACCTGGCTGCTGCAGCAGCGCGTACGGCACGCTTGCCAGCTGCTGGAGACGACGGACCTCCCAGTGGACCGGGTGGCCGAGGAGGCGGGCCTCGGTACGGCCGCCTCTCTCCGCCACCACCTCAGGTCCGAGCTGGGCGTGTCCCCGCTCGCCTACCGCAAGACGTTCCGGGCCGGCTGAGCCTCAGAGCACCACGAGGTCGTGCGGCTGCTGGTTCATCGACTCGCCGCCGTCTTCGGTCACCACGACGATGTCCTCGATCCGCGCACCCCACCGGCCCGGCTGGTAGATCCCTGGCTCGATGCTGAACGCCATGCCCGCCTCCAGCGGCAGCGTGTTGCCACCGACGATGTACGGCTCCTCATGGACGTCCAGACCGATGCCATGCCCGGTCCGGTGGATGAAGAACTCACCAAACCCGGCGGCGGTGATCACCTCCCGAGCCGCCGCGTCGATCGACTCTGCCGAGACCCCTGGGCGTACCGCGTCCACCGCAGCCTGCTGTGCTTCTTGGAGTACGGCGTACGTCGCCAGCACGTCTGCGTCGCGCGGTGAGCCGACGGCGTACGTCCGGGTGGAGTCCGAGTTGTAGCCCTCGGCCACCGGACCGCCGATGTCGACGACAACGACGTCGCCTGTCTCGATGACTCGGTCCGACAGGGCGTGGTGCGGGCTGGCGCCGTTCGGTCCGCTCGCCACGATGACGAAGTCGGCGAGCGTGTGCCCCTCCGCCACAATGGCGTCGGCGATGTCCGCGCCGACCTCTGCCTCGGTACGGCCCGCTCGCAGCCACTCGCCGACCCGTGCGTGCACACGGTCGATCGCAGCACCCGCCTTGCGCAGCGCGTCGATCTCGGCGGCGTCCTTGCGCATCCGCAGTTCGCGAACGATCGGCCCGGCGAGCACCTGCTCGGCCTTGGGCAGCGCCTCGCGCAGAGCGAGCACATGCAACGCTGGCGTGAAGTCGCTGACCGCCACCCGCTCCGCACCCTGGAGCCGCTCGGCCGCGAACGCGTAGGGGTCCACGCCATCGACCCAGGTCACGACGTCGACGTTGAGCTCGTCGAGCGGCAGGTCCGCAAACCCGGGCGCCTCCAGCTTCGGTACGACGAGCGCGACCGGGCCGTCGGCCGGAATGACCAGCGTGGTCAGCCGCTCGAACGAACCGCCCGGCGCGCCGAGGAAGTACCGCAGGTCGGAGCCGGGTGCGATCAACAGCCCGGTGCCTTCGGCGGCCGCGCGGGCACGCTCGAGCCGGGAACGTAGGACGGCGGATTCGGGGAGCGGGGGAAGTGGTGCACGACGGGCCATGGGCATGACTCTAAAACTGTCCGGGCCGGGTGCTACAACTCCTTTCATGTCACTCCATCACGTGTCCTTCGGCGACGGCGTACCGGTCCTTGCCCTGCACGGCTGGTCCCCCGACCACCGTTTGATGACCGGCCCCCTTGAGCCAGTCTTCGCGGACCTTCCTGGGTACCGGCGGCTCTACCCCGATCTGCCCGGGATGGGACGGTCGCCGGCGGGTGACATCGACAGCTCCGACGGGATCATGGCTGCGGTCCGCGGCTTCATCGACGAGCAGATCGGCTCCGAGCCCTTCGTGCTCATCGGCGAGTCGTACGGCGGCTACCTCGGGCGCGCGCTGGTCGCGGAGCGGCCGGAGCAGGTGCTCGGGCTCGGCCTGATCTGCCCGGTGGGCGTCCTGTGGCACAAGGACCGTCGGGTGCCGGAGCACGTCGTACTGCGGTCCGAGCCTGGCGTGGTCGAGTCGCTGCAGGAGGGCGAGGACTTCACCGAGCTCGCGGTGATTCAGACAGCGGCTGCGCTGGCGGCGTACCGGTCGGATGTGGCTCCCGGTCTGGCGCTGGCGGACGAGGAGGCGCTGGCGCGGATCCAGAAGAACTGGGAGCTGACGATCGCGCCGGAGAGCGGCCCGGTCTACACGCGGCCGACGCTGGTGCTGTGCGGTCGGCAGGACTCGATCACCGGCTACGAGGACCAGTTCGACCTGCTCCCGCACTACCCGCGGGCGACGTATGCCGTGCTCGATGTGGCCGGGCACAACCTGCAGCTCGAGCAGCCGGAGCTGTTCGGCGCGTTGGTGCGCGACTGGTTGCAAAGGGTCAGCTGACCCCCTCCCGCGGATGGCTACCAGCGGGTAATGTCAGCCGCATGGTGACTGGGAAGCGTCCGTTCGGTTGGCCTCTGCTGGTCGCACTGACCAACGGCCGGACCAGCATCCCCGACGATCGGCTGGCCGCGGCGGTCCGCGGCAAGGTGGTCCTGGTGACCGGATCGTCGTACGGCATCGGCGAGGCGACCGCACGCAGGCTCGCGTCGGCCGGGGCGACGGTGTTGCTCGTTGCCCGGACCGCTGAGCAGTTGGAGCTGGTCGCGGCGGACATCCGGTCGGCGGGCGGTACGGCGTACGCGTACCCGGCGAACCTGGCCTCGCCGGACACGGTCGAGGAGCTGGTGCGGACCGTGCTGGCTGAGCACGGGCATGTCGACGTACTGGTGAGCAACGCCGGGAAATCGATCCGGCGATCGGTCGCGGACACGTACCAGCGCTTCCACGACATCGAGCGGACGAACGCGATCAACTACCTGGGCCCGGCGAAGCTCGTCCTCGAGCTGCTGCCGTCGATGCGTGAGCGGCGTTCGGGTCACATCGTGAACGTGTCGACGGCCGGGGTCCGGACGCCGCCGATGGCGCGATGGTCGGCGTACCTGGCGTCGAAGAGCGCGTTCGACGTGTGGCTGCGGTGTGTGGCGCAGGAGGTTCGCGGGGATGGTGTGACCACGTCCACTGTCTACATGGGTCTGGTGCACACGCGGATGAGTGAGCCGACGCCGCTGCTGAACAAGCTGCCTGGGTTGACGCCGGAGCAGGCGGCCGATCAGGTGTGTACGGCGGTGGCGGAGCGGCCGCACAACATCACGCCGCCGTTCGTTCGGCCGGCTGATGCCTTGGGCAACATGTTGCGGTTGCCCACGGACCGGCTGCTCGAGCAGTACTTCCGGCGTACCGGAGGTGCGAAGTAGCGATGCGGACGCCGCGACCGATCGGACCGATGCGACCGCCCGAGTGGCTGGTGCGGAGCGCGGCCGAGGTCGGTGGGCTGTCGGTCGCGCTGGTCCGGTCCGGGGTGTGGCGGTCGGCAGGTCCGGCGCAGTTGGTCCGGATCGAGCGCGCGCTGCGGACCTGGGGGCAGTCGATGGCGGCGCTCGGGGCGATCGCGGCGATCCGGTACCCGGACCGGGCGGCGGTGATCGATCCCGGCGGGACGCTGACGTACGCCGAGCTCGACCGGCGCTGCGCGCGGATCGCGGCCGGGTTGCACGCGGAGTTCGGCATCGTTGCCGGCAGCAAGGTCGCGGTGCTGTGCCGGAACCACCGAGGCTTCCTCGAGGCCACGCTGGCGGCGTCGCGGCTCGGGGCAGATGTCCTATTCGTGAACACCGAGTTCGCTCCCCCACAACTGCAAGCCGTCCTGGACCGCCACCGCCCGGACATCCTGATCCACGACGCCGAGTTCACCCCACCAGCAGACCTCCCATCGGTACTCGCCGACCTCGACGGGCTGGCCGCGGCTACGGCGCCTCAGCCGCCGGCGCCGGAGGCGGCTGGGCACATCACGATTCTCACTTCGGGGACGACGGGGACGCCCAAGGCGGCGCCGCGGGTGCCTACCGCGTTGGGGTTGGCTGGGTTGACGGCCAGTGCGCTCAATCGGTTCGGGTTGCGGTCCGGCGAGGCGATGGTCGTCTGCCCGCCGCTGTTCCACGGGCTCGGGCTGCTGACGTCGATGCTGGCCTTGTTTCTCGGGTCGCCGTTGGTGCTGCGGCCGCGGTTCGATCCTGCCGCGGTGTTGGCCGACGTCGAGGACACGCGAGCGGGCGCGATAGTCGCCGTACCGGTGATGCTGCGGCGGATGCTCGACCTGGGGCCAGCGGCGATCGCGGAGTACGACCTGCGCTCGCTCCGGGCCGTGGTGTCCGGCGCCTCGCAGCTCGGTGCGCCGCTCGCCGAGCGGTTCATCGAGCGCTTCGGGCCGATACTGTGCGACGCCTACGGGTCGAGCGAGGTCGGGATCGCGACGATCGCCACCTCCGCGGACCTGATCGCGGCGCCCGGGACGGTTGGACGTCCGTGCCTCGGCAGTACCGTGCGGATCCTCGACACTTCCGACCGTCCGGTACCGACCGGCGAGACCGGGCGGATCTTCGCGGGCGGCGGGCTGGTGTTCACCGGGTACTCCGATGGCTCGACCAAGACCGTCGTCGACGGCCGGATGAGCACCGGCGACCTCGGCCACCTGGACGCAGCCGGACGCCTGTTCATCGACGGACGCGAGGACGACATGATCGTCTCCGGCGGCGAGAACGTATACCCGGTCGAGGTCGAGTCGTGCCTCGCCACACACCCGGCCGTCGCGGAGGCAGTGGTCACCGGCGTACCGGACGAGGAGTTCGGCCAGCGCCTGGTCGCGTACGTCGTACTCCGCGAGCCCGCGACCGAGGACGAGCTCCTCGCCCACGTAAAGGCGAACCTCGCCCGGTACAAGACACCACGGCGAATCGTGATCCTCGACGACTTCCCCCGCAACGCAACCGGCAAGGTCCTACGAAGTCTTCTACCTGAGGCTCACTGACCCGGTCGGTGTCGGGCGGACTGTGATGGGTGGGAGAGTGTGGGCGTGAAGATCTTGGTCGGGTATGTGCCAACAGCCGAGGGTGAGGCCGCGCTGGCGGCCGCGGCTGCCGAGGCGGAACTGCGCGGTGCGTCGGTCCTGCTGCTGAACACGAGTCGCGGGGACGCGTACATCGACGCGCGGTACGCCAACAGCGAGGAGCTGGCCGCGGCCGAGGCCAAGCTGCGCGCGGCCGGCGTCGAGGTGACGATCCAGCAGGCCGTCTCCGAGGGCGACGTGGCCGGCGAACTCATCAAAGCGGCCGGCGCCGACGACGTCGGCCTGATCGTCCTCGGCCTCCGCCGCCGCTCCCCGGTCGGCAAACTGATCCTCGGCAGCACCGCCCAACGAGTCCTCCTCGACTCCCCCGTCCCGGTCCTCGCCGTCAAGGTCCCTTCACCACACGACTGACAGCTGTGGTGCGCGCGAACTGCTTCGCCGACGACGTGTCGGTCGCGCGGGATGCCCGCGATCGCGGTCTGGGCCTGTACCGC
>NZ_JBEZYC010000005.1:0-530490 GCF_040638345.1 Kribbella sp. NPDC026611
CCTCTACCACCGCCAAACCTGGCCCACCCGCACCCAAGCACGAACCGCGGTCGCCGAATACATCGAAATCTTCTACAACCGCCAAAGACTCCACTCCACCCTCGACTACCAAACCCCGTTCGAAGCCCTCACCAACCACCAACGAACAACCCCCGCCGCCTAACCAACCACCCACCACAACTGTCCAAGATCCTTGACACAGCCCACACGCGCGCGCCAGCGCGCGAGTCGCCGGCGCCAGCCGGTAGCCCGGCGCAGCCGAACAACCGGCGCCAGCCGGAGGGACCCGGCGCGAGCCGGCAGCCCGGCGCAGCCGAAGAACCGGCGCCAGCCGGAAGAGTCCGGCGGCAGCCGGATGCCCGGCGCAGCCGAGGTACGGCGCTAAGCCGGGGGTGGGTGGGAGCGCGTGGAGTGGGCGCGGTGAGGAGCGGAGCGACGAACGTAGCGCCCGCGGAACGCGCGTGGGTCGGACCTTTCCCCGCGCGTGGGCCTGCTCGTGCCCGGGACGGGACTCGAACCCGTATGCCTGTTAGGGCCGCGAGGTTTAAGCTCGCTGCGTCTGCCGTTCCGCCACCCGGGCGACCTGATGAGAGTACCGGTTATTTGTAGGTCTTTCGGGGGTAGATGGCGTGGGCGCCGGCGACCCGGTCGAGGAACAGCTTGCCGTTGCAGTGGTCGATCTCGTGCTGCAGGGCGCGGGCCTCGAAGGCATCCGTGGTGAGCGTGACGGTGGTCGTCGTACCAGGCAGGACACCGGAGACCGTCAGGCGGGTGGCGCGTTTGACGTCGCCGGTGAAGTCCGGCACGGACATGCAACCCTCGCGGGCCTTCTCGTTGCGGGAGGACTCGACGACGACCGCGTTGCAGAGGACGAAGACGCCGTGGCACGTGCGCGTCTTCGGGTGATCGGTGACGTCCAGCGAGAACATCTGCGCGGCGACGCCGACCTGCGGGGCCGCAAGCCCAACACAGCCGGGGGAGACGCGCATGGTTGCGATCAGGTCAGCGGCCAGCTGGATCATCGACGGATCGAGCGGGTCGACCGCGGCGCCCTCGGTCGCCAGCACGGGATGCGGTGCGCGTACGACGTCCAGCACCGAACCCGTCGTACCAAGAACATCCGGCGACCACTCCGCGATCTCCGGGCTCACCGGCAGCGGATCGCGAACCGGCCCAGCATCGGTTCGAACCGGAGCCGCTCCAGCAGCTGCTCGAGGATCTGCGGTCACAGGTCGTCGCTCTCCGCGGCCCGCAGGGTGACGCCGACACCGAGCTCCTCGGCGGTGATCTCCAGCGCCCGATCCAGCATCTCGAGCTCGGCCGACGCAGGCAGCTCCACCTCAGCCGTCAGCACATAAAGGTCGCCACTCAACCGAGTCGCGAGATCCGTGATCGTCCCGCCGGCCGCCGCGATCATCCGCGTCACTGCGGCGACGATCCCCGGCCGGTCCGCGCCGTGGACGCTCAGCATGTACGGCGCTCCGATCGGCGCGTGCTCGTGCTCCGGGCCCATCTTCCGGACCGTGATCACCAGCTCGCCGCGCAGCGGCTCCAGCGCCGACTTCACCTCGTCGAACGGGCCCGAGCAGACGATCATCATCGCGAAATGACCGCGCAGCAACGTCATCGTGGAGTCCTCGAGGTTGACCCCGGTACCGGTCAACGCCTCCGTGACATCCGCGATGATGCCCGGGCGGTCCGGGCCGATGACGGTGACGGCGAGCTGACTCATGCTCGTCAACTTATCGTTGACCAAAGTAGCCGACGAAACCGACTTCAGTATCCGGACGGCTCGCACTGGCCCGGAGAGCACTTACCCACCGCTACATTCGACCCATGGCCGAGTCCCGACGCAGTAGGCGCGACTGGGTCGTGGACAGCGTCGTGTTCGTCGTCGCGATTCTGTCCGGCCTGCTGCTCTACAGCGACGGCGAGAAGGATCCGATCAGCCCGAGCCTGCTCGCCGTCGACTTCTACGCCGGTACGGCGCTCTGCCTCGCCCTCTGGTTCCGCCGGCGCTGGCCGGTCCAGCTGGCGCTGATCAGCGCGGTCATCAATACGTTCTCCGACATGGCCGGCGGTGCAAGCCTGCTGCTGATCCTGACCGTGGCCGTCTACCGCCCGCTCCGGACCACGTTGCTGATATTCGTAGTGAACGCCGTCAGCCTGCTCATCTACATCGACGTCCGCGACAAGGCCGACGGACCGGCCGCGATCCTCGTTGCGGCAGTCTCCCTGTACGTCGCCGTCGCCGGCTGGGGGCTGTACATCCGCTCCCGCCGCCAACTCCTCCAGACGCTCCGGGACCGTGCCGACCGCGCGGAGACCGTCGCTCGCCTGGAGGCCGAGCAGGCGCAGCTCCGGGCGCGGGAGGAGATCGCCCGCGAGATGCACGACGTACTAGGTCATCGCCTCTCGCTGCTCAGCGTGTACGCCGGCGCACTGGCGTACTGGCCCGACGCATCCACCGACCAGGTCGCCGAAGCCGCGGAGGTGATCCGCGCCAGGGCACATGAGGCACTGCAGGATCTGCGCGAGGTGATCGGTGTACTGCGAGCTCCTGTCGGCGAACTGCCCCAGCCGGCATTCGCCGATCTTCCCGCCTTGATCGAGGGCTCACGGGACGCCGGCATCCCGGTCGATCTCGTTCTGGACGCGCCGGGTCCGTTGCCGGAGCACGTCGGACGTACGGCGTACCGGATCGTGCAGGAGGGGTTGACCAATGCCGTCAAGCACGCGCCCGGCGAGCAGGTGACGATCAGCGTCTCCGGTGCCCCCGGCAACGGCCTGTCGGTCGAGGTACGCAACCCGGCACCGAACCGCAGGCGAGGAGATGGGCAAGGCTTGAAGGGACTGGCCGAACGCGCGGCCTTGGTCGAGGGCCGCCTCGAACACGGCCGCACCGCAGAAGGCGACTTCCGCCTCTTCGCCTGGCTACCGTGGCCCTGATGACTATTCGGGTGCTGATCGTCGACGACGATCCGCTGTTGCGGGCCGGGCTCAAGCTGATGCTCGGCGGGGCCGAGGATCTTCGCGTGGTCGGCGAGGCCGGCGACGGATCCGGCGTACCGGGTCTGATCGATCGGCTCGCGCCGGACGTGATCCTGATGGACATCCGGATGCCTGGCACCGACGGGCTGACCGCGACCGAGACGGTACGCCGGCGTCCGGGCGCGCCGGAGATCATCATCCTCACCACGTTCGACGCCGACGAGCATGTACTGCGGGCGCTCCGCGCCGGCGCGGCCGGGTTCGTTCTCAAGGACACCCCGCCGGGCGAGATCGTGGAGTCGGTACGCCGGGTGGCGCGCGGACAGCCCGTCCTCTCGCCGACCGTGACGAAACGCCTGATCAGCCGCGTCGCCGCCTCCGGTCACGATGATCGCAAGGCGAAGGCGCAAGCCCGGCTCGGCGGGCTGAACGACCGCGAGCGGGAGATCGCGGTCGCGGTCGGCGAGGGGAAGTCGAACGCGGAGATCAGCGCGACGCTGTACCTCAGCGTCCCGACGGTGAAGACGCACGTCTCCCGGATCCTGACCAAGCTCGACCTGAACAACCGGGTCCAGATCGCCCTCCTGGTCCACGACGCCGGGTATCTACACGAGTAGAGACGCTGCCCTCTACACGAGTAGACACGGGGGGTTTCTACACGAGTAGATCGTGCGGGTCTACACGAGTAGATGGCCGTTCTACTCGTGTAGACCGCTCGCCTAGGACTCGATCGCGCGCTTGAACTCCTCGCGCGGCATCTGCAGGCTGCCCAGGCTGGTGACCTCGCGGCGGAAGAACAGCGCGAGGGTCCAGTCGAGGATGACGCGGGCCTTGCGGTTCGTGGTGGGGACGCGGGACACGTGGTACGTCCGGTGCAGGAACCAGGCCAGCCAGCCCTTGACCTTCACGCCGTACAGCTGCGCGACGCCCTTGTGCAGGCCGAGGCTCGCGACGGAGCCGACGTACTTGTGCTTGTAGTCCTGCGGCGGCTGGCCGTCGATGACGCGGAGGATGTTCGCGGCGAGGCGGTTGGCCTGGCGGACGGCGTGCTGCGCGTTCGGGGCGCAGTACGCACCGGTCTCGCTGGTCAGATCCGGTACGGCGGCGTTGTCGCCGGCGGTCCAGGCGTCGTTGACACCCTCGATCCGGAGGTTCGCCAGCGTCTTGATCCGGCCCTTCTCGTCCAGCGGGAAGTCGGTCGCGGCGAGCGCCGGGTTCGCCTTCACGCCGGCGGTCCAGACGATCGTGTCGGCGTCGAACTCGTCGCCGTCGCTGAGGATCACGTGGCCCTTCTCGCAGGACTCGAGCCGGGTCTCCAGCCGGATGTCCATGTTGCGCTTGCGGAGCTGCTCGACCGTGTACTTGCCGAGATCCGGGCCGACCTCCGGGAGGATCCGGTCGGTGGCCTCGACCAGCACCCAGTGCATGTCCTCGGGCTTGATGTTGTCGTAGTAGCGGGTGGCGTAGCGGGCCATGTCCTCGAGCTCGGCGAAGGCCTCGATCCCGGCGTACCCGCCGCCGATGAAGACGAAGGTCAGCGCGGACTTGCGCAGCGCGGGGTCGGGCTGGCTCGACGCGACGTCGAGGCGGTCCAGGACCTTGTTGCGCAGGGCAATGGCTTCTTCGACGTTCTTGAACCCGGTGGCCTCTTCGGCGAGGCCGGGGATCGGCAGGGTGCGGGCGATCGAGCCGAGCGCGACGACGATCTGGTCGTAGGCGAGCTCGTACTCCGGGCCCTCCTCGGGCATCACCTTCGCGACCTTGTGGGCGTGGTCGATGCCGGTCACGCGGCCGGTGACGACGCGGCAGCCCTTGAGGGTCTTGCGCAGCGGTACGACGACGTGGCGGGGTTCCACGGAGCCGGCGGCGGCCTCCGGGAGGAACGGTTGGTAGGTCATCACCGAGCGGGGGTCGACGACAGTGACGCGGATCTTGCCTTGTCTGGCCGCGCGGCGCAGGCCGTACGCGGTGTACATCCCGACGTAACCGCCTCCGACGACGAGGATGTGCGGCACCTGGGCTGTCATGCGGTTCACTCTCCCTGAGTGGTTCTCCGACTTCATGTTCACTTCAACGCTAAACGCTCGTGAAAGATTTCACAAACCCTCTCCCGAGTGATCTCACCCACCGAACATCCCCCACCCGAGGGACCACCCATGCCCCTCATGCTCCTGCCTCAACCCCGCCCCACCTAGCCCCCCACCCACCCGTCACCGAACCGCAAGAGCGTGAGGGGTAGGGAGGAGATGACCGGGTGGGGAGGTGGTGAGGGGGCGGGGAGGTTGGTGAGGGGCGGGCGGTGAGGAGATGAGCGCGCGGTGAGGAGGTGGGCGGGTGGCGAGGAGTTGAGTGCGTGGGAGGTGGTGAGGCGGGGTGCATCTCGGGTCGCCTTGCAGCTCGGGTCGCCTTGCAGGGGCGGCAGCTGCTGGGGGCTGGAGTGGGAGGCGGTGGGTGAGGCCGGGGGCGGGCTCGAAGGTGGTGTCTGCAGCGGGCGAGGTGGGAGGAGGGGTTCTTCAGGCTGTGCTGTCGGGGGGCCACTGGAGGATGGCTTCGGGGCCGTCCTGGGCTATCTGGGTGAAGCCGAGGCGGTGGTATAGGCGGCGGGCGGCGGGGTTGTTTTGTTCTACGTTCAGGCGTAGGGGGACGCCGCGGGCGGCGGCTTCGGCTTGGAGGTTCTGGATGATTGCCGTACCGATGCCCTGGCCCTGGACGCGGGGGAGCAGTTGGATGCCGGACAGCTCAATCAAGTCGGGGAAGCGGGTGATGCGGAGGCGGCCTACGGGTTTGCCATGCTGTTCGACGACGTTGACGCTCGTGGTGGGGTCATCGAGGGTTTCGCGGGTCCATTCTTCGAAGCCGTCGCGCCACTCGGCTTCGTCGAAGTCGGCGGGGAGGCGGCCCTGGGCGCGGGTTGCCTCGATCGAGACGTCGGCCAGGAAGGTGACGTCCGAGGACAGCGCGGGCCGGACCTCGTACTCCGTCACTGGCCGACCTTGCCGTCCGTGGACTCGCGGAGCAGGTCCAGGTGGCCGAGGTGCCGGCCGGTCTCCTCGATCATGTGGACCAGCGCGTACCGCAGCTTGAACGTCATCCCCTCCCCACGCGCGAGGTCATCGAGCGACGCCGCGGCCACGACCTCCCGAGAGCGTGCGCACTCGGCCCGGTACGCCGTCAGCAGTCCCTCGACCGTGTCCTCGGGAGCGATCTCGAAGGCCCCGTTCGGATCGTCGTCCGGCCACGGCCACTCGACATCCAGCCCGGCGAAGTCGATCGCGAACCAGAACCGCTCCGTCCCGGTGAGGTGCTTGACGACACCACCCGGCGTCAGCGAAGTGGGGTGGATCGGATGCGCGAACGCCTGCTCCTCGGTGAGGCCGGCCAGCTTGACCTCGACACCGGAGCGGAGGAAGTCGAGTACGCCGTTCAGTGTGGCGCGCTCGTCGGCGGCTTGGGGCGGGCGGATGCGCGTGATCTCGGACACCCGGATCACGGTATTGGCCGATAGACCTTCGTGAGAAGGGTTGATCGCTGAGCGTCAACGCGGGTGAATGGAAGAGTGAAGAACTACCGCGGTCCGGTGCTGCTGGCTGCTCTGGTGGCGCCGGCGGTTGTTTGTGCGCTGATGACGCCGTTTCGGGACAACTTCGACAACGCGAACGCCGCGCTGCTGCTGGTCGTCGTGGTCGTCGCCGTCGCCGCCTGCGGGATCCGGGCGGCCGGTGTGGTCGCGGCGATCTCGAGTGCGTTGTGGTTCGACTTCTTCCTGACCGTGCCGTACAACAGCTTCACGATCGAGAACGGCGACGACGTCGAGCTGGCCGTCCTGCTGCTGGTGATCGGCGCGGCGGTCACCGAGCTCGCGATCTGGGGCCGGAAGCAACAAGCCCGGGCGTCGCGGCAGCGCGGGTACCTGGACGGCGTGCTGACCACCTCGCAGGCGGTCGCGGCCGGCGGGTCGACGGACGAGCTGATCGACCAGGTCCGCGCGGAACTCACCGCCGTACTGGACATCGACGGGGTGAAGTTCGTTGCCGGTGACAAGCAAACGGACGCGCCGCGGCTCAACCTGGACGGGTCCGTGACGCGCGGATCGCACGTCCTGAAGGTGGAACGCGACGGCCTCCCGACGAACACCGAGATCGAGCTCCCGGTCCACCACGCCGGTGTGACCCGCGGTCGCTTCCTCCTGATCGCCGCCACCCGCATCGCCCGCCCCGACCTCGAGCAACGCCTGGTCGCCGTAGCCCTCGCAGGCCAGGTCGGCGCCGCCCTCACCACCCAAGAACCCCTCCACCCCCACCTCTGACCGGCCTCGGGGAGCACCACGCCCCGGGCTCGAACATCCGGGACCGATTGAGTTCCGCAACCGCTGGGAATGCAGGGGTTTTGGTGGGGGAACATAGATGTGATTCTCAGATGTTGTTAAGGGTGTGACCGTAGTATCGCGGTACTGGCCCCGGATGTGGGTCTTCAGGAGGATGAGATGCAGAGCAGTAACCCGGTCCTGAACCGGTCGAGTGCGTTTGCGCCTGGCCATGGCCAGGCCTATCCGGGGGCCGCTCCGTACGGCCAGCCGGGAGTCGGGTACGGCGGGCCGGGTATGCCACCGCAGCAGTACCACAACGCACCGGCCGCCAGCCGCCCGATGACGATGGACGACGTGATCCTCCGGACCGCCGCCACCCTGGGTGTCGTCGTGGTCGTCGCCGCGATCGCCTGGAACACCGTCCCGCTCAGCCTGGTCACCCCGGCGTTCTTCGCCGGCGCGCTGGTCGCGTTCGTGATCGCGATGGTGCTGTCGTTCTCCCGCCGGGTCAACCCGGCGCTGGTGATGCTGTACGCCGCCGCCGAGGGGGTGTTCCTCGGGATCGGCAGCAAGTTCATCGGCGCCTGGGTCGGTAACGACGTCATCGTGCAGGCCGTCCTGGCCACGATGGTGACGGCCGGCCTGACGCTGGCGACGTACAAGTACTTCGCGATCAAGGTGACGCCGCGGTTCACCAAGATGGTGATCATCGCGACCATGGGCTTCGCCGGCGTGATCCTGATCAACTTCGTCGCGAGCCTGCTCGGCTTCAACTCCGGGATCGGCGGCTTCGGCCCGATGGGCCTGCTGTTCGCCGCGATCGGCGCCGGACTAGCGGTGTTCAACCTGATCCTCGACTTCGACATGATCGAGCAGGGCGTCCGCCAGGGCGCCCCGCAGAACGAGGCCTGGCGGGCCGCGTTCGGCCTGACCGTCACGCTGGTCTGGCTGTACTGGAACCTGCTGCGGATCCTCGCGATCCTGCGCGGTGGCGACTGAGCTCCCACGACAAGTACGACGGAAGGCCGGTCCAGGTGGGCCGGCCTTCCGGCTTTCCGGACGGGTTTCGTCCGGTAACTGTTCTAGGTTGAGACGCATGGATGACTGGCGGGTGGTGGATGGTGCGCTGAGCGTCTGGTACGACGCTCCGTCGCACGCGGCGGGTGCTGCACTGGTGGGGCGTTTCTCCGGGCTGGATGCGGAGGTGCGAGCCCGCGGGGTGCGGGTGCGGATACCTGGGACGCGCGTGGAGGACGGCGTGGTGCTGGCCCGCCGGGTCTCGGAGGCGGCCGCTGAGCTTGGGTTGCGGGCCGATGCTTCCGCGCTCCAGACCCTACGGGTTGCTGTGGAGGCCGCCGAGCCCGAGGTGGTGCGTGCGTGGTGGGGGACCGTGCTGGGGTACGAGTGGATCGGCTTGGGCGGGCTGGATGACGCGCTGAGCCGGGATCCAGGAGTTCTCGTGCGACGGTCCACGGACTCGACGCGACTGCGGAACCGGATCCATCTGGACGTGGGTCGGCCCGCCGAGGTGGTGCAGCAGGCTAGGGCGACCGTCGGGCAGGAGCCGTACGGCGTGTACGGGCTGACGCTGGCCGATCCCGAGGGAAACGAGCTGGATCTGGTGCCAGGGGACGAGTTGCCGGGAGCGGGCGACTGGGTGGCCCAGTTCGGGGCCATGACGTTCTACCCGGGAGCGGCGGCAGAGTTCGTGCATGCCGTGGCAGAGCTTGCGGATGCTGCCGGGATCGAGCTACTCATCGACGTCCGGGCGGATGGAGTGGCGATCGACAGTGGGAAGGATCGATGGGAGGACGGCGAGGGCGACCCGGTCCCAGCGTTCGTCGCGTTGGCGCAGGAGATCCAGCAGGCCGCACGGGGGATGGGGCTGACCACGGCGCCCGACCGGTTGCGGTTCGTGCAGGTCGCGTTCGACGCGGTGGACATCCCCAAGGTCCAAGGGTTCTGGCTCCAGGCGCTCGGCTACGAGCATGATCCGCGCGAGTACCTCGCCGACATCTACGACCCGCGCTGGTTGAGCCCGGTGATCATGTTCCAGCAGCTCGACGCCGCCGACGCGCGCTTGCACGAGCGGAGCCGGATGTTCCTGGAGCTCGCCGTACCGGCAGATCAAGCAGCAGCCCGCATCGACACGGCCGTAGCGGCAGGTGGTCAGATCCTCCAGAACGGCGAAAAGCGTTGCCTGGTTGCAGATCCGGAGGGCAACGAGCTCGCGATCAACTGGGCGTAGAGCAGGAAAGACCTGCCCCTCCACCTGAGGGGGCAGGCCTTTCCGGAAAGTTGACTCCTTTGGGTGCGGTTCAGCCCATTCGCCGGTGCGCCTTCACGAGGTCGTACTCATGCACGATGGCTGTCGCGTGCCCGTGCGCGAGTTCGTACTCGCCGGCAAGCCATCGCACTCTGTCGTCGAAGCGCAGGAACGACGGTCCGTCGTTCATCAGCTGGAACCACTCTGTCATGCCGCGACCGGTGCATCTGGGCACTGCCTCCACCAGCCGCTGATGTGTCTCCTCGGAGTGGTTCAAGCCCATCTTCGCCTCCCGCTCATCGGGGTACCGCGTAGTTATCGACTGTGCACCACCGAGCTGCCTGGAATCAAGACTCCCTTCATGAAAGAAGAGAGCTCAGTAGAAAACGAAGCCGCTCAGCGGACACACAGGTCTACAACGATTGGCCCACTGGTACGGCGTCCGCGGGCTCCTCGACCCGCTCGACCTCGACCTTGGGGTGCCGCCTGCGGTGGCGGAGGGCAGCCCAGCGCCCCCGCGGACCACCGGGCCTACCAGCCACCTCCGTAGCGGCCACCTCGGTCCCCGCAGTACGCACAGCCTGTACGGCGGCCTCCGCGATCGGGAGGATCGCCTCGCCACGGAACGACTCCGGGTGCACGAACGACTCCGGCCCGACGCCCATCGCGGCCGCGACCGACGGCAGCAGCGCCGCCGAGGCAGCGGCGTACCCGGTCGCGGACGGGTGGAAGTTGTCGCGGCCCCACATCGCCGGGTCGGTCTTGAAGACCGGTCCGAGCAACGAGCCCAGGGAAACGGACCGGCCGCCTGCCTCGACCACGGTGATGGTCTGAGCGGCGGCCAGCCGGTGGCTCCAGGCCCGCGCAACCTGCCGCAGCGGCGGCATGATCGGCGGGACCACGCCCAGGTCGGGGCAGGTGCCCACCACCACCTCACAGTGCGCGGCGCGCAGCCGGCGGACCGCGGCAGCCAGCAACTGCACGGAAGCTGACGGGGACATCTGCGCCTTGACGTCGTTCGCACCGATCAGGATGACCGCGACGTGCGGTCCGGCCTGCAGCGCGGTGTCCACCTGTACGGCGAGGTCGGTCGACTTCGCCCCGGTCTTGGACACGTCGACGAGGCGCACCGGCCGGTGCGCGAGCTCGGCGAGCCCGGAGGCGAGCATCACTCCGGGCGTGTCGTCCGGCGACTCGGTGCCGTACCCCGCGGCGCTGGAGTCGCCGAGCATGGCGAACGTGATCGGAAGTCCTGGATACCGGCCGTACAGGCCGCCCCCTGGAGTCGGGTAGTACCGCATCGGTCCCACCACGCGCTTTGCATACTCGGCCTCAGCGGTCAGTACGCCGTACAGCGCGGCACCGATGAGTCCGAGTCCCCCGCCCCCGAAGGCTGCGGCCTGGGCCAGCTTCTTGGCTGCCCTGGCTCTACTCATGAGTACAAGGATTACACGCCGTGACGTACAGGCAAGCCAAATAACCGAAAGGCGCGCGTATCACTACAGTAAAGACCGTGCGCTACGCAGACTCTCTCCTGGACCTCGTCGGCAACACCCCGCTGGTGAGGCTGTCCAAGACCACAGACGGGGCAAAACCCCTCGTGCTCGCCAAAGTCGAGTACTTCAACCCCGGTGGCTCGGTGAAGGACCGGATCGCGGTCCGGATGATCGAGGCCGCCGAAGCTTCCGGCGAGCTCAAGCCCGGCGGCACGATCGTCGAGCCGACCTCCGGCAACACCGGCGTCGGGCTGGCGATGGTCGCCCAGCAGAAGGGCTACAAGTGCGTCTTCGTCTGCCCGGACAAGGTCAGCGAGGACAAACGCAACGTGCTCAAGGCGTACGGCGCCGAGGTCGTTGTCTGCCCGACCGCCGTCGCCCCCGAGCACCCGGACTCGTACTACAACGTCTCCGACCGCCTGGTCCGCGAGATCGAGGGTGCCTGGAAGCCGAACCAGTACGCGAACCAGAACAACCCGCGCTCGCACTACGAGACCACCGGTCCCGAGCTCTGGGAGCAGACCGAGGGCAGGATCACCCACTTCGTCGCGGGCATCGGTACCGGCGGCACGATCAGCGGCGTTGGCAAGTACCTCAAGGAAGCCTCCGGCGGGAAGGTGCAGATCATCGGCGCCGACCCGGAGGGCTCGGTGTACTCCGGCGGCACCGGCCGGCCGTACCTGGTCGAGGGTGTCGGCGAGGACTTCTGGCCGGAGACGTACGACCGGACCATCTGCGACCGGGTGATCGAGGTCTCCGACGCGCACTCGTTCGCGCTTACTCGGCGGCTGGCCCGCGAAGAGGCGATGCTGGTCGGCGGTTCGGCCGGGATGGCCGCCGCGGCCGCGATCCGGCTCGCGCACGAGCTCGACGACCCCGAAGCCGTCATCGTGGTCCTGCTGCCGGACGGCGGCCGCGGCTACCTGACGAAGGTGTTCAACGACGAGTGGCTGGCGCAGTACGGCTTCCTCGCGCACGCCCGGAAGGGCAAGACGCTCGGTGACGTGCTGGCTGGCAAGGACGGCAGCCTGCCGCCGCTGGTGCACACCCACCCGCACGAGACGATCGCCGAGGCGGTCGCGATCCTGCGCGAGTACGGCGTCTCCCAGATGCCGGTGGTCCGCGCCGAGCCACCGGTGATGGCGGCCGAGGTGGCCGGGGCGGTGTCGGAGCGGACGCTGATGGACGCGCTGTACTCCGGCAAGGCCCGGCTGGCCGACATGGTCGAGCTGCACATGGACCCGGCGCTGCCGTCCCTGGGCGCCGGCGAACCGGTCACCAAGGCGGTCGAGCTGCTCGAGGGTCGGGACGCCCTGATGGTGCTGGACGACGGCAAGCCGGTGGGCGTTCTGACCCGGCAGGACCTACTGGTCCACCTGTCCGTCGACTGACTCCCCGCAGGGAGACTTAACTCAACGGTCTACGACCGAGGGCACGATGGCGATCAGTGCCGTGACGACGATGCCGACCACGATCACGACCGCTCCGAGAACCTGAAGGATTTCCATACCTCAAGAGTCCTTCAGAACGGCCGTCCGGGCATCGGTCCTCGGATCGGTCTTCCGCTCATCCCAAGGTCGTACAGCCGATCACCCGGACTCCTACTTGGGGAGTCCGGGTAACCCCTAGGGCGTGTCTCCCGATCCCACGCCTACTGCGCTGCACTCGGCACGGCACCTCGGCGCACTGGAGCAAAGGCCACGATGGAAAAACATCGAGGCCTTCACTCCAGCACACCGAGGCACCGCACCGAGCACATGCTCGCTACGGCGTGGGATCGGGAGACACGCCCTAGTGGACCAGGACGTAGTCCGCGGGATCGAGCCGGCGGGTACGGCGCCAGTACGACACCGTCCACTCCGGCCAGATCGTGGAGTTGCGCCCGGACGCGTCCATGTACCAGCTGCTGCACCCTGACGCCCACACGGTCGAGTCGAGCTCGCCCTGGACCGAGTCGACGAACCGCTCCTGGACCTCCTCGCGGACCTCGACGTACGCCGCGTTCCGGCGCCGGAGCAGGTGCAGGGCCTGCATCACGTACCGGACCTGGGCCTCGATCATGAACACCATCGACGAGTGGCCGAGGCCGGTGTTCGGGCCGACCAGAAGGAACAGGTTCGGGAAGCCGGCCACCGTGATGCCGAGGTGGGCGCCCATCCGGTCGCGTTTCCAGTGCTCGCCGAGGTCGACGCCGTCCTTGCCGAGGATCGGCATCCGGGTCAGGTTCGCGGAGACGTCGAACCCGGTGCCGAACACGATCGTGTCGCAGGCCCGCTCGGTGCCGTCCGTGGTGACCACGCCGGTCGGGGTGACCCGGGCGATCGGGGTCGTGACGAGGTCGACATTCGGCCGGGCGAGCGCAGGGTAGTAGTCGTTCGAGATCAGGATCCGCTTGCAGCCGATCTGGTAGTCCGGCGTCAGCTTGGCGCGCAGCTCGGGGTCGGTGACCTGCTTGCGGAGGTGGCTCTTGGCCTGTAGTTCGAGACCCTTCATCAGCTTGGGGTTGCCGGCGAACCCGGCGCCGCGGCCCTCGAGACCCCAGTAGACCGCGTTCCGGATCACCCGCTGGCCGGCC
Organism: Kribbella sp. NPDC026611; assembly: GCF_040638345.1. Lineage (NCBI taxonomy): Bacteria > Bacillati > Actinomycetota > Actinomycetes > Propionibacteriales > Kribbellaceae > Kribbella > Kribbella sp. NPDC026611. The sequence goes on from NZ_JBEZYC010000005.1 coordinate 13,635, forward strand.
GGGAAGCGCGCGTGCAGGCGCTGTTCCCAGGGCTTGATCGCGCGGTCCGGCTTCGGCGTGATCCACGGTGGCGTCCGCTGGTACACGTCCAGCTGCGCGACCTCCGGCGCGATCTGCGGCACGAACTGGATCGCCGACGCCCCGGTCCCGATCGCCGCGACGTTCTTGCCGCGCAGGTCCACCGAGTGATCCCACTGCGCCGAGTGGAACGCCGTACCCGCGAAGGAATCGAGGCCCGGGAGGTCCGGCACCTTCGGCTCGTGCAGGTTGCCGACGCCGGTGACCAGGGCCTGGGTCTCGATCGTCTCGTCGCCGTTCACGGTGACGGTCCACCGGCCGGTCGCCTCGTCGAAGACGGCCTCGGTCACCTCGGCGCCGTACCGGATCTTGTCCGTCAGCCCGTACTTCTCCGCGCAGTGCCGCAGGTAGGCGAGGATCTCGTCCCAGGGCGCGAACATCCGCGTCCAGCGCGGGTTCTGCTCGAACGAGAACGAGTAGAGGTACGACGGGATGTCGCAGGCGCAGCCGGGATAGGTGTTGTCCCGCCAGGTGCCGCCGAGGTCGTCCGCCTTCTCCAGGATGACGAAGTCCTCACAACCGGCCTGACGCAGCTTGATTCCCATGCACAACCCGGCGAACCCGGACCCGATGATGACGACTTCAGCCATACCGCCAGAGGTTACCGGTGGGTCACTCGGCTGGGAAGGTGTGTGCGAGCCGGTGCAGGGTCTCGCCGGCATTCGGTACGACGAGGGTGTCCGGATCGGCCGCCAACGCATCGAGGTCGACGTCGGCCGGATCGAGGTAACCGAGGTTGGCCCGCAGTACGACGTCCTCCGGGATGCCGGTCGCGAGCGTGACGTTGACGCGGAGGTGCTCGCCGGTCGCGGGATCCCAGGTGCCGGCGCCGCGGAGGTGGGTCGAGTGCGCGAGCACACCCCAGTGCAGGTCGCGGAACTTGTCCCACTGGCCGATGAAGTAGTCGCGGCAGTGGTACCCGATCTCCTCGATCTCGGGGTGCATCGCGGCCAGCTGGGTCACGTGCGGCGCGTAGAGGATGACCTCGCCGCCGTCCGCGACGACCGGCTCAACCTTGTAGAAGCCCTTGGCCGCGGTCCAGATGTCGGCGTACTTCGAGGGCATCACCGAGACCACGCGCTGGACCGGGTGCTCGAGGTACTTCACGTGGGTCCGCGCGGAGATCTCGGCGGCCGCGGCCCACGACGAGATCGTGTCACCGAAGGCGATCGCGTGCAGCGCGTCGGTGCCGGACTGCGCGACCACCGACAGCGCGAGCTTCTCGGCCGGGATCATCGAGGCGGCCTCGTCGATCAGCGCGCGGACCGGCGTCGTGCCCGGCGTACCGATGATGGTCGAGCTGGTGATCAGCGCGCCGAGCCAGTGCGACAGGTCGATCACTTCCTGGCCGGCCACGCCGGGAAAGAAGTACTTGTTACCGCCGGAGAAGCCGACCACCTCGTGCGGGAAGACCGGGCCGAGCACGAGCGCGACGTCGTGCTCGACGACGGCGCGGTTGAGGCGGACCGGTACTTCGTCGCGCAGCATCTCGTCCGAGATCTCGCCGACCCGGTCGGGGGTGATCGTGCCGAGGTCGGCGAAGGTGTCCGGTTTCCACCACTCGTGGTTGATCACGTTCGGGTAGTCGGCGCCGAGGTGCTTGCGGAGCTGCTCGCCGGTCAGCTCCGCATGGGTGCCGAGGGCAATCAAGATGGTGACCTTGCTGGCCCGGCCGTCGAGTGCTTCGGTGACCGCCTTCAGGAGCAGCGGGAGCGGGCAGCTGCGGGTCGCGTCGGGGACGATCACGCACACGCTGCGGCCCTCGAGCCCGGCGCCGGCCAGCGCGTCGCCGATGAACGCCGTCACCTCGTCCTCGGTGAGGACCTGGCCCGCACCGCCGATCACCGCCGCAGTAGTCACGTTCTCGACCCTACCTACCTGGAGACCGGTCGGCAGCCGGTCGGCGATTGTTGCCTCGGTCGAGGCGCGCTGTGAACGGGTGCGAACCCTTGGTAGTAAGGGCATCGGGGGCGTTGACCGGTGGTCGGGTGTGACGGACCATCGGAGCAGCGAGGGGGGAGCTTGCGATGGTCGGTCGTTCCAGGCCGCCGGGGTTCGGGGGTGTGCTGCTGCGCGGCGGGGATCCGGCGTACGACGAGGCGCGCACGGTCTTCAACGCGATGTTCGACCGGAAGCCGGCGCTGATCGCGCAGTGCGAGTCGGCCGCGGACGTCCAGGCGGCGGTGCGGTACGGCGTGGCGCACGAGCTGGAGCTGGCGGTCCGGGGCGGCGGGCACGGGGTGACCGGGGCTGCCGTGACGGACGGCGGGCTGGTGATCGACCTGCGGCGGCTGAACAGCGTGCAGATCGATCCGTTCGCGGGGATCGCTCGGGTCGGTGGTGGGGCGCTTTGGCGAGATCTGGATCGGGCGGGGGCGCAGTACTGCCTGGTGACCACGGGTGCGCGGGCGCCTGGTACCGGGGTGGCCGGGGTGACGCTGGGTGGGGGATCGGGGTGGCTGGAGCGGAAGCTCGGGCTGGCCTCGGACGCGTTGCTCTCGGTGGAGCTGGTGACTGCGGACGGGCGGTTGATCATCGCGGACTCGACCAAGAATCCGGAGCTGTTCTGGGCGTTGCACGGCGGTGGCGGGAACTTCGGGGTGGCGACGGCGCTGACGTTCCGGCTGACGCAGGTGGTGACGACGTCGTTGGCGTTGCTCGTGTGGCCGGTGGCGGCTGGGCCGACGGTTCTGCGGTCGTATCGGGATTTGATCGAGGGTGGCGCGCCGGAGGAGCTGGGCGGCGGGGTGATCTTCGTGACCGCGCCGGCGGCGGACTTCGTGCCGTCGGGGTTGTGGGGGCGGCCGGTCGTGGTCGCGGTGGCGGTCTATGCGGGTGAGGTGGCCGAGGCTCGGGAGGCGTTCGGGCCGCTGTTCGCGTTGGCGCCGGAGGGGTCGTTCGCCGCGGAGATGCCGTATGCGGACATCCAGGCGGCGTTGGTCGATCCTGCCGGGTACCGGAATTACTGGTCGGCGGAGCAGTTGTCTGCGTTGCCTGATCCCGCCGTACTTGCGTTGTGTGATCGGGCCCGGGAGATGATCACGCCGTCACCGTCGCGTCAGCTGGTGCTGCCGTGGGGTGGCGCCGTACGGCGGAAGGCCGGCGTGTGGCCGCAGCCGCATCGGTCGGCGGCGTGGGTCGCGCATCCGGCGGGGGCGTGGAGCGAGCCGTGTGACGATATGCGCGGGATCCGGTGGGTGCGGGACGTGTGCGCGGATCTGGAGCCGTGGGCGACCGGCGACGTGTTCCCGAACTTCATCGGGAACGAGGGGGAGTGCCGGGTGATCGCCGGGTTCGGGGCGGAGAACTACGACCGGTTGGCCCGGGTGAAGTGTGAGTACGACCCCGAGAACGTGTTCCACCTCAACCAGAATATTGAGCCTGCTTGGCGGGGTTAGGTGTTCGGGACCACTGGATTGCTGCGGTGGCGGCGTAGGTCACGGCCGCGACCGGTGCTGCCCAGAGGTGGATGATCGGGAACTTCGCGGTGAAGGCGGTCAGTAGGTAGATGACGCCGACGACCGTGACGCCGACGATCGCACCGCGGCGTCTGCTCGCTCTTGGCGTGCTGGGAAGCGGACCCAGGTGCCGATCGAGGACGGTCGCCAAGGCGCTGACCACGAAGAGGATGGCGAAGACGAAGCCGATGACACCGCCGAGGCCGCCGAACACGATCGCGAAGAGATTGCCGAAGTACAGGACGGCGACGGCGATCCCCAAGTCGAGCGCACCGAACGTGAGCTGATTGCGCCGGCGCTTCCTCAAATCCACACCGTCGGCTGTCCGCAGCGGCCCGGGATCGCCTCTGAGCTTCTGCACACTCAGCACCACGCCGACCACCAACACGAGAAGGATCAGACCAGCGACCACAGACAGTACGACGGTCTGCGCTGCCGAAATGTACGGACGCACCTCGCCCCCGACGACACAGTCAGCCGACGGCGGAAACCAGTTGGTCCGGACGGCAATCGACCGCTCGTCCCCCACCGCCCGCCGCGCACAGGACCCCGCCGGATCAAACCAATCCGGCATCATCCCCGTCACCACCACAGCCCAACCCAGCCCCGCCCCCACCCCGCCACCCAACACCCACCCCGCCCGCATCCCCATACCCGCACTCTCTCACCAGTGCTGGCCTTGTAGGTTCCTGGGTGGATTCCCGGGTGGGCGGGATGGGGTCCCTGGTGGGGGTGGGGGGTTGGGCGTTTGATCGGGGTATGGGTGAACGGGATGAGTTTCTGAGGTGGTTCGGGACGGAGCTTCGGGCTGCGGAGGTTGCTGTGCACAACGGGGACGCTGGGCAACGCCGGGCGCTCTGGTCGAGCCGGGATCCGGTCACGATCTTCGGGGCTTGGAAGACCGCGACGAATTCCGCCGAGGTGGGAGTCGTCTTCAAGCTGCTCGAAGACTCCTTCTCCGACAGTGTGTCGTTCGACTACGAACTGGTGTCTGCGGACGTGGCCGGCGATTTCGCCTACACGATCGGCTACGAACACACGGTCACGCATGTCGACGGCGAAGCCCGCACCTACTCACTCCGCGTCACTCAGCTCTACCGCCGCGAATCCGGCGCCTGGAAGGTCTTCCACCGCCACGGCGACCCGCGCACCGAGGACCAGAACCTGTAGTTGCCTCAGGCAACCAGAAAACCAGGGGCGGGGACGAGGGCGGGAATGGGACAGTAGGAGCATGTCCACCGGTGTCTCGTTCAGCGAGCTTGTCGACGGGTTTCAGCAGCTGGGCCTGGATCAGACGTCGAGCGTGCTGGTGCACTCCTCGCTCAGCTCCTTCGGGTACGTCGACGGTGGTGCGGAGGCGGTCTGTCGCGCGCTGACCGCGACGTGCGGGACCGTGATGATGCCGAGCGGCACCTGGGATCTCACCGGCATCCCCGCGCCGCCGGGTCTCGTCCGCCCGCACAACGCTTACTGGACTGCCGAGAGCTGGATCGACTTCGACGAGCGGTTGTCCCAGGCAACTGCCTTCCATCCGGACCTCCCGGTGGACCGTTGGCTGGGGCGGATCCCTGACGTCTTCCGCCAGACCTCCGCACCGGTGCGCGGCGACCACCCGCTGTTCGCCTTACAGGCGGCGGGTCCCGAGGCCGAACGACTGATCGCAGCCCAACGTCTCGACTGGCCGCTCGGTCCGATCGAGGCGCTCGACGGCGACATCCTCCTGATCGGCGTCGGCCACACCTCGAACACCACGATCCACCTGGCCGAGCAGTACCTCAACCGCTCCAACTTCTACCGCTACGCGAAGACCGCCGACGGGGTCTGGGCCGAGTTCCCGAACGTCTCCGGCGAGAGCCACCGCTTCGACGCCATCGAGCCCCTCGTCCGCTCCGCCACCCGCGAGGTCCGCATCGGTCAGGCGCGCGTACGCCGCATCCCGAAAGACGCCGTACTCACCGCAACCCGTGACCTGATCCTCGCCGACCCCGCCGCGCTCCTCTGCACCGACGATCCCGCGTGCCGGTGCGCCGCAGCGCTGGCGCAGCGGCTAGCGGTGGTGTGACTCCAACACCTGGAGATCGCGCTCGGCGTACAGGCGGTGCTGCCACTCCTCGTTGTAGACGATCAGCAAACACTCCCGCACCGGGAAACTCTCCGCCGGCGGCCACCCCGGACCGTCGACCGGCACGGTGTCGGCGGCGAGCAGTTCGTCGGTGAGGCTGTCGACGTACCGCCGCACCATCCCCATCCGATCCGCCCGCAACGCCAGCACCTCCTCGAGCGACGCCCGCACGTCGCGATCCCGCGGCACACCCTCCACCGCACCCAGCTCGTCGAACGGCAGATCGAGCGGATGCCACGGACTCGGATCCCCCTGGATCACCCGCCCGACCCACGCATCCGTCGCGAACGCGAGGTGCCGCAGGGTCTGCACGAACGACCACTCGCCTTCCACGCTCTCGTGCAGCATCTCCTCCGGCAACCGCCGCGCCCGCTCAACTGTCCCCGCCCACAACCGCTCGACGACGTCCCACCCCTCGCGGAAGCCGGCAGGGTCGGTCGGCCGCAGCTTCGCCCGGTCCGGGTACCGCCGATCGAGCTCGGCATCGATCAACGGCCACACCTCGACGCCGTTGACCATCAGCCCGTCGACGACCCCGTCGATCTCCGCCTGGCTCAGATCGACCCCGCGCATCCGCGCGTCCCGCAGGTCGACCCGCTGGAACCACGCCCCGCGCAGATCGACATCCCGGAAGACTTGCTTGTCCATGGGAGTTACTTGAGGGTCTTGGTGAACATCAGGGTGGCCCAGTCGTCGTTCTTGACGGTTTCCAGTGGGGGGACCTGCTTGCCGTCGTAGATCAGGCCGCGGCCGTCGGGGATGTAGCCGCGGCGGACGTACATGCGTTGGGCCTGGCCGTAGTCGGGGTAGAGGCCGACGCCGATGCCGACGACGTCCGACCGCTCGGCGACCAGTGCCTCGGCCGCGTCCATCAGCGCGGACCCGTACCCGCGCCGGCGGTACTTCGGCAGCACGTTGAAGTCCTGGATCTCCGGGATCCCACCGAACGGCTCGTACGGCGACACCCACCGCACGGTCACGTACCCGACGTACTCCTCGCCGAGCGTCCCGACGAGCACGTCCCGCACGCCGTCACGCTGCTGATCGAGGTACCGCTGGTACTGCTCCAGCGGCTTGTTCCACCCGATCGCGGCCATCGCCCCCGAGATCAGCTCCGGATCGCCTTCGCGCAGCTTGCGGATCGTGAGCTCCATGCCAAGGAGCGTAGCGATCGATCCGTGGTGGGTCGCCCGAATATCTCCGGGCGACCCACCCCGGGTCAGGACTGGAAGAATTCCAGCAGGTCCGCGTTCACCACGTCGGCGTGCGTGGTGGGCAGGCCGTGCGGGAGCCCCTGGTACGTCTTGAGTACGCCGTTCTTCAGCAGCGCGGCCGCCTTCGGCCCGGAGTCGGCGTACGGCACGATCTGGTCGTCCTCGGAGTGCACGACCAGGACCGGGATGGTGATCTTTCGCAGGTCCTCGGTGAAGTCGGTCTGGGAGAACGCGATGATGCCGTCGTAGTGCGCCTTCGCGCCGCCCATCATGCCCTGCCGCCACCAGTTCGCGATGACGGCCTCGGACGGCTCCGCGCCGGGCCGGTTGTAGCCGTAGAACGGACCCTCGGGAAGCGCCCGGTAGAACTGCGAACGGTTGGCCGCGAGCTGTGCCTGCAGGTCGTCGAAGACCTCCTTGGGCAGACCCTCCGGGTTCGCGTCGGTCTTCACCATCAGCGGCGGGACCGCGCAGAGCAGCGCCGCCTTGGCGGCCCGATCCTCCCCGTGCCGGGCCAGGTAGTGGGCGACCTCGCCACCACCGGTCGAGTGGCCGACGTGGATGCAGTCGTGCAGGTCGAGATGGTCGACGACTGCCTTCAGGTCGTCGGCGTAGTGGTCCATGTCGTGCCCGTCGCTGGTCTGCGTCGAGCGGCCGTGCCCGCGGCGGTCGTGCGCGACCACGCGGTACCCCTTGGACAGGAAGAACAGCAGCTGGTTGTCCCAGTCGTCGGCCGACAACGGCCAGCCATGACTGAACACGATCGGCTGACCCGACCCCCAGTCCTTGTAGAAGATCTCCGTACCGTCGCCACTGGTGACAGTTCCCACTTGAGAAGCCCCCTTGCCGCTGGATCGAACCGGACCCCAGGTCGTCCGGCTCAGCGTATCCCCGGATCTAGTAGAGGACAGTAGCTGGCCGGTACCACGCTTAGGGTCGGGGTATGACGATCAATGGTGAACGGGCCGACCTGCTCGAATTCCTGGCGAAGCACCGGTACTTCCTGCGGCACACGGCGCAGGGGCTGACGGAGGAGCAGGCGCGCGAGCGCAGTACCGTCAGCGCACTCTCGGTCGGTGGGCTGATCAAGCACGTGGCGGCGACCGAGAAGCACTGGGCCGAGTTCGCGCAAGGAAAGGACACGGGTACGCCGACGGAGTACACGCCCGAGGTGATCGCGGCATGGGAGAACGCGTTCCGGCTGACCGACGACGAGACGCTCGAGGGCGCGCTCGCCGAGTACGCCGAAGTGGCTGCCGCGACCGACGAACTGGTCCGCACCCTCGACCTCGACACGACCTACGAACTCCCGGCCGCGCCCTGGCAACCGCCCGGCGTCTTCTGGACCGTCCGCCGCGTCTTCCTGCACATCGCCGCCGAAACCGCCCAGCACGCCGGCCACGCCGACATCATCCGCGAATCCATCGACGGCCAGAAGACGATGGGCTGAACCGCGGTCTCGTGAACCGTCCCCGGGCTTAGGGTCCGGGGATGGAGATTCGGGTCGCCCGGGTGGCGGATCTCGAGCAAGCAGTTGCCTTGAGCAACGTGGTGCGGCCGTACGCGTTCGGGGTGCGGCACCGGCTCGAGCGCAACCTGATCGAACGGCTGGGTACCGATCGACATGCGGCGTTCGCGGCGGAGGTCGACGGGCAGGTGGTCGGCTGGGCGACCTTGTCGCCGGCCGACTGGCTCGGCATGGCGCATGCCTTTTCGCTGGACCTCATGGTCCATCCGGAGTACCGGCGCCGAGGCGTGGGGACACGGCTCCTACAGGCTTGTGACGAGTGGCTCGAGCGGCTGCCGTCGTCCTTCGTGCAGTCCTATGCGGACAGGGCGGGTACGCCGTTCGCCGTCGCCGCCGGGTTCACGGCGGCGGAGCAGCTGACGTACGCCGGCCTCGAGCTCGACGACTCGCTTATCGCCCCGCCGGTTCCGGCCGGGTTCACGCTGGTGCCGATCTCGCAGCTCGAGGCCGTCGACGTCTACCCGGCGTACCGCGCCACCGCGGCCGACACACCCGGCATGGCGGGCGTGGACTGGCCGTACGAATGGTTCAGCAACGACCTCTGGAAGGGGGAGCTGCTCGACCGCGACCTGAGCCTGGCGCTGGTGCGCGACGGCGTCGTCGCCTCCTTCACGCTCACCGATCGCGAGGGCGACCGGATCTGGTCCGACATGACCGGCACCCTCGCCGAGTACCGCGGCCGGGGTCTGGCCGCCACGGTCAAACTGACCTCCCTGGCTGCCGCTCGAAAGTCCGGCGCCACCCACGCCTACACGATCATGAACCTGACCAACGCCCCCATGCTCGCCATCAACACCCGCCTCGGCTACCGCACGGTCGACCTCCGCACCTACGTGACCAGGTCCCGTCCCTGATCAGCGGCGGCGCGCCTCCAGACGACCACGCCGGTGCGGTCGTCGTGTGAGCCCTGCCGGCGGTACCGGAGGCTGTCGGCCATCGCATAAGGGCCGACCGGCAGACGCCATTCCTCGGCGAGCCACTCCCGCAGGCTGGCGGAGTTCCGCAGGTCGGTCGCGAGTCCGTCGGTGGTCAGAACGATCTGGCCGTCGCCACTTGCCCGGACCTGTTCGGGCGCGGGGGTGCCCTTGCCCGGCAAGAGTGCGGGCACGATGTTGAGGGCCGCATCGTCGTGCTGGAACAACTCGGTGAACGAACTATCAGCCGCGAGCGCGAACGCGGACACGTCCCCGACACGCGCGATATCGACACTCTCTCCGTCGGTTTCGCTGAACACGGCCACAGCACCGACGAAGGAAATCTCGTCGTCAGTCAGACCGTAGTTGTGCTCGGCGATCGTGCTGGTCTGGACGGTGGCCTGCAGCAGGTACTCGGCCGCGGTGCAGTCCGTCGTACTGCCCAGGATCGTCACCTGCTCGCAGAAGATGCGCGAACCGACCTGCGCAGCCTGCCGCGAACCAAGACCGTCGACGATCACCACGACCAAGCGGCCCGTGGGTGTGAGTACGAAGTCGTAGGCGTCTTGGCGCGGTTCGCCCTTGATGAGGTGTGCGGTGCCGGCCTGCGACGCTGCTGCGACGTGGAAGGGACCTGCGATCAGTCCGTCGAGGGCGACCGTCGGCGTCCGATGTGCCACACCGGCGCTCACGTGCAGTGGCGGCAACGGTCGCACTTTGCCGATGACCGGCGCCGAGGTGGTCAGGTCACGGGCGTCCAGGCTTCGGTCAGGCTCCTCGGATACTTCGATCGGCGGCTGATCGGCCGAATCCGCCGGCGACTCGGTCTGCTCGTGCTCTGCCGGCTCGAGCTGAGCTTCCGGTCCGGCGGTCACAGCGACATCTTCGGTAGCGGTGTGAAGAGGGCGCTCGGCGCGTCGATGTGCAGGCCGTCTGCCTGGTTCGGATCGTGGAAGCTGCGCGAGGTCGTGCGGATGCTGCTGATCAGCGCGTTGATGATCTCCTTGACGGCGGCCGCCGGGTCGGTGTCCTTGGCCATGAACGCGAAGCGGGTCGCGATCTCTTGGAGCGCTTCCTTCCTGGCATCCCCCAGACCGAAGGACACGACCTCCGGGGCCAGCTTCCAGCTCGGGTCCTTCAACTCGGACAGCGCCTGTCGGTAGTCCTCCCGGGCGATGTGCTCGCCGTCGCTCATGAAGAACACCACCGGACGGTAGAACGGCGTCCCCTTCGGCAGGGAGCGCAGCCCGCTGTCGATGGCGGACTTCGCCTCGCGGAAGCCGGCCGCGAAGTTCGTCCCGCTCTCCACCATCACTTCCGGAATGCTCGCCTCCGCCAGGTCGCAGAGCGGGATGACGGTCCGGGCCACGTCCGAGAACGTCACCAGCGCGACCCGCGCGATCTCGCCGACGGTCGGGTCCGAGAGCATCGCCTTCTGGATCTCCGGCATCGCCGCGTTCAGGGCCTCGATCGGTCCGCCGGCCATGGACGCACTGACGTCCACCAGCATAAAGATCGGGAAAATCGTATAAGATTCTGAGTTTTCGCTCATTGTTTTTCTCTTTCTGCGGATTCAGCTGCGGGTTGATGGGTCAAGAACCGGCCGAGAAATAGCTCAGGACGACGAGGGCCGCGAATCCGCCGTAAATTGCCAGACTGATCCGGGCCCGTTTCACCCCGGGGAATCTGGAATCGGCGCGAGTCAGCTGGAGGAGCCCGATGATGCAGTAGATCAACGCGATCGGGGTCAGCAGGACGACTGCCAGCACACCCTTCAGGTACCAGGCGGGACCACCGAGGACCGCCCGCTGGGCCACGCCGCCGCGAGGCGGGGAGATGACTTCGTAGTAAGGGTTCGGAGCGCCCGGATACCCGTACGGGTTGACTGGCGGTGGTGGGTACCAAGGCTGGGGAACAACCGGTGGTGGCGGCGGTGGTGGTGACCACTGTTGTGGTGACCACTGTTGTGGCGTCGGCGGGGTCGGCACGGGCCGTGGTGGTGGAGTCGGTACGGGCCGCGGCGGTGGCGGTGGCTGAGGTGTTCCCTGATTCCAGTTCGTCGGCGGAAACGGATTGAACCTGGCCGGCGCCGGTTTCGGAGTGGGTTTCGGCTGCTGCTTCGGGGCCGTGATGGTGTCGAGTTCACGCAGCGCCTTCAGGTTGAACTGTCCGCCCGGGACGTAGGCGCGGACCAGCGCGTCGACCCACTCCTTGGGTCGCGGCCGCCGGTCCTGGTCCAGCGCGGACAGACCACGCCGCATCAGGCCGGCGATCTCCGGATCGAGCTGGCGCGGGATGCTGCCGGGCTCCGGCCAGCTGCCGTCGGCTGATCGGTCGAGCCGGCCCGGGGTCAGCAGCAGCCCGCGGTACATCGCGAGCGCGAGGCAGTACCAGTCGCTGTAGTGATCGTGCGCCGGGATCGCCCTGGTCACCACCCGGGGATCGGTCCAGCCGGCGGCCGCGACGCCCGTCTGCGGCGGCGGGTCGCGCAGGACCATCCCGTCACAGTCGATCAGGTACATGATCGGCTCGGGCTTCAGCGTCCAGGCGAGGTTCTTGGCGTTGAGGTCGCCGTGCACGAGCTGCTGCGCGTCGACGAACGCGAGGATCTCGGCCATCCGGAGCAGCAACGCCATCCGTTCCTTGGCCTGCGGCGGCCGGGCCCGGGACATGATCAGGAAGTCGAGGGTGCGGACCGTGCCGAGGTCGAGGTTGAACAGGTTGTCGGGAATTGCCGGCAGCAGTACAGCCGTGACGGTGTCGCGCCGATCGAGCACGAAGTCGACCGGCCAGTTCACCGAGGACTCTGGGGTCTCGCCCGGGCGCCTTCCCTGGGTGACCAGCACCTCGCGGCCGACATTGATCAGCGGAGCGAGCTGGGCCTGACTCGGCGCCTTGGCCGGACTGAAGTAGCGCTTGAGCACGAAGTGCGGGTCATCGGTCCGGTGGATCGAGCCCACTCCACCCTTGGCCAGGGTTGCCTGGTTCACCCGGTAGGTGCCGAACTGGCCGCGTTCGAGGTCGAATGCCATCGCCCCGCCTCTCAGCTGCTGCCGGTCGTCGAGATGGATTCGATGGTGCCGTCCGAGACCTCGCCGCGGTTGCCGCAGGTGGGGCAGGTGAAGTCCGGCCAGCTGTTGTCCCAGCACCCCAGGCTCTGACAACGACCGCACTGGACGAAGCTGTCGGCTCCGCAGCTCGGACAGCCGGTGTACGCCGGTCCGCGGACGAAACCGCCCGACTGCGACTGTCGCTCCGCGGCCACCGGACTGCTGTCAGGTCGCTGCCGCGACGCTCCGACGAGCTGCCACTGCTCGGCCTTCCACTCGAACCTGGCCACGCCAGGATGGCGGGTCGAGCTGCAGGTGAAGTTCACGAACAACGGCTGTGCGTTCACCATTCGCTCCGGCCCGGCCGCGCGCGAAACTCTTCCATGTGCATCCCTCCACGCCCCTGATTCCGCCCGCGCTGTACGACAGCCACGGGCCCGCCTCGACGTCCTTCGCCTGTCCCTGACGGACAGCGGGTCACGCCCTGTAGGTCGGGAAAATGGCGAGCGGTGGGGGATTGGGAGCTGTCAGGATGCTGGGATGGTTGCGCGGGGGTTGAGCTTCGGGGCGGTTGCGGCGGCGTACGAGCGGTTCCGGACCGGGTATCCCGTGGAGCTTCTCGAGCTGGTGATGGCGTACGCCGGTGAGCCGATCCAGACCGCTCTCGAGATCGGCGCCGGGACGGGTAAGGCGACGCGGCTGTTCGTGCAGGGAGGGATCGCGGTCACGGCGACCGAGCCCGACGCGGCCATGCTCGCGGAGCTGCGTAAACACCTGCCGGCGAACGTGACGACCGTACAAGCCGCCTTCGAGGACCTGCCGCTGGATGCGTCGTACGACCTGGTGTTTTCGGCTGCTGCGCTGCACTGGACCGACCCTGAGGGCCGGTGGGACCGGATGGCCGTGCTCGTCCGGCCGGGTGGTGTGTTCGCGTCGTTCGGCGTACCGATCCAGCTGGCCGACCCGGCTCTCAAGGAGGCGGTACGCGCGGCGCGTGCGCCGTACCTGGAGGACGACGGCGTCCCGTCGCCCGACGGCACACCTGCGGATCGCCCGATGCAATGGCCCGGCACCGAGCTGCAGCAGTCCGAGTGGTTCACGGACGTCCGGCAGTCAGTGATCGAACGCCGGCTGACGATCAGTGCCCAGGACTACATCGGACAACTCTCGACGGTCTCGGCGTACGTGCTCCTCCCGCCCGCCGACCGAGACGAAGTCTTCCGCCGAACACTCCAGGTGCTCCCGGAGACGGTGGAACTCAACGCCGAGATCACCGCTCACCTCGCCCGCCGCCACTAGTAGCTGGTCGAGCACGGCGAGCTAGTGGCCGTAGGTGATGAGGAAGCGGTCGCGGAAGGTGTCCATCGGCGAGACCGGTGCGCCGGCGTCGGGTCGCAGCCCGGTCTGCCAGCCCCAGTCCGCTGCGCGAGCCGTCACGGCTGGGTCGGCGGCGATGATGCTCACCGGTACGTCGTGGCTCGCCTCGTTGCCCGACACGATGCTCGCCGGCTGATGATCGCCGAGGACGACGAGCACCAGGTTGCGGTCGTGGAGCTGCTGGACGAACGAGGTCAGGGCGTCGAGAGAGTAGGCGATGGACTGTGCGTAGGCGGCCTTCACCCGGTCCGGCTGTCGCCATACGTCTTCGGGCGAGTCACCCTCAGCCGGCATCGGGTCGAAGACCGAGCCGTCACCCAGCTGGCTCCAGTCGACCAGCCGGGGGAGCGGCGCCCATGGCGTGTGGCTGGAAACCAGGTCGACCTCGGCCATGACGGGCGCGCGGTTCGGCTTGTCCAGCTCCAGCCGCTGGAGGGCGGCCAGGGTGTACTGGTCAGGCATCGAGGCATAGCTGAACGCCGGTCCGGCGTACCCCACGTTCCGGCGGTCGTAGACCATGTCGTAGTGGTAGTACGTCCTGGCCACCGACCAGTCCTCGTTGTTGGACGGTACGTCGGCGACTGTCCGCCACCCGGCCCGGCCGAACGCGTCGGTGAGGGTGACCCGGTCGAGGGTGACGAGGTGGTCGTACCGCTGCTGGTTGTTCACCCACAGCCCGGACTGCAAGGTGGAGTGCGCCAGCCAGCTGATGCCGCCGAACGTCGGCGAGGTGAGGAAGCCGCTGCGCGCGGAGAAGCCGGCCTGCTGCAGCCGTCGGTCCCCGGCCTCGAGCGCCGACCCGACGACAGGAGAGTCGAGCGCAGTACGTCCGTAGCTCTCGACGAAGACCAGGAGCACGTCCTTGCCTCTCAGGCCGGTCAGTAGGTCGTTGCCAGGGGTGTCGCGGAAGGGGTCCTGCTCGAGCGCCCGTACGAACTCTCGCTGGTCGCGGAGGTCGGCACGGACCTGTGTGGCGAGCCGGGCCGCGGAGGCCGACGCGGGCCGTCGTACGGGCTGCGGCCCGGCGCCGGTCAGCGCGGGCACGATCGAGATCGCGGCCAGGACGGCTACGACCCGGATCGTCGGCCGCCGGTATCTCGCCACGAGCCGGGTCACCCGCAGTGCCGACAGCGGCAGCAGGGCGAGCAGGACCACGCAGAGGAGTCCGGCTCCGATAAAGACTGCGATCGCGCCGACACGGCCGATCGAGTCGCCGAGCAGGCCCAGCGCGGAGCCGGCGTACGCCGCGTCGTACACGGGATGGAAGGCGCGGTCGAAGGCGAAGTAGAAGCCTCTGTCGAGCAGCCGCAGAATCAGCAGCACCCCAAGGATGAGACCGCCGATCAGTGCGAGGACCCGCGCGAGTCTCGACGGCAGTACGCAGACGAGGAGGATGAACACCAGGCCCTCGAGCGGGATCCGGAGGAAGGCGGCCGGCGACAGGTGGCCGGTGTGGTCCGGCAGGAGGAGCGCAGCCCAGAGCAGGAGGATCGCGAGCGCCGACGTCACGGTGGCACGAGTGCCGCGCGGGCTTCCGGCCTGGCGCCAGAGCCCCCAGATCTGACGGCCGAACGATTCGGCCAGCAGTCCCAGCGCGATCAGCACCAGCACCGTGGTCACGGCATCGGGCAGGATGCCGGCCACAACGACGGTCAGGGTGATGCCCTGGATCGCGGCGACCACCTTGGCCCAGTAGCGAGGCGGCAGCGAACCGCGCAGCCACGGCAACGCCCAGCCGGCGGCCACGAACAGATAGCGAGCCGCACCGATCGCGAGCACCCACCAACCTGTCGTACGGGCGACGTACACACTGAGGATCAGGATCAGGAACGCGTCGACTTCCATGTCGAAGCGCGCGCCGAATGCCGAAGCGGTGCCGGTACGCCGAGCGATCCGGCCGTCCACCCCGTCGAGGACCAGCGCGATCGTCGAGAGCGTCACGAGGATCGCCACCGGCGCCCGGCCGCCGAACGAGTCCGCCGTGAGCGCCGCGACCCCGCAGGCGAGGACCGCGCGAGCCAGCGTCACTCTGTCCGCGGGTCCAAGTCCGTCACGACGGTGACGGGCCATCGCTCGGGCGAGCAGCGCGGCAAGGCCGGCTCCGGAGACGACGCCGGTTACCCAGCCGGCGACGCCGAGGCCGGCGACCGCTGCGAGCCCGCCGAGGAGCACGAGCAGACCAGCGAAGCCGGCGAGCGGGCCGGTCGGGATGCGGCTGCGCACTCGACCCTGAACCAGACGCACAATGCCTCCGTATCTTCGGGTAACGAGCGTCATACGAGAACAGCGTCGCACCGGTTCATCCGGGCGGGCGAAGGAGGCTGCGGTGCCGACCGAAGCACGGGGATTCTGGATCGGCGAACTCGGCGCCGGCTGCGAGCGGTCGTTGTGAGACAGGTGCACGTCCTGGTCCCCGATGGGATCGACGATCCGCTGCGGCCGAGCGGCGGCAACGTCTACGACCGCCGCGTCTGTCGCGGGCTCATGGCACTCGGCTGGGCGGTCCACGAGCACGCCGTGGCCGGCCAGTGGCCCCGCCCCGACACGGCGGCCCGCTTGGCTGCGGTCGCGGCGCTGGCCCGGGTGCCGGACGGCGAAGTGGTGTTGGTCGATGGCCTGCTGGCTTCCGTGGTCCCGGAGCTGCTGGAGCCGGAGGCCGACCGCCTGCGGCTCGTCGTACTCCTCCACATGCCACGGGACGATGCGCGCGAGGTCGCTGCGCTGTCCGCGGCATCCGCGATCGTGGCTACGAGCGACTGGACCCGGCGGTGGCTGTTCGACCACTACGCCCTGGACCGCGTGTACGTCGTCCGGCCGGGCGTCGACAAGGCCGACCTGGTCTCGGGCTCGGTGTCCGGTGGGCGGTTGCTCTGCGTCGGAGCGCTCACCCCGGCCAAGGGCCCAGACCTCCTGCTCGAGGCGTTGGCCACGGTGAACGATCTGGCGTGGAGGTGCGTCTTCGTCGGTTCGTTGAATCTCGACCCGGAGTTCGTCGATGTGCTGCGCCGGCAGGCCAGGGACCGGCGGCTAGCCGACCGGGTGTGCTTCACCGGCCCGCTCACGGGGGCCGAGCTCGAGCACGCCTACGCAGAGGCGGACGCCTTGGTGCTGGCCTCCCAGTTCGAGACCTACGGCATGGTCGTCACCGAGGCGCTCGCCCGCGGGCTGCCGGTCGTGGCCACGAAGGTCGGCGGCGTACCGGAGGCTCTCGGCCACGCCGCCGATGGCAGCCGACCGGGCTTGCTGGTCGAGCCGGGCGATCCCAACGCTCTGGCGCAGGCGCTGCGAAGGTGGCTGAGCGATCCAGTGGAGCGCGCCCGGCTGCGCGTGGCGGCCAGCTCGCGGCGCCTGACGCTGTCCGACTGGGCGCAGACTGCACGCGAATTGGCGGTCGTGCTGACGGAAGTCGCCGGATGAACCAGCGGCAGGCGACAGCCGTGTTACTGGTACGAGCCCCAACTACGAGATCGGACCCGCCATCAGCCGAAACATCTGGACCTGGGCGCGCTTGGCAGGCGGCGCCGCGATCCTCGCCCTTCTTGTGTGGCGGGTAGGCACCGGCCCGTTGGTAGACGGGCTCCGGCTGACGACCGGTTGGCCGGTCGCCGCCGCGGTCGCGATCACGGCGCTGACCACGTTGTGCTGTGCCTGGCGGTGGCGGCTCGTCGCCGGCGGACTCGGCGTCGAGGTGCCGCTGCGGACCGCGGTGGCGGCGTACTACCGGTCCCAGTTCCTCAACGCCACGCTGCCGGGCGGGGTGATGGGCGACGTACACCGCGCCGTGCGTCACGGGCGCGAGGTCGGCGACCTGGGGCGTAGCCTGCGGGCCGTCGCGTGGGAGCGGGCGTCGGGATTTGCGGTACAGCTCGTGCTGACGGTGGGCGTACTGTTCCTGCTGTCCTGGCCGGCCCCCTCCTTTGTTCCTTCGGTCGCCGTGACGGTCGTGGTTGTCGCCGGGGTGGCGCTGATCGCCGTACCCCTTTGCCTGAACCGACGTCGCCTCTCCTCGCGGATCGGACGCGCCTTCACCAGCGATCTCCGTGGCGCGGTTCTCGCTCCGCGGGCCTGGCCGGGCATCCTGCTTGCCTCCACCGTCGCCGTGCTCGGCCACGCGTTGGTGTTCCTGATCGCGGTGCGAGCGACCGGGGCAGATGTTTCCCCGGCTCGGCTGTTGCCGCTAGCACTGGTTGTACTGACGGCCTCCGCGGTGCCGACGAATATCGCAGGCTGGGGCCCGCGCGAGGGCGCGGCCGCATGGGCGTTCAGCTCGGTCGGGCTCGGCGCGGGGCTGGGCGTCACTGTCGCGGTGGTGTACGGCATGCTCGCGCTGGTCGCAACGCTGCCGGGAGCCGTCGTCCTGCTGGTCGCGCGTCGGCACGCCCGGTCCGGCGCGCCCGGCCGGACCGATGCGCCGGAACTCGTCCAGCGCAAATACGCCTGACGCCCCTGAACTCGGAGAGTCCAGGGGCATCAGGCGTCAGCCGGCAACTTTGCGCCGGGGCTGCCTTCAGTGGTGGGTGGGGAGGATCTCCCAGGTGGTGTTGTCGCCGTGCTGCTGGGTCCAGAACAGGCGCCAGCCGGCGCGGAACGGCGTAGGCACCTTCGCGCCCAGGATGCCGTGCTCGGAGGCGTCTCCGTCGGACATGTGAATGCCGGTGATCTCGTTGTCTCCGTCGTTCTGGAATCCGGTCATGCCTGAAAACGCGGAGTCGATGGTCGCCGACGGGTCCCGGCCCTCGGCCAGGAAGCGCACCGGCTGCGCGCCGTGGGCGTAGTCGGCGTGGACGTCGAACAGGTAACCGGAGTCGAGCAGGCCGCGCTGGGTGTGGAGGCCGTCGCCGGCGTCCTCGACGTACGCGACGTGGTTCGCGTCGATGAAGGTGATGTTGTCCAGACCGGTGTGCGCCTTGTCGCCGTTGTAGACCAGCGACAAGCGGCCGGTGTCGGCCGTCGGGCCGGACTGGGTGAGCTTCAGGACCGCACCCCAGCCGCCGAACCCGTTGTTCGCGGTGCTGTCGGCGTTGGTGTCACCGGTCTCCTCGAACCAGAACTCGCCGAAGTGGGTGCCCGGCCGGAACTGGCCGTTCTCCGGTCGCTTGAACGGCGTCGCCTTGGCCGCCTTGGCCAGGGCGTTGGCGTCGAACGCGTTCCCGGAGGTGTCCGTGGCGGTGTCGTGGACCGTCACCCACCGCGTGCTGAACGAGAGCCCGTAGGTGTGCAGGTCCTTGGTGTCATCGCTGAACGTATTGCCGGTCGGGTGCGCGGCGTCGATCGGCTGGAACGCGATCGGCTGCCCGGTACGCCGCGAGATCACCTGCAGGGCCTGCAGTTTGCCGTGCTTGAGGTCGCCCTTCGCCACCGGTAGGAAGCGGTACACGAAGCTGTTCGGGAGCTTGGCCTTGTCGCCGGCGATCGTCGCGCCACCGGTGTCCTCGACCAGCCACACGTTGCCGGCGGAGTCGTTCTGCACACCTTCGTAGCCGGCCCGCCCGGTGGCAGCCGAGATGTCCTCGACCTGCGCGCCGACGGCGAGCGTCGACTGGTACACCCCGCCGTTGGCCCCGTTCTCGGCGGTGAGCAGCAGCCGCTTCGCCCACGGGTCCCAGGTGGATCCGTCGAACGGCGGCAGCGCCTTGCCGTCCGTGGTGGCCGTCGCCAGCAGGGTCACACGGTGGGCCGCGTCGGCGTCCAGGTTGATCCGGGTGAGCTCGCCGTCGCCGGAACCCTCGTGGCCCTGGAAGACGAAGTGGGTGCCGTAGTTGTAGTTGGGGTCGGCACCGTGCTGGCCCTTGAGTACCAGGTAGGTGTTCTTGTCCGGCTCGGTCTTCCCGGCCTCGACCTTGTGCGTGGCCGTCGGCAGGTCGCCCGGCGCCGGCAGCATCGGGCCGTCGCCGCGGTACCCGTAGAACGGCAGGTTCGCCGTACCGTTCTCCAGCTTGTCCGACCCCTGCGCGGCCACCTGCAGCGCCAACCCGGGCGACAGGACGTCAGGACTGCTCATCCCCGCGACCTTCGCGTTGGCGGGGACCGAGGTCAGCCGCGGGCTCCCGGCAGGCGCGGGCCCTCCCCGCGACCCGCCGCCGTCCGCCTGGGCGCCGGACTCGACTGCTCCGACCAGCGCCAGCGCCCCGATGGCGCCGACTGCCGCCACGCCGGCGATCGACCTGCTCTTCATCTACCCCTCCAGAAAGTTGATCCAGCAACAACCGCCATTCGATTCCAGCGGCGATCCTCGGGGCAGGTCAGACAGATGACATCTCGATGTACGTCCGGCCAACACCGAGCAACACGAGCAGCACACAAAACGAGGGCCCCACCGATGGTGGGGCCCTCGGTCTGCAGGAAACTCAGACGTCAGCCGGGAACTTCGCGCCGGTGTTGCTGTGGCAGCGGTAGCCGTTGGGGTTCTTGTACAGGTACTGCTGGTGGTAGGGCTCGGCGTAGTAGAAGGTGGTGGCGGGGGCTATTTCGGTGGTGATGTCGCCGTAGCCCAGGGGCTTGATGACGGGGGCGTAGAAGTCTCGGGTGCGTTCGGCTTCGGCGCGCTGGGCGTCGGTTGTGTAGTAGATGGCCGAGCGGTACTGGGAGCCCAGGTCGTTGCCCTGGCGCATGCCCTGGGTGGGGTCGTGGGTTTCCCAGAAGACCTTGAGGAGGTCGGTGAAGGTGGTCTTGGTGGGGTCGTAGACGACCCGGACCGCCTCGGTCTGGCCGGTGCGGCCGGTGCAGACCTCTTCGTACGTCGGGTTCGGGGTGTAGCCGCCGGCGTACCCGACCGCTGTCGTGTACACGCCGGGCTGCTGCCAGAAGATCTCCTCGGTGCCCCAGAAGCATCCGGTGCCGAACCAGACCTCCTCGAAGCCCTCGGGCGCGGCGGCGGTCTGCGGCGTGTGCAGGACGATGTTCTCGTCCGGTACGGCGAAGCCGGGAGTCTCCCGGCCGGGCAGAGCGGCCGTGGGCTCGACCATGGCGGTGTTGCGGCTGAAGAACGACATTCTCACGCCTCTCGCAGAGTTGCTTTCATGGTCTCTCAACGCCCGGGGTAAGGCGAACCTTCCCCACACCCCTTACGCCGCGATTACGCGATCATCACCGGCGCGCGGCGGGGCGCCGGCCCGACCGTCAGCGAGTCGTACGACGCGGCAAGCCGGCGTACTCCGTCACGCAAAGCGTCCACGTCGACCGTGAACGGCAGGCGGATGAACGACTCGAGCCCGCCGTCGGGGGAGAAACGCGACCCCGCCACCAGCAGTACGCCGTTCCGCTGAGCCACCCCGACCAGGCTGGAGCCGACCGGCTCGGGCAGCTCGCACCAGAGTGACAGCCCGCCGCCGGGCAGCCGGAAGCGCCACGACGCGAGGTCGGAGGCAACCGCCTGGGCCAGCACGTCGCGCCGATGAGCCAGTGAGGCCCGGCGCTCAGGCAGCAGGGTCGAGCGCTCGCGCAGCAACCCCGCCACCACGAGCTGCTCCAGAACGGGCGCGCCGAGATCGAGAGACGCTCGCGCGTCCAGCACCCGCGCGACCAGCGTCTCCGGCACCCGCAGCCACCCGATCCGCAGCCCGCCCCAGAACGACTTGCTCACCGAGCCCACCGTGATGACCCCGGCCGGGTCGTACGTCGCGAACGGCGGCGGCAGCTCCTGCCCGTCCAGCGACAGCTCGAAGAGCGTCTCGTCCACGATCGCCGTGGTCCGCGCTCGCGCAAAGGCGATCGCCAGCCGCTGCCGATCGGCCGCCGGCATCAGAAAACCGGTCGGGTTCTGGAAGTCCACCACCAGCCACGCCGCCCGCGGCGCCGTCTGCCGAATCGTTGCCTCCAGCAACGGTAGGTCCCATCCGCCCGGCGACATCGGTACCGCGACCACCCGGCACCCGCTGCGCCGGATCGCGTCCACCGAGTTCGGGTGGGTCGGGCTCTCGGTCAGCACCCGGTCCCCGATCTGCGTCATCGCGCGGACGGCGATCGACGTCGCCGCCAGAGCGCCGGCGGTGACGATGATCTGGTCCGGTGACGTCGGCAGCCCTCGTTCCGCGTACGCGGCCGCGATCTCCTCCCGCAGTACCGGCAGCCCCTGCGGGTGGTACCCGGGCGTCGCCAGGTGCCGCGGCAGTTCCAGAGCCGCCGACGTCACCGCGGTACTGATCCCCGGTACGGCGGCCGGCGCCGCGCAGGTGAAGTCGTACAGCCCGTCCGTGTCGATCCCCGGCGCGTGGTGCCGCCCGAGCTCCGGCTCGATCTTCGACGGCAGCGCGGTGACGCTGCCCGACCCGCGCCGACTAATCAGGTAACCGCTGTCGCGCAGTTCCCGGTACGCCGACGCCACCGTCGTACGGCTGACCCCGAGCACGTCGGTCAGCTCTCGCTCGCTCGGCAGCCGCGAGCCGGGCATGATCCGCCCGTCCGCGATCAGCAGGCGGAGCCGCTCGGCCAGGACCCGGTACGCCGGACCCGGTCCAGCCCAGTCGCCCAACAGGCCGGACAACGTGCTCGCAGGAAGGTGCATGCAGTCCACTATCCACGAATTGGCTATCGGAAACCAGGCCACTTGCGCGGGAAACTGGATCAGTGACCGCCACCTCCGACGCCCCACCGCGCCAACTCGCGCCGATCAACCCGATCCAGCAGCTGAAGGCGGGCCACCTGCCGCGCCGCCTGGTCCAGCTGTACGTCGGTCTGACCCTGTACGGCGGCTCGATGGGCCTGATGATCCAGGGCAACCTCGGCCTGGACCCGTGGGACGTCTTCCACTCCGGCCTCACCAAGCACCTCGGGCTGAGCTTCGGCACGATCGTGATCGCGGTCAGCTTCGTCGTCCTGCTGGCCTGGATCCCGCTCCGCCAGTGGCCAGGTCTCGGCACGATCAGCAACGCGATCGTCATCGGTCTGGTCACCGACCTGACGCTCGCCACCGTCGACCGCCCACAGCAGCTGTGGCTCCGGATCGTCTTCATGCTCGCCGGTGTCGTCGTCAACGCCCTCGCCGGCGCCCTCTACATCGGTGCCCAGTTCGGCCCCGGTCCTCGTGACGGCCTGATGACCGGGCTGGTACGCCGTACCGGTCTGAGCGTCCGGCTGGTCCGCACCTCGATCGAGCTCACCGTCCTGGCGACCGGCTTCCTGCTCGGTGGCTCGATCGGCGTGGGAACCGTCGTCTACGCGCTGTCCATCGGCCCGCTGGTCCACTTCCTCCTGCCGCTCTTCACCGTCCGGCTGAAGACCCAGCCGGCCGGCTGACGAGCAACGCCCTGGTGGTTCAGGCGGTCTTGTCGAGGTACTCGGCGAGTTCGCCGAGCTCGCTGCCCCAGCCGTCGGTGTTGGCGCTGAACGCGGTCTGGTACTCGTCGTCGGGGAGCTGGGAGAAGCCGGACTCGATCACCGTCAGCCGGGTGCCCGAGGTGACGGGCTCGAGGGTGAACTCGACGTACGTCCGGCGCGGGTCCTCCGCGGGGAGGCCGTAGATGTGCCAGGTGAAGCCGAACGTCGTCGGCTCCTCGATCCGCTCGATCCGCATCTCGGCCCGGTCGCCGCTGGACCAGGTCATCTCCGCGGTCCCGCCCGGGCGCAGGTCGATCGTCGCCGTATGACCGAACCAGGTCCCGAGCCCCTCCGCGGTGGTCAGCGCCGCCCACACCTTGGCCGGCGGATGCGCCAACTCGACCGTCCGCTCAATCCGATCAGGAAACCCCATCACAACCTCCAAGTGGCAACCAGCAAGTTGCGATCAATGTATGGCAACTTGCTGGTTGCGTCAATTTCTCGTCGGGGTTGGTTGCCGGTGTCGCTAACTTTCGCGGTTGGGCTGGTTGTTGGTCTTGGCGGCGGCCGTCTGCGGACCGCGCTGGGTGCCGGCTGCAGATGCTGAAGCGGCCTGCGTCGCCAGCTTGGGGTCGACGGTCTTCAGCGGAGGCTGGCCGGCGGTGGCCTTGTCCATGGCGCTGACAGAGTCTTCCTTGGCGGTCCGCTGCTGGTCCTTGGTGGGAATGGCCTCACCCTGCGCGTTCCGCTTTACGTCGCCCGCCGACTGGAACACCGGCTGTCGCACTGGCTCCCGCGCCGGTGCCTGCTGCGACGGTGCCTGCGCATTTGCTGCGGCGTTGTCCGTATCGACTGTCGGCGAGGCCGGCTCGTTCGTCACCGCCGGCTGTACCTGTGCCGCTTCGCCTGGCTGGGCCTGTGCCGCTTCGGCCGGCTGAGCCTGGGCCGCTGCGGCCGGCGCGGCTTGCGCCTGGGCGTTGGTCTCCGCGGCCTGCTCGGGCTGCGGCGTGAGGACCTCCGGTGGGCGCTCGGCGTCGTTGCCCACGGCGTTCCAGGTCTCGGTGGCGTTCTCCGCGGCTACCGGTTCAGGCCCGCCGCGAGTCTCCGCCTGCTGCGCGGCGTCCTGCTGAACCGCCGGCTGCTCGCCCGTACGAGCATCGACAGCAGGTCCCTGCTCTCCCAGCCGCGCCTCCCGGTCCTGGAGCTCCGCCAGTTGCGTTGCAAGCTGCTGTTGCAGGGCCTGGAGCGCCTCTGTGCGCTGGTCCAGGTCGACGCCGTCGCGAACTGCATGGGCGTAACCCGCGGCATAGGCCTCGTTGACGACCTCCCGGTCCTGCCCCGCTCCCTGCTGCTGGTAGGCATTGAAGGCTTCGTCCATGTTGGCGAAGGCCTCGGAATAGGCCTCAGGCTCCGCGCCGGTGACCTGCGGCCCGGTGACCTGCTGACCCGTGACCTGCACGCCGGTGGCCTGTGCGAGCTGGTTCTGTAGCTCGGCCATCAGCTGCTGTTGCTGGACGAGCAGCTGGTTCGCCATCTGGATCAGCTCGAAGATGGCCGGAGCCGCCCGGCGCAGTTCTTCCTTGAGCGCGCCGCCGAACCCCTGCTGCTGTCCCTGGGAACCTTGCGCCGGTGCGGCTTGCTGCTGGGCGTGGGCGTGCTGCTGCCGGTCGATCGGGCCTTCCTGCTGGCCTATGTAGCCCTGTTGCTGACCGGTCGCGGGGGAGTAGTACGACCCGCCGAGTGCGTCGGGCTGGAAGGTGTCGAAGATCTGGTTGTTCACCATGTTCGCGACGTCGGTCGGAGTAAACGCGGACTCGCCGTAGGCGCGGCGAACGTTCGCGTCCTGCCTCCTGGCGTTGTGGGCCGCGATCGACAGCCCGCCCTTGAGCCGCTTCCGGCCGCGCCGGACCGCCCGCATCTCGGAGACGGCGTTCCGCATACCGACGAACAGCCCTCTCCGCATGGGCTGGTTCTCCATGGCCTGCTGCGCGAGCTGGTTCAGCGCGTAGGCGGACCGGTCGGCTGTCTGTTCCCGGCGCGGATCTGCCGTTGCGGCGAGCTGGTGGTGGGCCAGGCGGGCCAGGTCGCGCTTGCTGAGCTTCGCCCGGCCCACTGCCTCGAGCACGTTCCGGTCGAAGTTCTTCGCGTTCTTGGCGGCCGCGGCCAGGGCGGCCTTGGTCTTGTTGGTGCCGGCCTGCTGCGGGTTGTGGGTCTCCGCCGACTGCCGCCACCGGTTCGACGAGGCGGACTCGGGAGGTTGCGCGCTCATCTGGACTCCTAGTCGATGTACACGGCGTAACTGACGCCGACGGCGGTCGTGAGCGGGTCCTTGGTCGGCTTGGTGCTGTAGAGGTGGATCTGGGCGCCCGGGCGCAGCCAGACGGCCAGGTGTCGCCGTCCGGTGCCGGCGCCCGGCTCCCACTCGTCCACGAAGGTCGGGCTGTTCTCGTCGCCGAGGTAGTCCGGCCGGCCCCAGTGCCGGGTCGCGAGCGCGAGGTGGTCCGGCCAGTGCTGGTCCAGCCCGGCCTCGGCCTCGGCGATGTCGTCGGGGCCGATCTCGTACGCCGACCAGCCGCTGTCGGGGCAGTCCGGGAACGCGAGGCCGTCGAACACGATCATCGTGGTCCCGCGCCGGGTGACGAAGCCCCAGGAGACCATCTCGGGGTCGATCACCTCGCCGGGCTCGAGCGGCCACGGCTGCCAGGGCGTATGCCGCATCACCCGGTGCACGAGCGCGCGCACGACCGCCGGACCGGACTCGTCGTTGTCCGGACCCGCGATCACGGTCCAGTCCGGAACCTCGGCGAGGTCCGCCATCGCCAGGTCGTCCTGGTCGAGCGGCCTGTCCTGCGTCTTCATGCCGGCCCGTCGTCCTTCCTGCTCGGTGTCCCGCGGCAACCACTGTGCGCAACCGTAGGCGGCGGAGTGGGTCATCCGCCAGCCGGTTCGACGCAGCTGTGGACAACCTGGATCCCTCCGGACGGCGGCAACCCGCTCCGCGCGCGTGGACGGGTGCGCGGAGCCGATCAGACCAGGCCGTACGCTGGTCCGGTGAACAAGGAACACCACTACGGTTTCGAGACGCTCGCCATCCACGCCGGGAACGAGCCCGACCCGACCACCGGTTCGGTGGTCCCGCCGATCTACGCGACCAGCACCTACAAGCAGGACGGCGTCGGCGGGCTGCGCAACGGGTACGAGTACAGCCGGTCGGCGAACCCGACCCGCACCGCACTGGAGGAGTGCCTGGCCGCGATCGAGGCGGGCAACCGCGGGTTCGCGTTCGCCAGCGGGCTGGCCGCCGAGGACACCCTGATCCGCTCGCTCTGCGTCCCGGGTGACCACGTGGTGTTCCCGGACGACGCGTACGGCGGCACGTTCCGGCTGTTCGCCCGCGTCCTGGGCAACTGGGGCGTGGAGATGACGCCGGCCGCGGTCACCCACCCGGAGGCGATCCGGGCGGCGATCCGGCCGGGCAAGACGAAGGTCGTCTGGCTGGAGACGCCGACCAACCCGCTGCTGAACGTCGCGGACATCGCGATCGTCGCGCAGGTCGCGCACGACGCGGGCGCACTGCTGGTGGTGGACAACACGTTCGCCTCGCCGTACCTGCAGCAGCCGCTCGAGCTCGGCGCGGACGTGGTCGTGCACTCGACGACGAAGTACATGGGCGGTCACTCGGACGTCGTCGGCGGTGCGCTGGTCGTGCGCGACGCCGAGTTGGCAGAGAAGATCGCCTTCCACCAGAACGCGATCGGTGCGGTCGCCGGGCCGTTCGACTCCTGGCTGGTACTGCGCGGCATCAAGACGCTCGGCGTGCGGATGGACCGGCACAGCGACAACGCGGAGAAGGTCGTCGAGTTCCTGCAGCGGCACAAGTCGGTCAGCCAGGTTCTGTACCCGGGCGTCGACGGGCACCCCGGGCACGAGACGGCCGCGAAGCAGATGAAGCGGTACGGCGGCATCGTCAGCTTCCGCGTCGCCGGCGGCCTCGAGCACGCGCTGGACATCTGCAACAAGGCGGAGGTCTTCACGCTGGGCGAGTCGCTCGGCGGCGTCGAGTCGCTGATCGAGCACCCGGGCAAGATGACCCACGCCTCGGTCGCCGGCACCCCGCTGGAGGTCCCCGCCGACCTCATCCGCCTGAGCGTCGGCATCGAGACGGTCGACGACCTCCTCCTCGACCTCGATCGTGCCATGGCGTGAGCCTGGTTGTAGCTGTCGACTTCGGGTCGACCTTCACCAAGGCGGTAGCGGTTGATCTCGGCTCGGGTGACCTGGTTGCCCGGGCCGAGTATCGGACGACGATCGACACGGACGTCATGGACGGCTGGCAGGCCTGCCGCGCGGTCCTGCGCGAAGCCGACCAGGCAGTCGACAAGGCTGAGGTGCTGGCCTGCTCCAGCGCCGGTGGTGGGCTGCGGATCGGTGTGGTGGGCAACGAAGAGTTGGTGACTGCTGAGGCCGGGAAGCGGGTTGCGCTCTCCAGTGGCGGGCGGGTCGTGGCTGTGGTGAGCGGCGGGTTGAGTGCCGGCTCGCAGAAGGAGCTGCGGAAGGAACGACCCGACGTCGTGCTCTTGCTGGGCGGGACGGACGGCGGCAACTCGGCGGTACTCGTGCGGGCCGCGACCACGCTGGCGAAGTACAAGTGGCGGAAACCGGTCGTTGTCGCGGGCAACATCGACGCGCGGGACGAGGTCGGCGGCCTGCTCGCGGACGCCGGTGTACCGCACGTGCTGGCG
The DNA here is from genome assembly GCF_040638345.1 of Kribbella sp. NPDC026611. Lineage (NCBI taxonomy): Bacteria > Bacillati > Actinomycetota > Actinomycetes > Propionibacteriales > Kribbellaceae > Kribbella > Kribbella sp. NPDC026611. Next base: position 41,373 of record NZ_JBEZYC010000005.1, read on the forward strand.
GACAACGTCGTACCGGAGATCGGTGTCTTCGCCCCCGACAGTGCGCGCGCGGCGATCCGCGAGATGTTCCTGGAGCACGTCATCGGCGGCAAGAATCTCTCCCGCGACCCGTCCTTCCAGCAGCTGGTCCGCGCCGCGACGCCGGACGTCGTACTGCGTGGTGTCGAGGTGCTGGCCGGCCTGCACGGGGATGTGGCCGTCGTGGACATCGGCGGGGCGACCACGGACGTCCACTCGGTGATCGAGCTCGACCCGGAGGACGCCAACCTCGGCCGCGAGGTCGTCGCGACCCACCCGGTGACCCGGACCGTCGAAGGCGACCTGGGCATGCGCTGGAGCGCCGTACCGGTCGTGGCGGCCGGTGTAGAGGCTGGGCTGGTCTCGGACAGCGGCCTGCGGGCAGCGGCCGAGCGGCGGCACGCGGACCCGGCGTACCTGCCTTCGACCGACCAGGAGGCGACGTACGACGAGCTGCTGGCCGGCGTGGCGGCTACGGTCGCGCTGCGGCGGCATGCGGGCCGGCAGCGGATCGTGTTCGGGCCAGGCGGGCGAGTGATCGAGCGGTCCGGGAAGGACTTGCGGGAGGTCGACTTGCTGGTCGGGTCCGGGGGAGTACTGCGGCACAACCCGCCCGAGGTTGCCGCCCGCATCCTCGGTGCGATCGGGACGAACGCCCAGGAGGAGGGCTGGCTGGTCCCGCAGCGCGCGGAGGTGTGCGTGGACAAGGACTACGTGCTGGCCGCCGTCGGCTTGCTGGCAGAGGACGAACCGAAGGCCGCGGAAGGGCTTGCCGCCCACATTCATAGAACCGGCATTCTCGGGCACTAGTCTCTGCAGCAGACCGAGCTGCGGAGGTGGGATGAGCAACACGGGGCGGGACGAAGCAGAGCGCGACGAAGAGAGTCCGGTCGCGGACAACCAGGTTCTGGAGGGGGTACCGGCGGAGACCCCCGAGCCGTACGCTCCGGTGGACGAGGCCGGGGTGACGCGGGGGATGTACATCGCCAGCACCTGGGCGTGGCGGTTCCTCGTGGTCGTTGCCGCTGTGGCCGTGGTCGGCTACGGGATCCGGTACCTCTCCGAGGTGTTCGTCCCGATCACTGTCGGCGTACTGCTCACCGCACTGCTCGTCCCGATTACCAACGGCCTGCAACGGCTGCGCCTTCCCCGTGGCCCGGCGGCCGGTATCACGGTGATCGCAACGATCGTCGTGGTCGCCGGTCTGCTCACCCTGGTCGGCACGCAGATCGCGGGTCAGTTCGACAGCCTTTCCACTCAGGTCGGCGAGGGCGTGCAGAGGCTGCGCGAGCTGGGCCGGATCAACTTCGGGCTCACCGATCAGGACGTCACCAACGCCATCAAGGCGGTGCGCGAGCAGCTCGCGTCCGGTGGCGGACTCGGTCACCAGGCGGCCGCGGTGGGTACGACGGCCACGCACGTCATCGCCGGGCTGTTCATCTCGCTGTTCTGCCTGTTCTTCTTCCTGTACCAGGGGGAGCAGATCTGGGCCTGGCTGGTCCGGCTGTTCCCGCGGCGCGCCCGCGACAAGGCCGACTCGTCCGGCCGGAAGGCGTGGGTCTCGCTGACCGCGTTCGTCCGCGCGACGATCATCGTCGCGGCCGTCGACGCGATCGGGATCTCCCTCGGCGCGGCGATCCTCGGGCTGCCGCTGGTGAGTGCGATCGGCATCCTGGTCTTCGTCGGCGCGTTCGTGCCGGTGGTCGGCGCACTCGTCAGCGGTATCGTCGCGGTCCTCGTCGCGTTGGTTGCCAAGGGCCCCATTGTGGCGATCGTGATGCTGGCGGTCGTGATCGGCGTACAGCAGCTGGAGGCGCACGTCCTGCAGCCGTTCCTGCTCGGCCGCGCGGTCAGCGTCCACCCGCTCGCCGTCATCCTGTCGATCGCCACCGGCGTCGTCATCGCCGGCATCGTCGGAGCCCTGGTCGCCGTCCCGACCGCCGCCGTCCTGAACGCCATCGTCAATCACCTGGCAGGCAACGACGTGGACCCCGAACCACCACGCCCGTTGCCACCCCTCCCCAGACGCAGGAACCGCACTGCCGAGCCGGCGTCATCGGAAGGGGAGAGCTAGCCGTCCGCTCCCGTCGTCCTCGAGCGCGTTGAGGGCGGCGGTGAGCTTTCGCTCTTCGTAGGTGAAGTGCGTCTCGATCAGCGCGGCAACGGTGTCGAGCTCCAGCGCCCGCTGCCCTGACTCGAGCTCGTCCAGCTTCTCCAGGCGGCGCAGGGCGTCCGCGATCAGGACGTGATCGCGGGCCAGCTCGTCCAGGACGGGTCGGAGTTCTGGGTACTCCGCCGCGAGCACCGGGAACGCTCCGGTGTCCTCGCCGGTGTGGTGACGGGTCAGTGCTCCGCAGAAGGACAAGCAGTGCGCGACGAGGTCCCGCCCACCCGGCTCGGCCGCGTCCCGCAGTACGTCGAGCTGCTCCCGAAGCCGCTCGTGAAACTCCACCAGCTGACTCCCGAACCCCAGCAGCCTCGACATCACCCGCAGTCTAACGCCCGACCGGCCGCCCTCCGAAGCGGAGAACGGCCGGTCGAACGAACTGCGGATCAGAGCTGCTTGCCGTCTTTCTTGCCGGGTTCAACGGTCGGGCCGGTCCGCTGCGCCTCGCCGAGGTTCGGCGCCTGCGACTCGTTGGCGAGCTGGCCTGCGTTGGTCTCCGCCGCCTGGCCGGCCGGCAGCATGCCGACCATTGCCGCTGACTGGGCGGTGTCGGTCTCGAGTCGCTGCTGCAGGCGGCCCGTCTCAGCCTGCAGGATCGCGATCCTGCCCTGGAGGTCCGGTGCGGTGGCGTAGGCGCTGTAGAGCTCGCCTGCCTCCTTGGCGTCCCGCGAAGCCACGTCCTTGAGGTTCGGGTCGAACTTCAGCTGAGCGGCGGTCGCCTTGACGCCCTCGGACATGATCGTGACGCGCGTCTTCTGCCGGTCGTACCAGCGCGAGACGGCGCCGGCCACGTCCTTGGCCGTGTCCGCCATGGCCGTACCCGCTGCTACCGCCACGTCGCTGATAGCGCCGCCAGTGGCGACAACCGCCCCGGTCACCGCTGTGCCTGCGGTAACCGCAGCGCCGCCTACTGCCCGGCCGGTCGCTGCCGCCGCGCCGCCGACTGCCCGGCCGGTCGCAACAACCGCCCCGGTCGCCGCCGTGCCTGCGGTGACCGCGGCGCCGCCGACTGCCCGGCCGGTCGCTGCCGCTACGCCGCCTACTGCCCGGCCGGTCGCCACAGTCGCGCCGCCGACTGCCCGGCCGGTCGCCACAGTCGCGTCGCCGACTGCCCGGCCGGTCGCCACAGTCGCGTCGCCGATTGCCCGGCCGGTGGCCACGGTCGCGCCGGCGGCTGCTCTGCCCGTGGCCTTCGCTGCGTCGACGGCGACGTCGCGGCCGGCGAGCGCGTACCGGTGGGCCTGGCCCGGCAGCGCGACTGCTGCTTCGGAGAGCCGGTGGTAGGTGTCGGAAACCGTCTTGTTCACCGCGGCGACCGCGTTGGCAGCGGTCCGGTGCAGGCGCTCCCTGAGCGGATCCCTACTGAGCACCCGGTTCAGCCGGCGAACCTGGTCGTCGTCCAGGTTGAGAACCATCTCGAGCCGCTGCTGCTGCTGCGGAGTCAAGTTGGACAGGTAGTCCCACGGTTGAACGATGCTCCCCTGCTGCCACAGGGGGCCTTCGCTGGGTTGAGACATCCGAGATCTCCTAGTCGATGTAGACCGCGTAGGTCACACCTACGGCGGTGGTCAGCGGGTGCTCGGTGGGTTTGACGCTGTACAGCTGGAACTGCGCGCCCGGCCGGACCCATACGGCCAGGTGGCGCCGATTCGCCCCCGCGCCCGGACCCCATTCGTCGAGGAAGTTCGGGTTGGTCTCGTCACTCACGTAGTTGGGCTCGCCGAAGTGCTTCTTGGCGAGCTCGAGGTTCGCCGGCCAGGTCTCGTCCAGCCCGGCCTCGGCGGCCGGAATGTCCTCCGGCTGGATCTCGTACGCCGACCAGCCGCTCTCGCGGGTGTCGGCGAAGGCCATCCCGGGGAACACGATCATCGTCGTCCCGCGCGGCGTGGTGAAACCCCACGACGCGGAGACATCGGGGATCTGCTCGCCGGCCTGCAGCGGCCAGGGCCTCCAGTCGGTCGCCGCGGTGACCCGCTGCACGACGGCCCGGACCACCTCGACACCGGTCTCGTCGTTGTCCGGGCCGGCGATCTTGGCCCAGTCCGTGATCTCGGCGAGGTCGGCCATTGCCTGGTCGTCCTGGTCGAGCGGTCTGTCCTGCGTCTTCATTCCGGGCTTGTCCTTCCGTAGCTTCGTCAAGCCGTCGTCGGCCACCGTAGGAGCCGGTCAGGGTCAAGAACAACGGGCTCTTTGTTGCCTGTGGATAACTATTCCGAGTTCCGAATTGGTCCAGTGGCGGCTGCTGAGACGCAGAACGCGGGCGACACGTTCCCGCTAGCGGCCGGAGTGGCTGGGACCGGTGTTGCCGGGACCCCGCTTGTCCGTACCTCGGTTGGCCGGGCCGGTGGTGCTGCCGCGGGCGCCGGTGTTGTCGCCGACACTGCGGACCTTTCCGGGCGCGGGCATGCCGGCCAGGAAGGCAGGGTCGTCCGCCAACGCGGTACCGGCGCTTCGTCCGGCGGGTCCGCCGGCCGAGATCGAGGCCACCGCCTCCGGGCTGAGGGTCCGTGGCCGCTCGGGAGCCTGATCCGGACCGTTCGGGAACTGCTGGGCGTCCCGGCCCGCGATGCGGCGTGCCTGCCTGGTCGACACGTTTTCTGGGGCGGCTTCGGTCATGTCCCCTCCTCGTTGAGGTAGACCACGTAGTTGATGCCTACCGACACCGACAGTGGGCGGCGGCGCGGTTTGTTGCTGTAGAGATGAATCTCCGCACCGGGCGGTGTCCAAACCGCCAGGTGCCGCCGGTCGATACCGGCGCCAGGGGCCCACTCGTCGTCGAATCCCGGTTTGCTGTCGAGTCCGACGTACGCCGGCTGTCCCCAGTTCCGGCAGGCGAGGTCGAACTTCACCGGCCAGTGCTCGTCCAGGCCGGCGGCGGCCTCGTCGACGTCGTACGGCTCGATCGCGAACGCGACCCAGCCGCTGAACGGGCTGTGCGGCAGCACCTGGTCGTCGTACACCGCCATCTCGGTGTTCCGCCGGGTCAGGAAGCCCCAGCCGTCGAGCTGGTCGTCGATCACGGTCTTGCGGTTGATCGGCCACGGCTTCCAGTTGGTCGCCGACTTGACCCGCTTGATCAGCCGGCGCACCGGGACCGGGCCGGTCGCCCCCGAGTGCGGCCCACCGAGCCGCCGCCAGTCGCGGACCTCGGCCAGGTCCGCCATCGCCCGCTCGTCGTCGTCCAGCGGCCGGTCAAGTGTCTTCATCCGGTGGATGTCTCCAGTCGCTCCGTCCGTGACCTACCCACATCGAAAACTAGAGGGTCGGCGGGGTCAGCCGGGCGGTTCCGTCTCAGGCAGCAGAACGGCCGCCCCGGGAGATCCCCGGGACGGCCGTTCGTGGTCCGGACCGATCAGTGCATCGCGCCGGCGGCCGATGCCTCGAGCGACTCCTCGCCCGCGGGCTTCGGGCCGTCGTTGCGCCCGGCCAGCTTCTGCTCCGGCGTGATGATCGCCAGCACCAGCGCGATCGCCAGGAACGGCAGCGAGACCAGGAACACGTCGCCCATCGCGTCGACCAGGCCGTGCAGCGCCCAGCCCTTCATCGGCTCCTTCAGCATGTGCAGTGCCTGCACGCTGTTGGCCGCCTCGGCCAGCTTGCCGACCATGCCCTGCGCGGCCTGCGGCACCAGGTCGCCCAGGTGCACCTTGAGCCGGCTGGTCAGGACGGCACCGAAGACCGCCGTACCGATCGCGCCACCCATCGAGCGGAAGAACGTCATCGTCGAGGTCGCGGTCCCCATGTGCTGCCGGGGAACGCTGTTCTGCGCGGCGGTGACGGTGATCTGCATCGAGAGGCCGAGACCCGAGCCCATGATGAACATGTAGATGGCCAGGTGCCAGTAGGGCGTGGTCAGGCTCAGCGTGGACAGCAGCAGCATCGCGCCGCTGACCAGGATCGCGGAGATGATCGGGTAGATCTTGTAGCGGCCGGTCCGGCTCATCAGCTGGCCACTCGGGATCGAGGCGGAGAAGATGCCGACGATCATCGGCAGCAGCGCCAGGCCCGAGCGGGTCGGGGACAGGTCCTTGACCGCCTGCAGGTAGAGCGGCAGGAAGATCAGCGCGCCGAACATCGCGACACCGAGCAGGAACGCGAACCCGGCGTACCCGGAGAAGATCCGGCCCTTGAACAGGTCCATCGGGACGATCGGCTCGGCGACCCGAAGCTCGATGAAGACGAATGCGACGGCGAGGACGACGGCGGCGACGAGCAGACCGATCGTGGTGCCGGTGCCCCAGCCATTGGTCGGGCCGCTCCAGGAGATGGCCAGCAGCAGCGTGGTGACCGCGGCGGTCACGACGGCCGCGCCGAGGTAGTCGATCTTGTGCGAGCGCTTCACGTGCGGCAGCCGGAGCACGGCGCCGACGATGCCCAGGGCAACGAGGCCGATCGGCAGGTTGATCCAGAAGATCCAGCGCCAGCCCGGACCGTCGGTGAGCAGGCCGCCGAGCAGCGGGCCGGCCACCGAGGAGAGGCCGAAGACGGCGCCGAAGTACCCCATGTACTTACCGCGCTCGCGCGGCGGGATCACGTCGCCGATGGTGGCGAAGGCCAGCGACATCAGACCGCCGGCGCCCAGACCCTGGACGGCCCGGAAGCCGATCAGCATCTCGATGTTCTGCGACAGCGCCGCCAGCACGGAGCCGGCCAGGAAGGTGACGATCGCCGCGATGAACAGCGGGCGGCGGCCGTAGAGGTCGGAGATCTTGCCCCACAGCGGGGTGGAGGCGGTCGAGGTCAGCAGGTAGGCCGTGACGACCCAGGACAGCTTGTCCAGGCTGTTGAAGTCGCTGACGATCCGGGGCAGCGCCGTACCGACGATGCTCTGGTCGAGAGCGGCCAGGAACATACCGGCCATCAGTCCGCCGAGGACGACCAGGATCTGCTTGTGCGAAAGGTAGTTCGGACCGCCGTCGGACGGAGCTGAAGCTCCGCCGGCGGTGGCGGGCTCTGTGGTGCTCATGTGGTGCTCTCCAGGTTCTTCTCGGTGTTCCCCCGGGCGGTGTCGCCATCGGCCGGGAAGTCTGTGTTCAATTCGGTACGGCGCTCCGCGCTGAGCCGGGGCGCGACCGCGGCCCAGCCCTTGTCGGCCCAGGCGCTGTTCGCGGGGGCGTCGGTGTGCGCGGCGACGCCGTCGGCGAACCGGGTCATCAGCCGCTCGAAGGTCCGCATGTCCTGCTCGGACCAGCCCTCCATCGCGGCGCTCAGTAGCTCCATCCGGCGGCGGGCGCTTTCCTCCCACTGCTGGATGCCCTCGTCGGTGAGCTCGACCCGGAAGGCGCGACCGTCGTCGGGGTCGGGGGAGCGCTTGACGAGGCCCAGCTGCTCCAGGGCACGGATGTGGCGGCTGGTCGTCGAGGCGTCCAGCTCCATCCGGGCGGCCAGCTCGGACAGCCGCAGGGCGCCGCTGCACCGGAGCACGAACAACGCGATGTGCGCGCTGTGGTCGATCGTGTCGCCGGGCTGCTTGGCCTTCAGTCGGCGTCCGACTCGGGAGAACGCGTGCATGACACCCTCGATCGGGGTCTGTGGCGTCCACGGGTCGTTTGCTTGCATGTTGCAAGCATATACATGCTTGCGTGATACACGCAAATGAGTTTCCAGATTCTTTGAGTGAGTCGCTACTCATTTACTTGCTGTAGCGGAGCGGCTACGGATTGCGACAGGTGGGCTTACGTCCACCCGGGTGGGTCGGTCCAGCACCCTCGCTGCGCCCGCCTCCGGCGGCGAAGAGTTACCCCGACGACAGGGATTGGGGAGCGCAGCGTGACGATGACCAGCGGCCTGGTGACGGGTAGCGCGACGACGACGAGACGACGACTGATCGAGTTCGGCGTGATCTGTGTGGTGCTGACCTGGGTGCCGTGGGCGGCGCTCGGGGTTCTGGGGGTGGAGCTCGACGGGGGACCGGGGCAGCTGGTCTTCGGGCTGGCGGCCGCTGGGCCTTCGTTGGCCGCACTTTTGATGTTCCTGTGGCACCGCGAGCGGCGGCGTGGTGTCCAATGGTCGCTGCGGTGGCCGGTGACGGCTGTGGTGGTCGGGGCGTTTGCTCCGCTGGCCGCGACTGCGTTGGCCGGGGATCTGCCGGAGCTACCGGGACATGCGTCCTCGGTGATCGCCGGTGCGGGCGGTTTGCTGGGTGCGGCGGCGTACACGTTCTTGGCTGGGCCGGTCGCTGAGGAGTTCGGCTGGCGCGGGTACGTGCAGCCTCGGCTGCGGGAGCGCTTCGGGCCGCTGGCGACGACGGCGATCCTCGGTGCGGCGTGGGGGCTGTGGCACGTGCCGCTGTACTTCCTGCCCGGCACCGGCCAGCACGACGACGGGTTCTTCACCGCGCAGGGTGTGACGTTCTTCCTCGGGCTCTTCCCGCTGACCTTCATCATGCTGACCGTGACCGAGCGCCTGCGGGGCGGCGTACCCGCGGCGATCCTCATCCACGCCGCGTTCAATCTGACCGAGGAGCTGGTGCCTCCGCTGGGCAAGGGGGTGTGGGTAGAGCTCTTGGTACTCACCGCTGTTGCTGCCGCGTTGCTGCCATTCTGGAGGGCAGACCGACGACGCGAGAGGTGACGGGATGACGCAGGTGGCTGTGGTGACCGGTGGCGGCTCTGGACTAGGGCGAGAGATGGCATTGGCCCTGTCCGCCGCCGGCTTCCAGGTGTGGGTGACCGGTCGGACCGAGGACACGCTGAAGGAGACCGCTGCGCTCGGAGGCCTGTCGTACGCCGTCCTGGATGTTGCTGACGGTACGGCGGTCCGCGAGTTCTTCGGCGGGCTGGAGCGGATCGACGTACTGGTGAACAACGCGGGGACCGGTGCGCCGGCTGCCGCGGTACCGGACGTCACCGAGGCGGACTGGCGACGGGTGGTGGACACCAACCTCACCGGGTCGTTCCTGTGTGCGCAGGCAGCCTTCGAGCTGATGCTGCGGCAGGAGCCGAAGGGCGGGCGGATCATCAACAACGGCTCGATCTCGGCGCACGTACCGCGGCCGCAGGGGATCGCCTACACCGCCAGCAAGCACGCCGTGACCGGTCTGACCAAGGGCCTCGAGCTGGAGGGCCGCGCCCACGGCATCACCGCCTGCCAGATCGACATCGGCAACGCCGCCACCCCGATGACCGCCCGGATGAGCCAGGGCGTCCTCCAGCCCGACGGCTCGATCGCCGTCGAACCCACCTTCGACCCCAAGGTAGTAGCAGCCTTCGTCGTCCAGATCGCCCAACTCCCCACCACAGTCGCCGTCCCCACCCTCACAATCATGGCCGCCACCATGCCCTACGCCGGCCGCGGCTAACCCCCGCGGTGCTACGCGCGGCTCCTTCGTCGCCGTGCTGCGCGCCGCTCCCGCCCACCCTCCGGCGAGTGCCGGCAACCTGCGAGCTGCCGCTCGCGTGCTGCCAGCTGGCGCTGGCGTGTTGCGGGCTGGCGCCCGCGGCTTGCTCGCTGCGCTCGCGGGCGACTACGGCGTGGTCGCGCCGTGCTGCTGGGGCTTCAGGTGCTCGTGGTGCGTGGTGTCGTTCTCACGCGGTGCTACGCGCGGCTCCGTCGTCGCCGTGCTGCGCGCCGCCGCACCCGCGCCGCCGCACCCGCGCCGTCACACCCGCCCCGGCCGCACCCGGCCCGCACATGGGCTGGCGACCCGCGGAGGGGGTTGCTGCTCCGCGTTGTCCGTTCGGCGCCGGGGTTCGCTCGCTGCGCTCGCGTAGTCGCGAGCTGGTGCTCGCGGGTGACTACGGCGTGGTCGCGGGTGCCGCTGGTGGCTGGAGGTGTACGTGGTGAGGGGCGTCTTCCCATGCGGTGCTAGGTGGGGCGGGTGGCTGTTAGGTGGTAGGTGGCTGGGAGTTGGGTGGATTGGGGGCCTAGGGCTGGGTAGGACTCTGGGTGGGGGAGTTCTTGGAGGGAGGTGAGGGTCAGGCCGGCGGTGAGGGTGGCTGTGACGATCGCGCCCAGGTTGTGGACGTAGCTGCGGTGGGGGAGGTCGGGGGTGCCGAGGTGTTGGGTGATCTGGGGGGCTTTCAGGGGGTCGGTGTAGCCGTCGCGTGGGGTTCCGAAGTAGTCGGTGGTGATCGACAGGGTGTTGTCGCCGCGGACGGTCAGTACCTCCCAGAGGGGATGGTGCTCGCTGATCAGTAGCGTGCCGCCGGGGTTGAGGCGGTCGGCGATCGAGTGTGTCCAGCTGGTGAGGTCGGGGACCCAGCACAGGCCGCCCCAGGAGATGTAGATGACGTCGAAGCCGGTGATGCTCGGGTCCAGCGTCATCATGTCCTGCTCGACGAAGTCCACGTCCACGCCGACGGCTGCTGCTTTCGACCGAGCGGTGGCCAGGTGTGACGGCGCGATGTCGACGGCGGTCACGGTGGCACCGCGCTGTGCGAACGTCACTGCCTCATCACCCACCGAGCAGGCCAGGTGCAGCACCCGCCGACCGCGTACATCCCCGAGGAGCGCAAGCTCAGGGTCCGTCAGCGCGCTCCCGCCCTCGAGAAAGAACCGCACCGGCTCACCAAGCCGATGCGGAGCCAGCCGCTCCCAGTACTCCCGGTTCTGCCGCACAACCTCACTCTGCTCAACCACAACACTCTCCATCTTCCTAGTACGCGGTCCGTCAGCTCAGGTATGCCCAAAACGACAAGAAAAGTGTCGGGTGGCCAATCTAGGGTCAGAGCTGTGAGTGAGCAGCGGGAGTCTCTGGTTCATGCGCGCGGGCTGCGGAAGTCGTACGGCGACTTCGAGGCGGTCCGTGGGATCGACCTGGACGTGTGGAAGGGCGAGGCCTTCGGGTTCCTCGGGCCCAACGGCGCGGGCAAGTCGTCGACCATGCGGATGATCGGCGCGGTCTCGCCGAGCAGCGGCGGGACGCTGCGGATCCTCGGCCAGGACCCGGCCACCGACGGACCGGCGATCCGGGCCCGGCTGGGCGTGTGCCCGCAGGACGACACCCTCGACACCGAGCTCACCGTCCGGGAGAACCTCACCATCTACGGACGGTACTTCGGTTTGAGCCGCGCCGAGTGCCGCCGCCGCGCCGACGAGCTGCTCGAGTTCGTGGCGCTGACCGAGAAGGCGACCGTGAAGGTCGACGAGCTGTCGGGTGGCATGAAGCGGCGGCTGACGATCGCCCGTTCGCTGGTCAGCAAGCCCGACCTGCTGCTCCTCGACGAGCCGACCACCGGCCTCGACCCGCAGGCGCGTCACCTGCTGTGGGACAAGCTGTTCCGGCTCAAACAGGCTGGTGTCACGCTGATCATCACCACGCACTACATGGACGAGGCCGAGCAGCTCTGCGACCGGCTCGTGGTGATGGACGGCGGACTGATCGCGGCCGAGGGCTCACCGGCCGAGCTGATCCGCGACTACTCGACCCGCGAGGTGACCGAGCTGCGCTTCGGCCCGGACGTGATGCTCTCCGACCACGACGCGCTCGCCGGCAAGGTCGAGGACCTCGCGCAGCGCATCGAAGTGCTGCCCGACCGCCTGCTCCTCTACACCGACGACGGGGAGCGCGCCGTTGCCCAGGTCCACGAGCGCGGCCTGCAGCCGGCCGCGGTCCTGGTCCGCCGCTCCACCCTCGAGGACGTGTTCCTGAGACTGACCGGCCGGACGTTGGTGGACTGACATGGCCGCAGTAGCCGTTGAGAACGGGCGGCGGATGTTCGACTACTGGCTGACCGTCTACAAGCGGACCTGGAAGGGGACGATGATCAGCAGCTTCGTGCTGCCGTTCCTCTACCTGGCCGCGATGGGGATCGGGCTCGGCTCGTTCGTGGACAGCAACGGAACCGGTGCGCTCGGCGGCATCAGCTACCTGCAGTTCATCGCTCCCGGCCTGCTCGCCTCGACCGCGCTGCAGATCGCGGTCGGCGAGGCGACGTACCCGGTGCTGAGCGGTTTGAAGTGGCAGAAGTTCTACTACTCGATGATCGCGACGCCGCTGCGGCCGGCCGACGTGGTGTACGGGCAGCTCGGGTTCATCGCTTTCCGGGTGTTCACCTCGTGCGCGGTGTTCCTGGTGGTGATCACGCTGTTCGGCGGGCTGCGGTCGCCGCTCGGGGTGCTCGGGCTGCCGGTCGCGCTGCTCGTCGGGATGGCGGTGGCCAGCCCGGTCGCGGCGTACGCGACGATCCTCGACAACGACTCTGGCTTCGCGATGATCTTCCGGTTCGGGGTGGTTCCGGCCTTCCTGTTCTCCGGTGCGTTCTTCCCGGTCTCGCAGCTGCCGGACTGGATCGAGTGGCTGGCGTACGTCAGCCCGCTGTGGCACGCCGTCGACCTGGCCCGCAACCTGAGTCTCGGCACGGTCAACCCGTGGCTGGCGCTCGTCAACGTCCTCTACCTGCTCGCCTGGTTCGTGATCGGCACCCGGCTCGCCGTCCGCGGCTTCACCAAGAGATTGATCGGCTGATGGCAACCATTGCAGCCCGGGTAGTCCCGGTTCCGGTCCGGCTCGGTGGGGGACGGCACATCGTCGAGCGGAACTTCCTGCTCTACCGGCGGTCCTGGGTGGTGTTCCTGTCCGGCTTCTTCGAGCCGGTGTTCTACCTGCTCTCGATCGGGATCGGCGTCGCCCACCTGGTCGGCGACTTCACGCTCGCCGACGGGACCAAGATCGCGTACGCCGCCTTCGTCGCGCCGGCCATGCTCGCCAGCTCCGCGATGAACGGCGCGATCTTCGACTCGACGTACAACATCTTCTTCCGGATGAAGTACGCCAAGCTGTACGACTCGATGCTCGCGACCCCGTTGCGGCCCTGGGACGTCGCCACCGGCGAGGTGACCTGGGCGCTGCTGCGCGGCGCGATCTACTCGGCGATGTTCATCGTCGTGATGCTGATCATGGGCCTGGTGTCGTCGTGGTGGGCGCTGCTCGCGCTGCCGGCCTCGGTGCTGATCGGGCTCGCGTTCGCGGGCGCGGGGATGGCGCTCACGACGTTCATGCGCAGCTGGCAGGACTTCGAGTTCGTGCAGCTCGCGATCATGCCGATGTTCTTGTTCTCGGCCACCTTCTACCCGGTCGAGACGTACCCGTCCGCGATCCGCTGGCTGGTCGAGATCACCCCGCTCTACCAGGGCGTCGTACTCGAACGCGCCTTCACCACCGGCAACGTCAGCTGGTTCCTCCTCGTCCACGCCGTTTACCTGGCCGCCATGGGCACCCTCGGCATGTACGTCGCCTCCCGGCGGCTGGGCAAACTCCTGCTGAAGTAACCGGAACGCGCAAGCGACCAAAGGCGTCGGACCCGGCATGACTGAAGCGTTCCAGGACCGCTACCGCGGACCGTCTGCAGCTCTGCCCGGTCAGCCTCGGCAGTGGATCGAGGATTCGCTGCGCGCACTGACGGAGGAGTTCGGCGACGAGCCGTTGCGCCGGCCGGCGGTCGTACCGGACGAGTTCGTCCCGAGCGGGTACGACGGCTCGGAGGACGCGGCGCGCGAGGTCTGTCTGAAGGTCTCCGAGCGGATGGGGATCTCGCCCGAGCGCATCCGCTTCAGCTTCCAGCTGGAGAAGGTCGCTGCGGCCGCGCGCATCTTCGCGGCCGTCCAGCTCGGCCAGTTCGTGGCCAAGCGCGGAGTGTTCGCGGACGTTGCCACGCCGGAGGACATCGAGGCGGTGATGGTCCATTCGCAGCTGCTCAAGGACCTGACCCCGGACAATGTGGTGCTCCTGACCGAGGGGGACTGGCTGGAGGACGGCCAGCTGTTGCCAGAGCTGCGCCAGCTGGCCTTCTACGACGTCACGGCCGAGCTCACGCACTGCCGTGGGATCGCCGCGGAGCCCGACCCCGAGCGCCGGGCAGAGCTCGCGCGGCAGAGCCGGCACCGGCTGGATCCGGCGGCCGATCCCCGCGACGACGACGCGCCGGCCGGCCGCTGGCTGGATCTCAGCGAACACAGCCCAGGCTTCGACCTGCTCCCCGGGTACACGGCCGTCCTGCTGAACTCTCGTGCCCTGGTAGATCCCACCGAACTGCTCGCCGTGCTGTCCCACGAGCTCGCGCACGAGGCGCTGCGGAAGTCACCGCTGGTGGACGGCGCCGAGCGCGAGCTGATCACGGACCTGTACGCGATCTTCCAGGGCTTCGGTATCGCCCACGTCAACGCCTCACTGGACGAAAGGGCCGTGGGTGATGACGAGTCGGACATCGTCGGTGCGGGGTACCTCGGTGAACACCTGGCCACCGATGCGCTGGCGTCCTGGCGGTTCCACCAGCACCTGCTGGTACGCGACGGCGGCCTCGTCCCGTCCTGGTACCAGGCGCTCGATCCGGTGCCGAGGGCAAGGTTTCTGACCCGTCTCGACGAGCTGCCCGGTGCGCCGCTGACCGTTCTCGGCTGGTGAGGTGGAACGGAACACCCGGGTCAGTGCGTCTTTGGGGGTATGAGCATGATCGGGGTATGGCGGCACCGGCGGCAGCTGCGCGATCGGCTGTACGGGCCGAAGGTCGAGCTGCCCGGTGGCCAGCAGCAGTGGATCGAGCAGTCGATGCAGTGGCTGACCGACAGGTTCGGGGTCGAGCCGTTGCGCCGCGCCGCGGTGCTGCCCAGTGATTTCGTCGCCGCGGACTACGACGGGACCGAGCGGGCGGCGCGCGAGCTCGCGCTGAAGGTCTGCGCGTGGATGGACGTGCCCGACGACCGGATCCGGTTCAGCTTCCGGATGGACGACGTCCGCGCGGCCGCCCGGAGCGCGGCGGTCTACCGGCTGAACGCGGAGGAGCACCCCGACGTCGTCGCGGTGTCCGGCCTCCGGGCGACGATGAGCGTGGCCCAGGTCGACGCCTTGATGCTCGCAGGGTTCGAGCCGGAGATCAGCGCGCTGGCCGAGCGCGAGCTGCAGGCCGAGCTGAGGCGCTGTAGGGCGATCGTCGAGGAGACCGACCTGGACCGCCGGGCCGAGCTGTGCTCGCGCGCCGAGGCCGTCTGGGCCGCGCCGGCCGCGTCCCGAGCCTGCTGGCTGGACCTGCGTCCGAGCCACGGCGAAGGCACCGCGATCATGCTTTCGGCCGGCCTGCTCGCCGACCCGTCCGCGGTGGTCGCCGCCACGGCTCACGAGCTTGGCCACGAGGTCCTCTGGGGTTACCACCTGATCGACCGGCAGCGCGCCGACGCCGAGGCGATGGCCGACCTGTACGCGATCTTCCACGGGTTCGGCGTGTTCCTCGCCAACCAGGCGGTCGATCGCGTGCCCGGGCGGCGCACGACGTACCAGACGCTCGGGTACCTCGGTGAGCGTGGCGCCGCCGACGCGCTCGCGTCGTACTGCTTCCACCGGCACGGGCTGTGGCCGGCGGCGATGCTGCCGGCGCTGCCCAGGGAGCTCGACCGGTCGGTCCGGATCCGCGCCTTCGGCCGGCTCGCGACGATGGTCAAGGACGCGGAGGTCGCCGAGATCCAGGCCGGCGTGCCACTCAGCTGAGGTCACCAGTTGTCAAGTTCCGATGACGCAGCGGAACCGCGAGGTTTTGCCGCGTCGCCGGACAGGCATGATCCGGCGGGTGAGGAATCCGATCGGGATGTTGCGGCGCAGCCAGCAGGTGCGGACCCAGCTGAAGGCGCCGCGGGAGCGATTGCCCGGCGGCAGCCGGCGCTGGATCCGGTCGTCGATGGACTGGATGGTCACCGAGTTCGGGCGCGACGTCCTGCTCCGGCCGATCGCCCTGCCCGCCGACCTCGTCCCGACGGGGTACGACGGGAGCATGGAAGCCGCGCTGGACCTGTGCAGGCGCGTCGACCAGCGGATGGACCTACCGGACGGACAGTGCGGGCTCAGCTTTGAGCTGGTCGGCGACGGCATCCGGCGACCGGCGTACCGCGGCTCGACCTCGGTGGTGAAGGAGCAGTCGGGCCGGTGGCTGCGTGGCACCGACCGCAACCACATCCAGCTCGCACCGGCGCTGGCTGCCGACCCGGTCGCGCTGGTCGCGATCTATGCCCACGAGGTCGGCCATGAGCTGCTGCTCGGCAGCGGCCGGATCTCACTGGCCCGTCGGCCCGACCACGAGCCACTGACCGACCTGCTGACGGTCTTCTACGGCCTGGGCATCTTCACGGCCAACGCAGCGTACGAACGACGCCCGCGCCCCAACGGTCGCGGCAAACAGCCACTGGCTCGTGGCTACCTCCGCGAGGCCGCGCTGTCCGAGGCGCTGGCGTACTACGCCATGTTGAGAGGCGAGCGCCACCCAGCCTGGGACCGCCACCTGGACCCACCGGTACGGCGAGGCATGCGCAACCAGCTCACCGTGCTGCACCGCTGAGGACCTGCTGCAGCCACCAAACGGCCCCGCGGAACATGGAGTCCCGGCTCGGACCGGTGAGGTGCTCGGGAAGGTTCAGCGAGGTCATGAGCTGGTGCAGCGCACCCAGCTGCTCGGCCAGCTCGAGCGCGCGGCGCAGGTCCTTCGGTGCCGCGTACTCCTCCCACTCGCGTAGGTAGGCGTCCAGCACGCGCGGGTCGCTTGACGTGGGCGATCGCTCCTCGACAAACGTGACCAGGTCGAGGAACGGGTGCGACACCGCCGAATCCGTCCAGTCGAAGGCCATCACCTGATTCCCCTGAACTGCAATGTTTCGTGGGTGCAGATCACCGTGGATCAAGGTGTCGGGCAGGCCTATCGACCTCAGGTTGGCCATTGCCTCGCGCAACTGGTCCGCCCGCCGGGGCAGCTTGGCGCGCTCTGCGGGATCGAGTCGCTCGGTCGCTTCGTTCGGCCCGAACAGGCGGTCCAGTTCGCCCTCCAGGACCGCGAGCCGACGGTCCACGCAACTGAACTCGAGCAGGCGATCGACCTGACCCGCATAACTGCGCTGCAACCGGGCGTGCCGGCGTACCGCGTCGATCCACACCTCTAGGTCGGTTTCGTGGGCCAGCGGCGTACCCAGGTCGGGTAGCAGCATCCAGACACGCTTCTCGTCGATCGCCAGCGGTGCGGGGACCTCTCCTGGTCGTTCGGTCGACACCCTGTCCAGGAAGAGCGGCTCATGGGCGAAGAGCAGCGGCGGTACGCCGGGTGCCGACTCGATCGTGCTGGAGTGCGCGAGTGCCTTGAAGTAGACGGTGCCTTGCGTGGTGGACAGCCGCAGTACGTTCGACAGGCCCCAGGAACGGACCTGTGACCACGGACCGGTCCGCGTGACGTGCTCGTCGATCCACGGCAGCGCTCCGTCGTACCAGGTCGGCTTGGTCCACGCCCGCTCAGAGCTGGTCGGTTCACCGCCGGTCAGCAGCATCAGGTAGGTCAGTGGCTCCTCGCTGAGACAGTCGAGCACCACAGCCTCGACGCCGTGCTGCTCTTGCAACGCCCGCAGCACCTGCTCAACGTCCGGGAACCACAAGCCGTCGGCTACCTCGACCGAGAGCGTCAGAACCGACTGGGTGGGTCTCATCACCAGAGCAGTAGCGTGCATGCTCAGACACTAAGCGGACGCACGTACTCCACCAGAGTGATTAAAAACTTGCCCGGCTCCTCCCATGGCGCCAGGTGTGCTGAGTGCTCGAACCAGATCGCTTGTTTGTAAGGCGCCTGGACCTCGTCGATCCAGTCAGCGGTCGGCTGCGCGGGGGTCGTGTAGTCGTGCCGGCCCAGCAGCTGCACCATCGGGATGGGGAACTCCTTCACCCCTGTGTAGTCGGTCGCCAGCATCTCGCCGAGCACCCGGCCGAGCGTGAACTGGTTGCCCTCACCAAGCGTCTCCAGCTCGTCGAGGGTGTAGTCGGGCGACAGCATCGGCGCCCCGAAGAAGTAGAGCGAGTCGTCGCGGTACGCCGACAGCCCACCGCGGTACTGCGCCCACTTGCGGGCGATGATGATCCGGTCCCGGGTCAGTGGCACGTCACCCGGGTACGGCGCGATCGACGCGAGCTCCTCGAGCGCCTCGGTGTGGTTGTGCTCGCGCGCCTGCTGGAGCGCGTACTCGAAGCACAGCGACTCGTTCGCAAGCCCGTTGGTGATCTGGCCGATCCCGACGTACGCGTGAAAGAGATCCGGGCGGGCCAGCGCGGCGTTCGTCGCGATCATGGTTCCCCAGCTGTGGCCCATCAGGATCAGCTTCTCGACGCCGTACCGCGCCCGGATCTGTTCGGCGAGGTCGATCGCGTCAGCGACGTACTGCTCGAGCCTGATGGTGTCGGCGATGCTCTCCGGGTCGACCGTCCGCAGCGTGCGGCCGGCACCGCGCTGGTCGTAGGTGACGACGGTGAAGTACTCCTCGACCGGCCGCTGGAACTGCCACGCCATCGGCTGGTGCGGCATCGCCGGACCACCGTGGACGAACAGGATGATGGGGTTGGAGCGGTCGGCACCGCGCGCGTAGACCCAGTGGTCCACGTCGCCGGCGCGTAGCTGGTAGGTCTCCTGGACGCCGTTGGGCGCCACAATCCGCTGTAGGTCGGCGATGATCTCGCGGGCCTCGTCGTACGCCTCGGTCATTCCCCAGAGGGTAGGGGCTCACAGGTCTTGATCAAGGGGGCGTGCAGACGCTCGGCCAGAACCCGGCGCTGGGTGGGCAGCGCTTCCGTCTGGCGCTCCAGGCCTTCGTCCGTCAGCCGGACGTTGACGGCGCGGCGGTCTTCCGGGCACATGTGCCGCTCGACCAGCCCGGCGACCTCAAGCCGGCCGATCACCCGGGAGAGCGCGCTCTGGCTCAGGTGCACGGACTTGGCGATCGTCGCCACCTTGGCGGAGTGCTCCGGCAGCTCGGCGAGCCGCTCGAGCACCTCGTACTCACTCATGCCGAGTGCGTGCCCAGCCTGCAGCGCCCGGTCGAGGGCGCAGGTGAGGTCCGCGTGGCGAGCCAGCAGCTCGCGCCATTCGCGTACATCGGCGTTGGTCTCACCAGTGCCAACGCTGACCTTCAGAGCGGTCATGATGGTGACCATAGCATGCACGCGCAATCTATGCAAATGCATTTAATGCCTAGACATTAGATGCGTGTGCATGGAATAGTCTCTCCTCGTGACACAGACAACGCACACCACAGCACCGCGCATGACCTGGGACGAGCGCCTCTGGGGCGCCCTCCTGGTGGTCTGCGGCGTGATCTTCCTCGACGGCCTGGACGTCTCCATGGTCGGCATGTCACTGCCGTCCATCGGCGCCGACCTGGGCGTCTCCCTTGCCTCTCTCCAGTGGGTCGTGACCGGCTACGTGCTCGGGTACGGCGGCTTCCTGCTGCTCGGCGGCCGGACCGCCGACCTGCTCGGCCGGCGCCGGGTCTTCCTGATCGCACTGGCCGTCTTCGCCGCCGTCTCGATGCTGAGCTCGCTGGCGACCAACCCGGAGCTGCTGATCGCGGCCCGGTTCGTGAAGGGTGTCGCCGCCGCGTTCACCGCGCCGGCCGCGCTCTCGATCATCACCACCACCTTCCACGAGGGCCCGGACCGGAACCGGGCGCTCTCGATCTTCACCACCTGCGCGGCCAGCGGCTTCTCGATGGGCCTGATCCTCGGCGGCGCGCTGACCGAGGTCGGCTGGCGCTGGACCTTCCTGATGCCCGGCCCGGTCGCGCTGATCGTGCTGCTGTTCGGCCTCAAGCTGATCCCGAACAGCCCGCGCGACAAGGCCGCCGGCGGGTACGACGTCCCCGGGGCGGTCACCGTCACCGGCGGCATGCTGTCGCTGGTCTACGCGGTCGTCGGCGCCGAGCACGCGGGCTGGGTGTCGGTGCAGACCTTCGGGATGTTCGCGCTGGCGATCGTCCTGCTGGCCGGCTTCGTCGCCATCGAGCTGCGCTCCAAGCACCCGCTGGTCCGGCTCGGCATCCTGCGCAACGCGTCGCTGCGGCGGGCGAACCTGGCCATCCTGACCGTCTTCGGTTCGTACGTCGCCTTCCAGCTGATCGGCACGCTGTACCTGCAGACCCTGCTCGGCTGGTCGTCGTTCCAGACCGCGCTGGCGTTCCTGCCGGCCGGCCTGCTGGTCGCCACGCTGTCGCCGAACGTCGGCAAGATCGTGGACCGGGTCGGCACCGAGACGATGATCATCGTCGCGATGGCGCTGTTCGTCACCGGGTACGCGCTGTCGCTGCGGATCACGACCGAGTCGGCGTACTTCTCGAACGTGTTCCCGACGATCATGCTGCTCGGTCTCGGGTTCGCGATCGGATTCCCGGCGCTCAACATCCAGGCCGTCTCCGGGGTCCCGGACCACGAACAGGGGCTGGCCTCCGGGCTGTTCAACACCTCCAACCAGGTCGGCGGGGCGGTCGTGCTCGCGATCGTGACCGCGGTGATCAGCAGCCAGTCGGTCGGCGCGACCACGCCGGGGCAGGTGCTGTCGGCGTACAAGCCGGGGCTGGGTGTGGTAACCGGGATCGCGGCGCTGGGTCTGCTGGTCGCCCTCACCGGTCTGCGCGGGCGGAAGGCCCGCCTGGCCGCGGAGGAGCGGGAGGCGGCCGAGCTGGCCGCAGTACAGGACGAACTGGGCAACGAGCCGGAGATGACTCCGGCCGCCTGAGCTGTATGACAAAACCAGCTCCGAGTGAGCTGTGCGGTGATAGATGTGGTGGTGCGGACACTCTTCGGGGGTCCGCACCACCTCTTTTGGGGGGTTACCCCGATTGGTTTCGGCCCGGTTGGGTGCTGGACTGGGGGCATGAGCAACCAGAGCTACGACCAGCGGGTCAAGGACATCCTGGACCGGGTCGCCAAGGGCCACCTCTCCCCCGAGGAGGCCACCACCTTGATCGCCGCCATCGACAAGCCGACCGAGTCCGCGGCATCCCCCGAGACCGCCACCCCGGCGGCCGACGCTCCGGTTGCCGACTCGTCCGCGGCCGGCGAATCCCCGTCCGCTGCCGGGTCCGAGGGGCCCGATGCCCCGGACGAGCCGTCCCCGTCGGTCTGGGCCGACGCAGTGGACTCGCCCGACGCCCCGCCGACTCCGCCGACGCCTCCGGCCGAGACTGAGCCTGCGCCGCCGCCGCGGCACGCAGCCGAGCCGTCGTCGGTGCAGGACACGGTGGTGGATGACGCCCCAGCAGACGTCGCCGAGCCGGCGGATCCTGTGGACCCGGTGGATCCGGTTGACCCGGTTGACCCGGTTGATGTCGAGGAGGAGCACAGCAACGTGCCGATTCCGTCCGGGGTGCAGCGGGTCACCGTGCGCGCGATCGGTCGCCGGGTGCGGCTGATCGGCGAACCGGCCGTGAACGGCGTCGCGGTCGACGGCCCGCACGTGATCAAGCGCGACGGCGACACCCTCGCCATCAGCAGCGAGGGTGACATGGGCGTCTCCATCGACGGCTTCAGCATGCTGCGCAACCCGACCGACCTGAAGGCACACGTCAACGGCCTGGCCAAGGAGCTGTCCATCCGCGTCAACCCGCAGCTCGCCGTCGAGGTCGAGGTCACCGGCGGCAGCGTCAACGCCGAACGCCTGCCCGGCCTGAACCGAGTCCGCGTGACCGCGGGTACGGCGAAGGTCGCCGACGTCGACGGCCCGATCGACGTCCTGGTCCAGGCCGGCTCCGCCACCCTCGACGCCCAGATCACCAAGGGCCGCTCGAGAGTCCGCGTCGAGTCCGGTACGGCGAGCGTCGCCCTCCGCCGCGGCTCCGACGTCCACGTCCACACCGAGGCCCAACTAGGCCGAGTCACCTGGACCGGCGCCGTCTCCGGCCAGTCCAAAGACGTAGAAATCGGCCGCGGCCGCGCCGCCCTGGACGTAGAGGTCCTGGTCGGCACCGCTCAGATCACCTCGGACTGATCGACGTCTCCGGCCGGGATCGTCCGCAACCTGCGGAGTGGGGAGAAGTAGAGGAAGGCGGTTCCGGCCAGGGTGCCCAGGCCTGCTAGCCAGAGGGTGGTGTGCAGGCCGAAGGCTGTGGCGAGGATGCCTCCCAGCAGGCTGCCCAGGGGAGCGGCGCCCCAGCCGACGAAGCTCATGGTGGCCGACATGCGGCCCTGGAGGGCTGGTGGGCACAGTTGCTGCTGCGTGCTGACCTGCAGGATGTAGCTGACGATGATGCAGAAGCCGGCGAGCAACGTGCCGACGACGAACCAGGACACCTGCCAGCCGGGCGCCGTCATCGCCTGAATGGTGAACGCGACGCCGATGCCGGTCGCGGACAGCAGCAGCGTGCGCGCATCGCCGTACCGCCGGCTGAGCTTCTCGGTGACGGCGGAGGCGACGATCGCGCCGCCGAGGCCGATCATGCTGAGGATGCCGATGGTCGCCGGCTGCAGGTGTACGCCGCGGACGAGGTAGACGACCATGATCGCGCCCGCCGCCGCTTGGAACAGCATGGTCGTCATCGTGTTGAGGGCGAGCGCCCGCAGCAGCGGATGCCGGAAGACGTACCGCAGACCCTCGGCGATCTCGCGGCGCAGATTGGGCCGCTCGGGCTGGACCGGCCGGGCTTCGGGAGCCTTGATCGAGCGCAGCCAGAGCGCGGACCAGAGGAAGCTCAGCGCATCCAGGCCGATCGTGAGGGCCGCGCCGACCCACTGGACCAGGACACCGCTGGCGCCGGCGCCGATGACTGCGGCGATCGAGTGGTTGGCGGCGAGTTTGGCGTTGCCCGGGAGGAGTCGGTCGCGCTCGAGCAGCCGGGGGAGGTACGAGTTGTGCGCAACGTCGAAGAGGACCGTGAGTACGCCGACCGGGACGAGTACGGCGTACACCTGCGTCAGCGTGAGTACGTCGAACCACCACGCGACCGGGATCGACGCGAGCAGCACTGCCCGCAGCAGATCCGCGACAACGAGGACCGGTCGGCAGCGGATCCGGTCCGCCCAGGCGCCGGCGAACAGGCCGAGCACGAGCCAGGCGGCCGTCTCGCACGTCCGCAGCAGCGAGACCTGCAGCGTTGACGCGTTCAGAACCAGCACGGCGAGCAGCGGGATCGCGCCCATGCTCAGGCGCGAGCCGAGCTGGCTGAGCAGGTCGGCGGCCCAGAGCCGGCGGAAGTTGGGGTGGCGAAGGATGCTCATTCCGCGACGGTAAATGCTGAGTTGAGCCCTGTCGACTCAACTGTCAACAAAGTTGAGTCGAAGAGACTCAATATAAGTCGAGGATGAAGTTGTCCCTCGGTTAGGGCAGGATGGTGGCCTGCGTCACAACCAGGGAGGGAAGGCGAATGGCTGCAATCGAGGCGACCGGCCTCGTGAAGACGTTCAAGGGCAGAAAATCCACCGTCCGGGCGCTCGACGGCATCGACCTCGACGTACCCGAAGGCAGCGTGCTCGGCCTGCTCGGGCCGAACGGTGCCGGCAAGACCACGACCGTCCGCGTGCTCACCACGCTGATGAAGCCGGACGAGGGCACTGCCCGCGTGCTCGGCCACGACGTGGTCAAGGAGGCGGACACCGTGCGGTCGCTGGTCGGGCTGTCGGGGCAGTATGCCGCGGTCGACGAGCTGCTCACCGGCCGGGAGAACCTGTGGATGTTCGGCCGGCTCTACCGGCTGAGCAGTCAGCAGGCGAAGGAACGGGCCGAGGAGTTGCTGGCCACGTTCGACCTGACGGACGCGGCGGACCGGATCCTGAAGACGTACTCCGGCGGCATGCGCCGGCGGCTCGACCTGGCCGGCTCGCTGATCGCGCACCCGAAGGTGCTGTTCCTGGACGAGCCGACCACCGGGCTGGACCCGCGGTCGCGGCTCGACCTCTGGCAGATCATCCGCGACCGCGTCCGCGAGGGCGTGACGATCCTGCTGACCACGCAGTACCTCGAGGAGGCCGACGAGCTGGCCGACAGCATCGCGGTCGTCGACCACGGCTCGGTCATCGCCCGCGGTACGGCGGACGAGCTCAAGGCGAAGGTCGGCGGTGAGCGGATCGAGGTCGTGGTGCACGAGAAGGCCGACGCGCAGCGGGCGCTCGAGCTGCTGAGCCGGGCGCTCGACGTGGCGGATCCGGAGGGCGCGACGTTGGAGGAGCACACCCGCCGGATCACGGTGCCGGCGCCGGGTGGTTCGAGCGCGCTGGTCGAGGTGATCCGGACGCTCGACGCCGCCGAGATCCGGATCGCCGACATCGCCTTGCGGCGGCCGACGCTGGACGACGTGTTCCTCACCCTGACCGGGCACGAGGCGGAAGAGAAGGAGTCAGTGTGAGCACCGACGTACCGACCAGGGTGAACCCGCTGAGTCGCGCGGTCACCGACGCCGGGGTGCTGGCGTGGCGGAGCCTGAAGCGGATCCCGCGGACGCCGGACATGCTGATCTACGCGACCATCCAGCCGATCATGTTCGTGCTGCTGTTCGCGTACGTGTTCGGGAACGCGATCCCGATCCCGGGGTTCCCGGGGCCGAAGGCGTACCGGGAGTTCCTGATGTCCGGGATCTTCGCGCAGACGATGGCGTTCGCGGTCGCGTCGGCGAGCGTCGGGCTGGCCGACGACATGTCCAAGGGGTTGATCGACCGCTTCAGGTCGTTGCCGATGGCAAGGTCCGGGGTGATCGCCGGCCGGGTCGTGGGTGACCTGGTCTTCAACGCGTTCGTGATGCTGATCATGGTGCTCTGCGGCTTCGTCGTCGGCTGGCGCTGGCACCACGGCCTCGCGCAGGCGCTGGCAGCCTTCGCGATCCTGCTGCTGTTCGCCTTTGCCATGCTCTGGGTAGGCGCCGTCATCGGTCTGTCGGTGGGCGGCCCCGAAGTCGCGTCGTCAGCAGGCCTGATCTGGCTCTTCCCGCTGACCTTCCTCTCCAACGCGTTCGTCCCCACCCCGGCGCTCCCACGCGCTCTGCAACCGGTCGCCGAGTGGAACCCAATCTCCTCGATCGTCGCGGCCTGCCGTCACCTCTTCGGCAACCCGTCGCCGTTCGCCAGCCCCGACGGCTTCCCCGCCCAGCACCCGGTCTGGCTCTCCCTGATCTGGTGCATCGCCATCATCGTCATCTTCGCCCCCTGGGCCATCCGCAAGTACCGAAGCGCCACCGGCCACTGACTCGGCTCAGAGCGCTGGCACAGCACGAAAAGCAAGCGCCCCGGTGGTTGTCCACCGGGGCGCTGGAGCTTGGTGGGTCAGCCGGTGAAGGGTTCCGCGGCGACGATCTGGACCGTGACGGGCTTCCCGTTGGGGGCCTCGTAGGTGGCCTTGTCGCCCTTCTTCTTGCCGAGGATCGCGGAGCCGAGGGGGGACTGCGGCGAGTAGACGTCGATGTCGACCGACGCGTCCAGCGCGAGCAGTTCGCGGGAGCCGAGCAGGAAGGTCTCGACGTCGTCGTCACCGGCGAACTTGATCGACACCTTCATCCCGGGCTCGATCTTCCCGCCGGCCTTCGGGGTCTCGCCGACCCGCGCCCGCCGGAGCATGTCCTCCAGCTGCCGGATCCGGGCCTCCATCTTGCCCTGCTCGTCCTTGGCGGCGTGGTAGCCGCCGTTCTCCTTGAGGTCGCCCTCGTCCCTCGCGTCGCTGATCCGCTGCGTGATCTCCGCCCGGGCCGGCCCCTTGAGGTGCTCGAGCTCGGACTTCAGCTGGTCGTAACCGTCCTGCGTCAGCCAGACAACGCTGTCCTCATCGATCTTCTGCGTCACGGGCTGCTCCTTGTGTCGGTCGGATGGGCAGGAAAATACTGCTGGCCGCCGTCGTCGACGGCGACCAATCCATCGAGCGTAGCAAGATCCGCCCGATAACCCCACTGTTCTGCGGCCCCGCAAACACGGGGAAACCGTTTGCCCGGTGCTTTTTCCCGCATTGGGACACCCAAGAGGGCAACCGGTTGCCAATCCACCTGAGCGGTCAGCAGAAACGGGTCAGCGCGGCCGGTGCGCGTCCTTCGTCGTACACCCGACCAGGACGACGGATGTCGCCGAGCGTTGCGTTGTCACCGACACCGGAAGCGTCTGGTGGCGCGGCGAATCCGCGGCCACCGTCACGGTGAGTTCACCCACGATCGAGAAGTCCGCCGCCTTCGCCTGCACCCGGCAGGTCGCCTCGACCGGCTTCGACCGGTCCACCTGGATCGTCGCCGTCGCCTTCACCGGCGAGACGACCTGGAACCCCTGCAGCCGCGACGTCACCGGCGGGTTCGACTGCACCCAGGCGGCCCACCCCAGCCACGCCAGCCCGGCCAGCACGACCACCGACGCGACGCCGATGATCAACGGCCGCCGCGACCGCCGCCCCCGCCCGTACCGGGCGTCGAGGTCGGTCGGAGTGGCGGAAGTTGACTCGGTCACAAGGTCGTCCAGGGGGTCGGTCGTGGGTTTTGCGGCGGCTTGGAGGACCATTGTGCCTGTGAGTGGAGAGCTTCGGTTGTTGCATGTGCACGCCCACCCCGACGACGAGTCCAGCAAGGGGGCCGCATCGACGGCCCGGTACGTGGCCGAGGGCGTCGAGGTGATGGTCGCGACGTGCACCGGTGGGGAACGCGGATCGATCCTGAATCCGAAGATGGACCGCCCCGAGGTGCTGGCGAACATCACCGAGATCCGGCGGAAGGAGATGGACTCCGCCCGCGAGATCCTCGGCATCCGCCAGGAGTGGCTCGGCTGGGTGGACTCCGGTTTCCCCGAGGGCGACCCGCCGCCGCCGTTGCCGGAGGGCTGCTTCGCGGCGCAGAAGGTGGAGGACGCCGCCGCCCCGCTGGTGAAGCTGATCCGCGAGTTCCGCCCGCAGGTCGTCACGACGTACGACGAGAACGGCGGCTACCCGCACCCGGATCACGTGATGTGCCACCAGATCACCGTCGCCGCGTTCGAGGCAGCCGGCAACAAGGACGCGTACCCGGAGCTCGGCGAGCCGTGGCAGCCGCTCAAGCTCTACTACCACCACACCTTTCACTACGAGCGGATGAAGGCGCTGCACGACGCGATGGTCAGGCGCGGCCTCGAGTCGCCGTACGCCGAACGCCTCAAGGACTGGAAGCCGGACCCGGAGAATGAGCGCCGGATCACCACCCGGGTCGAGTGCGCGGAGTACTTCGCCACCCGGGACAAGGCGCTGCTCGCGCACGCGACGCAGATCGACCCGGACGGTGCGTGGTTCGCCGTACCGCTCGAGGTGCACCAGGCGGCCTGGCCGACCGAGGACTACGAGCTGGCGCGGAGTCTGGTCGAGCCGGAGTTGCCTGAGAATGACCTGTTCGCGGGGCTGCGCTAACCGGGCGGCGAAGACAGTGAGAGACTGGTGGCGTGACAGCGACGACCTCCCTTCTGACGGCCGAGATCGACCCGAACTCGGTGCGCCCCGGCTGGGTCGCGCTGCTGATCGTGCTCGCTCTCGGTGCCGCCACGGTGCTGCTCTGGCGCAACATGGGCAAGCAGTTGAAGCGCATCGACATCAAGGACGACGTTGCGGACGACCCAGCACCGTCTGGCGACCCAGCGACACCGGACAGCTCGTCCTCCCCGACCGGCGCTGCAGCGCCGACGGACCAGGCAGCGACCCCGACGACACCGACTGAGACGACTGAGCCGAAACAGCACTCTCAGCACTGATCCGGTACCACCTGGGTCACCGTTTCCTGGTAGCTCGATCACGAGATGGTGTCGGACTGGGCTGCCCACCTCCGGCTGACCCTATAGTGAGCCGCGTGCTGAATGGTGATCTCGCCCGGTCCGCTCGGTGAGCGCGACCCGCGCTACCCACGCCGCCCGGCATCGCATGCCCGGGCGTCTGGTGGCGGGTGGTGTGGGTGCTGTCCTGGTCGCGTCGATCGCGCTGGTGGTCGGCCTGTTCGCGGCTGGCAGCGAACCGCAGGACTTCGGTATCGGCGGCGCGAGCCTGTTCACCGCCTGGCTCCTCCCGCTGCTCCGGCTGATCTCCACGCTGGCGACCGTCGGTTGCGCGGGCGCCCTGCTCGCGGCGGTCGTCCTGCTGCGGGTCGAAGGCGGCCCGCTAGGGACGCAGGGTCGCCGTGCGGTCCGGGACGCCAGCAACTCGGCGATCATCTGGGCGGTCTGCGCGTTCCTCGGTGCGATCGTCACGGCGTCGCTCCTCCTGGACACACCGCTTCGGCTGCTCCGGTTGCGCCTCGACGACGCGCTCGGCGTACCCGAAGTGAAGTCGCTGCTGATCACCGGGATCCTGGTGGTCGCGCTGGCGATCGGCATCCGCCGGGTGCAGACGTCGTCGGCGGCAGGTCTCGGCGTACTGGTCGCGATCGCAGCACTGATCCCCACCGCGGTGACGGCGTACCCGCGCAACGAGTCGTACGTCGTCCTGGCCGGCGCCGCACTCGTTATCCATGTCATCGCGGCCACGACGTGGATCGGTGGACTCGCGGGTCTGGTCCGCTACGGACGGGCCAGCCGAGCTGGCCTGCCCATCGTGCTGGATCGATACAGGCAGGTCGCCGCCATCTCCTCGATCGCCGTCCTGCTCAGCGGCCTCCTCAGCGCGGCTGGCCGACTGGCTGCCAAGGGCGGCGGCTGGGGCTCGATCCCGCACGCCCTCACCTCGGACGCGTACGGCGTCCTGCTCCTCGTCAAGCTCGGCGCCTTCCTGCTGCTGATCCTCCTCGCCTACCTCCACCGCAGCCGGGCCCAGACCGCCTTGAGCCCCGAAGCGCTCCCGTTCTGGCGCGTAGTAGGTACAGAACTCCTGATCATGGCCCTGGCCCTGGGCCTGTCCGTGGCGCTCTCGCAGACCGCCTAACGTTGGGGCATGCCCAACGAGCTTGGACGTAGCACCAGCCCTTACCTCCGGCAGCACGCGGGGAATCCCGTGGAGTGGCGGGAGTGGGGAGATGGGGCGTTCGAGGAGGCGCGGGAGCGGCAGGTGCCGGTGTTCCTGTCGGTGGGGTACTCCGCGTGTCACTGGTGCCATGTGATGGCGCACGAGTCGTTCGAGGATCGGGAGACGGCGGCGTACCTGAGCGAGCATTTCGTGAGCGTGAAGGTGGACCGGGAGGAGCGGCCGGACGTCGACGCGATCTACATGGCGGCGACGGTGGCGATGACCGGCCATGGGGGCTGGCCGATGTCGGTGTTCCTGACGCCGGCGGGGGAGCCGTTCTTCTGCGGGACGTACTTCCCGAAGGACGCGCGCGGCGGGATGGCGTCGTTCCGGCAGGTGCTGGAGGCGATCACCGACGCGTGGGAGACGCGGCGGGAGCAGCTCGACGGGATCGGCAAGCGGGTGGTCGAGCAGCTCGGCGCGACCCAGCCGGCGGTTGGTGGTTCCTTCGACCTGGATCGAGCCGTGCAGTTGCTGACGGCCGAGTTCGACTTGCGGGCCGGCGGGTTCGGGGGTGCGCCGAAATTCCCGCCGTCGATGGTTCTCGACTTCCTGCTCCGGCACCATCGCCGGACCGGGTCCGCGGACGCGCTGCGGATGGTTGCCGTGACCTGCGAGCGGATGGCGCGCGGCGGCATGTACGACCAGCTCGCGGGCGGGTTCGCGCGGTACTCCGTCGACGCCGAGTGGATCGTGCCGCACTTCGAGAAGATGCTCTACGACAACGCGCTCCTGCTCGACGTCTACACGCAGTGGTGGACCGTCGACGAGAACCCGCTGGCCCGGCGGATCGCGCTCGAGACGGCGGACTTCCTGCTGGCCGAGCTGCGGACCCCGGAAGGTGGGTTCGCCTCCGCTCTCGACGCGGACACGGAAGGGGAGGAGGGCAAGTACTACGTCTGGACGCCGGACCAGCTCCGTGAAGCGATCCCGGACGACGCCGACTGGGTGATCGACCTCTGCGACGTCACCGGCACCTTCGAGCACGGCTCGTCGGTGCTTCAGCTCCGGACGGATCCTGACGACGAGGTTCGTTGGTCCCGGGTCCGCGCAGAGCTCCTGCAAGCGCGCAGCCTTCGGACTTACCCGGGGCGGGACGACAAAGTAGTTGCCGCGTGGAACGGTCTCGCGATCACCGCCCTCACCCGCGCCGGGATCGTGCTCGAGCGACCGCAGTACGTCGAAGCGGCTGTTCAGGCGGCCAGATTGGTCCGGGATGTGCATCTCGATGGGGACCGGTTGTACCGGACTTCGCGGGACGGTGTGCGGGGGAGTGCGCATGGTGTACTCGAGGACTATGCGGCGTTCGCCCAGGCCTGTTTGACATTGCTGGGCGCGACCGGTGACGTGGAGTGGTTCACCACGGCGGAACGCCTGCTGGGCAGGGTTCTGGAGCAGTTTGTTGCTGAGGGCTCCTATTTTGACACCGCCGCGGACGGGGAGCAGCTCGTGTGGCGGCCGCAGGATGCCACGGACAATGCAACGCCGGCCGGCGTGAGTCTCGCGGCGGAGGCGTTTACGACGCTGGCGAGTTTGACCGGATCGGACCGCTACGAGGTCGCCGCGCAAGAAGCCTTGCAGGCTTCGGCCCAGATCGCCGACCGCGCGCCTCGCTTCGCCGGGCGTGCGCTCGCGGTGGCCGAGACGATCGCCACCGGACCGCTCGAGATCGCGATCGTCGGCGACCAGCCCGAGCTCAGGCAGATCGCGTTCACCGACGCACCCTGGGGTACGGCGATCGTTGCCGGCGCACCCGGTCTCGCCGTACCGCTGATGGACGGGCGGGAGCAGCCGGCGGCGTACGTGTGTCAGAAATTCACCTGCAAACTGCCGATCACGTTGCCGGAACACCTTCGGCGCGAGTTGCGCCCCGTGGACTGATCCGCGCCCCGGTGCGGGTTTTCCCTGCCGTTTCGCCCACATCCCTTGACTCTCGGCAACCGGACGGCAACAGTCTGTCCTCAGCCGGATGTTACAGAACTCGCATGTACCGCCACGCAGTGTCACAACTGAGGCATTGGCACTGTTGCGTCACGCATCCGGCGCGTCCCCAATATTCGGTCGCTGCGCCCAAACAGCGACCACACGTGAGGAGATGTTGTCTTGAAACGACTGACATCAGCAGGGGCGGTGGCCTTCGTCGCGGCAGCGGGTCTTGCCACGGCGGCGTTCACCGGCTCGACAGCGGGTGCCGCGAACCGGACCGTCCCGCTCCCGGCGTCCGGCTTCAACCAGCCCGCCGCAGTTCAGGCCGAACAAGCGCTGACCGCGCGGACGGCCGCAGCCCTCGGTCTCGCCGGCGGCGAGCAGCTCAAGGTCCGCGACGTGGTCAAGGATGCGGACGGAACGGAGTACGTCCGCTACGACCGCACCTACAACGGCCTGAAGGTGGTCGGCGGTGACCTGATCGTGAAGCGCACCGGCGAGAAGATCGCCCAGGTCACCTACAACCGTGGCGCCAAGGCTGTCGGCGTCGACACCAAGCCGTCCCTGTCCCAGGCGGCTGCGCTCAGCAAGGGCGCCAAAGCGGCCAAATTCAAGGCAACCGGCAACAAGGGCCAGCTGGTCGTCTTCGTGACGCCGGCCAAGCCCGTGCTCGCCTACGAGGTCGTCACGACCGGTGTGAAGCCCGACCAGACCCCGTCGGTGCTGCACTCGTTCATCGACGCCAAGTCCGGCGCCGTCCTCGCCCAGGACGACGAGATCAAGACCGGCACCGGCAACTCGATGTACTCCGGCACCGTCAGCATCGGCACCTCCGGCAGCTACACGATGACCGACCCGAGTCGTGGTGGGAACTACACCACCGACCTCAACGGCTCGACCTCCGGCAACGGCACGACGTTCACCGACCCCGACGACACCTGGGGCAACGGCGCCACGTCGAACCGCCAGACCGCCGGTGTTGACGCGCACTACGGCGCCCAGCTGACCTGGGACTACTACAAGAACGTCCACGGCCGCAACGGCATCTTCAACAACGGCCAGGGCGCGCGGTCGCGGACGCACTACGGCAACGCGTACGTGAACGCGTTCTGGGACGGCACGCAGATGACGTACGGCGACGGCGCGAGCAACGCCCGTCCGCTGACCGCCATCGACGTGGCCGGCCACGAGATGAGCCACGGTGTCACCGAGGCGACCGCCAACCTGGACTACTCGGGTGACGCGGGCGGCCTGAACGAGGCCACGTCGGACATCTTCGGCACCATGGTCGAGTTCTACGCGAACAACGCGAGCGACCCGGGTGACTACCTGATCGGCGAGAAGATCAACATCAACGGCAACGGCACGCCGCTGCGCTACATGGACAAGCCGTCGAAGGACGGGCGCAGCCAGGACTGCTGGTCGACCAGCACCGGCGGTCTGGACCCGCACTACTCGTCCGGCCCGCTGAACCACTGGTTCTACCTGGCCTCCGAGGGCACCGGCAGCAAGGTCATCGGCGGTGTCACGCACAGCAGCACCGCCTGCAACGGCGCCACCATCACCGGCATCGGTCACGACGCGGCCGCCAAGGTCTGGTACCGCACGCTGAGCACCAAGCTCAGCTCGGGCAGCACCTACAAGGACGCCCGTGAGGGTGCGATCACGTCCGCCAAGGAGCTGTACGGCGCAGACTCCACGGAGTGCAAGGGCGTCGAGGCCGCGTTCAACGGCATCTCGGTCCCGGCCGGCGCGGCGTCGTGCGGCGGCAGCACCGAGCCGCCGGCGGGCGACAACCTGCTGCAGAACCCGGGCTTCGAGTCCGGTACGGCGAGCTGGACCGGCACGGCCGGCGTGGTGAACAACAACACCACGCGCCCGGCCCGCACCGGTAGCTGGAAGGCCGCCCTGCAGGGCAAGGGCCGCGCCGTGACCGAGAACGTCGGCCAGTCGGTCGCGATCCCGGCCTCGGCGACGTCCGCGTCGCTGTCGTTCTGGCTCCGCGTCGACTCCGCGGAGACCACGTCCTCGACCGTGTACGACACAGTGAAGGTCCAGATCGTCGACGGCTCCACCACGAGCACGCTGGCGACCTACTCGAACCTGAACAAGACCTCGTCGTACGTGCAGAAGACGCTGAACGTGACGCAGTACAAGGGCAAGACCGTCACGGTGAGGTTCGTCGGCCAGGAGGACTCCTCGCTGCAGACGACCTTCGTCGTCGACGACACCTCCCTCGTCGCGAGCTGAGAACTCCGATGCACAGGGTTCTGTACTCCGGACTCGGTGCCGCACTGGTGGCTGCCACGTTGCTTGCTCCAGGCAACGTGGCGGTCGCCGCGGACGCTCCGGACATCTCGGTGACCAACACCAAGGCGCACCTGGACCAGTTGCAGACGATTGCCACGAACAACGGTGGCAATCGCTACACGGGCCGGCCCGGCTACCGCGCCTCGGCCGACTACGTGAAGGCCAAGCTGGACGCGGCCGGCTACACCACGACCTTGCAGTCGTTCAGCACCTCCGCGGGTACGTCGTACAACGTGATCGCGGAGTGGCCGCACGGCGACGCGAACCACGTGGTGATGACCGGTTCGCACCTGGACAGCGTGAGCGCCGGTCCAGGGATCAACGACAACGGCTCAGGTAGCGCCGGCGTACTCGAAACCGCCCTCGCTTACGCTGCCAGTGGCCAAACCCCCAGGAACCGGTTACGTTTCGGCTTCTGGGGTTCCGAGGAGCTCGGGCTGCTCGGGTCGAAGTACTACGTGAACAACCTGCCCGCGGCCGAGCGGGACAAGATCGAGCTGTACCTGAACTTCGACATGATCGCGTCGCCGAACCCGGGGTACTTCGTGTACGACGACAACCCGGCCGGCAACGGGGCTCGCGACGACCTGGTGTCGTACTTCACCGGCAAGAACGTGCCGACCGAGTTCATCGACGTCCAGGGCAGGTCCGACCACGCGGCCTTCCGCTCGTTGGGGATCCCAACGGCCGGGACGTTCTCCGGCGCGGAGGAGATCAAGACCTCGGCGCAGGTGGCGAAGTGGGGTGGTACGGCGAACCAGGCGTTCGACGCGTGCTACCACCGGTCCTGCGACACGATCAGCAACCTCGACCTGACCTCGCTGGACCGTCAGATCGATGCCATCGGCTACATGATCTGGACCTACGCTCAGAAGGACTACGGCAGCGGTCCACCGCCGACCGGTGACAACCTGCTGCAGAACCCGGGCTTCGAGTCCGGTACGGCGAACTGGACCGGGACGACCGGCGTGATCACCAGCAGCACGTCCCGGCCGGCCCACACCGGCAGCTACAAGGCGTGGCTGCAGGGGAACGGCCGGAGTAGCGCGGAGAACGTCGGCCAGTCGGTGGCGATCCCGGCCACGGCGACGACCGCCGCGCTGTCGTTGTGGATCCGGATCGACACTGCGGAGACCACGACCTCCACGGTGTACGACACGGTCAAGGTGCAGGTGGTCGACGGCAGCACGACGACCACGCTGGCGACGTACTCGAACCTGAACAAGAGCACGTCGTACGTGCAGAAGACGCTGGATGCCTCGCCGTACAAGGGGAAGACGGTCACGGTGAAGTTCGTCGGGCAGGAGGACTCGTCGCTGCAGACGAGCTTCGTGATCGACGACGTGGCCCTGACGGTGAGCTAGGCCGGGCTAGAGCTGCTTGCAGCGCTTCCCCGGCGGGATGTTGGCCTCGGTGAGCAGTTGACTCACCGGGGCCACCAGCGGCTTGACCTTCGGGTCCTCGAGCCGGGCGGTCTTCCCGTTCGCGGAGACCGCGACGATCAGGTCGTCCGGGTGCTTGGTCGCCGGCTTGGTCGCGACCAGGTTGGGCCAGTCGACCTGCTGCGCGGCGGTGGTGATCGTCGTCAGCAGGCTCGGGTCGAGCTTGCAGCGGATCGTCTGCTTCCCGCGCTTGCTGACCGTGGCGACGCCGTCGGCGCCGATCAGGACCTGGTCGTCGAGGCCGGCGAAGCCACCGGTGCGGCTGACCGTCAAGGGCAGCGCGGTCGGCGGGGGCGAGGGAGTAACCGTCGGCAGAGTCGGCGGCGTACTCGTGGTCTGCGTTGGAGGTGGCGTGCCGGTACCGGACTCGTCACCGCATCCGGTCAGGGCGAGTCCCGCGACGGCGGCCACTGCTGCGTACCTGCTGAAGTTCCTCACGCACCATGGATACAGGTAGGCGTGCTGTTCGTTGCAGCTGTGACACGACCGAGATGTGATCGATCAGACGACCGGAGCGACCAGGTCGACCAATGTCCGGGTGAGCTGCACGCGGCTCTCGAACGCCTCCAGCGTCGTCCCACCGCCCATGCTGGTGATCTCCTCCAGCGGCAGTGCGGTGAAGGTCGCACGGGCGCACAGCGAGCCCAGGTAGCCGTAGAGCACCTGTTCCTCGGTCACCTGCATGCCCTCCTCGGCCAGCCCCTTCAGGAAGGCCTTGAAGATCACCCGGTGCACCAACGGCAGCGCCTCGCTCGCCAGCTCACCTGCGTGCGCCAGCCCGATCAACAGCTGGCCGAGGTCGAAGCCGACGGCCTGCGGGCAGTCAAAGCCCCAGTCGATCACCACGAACTCGTCCGGCGAGCCCTGTGGCACCAGCAGGTTCTGCGGGCTCGCATCCCCGTGCTGGTAGCACTGCGGCAGTGCGTCGAGCGCATCCAGGACGGCGGGCAACCGCTCGGCCAGCTCGAGCAGGTCGCCGCGTAGCCGGTGCTCACCCAGGTTGCAGACCGCAGCGGCCAGCAGTGGGTGCTTCCAGGTCTCCGGGTTCGCAATGATCGGTAGCGCGGCCGTCTGCACCCGTCCGCCGGTGTAGTACCGCAGGCCGGACCCCGGTGTGGTGATGCCGTCGCGGGGGAGCAGCGGTTCCACCAAGTGCGGCTGCCGGCGCGCGGAGAGCCGCCCCAGCAGGTACGCCGCTCGTTCGAACCGGTCGATCGGCCACGGACCAGGCTCCTGGACGACGTTCTCCATCCAGATCGCGCCGCGGTCGTCGTCGTACAGGTCGATGCGGTACGCCGTGGGCAGCCGCATGCCATCCGGTAGCAGGTCGGCCAGGTTGCTGCGGTGGGCAGCGATCTCGAGCTGCCACGGCAGGTTCCGTAGGAAGGCGTCCCGGTACGGCTCCGGGATCATCTCGATGTACGGCCAGTGCCGCGGCGACTGCAGCTTCTTCACGAAGCAGGACCAGCCGGTGCCGAACACCCGGTGCAGCGACTCGGTACTGGGCGTGCCGATCGGGTAGTCGACCTCCTCAACCCGCACCTCACCGGGGACCGCCTCCGGGTCCCCGGTAATCGTCCGTACCAGCGCGGCCAGCTCCTCCTCCGACAGCGCATCCCGCCCCAACGGTGCCATCGCAGTACGCATGCCATCCCCCCAAACCTCGGTCCGGCTGCCATCGTCCACCCCGGTCTTCGGCCAGCCTTCAGAAGGTAGTAAAGCAGCCTTACTACCTTGATAGTAAAGTGGCTTTATGACATCCGTCAACGAGGTGGGCACCGAGCACATCGCGAACCTGCTCGCGCGGGCGATCGGGGCGATCCGGGCCCAGATCCTGGCGACGTCCGAGGAGCGCTTTCCGGGGCTGCGGATCTCGCACTACCGGCTGCTCGAGCTGATCCCGGACGGCGGCGGCCGGATCACCGACCTCGCACAGGTCGCGGCGATGACCAAGCAGGGGCTGGGCCAGCACATCGACTACCTGCAGAAGCTCGGCTTCACCGAGTCCGACCGGCTGTCCACAGACCGCCGCGTCCGGCTGGTACGACGTACCGCGCGCGGGGACGAGGCCGTGGCATTTAGCCGCGAGGTCATTGGGCGCGTCGAGACGACGTGGGCCCAGCAGCTCGGACCCGAACGGTTCGAGCTGCTGCGGGAGATGCTGGCCGAGCTCAGTGTTTAGCGCGCGCGGTACGTCGCGATGCTGACCGCGATGTAGTGGCAGGCGAAGGCGGCCACCGTGAAGGCGTGGAAGATCTCGTGGAAGCCGAACCACCGCGGTGAGGGGTTCGGGCGCTTGAGGCCGTAGACGACCGCGCCGGTCGAGTACAGCAGGCCGCCGACGATGATCAGCGTGACCACCGCGGCGCCGCCGTTGTGGTAGATGTCGCCCATCCAGAACACCGCGACCCAGCCGAGCGCCAGGTAGATCGGCGTGTAGAGCCAGCGCGGCGCGCCGACCCAGAAGATCCGGAACAGGATGCCGAGGGTGGCGCCGGCCCAGACCAGGCTGAGCATCAGCACCCGGTCCCGGCCGTGCAGGATGACCATCCCGATCGGCGTGTAGGTGCCGGCGATCAGCAGGAAGATGTTGCTGTGGTCGAGCCGGCGCAGGATCGCCTCACCGGTCTTGCCCCAGTAGAACCGGTGGTACAGCGCCGAGATGCCGAACAGCAGCATCGAGGCGACCAGGTAGACCGCGGCCGCCCAGCGGGCGTTCGCCCGGGGCGCCAGGCAGATCAGCACGATGCCCGCGGCGGTGGCCAGCGGGAAGGTGCCGGCGTGCAGCCAGCCGCGCAGTTTGGGTTTGAGTGGACCGAGCCGTCCCGAGAGGTGGTGACCGAGTTGCTGGGGCTGTGGGCTCGTCGCGGTCATCGCCGTCCTTTCGCGGGGATCCATTCGTACCTACGCAACCGTAACCTACGGAACCGTAGGTTCAATGGGTCGAAGGGATGAAATGTAGGCGACATCACCCGGCCGGACGCTTCGACGCCGGAAGTTCGGCGAAAGTTCGAACTTCCTGGCAGCTTCCGTCATCCTTCTCTGTGCCCTCTCTTACCGAGGGAATCTGGGCTAGCCTCGTGACGACAGTTCAAGGAGAGCACCCTGCCCATGCGGACACCTGGTAAGGCGAAGCTGCGCGACGCGGTCTACGGCCTGTACGAGCGCCGGCTGCTGCGGTCCCTGTCGCCGGACCGGATTCCCCGGCACATCGGCGTGATCATCGACGGCAACCGCCGCTGGGCACGCTCCGCCGGGAACCCGGTCTCGCACGGCCACGAGGCCGGCGCGAACAAGATCTCCGAGTTCCTCGAGTGGTGCGACGACGTCGGCGTCAAGGTGGTCACGGTGTGGATGCTGTCCACCGACAACCTGACCCGGCCGGCGGACGAGCTGGAGCCGCTGCTGCGGATCATCGAGCAGACGGTCGAGGAGCTGACCTCGATCGGCCGCTGGCGGATCCACCCGGTCGGTGCGCTCGACCTGCTGCCCGGCACCACGGCCGAGGTGCTGAAGGCCGCCGAGACCGCGACGCAGGACGTCGAGGGCATGATCGTCAACGTCGCCGTCGGGTACGGCGGCCGCCGTGAGCTGGCCGACGCGGTGCGGGCGCTCCTGCTCGAGGAGGCGGCGAAGGGCGTGTCGCTGGAGGAGCTGGCCGACCACGTCGACGTCGAGCACATCGCCCGGCACCTGTACACCAAGGGCCAGCCTGACCCCGACCTGGTCATCCGCACCTCGGGTGAGCAGCGACTGGGTGGCTTCCTGCTCTGGCAGAGCGCGCTCAGCGAGTTCTACTTCTGCGAAGCGCTCTGGCCCGACTTCCGGCACGTGGACTTCCTCCGAGCGGTCCGGAGCTACGCCCAACGAGAGCGCCGCTTCGGGACGTAGGGCCTCTACCGCAGCGCCGGCAGGTCGTGCGGCGCCGCAGGTAGTACGCGTAGGTCGCTGCGCCCAGCCCGGCGCCCCAGACGACCCAGAGGATGCCCGGAGCGTTCAGTGCCCAGTTGTCGCCGTCCAGGGGCAGCTGGGCGTTCATGAGGCCGGCGGGGATGAGTACGACGGCCACGATCGAGGCGGGGACGATCGCGAGCAGCGGTGGTACCCGCTGGCCGGCCTTGAACCAGATCCAGCGTGGGTAGACCTCGCCCCAGCGGTGCACCAGGCCGTGCGTGAGGACGCCGCCGGCCATGGCCATCACGGCGAGGCCCAGACCCATTTCGAGCATCCCCGGTGTGTCGGCCATCATCCGGTGGAAGTCGTCGCTGATCCCGACCGGCCAGCCGAAGTACCAGGCCACACGGGTGAACTCGTACGGAAGATTCGCCACTACCGCCGCGGTCACCGCCCACCTGCCCCAGCGCAGCGCGGCCTCCGGGCGCTGCCAGTGCGGCTCGTGGCCGCCACGGCCGCAGGAGACGCAGGTGTTGCGGGTGCGGCGGTGGTACGCGAGCGCTGTGGCGGCCCAGAGGAGTCCGCCGACGAAGAGGATGATCAGGTTCACCCGGTGCCAGTACAGGATGTCGCCGACCCCGCCCTGCGCGCCCGGTACGCCGGTGAACGCGAAGACGAGGATGGCCGGCGCCAGCGCGACCACCGCGATCAGTGTGTAGTCAGGGATCACCAGAGCGAGCGAGACGGCCAGTACCGCGGCAACGGTCTGTAGCGCCGAGCCGCGGGGGCGGATCCGCGTCATCACCAGCGCGAGGACTGCGCCGCCCAGTCCGACCACGGCCATCGCCGGTGCGACTACGTGGACCGGAGCGCCTTCCAGGAGCGACGCGGTCGCCCTGTCGTTCGGTACGTGCGCGAACGGGTAGCCCGCTCCGCCGTACAGCCAGTAGACGCCGAGTACGCCGTACGCGAGAGACCAGAGCGCGGTGGCGTACCCGGTCCACGACGGCCAGTTCTTTCGCATACCCAGAGCGTCACGTGGCACCCCGTCGTACCGGATCACCCTGACGAGGGAGCGACCTCCCTCGCCCGGGTGTAACGCCCTGTTAACCCGGGGACGGGCGTGTCGGGCTGCGCAGTTTGACGGACCCTCCTACGCTGACATTGACGGTCGGAGGGGAAGCCGGCTGTCACGGGAGGCCCGATCAGTTTGAGAATCTCGTTCCAGCCGGTTGCCCCATGAGGGGCCGAACGGAGTCCCCGAGACCTAGGGCGTGTCCCCCGGTCCCACGCCTACTGCGCGGCACTCGGCGGGCACCTCGCCAAGCGGGAGCGAAGGGAACGATGAAACCACATCGCCCCCTCCGCTCCCGCTCGCCGAGGCACTCCCCCGAGCACCTGCTCGCTACGGCGTGGGACCGGGGGACACCCCCTGAGGTCTCGAGCTCACTGATCGCCGTTGCCGCTCGCGCGGCGGCACGGACGGGGTCTACACCGGACCCCGAGGGCATCGCCCGGTCCATCACCTAATCACTGGCGGGCCGGGGCGAGGGTGTACGTCACGGCCAGAAGAGGACGTGCGACATGGCCATCCACGCCAAGGCGTCAAGTACCTCATCCACACCGGACCAGCGCACCTTCGTGCTGGACACCTCGGTGCTCCTCTCCGACCCGCACGCGATGCTGCGGTTCGACGAGCACGAGGTGGTCGTTCCGGTGGTCGTCGTCACCGAATTGGAGGCCAAACGGCATCACCCCGAGCTCGGCTACTTCGCCCGCACCGCGCTGCGACTGCTCGACGAGCTCCGGATCCTGCACGGACGACTGGACGCGCCCCTGCCAGTGGGGGAGAAGGGTGGAACTCTCCGGGTCGAGCTGAACCACACCGATCCCGAGACCCTGCCGGCCGGTTTCCGGCTCGGCGACAACGACAGTCGGATCCTGGCCGTGGCCTGCAACTTCATGGCCGAGGGCAAGGACGTCACGCTGGTCTCCAAGGACCTGCCGATGCGGGTCAAGGCGTCGGCCTGCGGCCTGATGGCCGAGGAGTACCGCGCCGAGCTCACGCTGGAGTCCGGCTGGACCGGGATGGCCGAGCTCGAGGTGGAGACCCATGCGGTCGACGACCTGTACGAGAACGGGGTGCTCGAGCTGCCGCAGGCCGGCGAGTTCCCGACCCACACCGGGCTGGTGCTGCTGTCCGACCGGGGCAGCGCGCTCGGCCGGGTGATGCCGGACAAGCGGATCCGGCTGGTTCGGGGTGACCGGGAGGCGTTCGGGATCCGCGGCCGGTCGGCCGAGCAGCGGGTCGCGCTCGACCTGCTGCTGGACCCCGACGTCGGGATCATCTCGCTCGGCGGCCGCGCCGGTACCGGTAAGTCCGCGCTCGCGCTCTGTGCCGGCCTGGAGTCGGTGATGGAGCGCCGCCAGCACAAGAAGGTGGTCGTCTTCCGGCCGCTGTTCGCGGTCGGCGGTCAGGAGCTCGGGTACCTGCCGGGCAGCGAGTCCGAGAAGATGCAGCCGTGGGCGCAGGCCGTCTACGACACGCTCGGCGCGCTGACCAGCGGGGACGTGATCGACGAGGTGATGGACCGCGGCATGCTCGAGGTGCTGCCGCTGACCCACATCCGCGGCCGGTCGCTGCACGACGCGTTCGTGATCGTGGACGAGGCTCAGTCGCTGGAGCGCAACGTGCTCCTGACGGTGCTGTCGCGGGTCGGCGCGAACTCGCGGGTCGTCCTGACCCACGACGTGGCCCAGCGGGACAACCTG
The DNA here is from genome assembly GCF_040638345.1 of Kribbella sp. NPDC026611. Lineage (NCBI taxonomy): Bacteria > Bacillati > Actinomycetota > Actinomycetes > Propionibacteriales > Kribbellaceae > Kribbella > Kribbella sp. NPDC026611. Next base: position 82,529 of record NZ_JBEZYC010000005.1, read on the forward strand.
CGGGTCGGCCGGCACGACGGCGTGGTCGCCGTCGTCGAGCAGCTCAAGGGTCATCCGCTGTTCGCGCACGTCACGCTGACCCGGTCCGAGCGCTCGCCGATCGCCGCGCTCGTCACCGAGATGCTCGATGACCTGCAGTTGTAAGGAGTCACTGCGTAATTGGGTCATAACTCTCGTGTAAAGCGAGAGTAAGACTTCGGTCCACGGTGCGGTCGCCACGCTGGCGACCGCACCGTTGGTTTGTGACCTGCTTGTGATCACCGACGGTTTACGTCAGAGTATGTTCTCGTTGCAGCCGACGGGGGTCGGGTTTCTCGGAAGGACAGATGAAAGCGAAGCGCTCCTTCGCGGCTCTCTCAGTCACTGGGATCGCCGTGGTCTCCGTTGTCACCGGTGTCGACCTCTTCAGCTCGCCCGGCAGCAGCAATGCCTCCGAGCAGGTGTCCGGCCGCGCTGAGATGGCAGTCGTGAACAGCGGCAAGGTGCGTGCGCAGGACGACAAGCCAACCGCTCCCGCGGTCGACGACGCCGCCGCGGCCCAGGACACCGTCCGGCTGCGCAACCAGATCGAGGCCATCGAGCAGCAGCGGAAGGCCTCCCAGGACGCCTTCACCGCCAAGATGAAGGCGAAGAACGCGGTCACCAAGCGCTACGAGGCGCTCAAGCAGGCGGACCGCTCGGCCGCCGAGGAGCGGGCCAGCCGGGACGCCGAGCGGAAGAAGTACGAGGGCACGCCCAAGGAGGTCGCGATGAACCTCCTCCCCGACCACGGCTGGAGCGCGAGCCAGTTCAGCTGCCTCGAGAAGCTGTGGAACCGCGAGTCCCGCTGGAACGTCCACGCCGACAACCCGAGCTCGACGGCGTACGGCATCCCGCAGGCGCTCCCCGGCAACCGGATGGCGGCGTACGGCAAGGACTGGCGCACCAACCCGGTCACCCAGATCAAGTGGGGCCTCGACTACATCGAGTCCACCTACGGCTCCCCCTGTGGCGCCTGGGCCCACTCACAGGCCAGGGGCTGGTACTGAGTCACCTGCTCCGCAGCCAGGCGCCGATGTCGTTCAGCCGGCTCAGCTGCTCCGGGACGATGACCCCCTCGCCGCCGCTGGGTCCGACGTTGAGCAGGAGCGCGCCGTTGTTCGCCGACGCCTTGGTGAGGGTGTCGATCAGGTCGGACGACTTGGCGTAGTCCGCCTCCGTCTCCTCGCGGTTGTAGCCGAACGAGCCGCCGATGCCGCGGTCCTGCTGCCAGAACTTCTCCTGTGGCGTGTCGAAGGCGACGTACTCCGGGGTCCTGAAGTCACTGTGTGGCACCTCCTTCGGCGTGCTGATCTGCTCTGCGACGCCCGGCAGCTTGAAGAGAGGGCGCATGACGGTGTCGAAGGCCCAGCGCATCGGCTTCGGACCCATCACCTGCCGGCCGAACGACGCGGTGCCCCACCGGTCGTCGACGACCCCCTCGGGCACGGTGTTGTAGTAGTCCGCCATGAGCGCGTAGAGCCGCTTGGAGCCGGTCGGCCAGGAGATGTCGTTCCACAGGATGTCCGGCTTGTAGCGGGTGATCAGCTCGCGCACCTGTGCCAGGGCGTACTGCCGGTAGTCCTCGCCGTAGTGCAGGAACGCGTAATCGCCCAGCGTCTTCACAGTCTTCTTCTGGAACGTCCAGTCGACCCCACCGGAGTAGTAGACGCCGAACTTGAGCCCCTGCTTGCGTACTGCGGCCGCCAGCTCGCCCAGGAGGTCCCGATGGGCGTGGAAGTCCGGTGCGTGCGGGTTACGGACCTGCGTGGGCCACATCGAGTACCCGTCGGCATACTTCGCGGTCACCACGATGTACGCCGCTCCCGCTGCCTTGAACTGTGCCGCCCACTTGTTCGGGTCCCACTTCGCCAGACCGGCGTCGAACTGCTTGGTGAAGTCGCTGTACGGCGCGTCGCCGTAGTGCTCGCGGTGGTACTGCCCGGTCGGCGACTCGGGGTCCTTCATCGCGTTCGCGTAGTCCTCGGCGTACGGGTTGTGCGTCATCGCATGCCCGTACTGCGTCTCGAGCAGCTTGTTGAAGGTCGTGCCCTTCGGCGCGAACCCCGGGACCGAGTAGAGCCCCCAGTGGATCATGATCCCGAACTTGGCGTCCTTGAACCACGGTGGCAGCGGATGCTTGTTCAGCGACTCCAGGTCGGCCGTGTAGGGCCCCTGGGTCGTCATCTTCGCCTTCCGGTCGTCCTGCCAGCCCCACACCTTGCTGCAGGCCACGAATGCCAGCACGAGGACCAAGGCCAGCGCCACGAGGCGCAGCAGGATCTTTGCGAAGCGCTTCATGATCAGACCACCTTCAGGTGCAGGGTGTGCGGTAAGGAAGCCGCGGACGTGCCGACGTGGAGGGTGAAGCTACCCGGCTCGACCACCGTGCGCAGGTTGGCGTCGACCAGCGCCAGGTCCGTCGCACGGAGCGGAATGACGACCGATGCCACGCTCTCCGGCGCGAGACTCACCTTGGCGAAGCCGCGCAGTTGCAGGGCCGGTACCGCGACACTCGTCTCGTCGTCGGCGACGTACAGCTGCAGGATCGCCGTACCGGTTCGCCGGCCGGTGTTGCGGATCTCGGCCCGGACCTCGGTCGATCCGGTCCGGCCGATCCGGTCGTGGCTGAGACGAACGTTGCTCACGGCAAACATAGTGTAGCTGAGGCCGTAGCCGAACGGATACAGCGGCGTGGACGGCAGGTCGACGTACTCACTCGCTGCGGCTCGGGAGCCCTTGACGTTGTAGTACATCGGCAACTGGCCGACGCTGCGGGGGACTGTGATCGGCAGCCGGCCCGCGGGGTCGGTGACTCCGGTCAGGACGTCCACGACGGCCTGTGCACCCTGCTCGCCGGGTAGCCAGGCCTCCAGGATCGCGGGTACGTTCTCAGCCGCCCAGCGGATGGACAGTGGACGTCCGTTGATCAGCACGAGCACTACCGGCGTGCCGGTCGCGTGGACTGCTTCCAGCAGCTCCTGCTGGACGCCGGTGAGGTCCAGGCTGGCAATGTCGGCCAGCTCACCGTTGGTACGACCTGGGTTCAGGTAACCGCCCTGCGTCTCCTCACCGAGCACAACGATCGCCACGTCGGCCTCCCGCGCGGCGGCCACCGCGGCGGGTATGCCGGAGCGGTCTGTGCCGGTGGTTCTGCAGCCTTGGGCGAAGGTGACCCGCCGCCCGGTCGTCTTGAGCCGCTCCAGGATCGTGGGTACGTCGTGCAACGCCGGCCAGGCCGAGTACTCACCGAGCAGGTTCCTGGCGTCGTCGGCGTTCTGGCCGATGACCGCCAGCCTCTTCACGTCTGGGCCCAGCGGCAGCAGGTTCTGCTCGTTGCGGAGCAGGACCATCGAGTCGCGGGCCGCCTGCAGGGCCACCTGGCGATGTGCGGGCTGGTTGACGAGCGCCTCGGCGCGGTCGGGATCGGCGTACGGCTGGTCGAAGAGGCCGAGGCGGTGCTTGAGCGTCAGCACGCGCCGGACCGCTCGATCGAGCAGGGATTCGGGGACGGCGCCGGTCCGAATCGCCTCGGCCAGCCCGTCGAGATAGGCGCTGTGCCCGTTGAGGGAGATGTCCAGGCCGGCCCGCAGGGCCAGTGCACCAGCCCGGGCCGGCGTCGCGGCCACCCGGTTCTCCAGCATGCCGTCGAAGCCGATCCCGATCACCACTCCCTCGAAACCGAGCTCGTCGATCAGCAGTTCGGTGAGGTACTTCGGTGAGCCGTGCACGGAGACGCCGTCGATGACCTGCTCGCTCGCCTCGGTCATCAGCGCGCCGGCCGCGAACCCGGCCCGCCACGGGGGCAGGTGGACCAGCCGGAGCTCGCGTTCGCCGATCTCGATCGACGAGCCCTCGAGGCCGCCGACGTTCGGAGACTCGGCTGGAAAGGTGACGAGGGAGACGACCGGGCCCGTGCGGAGGTCGGCCTGCGCCGCCGGGACCAGTGCCTCGACGTACCGGGCCACCAGGTGCGGGTCCTCGCTGAAGGACCAGATGGATCGGCCGTACCGCGGGTCGCGGTTGAGCTCGGCGGGGATCGTGCTGATCGCGTGGATGCCGACGGCGCGGGCCTCGGCGCCGACGGCGGCGTACACCGCGGCTGCCAGGTCCGGTGACCACATGGCTCCCAGACCGAGGCCCTCCGGGAAGATGGTTGCGCCTGGTCCTACTGAGCCGTGCGTGCCTTCGCTGAGCTGCAGGACCGGGATGCCGTGCTGCATGGCGATGCGCTGTAGCTCGTTGTGGCGTTCGGCTTGCTGACGTGGAGTCTTGGGGTGCTCGAGCGGGATGCTGCCGAACAACGACTCGTTCACCAGGCCGAAGAAGCCGCCACCCGGACCGAGCGTCAGCCCGTTGTGTGTCCACCCACCACGGACGTAGTGGTCCTGGTCGGCAGGCGTCGCACCCATACTGCTGCCGGGCTCGCCAGGGAACACCACCGGCACGTTCAGCTGCGCGATCTTGTCACCCAACGACATCTTGGCAATCAGCCCGTCGATCCGCTGCCGTGCCTCTACCGGTATGCGGGCGGCCGCTCGGCCCGCCGGTACCGAACCTGCTGCGACGGTGGCCAGCGCACCGGCTACGAAGCCCCGTCGGGACAGACCGGTCATCAGTTCGCCTCCCGGTGGGTTGTGAGCCACTGGGTGAGGCGACCGGACCACTGGGCGTTGTCGGTGCGTTCGGTGAACCAGCGGTGGTTCACGAGCAGGTAGAGGAGAGTGCCGCTGTGCAGCTCGAGTACCAGGGGTGCGCCGAGGGTCTTGGAACCACCGCCGAGGAAGCGGCCGTACAGGTCCGTGAACTCGTTGCTCACCGATGCCAGCTCCCCCGGGTGAATGGTCACGTCGTGGCCGGGGTCCCTGCCGGTCAGCTCCAGCCGGTTCGGGTGCAGCCGGATGGTGCCGGACCGCGGGAAGATCGCCCGCTGGTCGATCGCGGCCTTGAACGAGTCCCAGCGGGACCGGTCCGACAACTCGGCGGCGGTCGTGCCGCGGTAGGTGCTTTCGGCAAGGATCATGGTGCCAGCGTGGTCGTCGAGCGTGCTCGGACGGATCAGCCCGCCGTACACGGGTAGCACCGATCGGTGGAGTTCGGCCTCCACCGAAAGTCTCGCCGTACGCCGGACGGGCCGCGGAGCCGCTACCGTCATTGACGTGCAGAGCAAGGAGGAGACGGGCATCCTCGCCGCGCTGATCGCGCCAGGGTCGCGGGCCGCGCCAGGGTACGGGCGGCTGACCCCACGGGACCGGGTTGTGGACATCGCCTGCGTGCTGATCGGCCTGCTGGCCGGGCTGCTGACCGTTGGCGACGCGAAGCTGCCACCGCGATTCGGTCAGCTTCCCTACTGGCTCGACCTGAGCCTGTGCATTGCCGGTGCGCTTTCCCTGCTGCTCCGACGGCGCTGGCCGGTCGGCCTGCTGGTGGTGATGATCGTCGGCTCGACCACGGTCCCGTCGCTCGGTGCGTCAGCCGGTCTGGCGTTGTTCACCGTTGCCGTCCACCGTCGGCCGGCGGTCAGCCTCTCGCTCGGCGTGCTGGCAATGGCTTCCTGCACGCTCCAGTTCTGGCTGTACCCCGTGGCTGACGGACACGACGGGTACTGGATCGCGGTGGTCCTCACTGCGCTGGCCTGTGCCGTGCTGGTGGCGTGGGGGATCGTCGTACGGACGAGGCGGCAGCTGTTGGCCTCGTTGACCGAGCGAGCGGTCAGAGCCGAGGCAGAGCAGCAGTTGCGGGTCGAGCAAGGGCAGCGACGCGAGCGGGAGCGCATCGCTCGAGACATGCACGACGCGCTCGGGCACAGGCTGTCCTTGCTGAGCATGCATGCGGGAGCACTGGAGTTCCGGCCGGACATGCCATTGGACGAGCTGTCGCGTACTGCTGGGGTGATCCGGTCGAGCGCGCGCGACTGTGTGGACGACCTGCGCGAGATCGTCGGCGTGCTGCGCTCTCCTGGAGACGTCCCGGGCCGGGGGATCGACGCGCTGGACGAGGTGGTGGCCGAGTCGCGGGCCGCAGGCATGGTGATCGACCTCGCGGTTGGAGTCGAGCTGGACGCCGTACCGGACTCCGTCGGGCGGCACGCGTACCGGATGATCCAGGAGGGACTGACGAACGCGCGCAAACATGCACCGAACGAACCGGTCCGGGTCAGTGTTAGCGGCGGTCCCGGGGCCGGCCTGTCCATAGAGGTTGCGAACCGGTTGGAGCGTGGCGCAGCAGGCCCTGGGTCGCGCGTAGGGCTGATCGGGTTGGCTGAACGGGCCTCGCTGGCCGGTGGGCGGCTGGAGCACGGTCCAACGGCTGACGGGGAGTTCCGGCTGGCTGCCTGGCTGCCCTGGGTGTCCTACGATGACCGGCGTGAGTGATCCGGTCCGGCTGCTGCTCGTCGACGACGATCCACTGGTCCGGGCTGGGCTGACCAGCATGCTCGGGGGTGCTACTGAGCTGGAGTTGGTCGGTACTGCGGGCGATGGGCGGCAGGCTGTCGACGCAGTACGGGACCTGCGGCCTGACGTCGTACTGATGGACATCGGGATGCCGACCATGGACGGTGTCACTGCCACCGAGGCGATCCGGCGGCGGCCTGGTGCACCTGAGGTGGTCATGCTGACGACGTTCGGGTCGGACGAGTACCTGCTGCGGGCGCTGCGCGCCGGTGCATCCGGCTACCTGCTGAAGGACGCTGCGCCTCCGGAGATCGTCGCTGCGGTTCTGAAGGCCGCAGCAGGGGAGTCGGTGTTGTCGCCGCAATCCACCCGGCAGTTGATGGATCACGTCGGCGCCGCGGACCAGGACGGACGGCGTACGACGGCACTCGCGGCGCTGGGCCAGCTGACAGAGCGGGAGCGGGACGTCGTACTGGCAGTTGCACAGGGCAAGAGCAACGCAGAGGTCGCTGCAGACCTGCGGCTGGGAGTCGCCACTGTGAAGACTCACCTGACCAACTCGCTGGCCAAGCTGCAGCTCACCAACCGCGTTCAGCTCGCCCTGCTGGCCCACGACGCCGAGTGGGTCTGAATGGCCGAGTTGGCGCGGGCAGATAGTGAGCGCGGGGAGCTGGTCCTGCGACGTCGTGACGACGGCGCTCTGGAGCTGCGGGTGAACGGTGTGTTCGTGATGGACGACCAGGAGACTTCCAGCGAGGAGCTGCTGGCGTCGGCTGCCTTGGCTCGCTTGGCCAGTCCGGACCGTGTGCTGGTAGGCGGTCTTGGCCTCGGCTACACGGTCCGTGCCTTGCTGGCCGATCCGCGCGTCGGCGAGATCCTGGTAGCCGAGATCGAACCCGACCTGGTCAGCTGGATGCGCACCGGCCTGATCCCTTCGGTCCTGGGCGATCGGCGCGTGAGGGTGGTGGTCGGCGATGCGCGTACCGTGGTTGCCGACGCCGCCGATGCTTCGCTGGACGCGATCCTGCTGGACGTGGACAACGGTCCGGACTTCCTGGTGTACAACGAGAACTCGGCCGTCTACACGTCGTCGTTCTTCCAGGTCTGCCGGGCGAAGCTCCGGCCCGGCGGAGCGCTGACGGTGTGGTCCTCGTCACCCTCCCCGGCCCTCGAATCCGCGGTCGCGGACGTCTTCGGCGCGTGCGCGGTGACGCCGGTCCCGGTCGCCCTGCAGGAGCGGGCGGAGACGTACTACGTGTACCAAGGATCGTTTTCCACAGTTTGACGATCGGGCGTCGGCGGCGCGCGCGATCGACGTACTCTGCAGGTATGGGTGACAACGTGGAGTACAGGATCGAGCACGACACGATGGGCGAGGTGAAGGTGCCTCGGGACGCGTTGTGGCGGGCTCAGACACAACGTGCGGTGGAGAACTTCCCGATCTCCGGCCGGCCGCTGGCCCCGGAGCTCGTGCACGCGCTGGCGCAGATCAAGGCCTCAGCGGCCGTGGTGAACGCGTCGCTCGGCGTGCTGGACGCGGAGCGGTCGGCGGCCATCGTCGCGGCGGCCGAGGAGGTCGTCGCGGGGGAGCACGACGGGGAGTTCCCGATCGACGTGTTCCAGACCGGTTCGGGCACCTCGACGAACATGAACGCGAACGAGGTGCTCGCCACGCTTGCCACCCGGGCGCTCGGCGCCGATGTGCACCCGAACGACCACGTCAACGCCTCGCAGTCGAGCAACGACACCTTCCCGTCCGCGATCCACGTCGCGGCCACGGCCGGGGTCGTGCAGGACCTGCTGCCCGCGCTCGAGCACCTCGCGGATTCGCTGTCTCGTAAGGGATCTGAGTTCGCGGACGTGGTGAAGTCAGGGCGGACGCACCTGATGGACGCGACACCGGTGACGCTCGGCCAGGAGTTCAACGGGTATGCGCAGCAGATCCGCCGAGGTGCGGATCGTGTTCGGGCCGCGCTGCCCCGGGTGTCCGAGCTGCCGCTGGGCGGGACGGCCGTGGGCACGGGGATCAACACGCCGCCTGGGTTCGCGGCCGCGGTGATCACCGAGCTGAACCGGCGGACCGGGCTCGAGCTGACCGAGGCCGAGGATCACTTCGAGGCGCAGGGTGCGCGGGACGGGCTGGTCGAGCTGTCCGGTCAGCTGAAGACGATCGCGGTCAGCCTGACGAAGATCTGCAACGACCTGCGCTGGATGGGTTCCGGGCCGCGGGCCGGGCTGGGCGAGATCGCGCTGCCGGACCTGCAGCCGGGGTCGAGCATCATGCCGGGCAAGGTGAACCCGGTGATCTGTGAGGCGACGCTGATGGTCGCGGCGCAGGTGATCGGCAACGACACCGCGATCACGGTGGCCGGTGCCGGGGGCAACTTCGAGCTGAACGTGATGCTTCCGGTGATCGCGCGCAACCTGCTCGAGTCGATCAGCCTGCTGGCCAGCAGTTCGCGGCTGCTCGCGGACCGCTGCGTCGACGGGATCACCGCGAACGTCCAGCACGCGCGTGAGCTGGCGGAGTCGTCGCCGTCGATCGTGACGCCGCTGAACCGGTACATCGGGTACGAGAACGCGGCCGCGGTGGCGAAGAGCGCCTTGAAACAAGGAAAAACCATCCGCGAGGTCGTGCTGGAGAACGGTCACGTCGAGAAGGGGGACCTGACCGAGGAGCAACTGGATGCGGCGCTGGACGTGCTGTCGATGACGCGGCCGGGCTCGTCGTGACGCAGTACTGGGAGCCGGGCACGATCATCGAATGGGTCTATGAGGGCACCGGGCGGCACGCGGACAAGCCGAACGTGCGGCCGATGACCGTGGTGCGGGACGACGCGGACGGGTTGGTCGCCTGGCTCGCGCCGGGTACGCCGTTGATCAAGCCGGTGCTGACGGACGGGCGGGAGACGCGGCATGCGGGCCCGGTGGGGATGTTCACCGAGGAGCGGGTGCTGAAGCTCGACATCTGGCGCGGGACCGGGATCCTGAAGGTGCTGCCGCCGGGCAAGCCGTGGTCGGTCTGGTACTTCTGGGGCGAGGACGGCGACTTCCACGGGTGGTACGTGAACCTCGAGCGCCCGCACGTGCGGGACGTCGAGGGCCGCCGTACCAGCACCGTCGACCGGGTCCTCGACCTCTGGATCCACCCCGACCGCACGATCGAGTGGAAGGACGAGGACGAACTGGAAGGCGCCGTCACCGCCGGCCGCTTCACCTCCGCCGAGGCAGACCAGATCATCGCCGACGCCCACGCTGCCATCCGCGACATCGAGGCGTGGACGGCCCCCTTCTCCGACGACTGGCAGTTCTGGACGCCACCCCACCACTGGCACCTCCCGATGGCCCCCACTACCCACCAACCAGACCTCATCGCCGAAGAACTCCACAGTTGACCCCCCAAGCAATCCTGCTCACCGGCGGCGGTGGCGTAGGCAAGACCACGATCGCCCAAGCCCTCGCCAAACACCTCACCACCGCCGGTCACCCGACCGCTGTTCTGGACCTGGACGCTGTGGCGCAGTTCGGCCCGCGTCCTGTGAGTGGTTCGGTGCTGTCGTTCCACGACACCTTGAGAGCGCTGAACCTCGCCGCAGTCTGGCAGGTCTACGCAGCCGCGGGCGCCCAGTTCTTCGTCGTCAGCGGTCCGGTCACCACAGCCGCCCACCGGACCGCCTACACGGAGGCACTACCCGGCTGCGAGGTGACCGTCGTACGTCTCGTCACTCAACCGGAACTCGTCGTGGCTCGCACTGACTCCACTCAGCGTGGGCCTATGTGGAACGTCCAGGCCGCGCTGGACGACGCGGAGAGCCATCACGCCGTCGAAGACTTCACCGTTTCCAACGACGGCACGCCCGAGGATGCGGTGGCCGCGATCCTCGGTGGGCTGGGCAACAGGTAGGTCACGGGTGGGTCTTACCGGCTGGTTCGGTCTTACCGTGAAGGTATGTACACCGTTGAGCTAGAAACCGAGGAGCTCCAGCTGCTGCGTTCGGCCCTGCGCTCGTACCTCCAAGCGTTCGGCCACAACGAAGCCGAAATCGTCACCGCCGCTCGCTCGCTCCTCCTCAAACTTCCGGACCCCACCGCGGAGGCCAAGGCCGGCTGAGGTCAGGCGACCGGCTGCAGTACGGCGACCGGGATCGTTCGCCGGGCCTTTGTCGCGTACCGGCCGATGCCGGGGTCTGTGCGAAGGATGACGTCCGTCCAGACGGTGCTGCGTTCGGCGCCGGTCAGCTCACGCGCGCGCATCTGCTGGTGGTCCGCCCCGATCTGCACGTCCGAGATGCCCGCCGCCCGCAGGTTGCGGAACCAGTCCGGGTCCTGCCGTGACCCCGACCCGGTTCCCCACACCAGCAGCCCGTCCGGACTCTCGAGGTACCGCACGCACGTCGACCGCGGCACGCCGGTCCGCCGCCCGGGCGTGGTCAGCACGAGGACCAGCACGTCCTTGCTCCCACTGCCGAGACGCCCGTCCGACACCCGGTACATCCACACGCCGATCCGGTTCCCGACCGACATCATCCGCCGAGCCATACCGATCACCCCCTCTTCCGAGGGTCCGGCGATCACCCGGGCACGTCAAGAATTCAACTGCGAGGGCGGACCGTGAGGGGGACGGGCTTGCGGGTGTCGGTGAAGAAGTCGTTGCCCTTGTCGTCGACGACGATGAAGGCGGGGAAGTCCTCGACCTCGATCTTCCAGATGGCTTCCATGCCGAGCTCGGCGTACTCGATCACGTCGACCGACTTGATGCAGTCCTGTGCCAGTCGCGCCGCCGGTCCGCCGATCGAGCCCAGGTAGAAGCCGCCGTGCTGCTTGCACGCCGCCGTCACCTTGGCCGAGCGGTTGCCCTTGGCAAGCATGACGAAGGAGCCGCCGGCCGCCTGGAACTGGTCGACGTACGCGTCCATCCGGCCCGCTGTCGTCGGTCCGAAGGACCCCGACGCGTACCCCTCGGGCGTCTTCGCCGGGCCCGCGTAGTACACCGCGTGATCGCGAAGATAAGCAGGCATCGGCTCGCCCGCGTCCAGCCGTTCCTTGATCTTCGCGTGGGCGATGTCGCGCGCCACCACCAGCGGACCGGTCAGCGACAGCCGCGTCTTCACCGGCAGCTTCGACAGCTCCTCGCGGATCTCGCGCATCGGCCGGTTCAGGTCGATCCGTACGACGTCCGCGTCGTCCAGGTGCTCATCCGTCGTCTCGGGCAGGAACCGCGCCGGCTCCCGCTCGAGCTGCTCCAGGAACACGCCCTCCGGCGTGATCTTCGCCAGCGCCTGCCGGTCGGCCGAGCACGACACCGCGATCGCGACCGGGCAGGACGCGCCGTGCCGCGGCAGGCGGATGACGCGGACGTCGTGGCAGAAGTACTTCCCGCCGAACTGCGCCCCGATCCCGAACTCCTGGGTGAGCTTGAAGACCTCCTCCTCCAGCTCCACGTCCCGGAACCCGTGCCCGAGCGGCGATCCGCTCGTCGGCAGCGTGTCCAGGTAGTGCGCGGAGGCGTACTTCGCGGTCTTCAGCGCGTACTCCGCCGACGTCCCGCCGACCACGACCGCGAGGTGGTACGGGGGGCAGGCCGCCGTACCCAGCGAGCGGATCTTCTCGTCCAGGAACTCCATCATCCGCGCCGGGTTCAGCACGGCCTTGGTCTCCTGGTACAGGAACGACTTGTTCGCCGAGCCGCCGCCCTTGGCCATGAACAGGAACTTGTACGCCGGGTCGCCGCTGACCGGCGTGGAGTACAGCTCGATCTGCGCGGGGAGGTTGGAGCCGGTGTTCTTCTCGTCCCACATGGTCAGCGGGGCCATCTGGGAGTAGCGCAGGTTGAGCTTGGTGTACGCGTCGTACACGCCGCGGCTGATCCACTCCTCGTCGACCGCGCCGGTGAGGACGCCCTCGGACTTCTTGCCCATCACGATCGCGGTGCCGGTGTCCTGGCACATCGGCAGTACGCCACCGGCCGAGATGTTCGCGTTCTTCAGCAGGTCGAGCGCGACGAACCGGTCGTTCCCGGAGGCCTCCGGGTCGTCGATGATCCGCCGCAGCTGCGCGAGGTGCGCGGTCCGCAGGTAGTGCGAGATGTCGTGCATCGCCTCCGCGGTCAGCATCTGCAGCACCGCAGGCTCCACCTGCAGGAACGACCTCCCACCGGCCGTGAACGTACTGACGCCCTCGGTCGTCAGCAGCCGGTACTCCGTGTCGTCCGCCCCGAGCGGCAACAGATCGGAGTAGTTGAAGTCGGCAGACACCGGCATACCTCCAGAACAAGTGGTCTCGAACCACCCAAGCCTAGTTTCCCGCCCGCGGTCCCCGCTCCGGCACCCCGGGTGACTTCACCAACACCTGCCAGGCGGAGCGGACCTCCAGTCCGAGGGACAGCCGGTGGTGGACCCACTGCCACCCGCTCCGCTTCCCCCAGAACCGGTTCGCCGGCTTCGGGAGCCGTGCTCCGAGCCAGAAGGCCAGCAGCGAGATCCCCGCCACGCCGGCGATGAAGAAGACGAGCGCTGCGACCCGGACCAGACTGCCGACGTCCCCGCCGAGCTGAGTGACCAGGAGGAGTACGACGCCCGCCACCAGAGCTACGAAGGCGAGGAGGTAGACGCCGGCGACGAGGCGCGGCTTCGGTATTCCGTCCCAGTTCATGGGGAACAGTATGAGACCTCGATCAGGGTAGGGATCAGGGGTCAATCGGGGTGGAAACGGGTCTGCGGGCGGGCTGGTGCGCGCGTATGGTTTTGGGGTGGCTCAGGATGGGGTTCCTCAGGACAGGCGGCCGCAGGATGCGGTGGCGGCGAGTGGTGACGAGTTGGCGTTGCGGCGGCGGGTGTCGGATCTCGAGCGGGAAGAGGTCGCCGACGTACTGCGCGAGGCCGCGGGCGAGGGGCGGTTGTCGTACGGTGAGCTCGAGGAGCGGCTGGAGACGCTGTACTCCTCCAAGACGTACGGCGAACTCGTCGAACTGACCACCGACCTGCCGAACGGCCCGCGCGCGCCTGGGGTGCAGAGCGTGCCGGCTGTCAGCCCGCAGTACAGCGGCGCGATGGTGGAGTCCGGGCCGGTGATCAACGTGTTCATGTCCGAGACCAAGCGGATGGGCCAGTGGGTCGTCCCGCAGCGCCAGGAGATCAACGCGGTCCTGGGCGACGTCACCCTCGACTACACCGAGGCCCAGATCCCGTTCGCCGAGATCCACCTCGACGTGAAGTCGATCCTCGCCGACGTCAAGCTCCGCGTCCCGTCGAACGCGATCGTCCTCCTCGACAGCAACCCGATCCTCGGCTCCATCTCCGAACAGGAGGCGGCCCTCAAGTCCGTCCCCGACCCCAACACCCCCACCACCGCCCCCATCCGCTTCCACATCCGCGGCACCGCCATCCTCGGCGAAATAAAAATCAAACGAGGCCCCCGCCTCACCAAACGCCTCGGCCTGACCTGACGCCACGGGCGGCAACGGAGAGCAGCCAGTGCCCAGCGCTCGCCGTCGCCGGTCGACGTCCTTCAGTTCGAGGGCCCGTAGACCTCCTCGTAGAGCGCCTTCAGTTCCGGCGCGCTTGCTTCCCGGCCGGTTGCGTCCGTGTGGCGTTGTACATGCCGCGCGAAGACAACCTGCTCATCGACCGACAGCTGGACGCCGTACACCGACTCCAGCACGTGCGCGATCCCACCCTTGCCCGACTGGCTGTTGACCCGGACCACCGCCTCGTACCCGCGCCCCACATCCGCCGGATCGATCGGCAGGTACGGCACCTCCCACAACCCCAGCCCCTGTGCGGCGAACCCCTTCCGGATCGCGTCCTGGTGCGTCCCCGAGAACGCGGTGTACACGAGCTCCCCGACGTACGGGTGCCGTGGATGGATCGGCATCCGCGTGCAGTGCTCGACCACCGACCGGATCCCGTCGATGTCGGAGAAGTCGATCATCGGGTCCACGCCCTGCGCGTGCAGGTTCAGCGCCAGTGTGGCGATGTCCACATTCCCGGTCCGCTCGCCGTTCCCGAACACGCACCCCTCGACCCGCTGCGCCCCAGCGAGTACGGCGAGCTCCGCGCACGCGATCCCGGTCCCGCGGTCGTTGTGCGGGTGCACCGACAGGATGACGCCGTCACGCCGCGGCAGGTGCTTGTGCATGTACTCGATCTGGTCGGCGTACACATTCGGCGTCGCGACCTCGACCGTGGCCGGCAGGTTCATGATCACCGGCCGCTCCGGCGTCGCGTCCCACTGCTTGGTCAGGTGGTCGGCCAGCTCCAGCACGTAGTCCGGCTCGGTCAGGTTGTACACCTCGGGCGAGAACTGGAACCGCACCGAGTCCCCGGCCAGCCGCAGGATGTCCTCGGACCCGGCGTAGATCATCGCCGCCAGCTCGTCCCTGGTACGACGCAGTACGACGTCCCGCCACACCGGCGCGGTCGCGGCGTACATGTGGATCACCACGTCCCCGCGCATCCCGGCCACGGACTCCACCGTCCGCTCGATCAGGTCCCGCCGGGCCGGCGTGAACACCACGATCGTCACGTCCTCAGGTACCAGGTCGGACGTCGCCAGCAGCCGGACGAAGTCGAAGTCGGTCTGCGACGCGGACGGGTACCCGACCTCGATCTCCTTGTAGCCGATGGCAATCATCAGCTCGAAGAACGTCCGCTTCCGCGCAGGGTCCATCGGCTCGGCCAGCGCCTGGTTCCCGTCCCGCAGATCCACCGGCACCCACAGTGGCGCCGCGGTGAGCTGCCGGTCCGGCCACTCGCGCTCGATCGGAAGCACCGGCACCCGCTCGAACGCGGAGCGGTAGCGGTGGCTGGGCATCGGGGAGGCTTGCTGACGGTTCCAGGTCATGCCGCCGTTGTATCAACTCCTCAGACAAGCTGACAAGCTGATAACCTCTAGACTAACCCGCATGATTCGCCGCCACCCCCTCGCCGAGCAGGCTGCCGAGGAGCTGCTGCGCCGGATCGGCGACGGCGAGTGGACGCTCGGCGCCAAGCTCCCCGGTGAGACCACGCTCGCGGCGCAGCTGAGCGTCGGCCGGTCTACGATCCGCGAGGCGATCCGTGAACTGGCCGGCCGGCGGGTGCTCGAGAGCCGTCAAGGCGCGGGCGTGTTCGTGATCGCGCTCCAGGCGGCCGAGGACTGGGACACCGTGCTCCGCAAGGCCGACATCAGCGACGTCCTGGAGGGCAGGGTCGCGATCGAGACCGAGGCGGCCCGGCTGGCCGCGCTCCGCCGTACGCCGGCCGACCTGAAGAACTTCCGCTACACGCTCGCGGACCGCCAGCGGGCCTCGGAGAAGTCACCCGACGACTGGTACGTCGAGGCCGACCTGGCCTTCCACCGCGCGATCGTGACCGCCGCGCACAACGCCGTCCTGACCGAGCTCTTCGACACGTTCGTGCCGCGGATCCGGCGCGCGATGCTCGACATGCTCAAGCTCGACGACCAGCACCGGCACCGCTTCGACCAGGCCGCGCACGAAGCGATCGCGGAGGCGATCCGGGCCAAGGACCCCGACGAAGCCGCCGCCCGCTCCCGCGACCAGCTCGCGGCGGTCCGCAGCGCACTGACCTAGGCCGTGTCTGGTAATTCCCCGCCTACTGCGCTGCACTCGGCACGGCACCTCGGCGCACTGGTGCAAAGGGCACGATGCTCCGCATCGAACCCTTCGCCCCAGCACGCCGAGCTACCGCACCGAGCACATGCTCGCTACGGCGCGGAACTACCAGACACGACCTAGGCCCGGTGCTGCTCCAGCAGCGTCTGCAGCCACGGCGTCAGCTCGTCGAGGTCCCCGACGTTGTCCGGGGTGATCGTCAACGGCCGGGTACGGCGATCCGTCGGCTGCACCCGCACCGACCGGGCCAGCGGCAGCCCGACCGGCGCCTCGATGTGGCTGATCGCGCCCCACGGGAGGCGTCGGCCGCGCGTGATGCCGTCCGAATCGACGGTCAGCGTCGGACGGCCAGTAGCGAGCTGCCAAACGGTCAGACCGGTCCCGTAGACGAACGCAGCGAGCGCGGTCAACCGCAGTACGCCGAGAGCGCCGGAGACGTCCCCCTCCTGCAGGTGCTGGATGTTGGTCAGCGCTGACACCACCGTGAGCAGTCCAAAGCCGACCAGCCGCACCCCGAGCCGGCCGCGGCGCGGTGGGAACACCACACTGCCCTTCGACTCCAGCTCAGAGCTCCATGTCTCGGCCGACACCCGTCACGCACCCCACTGCGCGGTGTGCTCGGCCACCGTCGGCGGGTCGGCGCCATGTCGGGTACAGGTGATCGCTGCGGCCTTCACCGCGTAGTCGACGACCTCCCGCAGGTCCTCGGTCGTCAGCCCGGCCAACCGCTTCTCGCCGAGCAGCTCCCGAGCATGCAGCCCAGCGATCAGCGCAGACATGAACGAGTCACCTGCCCCGACCGTGTCGACCACCTCGATCTTCGGTGCCGGTACGTCGACCTGTCCGTCCCGGCTCACGCCAAGTGCACCGTCACCGCCTCGGGTGATCACCACACACTGCGTCCGGTCCGCGGTCAGCAGCTCCGTCGCGATCTCCTCCGGCGACAGGCCGGGGCGCAGGAACTCGCAGTCCTCGTCGCTGAGCTTCACCAGATCGCTCATCGCCGCCAACGCCCGTACGGCGGACCACGTCGAGACCGGGTCCGGGGTGATGGTCGGCCGCGCGTTCGGGTCGAGCGTCACGGTCACCGGCTGGTGGGCGACCGACGTCAGGAAGTCCCGGATCGCTGCCGCACCAGGCTCCAGCACAGTCGCGATCGAGCCGGTGTGGATCGCCGGGCAACCCCGCGACCACGACAGCGCGGGCGGGTCCCAGGTGATGTCGAACTGGTACTTCGCCACGCCGGCCGCGTCGAGCGTCGCCGTCGCCGTACTGGTCCGGAAGTTCGGGTCCACCGACCCGGGCGCGAGCTGGACCCCGTTCCCGAAGAGGTGCGCGCCGAGCTGATCGCCGTACGGGTCCGTGCCGAAGCGCGTCACCAGCTCGGTCGGTACGCCGAGCCGCGCCAGCCCGACCGCCACGTTGGCGGGGGAGCCGCCCGGGGTCGCGTTGGTCTTCCCGTTGCCGTTGCGGGTGGTGCGGGCCGCCGGACCGACGATGTCCACGAGAGCCTCGCCGACGACGAGGACGGGTGTGCTCATCGCGCGTGCTCGAAGTCGATGGAGGAGTACGCGCGCAGCTTGGACAGCTGGTGGACGCTCTCGATGCTGCGGATCGTGCCGCTGCGGGACCGCATCACCAGCGAGTGCGTCCGCGCGGTGGACCGGCCGTAACGGACCCCGCGCAGCAGCTCGCCGTCGGTGATGCCGGTGGCGACGAAGAAGCAGTCGTCGCCGCTGACCAGGTCGTCGGTGTCGAGGACGCGGTCGAGGTCGTGACCGGCATCGAGCGCCTTCTGCCGCTCCGCGTCGTCGCGCGGCCAGAGCTTGCCCTGGATCTTCCCGCCCAGGCACTTCATCGCGCAGGCGGCGATGATGCCCTCCGGAGTACCGCCGATGCCGAGCAGCATGTCCAGGCCGGTGTCCGGCCGGGCCGCCTCAACCGCGCCGGCGACGTCACCGTCGGTGATGAACTTGATCCGCGCGCCGGTGGCCCGGATCTGCGTCGCCAGGTCGTCGTGCCGCGGCCGGTCGAGCAGGACGACGGTGACGTCGTCGACCGTCGAGCCCTTCGCCTTGGCCACCCGGCGGATGTTCTCCGCGACCGGGAGGCGGATGTCGACCACCCCGGCGGCTTCCGGACCGACCACGAGCTTCTCCATGTAGAACACCGCGGACGGGTCGTACATCGAGCCGCGCGCGGACACGGCCATCACCGCGATGCCGTTGTTCATACCCTTCGCGACCAGCGTCGTACCGTCGACCGGGTCGACCGCGACGTCGCACTCCGGGCCGTCGCCGGCGCCGACCTGCTCGCCGTTGTAGAGCATCGGGGCGTTGTCCTTCTCGCCCTCGCCGATCACGACCACGCCGTTCATCCCGACGGTGCCGATCAGCGTGCGCATCGCGTTCACGGCCGCGCCGTCGGCGCCGTTCTTGTCGCCGCGCCCGACCCAGCGGCCCGCCGCCATCGCCGCGGCCTCGGTGACCCGGACCAGTTCGAGGGCCAGGTTCCGGTCAGGCGCATGCGCGTCGACCTCCAGATGGGCAGGTGGGGTCGTCGGCTCGCTCATGCCAACGGATCGTAGTCGTGGCCCCTGTTCGGGCGGATTGGGGGCCGCGAGACACTGGGTGCATGAGTTCCCAGGAGGCCGGCGCGCAGGACAAGGCGCGAGAGAAGGCGCGGGCGAAGGCGCAGGCGCTGGCCGAGGCCAACGAGTACCGGCAGGCGTACCGGCGCGACAAGGCCAAGTCGCAGACCGTGTGGAACCTGGTCTTCGCGATGCTGGTCTGCCTGGTCGTGGTCGCGTTCCTGATCGTCGTCACCTGGCGGCCGAAGCAGGAGACGGTCAAGCCGGTCGAGTACACCGCCCAGCTGCAGGACGCCCGGGCGGCCGCCGCGTGGGTGCGCGGGCCGGAGCCGATGCCGTCCGGCTGGACCGCGACCAGCGTGGAATTCCGCGCGCCGGAGCAGGAGCCGATGACGTGGCACCTCGGAGTGGTCACCGACCAGAAGAAATACGTCGGTCTCGAACAGTCCAATGTGACCGGCGGCAAATTCCTCGCCGACAAACTCGGCCGGACCGACGACGACGGTACGTCGACGGTCGGTGCGGTGACCTGGCAACGCAAGGTCCTGCTCGACCGCAAGGGCGAGAACGCGTTGGTCCTGGTGGGTTCCGGAGTCACCACCATCGTGACCGGAAATGCGGGCTATTCCGCTCTTGAAACGTTTGCTTCCGTGTTGCACTGACGGTTGCACTGACAGTTGTCAGCTGGTTACTGACCATTCTCCGGGCGATTCCGCCCACTTTCCGGACGACCGTTGACACGTACACCCGTGCCGGGAAACCATCAGGGCTCGGCTGTCGTTCGCTCGGGGAAAAGCGGAAAGAGCCCAGGGCATGTCTGCCTTCATCGCGCCCTCCAGAGCTCGGAGCTGATGCTCCGATGTTCGTGACCGGGCTGCTTCTCGGCGCCGACAGCTCCCCGCGCCTCGGTGCGCCGTGGCAGTTGCTGGCCTACAACGGTGAGACGTTGCTCGGCGCGTCGCTGCGGACCGCGCGCGAGTGCGGCTTCGACCAGCTGGTCGTGACGCTGGGCAGCGCGTCGGAGCAGGTCCAGGACCGGGTCGACCTGGACGGCGTACGCGTGGTCGAGTCGCCGCACGCCGACACCAGCAGCTCCTCGATCGTGCCGGCGCTGGACGCGGTCGACCGCCGGACCGACGGGATCATCGTCATGCTCGGGGACCAGCCCGGCGTCACGTCCGCCGCCGTGTGGTCGCTCGTCGCCGAGGCCAGCACGCCGATCGGCCTCTGCCGGTACGACGACGGCGAGAGCTACCCGTGCTGGTTCGGCCGCGAGCTCTTCGGTGAGCTGCGCGGCCTCCGCAGCGACTCTGACGTGTGGTCCCTGGTCGAGGACGGCGGCCACCCGGTCACCAAGGTCGATGCCATTGGCAACATTCCGACCCGGGTGACGACGTGGCCGGAGTACCACGAGCTCCTCGGCACCGCCGCCCCGGCCGAAGAGCTGCCGCTGGACACCCATCCGGTCCGGGCGTCCAGGGCGCGGACCCGGCGGCGGTTCTCCTACTAGTTCGCAGTACTGGTTCGGAGCGCTAATCCGCCCCGACCAGCCGGAGGCCGACGACCCCCGCGACGATCAGGGCGATGCAGGCCAGGCGGGCCGGGGTGATGGGCTCGTGGAACAGGACGATCCCGAGCGTCACCACACCGACCGAGCCCAGGCCGGTCCAGACCGCGTACGCCGTACCGACCGGAAGGCGGTCGAGCGTCTTCGCCAGCAGGACGACCGAAATCACACCGAACACCAGGACGCCGATCGTCGGCCAGAGCCGGCTGAACCCCTCGCTGGGTTTGAGGCTGAGTGCGAACGCGATCTCGAACGCGGCCGCCGCCAGCAGTACGAGCCAGGCCATTACGCCGCCAGTGCTCCGCGCAGGTGCCGGTGGGTGACGGCCGCGACCCGGGCACCGAGCGCGGCGGCGGTCCGCAGGTCCGTGGCCGGCGGCGCCTTCTCGGCGGAGAGGTCCGCGTCGGACTGCGCCATTGCGCCGAGCCAGCTGCCGAGGCGGTTCAGGTCCTCGATGCTCGCGGTGCTCTCCGCCCAGCCGGGGTAGATGTCCAGGCCGACCCAGATCATCCCGTGCTGCGCGGCGAACACGGTGAAGTCGACCAGGCTGTTCAGCTTGTCGCCGGACATCGCCTTGGAGTTGGTGAACCCGGCCGCGATCTTGTCCCGCCAGGCCAGGTCGGCGGCCCAGATCTTCACGCTCTCCTCGGCGAACTTCTTGAACACCCAGCTCGGGCTGCCCATGTACGTCGGGGCGCCGAAGATGATCGCGTCCGCCGCCGTGAGGCGGGCCCACACCTCGTCGGTCAGCTCGTCGAGGGGGACCAGATCGGTGATGGTGTTCGGCACCGAATCCGCGCCGGCCGCGACTGCTTCGGCCTGCTTCGCGGTGTGTCCATAGCCGGAGTGGTAGGCGATCGCCACTCGCGCGGTGCTGCTCATGTGTTTCCTCCTGAGGTTCTAGCGGACTACAGTCCGTCTTATGAACGACAGTACCGGACCGCAGTCCGCTTCACAACGGAGTCTCCCGGTGGTGGGGGAGCCGCGCCCGGAACGCGCGGACGCCCGGCGCAACCGGCTCCGGGTGCTGGAGGCGGCCGACCGGTTGTTCACCGAGCACGGGGTGAAGAACGTGTCGCTGGACGCGATCGCGGCCGAGGCGGGGGTGGGGAAGGGGACCGTCTTCCGGCGCTTCGGCGATCGTGCCGGGCTGGCCGTCGCGTTGCTGGACGAGCGCGAGCAGGAGCTCCAGGCGAAGATCCTCACCGGACCGCCGCCGCTAGGCCCCGGTGCTCCGGCTGTCGACCGGGTGGTGGCCTTCCTCGACGCCTACCTGGACCTGCTCGACCGCCACGTCGAACTCTTCATGGACAGCGAGAACGCATCAGACGGGGCCCGCTACCGCATCGGCTCGTACCACCTCTGGCACCGCCACCTCTCCCACCTATTGGAGTCCACCCCCCTCGACGCCGACTACACAGCCCACGCCCTCCTGGCCCCCCTAGCCGCCGACCTCCACAAATCCCTCCGCGACGCAGGCTTCCCCCTCGACCGCCTGAAAACCGGCCTGAGAACCATGGCTGCAACCCTCTTGTCGTCCTGACCAGGAGCGGGTTCTCAGTTGGATTTCTCGTCGGCTTGCTGGGCCTTGGCGAGTCTTTCGCGGGCGCCGTCGAGCCAGTGTTGGCAGGTGGTGGCCAGGGTTTCGCCGCGTTCCCAGAGGGCCAGGGACTCCTCGAGGGTGGTGCCGCCGGCTTCCAGTTTGCGGACGACCTCGACGAGCTCTTCGCGGGCTGCTTCGTAGGACAGTTCGGGTCGGTCGGTCACTTGTTCTCCTCGGGCTTGACTTCGACCGTGAAGCGGCCGTCGCTGACTCGTGCTTGCAGCAGGTCGCCCGCCGCTACTTGGTCCACTTCCCGCACGGCGGTGCCGTCCGCCAACTGGAGCACGGAGTACCCACGCTCCAGCGTCGCCTTGGGCGACAACGCCCGCACGCTCGCCAGCCGGTGCGCGAGATCGTCACTCGCCCGGTCCAGACGATGCGTCAGCGTACGGCGGGTGCGCTCGACCAGCGCCGCGATCTCGTCGGATCGCCGCTGGATGTCCGTCACCGGTGCCGCCAGCGCCGGCCGGCTGCGAATCGCGGCCAGCGCATGCGACTCGCGGTCCAGCCAGGACGTGATCGCCCGCCACCCACGCTCGCGCAGCAGCCGCACGCCGTCGAGCTCCTCGCGGACGTCGGGCACGATCCGCTTGGCCGCGTCCGTCGGCGTGGACGCGCGCAGGTCCGCGACCAGGTCGAGCAGTGGTGAGTCCGGCTCGTGCCCGATCGCGCTCACGACCGGGGTCTTGGTGTTCGAGACCGCCCGGATCAGGCCCTCGTCGGAGAATGGCAGCAGGTCCTCCAGCGAACCGCCGCCGCGCGCGATCACGATCACCTCGACCGAGTCGTCCGCGTCCAGCTTCCGCAGCGCCTGCATCACCTCGCCGGCCGCCGACGGTCCCTGCACCGACGCGTATTCGATCCGGAACGCGACCGCCGGCCAGCGCCGCTTCGCGTTCTCGAGCACGTCGCGCTCGGCGGCGGAGTCGCGGCCGCAGATCAGCCCGATGGTGTGCGGCAGGAACGGCAGCTTCCGCTTCCGGTACGCCGCGAACAGCCCCTCGGCCGCGAGCAGCTGCTTGAGCCGCTCGATCCGCGCCAGCAGCTCGCCGATCCCGACGTGGCGGATCTCGCTGACCGCGAGCGCGAGCGTGCCGCGGCGGGCGAAGAAGTTCGGCTTGGCGTTCACCACCACCCGCGAACCGTCCGTCACCGGCGGGTCGACCGCCTCGAACACCCGCCGATTGCACGTGAACCGCAAGGAGATGTCCGCGTCGGTGTCCCGCAGCGTCCCGAACACGGTCGTCGTCCCCCGCCCGATCGAGACGTCCGTCAGCTGCCCCTCGACCCACACCGCACCGAGCTGGTTGATCCAGCCGGCAATCCCGTTCGCGATCGTCCGAACGGCCGCAGGCGCTTCCGGCGACGTCTCCAAAGCCACCCCCAGACCCTACGACCCGGCACCGACAATCCCTAACGTTGCGTGACCCGCGGCGAAAATCCGTTGCCGGGACAGCAATCCTGAACCATCCTTGAGGAGCTGGAACACCTCCCGCGGCGGAGCCGTCCGGACAGGGCGGACGGCTCCCCGATGTAGGTGCTGTAGGCAACTAAAACCAGCGGGGCGTGACGCCGCTCACAACGTCTGGAACAGGGTGCAAGCACCCGTCCGGCGCCGTTCACCCCGGCCCGTACCATGGAGCTGTGACTGCCCAGCCTGAGGATCTTGGTACGACGACCGCGAAGCGGGTGCTGCTCGCCGCGCCGCGGGGGTACTGCGCCGGCGTGGACCGAGCCGTGGTGGCGGTCGAGAAGGCGCTCGACCTGTACGGGCCGCCGGTCTACGTCCGCAAGGAGATCGTGCACAACAAGTACGTCGTGCAGACGCTCCAGAAGCGGGGCGCGATCTTCGTGGACGAGACCGTCGAGGTGCCGGAGGGGGAGACCGTCATCTTCTCCGCGCACGGCGTCGCGCCCGTCGTGCACGCCGAGGCCGCGGCCCGGCAGCTGAAGACGATCGACGCGACCTGCCCGCTGGTGACCAAGGTGCACCAGGAGGCGAAGCGGTTCGCCGCGACCGACTACGACATCCTCCTGATCGGCCACGAGGGTCACGAGGAGGTCATCGGCACCTCCGGCGAGGCCCCCCAGCACGTCCATCTCGTCGACGGGCCGGACGACGTACCCAACGTCACCGTCCGTGACCCCGACAAGGTCGTCTGGCTCTCCCAGACCACGCTTTCGGTCGACGAGACGATGGAGACGGTACGCCGCCTGCGCGAGCGCTTCCCGAGCCTGCAGGACCCGCCGAGCGACGACATTTGCTACGCCACCCAGAACCGCCAGGCCGCGGTCAAGAAGCTCGCGCCCGAGGCTGACCTGATGATCGTCGTCGGCTCCCGCAACTCGTCCAACTCGGTCCGCCTGGTCGAGGTCGCGGTCGAGCACGGCGCAAAGGCGGGCTACCTGGTCGACTACGCCGACGAGATCGAGGAGAAGTGGCTCGAGGGCGTCCAGACGGTCGGCATCAGCAGCGGCGCGAGCGTGCCCGAGGTGCTTGTCCGCGACGTACTGCGCTGGCTCGCCGAGCGCGGGTACGGCGACGTGCACGAGGTCACCACCGCGGAGGAGAGCCTGACCTTCGCCCTCCCCCGCGAGCTGCGCACCGACCTCAAGTCGGCCGGCCTCCCCACCACCGGCACCTCCGACCACGCGTGGACTATTTGACCGTCACGTGCGTGACCACGGTCGTCGGGAACCAGCCCTTCGTCCCGCAGTAGGTCACGGTGTACGTGAACTTGTAAGTGCCGGCCTTCTTGTAGGTGTTCGGGTCCAGGTCGTACGTTTCTGACCCGGCCTTCAGCTTCGTCCGCGCGCAGTCGACGCCACCACCGTCGGAGCCGCTGCTGTTCCCGTCGCCGTAGGTGTAGTTCGCTCCGGCGGACAGGTCCAGGAACGGGGTGTCCGCCGGCAGCAGGGTGCCTTCGGGCACGGCCTTCGGGATGAACGCCTTCCCGGACACCGTCGCCCGCATCGTGACAGTGCGCCCTTTGATCGTCGGCTTCAGCACCACCTGGATCGGTGGCGTCGGCTTGGGCGGAGCCGTCGGCGGGCCGGTGACGATCGACTTCGGGGCGCCCGGGGTGTTTGTGACCGGCGGCGCTCCGCCGATGTCGGTGAGGTTGCCGGCTGCCAGCGAGATCCCGACGATCGCGGCCACCGCCAGTCCGCCGACGACGGCCGTACGGCGCCGCCGTACCGTCCGGACGCGGGCGAACACGGCCTCGCTCGGCACCGCACTCGGCGGCGGGGGATCGGCGACCAGCCGCTCGAATCGGGTCTTCAGGTCTTCGGTCATGGCTCAGCCCTCCTTCTGGGCAGGGGAGGCGACGGCGTCGACCAGGTGGTGCTCCCGGAGCTTGGCCAGCCCGCGGGACACGTTGCTCTTCACGGTGCCGACAGAGCAGCCCATCACCTTGGCGATCTCGGCCTCGGGCAGATCTTCGAAGTACCGCAGCACGAGCGTGGCCCGGACCCGTTTGGGCAGCGTGGCCAGGGCCCGGAGCAGCTGGTCCCGATCGTCGACGACGCCGTACTCGGACTTGGTCGCGGGCTCGGGCAGTTCCTCGGTCGGCAGCTCGCCCTTCCACTTGCGCCGCCACCACTGCGTGCTGGTGTTCACCATCACCGTCCGGGTGTAGCTCTCCAGCGCGTTCCCGCTGCGCAGCGAGTTCCGGTGGAACCACACCTTGGTCAGCGAGGTCTGCACGAGATCCTCGGCCAGGTGCCACTCCCCGGTCAGCAGGTAGCCGAACCGCTGCAACGCGGTGAACCGCCCGTCCACGAAGTCCGCGAACTCCCGATCCCGTCCCGGATCCATCCCGCACCCCACCTTCGCTCGTCCCGACCTGGAGTGTGATGAGGCAGAGGTCGAGGAAGGTTGAGCCGTGACGCGACCGAGTGACGGTCGCAACACTCAGGACACGGAGTCGTACTGCGCCTGGGCGTGGGTGATCGCCGGCAGGTGCTTCTCGGCCCAGTCGGTGATCGCCTCGATCGGCGTGATCAGCGACTCGCCGACGGGGGTCAGCGTGTAGACGACCTTCGGCGGGATCTCGGCGAAGACCTCGCGGGTGACCAGGCCGTCGCGTTCCATCCGGCGCAGCGTCTGGGTGAGTACCTTGGGCGCCACCCGGCCGATGCCGTCGCGGAGCTCCGTGAAGCGGAGCGGGCCGTGCCGGAGCAGCAGGACGACAAGCACCGTCCACTTGTCGCCGATCCGGTCGAGGATCACGCGCGTCGGGCAGTTGGGGTCGAAGACGTTCCCGCGGTCATTGGTTACCACAAGGTACTTATAGCACGTTGAAGTAGCCAGTTACCAATGGTTACTGTCACAAGCGAACTTACTGACTGAAAGGAACTCACCAGATGAAGATCGCGGTGTACGGCGCGAGCGGGATGGTCGGGAGCCGGGTGGCGACCGAGGCGGCGAACCGAGGGCACGAGGTCACCGGCGTCACCCGGTCCGGCGGCGACCTCCCCGAGAACGTGCAGGCGGTGCAGGCGAGCGCGAACGACATCGCCGCCGCCAAGGAGCTGGCAGCCGACGCGGACGCGCTGGTCGCGGCGATCGGCCCGAGCCGGACCGGTGGTGACCCGCAGGAGTACCTCGACGCGATCGACAACCTGATCGCGGCGGTCCGCGGTACGGCGACCCGTCTGATCGTGGTCGGCGGCGCGGGCAGCCTCGTTGTCAACGGCAACCGGGTCGTCGACGGCCCGGACTTCCCGGCCGAGTACAAGACCGAGTCGCAGACGGTCGCGCAGGCCCTCGAGACGCTCCGCGGTACCGGCGAGGACGTCAACTGGACCGTGCTCTCCCCGGCCTTCGTGATCGCCCCGGGCGAGCGCACCGGCACCTTCCGGCTCGGCCTGGACGAGCCGGTCGGCGACCACATCTCCGCCGAGGACTACGCGGTTGCCCTGGTCAACGAGCTCGAGGCGCCGGCCCACAACCGCAAGCGTTTCACCCTCGGCTACTGAGTGCCTTCCCGAGGTACCCGCGGGCGAGCATCGTCACCCACTGGTAGACGGCGTCCTCCGCGGGTGCCAGCGGGCCGGGGCGGAAGTGCGGGGACTCGGCGCCGCGCTGGACCGATTCACAGGCGGCCCAGTCCTCGCGGTTCGTGATGTCCCAGAAGTCCACGGCGTACGACGGATCCGTGACCTCGGGCCGGAAGTACCACGAGCACTCGATCGCGGTCAGTCCTGGTGCCTTGGGGTCGAGTCGGTGTGTCATCACGTAGTCGGGGTGCAGCGAGAGCAGCAGGTTGGGGAACAGCCCGAGGTAGTTCACCCGGCGCGGATCCACGCCCGGCAAGGGAACGCCGTACGACCGTCCGTCCAGTGACATGGTCTCTGCCCCAGGTCGCAGGTCCATCAGTCCGCCGACCCATGCGCCCGGCAGGTTCCAGTTGTCGCCGGACGTCGGCGGCGACACCTTGCACAGCTCCGGGTGAATCAGTGGGCAGTGGTAGCACTCGTGGTAGTTCTCCACGATCGTCTTCCAGTTCGACGCCACGTCGTACGCATGCCGCGCCTTCAGCACCAGCGTTTCCGGCGCGTACGGCGCCACGAGCTCCGTCAGCCCACCGAGGTGATCGGCGAACGAGGTCGCCGTACCGGTCGCATTGACGAACAGCCAGCCGTGCCACACCTCGGCCGGCAGCTCGACCAGCCCGTACGGCGTGGGGTCGAAGCCGTCGCCCATCCGCGGCGCCGTCTTCACCGCGCCGTCCAGCTCGTAGGACCAGCCGTGGTACGGGCACACCACCGCCCGCCGGTCGCTCGTTTCGCCCCGCTGGAGCAGCTCGTGCCCGCGATGCCGGCAGGTGTTCGCGAATGCCCGCGGCCGGTCGGCGAAGGTGAGGACGGTCGCGATGTCCCCGACGGTCACCGCGCGGTACGTCGTCCCCGCGGACAGCTCGTCGACGCGGCCGAGGCAGGTCCAGGTCCCGGCGAAGAAGTGCCGGCGTTCCCAGTCGAGGACCGCGGGATCGGTGTAGGCCGCCCGCGGCAGCATGACGGACTCGCCGTGCGGACGCAGCGATGCTTCCAGGGCGCGGGGGTCGACGGGTGCGTTGGCCATGGGCCAACTATGCGGAGTGCTCGACGTACTTGCCCAGCACGTAGTCCCATCCCGTGTCGTAGCTCAGGCGCGACTGGCCGGCGTCCGCGCGGCGGTCCCAGCCGGAGTGGACCAGCTCGACCTCGGTGCCGTCGGAGACCTGGGTGAAGCTGACGGTCACCTGGCTGGCCTGCTGCGGATCCTGCCCAGGGTGCCAGGTGAAGCTGACCGACTTGGGCGGGTCCCAGTCCGACACGGTGCCCCAGTGCGCGATATCGCCGTCCACGCCGTACTCCGTGATCCGGCCGCCGACCGCGCCGTCGAACCGGACGCCGCGGGCCGCCTCCGCGCCCACCGAGTGGCTGAACATCGGCCACCAGGCGGAGGTCTCCGCGGTGAAGACCTCGAACGCGCGCTCCGGCAGCACCGGCACGGTGACCCTCTTGACCAGTGGTTCGGTGCTCATCCCTGCTTCCCCTCGGTTCGGTGGATGTGCTCGGCGTACGCGTCGAGTGCGTTGCCCCAGAACTGGTCGAGCCAGTCCCGGAGTTCGTCGAGACCGGCGCGGTCGACGCGGTAGATGTTCCGCGTGCCGCGCGGTTCGTGCCGCACCAGACCGGCCGCGCCGAGCACCTTCAGGTGCTGCGAGATCGCCGGCCGGCTGACGGGCACCTGCTCGGCCAACGTGCCGACCGAGCAGGGCCCGCCGGTCCGGAGCGTCTCCAGGATCACCCGGCGCGTCGGGTCACCCAGCGCGTCGAGCACCGGTCCGGCAGCGGCGAGCGATCCGTAAGTTCCCACGAACGGTAAGCTGCCACTAACCGAGGCTTACGTCAAGACGTCAGTTGAACGGGTCGAGGATCAGGCCGGCCGCCTGCGGGTTGCCGTCGTGGACGAGCGACTCGTGGTTGCCGACGTCGTCGAACGCGAACGCGTACGCCTTGCCGTCGGCCATCTGCGCGTGGATGGTCTTGGCGTACCGGTTGGTGACCGCATCCTGGTAGAAGCCGGCGTCGTTCGGGTCCGGCTGGTTCGGGTTGGTGAGCAGGGTCGAGCGGTTGTAGCCGGCGCAGAGCGTGCGCGAAATCGGGCCGCGGACCTGGTCGTTCGGGGCGTCCAGGAACTTGAAGCAGCCGAAGACGCTGGCCGAGTCGGGTTTCTGGAACGACGTCACGACCGCGCCGGAGCTGTTGGTGAAGTTCATCGTGCTGCCGGAAACGCGTCCGAAGTACTTCGTGTTCGGCTGGTCGCCGAACGGGGTGACGGTCAGCGTCTGCGAGCTGTACTTCGACCAGACCCGGTTGATGTAGTCGTCCATCGCGTTGGCCGGCAGTGCGCCGGTCTCGACGCCGTACAGCGGGGCGAGTGCCCGCAGTACCGAGCCGTCGGGCCCGGTCTGGACGAGGTTGCCCCAGCCTGCGTTGCGGAGGCCGTTGTAGACGGCGTTGTAGCCGCCAGGCTTGAGGTGGCCGGTGGTCAGCGTGGCCCCGCCGCCAGTCCGCACGCTGACGGCGTACGGCGCGGAGAACAGGTCGACCTGGGTGCTGTTGATGAACAGCCCGCCGTCGTTGAGCGTGTACTCCGACCAGTTGAACAGGATGTTGCGGTTCGGGTCGGACGGGTTCTGTACCGCGGGCTGTACGAGGCCACCGGTGGTCAGTTTGAAGACGATCTTCTGGCCGTAGGAGAAGTAGATCCGGCCGGAGAACTTCGGCAGCTGGATCGTCCTCGACTGGCCGTTCGCCGGTCCGGCGATCGACGCGTCCGGCGCCGGTGTCGGTGGATTGCCGCCGGGCGGCCAGGCGTGG
Source organism: Kribbella sp. NPDC026611 (assembly GCF_040638345.1). Lineage (NCBI taxonomy): Bacteria > Bacillati > Actinomycetota > Actinomycetes > Propionibacteriales > Kribbellaceae > Kribbella > Kribbella sp. NPDC026611. The sequence continues at coordinate 112,190 of NZ_JBEZYC010000005.1, forward strand.
AAGGTACCCGCGGCGTCGGCCCAGCCTTGCTGGCCGGTGGTGAGATTCGTGCCCAGGTTGTAGATGTAGACGGCGTCGCCACGGCCGGAGTTGTTCGTGATCGTGAACGGAATGGTCGCGGGCACCGCCGCGTCGGCCGGCCGGTCCGCGTGGGTCGACAGCAGTCCGGCCACCGTTGCCGCGGCGGCGGCGATCGCCAGTACTCGGGTCCTGATACGCACAGTTCCTCCTCGCGTGGACGTGAGAGAGCGCTCTCATCGTTCCGCGAGACGACCACCGGCTGTCAACACCTCACTACTGTCGGCTTTCCGCCACTTCCTCCTGCGCACGCAGGCCGCCGAGGGGGCGTCAGCCTGCGTGCCATCTCCGGGTGGTGTCGGGGTCTTCGAGGGGGAGGAACTCGGGGGCGGTCAGTGGGCGGACCGAGGCTTCGATCGACTCCATTGCGGTGAGTTCGGCTTCGGTGACGTGGAGGTCGCGGAGTTTGCGGGCGGTGATGAAGACGCGGCGTTCGAACGAGCCGACCGTGCCGTTGTAGGCCTCGACGGCCGAGGTCAGCGAGCGGCCGACGCGGCCGAGGTGCTCGCCCATCGTGCCGAGGCGCTCGTACAGCTCCCGGCCGAGCTCGAAGACCTGCTGGGCTGACTCGGTCAGCGCGGACTGGTTCCACGCGTACGCCGCCGCTCGCAGGGTCGCGATCAGCGTCGTCGGCGTTGCCAGGATCACCCGGCGCTCAGCGGCGTACTCCAACAGGCTGGGCTCGACGTCCAAGGCCGCGGACAGGAAGGACTCACCGGGCACGAACAGGATGACGAACTCGGGCGTCGGCGAGAGCCGGGTCCAGTACGCCTTCGCCGAGAGCTGGTCGACGTGAGTCCGCAGGTGCCGCGCGTGCGCCCGCAGGCGCTCCTCCCGGTACTCCGCGTCGTCCGATTCGCTCGCCTCGAGAAAGGCGGCCAGCGGCACCTTCGAGTCGACGACCAGATTCTTGCCCTCGGCAAGTCTCACCACCAGGTCCGGCCGCAGCAACCCGTCCTCGCCGACGGTCGTCGTCTGCTCGGTGAAGTCGCAGTGCGCGACCATGCCGGCCAGCTCGACGGTCCGGCGCAGGTGCAGCTCACCCCAGCGCCCGCGCACCTGCGGCTTCCGCAACGCGGTCGACAACGACGCCGTCTCCCGTCGCAATGCCTCGCCACTCATCCGCACTTCGTTGACCTGTTGATGCAACTGGCTCTGCCACGCGGCCCGACCTTGCTCGAGCTGGTTCAGCTGTGCATGCAGGCGATCCAGCGCCTCCTTGACGACCGCCTGCCCACCCAGCTGCTGCCCGACCGACGTCCGCTCCTGTGTCAGCTCGACGACTCGATCCTCGGCCGCATCCCGCTCAGCGGTGACGCGCGCGAGCTGGGCGCCGTCGCGTCCCCGCACCCAGAGCACGCCGAACACCGCCCCGAGCAACAGCCCCACCACCAGGAAGAGCAGCACCAACAACACCGTCGTACCGGTCATGTCACAGATAGTGCCGAAGGCCACCGACAGTTTCTGGAGTACACGCTCAGCGAGTGGCAGCGGCCTCGATCACGAAGGGCATGCTCGCGGTGGAGACGGTGTCGACGAGCTCGAGGTCTGCCGCGGCGAGGAGCGTGCGGTACTCGTCGGTGGTGCGTTCGCGGCCGCCGGTCATGATCAGCATGTTGAGGTCGGCGAACGCCGTCCGGAGGGGATCGGGAGAGCGGTCCAGGAGTTGCTCGACCAGGAGCAGGCGGCCGTCGGCGGGGAGCGAACGGCGGCAGACGCGGAGGATGTCGATCGACTCGGCGTCCGCCCAGTCGTGGATCACCGACTTGAGCACCAGTGCGTCGCCGACCGGGACGCTCTCGAAGAAGTTGCCGCCGACGACTTCGAAGCGGCCGGTGCCGGCGCCCGCCACCACGTCGGGCTGGTCGAAGAGCACACCGTTGACGGCGGGGTACCGGGTGAGGATCGCGTTCAGCAGCCGGCCGTGCCCACCGCCGATGTCGACGACCGTGGCGAACCGGCCGAAGTCGTACGCCGTGACGACCGCCTCGGCCAGCCCGTCCGAGGCCGACGTCATCGCCGCGTCGAAGGCGGCCTGCTCCTCCGGTCGCTTCGCGCGGTACTCCCAGACCGGCTCACCGTGCATGGCCGGGAACGCCGTCGTACCGGTGCGGATGCTGTCCTCGAGCCCGGTGTACGCCTGCCAGTGCGACCCCCGGCCGATGAAGCGAGCCCAGCCGGCGAGCGAGCGCGGCGCTTCACTCCGCAGCGCCGCGCCGAGCTCGGTGTTCTCGTACCTGTCCGCAGAGACGGAGTAGAGCCCGAGGACGGTCAGCGCATGCATCAGGCGGGTCAGCGCTTGGGCGTCCGTCTTGGTCGCCGCGGCCAGCTCGGCCACGCTCCGCGGACCGTCGGCGAGTACGTCGCTGATCCCCAGCCTGGCGGCAACGTGTATCGCCTGCGTGACCTGGTACCCGCTCGCCAGGCGGTGCAACTCTCGGGCAGCATCCATGGCTCATTCTGCGCCCGGGAGGGCCGATCGGTCAGCAGTCCATCGCGGCGAACGTATAGCCCTGCGCCTTGAAGACGGTGAGGACCTGGTCGAGCGCGGCCACGGTCTCGGCGCGGTTCCCGCCGCCGTCGTGCATCAGGATCACGTTGTGGTTGCGGGTGTGGGTGAGGATGTTGCGCACGATCGCGCTGACGCCCGGCCGGGCCCAGTCCCGCGGGTCGACGTCCCAGAGCACCTGGACCATGCCGGCGGCCCGGATGTCGGCGCGGACCTTCGGGTTCGTCGCGCCGTACGGCGGCCGGAAGCAGGTGGACCTCGGTCCGTCGAAGATCTCGTGGTGCCGCCTCGCCGGGCTGATCGCGGTCAGCTGCGGGTGCGTGATCGAGTGGCTGCCGATCGTGTTGCCGGCGGCAAGCACCTGCTCGCGCAGACCCGGGTGCGCGGCCTGCATCTCGCCGAGCTCGAAGAACGTCGCGTGCGCGCCGTGCTTACCGAGCACCTGCAGGATCTGCGGCGTCCAGAGCGGGTCCGGGCCGTCGCCGAAGCTGAAGAACAGCACCTTTTTGTTGCCCTGGGCAATCGCCGCGGTCGGGTTCGGGGCCGGCTGGTGCGGGGTCGACGGCGGCGCGTTGCCGGTCGGGGTCTCGGTCGGTGTCGGCGTGGGCGACGGCGTATTGGTCGGTGTCGACGAGGTCTGCGTGGACGCGGCCGCCGGCTTCGGCTGGCGGTCGTGGCCGAGGGCCAGGACCAGCAGCGACCCGACCACGACGGCCAGCGCCACTCCGGTCGCCACGATGGCGGCGAACTTGCGCGACATGATGCTCCCCTTGCACTTCAGGCGGTTGTTCCCCAGTCACAGCCCCCTCACAGGAGCCTCACACCTGGGAAGACGCCTTATTCGTCAACCTGGTTGGCAAGGTCATGTTGCGGTGCGATCTCGACTGTTGCGGGCGTACCCCGGTGGTACAACCGGCCCTCGAGCGACTTCACGCTGGCGACCAGGACGAAGCTCATGCTGACCAGCAGCGACCAGGCGCCGAACTTCGCGGGATGCACGAGGTGCCACACGTTCACCTGGTCGGGGTAGTTCCACGCGTCGAGGAACGTGCCGAAGTTCTCGGCGATCCAGAGGAAGAACCCGATCAGCCCGAACGACACCGCCAGCGGCATCCGGTAGCGACGGACGCCGACGGTGAAGAAGACCCAGGTACGGCGCAGCACGACGAGCAGGCCGAGCGCGATCGGGATCCGCAGGTCGGGGAGCCAGTGGTGGGTGAAGAAGTTCGCGTAGATGCCGACCGCGAAGATCGTGGTGAGCACCGGCCGGTAGTTGCTGACCCGGAGGTCGAAGCGGCGCCAGGCCTGGCACAGGTAGCTGCCGACGGCGGCGTACATGAAGCCCGCGAAAAGAGGTACGCCGGCGATCTTGGTCACCGCGTCACCGGGGTACTGCCAGGAGCCGACGTGGACCTTGAACAGTTCGAGCGCGAGGCCGACGAGGTGGAAGCCGAAGATGACGGCGACCTCGCGCCAGGTCTCCAGGCGGATCAGCCAGAACAGCAGGGTCAGGCCGAGGCAGTAGATCAGCAGGGCGTCGTACCGCGCGATCGGGAGGTCGACGTACTTCGAGATCGCCAGGCCGGCGAACAGGAAGGCCGGGAACAGGCACGACACCAGCTCCAGGCAGCCGAAACGCAGGAGCTGCAGGCAGCCGAACACGAAGCGTGAGGAGAGGCCGGCGCGATCGGTCCAGGTGGTCACAGACTGGAGACGTCGCTTGCGATCGGCTGGTTCGGACCGGTAGATGAATTTGCAAGGGACGGGAGGGCGCGAATGGATCCGAAGGTGGTCTACGAGACCGACCGGCTGGTGGTGCGCGACTGGGCGGAGCAGGACGGCGACCGGGTGTTCGACATCTACCGCCGGTGGGAGGTCTCGCGCTGGCTCGGCGCCGTCCCGCGGGTGATGGCCGACCGGGGCGCGGCGAGCAAGGTGATTCAGCGCTGGTCGGAGCGCAACCAGGACCCGACGTACGGGATCTGGGCGGTCGAGGAGCGTTCCAGCGGGACGGTGGCGGGGACTGTACTGCTGGTGCCGCTGCCGGAGCCGTCGGACGGGACCGCGAGCAAGGGCGAGGTCGAGGTGGGCTGGCACTTCCACCCGGACGCGTGGGGGCGCGGCCTGGCCACCGAGTCGGCGCGGGGTGCGATCGAGCACGGCTTCCGCGCCGGCCTGAGCGAGATCCACGCGGTGGTGCGACCGGACAACACGGCGTCGCTCGCGGTCTGCCACCGGCTGGGGATGACGCCCCTCGGCCGGACCAACCGCTGGTACGGCGCGTCGCTGGAGGCCTTCCTGATCTGACGGATTGGGGTACTTGGCGCTTCGCCGCGTAACCTTGACGCCCGTGGCACTCTCCATCGGAATCGTCGGGCTCCCCAATGCGGGCAAGTCCACCCTGTTCAACGCGCTGACCAAGAACGACGTACTGGCCGCGAACTACCCGTTCGCGACGATCGAGCCGAACGTCGGGGTGGTCGGCGTACCGGACGCGCGGTTGGGCAAGCTGGCCGAGCTGTTCTCGTCCGCGAAGGTGATTCCGGCGACGGTGCAGTTCGTCGACATCGCGGGGATCGTCCGCGGTGCGTCGGAGGGTGAGGGGCTCGGGAACAAGTTCCTCAGCCACATCCGGGAGTCGGACGCGATCTGCCAGGTCACGCGGGTGTTCCGCGACGACGACGTCACCCACGTCGACGGCAAGGTCTCGCCGAAGGACGACATCTCCACGATCCAGACCGAGCTGATCCTGGCCGACCTGCAGACCGTCGAGAAGGCTATCCCGCGGCTGGAGAAGGAATCGCGGCTGAAGAAGGAGAGCGCGGTGGTGCTGGAGGCGGTCCGGGCCGCGCAGAAGCACCTCGAGGCGGGTACGCCGATCATCGCGACCGACGTGGACCGGGACGCGATCCGCGAACTGATGCTGATGACGGCCAAGCCGTACCTGTACGTCTTCAACTGTGACGCCGACGAACTCTCCGACGAATCCCTGAAGCAGCAGATGCGCGACCTGGTCGCCCCCGCCGAGGCGATCTTCCTGGACGCCAAGTTCGAAGCCGAGCTGGTCGAGCTCGGCGACGAGGACGAGGCGCGCGAAATGCTCGCCGAGATGGGCATCGACGAGCCCGGCCTCGACGTACTGGCCCGCGTGGGCTTCGAAACCCTCGGCCTCCAGACCTACCTCACCGCCGGCCCCAAAGAATCCCGCGCCTGGACCATCAAACGCGGCGCCACCGCCCCCGAAGCCGCCGGCGTCATCCACACCGACTTCCAACGCGGCTTCATCAAAGCCGAAATAGTCTCCTTCGACGACCTGATGGAAGCCGGCTCGATGACGGCGGCCCGCTCCGCCGGCAAGGTCCGCATCGAAGGCAAGGACTACATCATGCAAGACGGCGACGTCGTCGAATTCCGCTTCAACGTCTGACAAAATAAGAAAAGAAGAGAGAGAAGCGATTTAGAGTGGTGTCCGGCTTCGGCGGTCAGCCGGAGGTTTGTCGGGGTGCCGCCTGTCTCCACCAGGCGGTCCGCTCACTCTCTCTTGCGGTGGGTCGGTGTGCGTTCTGACCCGGTGCGTCGCGCGGCTAAGCCCCAAGTCGGTCGCTGAAGCCAGCCACTACTCTAAATCTCTTCTTTTCTGTCCCTCTTTTTTATTTCTGTCCTGAGTGTCAGTGTGATTTCGCGATCGTGTTGGCGGCTTCGCGGACCAGGGTGATTAGTTCTGGGGGTTGCAGGGCTATTGCTGCGCCTGCTTGGGCTAGGACCGTGGCGCAGGCTTCGTGGGGGTTTTCCAGGTCTGTGTGGATGATCCACCAGCCGTTGTCGGTGGGGGTTATGGGTTCGGTGGGGCGGAAGCGGGGGATGGCGTGGGGTTGGGCTTTGAGGGTTACGGGGTAGGTCGGGCGGCTGGCCAGGAACTCGCGTTGGGCGTTGGACCAGTGGGTGGCCAGGTCGAAGGACGGGGGTCGGGTGAAGCGGCGGTTGGTGAGCTCGGCTGAGGTGACGCGGCTCAGGCGGTAGGTGCGGAGTTGGCCGTCGGGGCGGGTGGCTACCAGGTACCAGGTGCGGGACTTGGCGACCAGGCCCAGGGGCGAGACGGCGAAGGTGTGGTCGCCGTACTCGATTTCCAGTTGGAGTTCTTGCCAGACGGCCTGCTGGCACACCGCGAGCCAGTGTGGGGTTTCGCGGCGGTCGTCCCAGCCGGCGTGGTCGATGAGGAGGCGTTGGCGGGCGTACTCGGCCTCGCGGCGAGTGGGCTCGGGGAGGGCGGCGATGAGCTTGGTGACCGCCTGCTCGCTGGAGGCGTCGAGGCCCAGGTCGGCGAGGACGTGGGCGGTGGCGCCGACGAAGACGGACATGACCTCGGACGGTGTGAGGCCGGTCAGCCGGGTGCGGTAGTCGGGGAGGAGCGCCCACCCGCCGCGGCGGCCGCGGATCGAGTAGATCGGGACCCCCGCCAGGCTGAGTACCTCGAGGTCGCGCTGGATCGTCCGCGGCGAGATGTCGAGGGCCTCGGCGAGCTGCGCGACCGTCGTCTGGCCGCGGGTTTGCAGGTGGAGCAGGAGCCGGAGGAGGCGTTCGGCGCGCATCCTCCGACTATCCCAGGAAAATAAGCCAGAACCGGGCGTCTTTTCCTGAGAACGTCGCCGGCATGACTGCTGTCCTGGTGGACGACCTGTCCATGTCCTACAAGGCCCCGGTCCGCGACGGCGGCCTCCGCGCGGCCCTGAAATCCCTGGTCCGGCGCGAGTACCGTGAGGTCCGCGCCGTCGACCACGTGTCGTTCGCGATCGACCCCGGCGAGGTCACCGGCTTCATCGGACCGAACGGCGCCGGCAAGACCACGACCATGAAGATCCTGTCCGGCATCCTGCACCCGACCAGTGGCCACGTCCGCGTCCTCGATTCCACCCCGTGGCAACGGCACCGCACCTTCCTCCGGCGGATCGCGTTCGTCCGCGGCAGCCAACCGGTCGGCGGCTCGCAAGAGCTCACCGTGATGGACTCACTCGAGTACCAGCGCCTGCTGTACGACGTCCCGCGCCCGGACTTCCGCCGTACCCTCGGCCAGCTCGAGACCCTCCTCGGTCTCGACCGGTTGAAGGACCGCCAGCTCCGCGCGCTCAGCCTGGGCGAGAAGATGCGCGTCGGCTTGGCGCTGGCCTTCGTCTACCGCCCGGAGATGTTGTTCCTCGACGAACCGACGATCGGGCTCGACGTCGACGCCGCGAGCCAGATCCGCGCGTTCGTCGCGGAGTACGTCGACCGGACCGGCGCGACCGTACTCCTCACCAGCCACAACCTGGAGGACATCGCCTCGCTCTGCCCGCGGGTGATCCGGATCGACCAGGGTCAGGTCCAGTACGACGGGCCGCGGGTATGAGGACCGCCACGCTGCTCACCTTCCGCCTCAGACAGGAGGTGCTGGAGTGGTCCGGCGCCTGGTGGTTCCTGCTGACGCTGGTCGTCCAAGCCGTCGTCGCCCCGCTGATCGGTCTGTTCGTCTGGTCGGCGGTCTACCCTGACGACGCGACCATCGGGCGGTACTACGTCGCCGTCATCCTCGTCACGCTGCTGACCGAGTCGTTCGAGCAGCACACGTTCTCCGAGCGGATCTACGACGGGACGCTCAGCCACGAGCTCCTGCGCCCACAACCGGTCGTCCTCGGCGTCATCGGCGCGAACCTCGCGATCCGCGCGTGGTTGACGCTCCTCGGCGCGCCGATCGTGGTGCTGACCGGGGTCGCACTCCGGGCCGGGTTCGACGGGCAGGCGGTGCTCCGAAGTACGCCGTACGTCGTGCTCGCCGCAGTCCTCGTCTTTCTCTGGACGTTTCTGCTGTCGTTGACCGCGTTCTGGACCCAACGGGTGCACGCGGTGACCGGATTCGGCAGCCAGTTGATCTTCCTGTTCGGCGGTACGGCGGCGCCGATCGGACTGCTGCCCTCGGGGTGGCAGTGGGTCGCGGAAGTGCTGCCTTTCTACGGGATGAACGGGCTGCCGGCGTCGATCGCGGCTGGAGCTGAGGGGGGATCGCTGTGGTATCAGGTCGGGTGGGTTGTCGTGCTGGGCGTGCTGGCGACGGTGGTGTGGCGCGCCGGGATCCGGCGGTACACGGCGGTGGGATCGTGAAGCTGCTGAGGCTGATGGGCGCCGGGTTCTCGATGTCGCTGCGGCGGAGCGTGGCATTCCGGGTGAACCTGCTGTTCGACGTACTGCTGGCGTTTACCGGTCTTGGTACGGCGGTGGCCGCGGTGCTGATCGTGTTCAACCGGGCGGACAGCCTGCTCGGGTGGTCGAAACCGGAGTTCCTGGTGCTGATCGGGACGTACCAGCTGATCACCGGGATGCGGTCCACGTTCATCGATCCGAACCTCTCGTGGTTCCCGGAGACGGGCATCCGGGCCGGGAAGCTGGACGGGTACTTGTTGCAGCCGGCACCGAGTCTGTTCCTGGCGAGCTTGTCGCTGTCGTCGCCGCTCGCGCTGCTGGACCTGCTGCTCGGCGTGGGCGTCCTCGGCTGGGGGCTGGCCACTGCCGCGCAGGTCCCGTCGGCCGCTGCCTTTCTCGCCTGGCTGCTCCTGGTCGCTGCTGCACTGGTCGTGACCTGGGCCCTAAGCGTGCTGCTTGCCTGCCTGGCGTTCTGGGCGCCGAAGCTGCAGCTGGACGTCTTCTACCACTCGGCCTGGCAGCTCGGCCGCTACCCGACCGACATCTTCGCCCGACCCCTCCGCGTCATCCTCACGTACGTCTTCCCCATGGCCCTGATCGCGGCTATCCCGACCGTCGCCCTCCTCCGCGGGCCCAACGTCGTGACCCTGCTGACCGGCCCGGCCGCAGCAGTAGGCGCCGCCACACTGGCGACGCTCGCCTGGCGCTCCGGCCTACGCCGCTACACCAGCGCCACCTCGTGACGGGAGCTGTACGTGCCGCCGATGGTCGAGTGAAATCCGGTCGCCTGTGGTGCGGAAGCGGGCTAGCGTCGCGGGATGGTTGACGACTTGTTCGCGGTACCGCGACTGGCTCGGGTCTATGACGCGCTGGAGGCGGGGCGGGACGATCTGGCGCACTACGCGGCGATGGTGAGCGAGTTCGGTGCCCGGCAGGTGCTCGATGTCGGGTGTGGGACCGGGGAGCTCGCCTGCCTGCTCGCGGGTGCCGGGGTCGACGTGGTCGGGGTGGATCCGGCCGAGGCGTCGCTGGAAGTTGCTCGGGGCAAGGAATTTGCCGACCGGGTGCGGTGGATCCACGGCGACGCGACGACGCTGCCGGCGTTGCAGGTCGATCTCGCGGTGATGACAGGCAACGTCGCGCAGGTGTTTCTGACCGATGAGGACTGGGCGGCGACGTTGGTGGGCGTGCGTACGGCGCTGCGGCCGGGTGGGCGGTTCGTGTTCGAGACGCGGGATCCGGCGCGGCGGGCCTGGGAGGAGTGGACGCGAGAGCACACGCATCGGGTGGCGCCTGCGGGCGGTGATGTGGTCGAGCACTGGGGTGAGCTGCTGAGCGTTGAGCTGCCGTTCGTCACGTTCCGGGCGAACTACGTATTCGAGTCCGACGGTGCGGTTTACACGTCGCAGTCGACGTTGCGGTTCCGCGAGCGGGATGAGGTCGAGGAGTCGCTGACCGCGGCCGGGTTCGCGGTGGACGACGTACGGGAGGCTCCGGATCGTCCCGGCAAGGAGTTCGTGTTCGTGGCTAGGCGGCCGTGAGGAGCGCAGTCAGCGTGTGGTGGGCGGTGCGGGACATGACCGGGTTCGTCTCGACGTAGTACCAGAGGCAGCCGATCGCCTGGGCGAAGGACCACGCCATCCCGCGGCGCCATTCGTCGTCGTCGCTGTCTAGCGCGGTGCGGAAGGCTTTGCGCGCGGTCGGGTCGAGGAGGTTCCAGGCTGGTTGCAGGTCCATCGCGGGGTCGGACACGGTGAAGGTGCCGACATCGATCACACCCGACAGGCGGCCGTCCTTGACCAGCAGGTTGCCGGGCATGAGGTCGCGGTGCGTCCAGGCGTCCGGCTCGGTGCGCGGGGTTGTGCGGAGGTCGGCCCAGAGCGCGGCCAGCGAGTCGACGTCGATCATTCCGCGGCTGCGCGCGAGGCCGTCGGCGACGTACGGGTCCTGGGAGGTCAGTACGCCGCCCCGCCAGCTGCCGGTGAACACGCGACCATCCGTGGGCTCGGCCCGCAGAGCGATGACGAAGCGCGCGAGGTCCTCGGCGAAGGCGGTCGAGCCGGCGACGTCCGCGTCGTACGCGATCGTGCCGTCGAGCCAGGTGTAGACCGCCCAAGGGAGTGGATAGCCGTCGCCGGGCTCGCCGATGGCGATCGGTTCCGGCGTCGGGTACGGCGAGATCGCGCGCAGCCGGCGTGCTGCGTCCGCTTCCTGCTCGAGCTCGTCGCGGACGCGATCTCCCGGCAGGAGCGGCAACCGCGCGACCAGGTCGTCGCCGATCCGGAAGAGGGCGTTGACCGTGCCGTGCGACGTCACCGCTCGAACCGGACGTCCGCGCCACTGCGGGAACTGGCTCGCGATCAGGTCCGCGACCAGTTCGCTCGTCACCGTCAACTGTCCGTCGTGCATCACCACGCGGAGCAGTATCCGTGGGCGCGGCCCGCTTGCGCACACGATTTAGCGTGATGCTGTACTGAGACTCCGGGTATTCCGGTCGCGGCAGGTGCTCACCCTCGGTTAGCGTGGGCCCGTACGCCTGACGGTTTGTGAAGGAGACGGTATGAGCGAGAAGTCCAGCGAGCCGGCGGACGATCTGCAGAAGAAGTTCCGGGAGGCGCTCGAGAAGAAGAACGCCGGAAACCACGCCCACCCCGGCAGCGGGGTCCGTGGTCAGGGCGTCGGCGACGCGCACAACGACAAGCAGAAGCGGCAGTTCCGCCGCAAGTCCGGCAGCTGAAGACACGCCACCTGTCCATCCGTTCATCTGAGCCCCGGGTTGCCGCCCGGGGCTCGACTTTTCCCGAGGGGGCCGGACCTCGGCTCGACTAGAGTCGGGCGGGTGAGTGTGCCGTTGCATTTTGTGGTCAAGACCCGCCTGGTGGAAGTGGTCGAGGGCCTGGGGGAGGGGGCGGCGTTGCCGCCGGAGCGGGTGCTGGCCAAGGAGTTCGGGGTGTCGCGGTGGACCATGCGACAGGCCATTCGGGAGCTGATTGCGGACGGGCGGCTGCGGGCCCGGCAGGGGCAGGGCACGTTCGTTGCGACGCCGAAGCTGGTGCAGCCGTTGGCGTTGGTCAGCTACACCGAGGCGCTTCGGGCGCAGGGGCATACGCCGGGGCGTGAGGTGGTCACGTTCGACCAGGTCCCGGCGGGTGAGCTGGCTGAGCAGTTGAAGCTGGCCGAGGACGCGCCGGTGCATCGGCTGGAGCGCGTGCTCTTTGCGGATGGGCAGCCGATCGGGCTGGAGACGACGTACCTCTCGGTGGCTCGCTTCCCGACGCTGAAGGAGGTGCTCGAGCCCACCGGCTCGCTCTACCGCTGCCTCACCGACCAACTCGGCGTGCGCTTCGGCGAGGGCGAGGAGCTGGTCGAGACCGTCATCGCCACCCCGCGTGAGGCCGACCTGCTCAAGGCCACGCAGTCCTTGCCGATGCTCCTGCTGCATCGCAACAGCCGCGACACCGACGGCGAACCGATCGAGGTCGTCCGCTCCCTGTACCGCGGCGACCGCGTCGGCTTCCGCGCCACCCTGCACCCCCAGGACGTCATCCGGCCCGCCAACTAACAGTTCCCTGCGGGTTCACCTGCTGGACCCTTCCTTCGCACGCCCTCGTCATTGGTCCGGACCAATCTTGGCCGAGTCGAGAGGAGCGAGGGTGCGGGTCGTCGTGGTGGGTGGCGGGGTGTTGGGCACGTTCCACGCCTGGGAGGCGGTGCGGCGCGGGTACGACGTCGTACAACTCGAGCGGGAGCTCGGGGCGCGTGGGGCCAGCGTGCGGAACTTCGGGCTGGTGTGGGTCAGTGGACGGGCCGACGGCGCCGAGATCGAGCTGGCGCAGCGGGCTCGGGATCTCTGGGCCGAGGTGCCGGGAATCAGCTTCCGGCCGGTGGGGTCGCTGACTGTCTGCCGGACCGAGGCTGAGCTGGCGGTCGCCAAAGAGGCGGCGAACCGGCCGGACGCGGCACAGCGCGGGTTTCAGGTGCTTGACGCGGAGCAGACCCTTGCTCGCAACCCGGCATTGCGCGGCGAGTTGCAAGGTGCTTTGTGGTGCGCGCGCGACGCGATCGTCGAGCCGCGCGAGGTGTTGCCGGCCCTCCGCGAGGAGCTGGCGAAGTCGAACCGCTACCAGTTCATCGGGGGGCGGGAAGTGCGCAACGTCCAGGACGGCCAGGTCGTCGACGACCACGGTACGACGCACGCCGCGGACCTCGTCTTCCTGTGTACGGGCGCCTGGCACAGCGGCCTGATCCGCGAGCTCACCGCCGACCTCCCGGTACGCCGGGTCCGCCTCCAGATGATGCAGACGGCGCCCCTCGGCGTCGACTTGACCACCGCTGTGGCCGATGCCGACAGCTTCCGCTACTACCCAGCATTCCAAGGTCCATCAGTCCATGAACTCCCGCCGCAGGCATCCGTCGCCGCCGAGCACAAGATCCAGCTGCTGATGGTGCAGCGCACGCACGGTGGCCTGACGATTGGCGACACCCACGAGTACGACGAGCCGTTCGACTTCGACGTACGGCGTGAACCGTACGACTACCTGCGCCGGACGGCCGAATCCATTCTCGGCAGGCAATTGCCCGCGATCACCCAGACCTGGGCCGGGGTCTATTCCCAGGCCACCAGCGACGAGGTGGTCGTGCGGCGGACCGTGGCGCCGGCGGTGCAGCTGGTGACCGGGCCGGGTGGACGCGGGATGACGATGGCGCCCGCGATCGCCGAGGCAAGCTTCGAAGGGATCGACCAATGATTGCGGTCCTCGACATGGCGGGTACGACGGTTGCCGACGGCGGGCTCGTCGAGCGGGCGTTCACCGCCGCGATCGGTGCCCAGGGCATCGAACCGGGCACCCCGCCGTACGACCGGATGATCGAGCACGTCCGCGCCACCATGGGCGAGTCGAAGATCACTGTCTTCCGCGCGCTGCTCGGCGCCGAGGACGCGGCGCAACAGGCGAACCGAGCGTTCGAGCAGGCGTACGGCGACCTGATCGACTCCGGTCTGCGCCCGATCGACGGCGCCGAGGACGCGATCCGCCAACTCCAGGACGACGGCGTCAAGGTCTGCCTGACCACCGGGTTCTCCGAGGCCACGCAGCAACGCATCCTGTCCGCGCTCGGCTGGCAGCAGTTGGCCGACCTCACTCTCTGCCCGGCTCAGGCGGGCCGCGGCAGACCGTATCCGGACATGGTCCTCAAGGCCGTGCTGGACCTGGAAGCCGACGCGGTGGCCGACGTGGCCGTCGCCGGTGACACCGCCTACGACATGACGACCGGGATCCGGGCCGGTGCCGGGATCGTGGCCGGCGTCCTGACCGGTGCCCACGGCAAGCAACAGCTCGAAGCCGCGGGCGCAACGCACGTACTCGAGTCGGTCCGGGACCTGCCCGGCCTGCTCCTCGACCGAAGGCTGGAGAAGTGAAGGCACTGAAGACCCTCCTCGCCCTGTCCACCGCGAGCCTGCTGCTGACGACCGCTGCGTGTGGCGGTACCGGCGCCGCGGCGACCGGCGACGGCGGCAAGAAGAGCGTGACCGTGTACACCGCCGACGGACTGGGCGACTGGTACAAGACCCGGTTCGACGCGTTCACCCAGAAGACCGGCATCAAGGTCCAGACCGTCGAGGCCGGCTCGGGCGAGGTGGTGTCGCGGCTGCAGAAGGAGAAGTCCAACCCGCAGGCTGACATCCTCGTCACGCTGCCGCCGTTCATCCAGAAGGCGGACCAGGACGGGCTGCTGCAGAAGTACGACGTACCCGGCGCCGATCACGTGAAGGGCGTGAAGGGCGACGACTACGTCACTGTCGTCGACAACTACCTGTGCTTCATCGCGAACCAGGCGGCCGGTACGCCGAAGACGTTCGACGACCTGCTCAACCCGAAGTACAAGGGCAAACTGCAGTACTCGACGCCCGGCCAGGCCGGTGACGGTACCGCCGTACTGCTGCTGCTCCAGCACCTGCTCGGGAAGCAGGGTGCGCTGGACTACCTGAAGAAGCTGGAAGTCAACAATGTCGGCCCGTCCGCGTCGACCGGCAAGCTGCAGCCGAAGGTGAGCAAGGGCGAGCTGCTGGTCGCGAACGGCGACGTGCAGATGAACCTGACCTCGATCTCTGTCGACAAATCCGCATTCAGTGTGTTCTTCCCGGCTGGTGCGGACGGGAAGCGGACGACGCTGGCGCTGCCGTACGTGATGGGTCTGGCTGCTGGTGCGCCCAACGTTGATGGCGGCAAGCAGCTGATGGAGTACCTGCTCTCGACCGACGCGCAGCAGACTGTCTCGGGTGACGCGTTCGGTACGCCGGCTCGCGACGACGTGAAGCCGACGGACGCTCATTTCACCGCTGTGCAGCAGGCGATGAGCGGTGTCGAGGTCTGGCAGCCGGACTGGTCGACGGTGCTGTCCGACCTGGATGCGGATGTCGCGGCGTACACGAAGGCTGTGGGATGACCGTTCAGCTCGAGGACGTGACGGTGCAGTTCGGCCGCACGGTCGCGCTGGAAGGGTTCGACCTGAGCGTCGCGGCCGGTGAAACGGTCGCGCTGCTCGGGCCGTCGGGGTCGGGGAAGTCGACCGCGCTGAAAGCGGTGGCCGGGTTCGTGCGGCCGAGCCGTGGGCGGATCCGGCTGGGTGGTCAGGACGTCACCGATCTGCCGCCGGCCAAGCGGGGGATCGGGGTGGTCGTGCAGCAGTATGCGTTGTTTCCGCATCTGCGGGTGGCGGATAACGTCGCGTTTGGACTGAAGGCTGCGCGGCGGCCGAAGGCTGAGGTGAGCCGGCGGGTGGCCGAGATGCTGGAGATGGTCGGGATGATGGCGTACGCGCGGCGGTTCCCGCGGGAGCTGTCTGGTGGGCAGCAGCAGCGGGTGGCGATTGCGCGGGCGCTGGCTATTCGGCCGCCGGTGCTGTTGCTGGACGAGCCGTTGGCGGCGTTGGATGCGCAGCTGCGCGCGGACATGCTGGGGGAACTGCAGAAGCTGCGGCGGGAGGTGCCGGAGATCGCGATCGTCTACGTGACCCACGATCAGTCCGAGGCGCTGGCGTTGGCGGATCGGATCGCTGTGATGCGCGACGCGCGGTTGGTGGATGTGGCGCCGTCTGTGGACCTGTACGCCGCCCCACCCTCAGCCTTCACCGCATCGTTCCTCGGAGGCGCCAACCTCCTCCCGGTCGAATCAGACGAAGGCACCGTGAAAGTAGCCGGCCACGAAATCCCAGGACTGAAACCGCAAGCAGGCAAGCAACTCCTATGCATCCGCCCCCACGCCATCCGGCTTGAGCCGCCAGCGCCCGCTAGCGCGGACGCGGCGGGCTTGGGTGGGTCGGTGGAGGTTCCTGCTGCGGTCCGGACTGAGCCGGCGGAGGTCCGTGGTGCCGGCGACCGAGGCCTGCAGCGTGCCGGCGGCGGAGGCTTGCACCCTGCGGTTGGCGGAGGTGGGGCGCCGGGTGTGGGGGGTCGGTTGCCGGGGAGGGTGGTGGGGGTGCAGTGGCGGGGGGCGGTCAATCAGCTCGCGTGCAGTGTGGATGGGTTGGCGGATGTGGTGGTGCGGGTTCATGTCGCGGTGGATGAGTGGGTGCCCGGGGTGGGGGAGCCGGTGGTGATGGTGTTGCCGGGTGGGGCTTGCAGTCTTGTGGTTGCGGAGGGGTGCTGATGGCCGTCGAGGCGCTCGTGGTGAATGCGGCTGTTCCGAGGCGGGCTCGGGGTGACCGGGCATGGGGTTGGGTGTTGCCTCCGTTGGTGTTGATTGCGGTGTTGGTTGTTTATCCGTTGGTGTTGGTGGCGGTTGAGTCGGTGCCGGCGTGGGGAGCCGTGGTTGGGTCGAGTGAGTTTCGGGATGCGTTGGTCAGGACGGTGCAGATTGCTGTCAGTTCGACCGTCGGCTGTCTGATCACGGGCACGTTTCTCGCGGTGGTGGTCAGTTTTGTCCCGTTCCCCGGCGCCCGTATCGTCGCCGGGCTGGTGGACACGATGCTCGCCCTGCCGTCGTTCCTCGTCGCGTTGTCGTTCACCTTCATCTACGGCACGACCGGGATCCTCAGGGCGGGCGGGTTTCTGACCTCACCCTGGGCGGTCGTCCTGGCCGAGGTCACCTTCTACACCCCGTTCGTCATGCGACCGTTGCTAGCGGCAATGAGTCGGTTGCCAAGAGCTCAGCTCGACGTGGCAGCCAGTCTCGGCGCCGGACCCTGGCGCGTGCTCAGGCAGATCGTCCTCCCCGAGGTCCGCCCCGCGATGGTCGCAGGCGGCAGCTTGACCCTGCTCCTCACCCTCAACGAGTTCGGCATCGTGCTCTTCCTCGGCGCGAAGGGTACGACCACCCTCCCGATGCTCGTCCACACCAAAGGCATCGTGATGTTCGACTACCCCGGCGCCTGCGTGATCGCGGTCGTCCAGATCGCGCTCTCGCTCGGGCTGTACGCCGTACTCCGCCTGGCACTGGGAGGTCGTCGTGCTCGTCTGGACTAAGAGCGGTAAAGCGATCGTCTGGACCGCGTTCGCCGTCGTCTTCGGCCTGCTCGTCCTCCTCCCGTTCCTCGTCGTCATCGCAGCCGCTTTCGCCGGCTCGTGGAGCGGCGTACTCCCGTCAGACCCCACCGCCGATCACCTCCGCCAAGCACTGTCCGGCGACGAGCTGGCCTCCCTATCGGTCAGCCTGCAAACAGCCTTCCTAGGCGGACTGCTCGCCGTCGTCTTCGGCACCTGGGGTGCAATCGCCGCCGCCGGATCCCGCCTCGCTCGTCTGGCCGACGCCCTCCACCACCTGCCGCTCGCCGTACCGTCCGTGGTCGTCGGTCTCGGCCTGCTCGTCGCCTTCTCCCGCCCGCCGGTCCTGCTCAACGGCACAAAGTGGATCGTGGTCATCGCCCACCTGGTGCTGATGATCGCCTTCAGCTACGGCACGGTCACCGCGGCACTCCAGCGGCTGGACCCGTCGTACGCCGAGGTCGCCGCATCCCTCGGCGCCTCGCCGGCGCGCGTCCTCTGGCGGGTCCGCCTCCCGATGCTCCTGCCCGCGATCGCTTCAGCCGCCGGACTGTCCGTCGCGCTCTCGATGGGCGAGGTCGGCGCCACGATCATGGTTTACCCGGCGTCCTGGCGAACCCTGCCGGTGAGCATCTTCGCCCTCACCGACCGCGGCCAAGCGTTCGTCGCCGCCGCCGAGGCGGTGGTCCTGCTGGCGACCACCGTCGTCCTCGTCCTGGTCCTCGACCGCCTCCGCGGCCGCGCTACTGAGCGCTGAGCAGCTCGACCAACCGAAGGATCTCGGGGTCCCAACCCTGCTGGTGGTTCGCCGCGTCGTCAGCCGTCGCGAAGCCGGTGTGACTGAGGACCATCCGGGTCCCCTCAGGGACCGAGGTCAGCTCGACCTCGACGCGGGTCGGGTCATCCGCGGTCCCGTCCCACTTCCAGCTGAACACCAGCCGGCCCGGCGGCTCGACCTCGAGGTACGTCCCGCGCACCACGTGCGGCCCCATCTCCACCACGTAGTCGCCGCCGACCCGCACGTCGGCCTTCACCTTCAGCTCGAGCTTCGGGTTCGGGCAGTACCACTGGACCAGCAGCTCGGGCTGCGTCCACGCGTCGTACACCTTGCCGATCGTGGCCGGAAGCACCCGATCGATCCGGATCTCAGTGGTCATCGTCGTCCCCTCGGAGCAGTTCTTCCAGCCGGTCCACAGTGCTGTTCCAGTACGACGTGAGGTCGCCGAGCCACTGCTCGACCTCGGTGAACGCCTCCTGCCGGAGCGTGCACACCACCGTCCGCCCGACCCGCCGCCGGGTCACCAGACCCGCGTCCACCAGCACCCCCACGTGTTTCGTCATCGCTGGTGGTGTGATGCGGTGCGGCTCGGCGAGCTCACCCATCGTGGCCTCGCCCCGGCTCAGCCGGCCGATGACGGCCAGCCGGGTCGGGTCCGCGAGCGCTCCGAACGTCGTACTCAGCACCCAGACACTTCACCAATTGGTGAAGTGTTCTGTCAAGAGCGGGCCGGTGGTCGCCCTTGAACATCGGGTGAACCGGACCGAATCACAGCGATGGGATTGCGGCGATCCTGGCCGGAGATGGCATCCTTTCCGGGTGACGGAGTTGATGGAGGTAGCGCGGCACCTGCTCGACGTCGCCATGGCGTCGCACTGGCTACTGCTCATCCTCTTCGCCGCCGCGGCCGTCGACGCGGTGTTCCCGGTGGTGCCGAGCGAGGGCATGGTGATCACGGCCGGCATGGCCGCGGCGGCCGGCCACCAGAACCTGCTGCTCGTCATCGCGGTCGCGATGGCCGGCTCGGTCATCGGCGAGTCCACCTGCTACTTCATGGGCCGTGGTTCCGGTCCGGCCCTGCACCGCTGGATGAAGCGCCAGGAGCGCCGCCAGCAGCTCTACGAGAAGGTCTCCGCTGCTCTGCACGCCCGCGGCGGACTGATCCTGATGACGGTCCGTTACATCCCGGGCGCCCGGATGGTCGCCACGCTGACCGCGGGCGCGACGCGGTACTCGTTCAAGAAGTTCATCGTCTTCACCTTCGCGGGGGTGACGATCGCTTACACGTACGTCGCCCTGCTCGGGTACGTCGGCGGCGACGCGTTCGCGCACGACCAGCTGAAGGCGCTGGTCTTCAGCCTCAGCCTGGCCGGCGTGATCGGCCTGGTGGTCGAGACCTCGCGGCGGATCGCGGTCCGGCGCCGCGCGGCCAAGGTCACAGCCGCCTAACGATCACCGCCCGGGTTTCCGCCCAAGTGCGTGTCCCGGACCAACCTGAGCGGGCCTGCGTGCGTCAGTAGAGACGTGGTGAGGCCTGGGGTGAACCTCGTGGGCGTCGTGCTCGTGATCGCGGCGGTCGTGGCCGGCTGTGCCGACGTACCTCTGGAAGGCGCTCCCACTCCCTCCGCTTCGCACACCCTGAAGCCCACGCCGAAGCCCACGTCGAAGCCAACGCCGACACCTACGCGGAAGCCCAGCAGCGCGCCTCCGGCGACTCCCAAACCGCCGCCTGCGGGCAAGCTGCCGGCCGCGGCTCCGGTACTGCGAGCCTTCCCGGCCCGCCTGTCCACGGGCAAGCCGCCGCTCTTCGTCGTCGTGTCCTTCGACGGCGCCGGCGACCTGCTGCTCTGGCAGCGCTGGCGGACCGTGGCCAGGCAGGTCAACGCGCGCATGACGTTCTTCCTGTCCGGCCCGTACCTGTACCCCGGCGACCACCGCACCGACTACCTGCCGCCGAACCACCGGCCGGGCGCGTCCGAGATCGGATGGGGCGACCCGACCAGCATCCTGGCCCGCTCGACAATCCTCCGCGACGCGATCGCCGAGGGCCACGAGATCGGTACCCACGCCAACGGCCACTTTTGCGGCACGAACGGCGTCGATAGCTGGACCGCCGCGCAGTGGACCGCCGAGCTGAGTGCGTTCGACCGCATGGTCCGCACCGGGCCTGCACTGGCCGCCGGGAAGACGGTGGAGCCGCCGTTCGACCCCGCGACGGTCAAGGGCATGCGTACGCCGTGCCTCGAGGGCAACAAGGCGGCGTACCGACAAGCGATGGTCCAGCGCGGCATGGTGTACGACGCGTCGGGCACCGGCTACATCAGCTGGCCCAAGAGGGCCGACGGGCTGTGGAGCTTCCCGCTGGAGTCCGTGACCCTGGCCGGCACCAGCAAGAAGACGCTGACGATGGACTACAACCTCTGGTACGCCCAGACCGGTGCTCGTACCGCTCCCGTCGCGCAGGTGCCCGCGCTGAAGGCACAGGTGCTCGCGACGTACCGTCAGGCGCTGGCGAAGTCACGGGCCAGCGGCAACCCGCCGCTGTTCCTCGGCAACCACTTCAACCGCTGGAACAACAGCGTGTACTCCGACGCGCTCCAGCAGTTCGTGCTGGAGACCTGCAAGCAGCCGGACGTGCGGTGCGTGTCCAACATCGAGCTGGCCGGCTGGCTGGGGAAGTACGGCGTACCCAGTGGGCTCCGGCCGTCATAGCCGCAGGTAGCCGTACCCGCTCTGCCAGGTGCCGCCGGCCTTGATCCGTTCCACCACCACGCGCTGCAGGGTGGTGTCCTGCGGCAGCTCGTCGAGTTTGTCCGTGCCGTGCCGGCGGAAGGTGAAGAAGATCGCGCTGTCCGGGCTGTCGGTCGGCGTCCCGTACGGCGTGAACCGGCGGCCGAACTTCACCATGTTCGACTCCGGTGGCAGGTTCTCCAGCAGGTACGGGTCGATCAGCCAGGACCAGAGGTTCGCCGTCTTCACCGGGTACTCCGGGAAGTAGCGCGGGAAGAACTCACGGGCCTGCTGGAGGCTGTCGTCGACCAGCTCAGGCGTCAGCGGCCCGGTCTCCGGGATGTGGACGCCGATGATCCACTCGCCCGGCTCGGTGCCGGGCACTGGATTGTCGGCGGGGACCTGGTGCAGCAGGTACTGCAGGCGACCCAGCGCGTAGAGCTGGCCGGTCCAGGCGATCGTCAGCCACCAGTGGGTCTCCAGGCTGTACTCGCCGTGGGTCCGGCGGCTCACCTTCAGCTGCTGGCCGAGGTCGGCGAGCGTGGCCCAGCTGATGTCGTCCGGGATGCCGCGCTCGGTGTGGTAGCGGCGGATGTCCGGCACGGTGTCGAGGAACGCCTGCACCGAGTTGCGCGGGTCGTCCGGCATTCGCAGCTCCGGCTCCCGGCCCAGCTTGCCGATCTCCGCCCGGATCTGGTCGGCCAGATCCTTCACCACCGCCTGGTCCGGACTGAACGCCTCCGCCGCGTCTCGATCGGCGTCGGCGAATCCCAGCAGGCGGTACTCCTCCGCAGTCGTCACTGATCAACACTAACCGATTAAGTCCGGCCAGAGACTTACGATTCAACGGGTGGGCTACCAACGCTTCCCGCCACCCGGCGACCTGCGGGACGTCATCGACCACGTGTGGCTGGTCGACTCCCCGCCGCTACGGTCGCTACGCCAGGACATCCTGATCCCGAACGGTCGGCCCGGGGTCGCGATCGCCCTCGCGACGCCCGGCACCAGGCACGACCCGATCACCGGCACCGAGTGGCCGAATGCGGCTTCGGTTTTCGGAGTAATGACCAGGCCACAGGTGATCGGTCAGCTAGGTACGTCGAGCTACGCGGGTGTCGAGCTGAAGCCATGGGGTCTGTCGACGCTCGGACTGCCCGCGCTCGTCGACGACGTCCTGGCGCTTGCCGACTGGGTCGAGCCAACGGGCCTCGTGCGGGAGCTGCGGGCGGAGCCGTTCGGGCCGGAGCGAGCCGCGGTGTTGGCCACCTTCCTGCAGCCATTGGTCGTCCGCGCCCCGTCGTCGGTCCTGATGGCTGCAGTGGAGGTCGTCGATGAGGCGCGCGGCCGGGTAGCGGTGGACGAGGTCGTGCGTCGGTGCGGGACGTCGTACAGCACGCTCTACCGCCTCTTCCGGCAGGGCGTGGGGATCGGACCGAAGCAGTACGCCGAGATCGTCCGCTACTACCACTTCGTCGGCGGGCTGCTGGGCGGTCCGTCGGACGCCGCCGCGACCCTGTCGGCGCTGCACGGGTACTACGACCAGGCGCACGCGGCCCGCGACTTCAAGCGCTACACCGGAGTGAGTGCAAGCTCGTTCCGCGCGGTGCAGAACGGGATCGCGGCGCTGATGCATGGAAGATCCGTCCAAGACGGCGGGCCGCCGGCCGGGTGAGGATCGGTGGCATGGGACGCATAGTGCATGTCGAGATAGTTGCCGAGGACCACGATCGGGCCGCCGGGTTCTACCGGGAGGTGTTCGGCTGGCAGATGACCGCCGCTCCGGTGCCACCGGCGTACCTGCTCGCGGAGACCGGCGTCGGGGAGGGGATCGACGGCGCGATCATGAGCAACCGGTACCAGTCGCAGCCGACGATCGCTTGGATCGAGGTCGACGATCTCGAGGGGACGCTGAAGGCGGCGCGGGACGCCGGGGGTGAGCAGGTGGGGGAGATGCAGGAGCTGGCCGGGGTCGGGCGGCTCAGCTACCTCCGCGACACCGAAGGGGTGCTGATCGGCCTCCGGCAGAGCGTCGGCCGCTAGCCCTTGCCGACGGTCTCAGCCGGCGGTCTCAGCCGAACGGTCTCCGCTGGCGGTCTTAGCCGGCTGCGGTGTCGATGTGGCGGGCGAGGACGAGGTCGTCCTCGGTGATGCCGCCGGCCTCGTGGCTGCTGACCTTGAAGGTGATCTTCGTGTAGCGGATGTCGATGTCCGGGTGGTGGTTCATCGCCTCCGCGAGCTGCGCGACGGTCGCGACCAGCCGGATGCCGTCCATGAAGGTGTCCTTCGTGACGTCCCGGACCAGCTCGCCGTCGACGACCTTCCAGTGCGGCAGGTGGTCGCGGATCGCGAGATCGATCTGGTCGTCGGTCAGGAGCTCAGCCATGGAGGTCACTCTAGACCTACTGCTAGGCCTGCCGGACCCGGCCGGCGGCGAGCAGACCGAGGAAGGCGAGCACCGCGCCGGCGGTGATGATCGAGCCGAAGACCCACGGTCGCGGGTGGTCCGCGTTGAAGGCGAGCAGGGTGCCGCTGACCGCCATCGCGGTCGCGATGCTCATCGTGGCGGCCATCTGTCCCGCGCTGGAGTTGCGACCGGAGTTGTGGTGATCGGAGAGGTCGAGGGTGAGGACCGACAGGCTGGACGAGCTCAGACCCATCCCGATCCCGGCGAACGCCCAGCCGATCAGACCGAACCAGGTCGTCGCGTCCGACCACGCGAGCAGCGACGCGACCGCGACACCGGCGGTCATGAACGCCAACCCCGCCTGCAGGACGCGGACGCGTTCGATACCGTGCTCGCGGCCCTGCAACCAGGAACCGAACGCCCAGCTCACGCCGGTGATCGAGAGCGTGACCCCGGCGCGCGACGGGCTGAAGTGGTGCTGCAACGTCAGCAACAGCGGCAAGTATGCGCCGACTCCACCGAAAGCGGCACCGCCGAGCGCCCGGACCGCGACCACGGCCGGGAAGCCGCGCTCAGCCACGAACATCCCCTTCGGCATCACCCGGACCGCGGCGCGCGCAAGGACGAGCAGCGCGACGAGGATCGCCGTACCCGCGATCACTGGATGTTCCTGGAGGTGGTCACCGGCGAGCGTCATCGAGAACAGCGCGACCGAGGCGGCGAGGGCCCAGGGCAGGGCTGCGCGCCAGGCCTCGAGCTCGGCGATGTCGTCAGCGGAACGCTCCGGCGCGGGTACATGCTCCGACTGCCGCATCGCCGGCCCAAGGAGCAGCCAGCTGGGGATGAGGAGTACGACGGCGCCCAGGAACACCCAGCGCCAGCCGAATTGCTCGGTGACCACACCGGTCAGCACCGGGCCGAGGACTGACGGCAGGATCCACATCGCCGCGAACAACGAGAACATCCGCGGTCGCAGTACGGCGGGGAGCGCGCGGGCGACCAGCACCATCAGCGACACGTCGAGCAGGCCTTCGGCCAGGCCGCTGAGCAGACGTCCGGCGATGACCATCGGCATCGCGGTCGCAGTACCGACGAGCAGTTGGGCCAGGCCGAACGCGATCGCGCCGGCGCGGAGGGTCGGGATCGGGCCGCGACGGTCGGACCACAGGCCGGCGATCGCGAGCGAGATCAGGTAGCTCGCGCTCGGCGCCGCGTTGGCGAGGCCGAAGCTGCCGAGGGCGTCGAACTCGCGGACCATCGTCGGCAGCGCCGTACCGACCGCGCGATTCTCCAGTGCGCCGAGCGTGACGAGGCCGATCACCCCGAGGACGAGCGGCAGGTGCTGGCCGGTGAACAACCGCGGGCGGGGGACGGTGGCATCGATGGTCATGCCCGCAATGGTCGAAGTTCAAGTAAGCTTGAAGTCAAGACGAGCGGTGGTCGGGCAGCCGGAAGATCAGCACGAGCACCCGGAGGACGAGCACCGCGCAGATCACCAGCAGGTTGTAGCCGAAGAGCTGGAACAAGCTCATCGAGTCGGTGACCTTCGGGCCGCCCGGCGTACCGAGCAGGAGGACGGCCATGATGCCCGCCGTCGCGCCGAGAACCGCGAGCAGGGCTTGATGCAGCAGACCGGTGAAGTGGCGGCGGTCGCGTTCGTCGGCGAACAGACGGATGTTGAGGCCGAGCCGCCCGCTCTCGGCCGCGGCAGCGA
This sequence comes from Kribbella sp. NPDC026611, assembly GCF_040638345.1. NCBI lineage: Bacteria > Bacillati > Actinomycetota > Actinomycetes > Propionibacteriales > Kribbellaceae > Kribbella > Kribbella sp. NPDC026611. The sequence continues at coordinate 137,056 of NZ_JBEZYC010000005.1, forward strand.
TCCGGTCGATCCGGCGCGGCAGCCGGCGCAGCATCGGCAGCAGGTTGGCGAGTTCGTCCGTCGCCGTACGCCTGATGGCGTCGGGGGTCAGGCGGTCGGTCACCTGCGCGGCGGCGAACTGGCGGGACGCGGCGACCAGGTCGAAGGTGGGGGAGATGCGCGAGATCGTGCCCTCGATGGTGGCCAGCGCGCGGAAGACGGCGGCGACCTCCGGCGGTACGCCGAGCTCGTGGCTCGTGATGATCTTGAAGAGGTCGTTGAACATCGCCGGGCCGAGGTTGGCGCCGGCGCCGAGATGCTTGGTCATGAACTGACCGACGGCGCGTTCCAGGGCCCGTTCGTCGATCACGTCGGGGCGGTCCACGATCTCCAGCAGCGCGTCGGTCGCGGCCACCGGGTCGCCGCGGTCGACGGCGAGGAGGAACCGCTGCAGCGCCTCGCGGGTGGCCGGGTCGAGCCGGCCGACCGAGCCGAGGTCGAGCATGCCGATCCGGTTGTCGGTCAGCAGCAGGAAGTTGCCGGGATGCGGGTCGGCGTGGAACACACCGTCGATCGCGACCTGGCCGAGCAGGCAGTCGAACAACGCGCGGCCGAGCCGGGCGGCGTCGAGGCCGCGGTCCGCGATCGTCTCGGCGGCGTTGCCGAGACCGATGCCGTCGAGGCGCTGCATCGTCAGTACGCGCCGGGTGGAGCGGTCCGGATACAACCGGGGTACGACGATATCGTTGCTGGTGGCAATGGACTGGCTCGCCGCGACCGCGGTCATGTTGCCGGCCTCGACCGTGAAGTCGAGCTCCTCGCGCATCGCGTCCGCGAACCCGTTGGCGAGCGCGAGGACGCCCATCGAGCGGCCCCAGTCCGTGTTGCGTTCGAGCACTCGGGCCAGCCGGCGGACGATGTCGAGATCGCGGTCGACCAGTTTGGCGATGCCGGGCCGCTGGACCTTGACCACTACGTCGGTGCCGTCGAGTAGACGAGCGGTGTAGACCTGCGCAACGCTCGCGGCGGCGAGCGGCTCCGGGTCGAAGGCGGCGTACTGCTGGCCGGCGCCGAGTTCCTCGGTCAGCACTTGCTCGACCTCCGGCCACGGTGCGGGGGAGACCTGGTCCTGGAGCCGGCTCAGTTCGTTGGCGACCGAGCTGGGGATGATGTCGCTGCGGGTCGAGAGAACCTGACCGAGCTTCACGAAGGTCACGCCGGCTTCGTCCAACGCGAGCCGCAGCGAGCGGGCGAGGTCGGCTTGCTCGGCGGCATTCTCCCGGCCGGGTCTGCGCCGGCCGCGAAGATACGGTCCCAGTCCGTGTTTGATCGCGATCCGCATGATCTGCAGGTACCTGCGGGTGCGGGCGATCCGGCCGCTCAGATCCCGACGCAGATCCCGGGCCCTTGGCAACGATCCCGTGGGTACCAGGGCCTCCGACAGCACCAGAAACACCAGCCCGGCGAGCATGGCGCACACCGCGGTCAAGGCGAGGTAGGCAACCGCAGCCGCATTCGACCCGGCAAACGGCAACTTCCCGACGAGTGCGTTGGCGATCGGACTGAACACACTCAACGTCAGCGCAGCGCCCAACCCCAGCCGCACTAGCCCAAACCGCACCCCGAGCAGCCGCTGCGCCACCGGAATGAAGATCACCAAAAACACACCCAGACTGAACAACCCCGCCACCACAATGCTCATGCCGCCAAACCCTAGAACCAAACCCACCCCTCTCACCTCACCCACACGAGTGAAGGCGGCCCGCAAACTGCCCGAGCGGCGCGGCGCGGGGTACGGCGGAAGTTCGTATGGCGAGAGGTGCAGCGCCAGGTACGGCGTGAGGTAGACGTGAAGGCAGCAGGCACGAACGCGCCGTACGACGCAGGCACGGCGTACGGCGGCACATGCAGCGCCAGGCACGGCGAAGACCAGCGCGTAGTACGACGGCACGTACAGCAAGTACGGCGTCAGGTACGGCGTACAGCAGCACGTATGTGTGAGGTACGGCGTGAGGTACGGCGGCAAGTGCGAGAGCTCATGTACTGCGGCAGTACGGCGGGCAGGTACAGCGCTTGGTACGGCGAGACATACGAACGCACGTACAGCGCGGAGGTACTGCGTCAAGTACGGCTCAGGTACGGCGTGAGACGCAGCTCAGGTACAGGGTGGGCTACGGCGGAATGTCCAGCGTCAGGTACGGCGAGAGGTACGGCGGCACGACGGTTGGGAGGTACTGCGAGGGATGGGGAGGTGCTGCGGGGGCAATGCGGCAGGTGGTACTGCGTGACGTACGGGCGCGAGATCCGGCGGCAGGTGCAGCTCGTAGTACCAGCTTGAGATACGGCGCGAAGTTCGCGCCTACCTGCCGCCGTACCCCGGGGGCTCCCGGCTGTACCTGGCGCTCCACGTCCCGCCGTACCTCACGCCGGGCATCCGCTGCTCCCGTGCCGGCACCCGCCGTCCTAGGTCGCGCTGTACCTGGCGCCGTCTTACTTCACGCCGTCCCAGCGCGGTACGTCGCGTCGTACACCACGCCGGCATCTGTCGTCGTACCTGTCGCCCAGGTCGCCGTACATGCCGCGACGTACCTCGCCGAGTACCTATCGCCCGACCTCGCCGTGCCTCGAGCCGGACTTCCGCCGCACCTGCCGCCTACCCGCGGGTGCGTCCCGTCATATCTCGCCATACCTGCTGTAGTACGCCGTGTCCGTACCTGCTGTCCTAAGTCGCGCTGTATCTGGTGGTGTACTTCCTGCCGTACGCCGTGCCGCACCTGGCACGGTCTATCGCGCCGGGCGTCCCGCTGTACCTGGTGTCGTACCTGAGCTCTTACCTTGCGCCGTCCCGCGCAGTACTTCCGTCGTACCGGAGCCCACATCTGCCGTTGTACCCGCCCGAGTCGCCGTACTTGCCGACGTACCTCGCGGCGTACCTGCCGCCGACCTCGCCGTACCTGATGCTCGCTTCCCAGCCGTACCTCGAGTCGGACTTCCGCCGTACCTGCCGCCCTACTCGAGCGGGTACGTCCCGTCATATCTCGTCGTACCTGCTGTCGTACGCCGCGTCAGTACCTGCCGTTGTAGCCGCCGTATCTGTCGCGTACCCCGTGCGGTACCTCCGGCCGTGTCTCGGCGTACCCGGCTACGCGACGCCGTACCCACCCGCCTGTTCGGGGCTGGGGTGTTGGGCCGGTTTCCGGAGGAAAAGTGTCAGCTGGTGGCACTTATGTTCCGGAAACCGAACCCCACCAGCCCGGCGGCCTTCTACCCGACGTGCCCGACGCACTGCGTGGCGCCTCCCCGGGGGACCTGCGCCGTGCCTCCCGACTCAGTCGTGGATATGCGAAGCCCCCGGGACCGTTGGGTTCCGGGGGCTTCGGGGTGTGGGTTTAGGACGGGCGGCGGCGGATTTTGTTGCCTAGCCAGACCAGGGGGTCGTACTTGCGGTCTGCTACGCGCTCCTTCATCGGGATCAGGGCGTTGTCGGTGATCTTGATGTGTTCGGGGCAGACCTCGGTGCAGCACTTGGTGATGTTGCAGAAGCCCAGGCCGTGCTGGTCCTGGGCCTGGTGCTGGCGGTCGGCGGCGTCGAGGGGGTGCATGTCGAGTTCGGCGATGCGCATCAGGAAGCGGGGGCCGGAGAAGTTTTCCTTGTTCTCCTCGTGGTCCCGGATCACGTGGCAGGTGTCCTGGCAGAGGAAGCACTCGATGCACTTCCGGAACTCCTGCGATCGCTCGACGTCGACCTGCTGCATCCGGTAGTCACCGGGCTTGACGTCCGCCGGCGGCTTGAAGGCGGGGATCTCGCGGGCCTTCTGGTAGTTGAACGACACGTCCGTGACCAGGTCCCGGATCACCGGGAAGGTCCGCATCGGCGTCACCGTGACGACCTCGTCCTCGGCGAACGTGTTCATCCGGCACATGCACATCAGCTTCGGCATGCCGTTGATCTCGGCGCTGCAGGAGCCGCACTTGCCGGCCTTGCAGTTCCAGCGGACCGCCATGTCCGGGGTCTGGGTTGCCTGCAGCCGGTGGATGACGTCGAGGACGACCTCGCCCTCGTTCACCTCGACCTCGTAGTCCTTGAGCTCGCCGCCCTCGGAGTCCCCGCGCCAGACGCGGAATTTGCCCTGATAACTCATCGACGTCCTCGCTTCGCTGCGGGCGCCGATGAGCAGAACTCGCTGTGCTGTTTGATGACTTCGCTCCGCTCAGTCATGTCTCGGCAGCTCCTCATCCGTCAGGTACTTCGCCAGTTCGTCGACCTCGAACAGCTCGAGCAGGTCCTCGCGCATCGGGATCTGCTGCTTCTCGGTCACGTCGACACCGTCGTTCGCGTCCAGGCGGCAGACCAGCAGCTTCTTCCGCCACTCCGCCGACATGGCCGGGAAGTCGTCGCGGGTGTGACCGCCGCGCGACTCCTGGCGCAGCAGCGCGGCCTTCGCCACGCACTCCGACACGGTCAGCATGTTCCGCAGGTCGAGCGCCAGGTGCCAGCCGGGGTTGAACTGCCGGTGACCCTCCACCGTCATCTTCGCGATCCGGCCGCGGAACTCGGCCAGCCGGCCGAGCGCCTGCTCCATCTCCTCTTCCTTGCGGATGATGCCGACCAGGTCGTTCATCGACTGCTGGAGCTCCTGGTGGATCGAGTACGGGTTCTCGCCGCCCTCGAGCTCGAACGGCGCCAGCGCCTCGACCGCCGCCGCGTCGACATCGGCCTCCGACACCGCAGGCCGCTCGGCCAGCGAGTCGACGTACAGGGCCGCGCCCATGCCCGCGCGCCGGCCGAAGACCAGCAGGTCGGACAGCGAGTTGCCGCCGAGCCGGTTCGACCCGTGCATGCCGCCGGCAACCTCACCGGCCGCGAACAGGCCCGGTATGACGGAGGACGCCGTGTCCGGGTCGACCTCGACGCCGCCCATGACGTAGTGGCAGGTCGGACCGACCTCCATCGGCTCGGCCGTGATGTCGACGTCCGCCAGCTCCTTGAACTGGTGATGCATCGACGGCAGCCGCCGCTTGATCTCCTCGGCGGGGAGCCGCGACGACACGTCCAGGAAGACACCGCCGTGCGGCGTCCCGCGACCGGCCTTGACCTCGGAGTTGATCGCCCGGGCGACCTCGTCGCGGGGCAGCAGCTCCGGTGGGCGCCGGTTGTTGTCGGCGTCCTTGTACCAGCGGTCGGCCTCTTCCTCGGTCTCCGCGTACTGCGCCCGGAACACGTCCGGCACGTACTCGAACATGAACCGCTTGCCCTCGGAGTTCTTCAGCACGCCACCGTCACCGCGGACCGACTCGGTGACCAGGATGCCCTTCACCGACGGCGGCCAGACCATGCCGGTCGGGTGGAACTGGATGAACTCCATGTTGATCAGCGTCGCGCCGGCCCGCATCGCCAGCGCGTGCCCGTCACCGGTGTACTCCCAGGAGTTCGAGGTCACCTTGAACGACTTGCCGACGCCGCCGGTGGCGAGGATCACCGCGGGCGCCTCGAACAGGATGAACCGCCCGGACTCGCGCCAGTACCCGAAGGCGCCGGAGATCGCGTCGCCGTCCTTCATCAGCTCGGTGATCGTGCACTCGGCGTAGACCTTGAGGTTGGCCTCGTAGTCGCCGGTGGCCTCGAAGTCCTCCTGCTGCAGCGAGACGATCTTCTGCTGCAGGGTGCGGATCAGCTCCAAGCCGGTGCGGTCGCCGACGTGCGCGAGCCGCGGGTAGGAGTGGCCGCCGAAGTTCCGCTGGCTGATCTTGCCGTCCGGCGTCCGGTCGAACAGGGCGCCGTAGGTCTCCAGCTCCCAGACCCGGTCCGGGGCCTCCTGCGCGTGCAGCTCGGCCATCCGCCAGTTGTTCAGGAACTTCCCACCGCGCATCGTGTCGCGGTAGTGGACCTGCCAGTTGTCGTTGGAGTTCGCGTTGCCCATCGCGGCCGCGCAACCGCCCTCGGCCATCACCGTGTGCGCCTTGCCGAACAGCGACTTGCAGATGATCGCGGTGCGCTTGCCCTGCTCGCGGGCCTCGATCGCCGCTCGCAGGCCGGCGCCGCCGGCCCCGATCACGACGACGTCGTAGGAGTGTCGTTCCAGCTCAGTCATAGCTACAGAGATCCCTAGAGAAGGTGCACAGTCAGTTGATGATGCGCAGGTCGGAGAACCACCCGGCGGAGACCGCCATGATGTAGAAGTCGGTCAGGATCACGGTGAACAGCGACGTCATCGCGAAGGTGCCGTGCTTCGGGTTCAGCTTGGACACGAACGTCCAGTACCGGTAGCGCAACGGGTGCTTGGAGAAGTTCTTCAGCCGGCCGCCGACGATGTGCCGGCAGGCGTGGCAGGACAGCGTGTACAGCCACAGGCAGACCAGGTTGATCCAGATGATCAGGGTGCCGAGGCCGATACCGAAGCCGCCACCCTTGCCGTGGAAGGCCTGGATGCCGTCGTAGATGTTCAGCACACCGAAGATCAGGGCGCCGTAGAAGAAGTACCGGTGCAGGTTCAGCGCGACCAGCGGGAACTTGCGCTCACCGGTGTAGCTCTTGTGCGGCTCCGGGACGGCGCACGCGGCCGGCGCGAAGAACAGCGACCGGTACCCCGCCTTGCGGTAGTAGTAGCAGGTGCCGCGGAAGCCGGCCAGGATCACGAACGTGATCAGGCTGAACGGCACGAACCGCGGGAACGCGCCGAACCAGGTGCCGAGGTGGCTGGAGCCTTCGACACAGCTGCTGGTCACGCACGGCGAGTACAGCGGGGTGAGGTAGTGGTACGCGTCGACCCAGTACCACTTGTTCATGAAGATCCGGATCGTCGCGTAGACGACGAAGAAGAGCAGGATCACGCCGATGCGCAACGGCGCGAGCCACCAACGGTCTGATCTCGCGGTCTTGAGGCCGACCTGCGCGCGGCCCGGAGCCTGTACCCCGGTCGCCATCAGAACCGTCCTCGCTTCGCTGCGGGCGGTTCTGCTGGCGAAAGGCCGCTGCGCTTAATTGTTCTCTCGCTTCGCTCGTTCACGGGGCGTGCCTGTCAGGCGCGCCGAAGCCTTCATGCTCCGCGTCTGTCCACATGGACGCGTCATACTCCACGTCGGGAATCTCCTCGAGTTCCTCCGGAACAGGTCCGGGTCTGTGCTTGGGGTCGGGTGGGCCGAGCTCTGCGAGGTCGTCGCTCAGCCGGGCCACGTCGGACACCAGGCGGCGGATGCCGAGGGTGTCACCGTACTCCTGGCTGAGTTTGCCGACGGCAGCGTGTAACCCCTCGAGCGCTCGGACGACCGCGGCGGTGGCATCCCGGCCGCTGTTGCCTTCACTCATGCCGACTCCAGTGATGGTTATGTAGCTGTCAGTATGGGCACACTTTGCCCCCGCCGGGCGCCCAACGGAAGACCCCTCGGTACGGCGTGTTTCCAGTTAGGGTCGCCTCAGTTGCGACCTGCCGACGGGTGGAGTAATGGAACGAATCCGGCCTTCAGGACAACGAGATTCGCCGGTGGGGTGAGGACCTCGACCGCACGCAGCCCTGGCGGTTGCCGGGGTACGCCGTACCCCTGCCAGGACCACGGGAGCACCCGCCCGCCGAGCACCAGCGCCGGTGCACCGTCGAACCGGATCATCGCGCCGTCCGGCAGGTCCGCGAGGTCCTGGGTCGTCGTCCGTTGCCGCCGGGTCCGCGGTTCGACCCGCTGGCTGTGCAGTACGGCGTCCATCTCGGCGGCTCGCGGACGTTCCGCCTGACCCTGGACCCACGCCCCGGCGTACAACAGGAAATCCCTGCGCCGGCAGTAATGACAGGGGCGGTGCCCGGCCGCCAGCGCGACCGCCTCGTCGAAGAAGAAGAGCGCGGTCCACCGGCCCGGCGGCATCGGGTCGCGCCGGATCCCCTTCCAGTCAAGGACGCAGCAGATCCACGCCTTCGACCGCCACCGGGTGGTGCCGAGGCGCCGGTCCGGGCCGTGCAGGCTGCCACGGTTGCCCATCAGCAGACCGCGGCCGGGGTCGGCGACGATCTCCTGAGTGGGCAAAACCCTGTTCTGCAACGGCATACGGCCATCCTGCCCGACGTCGCGGACAGTTTCTGACGGGCTCCGGCAGATTCTGGCAGAGTCACGACCTGACCGGGCGGTGCGGAAGGAAACGGAACAGTGCAGACAGTCGTTGGCGTGGCGATCGTGCAGGACGGTTCGGTGTTCGCGGCGTACCGGCCTGGGCCTGAGGGCGGCTGGGAGTTCCCCGGCGGGAAGGTCGAGCCAGGGGAGACCGACGCCGAGGCCGCGGTCCGGGAAATCCGCGAGGAGCTGGACCTCGAGATCGAGGTCGGTGCGTCGCTCGGGCCGGGGGTGGACATCTCCGAGCTGTACCGCCTGCACGTCTACCTGGCGACCGTCGTCGCCGGCGATCCGGTACTGCGTGAGCACGCCGAGGTCCGCTGGTTCGCGGCCGCGGAACTGGACGAATCCGGCTGGCTGGCACCCGATCGCCCCTTCGTCCGGGAGCTTCGCGCGCGGTTGTGAGTGGCGGAAGTCACATGGCTCCGGACGGCTATCGGTGAGTCACCCGCTGGAACTGTATGGGTCGTTTGTATGGGTTGTACCTGGCGATTGGTCTAACCGGACGACGAGAATCCTGCCCTGGAAGCACACTCTTGGGGAGGAGTGAACATGTCGGTCTATCCGGCCGTACCCGTGGTGCGGCGCGAGGACTTCGCACCGGAGGTCGTTGCCGAGGTCTACGAGCTCGGTTCGCGGCGGCGTTCGCCGGCCGCGGTGAAGGAACTGACCGTCCGTCAGGTGGAGATCGGCCGGATGCTGTCCACCGGTTCCAAGGACGCGGCGATCGCGCGCGAGCTCGGGCTGTCGCTGCGGACCGTGCGCGCCGAGATCAGCGCGCTGATCGCCGGACTGGGCGCGAAGTCGCGGTTCCAGGCCGGGTGTCTGCTGGTCCGCCGCTTCGGGTGAGGCGGACCGGCAGCGCGGGAACTGTCCGGGGCGCGACGTAGGCTTTCGGCATGGTCGAGCTTGCTGAGCGCCGGCTTCTGCTGGTGCATGCCCACCCCGACGACGAAACCATCAACAACGGCGTGACGATGGCCCGCTATGTGGCCGAAGGCGCGCACGTGACGCTTGTTACCTGCACTCTCGGTGAGGAGGGCGAGGTCCTCGTCCCGGAACTCGCCCACCTCGCTTCGGACCAGGACGACCGGCTCGGCGAGCACCGGATCGGCGAGCTGGCGAACGCGATGTCCGAGCTCGGGGTCACCGACCACCGCTTCCTCGGCACCCCGGGCCGCTACCGCGACACCGGCATGATCTACAACGACGAGGGCAACGCCGACGTACCGCCGGAGACCCGCAAGGACAGCTTTTGGCAGGCCGATCTGCTGACTGCGGCCGACGACCTGATCCCGGTCATCCGCGAGATCCGCCCGCAGGTCCTGGTCACCTACGACCAGTGGGGCAACTACGGCCACCCGGACCACATCAAGGCGCACCGCGTCGCGATGTACGCCGCCGCGCTGGCCGGCGCCCGGTCGTACCGCGAGGACCTCGGGCCGGCCTGGGAGGTGCCGAAGATCTACTGGACCGCGCTGGCCGAGTCCCGGATGCGCTCGCAGCTCCGGCTGCTCCGCGACTCCGGCGACACCACCACGTTCGAGGGGCTGGACCCCGACGGCCCGATGCCGCCGATGATCACGCCGGACCGGCTGATCGACTGCGTCATCGAGGGCGAGGGTTTCGTCGACCGCAAGATGAACGCGATGAAGGCGCACGCGACCCAGATCACCGTCGACGGGCCGTTCTTCGCCCTGTCCAACAATCAAGGCAACCAGATCTGGAGCTCAGAGCCCTACCGCCTGGTCAAGGGCACCGCTGCCCCGGGCGAGGACGGGCTGGAGCACGACCTCTTCGCCGGACTCTGATTCGCCGGACTCTGAGCTCGATCAGGATGAGCTGAACAGAGCCCCCGCGGCCACTGAGAGACTGGCCGGCTGCGGGGGCCCTGCGGTCACCAGTCATCGCTGATCCGGTACCCCGAACCAGCGAACCGATTCGTCCGGCGTGACCGGGCCCACACGCTGGGTTGAGGCATCAACCTTCGAGCGGGCATAACCTGCTGGGGTGCCATCGATCGAGTCCAGCGGGAGCGTCCCGCCTGCCGAGTTCCGTGCGGCGCTCGGGCAGTTCGCTTCGGGGATCGCGATCATGAGCACGCTCCAGGACGGCGTCGCGCACGCAATGACCGCCAACGCGTTCACCTCGGTCTCACTGGATCCGCCGCTCGTCCTCGTCTGCGTGGACAAGGGCGTCCGGATGCACGCCGCCGTTCTCGACTGCGGCTACTGGGCGGTTTCGGTGCTGGCCGGCGACCAGCAGCCGATCGCGGACCGGTTCGCCCGGTCCGGGCGGGACCTGTACAGCCAGTTCGACGGCATCGGCACGGTGCCCGGCCCGAAGACCGGGTGCCCGCTCGTCACCGGCGCGCTGTCGTGGCTCGAGTGCCGCACGTGGGCGACGTACGACGGGGGCGACCACACGATCGTGGTGGGTGAGGTGCTGAGCCTCGGTCCCGGCGATCCGACCGACTCCAGCGCGTTGCTGTACCACTCGAGTCACTACCGGAGACTGCCCGAAAGCTGAGGGTGAGGGCGGCGACCCCGGCGGCCGAAACGGCCTCTTCGGTCCCGTAGTATGTGCCCTTGTGCCTGACCACGGCTCTAGCAGGAGGACTCTGTCCGGTGGGGAGAAAGCAGCTCGCGGGGATCATCGCCGCGGCCGGCCTTGGTGTGATTGTGGTGGGGTACGGCGCGGCGTTCGCGTTCGCCGGCGCGAAGATCCCCGCTGACACCACCGTCGCGGGAATCCCGATCGGTGGGCTCTCCAAGAGCGACGCGAAGGCCAAACTTGAGGCCGGTCTGCAGGACCGGACCGACGCGCCGATCGCGCTGAAGGCGGGCGAGACCAAGTTCCAGGTGCAGCCGGCCGACGCCGGGCTGTCGGTGGACATCGATGCCACCGTCGCCGCTGCCGGCGCAGGCCGCAGCCTGGCCCCCGGTCGCATCTGGCACGCGCTGACCGGCGGCGACGCGGTCACGCCGGTGGTGAAGAAGGACGACGCGAAGCTCAAGGCCGCGGTCGACCAGCTCGCCAAGCAGGTGAACCGTCCCGCCACCGAGGGCACGATCACGTTCGAGGGCACGAAGCCGGTGCAGCACGACCCGGCAGATGGGCTCCAGCTCGACACCGCGAAGGCGGCCGGCGCCGTGGTCGCGGCGTACCCCTCGGACGGCAACCCGAAGGACCTACCGGTCGGCGTGAGCAAGCCGCAGGCTGGGACCGAGGCGATCACCGCCGCCTTGAAGGACTACGCCGAGCCCGCGATGTCCGGCCCGATCCGGCTGACCGTCGGCTCGAAGTCGGTGGACCTGGAGCCCGCTGAGATCGCGCCCGGGCTGGTGCTGACCGCGAAGGACGGCAAGGTCACGCCGGCGCTGAGGTCGAAGGTGCTGGAACCCCTGTTCGAGAAGCGGTTCAGCGCGCTGGAGACGCTGCCGAAGGACGCGACGGTACAGATCGTGAACGGTGTACCGAAGGTGATCCCGGCCGTCGACGGCATGGTCGTGGACCGGGCCAAGGTCGGACCGGCGATCCTCTCGGTCCTGCCAAAGCCGTCCGGTGAGCGCCGGGCCGCGGTCGGCCTGACCCACAGCCAGGCGAAGTTCACCACCGCGCAGGCGGCCGCGCTCGGGATCACCCAGAAGATCGGCGAGTTCCAGACGCAGTTCCCGCACGCGCCGTACCGCAACATCAACATCGGGACCGCGGCGGCCAAGATCAACGGCACGCTGCTGAAGCCGAACGAGATCTTCAGCCTGAACAAGATCGTCGGCGAGCGGACCAAGGAGAACGGGTTCACCGAGGGCAACATCATCAGCGGCGGCAAGTTCGTCCTGGACCTCGGCGGCGGGGTCTCGCAGTCGGCGACCACGACCTTCAACGCGGCGTTCTTCGCCGGGCTGAAGATCCTCGAGCACAAGGCGCACAGCGTCTACATCTCGCGGTACCCGGTCGGTCGCGAGGCGACGGTCGCGTGGCCGGCGGTGGACCTGAAGATCCTGAACGACTCGGGCCACGGCGTGCTGGTGCAGACGATCTTCAAGGCGTCGACGCCGGGCACCTCGGGCAGCATCAGGGTGATCATGTGGGGCACCAAGACCTGGGACATCACCGCCGGCCAGTCGGAGAAGTCGAATCCCCGGGAGCCGCAGGTCGTCTACAGCCAGGCCGCCGACTGCCGTCCGCAGGCGCCGTCCGCCGGGTTCGACATCACCGTCTACCGGTACTTCGCGCGGAACGGCGTCCGGGTGAAGACCGAGTCGTTCACCACGAAGTACAACGCCGCCGACGACATCCGCTGCGGTCCGAAGCCCGGCAGTACGCCGTCCGTCCCGGTCACCACCAGCAGCACCCGGCCGCCCAGCTGAGGCTCAGCCGCGGTGCAGTTGGTGGAGCTCCGCGGCGACCTCGCCGAAGGTCTCTTCGCTGATCACCGCGCCTTCGCGGCGGACCTGCTTCGGGTCGATGCGCAGGACGCGGTCGATGCGGACCTCGCTGCGCCGGCCCTCCTTGTCCCAGGCGCCGCTGCCGATGTCCAGCCAGACCCGGCCCCAGCGCGCCTCGTCGGCGGCATCGCGGTCGTGGTCCTTGCTGGTCAGGATCAGCGCGAGCAGGTAGGGCCCGTCGGAGCCGACGACGAGCACCGGCCGGTCCTTGCCGCGGTGGTGGTCCTCCTCGAACGGCACCCAGGTCCAGACGATCTCGCCCGGGTCCGCCACTCCGTCGTCCGGGTGCGGCGTGTACTCCACGTGCACCGTCCCCTCGAAGTCCCCCACGTACTCCGGCCGCTCCGCCACGTGATCCGCCATGTGATCCGCCATGGTCGCGAGCCTAACCTCACACAACCTGGCGGCCATACCGTTCCATGGGCATGGCTGTCATCGAAACTCCGACCCGCAACCGGAACGCGATCCTTGCCGTCCTGCTCACCGGGCAGTTCATGGCGAACATCGACGTCGCGGTCGCCAACATCGCCGGCCCGTCGATCGGCATCGACCTGCGGGCCTCGGCGGGCGCGGTCGGCCTGGTCGTATCCGGGTATGTCGTCGCGTTCGCCGTACTGCTCATCACCGGTGCACGCCTGGGCTCGTCGCTCGGTTACCGTACGACGTTCCTCCTCGGCCTGACGGTCTTCACCGTGGCCTCGCTCGCCTGTGGCGTGGCGCCGGACGTCGGCACGCTGATCGTCGCCCGCTTCGTCCAGGGCGCTGGTGCCGCGCTGCTGGTGCCGCAGGTGCTCAGCGGCATCCAGCTGCACTTCCAGGGCCGCGACCGGCTCAAGGCGCTCGGGTACTTCTCGATCGCGCTCTCCGGTGGCGCTGTCGTCGGTCAGCTCGTCGGCGGGGTCCTGATCGCGGCCGACCTCTTCGGCACCGGCTGGCGCCCGATCTTCCTCGTCAACGTCCCCATCGGCATCGCCCTCGGGATCGCCGGCCGCCGCATCCTGCCGGCCGATGCGGCCGGTCACCGCGACCGCCTCGACCTGGGCGGCGTACTCGCCCTCTCTGTGACGGTCTTGCTGGTCATCGTCCCGCTCCTGCTCGGCTCAGAGCGCGGCTGGCCGACCTGGTCCTGGGTGTGCCTTCTGCTCAGTCTCCCGGCCCTCCTGTCCTTCCAGTACGGCGAACGCCGGACGGCTCGCCGCGGTGGGCGTCCGCTGATCGCCCGTCAAGTGCTGGCGAGCCGGTCCGTCCGTGCTGGCCTACTTGCACACGCCTGCACGACCGGTACCTACTTCGCGCTGCTGTTCGTGCTGGCTCTCTACCTGCAGGACGGGCTCCACAAAGGGCCGGCGTACTCCGGGTTCGCCATGGTCATCTGGGTCGCCGCCTTCGGGCTGGCCGGACCTGTGATCCCCAGAATGCGCAGGGGCGTGCACTGGATGCCCGTGGTCGGCTGTCTGGTGCTGGCGGTCGGGTACCTGGCCGTGCTGGCTTACCTCGTGTTCGGTGGCCGGACCGGACCGCTGCTCTTTGCCCTACTCGGTGTCGGCGGTCTGGGGCTCGGAATCAGCGCCAACACCCTCATTGGCGCAGTGACGTCCAGCATGACGCCCGAGTATGCGGCTGACCTGTCCGGAGTCGTGGCGACGAACGCTCAGCTGTCCGGTGCTCTTGGCGTCGCCCTGGCGGGTTCTACCTACGCTGCGTTGGCTGACGATCCCGCCCGGGCGCTGGGGGTAGTTGTGGCGGGCTTCGTCGTACTGACGCTAGTAGGAGCGAGTGCGGCTCACCGGTTGGTCAGGTAGCGGTACCGGTAGGCCTCGCGGTAGCCGAGGCGGGTGTAGGTGGTCACGGCGGCCTCGTTCTCGAGCAGGACCTCGAGGTAGGTGCGGCGGCCGCCCTCGGCCCCCGCCCAGCGCGCCAGCCCCTGGACGAGCGCCGTACCGAGACCACGGCGGCGATAGTCGCCACACACCCGCACCGCGTCCACGCCGAGCCAGTGGCCGGTCATGGACCCCCTGGCCACCGCTACCACCCGGCCGTCCAGCACGACCGAGGCGAACATCGCCTTGGCCGCACCCTCGAGCACCTGCTTTGCCACCACCGGTACTGGGCCTTCGAAAGCAGCTTCGTACCACTGGTCATCCGGACGCTCGGTGAGCTCCACGTCGTACGTAGGCAGGGCGTTCACGTGGTCCAGGGTGGTGTGCATGACCAGTACGTCGGACTGCTCCGGCCGAGCGTCTACCCATCCACAGGCACGAATCTCCTGGTCGTACGGACTGCCGACGCGGACCTGGGCCTGTGGTGGGAGACGGTGCGCCTCGTAGAACCTGACCGCCTGTGCAAGGCCCTCGCTGACGGGCATGCCGGGGTCGCCGGCGGGTAGCAGCGAGTTGCCGCGGCCGGTCCAGCCCGCGGATGCCCGGAGCAACCAGTGCCCGAGGTACGCCGTCTCGGCGGCGGGGCGGCCCAGCGCGGCGGTCAGGAAGAGCTGGTCGACGTCCACGGGCCGGAGCGGCATCTCGGGGATGGTTTTGGCGGCCGTGACGTCCCCGGTGGGGATGGCGTGCGCGGTACCGTCGGCGTGACGTACGGTCACGGTCTCCGGGGTCCACGCCTGGAGGACGCCGATCAGGTCGGTCAGACCGCCCGGAATCCGGTGCCGGACGACGACACGGTGGCCGATATCACGGGCACCCAGGCCTGACACGATCCGGACTCCTGGCAAAGTGGGCAGCGTACTACGGTGATACTAGAGAGACATCGCACCACCGCATCGCAGCACCCCGTGATCAGCGCTGCGCGTGCCTGCCATAGGAGGAGTAGCAGTGACCTACGTCATCGCGCAGCCGTGTGTTGACCTGAAGGACCTCGCCTGCGTCGAGGAGTGCCCCGTCGACTGCATCTACGAGGGCAACCGGATGCTGTACATCCACCCGGACGAGTGCGTCGACTGCGGAGCGTGCGAGCCGGTCTGCCCGGTGGAGGCGATCTACTACGAGGACGACACCCCGGAGCAGTGGAAGGACTACTACACCGCGAACGTCGACTTCTTCAACGACCTCGGTTCGCCGGGCGGCGCGTCCAAGATGGGCAAGATCGACAAGGACCACCCGTTCATCGCCGCCCTGCCCCCGCAGGAGCACGACGAGTAAAAGAAGAAAGCAGTGGGCGGGGGCGCCGCGCCGCCCCGGCAGGAGCACGACCTGGTTCGGTGAAGTGGGGCCCCCGGTGCGGGTGCCCCACTTTCGCTATCCCTGCTTGATCTTGTACTCCATCTTCGCCTTGACCTCGGCCTTGGCGAGAGCCTTCTCGTTGGCGAGTTTGAAGCCGATGCCGGCCAGGATCGACCCCGGGATCGCCCAGGCGGCAACCGTGATGAGCGTCCTGACCAGGACAGGGCCGCCCGAAGTACCGCCTTCGGTCCACAGCCCGGACGCGGCATGCATCCCGGTGTCCAGCCCGACACCGAGCAGCAGGTACCCGGCGATGATCAGCAACCGGCCGAACCGGTCCCGCGCGCCGCGCTTGCGCGCCCCGCGCCAGAAGTACCGGCCGATCGTGAACACGATGATGCCCCAGAACGCCGTCGCCATCCCGTCGACGATGCCCAGCGGCGGCCCGTCACCGTGCAGCGGGTCGAACGCCTGCATGACCCCGACCGCCGCGACGAGGCCGTAGATGGTCAGGCCGAGGCCCGCCACGATCAACACCACACCGACCAGGTTGAACAATACGTTCGGCCGGTGGTCTACCCCCAGATCTGTCATGTACCCAGCGTGATGGCAAACCTTCAGACAGTCTTCAGTGCCACTACTGGTCTACGACGTCCACGTGCACGTGGTCGAGATGACGCAGAATCGCGGGATCCCCGGACCGCTCGGGCGGCGTGTAGTCCCGCCAGCCGCTGTCGGACCGGCCGCCAGCCGTCCAGATCTTGTCACTGAAGATCACCGTCTGGATGTTGAGCAGCTTCGCCCGGGCCACAAGGTACTGCGCCAGCGCCCAGCCCTTCGCCGTGTTCGTGGTCGAGATCGGCCGGACGAACACATCCACCGCCCGTCCGTCGTAGTGCGCCGACCCGGCCATGTGCCCGGTCGTCACGCCTTCCGGCGCGTACCCACCCGTCGACAGCTTGCCGAAGGTCCGCAGCAGGTCCTTCCGTACCGCCTCCGCGCGCGGGGTCAGCCCGTTCGCCCCGGCCGCCTCCTGCTTGAGCTCCGCCGTACGGACCGTGCAACTGAAGACGCTCTTCGACTGCCCGGTCAGCGCCGATGCGAGCACCCGGGCGTCCGCCTCGTGGTCGGCGTACGCGGTGGGGAACGCGCTGCGCTGGACCTTGTCGGCCGCGACAGTGATCGCGAGCTTCTGGTAGTTCTTCACCTTGACCAGCGCGTCGTAGAACTTGCCGGTCGCGTAGTACGGGTCCCGGACCTGCTGCGCCGTACCCCAGCCCTGGGACGGTCGCTGCTGGAACAGCCCGAGCGAGTCGCGGTCGCCGTGCGCGAGGTTGCGCAGGTCCGACTCCTGGTACGCCGTCGCGAGCGCGATCGTCGCCGCGCGCGGCGGCAGCCCACGCCGTACGGCGATGCCTGCGATGAGCGCCGCCGACTCGGCCTGCTCGAAGTCCAGGACCACGGTCTGCTCGCCGACCGTCGCCTGGCACTGCTCCGGCGGCGGCAGGATCGTGCCGAGGTTCTTGCCGCCGATCCACGCGATGCCGACGCCGACGGCCAGCGCGAGCACGCCGATGCCGCTCAGGGCGACCACGGCACCACGGTTCATCGGCATACCGCTCCCAACGTGCGGGGGCGGGTGACAGGTTCCAATTCGCAGGTCACGAACTGGTCGACGTTTGCGGCCTCGCGTTGGTTGGCGAAGTCATACTTTCGGACGGTCAGGCGTTGGCGTGTAGCGCCTCGTTCAGCGTGATGCCCTGGCCCTGGCGGGGGCGGGCCTCGACCGCGCCGGAGACGGAGTTGCGGAGGAAGAGCAGGCCGGGCTGGCCAGAGAGCTCGCGGGCCTTCACCACGCGGCCGTCCGGGAGGGTGACCTTGGTGCCGGCGGTGACGTAGAGGCCGGCCTCGACCACGCAGTCGTCGCCGAGCGAGATGCCGGTGCCGCCGTTGGCGCCGAGCAGGCAGCGCTTGCCGATCGAGATCACCTGCGTGCCGCCGCCGGACAGTGTGCCCATGATCGAGGCACCCGCGCCGATGTCGCTGCCGTCGTCGACCACGACCCCGGCGACGATCCGGCCCTCGACCATCGACGTACCGAGCGTGCCGGCGTTGAAGTTGACGAAGCCCTCGTGCATGACCGTGGTCCCGGACGCCAGGTGCGCGCCGAGCCGGACCCGGTCCGCGTCGCCGATCCGGACCCCGCTGGGGACGACGTAGTCCGTCATCCGGGGGAACTTGTCGACGCTGGTCACCGACAGGTGCTGGCCGGCCGCGCGGGCGCGGAGGCGGACGTGCTCGATCTCGTCGACCGGGACCGGGCCGAGCGAGGTCCAGACGTTGTTCGGCAGCGCACCGAAGATGCCGTCCAGGTTCAGACCGTGCGGCTGGACCAGGCGGTGGGAGAGGAGGTGCAGGCGCAGGTACGCGTCCGCAGTACCGGCCGGTGCGTCCTCCAGCACGATCTCGGTCGCCATGACCTCACGCCGTACCTGCCGGAGGTCGTCGTTGCCCTCCGCGGCGATCAGCTCCGCCGGCGCCTTCGCGTCGTCCGGCTTCGACCCCAGCGCGGGAGCCGGGTACCAGGCGTCGAGGACGGTCCCGTCGGCGGTCACGGTGGCGAGGGCGAAGCCCCAGGCGTGGGTGGCGTTGTCGGTCATGGCCCAAGCCTGCCAGACCGCGGCCCCCTCTTATTCAGCGGCGTTCGGATGGTGGGTGTGGTCTACTCGTGCGATGCTTCCCGCCTGGCTGCCTCACGACGCGGTACGGCGGGCAGTGGGGGCGCCGGCGCTGGACGAGGTACACGGGGAGCTGCTGCGGCAGTGGGGGTCGTCTGAGGTGTGGCGGCTGTCCTATGGGCTACGCAGTGTGGTCGTGAAGCGGGCGACAGACGCGCAGTCCGAGGAGGCGTCGGCGTACTCGCGGTGGGTGGTTCCGCTGGAGCTGCCGGCACCTGCGGTCTTCTATGCGTCTTCTGGGGTGCTGGTGCTGGAGGATGTCGGGCGGGTGACGCTGGAGCAGGAGCCGACGGCTGGTGGGTTCTTGGCGGCGGCGTCGCTGCTGGCGGAGATTCATGGGCGCGCGGTGGACGGGGTGTCCGGCTTCCCGCCGGAGCGGGCGAAGGAGCTGGCGGCTCGGGGCGGGGTCGCCGTGGACGTGACGCTGCTGTCGGAGGCGCTCGCCGTACTGCACCAGCAGGCGCCGCTGCACGTCGTCCACGGCGACTTCGTACCGAAGAACCTGGTCAGCGACGGCAGCCGCTGGACGGTGGTCGACTGGCCGCTCGCGTACCTCGCGCCACACCTGAGCGACCTGTATACGCTCGTGCGCGATGCCGTTGCCCTTGGCCACGACCGCGGTCCGATCGTCGCGCGGTACGTCGAGGCGGCAGGGGCTGATCCGTTCCTGGTGGACCGGCAGGTGCTGGTGGGCGGGGCGTGCTTCTGCCTGCTGGCGCTGACGTTTGTGGTGGAGGAGGGTCGCCGTACCATCCCTGGGTCCGGCGACTGGATCGCACCGCTGACGGCTGAGCTCGCGGACCTGGTGGAGCAGCTGTCGTGAAGCTCCTGGTCCTCGGCGGCACGAAGAACCTGGGCCGCCATGTAGTCGAGGCCGCCCTGGCCTATGGCCACGACATAACCCTCTTCAACCGAGGCCTGACCAACCCCGACCTGTTCCCCGGGGTACGCCGCCTCGTCGGCGACCGCGCCGACCCGTCGGTGCTCGGGATGGGCGCCCGCTCCGCCCCGTCCGCGCTGGCGTCGGGCAACCGCGCCGACCCCTCGGTGCTCGGGGCGGGTGAGTGGGACGGTGTGATCGACATGTCCGGCTTCCTCGTCCGCGACGTACGCCTCAGCGCCGCCGCCCTCCGCGACCGCTGCGGCCACTACACGTACATGTCCTCCATCGCCGTCTACGCCAGCAAGACCACCCCTGGCATGACCGAGTCCGCCCCACTCCGCCCGTGGCCCACTGGAGCACCCGAGGACCACTTCACGATGGACCTCTACGGCCCGAGCAAGGTCCGCAACGAGGCCCTCCTCAGCACCACCTTCGGTCCACGCGCATCATCCATCCGCTCCGGCTTCGTCATCGGCCCGTACAACCCGGACTTCAGCAACTGGGGCTGGGCCCTCGCCCACAACCAACCGCTCGAGTCCGCTGCCCGCCCCAGCCAACCCGTCCAGTACATCGACGCCCGAGACCTGGCCGCCTTCCTCCTCCACGTCACGGTCGAGCACATCCCCGGCCCCTTCAACGCCGTAGGCCCCACCTACACAATCGCCGACCTCGCCACCATCTGGCGCTCCACCGTCCCCAACCCACCCCCGATCAACTGGACCCCACCCGAAGACCGCCTCCATCTTCCCCAAGACGGCTCCAACGACGGCGCCTTCCAACTGAACAACTCCCACGCCCTCACCGCCGGCCTCCACCTCCACCCACCCACCCAAACCGCCCACGACTACGTAACCTGGATCCGCACCGGCAACACCCCACCCCCACCCCCACACTGACGGGAATTCCCAGCGGGGAAGCCGCTGCACTGGGTTGAGCACGTCAAACGGTTTCCGCGCCGGCAGTTCGTGAGGACGCAGCTTGGCCGTAGTACCCGGCACCGTGCTGAACGTCGTGCTGGTGGAGAAGGCGGCAGTGAACCAGTGTGCTCTGGAGATCGAGGACCAGGTTGCCTTCTACAACTTTGTCGCTGGGCGGGTACTTCAGCAGATTCTGCGCACAGCGGACGAGTGGCCCGGAGGTCGACGGGAGGTCGTCGTCGCCTTCGGTCACGTGCGTGGATTCCGCCACGAAGAAACGTCGGCGTGGTTCGAGAAGACTGGTGTGAAAGCCATCGCCGCCGTGCCGGACCGGTCGCCGCAGACGTTGGCCGAGCACTCGCCAATCCACCCGCACCGGATGCGTGCGCTCAACGCCGAGTGAGTTCGCGTCGGTGGAGTTGCTGGCGCGTGTTGAGTTGCCGGTGGGTGGTGCTCGCGCCCCGCCGGAGGCGGCAATAGAACTGTCGCCGCGAAGCGGTGTCCTTTCAATGGTCCCGTCGCGGTGGACCGGTTGCGGCAGACGTTGGCCGAGCACCCGCCAATCCACCCGCACCGGACGCGTGCGCTCAACGCCGAGCGAGTTCGTGTCCGTGCAGTTGCTGGCGCGTGTTGAGTTGCTCGTGGGTGGTGCTCGCGCCCCGCCGGAGGCGGCAATAGAACTGTCGCCGCGAAGCGGTGTCCTTTGCGGGGGACTTGCTACTTCTTGGGGGCTGAGGTGGCGCGGATGTGGAGTTCGGTGCGGAGGGTGACGGTGGAGGGTGGGCGGCCGGGGGCGGCGGTGCGGTCCTTCAGGAGGAGGGCGGCGGTTCGGCCCAGTTCGTAGGTGGGTTGGGCGACGGTGGTGAGGCTGGGGATGACCAGGTCGGCCCAGGGGATGTCGTCGAAGCCGACGACGGCGATGTCGTCGGGGGCGCGGAGGCCCTTCTTGGCCAGGCATTCCAGGGCGCCGACGGTCATCAGGTTGTTGGTGGCAAACAACGCCTCGGGTGGCTCGGTTAGCTCGAGCAGGCTTTCCATCGCGGCGTACCCGCCGGCCTCGCGGAAGTCGGCGTGCCGGACCAGGTCCTTGTCGTACCGGAGGCCGCCGGCCCGCAACGCCGACCGGTACCCGGCCAGCCGGTCCATCGCGGTCGACACCTTCCGCGGACCGGCGATGCAGGCGATCCGCTGGTACCGGCCGTCGATCAGATGTTTGACGCCCTCGAACGCGCCGTGCTCGTTGTCGACCAGGACAGTGTCGGCCTCGACGCCCTCGACCCGGCGGTCGATCATCACCATCGGGATCTTCGCGTCGGCGAGCAGCTGCACGCCCTCGGCCGTCGACGTCGGCGAGATCACCACGCCCGCCATCTGGTCGGTCAGTACGGCGGACGCGTACGCCGCCTCCTTCGCCGGATCCTCGTCCGAGTTGCAGAGGACGACGTGGTACCCCTCGGTCTGCGCGACGTCCTCGAGCCCGCGGACCAGCGAGGTGAAGAACGGGTTCTCGATGTCCGAGATGACCACGGCCCACAGGTTCGTCGACGACTTTCGCAGGTTACGTGCGACGCCGTTAGGCCGGTACCCGAGCTCCGCGACCGCGGCCCGGACCTTCTCGGACAGCTCCGGGTCGACGTTCCGGCGGCCGCTCAGCACCCGCGACACCGTCGCCGGCGACACACCCGACCTACGCGCAACGTCGTAGATCGTCGTCATACCCGCTCCCGGCTCGAGATCCGTTGGTCGTCTGGACCGCACTCTAACCCCGATCCAGACCCAAGGATGTCATGGAGATCGCAAACCGACGCCATCCAACAGGGCCAGCGCGGAGGTCCGGTCCGGTGCCGAGTCGGCGGCGCCGTTGACCGTGGTCGAGAGGGCGCCGGCTGCGTTCGCCAGGCGTACGCCGTCCACGAGCGAGGCGCCGGCGGCCAAGGACGCGGCGAGGGAGCCGCAGAAGGCGTCGCCGGCGCCGACGGTGTCCACGGTGGCGACCCGGTGCGCCTCGATGCGTTCCTCGAAACCGTTCGTCCGGTCGAGGACGTAGGCGCCGCGGGAGCCGAGCGTGACCACGCACCCGCGCAGGTCCCAGTCCTCGGCGAGCTTGCGGGCGATCATCGGGACCTGCGCCTCGTCGTCGCAGTCCAGCCCGGTCAGCGCCGCCGCCTCGACCTCGTTCGGCACCAGGATGTCGACGTACGACGCCAATCCCGGATCCACCGTCCCCACCGGCGCCGGCGTCAGGATCGTGGTGACTCCCGCGGTCGAGGCGAGCCGCAGAGCGGTGTGGCTCGCTTCGACCGGGAGCTCCAGCTGGACGCTCAGCACCTTGCTCGTGGTCAGAACGCCGGCCGCCGCCTCGACATCGGCCGCCGTGATCGCCGCGTTCGCACGGGACACGATGATGATCGAGTTCCCGCCGTCCGGCAGCACCAGCGGCAACCCCACGCCCGTGCCCAGCGACGGATGCCGGACCACCCACGACGTGTCCACCCCGTTCGACCCCAGCAGCTCCAGGAACTCCTCGCCGTACCGGTCCGCGCCGATCGTGCCGACGATCGCCGTCCGCGCACCCATCCGCGCCGCCGCGACGGCCTGGTTCACGCCCTTCCCGCCCAGGAACTCCGCGAACCCGGTCCCGTGCAACGTCTCACCCGGCAACGGCCGCCGCTCCGCCGACGCCACCAGGTCCTTCATAAAGGACCCGAGCACACACACGTCCACCCCGCTCATGCCTGCCCCTCCAGCAGACGCTTGCCCAAGGCACCGGACGGGTGAAACCGGGCGAAATCGCGATGACTGAACTCCCGCAGTACCACCAGCGCACACGCCAGCGCATCACCCATCGCCAGCGACGCCGTCGTCGACGCGGTCGGCGCCAGGTTCAACGGATCCGCCTCGCGCAGCACCATCGTGTCCAGCGTGTACGTCGCCAACCCCGCCAGTGTCGACTCCTCCCGGCCCGTCATCGCGATCACCGGAATCTCCCGCTCCCGCAACATCCGCGCGAACTCGACCACCTCGACCGTCTCACCCGACGCCGACAACGCCAGCACGATGTCCCGCGACGTCACCGCCCCCGAGTCCCCGTGCAACGCGTCGCCGGAATGGATGAACGTCGCCGGCGTCCCCGTACTCGCCAGCGTCGCCGCGATCTTCCGCCCCACCAGACCCGACTTCCCCAGACCGGTCACCACCAGATGACCCTCGCACCGGGCCACCGCGACCAGCACGTCCAAGAACACCCCGTCCAACCGGTCGGCCAGCGCCGACACGGCGGCCGCCTCGGTCTCGATCGCGACCCGCGCCGCTTGCAGTCCTCGTGCCACCAGGTCCCTGGACAGCTCGTCGGCCGTGCGGTGGGCGTCCGCACGGTTCGGCACAACTGGCATCCCGGCGCCTCTCGTTCAGAAATCGATGGCCTCAGAAATCGATTTCCGAAGATTAGGCGTCGGATTCCACTGGTGTCAATGTTTGCACCGAGGTCGAAAACCTTGTCCCCAGGGCGAATCCGGTCAGCTTGACCACTTTGTCATCACCTTCACCCTTGACCGTTCAGGGCGCCGATCGTAGATTGCGAGAAATCGATTGCCCCTCCTCGTCCCGATACACACCGACCTCGAGTGAAAGGCGGCTCATGAAGCACGGGGCTCTGCTCGCTGTCCTGCCGCTCGCGTTCGGTACGGCGACTCTGTTGACGCACTCCGACGCACCCCCGGCCGCCTCGACCACTCCGGTCGGCACCACGAATCCGGTCGGCACCACCCAGGTGGAGTCGAAGGGCATGCCCAGCAAGAGCGACGGCGACCTCTGGCCGTCCTGCTGGGCGGGCAACGACAAGCTGTACGCCGCCAACGGCGACGGCAAGGGCTTCAGCATCGACGGAGACTTCGCCGACATCGCGGTCAGCGAGATCACCGGTACGCCGGGGAATTTGTCAGGGGCAACTATCTCCAAGGGCGACCAGGTCGGGTCCGTCTGGAGCGGCGCCGGGTACAACCGGAAGCCGACCGGGATGGTGTGCGTCGGAGACACGCTGTACCTCGCGGTGCAGGACCTCGCGCTCGACTTCAACGATGTACCGGCTGCGACGATCCTGAAGTCGACGGACCACGGGCGGACGTGGACGTGGGACAAGAAGAAGCCGATGTTCTCCGACCACGTGTTCACGACGATCTGGTTCGCGGACTTCGGCAAGGGTGGCGCGCTGGCTCCCGACGGGTATGTCTACGCCTACGGGCTGGACGGGAACTGGCGGGACTCGTTCGACGACACGGTCGCGGATCCGCAGAGCGTGTTCCTGGCGCGGGTGCCGAAGGGCAAGGTGCAGGATCGCGGGGCGTGGAAGTTCTACACCGGGTCGGGATGGTCGGCCCGAGTGCAGGACCGGAAGCCGGTGCTGACGGACACGCGGCGGCTGTACGCGCAGACGTACGGCGCGAACGCGTCGAACCTGAGCGTGATCAGCCAGGGCGGGGTGACGTACCTGGCGCAGCAGAAGCGGTACGTGTACACGTCGTGGACGGAGTACACCTTCGAGTTCTACGAGTCGCCGACGCCGTGGGGCCCGTGGAAGCACTTCCTGTCGAAGGACTTCGGTGGGTATCCGTGGTCGACGTCGAAGTACGGCGGGTACGGCGTGACGATCCCGTCCAAGTTCGTGCAGCCGGACGGCAGGACGATGTACCTCCAGGCGAACGTGTGTCCGTGCGGTGGCGGCGGGATCGGTACGTCGGTGTACAACTTCAACCTGCGCAAGCTCGTGATCACGCCGTCTGTTTCTTCGCCTGCGGCCAACCTGCCCGGTGCGGACAACCTGGCCGCGTCCCCGGACGCGGTGGCGATCTCCAAGTCGACGCAGTCCGGCAGTCTGGCGCTGATGAACGACGGTGCGTTGACCGGCAGCGAGTCGGACTTCGACGACGAGGTGAAGGGCGCGTCGTGGTGGGGCTACGAGTGGCCGGCCCGGCACAAGGTCAACAACGTGTCGTTCACGTCCGGTGCCGTGTCGGTCGAGGGCGGTTACTTCACGGGTCGTCCGCGGGTGCAGGTCAAGCGGGACGGCGCGTGGGTGGAGGTCGGCGCGCAGACGGTGTCACCGGCGTACCCAGGTGACGCCACGGCCGGTGCCAACAAGACCTACACGATCACCTTCCCCACGCAGGAGACCGACGGCGTCCGCGTCATCGGTCTGCCGGGCGGCACCCGCTCGTACACGACCGTCTCCGAGCTGGCCGTCTGGTACGTCTCCCAGCTGGCCGACAGCGGTTTCGAAGGCACCGGCAGCGGCAAGCCGGCGTGGCAGTTCGAAGGCACCGCAGCCCACGGCGTGGACCGCAACCTCGGCTTCGCCCACTCCGGCGCCAACAACGCCTGGATCCGCTGTACCTGCACAGGAACCAGCAATCTCTACCAAACCGTCCCCGTCACGCCGGGTGCGACGCTCACCTTCGGAGCCTGGATCAACGCCTCCGCGAACCTCCCCGCCGACGCGGGCCACTTCGGAGTCCGCAACGGCACCACAGACCTGGCCAACAAGACGTTCGGCGCAGGCACCGGTTACGTCCACCACGAGCTAACCGTGAAGGTCCCAGCCAACGCCCACGAGCTAACGGTCTACGCCGGCTTCAACGCCCCCAACCTCGACACCTGGATCCAGCTAGACGACTTCACGGTCAGCTAGGGCCAGGGGAGTAGGTCGGGCACGGGGTCGCCTGTGATGGGGCCCGGGGCCTGTCGGCCGGCGTACCAGGCGGTTAGGTCTGTTAGGGCGCCGACGAGCCGTATCTCCTCGCCTGTGCCGTTCTCCCACGTGACGGTGGGGGACTGGAGGATCAGGTGGGTGTTGTCGGGGGTGCGGGGGCGGAGGAAATCGAGTAGGTGGGTGCAGAAGTCCTCTGACCAGCTAGCGGCGGTGACGCCCAGGTCGAGGTCGGTGGTGTGGATGGTCAGCTCGCGCCAGGTCGCTTGCAGGCCCGCGGACAGGTTGCTGTTGCGGTGGAGGATGGGGAGCGGCCAGTCGGTGGGGCTCACCTTGTCCCAAGACGTCAGCAGCGCGGTGACGGCTTGGGTCAGGTGGGACTTGAGGTCCGCGGCCGACCGGTCGGCGCCAGCTTCGATCGCAGCGTCACGAGCCGGGCGGCCGCCGTCGTACACCTCGACCAGCCGGCCCTGGAGCGCCTCCTCGACCTGGCGCGTCATTGCCTCGGAGAAGTTGGCGATGTGGGTGATGACGTGACCACGGCTCCACCCCGGCAGCCCGGAGTCCGCCCGCGCAGCAGCGTCGTCGACGTCAGCGACCAGCGTGAGCAGCCGGTCCGCCGCTGAGTGCACATCCGTTACGGCCACAGGCGCTCCTTGGTCCAGCGGTTGTCGTTCAGGCGGTACTGCAGTCGCAGGTGGCGGCGGTCCGGGTCGGACTGCCAGAACTCCACCTCGTCGGCCCGCAAGGTGTACAGGGTCCAGTTGGGCGCCACCAAACCAGGCTCGGCCGTGATCCGCTCCGCCTGCTCCTTGACCACCGCATCGATCTCCGCAGGGTCTTCCAGTACTGCGCTCTGCCGCCCGGCGAGCGCCTCCGCCCGAGCCGGCACCGGGCGCAGCAGGAAGTCGCGCGCCGACTCCTCCGGGTCCGCTACCTCCACCGACCCCACCACGCGCACCTGCCGACCCAGCGGGATCCAGTAGAACGTCAGAGCGGCGTACGGCGACTCCGCCAGCTCCTGGCCCTTCCGGCTGGTTGACGACGATGCGAACTGCCACCCGTCGTCTGTCACGTCCTTGATGATCAGCACCCGCCCGCTCGGCCGCCCGTCCGCGCGGATAGTGGACAGCGTCGCCGCACACGGCTCCGCGATCTGCTGGTCGACCGCGGCCAGCAACCACTCGACGAACAGCTCGTGCGGCCGGTCCGGAGCCCGGTCCGGGTCCCACGTCGGCGGGGTCCCGGTGAGCGTCGGCACCGCACGCAGCCGGGTTCGCAGGTCGGTCACAGGACTGAACCCTAGGCGACGGGCCGGGCCGATAGCCTGCGGTGATGGCGATCGTTCGTTTCAAGGACCTGTGTGTGGACGTCACGAACCCCAACGTGATGACCGCGTTCTGGGGGCAGGTGCTCGGGCTGACCAGCCCGGCGGACCACCCGGACGTCCTGGTCGGCGACGTCCCGGAGAAGACCATCTGGCTCAACAAGGTCCCGGAGCCTAAGACAGTCAAGCAGCGGGTGCACTTGGACCTCATCACCGGAGACATCGCCGACCTGGTGGCGGCTGGTGCGACCGTGCAGGTCCCGGAGACAGCCGACCAGCATTGGACCGTGCTGACAGACCCGGAGGGCGGCGAGCTGTGCGGTTTCGTCCGCGAGACCGTCCCGGCGTACCGGCTGATGGAGCTGGTCGTCGACTCGGCCGAGCCGGAGCAGCAGGCGCGCTGGTGGGCCGGACTGCTCGGTGTAGAGCCCAGGAGCCGAGAGGGCGCGCCGTACCACTGGCTGGAGGATGTCCCCGGGCTTCCGTTCAAGTACTGGGTGTTCAACCCGGTCCCGGAGCCCAAGACGGTCAAGAACCGGATCCACTGGGACGTCACCGCACCCGCCTTGCAGCCGGTCCTCGACGCAGGTGCGACACTGCTGCGGCCCAAGGGCGACGAGATCGGCTGGTACGTCTGCGCCGACCCGGAGGGCAACGAGTTCTGCGTGTTCCTGCCCCCGACCAAGGAAGCCTGACATGGACCTCACTGTTCCCGGCCCCGACCTGTGCGAGGCGCTGGTCAACATGTCCTCGGTCAGCGGCACCGAAGAACCGCTGGCGGACCAGCTCGAGGCGGCGCTGGCGCAGTACCCGCACCTGAAGGTGTTCCGGCACGGCAACACCGTCGTCGCGCGCACCGACCTCGGCCGCGCCGAGCGGGTCGTGCTGGCGGGCCACATCGACACCGTCCCGCTCAACGACAACCTGCCCGCGCGCCGGGCCGACGGCCTGATCCACGGCCTCGGCGCGTGCGACATGAAGGGTGGGCTCGCGGTCGGCCTCCGGCTCGCGGCCACCCTGGCTGAGCCGAACCGCGACGTCACCTACGTGTTCTACGACTGCGAAGAGGTCGAGGCGGAGCGGAACGGCCTGTTCAAGCTGACCCACTCCAACCCCGAGCTGCTCGACGGCGTGTTCGCGGTCGTCATGGAGCCGTCCAACGGGGTCGTCGAGGCCGGCTGCCAGGGCACGATGCGGATCGAGGTCACCACCCACGGCGAGCGCGCGCACTCGGCCCGCTCGTGGATGGGCCGTAACGCGATCCACGCCGCGGGCGGGATCCTCGACCGGCTGTCGGCGTATCAGCCGCGCCGGGTGCCGATCGACGGCCTGGAGTACCGGGAGGGGCTGAACGCGGTCGGGATCAGCGGTGGCGTCGCGGGGAACGTCGTACCGGATCTGTGCACGGTGACGATCAACTACCGGTTCGCGCCGAGCCGGTCCGAGGCCGAGGCCGAGGCGCACCTGCGGGAGGTGTTCGAGGGGTACGACGTGGTCGTGACGGACTCGGCGCCCGGCGGGCTGCCCGGGCTGGAGCGGCCCGCCGCGGCGGCATTCCTGCAGGTCGTGGGCGGGGAGCCGAAGCCGAAGTTCGGCTGGACGGATGTGGCGCGGTTCACGCTGCTCGGCGTACCCGCGGTGAACTACGGGCCCGGTGACCCGCTCTACGCGCACAAGCAGGACGAGTTCGTGCCCGAGGCGGAGATCGAGCAGTGTGAACAGCGGCTGAGGAGTTGGTTGACGACGCCCGTGTGAACCCGGGTGGGCGGCCCTGAGCCAATACTCTGGAGGCATGTCAGAACCATCGATCCACCCCGACCGTCCGGTCGGCCAGCAGCAGCGCGGGCCGGTCGTGATGCGGCGCAACCAGGTGCAGCAGTCCACCTCCGAGCAGCGGCTGCTGGACAGCCGCGGGCCGTCGGACTGGGTGCACACCGACCCGTGGCGGGTGCTGCGGATCCAGTCGGAGTTCATCGAGGGCTTCGGCATGCTGGCCGAGCTCGGCGCCGCGATCAGCGTGTTCGGGTCGGCCCGGACCAAGCCGGACGACCCGATGTACGCCGCCGCCGAGGAGTTCGGCCGGAAGCTGGTCCGGGCCGGGTACGCCGTGATCACCGGGGGCGGCCCGGGCGTGATGGAGGCGGCGAACAAGGGCGCCTCCGAGGAAGGCGGGATCTCGGTCGGGCTCGGGATCGAGCTGCCGTTCGAGAACGGGCTGAACGAGTGGGTCGACATCGGGATGAACTTCCGGTACTTCTTCACCCGCAAGACCATGTTCGTCAAGTACGCGCAGGGGTTCGTGGTGATGCCCGGCGGGTTTGGCACGCTGGACGAGCTGTTCGAGGCGCTCACGCTGGCCCAGACGCGGAAGGTCACGTCGTTCCCGGTCGTCCTGTTCGGTACGTCGTACTGGGGTGGCCTGGTCGACTGGCTGCGGACCACGATGCTCGAGGACGGCAAGATCTCGGCCGCCGACCTGGACATGTTCGTGGTCACCGACGACGTGGACGAGGCGATCAGCTACATCATGAAGGCTGGCGAGGTAGCCGATGCCGCCGCCGAGGAGGCGGCCGCCGCGGCGGCGCGCGAGCTGGCGGACGCGGACAACCCGGAGGCGAAGGCGCGGCGTGAGGCGCACCGGCTGGGTTCCGACGGGAGCTGAAACCGCGGGCAACTGTGCGGATGACTGGTGCGGCATGGCACGATCGGTCCCGTGATGTGGTTCTTCGGGCTGATCGTGGTCGTACTGATCGGGGCTGTCGCTGTGGTCGCCTCGGGTCGTTGGGGTGCCATGAGTACGGCGTACGACGACCGGCCCGACATGACCGTCCCGGCGCGGCAGGCGCTGACCTCGGACGACATCGAGTCGACCCGGTTCGCGGTCGGCGTGCGCGGCTACCGGATGGACGAGGTCGACACGCTGCTCGAGCGGGTCGCCCGCGAGGTGGCCGAGCGCGACCGGCGGATCGCTGACCTCGAGCGGGCCGTCGCGCCGATCGTCGAGACGCCGGACGGGGTCGGGTTCAGCTCCCGCCGCCCGTTCGAGCCGTCCGACTTCGACGACACCGGCGCCCAGCAGCCGATCCTCGTCGGCGGCGACTTCCCCCGCCCGGCTCCGGAGCCGGACGCGGACGACGCCGGGCCCGCAGCGACCCAGCCGCCGCTCGCCGAGCCGGCAGGAGCCGCTGAGCCCGCCGGGGCCGCCGAGGCCGCCGAGGCCGCTTCCGGGTCGCCCGCAGTCGCCGAGCCGCCGGAAGCCGCCGAGCCGCCCGCCGCCGAGCCCGCTGCCGAGCCCGCTGCCGCTGAACCGGTCGCGGCCGCACCTGCGCCGGCGGAGGACGACGAGCACGACACGAAGGAACTGCCCCGACCAAGCCACGCCGCAGCCGACGAGTACGAACGCCTGCAAGCCGAAGCCCGCGCCCTCCTCGAAGCCCAGTCCCAGCCCACAGCGCCTCGCCGCGCCCCGGCAGAGCCCTCACACGGACCTGCTGAGGCCGAGTCCCAGCCTGGTCCCGAGCAGCCTGCTGCACCCGAGGCGAAGTCTGGTGGAGTGCCTGCGCCTACACCGCACTGGGTGCTGCCGGATGCGGCGCCGCAGCAGGTGACGAAGGAGACGGAGCAGAGCGGTGAAGGCGAGCAGGAGGGGTGGCAGTTCTGGCCGCCGGCGGGGGAGCAGGGTGAGGGTGCCTACCAGCGGCCGAAGTAATGGCTGAGGCGGGGAGCTGCCACGCCGAGGCGTCCATCGAGCTCAGACTCGACCCACTGGACGCCTGGGACGTCGTCGTGGACTGGGACCGCCAGTCGCGGTGGATGCTGTTCACCCGCGTCTGGGCGACCGAGAACGGCGGCGTCGGCATCGACGGTGGCGTCGCGGCCCGAACTTCTGTCGGTGGCATCGGGTTCACTGACGACATGGTCATCACACACTGGGATCCACCGCGCGAGTGCACGGTGAAACATCTCGGCAAGGTCGTCCGGGGCACCGGCACCTTCGCGGTCGAGCCGGTGCCGCTCGACGGCGGCCAGGCGTCCGGGAGCCGGTTCACCTGGTCCGAGGACGTCGTACCGCCGCTCGGAGCGCTCGGCCGGGCCGGATGGCCGATCGTGCGGCCGGCGTTCGAGACGATGATGCGGATCTCGCTGCGGCGACTCGCCCGGGAGGTCGGGGCGTGACCGTGATCGGGCCGGACGGGCAGCCGCGGTGCGGCTGGGCCACGTCGGCGCCGGAGTACGTCGAGTACCACGACACCGAGTGGGGCAAGGAGATCCGGAACGACGTCGGCCTGTTCGAGCGGATGACGCTCGAGGGGTTCCAGTCCGGGCTGTCCTGGATCACGATCCTGCGCAAGCGGGAGAACTTCCGCGCCGCCTTCGCGCACTTCGACCCCGAGACCATCGCGAAGTACGGCGAGAGCGACTTCGACCGGTTGATGGCCGACCCCGGGATCGTCCGCAACCGGCTCAAGGTGAACGCGACGATCAACAACGCCCGGGCGCTGCTGGAGCTGGCCGAAGGCGAGTTCACCGAGCTGCTCTGGTCGTTCCGCCCGGACCAGCACAAGGCCCCGAAGACGCCGGCCGACGTACCCGCCACCACGCCTGAGTCGGTGGCCATGTCGAAGGCTCTGAAGAAGAAGGGTTTTGTGTTCGTCGGACCTACCACCGCCTATGCGCTGATGCAGGCGACCGGCATTGTGAACGACCATCTGTCGACGTGCGTCGCTCGCTGACCTACGGCTGGATCGGTGCAGAGAAGAGCAGAAAAAGGGTGCGGATCGGGCCGTCCAGCCCGGCAATCTCGTGCACGTGCATTTGGGCTGTGCATCTGCAAAAAGTTCTTTTGCCCCAGGCAAAACACAAACGGCTGAACGAGTTGTGCTCCGGGCACTGAACGTGATGAGGTGTTCTCCGGGCTCCCCGTCTGTCAGGTGGTTGTCCGGCCGTGACTCGCCCGGCCGGAACGCGGCCGGGGAGCCCACCAAACGTCGCCGCACAGACGGCGCAGGCCGGACCGGAACCCCGGTCCGGCCTGCTGCACGTCACCTGTACGTTGCCTGAGGCATCAATTGTTCATCGGCCGTTGAAGGTCGGTTTTTCCTTGGCGACAAAGGACGCGACCGCGTGATGATGATCCTCGGTCGCGCCGGTCAGCTGCATCTTCCCGGCCTCGAACGCGAGTGACTCGGCCAGCGTGTGCGTCGCCGAGAATCCGAGCGACTGACGCACTGCGCCATACGCGACGGTCGGCCCCTGGGCGAGCTTGCCGGCGAGCTCGGCCACCGCCGTCGAGAGGTCGGCGGCCGGGACCACGGAGGACGCCAGGCCCACCTCGAGCGCCTCCGCCGCGGGGATCGTCCGGGGGAAGTACAACAGCTCGAGCGCCTTGGCATGACCGATCAGCCGGGGCAGCGTCCAGGAGATTCCGGTATCACAGGAGAGCGCGATCCCGGTGAACGCCAGGTTGAATCCGGCCGCGTCCGCAACCACCCGGAAATCGCACGCGAACGCCATCGACGCGCCGGCGCCGGCTGCGACCCCGTTGACCGCGGCGATGACCGGTTTGGGCATTTCCGCGAGGGCCAGCGCGATCGGTGCGTAGTGGTCCGGGACGGTGCTCCAGAGCGCGTCCTGGTCGTTCGCGTCGAGCAGTCCGATGTGCTCCTTGAGGTCCTGTCCGACGCAGAACGCCCGGCCGGTTCCGGTGAGTACGACGACCCGCGCGGCCGGGTCCTCGGCGGCCGCCTGGAGCGTGTCGCGGAGGAGGACCTTGGTGGCGGTGTCGAGCGAGTTCATCGCCTCCGGGCGGTTCAGCGTGACGGTGCCTACCCCGTCGGCGACGGCGTATTCGACAGAGTCACTCATCGTGGTCAGCTCCTTGACAGTCGGTGAGAATTCGGGCGGCGGATCAGTGTTGCGTCAGGCAGTTGTCGACGAAACGCCCGGCCGCGGGGCTCAGTCGCTCGGCATGGAAATCGAAGAACGCGGCGGCCCTGGTGCCGGCCCAGTCGTCGGGCAGCAGCTCGTCCGGTAGCCCCGGATCCCGGAACAGGAACTTGCGCCACTCGTGCACCAGCTCGGACCGCACCGCGAACGACTGCTCGTCGTCCGCGTCGTCCCCGGCACCGTCCACCAGCGCCTTCGCCTCGATCAGCCAGGCGTCGTACGACGCGCCGAGCTCGTCCAACCGCCAGACCCGCCGGGCGAACTCGCCGGCGCCCTCGTCGACGGGTGCGCGGAAGCGGTCCGCGGCGATGCCCTCGACCCCGAGAATCTGGTCCACCTCGGCGTCGTTGCGGAGCCCCACCCAGGCGCCGTCGGAGAGCGGAGCCCAACCCAGGAAGGCGAGTTGGCTCGCCAGCTGCTCGCGGCGGCGCGCGTTCGGCACCTCCCGGAGGATGCCCAGGTGCCAGTGCCGGTCCCAGTCGCCCGGCCCCTCGGAACCGCTGACGACCGGCGTGCCGTCGGGTGCCGTCCGGTAGATCCGCGCGGCCGCGTCGTCGAGCCGGCGACGCGCCCGGACGGTCAGCGCGTACCCGGGCTGTCCGTCGAGCCGTACCGGCTCCAGCCAGCCCTGCCGGACCATCCGCGAGACCGCCGTCCGGACCGCCGGCGGATGCACGCCCAGCGGCGCGAGCAGCCGGACCAGCGCCGCGACCGGAGCCCGCGCGCCACGCGCGCGCAGGTGGTCGCCGTACAGGTCGAAAAGGGCTGAACGGGCGTGCACAAGACTTGAGTCTGCCGTATGGTGCACGGCCTTGGCCTGAGATCGGGAATAATGGGGTGCGATACACACTGCGATACGCGCCGACGGCGCATCACCGCAACGGCGCCGGCGACGGTCCCGCGCGGTGTCGTCGCTCAACACCGACACTGGGAAGGGGTGCGCGCATGGCGGCGATGAAGCCGCGGACGGGCGATGGTCCGCTCGAGGTCACCAAGGAGGGCCGGGGGATCGTGATGCGGGTTCCGCTCGAGGGCGGCGGCCGGCTCGTCGTCGAGCTCAACGCCGACGAAGCCACCGAGCTCGGCAACGCGCTCAAGGCTGTCGTCGGCTGACGGCGCCTGGGGTGACCGCGCCCCAAACCCTCAAATCCTTCCGACCCCGGTGGGTGCTCTTTTCGGCACCGGCCGGGGTCGTTACGGTTGGGGCCGGATTTACATCTACTTCTGATCAAAGTTCAGTGAGGTCCTCCTAGTGGCTCGCCGCAGCAGTTCGTCCCCGTTCCCGAGTCTTCCGGCCGTGGCCTGGCAGCCCGGGCTCCCGGTTCACGGCACGCGGGAGTGGGTGATCGTGGTCGGCGACGGCGAGAGCGGTCTGCCCGCCGCCGCGAAGGAGGCCGGCGAGCGGCTCGGCATCGATCTCGACCGGCTGCTGGAGGTCCAGCGGGAGACCGGGTTCACGCCGTCGGCCGGTGCCACCGTGGCGTACCCGTTGCTGACGGGTGACGTGGCCGAGGTCCTGCTGGTCGGGGCCGGGGACGGCAGCGGCAAGGACCTGCGACACGCCGGCGCGGCGATCGCGCGGTACGGGCGGGGCAAGGACGAGCTCACCACAATCGTTGCTGAGGGCATCGATGACGCGGCGCTGCAGGCGTTTGCGGAGGGTGTGGTGCTCGGGTCGTTCGCGTACACGCAGAAGACTGTCGACCCGGGCAAGCCCGCGGTCGGGCGGATCACCGTGACGGACGGCTCGGACGCGGCGCGGCAGCCGGCGATCGATCGTGGTGTCGTGGTCGGGCGGACCGGGTGGGTGGCCCGTCAGCTCGCGATCACCCCGTCGAACGAGAAGGACCCGGCGTGGCTGGCCGCGCGGTCGACGGAGCTGGCCGCGGCGACCGGGCTCGAGGCGACGGTCTGGGACGAGAAGCAGCTTGCCGCGGAAGGCTTCGGCGGCATCCTCGCGGTCGGTTCGGGGTCGACACGGCCGCCGCGGTTCATCCGGCTCGACTACGTGCCTGCCGGCGCGACGCGGAAGACGCCGTACGTCGTGCTGGTCGGCAAGGGGATCACGTACGACACCGGCGGTCTGTCGCTGAAGCCACGCGAGGGCATGGTGTCGATGAAGCGCGACATGACCGGCGGCGGGTCGGTGATCGCGACGATGTCCGCGCTGCGCGAGCTCGGTGCCCAGGTCAAGGTCACCGGCTTGATCTGCGCGGCCGAGAACATGCCCTCCGGGACGGCGTACCGGCCGGACGACGTGATCCGGCACTACGGCGGCCGGACCACCGAGGTGAAGAACACCGACGCCGAGGGCCGGCTGGTGATGGCGGACGGGCTCGCGTACGCCGTCAACGAGCTGAAGCCGGACGTCCTGATCGACATCGCCACGCTGACCGGCGCGATCAAGGTCTCGCTCGGCTCGATGCTGTACGGCGGGATGTTCGCCACCGACGACGCGCTCGCCGACAACCTGGCCGACGCCGGCCGGATCTCCGGTGAGGAGCTGTGGCGGATGCCGCTGCCGGCGGAGTACGAGGACCTGATCTCGACCCCGATCGCCGACTCGGTCAACAGCTCCAAGGGCCCCGGCTCCATCACCGCCGCCCTCTTCCTGAAGGCGTTCACCGGAGACATCCCCTGGGCCCATCTGGACCTGTCCTCGATCGCCGAGTCTCCCTCTGACCGCTTCGAGTACTCCACCGGAGCCACCGGCGCCGGCGCCCGCCTCCTCACCACCTGGCTAACCTCCGACGCACCGACCTCAGGTATCGGCTAACACCTACCCGCTCAGCCCCGGCAGACCTCCAGCTTCAGCCGGGGTGGCGTTGGGCGTGGGGCTCATTGGGCGCCGATCTCGTTGAGTTCGGTTACTGCGTCTGCGGGGAGGACCAGGTCGCGAGCGGCCGTGTTCTCGCGGAGGTGGTCGAGTGAGGACGTGCCGGGGATGACGACGCTGGTCGACGAGCGCTGGAGGAGCCAGGCGAGGGCTACCTGCTGCGGGGTGGCGTCCAGGCGAGTGGCGATCTTGGCGAGGGTTTCGGACTGGAGTGGGGTGAAGCCGCCGAGCGGGAAGAAGGAGGCGAAGACGATGTTGTTGTCGGCGCAGTAGTCGACGACCGCGTCGTCGTCGCGGCGGACCAGGTTGTAGAGGTTCTGGACGGTCACGACCGGAGCGATGGCCTGCGCCTCGCGGATCTGAGGAACGGTGACGCCGCTCAGGCCCAGGTGGCGGATCAGGCCCTCCTGCTGCAGCTCGGCGAGCACGGTGAACGGCCGCGCGATCGACTCCTCGCTGCCGCCGTCGTGGGCCGCGCTGCGGAAGTTGACGACGTCCAGGACGTCGAGGCCGAGGTGCTCGAGGTTCTCGTGCACCTGTGCACGCAGGTCGTCGGGCTCTTCCGAGTGGATCCAGCTGCCGTCGTCGCCGCGCCGGGCTCCGACCTTGGTGACCAGGTGCAGATCCGCCGGATACGGGTACAGCGCCTCCTTGATGATCTCGTTGACGACGGCCGGCCCGTAGAAGTCGCTGGTGTCGATGTGAGTGATGCCCAGCTCGACGGCTTCCCGCAGTACGGCGATCGCCTGGGCACGGTCCTTCGGCGGGCCGAAGACCCCGGGACCGGCCAGCTGCATGGCGCCGTACCCCATCCGGGTGATGGTCAGGTCGTCGGCGGGCGTGATGGTTGAGTTCGTCATGCCTCCACTGTTCGTCGCACGGGCGGGCGCAGGGAGTACCCCCTCGTTCCTGGTAGTGACAGGACCCAGTCACCCAGGCGATCGCCGGTCTACCGTGGAGCTCATGGACAGCACGAACGCCCTCGGCGAGTACCTCCGGGCCCGGCGCGAGCAGGTCCGGCCCGAGGACGTCGGCATCCGGAGCATCGGCCTGCGCCGCGTCCCGGGCCTGCGCCGCGAGGAGGTCGCGATGCTGGCCGGCATCAGCTCGGACTACTACCTCCGCCTCGAGCGGGGCCGGGACCGCAACCCGTCCGTGCAGGTCCTCGAAGCCCTGGCCGACGTACTGCGGCTGGACCCGGACGCGACCGCCTACCTGATCAGCCTCGCCCAGGAGCGCCCGCACGTCACGCCCAAGCCCCGCGCGACCGGCCGAGTCCCGGCCAGCATCGTCGAACTGATCGACGGCCTGCCGAACCACCCGGCGTACGTGCAGAACAAGTACACCGACTGCCTCGCCGTCAACCCGCTCTGCGCGGCGCTGTCCCCGAACTACGCCGTCGGCGTCAACCTCCTCACCGCTGTGCTCCTCGACCCCCGCGAACGGGCCCTGCGCCGCGACTGGGACGACCTGACCGAGGAAGGCGTCGCCATCCTCCGCACCGAGCTCGGCCCGAACGTCGACGACCCGCGCCTCAAGGAACTGGTCGGCGACCTGTCCGTCCGCAGCGACCGCTTCCGTCAGCTCTGGGCCCGCCATGAGGTCCGCCCGCGCAAGGGCCGGCTCAGCCAGCTCACCCACCCGGAGGTCGGCGAGCTCAACCTGCGCTCCGACAAGCTGACCATCGGCGGCACCGACGGCATGACCCTGGTCGTCTTCCACGCCGTGCCCGGCTCCCGCGACGTCGAGTCCCTGGCCCTCCTCGGCAGCCTCGTCGCCTCGAGCACCGACCACGATGAGCACCAGGAAGCGGGCGAGGCGCCGGAGCAGAGCACGCAGCCCACTAAGCCCAGCGACCGAACGCACGAATGATTTCCGGGTACGCCGCGCCTGCCGTGCCCACATGGTCGACCGGGCCCATGGAGTGGACCGTGACCTCGGCGCCACGGGACCGGAACGCCGCCGCACAGACGTCCGCGTTCGCGGGGATCACGGTCGTGTCCTCGGTGCCGCTGTAGAGATGGACCGGCA
Organism: Kribbella sp. NPDC026611; assembly: GCF_040638345.1. Taxonomy (NCBI): domain Bacteria; kingdom Bacillati; phylum Actinomycetota; class Actinomycetes; order Propionibacteriales; family Kribbellaceae; genus Kribbella; species Kribbella sp. NPDC026611. The sequence continues at coordinate 175,138 of NZ_JBEZYC010000005.1, forward strand.
CCCGCGGGGTCCAGTCGTGACAGATCGCGTCGGCCTCCTGCAAGGCACGCAGGTAGCGTCCGCCCGGGTGCTTCAGCTGCGCCAGGAACGCCGGTGTGAACAGCTTGTCCGGGGAGTCGGGCAGTGACCCAGAGATCTCTTCCGGGGTGTGCAGCCCGTCGAACAGTCCCTCGACCTTCGCCGCGTAGGGTTTCCGGAACGCGTCCTCCGGCTTGTCGTACAGCCCGACCGTCCGGTCCCACGCGGTGACGAAATGCGCGAGGTACGCGGTCGCCGCCTGCGGTAGCACCCGTCCGTCGAGGGCAGCCGGCAGCTCGGTCCGGAGCAGGTCGAACGGTCCGGCGACGGCCCGGAGCTCACCGAGCCGGAAGGGCCCGGCTTCGCCGCGGCTGAGCGCGCGGCCGACGCCGAGCGTGGCTCGGCCGCCCTGCGAGAACCCGGTGACCAGTACGTCGCGCTTAAGCGTGACGCCATGTCTGGTCGTGAAGGATCGGGCCGCGAGCAGCAGGTCGATCGACGCTGTGGTCTCGGTCTTGGTGTCCAGGTAGGGATGCAGTCCCGGACCGAGCCCCAGCCCGAGGTAGTCAGGCGCAAGGCTGACCAGGCCCTGCCCGGCGAACAGTGCTTCCGGGACGAGCGCGTCATCCGAGTCGAGATCCACCGAGGGGGCGAGCGCTTTGGTGCTGGTGCTGCCGTGCAGGTACTCCGTGGCTGTCAACGCTCCCCGCTGTCCGTCGGGCAGGACGACCAGCCCGCTGGCAGTGATCGGCCGGTTGTCGTGGTCGATCGTCCGGTAGATGAGCCGGTACAACGTGACGTCATGGATGGCGTGCGGCGTCCCGGGGAGGTCGACCGCGGCGGCGTCCAGTTGCGCGGCGGTAGCGTGACCGACCCGAACCGCCGACACCACCGAGCCACGCGATGCGTGCGTACTGGTCCTGGTCACGGCGGCCTCGGACAGGGTCGGTCGATGCACGGCACCGAACGCTGCGGCCGCACAGGCCAGCAAGGCAGCGGTGGTGAGGATGGTGACGGTCTTGGTGAGGCGATTGGTCATGATCAGGCCCATCTGCTGAACGCGCGGACGATCTCCGGGTACGCGGCCGATGCCGTGCCCATGTGGTCGACCGCGCCCATCGAGTGGAGCTCGACGTCAGCTCCCCGGGCACGGAACGATGCCGCGCAGACGTCCGCGTTCGCTGCGACCACGTCCCTGTCCTTGGTGCCGGTGTACAGGTGGACCGGGACTCGTGGCGTCCAGTCGTGGCAGATCTGGTCGGCCGCCCGCAACGCGCGCAGATACCTCCCGCTGGGGTGCTTCAGCTTCTCCAGGAACGCCGGCGTGAAGAGCTTGTCCGGAGTGTCCGGCAGCGACCCGAAGATCTCGTCGGGGGTGTGCAGCCCGTCGAACAGTCCCTCGATCTTCGCCGCGTACGGCGCCCGGAACGCGTCCGACGGCTGGTCGTACATCCCGACAGTGCGGTCCCACGCGGTCACGAAGTACGCGAGGTACGCCGTCGCCGACTGCGGCAGCACCCGGCCGTCGAAGGCTGCCGGCAGCTCGGTGTTGAGCAGGTCGTACGGCCCGGCGACGGCCCGGATCTCCCCGAGCCGGAAGGACCCGGCGTCGCCGCGGCTCAGCGCCCGGCCGACGCCGAGCGTCGCGCGGCCACCCTGGGAGAACCCGGTCACCAGCACGTCCCGCTTCAGTGCCACGCCGCGCCTGGCCGCGAACGACCGTGCCGCGAGCAGCAGGTCGGTGGAGGCCGTGGTCTCGGTCTTCGTGTCGATGTACGGGTGCCGCCCCGGGCCGAGGCCGAGCCCGAGGTAGTCCGGAGCGACGCCGACAAGTCCCTGCCCGGCGAGCGACGCCGCCATGATCCGCTCATCCGACTCGGGATTCACCGACGCGGCGAGCGCCTTGGTGCCGGTCGTGCCGTGCAGGTACTCCGCGACGGTCAGCGCGCCGCGCCGTCCGTCGGGCAGTACGACGAGCCCGCTCGCGGTGATTGGCCGGTTGTCGTGGTCGATCGTCCGGTAGACGAGCCGGTACAGCGTGACGGCGTGCACGGCTGCCGGCGTACCGGGGAAGTCGGCCGCGGCCGCGTCGAGTTGGGCCGCGGTGAAGTGGGCGATGGGCACCGCCGAGACCAGCGAGCCACGCGGAGTGTGGACGCTGGTGACGGCGGATTCGGACAGTGTGGGTTGATGAACCGCGCCGTACGCCGACGCGGGGAAGGCCAGCAAGGCTGCGGTGGCGAGGGTGGCGGCGACGGTCTTGGTGAGGCGGTTGGTCATGTCAGGCCCATCTGCTGAAGGTGCGGATGATCTCGGGGTAGGCGGCGAAGGCAGTGCCGGTGTGGTCGACCGGACCCAGGTCGTGGACGGTCACGTCGGCACCGTGCCGCTTCAGTGCAGCTGCGCAGGCAGTGGTGTTCGCCGCAGTCACGTCGGTGTCCTTCGTGCCGCTGTAGAGGTGGACCGGCACTCGTGGGGTCCAGTCGCAAACTTGGTCGGCTGCGCGGGCTTCCTGGCGGAGGCGACCGATCGGGTGCTGGATGAGCTTCAGGAACTCCGGTGTGAACAGCTTCGACGGCGAATCCCGGCAAGCCCTGCCGGATCTCGTCCTCGCCGTGTGTGCCGTCGAACAGCGCCGGCACGGTCTTCGCGTACTTCGCCTGGAACGCCACGCGCGGGTCGTCGTACAGCCTGAGGCGCTCGTTCCACGCGGTGACCAGGTAGGCGAGGTAGAACGTCGCCGTCGAGGGCAGCAGCCGCCCGTCGAACGACGCCGGGAACTCGCTGCCGAGCAGGTCGTACGGACCCGCGACAGCGCGGATCTCGCCCACTCGGAAGGAGCCGGCCGCGCCTCGCGACAGCTCCCGGCCGAGAGCGACCGACGCGCGACCGCCCTGGGAGAAGCCGGTGACCAGTACATCCCGCTTCAGCACGACCCCGTGCTGCGCCGCGAACGTCCGCGCCGCGAGGAGTAAGTCGATCGACGAGGTCGTCTCGGTCCTGCTGTCCAGGTACTGCGGCCGGCCCGGCACGAGACCCAGCCCGAGGTAGTCCGGCGCGATCCCGACCAGCCCCTGCCCCGCGAACAGGGCCGTCACCAGCCGGTCCTCCGAATTGTCGTCGACCGTCGCGGCGGCCGCCTTTGTGGGGTTGGTGCCGTGCAGGTACACGGTCGGAGTCAGCGCGCCGCGCTTCCCGTTCGGGAGAATGACGAGACCGCTGGCGGTGGTGGGCTGGCCGTCGTGCTCGGCTGTTCGGTAGATCAGCCGGTAGGCCGTGACGCCGTACCGCGACGCCGGCGCGCCGGCGAAGTCGGCCGACGCGGTGGTGAGTTGCTCGGCGGTCAGCTGCGCGACCGGCACGACGGACACGATCGCGCCGCGCTGGACGTGCCCATGGGTGGTGGTGTTGGCGACGGCCGCCTCGGCGAGTGACGGCTGGCTGGCGGTGACATAGGCGGACACGCCGCTCGCGACCAGAGCGGCAGTGCCGAGCGTGGCGACGACGGTCTTGGGAACCTGCGGTGTCATGCCCTAAGTCAACGGGCGGCGCCGCTTGCTCGCTATGGTACTGACCCCCGAGTTGGAGGTGGGGTTATCCCTACCTTTCCCTTCTACAGAAGGGATCTGTAGAGCTCGAGGGTGCGCTCGGCGACCGCGTCCCAGCCGAACTCCGAGACCGCCCGGGCGCGCCCGGCCTTGCCCAGCTCGGCGGCGCGGGCCGGGTTGTCGACCAGGGCGTTGATCCCGTTCGCGAGCCCGCGCTCGAAGGTGTCCGGGTCGTTCTCGTCGTACGGCACCAGGGTTCCGGTCACGCCGTCGTCGACGACCTCGGGGATGCCGCCGACCGCGCTCGCGACGACGGCCGTCTCGCACGCCATCGCCTCCAGGTTGACGATGCCGAGCGGCTCGTAGATCGACGGGCAGCAGAAGGCCAGCGCGTGCGTGAGCACCTGGCGGACCTCCTCGCGCGGCAGCATCTCGGAGACCACGAACACGCCGTCCCGGGCCATCCGCAGGTCCTCGATCAGCGCGTCCGTTTCCGCCTTCAGCTCGACCGTGTCGGCGGCACCGGCCAGCAGCACGAGCTGCACGGACGGATCCAGCCGCAGGCCGGCCCGCAGCAGGTGCGGCACGCCCTTCTGCCGGGTGATGCGGCCGACGAACGTCACGTACGGCCGGTTCAGGTCCACACCGAGCCGCTCGAGCACGTTCGTCGCCGGGTCCGGGTGGTAGAAGTCGGCGTCGATCCCGTTCGAGATGACGTGCACCTTCGCCGGGTCGATGGCGGGGTAGCAGTCCAAGACGTCGTCGCGCATGCCAGGACTGACGGCGACGACGGCATCGGCCGCCTCGTACGCCGTCTGCTCGGCCCAGCTGGACAGCCGGTACCCACCGCCGAGCTGCTCAGCCTTCCACGGGCGCCGCGGCTCCAGCGAGTGCGCGGTGACCACGTGCGGGACGCCGTACAGCAGCTTGGCCCAGTGGCCGGCCATGTTGGCGTACCAGGTGTGCGAGTGCATCAGCTGGGAGTCGCCGACCGCGGCCGTGATGGTGAGGTCGGTCGACAGGATCCGCAGTGCCGCGTTCGCACCGGGCAGCCGGGGGTCGTCCTCGGAGTGTGCGGTCGCGCCCTTGCGGGGCTCGCCCATGCAGTGCACGTCCACGTCGATCAGCCGGCGTAGCTCGCGGACCAAGAAGTCCACGTGCACGCCCGCCCCGCCGTACACGTCCGGTGGGTACTCACGCGTCAGGATGGCGACCTTCATGAGCCCGACCTTAGGCCATGTCTGGGAGATCAGCCGACGTGTGTCGGCACCCAGAAGCGCAGCTTTCCGTGTCGTTCGTCTTCCAGTTCGCCACCAGCTGCCTCGATCACCTTGCGCGATCCGGCATTGTCCGCATCGCAGGTGACCAGGGCCGGGTCGATACCGAGCGCCGCTGCCACCGGCAGCGACTGGACCAGCATCTGGGTCGCGTACCCACGGCGCCGGGCCGACGGACGGACGCAGTACCCGATGTGACCGCCCACCTCGTTCAGCGCCGCGGTCAGCCAGTGCCGGATCGACAACCGGCCCAGGAACTCGTCGCCGTCGACGAACCACAGCACGGTCTGGTGCACCAGGTCGTCCGGCAGCTCGGTGTCCGGGTCGGCCTCGGTCTTGATCGCCTCGACCAGCCGGGCGAACTCGGCCGGGTCCGCGGCCTGCTCGCGGGTCCAGTCCTCCTCGAAGGGTCCGGCGATGGACCGTGCGCCCATCCACCGCTCCAGGTGCGGCCCCAGCTCGTCCCAGGCGGCCAGGAACGACTGGTGAACGGCAACAGTAGGTTCGGTGAGGATCGGCATCCCTTCAGTGTGGCGACGCGCGCAACGGTTCAGCCAGTGGGGGTTCGAGGGCTAAGGTGCGGACATGGCAAAGGCGCCCAGAGTTCTCGGAATCGTGCTGGCCGGTGGCGAGGGCAAGCGGCTGATGCCGCTGACGGCGGACCGGGCCAAACCGGCCGTCCCGTTCGGTGGCAGTTACCGCCTGATCGACTTCGTGCTGTCGAACCTGGTCAACGCCGGCTACCGGAACCTGTTCGTGCTGACGCAGTACAAGTCGCACTCGCTGGACCGGCACGTGACGGTCACCTGGCGGATGTCCACCCTGCTCGGCAACTTCGTCAGTTGCGTGCCGGCCCAGCAGCGGCTCGGCCCGCAGTGGTACCAGGGCAGCGCGGACGCGATCTACCAGTCGATGAACCTGATCGAGGACTTCCAGCCCGACATCATCGTGGTGTTCGGCGCCGACCACGTGTACCGGATGGACGCGTCCCAGATGGTCGCCGCGCACCTCGCGCGGGGCAACGGCGTGACCGTGGCCGGGATCCGGGTGCCGCGGGCAGAGGCGAGCGAGTTCGGCGTGATCAAGACCGGTCCGGACGGGCACGCGATCGAGGAGTTCCTGGAGAAGCCCGCCGACCCGCCCGGGCTGCCGGACTCGCCGGACGAGACGTTCGCCTCGATGGGCAACTACGTGTTCAGCCGGGACGTGCTGGTCGAGGCGCTCCGCAAGGACGCCGCCAATCCGGCCTCCCGGCACGACATGGGCGGCGACATCGTCCCGATGCTGGTTGCCGAGGGCAAGGCCGGCGTCTACGACTTCCAGGAGAACGACGTACCCGGGGCGCTGGACCGGGACCGGTCGTACTGGCGGGACGTGGGCTCGCTGGACTCGTACCACGAGGCGCACATGGACCTGGTGTCGATCCAGCCCGTGTTCAACCTCTACAACCTCGACTGGCCGATCTTCACCTCGCACCCGCAGCTGCCCGGAGCGAAGTTCACCGACGACGCCACCGTCGGCGAGTCGATCGTCTGCCAGGGGTCGATCGTGACCGGGGCCTGCGTGGACCACTCGGTGCTCGGTTCGAACGTGATCGTCAGCTCGGGAGCGCGGATCGAGCGCTCGGTGATCATGGACAACTGCAAGATCGGCAAGGACGTGGTGCTGAAGAACGTCATCCTGGACAAGAACGTCGTGGTCCCGGACGGCGTCGAGATTGGGGTCGACCCGGACTACGACCGCGAGCGCGGGTTCGTCGTGTCCAAGGGCGGCGTGACCGTGCTCGGCAAGGGCCAGGTGATCGAGCCCCCGAAGGCCGCCGTCCAGGAAGCCGCAGCCGAGGCGTGACGAGCGAGCAGGAGGCGCTGGAGCTCGATGCCACGGACCCCGGGCACCGGGACCTCTTCGACGTGCCGCCGGCACAGGGGGGTGACTACCCGGAGGTGGCGTACTTCGCCGGCAACTCGCTCGGGCTGCGGCCGAAGGCGACCCGCACCGAGCTGCTCGAGGACCTCGACTCCTGGGCGTCCCTGGGCGTCGAGGGACACCTGGACGCGGGCAGGCCGTGGCTGCCGTACCACGAGCTGTTGACGGGACCTGCGGCCCGGCTGGTCGGTGCACTGCCCAGCGAAACCGTGGTGATGAACTCCCTCACCGTCAACCTGCACCTGCTGATGGTGTCGTTCTACCGGCCCACTCGGTCCCGGCACCGGATCGTCATCGAGGACTCTGCCTTCCCGTCCGACAGCTACGCGGTGCGGTCCCAGGTCCGCTTCCACGGGTACGACGCTGACGACGCAGTCATCCGGCTCCGGCCGCGACCGGGCGAGGACAGCCTTCGTACTGCGGACGTGGTCGAGCAGCTGGGTGCTGACGTCGCACTGGTCCTGCTGGGTGGCGTGAACTACCTGACCGGTGAGCTGATGGACATCCCAACGATCACCCAAGCGGGTCACGCGGCCGGTGCGGTCGTCGGCTGGGACCTGGCCCACGCAGCAGGCAACGTACCGCTGTCGCTGCACGACTGGGACGTGGACTTCGCGGCCTGGTGCTCGTACAAGTACCTCAACTCCGGTCCGGGCGCACTGGCCGGTGCCTTCGTGCACGAGCGGCACCTGGACGCGGACCTGCTGCGCTTCGAGGGCTGGTGGAGCACGGAGGCGTCGACGCGGTTCGAGATGACGCCGGAGTGCCGCCCGCCGGCGTCCGCCGACGCGTGGCAGGTGTCGAACCCGCCGATCTTCTCGATGAGCCCGGTGCGTACGTCGCTGGAGGTGTTCGACAAGATCGGCATCGACGTACTGCGAGAGCGCAGTCTGCGATTGACGTCGTACCTGGAGAGTCTGTTGGCAGAGGTGGTGGAAGGACGGCCGTTGCGGATGATCACTCCGACGGACCCGTCCCGGCGTGGTGCGCAGCTGTCGCTGCGGGTCGGCGGCACGCGTGCGGGTGAGCTGTCCCGGCGGCTGCGGTTCGGGTACGGCGTGATCGCGGACGCCAGGGAGCCCGACGTACTGCGGCTGGCTCCGGTGCCGCTCTACTCGACGTACCACGACTGCTGGCGGGCGGCGACTGCTCTGGCCGAGGCGGTGCCGGCATGAGGGTCGCCATCGTCGGAGCCGGTCTGACCGGGAGCCTGCTGGGCTGCTTCCTGGCCCGGCGTGGGCTGTCGGTGACGCTGTACGAGCGCCGGCCGGACCCGCGGGTCGCACAGGTCGAGCGGGGCCGGTCGATCAACCTGGCGATCTCGGAGCGCGGTCTGGACGCGCTCCGGCGGATCGGACTGCTCGACCAGGTGATGGCTGACGCGCTACCGATGAAGGGCCGGATGATTCACCCGGTTACCGGCCCACTGGACTTCCAGCAGTACTCGGCCTCGGGGGACCGGGCGATCAACTCGATCAGCCGCGGCGCGCTGAACAACGCACTGCTCACCGCGGCTGCAGCAGCTCCTGGTGTGTCGGTGTGCTTCGAGCACCGTTTGGTGGAGCTGGACTCCCAGGCCGGCCGCATGGTGTTCGCGACGCCGTCTGGCAAGGTCTCGATCACCGCGGACGTCGTGCTGGGCGCGGACGGCGCCGGTTCCGCGGTGCGCGAGCAGCTGCTGGCCGAGGGCATCGTCGCGGAGGCGGTCGACTTCCTCGACTACGGCTACAAGGAGCTGTCGATCCCGGCCGCCGACGGCGAGTTCGCCCTCGACCCGGGCGCGCTGCACATCTGGCCGCGCGGTACGTCGATGATGATCGCCCTGCCGAACCCGGACAAGTCCTTCACCTGCACGCTGTTCTGGCCGGCCGGCTCCTTCGACGGACTGGTGTCGGCCGGCGACATCGAGGACCACTTCCGGCTGAACTACCCCGACCTGTTGCCGCTGGCCCCGAACCTGGTCGACGACTACCTGCACAACCCGGTCGGTGTGCTGGGCACTGTGCACACACTGCCCTGGCAGGCGCACGGCCGGACCGCACTGCTCGGCGACGCGGCCCACGCGATCGTCCCGTTCTACGGCCAGGGTGCGAACTGTGCCTTCGAGGACGTGGTCGAGCTGGACCGCTGCCTGGACGACACCGGCGGCTCCTGGGCCCGTGCGCTGCCGCTGTTCGAGGTGCGCCGGCGGGAGAACACCGAGGCGATCGCCGAGATGGCCCTGGCCAACTTCGTCGAGATGCGGGACAAGGTGGCGTCACCGGTCTTCCGCCTGTCGAAGCGTGTCGAGCACACGCTGGAGCGTCTCCTCCCTGGTCGGTACGTCTCCCGCTACGAGCTGGTGTCGTTCTCCACCACGCCGTACGCCGAGGTGCAGCGGCGCGTACGCCGTCAGCACCAGCTGCTGGGTGCCGGTGCGGTCGCTGCCAGTGGCCTACTGCTGACCATCGCCAGAAGGTGGCGGCGATGAGCTTGTGGGCGCCTGAGTTGCTGACCGGACAGCCGCGCGAGGTCGGTCTGCTGCAGCACTTCATCGGTGGCTCGTTCGTGGCGAGCGAGTCGCGGTTCGCGAAGGTGTCGCCGGTGACCGGCGAGCAGATCTTCGACGTGTGCGAGGCGGACCGGTCAACCGTGGACGCGGCGGTACAGGTGGCACGAGACGCGTTGCGCGGTCCCTGGGGCCGGATGAGCGAGCAGGAGCGAGCCGCAGTACTGCGACGTGTCGCGGACGGGCTGGAGCGCCGCTTCGAGGACCTGGTGGCAGCGGAGGTCGGTGACACCGGCAAGTCGATCAGCCAGGCACGGACGCTGGACATCCCGCGCGGCGCGGCCAACTTCCGTGCCTTCGCGGACTTCGCGACGACGCTGCCGACGGAGTCGTACACCACGGTCCTGCCGGACGGGCGGCGCGCGCTGAACTACGCCGTACGCAAACCGGTCGGTGTGGTCGCGATCGTCGTACCGTGGAACCTGCCGCTGCTCCTGCTCACCTGGAAGGTCGCGCCGGCGCTCGCGTGTGGCAACGCGGTCGTGGTGAAGCCGTCCGAGGAGACCCCGGCGTCGGCGACCGTGCTGGCCGAGGTGATGGCTGAGGCCGGCGTACCCGACGGTGTCTTCAACCTGGTGCACGGGTTCGGGCCGTCGTCGGCGGGGGAGTACCTGACCACGCATCCCGGGGTGGATGCCATCACGTTCACCGGCGAGTCCGCGACGGGTACGGCGATCGCGAAGGCGGCCGCGGATCGTGTCAAGGCGGTGTCCTTCGAGCTGGGCGGGAAGAACGCCGGGCTGATCTTCGCGGACGCCGATCTGGACGCGGCGGTCGAGGGCTCGGTGCGGTCGGTGTTCACGAACGGCGGACAGGTGTGCCTGTGCACGGAACGCCTCTACGTGCAGCGATCCGTGTTCGACGAGTTCACCGAGCGGCTCGCGCGGCGGGCGGCTGAGCTGACGTTCGGCTGGCCTTCCGACGCGGCGACGATGAACATGCCGCTGATCTCCAAACAGCACCGCGACAAGGTCCTCTCGTACTACGACCTCGCCCGCGCGGAGGGCGCCGAGGTGCTGACGGGCGGCGGCGTACCAACCTTCGGCGACGCCCGCGACGGTGGTTGCTACGTGCAACCAACAGTGGTCACCGGCCTCCCCGCCGACGCACGCACCAACCGCGAAGAGATCTTCGGCCCGATCTGCCACCTCGCCCCCTTCGACACCGAGGACGAGGCCTACACGCTGGCGAACGACAGTGACTACGGCCTGGCGGCCACCGTCTGGACCCGGGACGTAGGCCGAGCCCACCGGGCCGGCATCGCCCTCGACGTAGGCCTCTGCTGGATCAACACCTGGTTCCTCCGCGACCTCCGCACCCCCTTCGGCGGGACCAAACTCTCCGGCCTCGGCCGCGAAGGCGGACGCCACTCCATCGACTTCTACACCGAGCCCACCAACGTCTGCGTGGAGCTGTCATGACCCTGGTGCCGGGGAAGGCCACGCCACGGGGGCGTTATCCACATGTCCGCGTGGCCGGCGGATTCGCCTTTGTTTCCGGGACGTCGAGCCGGCGGGCGGACAACTCGATCGCCGGCGCTTCGGTGGATCCGTTGGGGACGGTGGCGCTGGACATCCGGGAACAGACGCGGGCGGTGCTGGAGAACGTTCGGGACATCCTGGGTGCCGTTGGCGCCGGGCTGGAGGATGTCGTCAGCGTGACGACGTACCTGGTGTCGATGAACGACTTCGGTGGTTACAACGAGGTGTACGGCGAGTTCTTCGACGAGAACGGGCCGGCGCGGACGACTGTCGCCGTACATCAGCTCCCACATCCGCAACTGTTGATCGAAATCTCTTGTGTCGCGGCGATCCCGTAGAAGGAGTGAACGATGGTCAACCTGGAGTCGACGAACTTTCCGGAGTGGATCGAGAGCAACAAGCACCTGCTGAAGCCACCGGTCGGCAACAAGCAGATGTTCCCGACCGGGGACGACTTCATCACGATGGTGGTCGGCGGGCCGAACCAGCGGACCGACTTCCACGTCGACCCGTACGAGGAGTTCTTCTACCAGATCAAGGGCACGATGCACGTCGACGTGATGACGGAGGACGGCCCGGCCCGGGTGGACATCAACGAGGGCGAGATGTGGGTGCTGCCGCGCAGTATGCCGCACTCGCCGCAGCGCGACGCGGACTCCATCGGGCTGGTGATCGAGCGGGTCCGGGAGCCGGGGACGCTGGAGAAGTTCCGCTGGTACTGCGCCAACTGCAACGGGATCGTGCACGAGGTCGAGCTGCAGGTGACCGACATCGTCGCCGACCTGCCACCGGTCTTCAACGCGTTCTACTCCAGCGAAGAGGCGCGGACCTGTCCTGAGTGCGGCACACTGCACCCAGGCAAGGCCTGATGGCTGTTGACGTCCACACCCACCTGGTCCCGAAGGGCTGGCCGGATCTCTCGGTAGCGTGCGGCGGGGACGAGTGGCCGTGGTTGCGGATCGACTCCGAGCGGGCCGCGATGATCATGGTCGGGTCCACCGAGTTCCGCCCGATCGGCCCGCAGGCCTGGGATCCCGCCGTCCGGCGCGACGATATGGATGCCGATGGCATCGATCTCCAGGTGGTGTCGCCGACGCCGGTGTTCTTCGGGTACGAGCGTCCCGCGCGGCAGGCGGCCAAGCTCGCGGAGATCTTCAACGACCTGACGCTGCAGACGTTGGCCGGGGACGAACGGTTCGTGCCGTTCTGTCAGGTGCCGCTGCAGGACCCGGACCTCGCCTGTGCCGAGCTGGACCGGGCCCGCGCGGCCGGGCACGTCGGGGTCGAGATCGGCAACCACGTCGGCGACAAGGATCTCGACGACGCCGGGATCGTTGCCTTCCTCAAGCATTGTGCGGAGACCGGGACGCCGGTGCTGGTGCACCCGTGGGACATGCCGGGCGGACCGCGGCTGGACCGGTGGATGGCGCGCTGGCTGACCGGGATGCCGGCCGAGACACACCTGTCGCTGCTGGCGATGATCCTCGGCGGTTCCTTCGACGCGCTGCCGGCGTCGCTGCGGATCTGCTTCGCGCACGGCGGCGGGAGTTTCGCGTTCTGGCTGGGCCGGCTGGAGAACGCCTGGTACCGGCGCGGCGACCTCGTGCGTGGTTGCTCGGAGCATCCACCGTCGTACTACCTGGACCGGTTCGTGGTCGACACGGTCGTGTTTGAATCAGCGCCTTTACGGCTACTTGTCGATACCTTGGGGGAAGACCGCGTTCTGGTCGGCAGTGACTATCCCTATCCACTGGGTGAGCGGCCGGTCGGGGAGGTGGTACGGAAGGCCGGTTTCCTGACCGCGGACCAGCAGCACAAACTGCTGGCAGCGAACGCCCTGCGCTACCTCGGGAGGCCGGAATGAGCGAGGACCGATCGGTGCTGTCGCGGGACGCCCGCGAGCCCGACGAGGAGCTGCGGTACGGCGACCACGCGGACCAGGTGATCGACTACTGGCACGCGAAGGAGTACCGGCCGCTGATCGTCTTCGTGCACGGCGGCTTCTGGCGACCGGAGTACGACCGGAAGCACGCACGGCCGCTCGGTGAGGGGCTGGCGGACCTGGGCTGGCCTGTCGTTTCCCTGGAGTACCGGCGCGAGCCCGGCAACCCCGACGTGACCACGTCGGATGTCCGCACGGCTCTGGACGCCCTGCCTGACTTGGTAGACGTCCACGCCGGCTACGTCCTGCTGGGTCACTCCGCCGGAGGCCAACTGGCCCTGTGGGCCGCCTCCACCCTCAACCCGGTCCGCCTGCGCGCAGTAGTCGCCCTGGCGCCCGTGGCCGACCTCCTGATGGCCGATCGCCTAGGCCTGGACGAGGGCGCAGTACAGGCCTTCATCGGCAGCGGAGTACGCAACGACCTCGACCCGGTCCACCTACCGCCGTCGATAGCCCCCGTCTCCCTCATCCACGGCGTCAACGACACCGTGGTCCCGCTGCGGGTGACCGAGTCCTACTTCACCGCCCACCCCACCGCCCACTTCCACCGCGTAGAAAACTGCGGCCACTACGAACTCATCGACCCCCTCTCGGAACCCTGGCACGACGTCACGGCCGAGCTGACCCGTCTCACCGGGTGAACCCATCCGCGTTTCCACGCCACTCGAAGAGCTGGCCCGGTCCGCGAGGCCTCGCCATTCTGGTGCAGACCAATACTTCGAGGAGGCGTTGTGCGCACAGTGCATGCAGGTCTGGCTGCGGTGGTCCTGACGACAGCCGCGATGGCGACGATTCCGGCGGCCGCGACGACATCGGCAGTGCCCTGTGTAGTGATCCCGGACGTCGCATGGGTCCGCGTCGCCGGCGGCCAGGGCTGGTCCGGCCTGAACAAGGGCGACACGTTCTACGTCTCCGGCCCCAGCGTCCCCGGCTGGCTGTACGGCTCCTACCTCAACCCCGGCGGCGGATCCCTCTACGAAATGCGCGAAGTCGACCTCGACTGCCCGACGACTTCGCCTGGCTAGACCATTCGAACGATCACTCGTCGCGCCCGCTGAGTCTCAGATCTGGTCCGGAAGGCGTACCCAGACGGCGCCGCGGCCTGTCCCGGACGATTTGACTCGGCCCTCGCTCTTCAGTTGTTCGAGGACCAGCCGGATCGTCGGGTCGCTGACGCCTGGCAGGGCTTGCCGGACTTGAGAAAGCTTGAAGACCAGTTCGGCATGGTTGAGGACGTAGTCGCGCACGCGATCCTGCTTGGTGCCGCTCGAGCGATCGGCCGCAGCGCGGTCGGCGAATCTGCGGTACGCCGCGGCCAGCGTGGTCACGAAGTACGAGAGCCACGGCCAGGGGTCTGCTGAGTCCTCGTGCCAGTTGTGCGTCGAGCGGAGCAGCGCCTCGTAGTACTCGTCGGCGGTCTCCGCGACGAGCTGCTCCAAGGACACCCAGCGGCACACCTCGTATCCGGCCTCGACCAGCAGAGCGTTGGTGAGAACTCGACCGACCCGGCCGTTGCCGTCGGCGAATGGGTGGATGACGAGCAGGTCCAGGACCATCAGACCGACCAGGAGAACGGGGTGATGCCTGCCGTCCTGCTGTGCTGCTCGATAGCGGTCGAGGAGGTCGCGGAGACAGGATTCTGTTCTCGCGGCTGGGACGGGTGTGAACCGTACGGTTGTAGTGCCGTCCGGCGAACGGTCGACGACGAGGTTGTCGTCTGTCTTCAGCTGACCACCGGGGTACGCCGTCTCGGACCAGAGCAGCCTGTGCAGGTGCAGCACCAGCCCCAGGTTCAGCGGGTGCCAATCCTCCTGAAACAGGTAGTCCAAGGCTTTCCTGTAGCCCGCCAGTTCTTGCTCGCTCCGGTTGCGGAGGGGGCCCGCCTTGTCGTCGATGATGCGCTCGGCTCGCTGCGCGTCAGGGACAACGACACCCTCGATCGCCGACGAAGCCGTGATGCTCTGGACTCGCGCCCGGTTCGCCAGTTCGGTCAGCAGGCCAGGAAGTTGGTGCCGGTACAGCGCCTCGCTGCCTCGGCCCGTGTCGATCGAGCGGAGTGCCATCACCACTTCTGCAGGCACTCGACCGATGAGACGGTCGAGGTCGGCGAATGAACGCATCCAAGCCCCTAAGGAAGCCATAAACACTATAATTTCTCTACAGCTTAGTATGTTTATGGGGTTCTTTATCTGCTTCTTCTCCTTCTTCAGGAGAGGCGTTTGGCGGCGGCCAGGAGGCCGTGGGAGGTGGGGAGGAGGGCTGAGACGAGGTCGTCGTTGTCGCGGACGGCTCGGATCAGTTCTCGGAGGGCGGTGGTGTCGGGGTCGCGGTGGGCGGGGTCGGCGACGCGGCCGGCGGTGAGGATGCCGGCGAAGGCGACCAGGCCGCCGGGGCGGAGCAGGCGGAGGGCCTCGTGCAGGTACGCCGTGTTCTCGCGCCGGTCGGCGTCGCAGAAGACCAGGTCGTAGTGGCCGTCGGTGAGCCGGGTGACCACGTCCAGCCCGGCGCCCGCGATCAGGCGGAACCGGTTCGACGGGACGCCGGCGTCGAGGAACGTCTTGCGGGCCAGCCGCTGGTTCTCGGCGTCGATGTCGACGGTCGTCAGGGTCCCGTCGGTGCGCATCCCGCGCAGCAGCGCCAGCCCGGAGACGCCGGTCCCGGTGCCGATCTCGACCACGGCCTTGGCGCCGACCCCGGCCGCGAGCAGGCTCAGCGCGGCGGACGCACCCGGTCCGATCGGGGCGATCCCGCTCTCCTGGGCGCTCGACCGCGCACCGGTGACGACTTCGTCCTCACCGATGTAGTCCTCGGCGTACGCCCAGGACGTCGGGTCGATCCCGGTGGCGATGATGCCCTCCCAGCGGTCGGCGAACTGTTCTGCGGCTGCGGTACCCATGCTGAGTCAAACCCTAGCGGTAGGAAGTCCGCATTCCGTGGCGCACGCGCAGGGGTTGCGCACTCTTGCTCATAACTCGCACTCTAGAGTCAGATATGATCGACATGTGCGGTCAGAGCTCACCTGGTGAGGAGGTGCGGAGTGCGATCAGGCACGGATGACGTCGATACCGGCTTCCTTGAAGACCGTGAGCTGGCTCTCGTCGGCCTGGGCGTCGGTGACCAGGGTGTCGATCTCGCTCAGCTCGCAGATCCGGGCGAAGGCGCGCTGGCCGAGCTTGGACGAGTCGGCCACCACGACCACCTTGGCGGCCCGGCTGACGATCAGCTGGTTGATGTTCGCCTCGCCCTCGTGATGGGCGGTGGCGCCGGTCTCGTCGATCCCGTCCACACCGATGAACGCGATGTCCAGCGACAGGTCGGACAGGATCCGGTGCGACAGCGGCCCGATCATCTCGTAGGACTGCGGCCGCGCCACGCCACCGGTGAGCACCATCTTCACGTGCGGCCGGACGATCAGCTCGTTCGCGATGTTGAGCGCGTTGGTGACCAGCGTGAAGGCGGGCTCGCCGTGCTCGGCGGACAGCTCCGGCCGGGTCGCCAGCGTGCGCGCCACCTCGGAGATCGTGGTGCCGCCGTTCATCCCGATCACCATCCCGCGCCGGACCAGCGTGGCGGCGGCCTGCGCGATCCGCTGCTTCTCGGACGCGAAACGCGCAGTCTTGTAGCGCAGCGGCAGGTCGTACGACACGGCGTTGGCGACGGCGCCGCCCCGGGTCCGGGTGAGGAGCTGCTGCTTGCCGAGGTGGTCGAGGTCGCGCCGGATGGTCGCCGCGGACACGTGCAACTGCTCGGCGAGCTCGTCGACGTCGATGGCACCCTTCTCGGCGAGCGACTCGAGCAAGGTGTTCAGGCGTTCATAACGCTTCACCCGGGGCTCCTCCTTCACACAATCGGTCAGCCGGTGGGCGGCTGGCTGGCACCATTCGATCACGTTCGAGCAGTTTCGACCATGACATGCCCAGACCAAGCGCGGAGACGACATGACCCAGACCCCATTCGTGAGCACTGAGATCGCCACTCAGCCGGCCCTGTGGCGGCAGGTTTCGGACGGTTTCGCGCAGTACGGCGGTGCACTGCCCAAGGCCGGTCAGCGGGTCGCCGCGGTCGGGTGCGGGACCTCCTGGTTCATGGCGATGGCGTACGCCGCCCTCCGCGAGGACCTGGGCCAGGGCGAGACCGACGCGTTCGCCGGATCCGAGTTCCCGGCCGGCCGTGCGTACGACGCGGTCGTCGTGATCAGCCGCTCCGGTACGACGACCGAAGTACTCGACCTGATCCGCGCGACCGACCTGCCGACCGTGGCGATCACCGCGACCGCGGACTCGCCGATCGTCGAGCTGGCCGATCAGACCATCCTGCTCGACTTCGCCGATGAGCAGTCCGTTGTTCAGACGCGATTCGCAACCACCACGCTTGCGCTGCTGCGCGCCTCGCTCGGCCAGGACCTCACCCAGGCCGCCGCCGACGCCGAGACCGCTCTGACCATCGACGTGGACGACCTGGCCAAGCTGGAGCAGGTCACGTACGTCGGCACCCGTTGGACCGTCGGACTGGCCCACGAGGCCGGTTTGAAGCAGCGGGAGGCAGCAGCGGCCTGGACCGAGGCCTACCCGGCCATGGACTACCGCCACGGCCCGATCGCGATCGCACAGCCCGGCCGTGGCGTCTGGATCTTCGGTGAGCCGCCCGCGGGCCTGCTGGACGACGTCGCCGCCACTGGCGCGACCGTGGTGCACCACCCGGATCTGGACCCGATGGCGTCGCTCGTCGTGGCTCAGCGCGTCGCCGTCGCCAAGTCCCTGGCGCTCGGCCTGAACCCGGACCAGCCGCGCAGCCTGAGCCGCTCGGTCATCCTCGACTGAAGCTGAGGCCAGAGAGCCCACCGGCAGCTGCTGCGGCGACCAGCCCGAGCCCTACGGCCACCAAAGCGGCCTGGGTACCGATCGCCGGCACCAGGACGCCGGCCGTCGCCTGACCCACCGCAGAGCTGCCGACGCGCAGGCTGGCCGCCGTCGTACTGACGCGGCCCTGCAGCGCGACCGGGCTGTACTGCTGACGCGCAGCGAACATCGCCGGCAGCGCAGGCCCTTCGGCGAGGCCCGCGACGACCGCGAGCACCAGGAGTACGGCGAACGTCGGCGCGAGCGACCAGGTGCTCAGAACAAGGCCGTACGCGGCGACAGCCAGCATCACCACATGCTCCGGGCGCATGCGGGCCTGCAGCCGGGCGAGGAGCAAGGCCGTGGTGATGCTGCCGACCTCGACGGCGGTCCACAGGTAGCCGGCCGCGGACTTCGGCAGACCGAGCTCCGGCATGTGCAGCGGGAGCGCGATCAGCAGGATGCCCGTGAAGGCCATCAGCAGGGTGGTCGTGACCGTCGAAACGCGCAGCCGCGGTGTGCGCGCGAGGTGGGCCAGACCACCGATCACCGAGCGCAGGAACGGCTGACCGTCACCACCTACCGGCGGGAGCGCCGGTAGGCGACTGATCGCGACCATGCTCAGCGCCGCGGCCACCACGATCACGACCACGGCTGCGTCGACCGACGCGACCGCGGTGATCGTCGCTGCGGTCGATGGCCCGGCGATCGTGGCGGCACTGAAGCTCACCGACTCGAACGAGTTCGCCCGGGCCAGCCGCTCCGGGCGGAACAGGCTCGGCAGCATGCTGGTGAACCCGCCACTGACCAGCGGCAGCGTCGAGCCGGCGACCGCAGCCAGCACCGGCGCCAGCCAGTGTGCGCTGTGCCCGACGACTGCGAGCAAGGCAAGCATGACGATCGCCAGCGTCGCCTGATTGGCCGCGAGGGCGCTCCGGCGATGAGCTGTCCGGTCCAGCCACGCACCGAGCAGCGGACCGGTCACGATGGCCGGCAGCGCGTACGCCGCGCCGGTGATGCCGGCGAGCGCTGGGTTGTCCGTCCGGTCCAGCACTAGGAGCACGAGCGTGAACGCCACCATCTCGTCCGCGAACCGGGCCAGCGTCGCCGCGAAGTAGTAGCTGGGCACGCCAAGCCTCCTGTAACGCGATAACGTCTGTTACGCGTTACGCTATCAGGGGCGTTACGAAGGGAGTCCAGTGGAACTTCAGTCCCCGGACCGGCAGTTGCGGCTCGCGGTCGACCTGGTCAACACCCGGACCCGGGAGCCGGAGAAGCTGATCGCGCCGGCCGACCTGCAGTCGTTCCTGATGGCGCACGGTGAGCCCGAGCCGGTCGCGGTCGGCGAGCGGGACCTGGTCGCTGTCCGCGCGTTTCGTGAGCGCCTGCGCCCGGTCTTCCACGCCGAGCCCGACGAGGCAGCCGGTCTGATCAACGCCTTGCTCGAGGAGTACGCCGTACGTCCGTACCTGTCGAACCATGACGGGACTCCGTGGCACGTGCACGTCGCGAAGCCGGACACGTCCTGGGTGGAGTGGCTCGCGGCCACCACGGCGCTCGGGCTGGCGACGTTCGCCGCCGGTCATGGGTTCGAGGCGCTGGGGGTGTGTGCGGCTGCCGACTGCGACCGCGTCTTCGCCAACGCCGCCGAGCGCCGCCCGCGCCGCTTCTGTACCCCGCGCTGCGCCGGCCGGACCCGGGTGGCGTCGTACCGAGCCCGGCAGAGCTGAGCCAGGTGAGTCTAGGATCGGGGCGTGAGTCACACCGTGATGGCCGAGCTGGTGGCCAATGTGCTGAAGGTCACCGCCAAGGCCGGTGACGCGGTCCGGCCCGAGTCCACCTTGGTCATCCTGGAGTCGATGAAGATGGAGATTCCGGTGCTCGCCGAGGTGTCCGGGACGGTCGCGGAGCTCAAGGTCGTCGAGGGTGAGGTCGTCCGCGACGGCGACCCGATCGCCGTGATCGACGAGAGCTGACTCAACCGAAATGGCCTCCAGCGCGTCCTCTCTGGTGAAGGCACCGGCCGGGAACTTCCGGCCGGGGCGCCGCGTTGAGCCGTCGTACAGCGAACACACTGAAGACACGGGACTTCCGGATCTCAGGGTCCGGCCCGGGTTCTCCCGACGTGCGCAGAGGACGGTGACCGCGGCACCATGGCCTTCACGCTCATTGCCGAGAAGACCCAGGGAGGCGTTGCGGTGAAGCCGCTCGACACCCCGACCGCGCCCGCGCCTGACGTCCTCCCCTCGTGGGACGAGATCGTCCGCACGCACTCGGCCCGCGTCTACCGGCTCGCCTACCGCCTGACCGGCAACAAGCACGACGCCGAGGACCTGACCCAGGAGGTCTTCGTCCGGGTCTTCCGCTCGCTGTCGTCGTACACCCCCGGCACCTTCGAGGGCTGGCTGTACCGGATCACCACGAACCTGTTCCTCGACGGCGCCCGCCGCAAGCAGCGGATCCGTTTCGACGGGCTGCCCGAGGACGCGCACGACCGGCTCCCGGCCAAGGGCGAGGGCCCGGCCGAGAAGCTGGACTCCGACCTGTTCGACCACGACGTGCAGGATGCGCTCGACGCGCTGCCCGAGGACTTCCGCGCCGCCGTCGTGCTGTGTGACATCGAGGGCATGACGTACGACGAGATCGCCGACGTCCTGGACGTGAAGCTCGGCACGGTCCGCAGCCGGATCCACCGCGGCCGGTCGATGCTGCGCAAGCACCTGGAGCACCGGGCCCCGCGGTCCGGTCAGACCCGCGTGGGCGGGCCGCCGGTCGAGGGCCTGCCGGTTGACGGAGGTGACCTCCGATGACGCTTCAGCACCCGATGGACAAGCTGAGCGCTGTGGTCGACGGTGAGCTCGACCACGACTCCCGCGACAAGGTGCTGGGCCACCTGGTCGGCTGTGACACCTGCCGCGCCGAGGTGGACGCCCAGCGCCGGCTGAAGGCCCGGATGGCCGCGCAGGAGACGCCGGACCCGTCCATGGACCTCATGCAGCGGCTGATGGGCGTGTCGTCGTTCGCCACCGAGCCACGCGAGGAGGTGCGTCCGGTGGTCACACCGGTCCCGCTCTTCCCGCAGCGGTCCGCCTTCCCCGCCAGCCGCACAGGTGGCACCAGGCCAGGCGCACCGCGGACGACCCGGTCCCGCCGGCGCAGCGGCGTGCTGGGCGCAGCCGGCTCGGCCGCAGCGGTCGCTTCCCTGCTCGGTACTGCGTTCGTCCTCGGCGACCCGGCCCGCTCGGAGCAGCCGCCCGCGCTGCAGCCCCCGGTCGCCAGCTTCTCGTCCGACCACGCGACCACGAGCGGGGGAGCCCCCTTCGCCGACCCGGTCGCCCTGCTGAGCTCCTACAACGGCGCTGGGTACGCCGGGCTCGCCCCAACCCTGCAGCCGATGGCAGTGCCGGTAACGTCGGGACGCTGACCGGTGAGCCTCTCCCGGCTCGCCGTACTGGTCAGCACCGCCCTGATCGGGATCGGCCTGCCCATGCCCGCGGTCGCCGTACCGACCGTGCAGCGTGAGGACTCACCGACCGCGGTCAGCTGGTTGCAGAAGGCGGCAGCCGCACCGAACCGGCTGTCGTACCGCGGCACCCAGATCATGACCGCGTGGGGACCGCAGGGCGCCAGCTCGGCCATGTTCGACATCGTGCACGCGGCCTCGCAGGGCTCCGAGATCAGCGTGCTCGGTTCGTCCGCGCCGGGCGCCAAGGCGTTCGTGCAGCGGGCGACGAGCACCGGTGCCGCGATCGACGGCGGACCGCTCGCGTTGCTGCAGGCGACGTACCAGCTGGTCGACAAGTGCTGCACTGACCTGATCGGACGGACCGCAGTGCTCGTGGAGGCGCTGCGGGACGACCAGACGCTCGCTGCACGGTTCTGGATCGACAAGGCGACCGGACTGCTGCTGCAGCGCCAGCTGTTCAGCGTCGACGGCAAGACGATGGTCCGCACGACCGTGTTCACCGAGCTCCAGTTCGAGGAGTCGGAGTTCCTGCCGCACCTGCCCCCGATGCAGCCGAGCGGCGTCGAGCCGATGGGTCTGGGCAAGGTCGACAACCTGCGCTCGCAGGGCTGGGTCTGCGCCCCGGAGCTGCCCGCCTCGCTCAAGCTGTACGACGTCCACCAGGACACCAGCAACGGCTCGTTACAGTTCTCGTACTCCGACGGGCTCTTCAACGTCTCGCTCTTCGAGCAGCGCGGCGCGCTCGACCCGGCCGCCGTCGCCGGCTTCAGCACCACCGACAGCCCGGGTGTCTACGTCCGCTACGGGATGCCGTCGTACGTCGTCTGGTCGTCGGACGGGATCGTCTACACCCTGATCGGGGACCTGCCCCCGGACCCGCTCGGCGACGTCGTCCGGTCGTTCGCGCACGACGTCCCGGCGAAGCTGACCGCCGTCCAGCGGCTGGGTACCGGCCTGGCCAAAATCGCGACGTGGCTCACTCCGATGGGTGCACTCTCACCGAAGCTGGGATAATCGACTCTGGAAGGCTCTTTCCGGCGATCCCGGTGCAGGCCTCCGACTACGACCACGACGACGACGTGAGGCGGGCAGCGTGAAAAACGACGACGCCGAGCCGACAGTTCCGAACCCGGCGACCACGGCTCCGACCGCGCCCCTGCCGACGACGAACGGCCCCTCGCCAACCCCGTCGGCCCCGCCAGCCCCGGCGCCTCCCGGACCGGTCGCTGCGCCGCTCACCGGGCTCACGCCGCCGCCGCTGGACCTGGGCAACCAGCCCCTCCGCACCCCTGGCTCGGACCAGGCGTACCGGCAGAGCAACGGTCAGGCGAACGGGTCACGTTCCACCACGCAGCGCAGCTTCGGCAAGCCGGAGCCTCAGGAGCCGTCCTTCCGGCCGGTCTACCAGGGTCAGGCCTGGCCGACCCAGCAGCCCGCGTACCGCCCGGTGTTCACCCCGCCGCCACCGTCCGACTGGCACCAGCAGCAGGCCCGCTCCTACACCCCGGGCAACCCGAACAAGCTGAACCGCGTGGTCGTCATCGCCGCGCTCGTCGCGCTGGTGATCGGCGTCGTCGCCGGGGCCGGCGCGGCCACGGCCGTGGTCGCGCTCAGCGACCGGAACCCGCCGGTCGCCGCGCAGCCGACGAACCCGGTCGGCACCGGTGCGGACCCGAAGATCCGCAGCGGCTCGGTGTCCGCCGTCGCCTCGACCCTGCTGCCGAGTGTGGTCCAGCTCAAGGTCGAGGGCCAGGACAACTCCGACGCCACCGGCTCCGGGTTCGTCATCGACGACCTCGGCCACATCCTGACCAACAACCACGTGGTCGCGGGCGCAGCCAAGGGCGGCTCGATCCAGGTCATGACCAACGACAACAAGACCGCGACCGCGCGGCTGGTCGGCCGTTCCCCGGCGTACGACCTGGCCGTCGTCCAGGTGGTCGGGCTGGGCGCGCCGTCGGTGCAGTTCGGCCGGTCGGACCTGGCGATCGTCGGGCAGGACGTGGTCGCGATCGGTTCGCCGCTCGGCCTGGCCGGCACGGTCACGTCCGGCATCATCTCGGCGAAGAACCGGCCGGTGACCACGGGTGACAGCGTCGACCAGGCGTCGTACATCAGCGCGCTGCAGACCGACGCCGCGATCAACCCGGGCAACTCGGGCGGTCCGCTGGTCGACATGAACGCCCGGGTGATCGGGGTGAACTCGGCGATCGCGACCGTCCGCGGTGCGGAGGAGGGTCAGAGCGGGAACATCGGGCTCGGGTTCGCGATCCCGATCGACCAGGCCCGGCGGACCGCGCAGCAGCTGATTGCCAACGGCCAGGCGTCGTACCCCGTGATCGGCGCGAGCGTGGACATGCAGTTCGAGGGCGGCGCCCGGGTCAGCTCGGTGAACGCCAAGTCCCCGGCCGCGAAGGCAGGTCTGCGGGTCGGTGACGTGATCACCTCGATCAACAACGAGCCCGTCGACAGCGCCGAGGTGCTGATCGTCGCGATCCGGACGCACCAGCCCGGTGAGGCCGTCCGGCTCACGTACGAGCGCGGTGGACGGGCCCGCGAGATCTCCCTGACGCTCGCCCAGCAGATCGGCTGAACCAGCATGACCGTCGGCGAGATAGGCTGGGCGTCGCCCGCGATGGACAGGGAGGTGGGGACATGTTCGGCATCGGACCGCTCGAGTTGGTGGTGATCGCGGTGGTCGCCGTGCTCGTCTTCGGCCCGGACCGGCTGCCCGAGTTCGCCCGCACCGCGGGCCGGCTGCTGCGCCAGGTCCGCCAGATGGTCACCAACGCGCAGAACGACCTGCGCAGCGAGCTCGGCCCGGAGTACGCCGACCTCGAGCTCCAGGACCTGAACCCGCGGAACTTCGTCCGCAAGCACCTGCTCGACCCCGTCGACGAGTACGTCGACAAAACGGTCACCGAGTTCAACGCCGAGCCCGCCCCGCGCCTCCCGGCCGGCCAGAAGCCCCCGTTCGACCCCGAGTCCACCTGACCCGGTCTCCCGGGCCAGGCGGACTGCATGGTCAGCGTTGCAGGTACGCGTTGGCGGTCGTCTGGGTGACGGTGGTGCCGTCTGCGTCGGTCAGAGTCGTTCTGAGCGACACGGACTTCGCGCTGTGCGGAGTGGTGTAGATGGCCTTGTACGTGCCGTTCTCCGGCGCGGACAGGGGAGCGGTGCGCCACGTCGTACCGCCGTCGGTGGAGTACTCGACCTTGATGCTCTTCACCGTGGCGGTCGGGCCCTGCGGGGTCACCGGGAGGACAGTCACCGGCTTCCAGACGAAGGCGTTGTTGCTGTCGACCTGTGGCGCGTAGCGGACCGTCCACAGCGGCTTGAGCTCCTGGTCGGCCGCTGAGGTGAAGGTAGCGGTGTAGTCGACCCGGTCGGACAGCGGCGAGTACGACGTGCGCGTCATCGACGTCTCCAAGCGGTACGTCGCCTTGTCGGCGGGCTGACCGTCCGCGACGACACTGCCGTAGTCCTCCGAGCTGGCGACCAGCGTGCCGTCCCGGTAGAGCTTGCTGCTCGCTGTGTCGACCGTCGCGTAGCCGGTGTGGCCGTCCGGATCGGAGTAGGAGGTGAAGCCGGCGTACAGCCCGGCTCCCTGTCGCTGCACGCTGGCGGAGGCAGGTCCGGAGACCGCTGCGTTCCAGCGGCCGCTGTAGTGCTTGCCGGCCTCGTACTTGGCGGCGTTCAAGGGGTCACCGATGGAGAGCGACGCGATGGTGTCGGGGAAGCTCATGATCCAGACCGGCTGGAACCAGGTCGCCGGCCCGGCCTCCAGATGCTCCTCCAGCACCGCGGGCGCCGTCAGCTCGACCAGTGGGTACGACGTGCCGAGCTGGCCACGCATCGGTGCGTTGTGGACGAAGAACTCGTTCCCACCGGACTTGTGGAAGGCCTGCGTGACCGTCGCGAGGTCACGGTCCTTGACGGTTCGTACGAAGCCCGTCGGGAAGCCGCCGGGCACCAGATCGTCGAGCGCGTAGAGGTAGGGCGTGTCCTTCCCCAACTGGTCCGCGCCAGGAACTCCCCAGAATGCGGTGATCTGCGTGGCCAGTTGCGCTGCGGGCAGCTCACCACCGGCCGTGTACAGCGTCGTGCTGGGCGTCTGGACGCCGAACTCCTCCTGTGTGCTGCGCCGACCGTCCGCGGACGTCCGGTAGTACTTCGCGATGGTCATCACCTGGCCCGCGTCCGTGCGCGGGATCTTGGCGCTGACCGGTCGAGCCGTCCGGGCGTCCAGCACGACCGTGGTGTCCTCGGTCAATTGCAGCGACGGCTTGACCATGGCGTAGTACCCGTAGCGCCTGCCCTGGTCGACGAACTGGGCGCCGCTGACGGTGTACTCGTCCTTCGGCAGCCGGAGCGTCACCGTGCCGCTCTCGTCGTACACCGTGCTCTCGTAGGGGTGACCAGCTGCCCAGATGGAGTCGCTGGTCGCGACTGGCTCGCCGTTGAGGTCCAGATTGCGGATGGTAAGCGTGTGCGTCTCCACCTCCTTGGACAAGGCGAGTGGAAGGACCACTGAGGTGTTTGGTGCAGTCGCGACGACCCGTCCGGTGTAGCGACCGTCCGGACCGCTGTGGTTGGTCGACGAGACGACCTGGACGATCGCGGTGCCACCCGCTGGGACGGTCACGGTGTCCGTGCTGAGCCGCAACGCTCCGGCTGGTGCCGGTCCGTCTGGTCCTGTCAGCTCGGAACTCAAGTGCAGGGTGATCGCGCTGGTGCCGCTGTTGCGATAGGTGACGTCTTTGCTGATCGATGCGTCGTCCGTGTGCGGCCAGAGCGCCGTACCGAAGTTGAGACTGCCAGGCTCGGGTACGACGGTCTGCGCGATGGCCCGGGCTACGTCGACTCGGCCGGCGCCCTGGTCGAGCGCGGACTGGCCCGCTGCCGGCTTCGCGGAGGCCATCAATGCGCTCTTGAGCTGGGCGGCCTGCCAGTCGGGGTGTTCCTGGGCGAGGATCGCGGCGGATCCGGCGACGTGCGGCGTGGCCATCGACGTACCGGACAAGCGCAGGTACTGGTCGCCGACCGGCTCGCCGATGACGGCGTCCTTCGAACGGGCTGCGACGATGTCGACGCCCGGCGCGGTCACGTCCGGCTTGATCGCGCCGTCGAGACGCGGGCCACGGCTGCTGCGGTCGGCGAGGCCGTCCTGCTTGTCGACCGCACCGACGGTGAGCGCCGCGTCGGCGCTGCCTGGTGAGTTGATCGTGCTCGCCCCCGGACCGTCGTTGCCAGCAGCAACTACGAACAGAGCGCCGGTCTCGGCGCTGAGCGTGTTCACGGCCTGCTCGAGCGGGTCGAGGTCCGGGGTGTCCGGCCCGCCCAGGCTGAGGTTGACGATCTTGGCCTTCACCTCGGTCGCGGCCCACTGCATGCCGGCCAGGATCGCGGATTCCGGGCAGCCGTCGATGGTGCAGACCTTGCCGTCGTACAGGCGGGCGCCCGGCGCGACACCCTTGTACCGGCCGGCCGAGGCGGCCGCGGTGCCGGCGATGATCGAGGCAACGTGCGTACCGTGACCGTCCTGGTCGCCGGCGGTGCTGTCGACGAAGTTCTTCGCGCCGACGACCTGGCCGGCGAGGTCGGGATGGGTGGTGTCGATACCGGAGTCGAGTACGGCGACGGTGACGCCGGTGCCGATGTACCCGGCCTGCCAGGCGGTGGGTGCGCCGATCTGCGGGACGGACTGGTCGAGGGTGAGGCTGCGTTTGCCGTCGAGCCAGATCTTGCCGCCGGTCACGCTCTTCGCGCTGCGCAGGCCGGCGAGGAAGGTGCCGGCGGCAGCCTTGTCGACCTTTCCGGCGGTGATGCCGGCCGGGAGGTTGTGTGGTGTCTTCAGACCGGCGCTGGGATGCGTCGTGAGGATCGGGATGGTCTGGCTGTGTGCGTCGTCGTACCCGGCTTTGACCAGGCCGGTCACGTCGAACAGGCGCCGGTCGAGGCGCCCGCTGTCGATGAGCGGCTGGACGTCGGCGGGGATGATCGTCAGGTGCCCGTTGATCCGGGTGCTGCTGAAGGCGACGTTCTGCCGGCCGGGGCCGGACCGGAAGCCGGGGGTCCGCTCGTTGCCGCCGGGGAGGACGATCTGGTCGCCGGTGATCAGCGTGACCCGGATGTCCTTCGACGTCGGTTTGGGTTGGGTCGGTGGAGCGGCATAGGTGATGCCCGCCGGAACGACGAGCGCCGCGGCGAGGGCTGTCAGCCCGCCGCGGCGAAGTACCGATCGAAGTCTCACTCGGAGCCTCCTGCTCTGGGTGTTTTACCTCCTAATGGCCGCTCCGACCGACCGGTTGCATGCCTGACCAGCAGGGGCAGTGAGACGATCCCGGACATGCACCCCGTCCTGGAGAGCTCACGGCTTCGGCTGCGGCGGTGGCGGGACGACGAGGTGGACCGGATCGCCGGCGCGCGGACCAATCAGGCGACTGCGCACTTCCTGCCGTTCATCCCGCAGCCGTTCACGGCCGAGGATGCGCGCTTCTGGCTGCGGGACCTCGCCGAGCAGGCGGCCTCCGGGCAGCGCTTCAACTGGTGCGTGGCCGATCGCGAGACCGACCTAGGCCTGGGGAACCTGACCCTCTTCCGGATCGACCGCGACGAGGTCGGTGACGCCGAACTGGGCTACTGGCTGCACCCGGAGGCCCAGGGCGGAGGCGTGATGACCGAGGCGGTCCAGCGGGTCGCCGAGTGGTACTTCGCCGAGTTCGGCGGCCGCCGCCTCTTCATCCGTACGGCGGCGTCGAACACCGCGGCTCGCCGTACCGCCGAGAAGGCCGGCTTCCGGCACGTCGGCACCGAACGCGGGGCCTTCCAGCTGTCGACTCGCTTCGACGACGAGGTGATCTACGAGCTGCTGGTCAGCGACCTGCGGGACTGAGACCCAGCTGACGGCCGAGGAGGCCGCGGGGCTTGCCGCCCAGGGTGCCGGCGATCTTCTCGAGGACCTGCGCCGCCGGGGTGTCGGGGTCGGCCGCGGTGAGCGGCTGGCCGAGGTCGCCGCCGGAGCGGAGGCGCTCGTCCAGCGGGATCTCACCGAGCAGCGGGATCTTGTACCCGAGCCGGGCGGACAGCGTCTCGGCGACGCGGGTACCGCCGCCGCTGCCGAAGATCTCGATCCGGTGCTCGGGGCCGCAGTGCGGGCAGGGCAGGTACGACATGTTCTCGACCACACCTGCGACCCGTTGGTGCACCATCTGCGCCATGGTGCCGGCGCGCTCGGCCACCTCGGCGGCGGCCTCCTGCGGCGTCGTCACCACGATCACCTCCGCGCTCGTCAGCCGCTGACCGACCGAGATCGCGATGTCGCCGGTGCCCGGCGGCAGGTCGAGGAGCAGTACGTCGAGGTCGCCCCAGTAGACGTCCGCGAGCATCTGCACGAGTGCCCGGTCCAGGATCGGGCCGCGCCACGCGACCACCTGGTCGCGCTTCGGCTTCAGCATGCCGATCGAGATCACCTTCACGCCGTGCGCGGGCACCGGCATGATCATGTCGTCCACCGCGGTCGGCCGCTCGTCCGCGACGCCGAACATGGCCGGCACCGAGTGCCCGTAGATGTCCGCGTCCAGGACGCCGACCGACAGTCCCTGCCGGGCCATCGCGACCGCGAGGTTCACCGTCACCGAGGACTTGCCGACCCCGCCCTTGCCGGACGCGATCGCGAACACCTTGGTCAGCGAGTCCGGCCGGGAGAACGGGATTTCCTTCTCGGCCACGCCACCGCGCAGCTGGGTCTGCAGGGCTGCCCGCTGCTCGGTCGACATCACGCCCAGGTCAACCTCGACGCCGGTCACGCCGTCCAGTTTGCTGACCGCGGCGGTGGTGTCGCGCCGCAGCGTGTCCTTCATCGGACAGCCGGCGACGGTCAGCAGGATCCGGACGGCGACCACGCCGTCCTCGCGCACGACGACGGACTCGACCATGCCGAGGTCCGTGATCGGTTTGCGGATCTCCGGATCCAGCACACCACCGAGCGCCGTCGTCACCTGATCAGCAGTGGGAGCCATGCCCCAAGGCTACGTGCTCCCCCGAATCCGCCCGACCACAGTCCATGTGACATACCCCCGGCAAGGCAACCCTTACTCCGCGCCGGGGGTGTCCCAGGGGCGTTCAGAGGCCGGGGGCGCCGTAGACGGGGAACCAGCGGGAGAGGTCTGCCTCGAAGCGGAGGTCGGCGCCGACGATCGACCTGATCTGGAGCTCGGTGGCGTTGTCCCGGCGGTCGGCGCCCGCGGGGGCGAAGGGGTACCAGGTGCCGCGTTTGTAGAGGTAGATCAGGCCCAGCGGCTTGGAGCCGTTGGTGAAGTTGACCAGCGTGCACAGGAGCGATCCACCGAAGCCTGCGTCGACCAGGGACGTGTTGACCGCGTGCAGGTCGGTGACGAGGGTCTCCAGGTCGTCCGGCGCGGTCTGCCGGACCAGCCAGGTGAAGCCGTAGGAGTCCGTCGTACTGGTCAGCTTGCCGTTGTCGAGCGCGAGCAGCTTGTCGACCTCCTCGCGGAGCGCGGTGAACCCACCGCCCTCGGCCGCCTTGAAGCAGACCGAGCCGCTGCCCGTCGGACGGTAGCCGGCCGCGGTCTCCAACGTGATCGCGGCCGACGGAAGCTGGAACAACTGGTCAAGGTTCGGCGGGACGGCTTTGCTCCGGCCGAGCAGGATATCGAGTAGACCCATGGCCCTAAGCTTGCTCGCCCAGCTCGCGGGAGAGCACGCCGAGGCGGTCGAGTCGCTTCTCGAGCGGCGGGTGGGTGGAGAACAGGGACGACAGGCTGACGCCCTTGCCGGAGATCGCCGGGGCGAAGAAGAACGCGTTGAACGCCTCCGCCTGGCGCAGGTCGCGGGACGGGATCCGCGCGATGTCGCCGCTGATCTTCGTCAACGCCGACGCCAGCGCGGACGGTCGTCCGGTCAGCATCGCGCCGGCCCGGTCCGCCGCCAGCTCGCGGTACCGCGACAGCGCGCGGGTCAGCAGGAACGAGATCGCGTAGACCGCGATCGAGACGCCGATGATGGTCAGCACGATCACCGCGGTGTTCTGGTCCCGGTTCCGGCCGAGGCCGCCGTACACGCCGAAGCGGGTGATCAGGCCGGCCAGTACGCCGAGGAACGACGCGATCGTCATCACCGCGACGTCCCGGTGCGCGACGTGCGAGAGCTCGTGCGAGAGCACGCCCTCCAGCTCGTCCGCGTCCAGCCGGCGCATGATGCCGGTGGTCACGCAGACGACCGCGTTCTTGGGGTTCCGGCCGGTGGCGAAGGCGTTCGGGAGGTCCACGTCGGCGATGGCGACCCGCGGCTTCGGCATGTCGGCCAGCGCGCACAGCCGGTCGATCGCGCCGTGCAGCTGCGGCGCCTCCTCCGGCGTGACGATCCGGCCGCGCATCGCGTAGAGCGCGATCTTGTCGGAGAACCAGTACTGTACGAACAGCAGGCCGCCCGCGAGCACGATCGCGATCACGGCACTCTTGGTCAGAGCGATCAGCAGCGCAACAAAGCCGACGTACAGCAGCCCCAGCAGGAAGCTGGTGACCACCATCCGCCGGGAGAGCCCACGATCGGGCGCGAACCGAGTCTTCATCGCATGTCCTTCCTCACCTGCGATCGAGAGTAGCTCGGACCCAAAGACTCAGACGCGGTCGTCGGCGCGGTCGAGGTCGGCCAGCAGCGACCGGAGCTCGGAGCGGATGAAGTCGCGGGTGGCGACCTCGCCGACGGCCATCCGCAGCGACGCCATCTCCCGGGCCAGGAACTCCATGTCCGCCCGGGTGCGGGCGTCCACGTCCCGGTCCCGCTCGTACTGGACCCGGTCGCGGGCCTCCTGCCGGTTCTGCGCGAGCAGGATGAGCGGAGCGGCGTACGACGCCTGCAGGCTGAGCGCCAGCGTGAGGAAGATGAACGGGTACTGGTCGAAGCGCAGGCTCTCCGGCGCGAAGATGTTCCAGCAGACCCAGAACAGGATCGTCGCGGTCATGTAGACCAGGAACCGGCCGGTGCCGAGGAACCGGGCGATCCGCTCCGACAGCCGTCCGAACGCGTCGGCGTCGTACGCCGGCACGAACGTCCGGCGGGTCTCCTTCGGTACGTCGAGGCGCGTCGAGGTCCGGAACATCCGGCGGTCGTCACGGGGCATTGTGGTCCACCTCCTCGGAGTGGTCGTGCTCTCGCCAGTCGTCGGGCAACAGGTGGTCCAGGACGTCGTCGACCGTCACCGCACCGAGCAGTCTGCCCTCGTCGTCGAGCACCGGCGCCGCCACCAGGTTGTAGGTGGCCAGGTACTTCGCCACCGCCTGCAGGCTGTCGTCCGGCCGCAGCCCGTCCAGATCGGTGTCCAGCACGGCGGACACCAGCTCGGACGGCGGCTCGCGCAGCAGCCGCTGGATGTGACCAATGCCGATGAACCGGCCGGTCGGCGTCTCCAGCGGGGGCCGGCAGACGTAGATCATCGCGGCCAGCGCAGGGCTCAGCTCGGCGTTGCGTACGTGAGCAAGCGCATCCGCCACCGTCGCATCGACCGGCAGGATCACCGGCTCCGACGTCATCAGACCGCCCGCGGTGTGCTCCTCGTAAGTCAGCAGCCGCCGTACGTCCTCTGCCTCGTCCGGCTCCATCAAAGTCAACAGGCGCTCGGCCGTGTCGGTGGGTAGCTCTGCGATCAGGTCGGCCGCGTCGTCCGGCGACATCTCCTCCAGCACGTCCGCGGCCCGCTCGGTGTCCAGGCCGGCCAGGATCTCCACCTGGTCGTCCTCGGGCAGTTCCTCGAGTACGTCGGCCAGCCGCTCGTCGTCCAGCGCAGCAGCGATCTCCTTGCGCCGCTTGGGAGACAGGTCATGCAGTACGCCGGCCAGGTCAGCAGCTCGCATCGACTCGAACGCGGCCAGAATGTGGGTCGCGCCCTGACCCTCCTCGGTCTGGGCGAAGCCGCTCACGTCGTCCCAGTCGAGCACGTGGGTCTGCCCGCGCCGCCGGCGGAACCGCTTGGGGCCCTCGCGGACGGCCACCTTGGTCAGCAGCCAGTCCCTGGTCCGCCACTGCTCCATGGCCATGTCGTAGACCACCGCGGTCTCACCGCTGTCGGCGATCGTGACCGTGCGGTCCAGCAGCTCGCCCAGCACCAGCACCTCGGTCGGGCGCTGCTCGAAGCGCCGCAGGTTGAGCAGACCGGTGCTGATCACGTGGCCGACCTCGACCGAGGTCACCCTGGTCATCGGCAGGAAGATGCGGCGCCGGGTGAACACCTCGACCACCAGCCCGAGCACGCGCGGCGGCTGGTTGCCTTGGCGCATCATCGCGACGACGTCACGGACCTTGCCGACCTGGTCACCGTTCGGGTCGAACACCGGGAGACCAGCCAGCCGGGCCACGTAAACCCGCGACGGTGATCCACTCATGTTCGAAGGCTAACCGCACCCCGTCCGCAACGGTCCCGCGCCGGGCTGTGTCCCGTGATCGTCTCGCCGGACGGTCATTGCAGTCGCCAGAGCGGCGGCCTGGTTCCTAGACTCCCTCCGGCCGGTACATCGTTGTCATCGGCGTGGCAGATGGGGTGGAAGATGCTGAGAGCCACTGGGCTGGGGACCGAGAACGAGGCGACGTACCTCGCCCTGGTCCGGCAGGGCCCGGCGAGTGTCGTCGAGCTGGCCGACCGCGTGGGGCTGGCCGAGCCGGACGTACTGCGCGCTGTCGACGCGCTCGAGCGCGAAGGGTTCGTGCACCGTACGCCGTCTCCGCGCGAGCTGGTCGTACCTGTGCCGCCCGACCTGGCGGTGGAGCAGCTCGTCCAGCGCCAGGGGGAGGAGTTGGAGCGGATCCGCCAGGCGGCGTACCGGCTGACCACGGCGGCGTACAACCTGGCCAGCGACCGGCGGACCGAGGAACTGATCGAGATCGTGTCCGGGCAGACCGCGGTCGGGCTGGCGTTCGACCGGGTCCAGCGGACCGCCCGGGACGAGATGCGCGAGCTGGTCGCACCGCCGTACGCGGCCACGGCAGAGGTGAACCGGACCCAGCTGGCCCGACAAGCCGAGGGCGTCACGTACCGGGTCGTCTACGACAGCTCCGCGCTGAGCGACGCAGTGCTGTCGGCCAGCGCGGTCAGCCATGTCCGCGCCGGGGAGCGGGCGCGGATCGTTGACGACCTCCCGACCAAGCTGGCGGTCGCGGACAGGGAGCTGGCGTTGCTCCCGCTCGACTGGGCCACTCCGGCGCGGGACGCCGCTCTGCTGGTGCACCCGTGCGGGTTGCTGGACGCTCTGGTCGCGCTCTTCGAGATGGTGTGGGCCCGAGCCAGTCCGCTCGTGGTGACAGCTGAGGAGACACCAGAGGCGGAGGCGCCGATGTCAGCGGAGGACAGGTACCTGCTGTCGCTGCTGGTGGCCGGTCTGACCGATGACGCGGCGGGGGTGCGGCTGGGGATGAGCCGGCGCACGATCGCGCGCCGGGTGCAGCTGCTGATGGAGCGGACGAACTCACGCTCCCGGCTGCAGCTCGGCTGGCACGCCCGCGACCGTGGATGGATCTAGGGCGTGTCTCCCGTCCACTTGGTGGACAGGCTGTCCGAGTTGGTCGTGACCAGTTTGTGCCAGGGCAGATCGATGGCGGTCAGCCGTGAGGCCCGCGTGTAATGCGGGAAACCCCGCCTCTCCCTGGAGTTTCCCTTGCCCCAGTACTCGTTTCGCGGCCTGGCCGCGGCCGGCGCGACCCTCGCGCTGCTGGCCGCGACCCTGCCCGCGTCCCCAGCGGGAGCCGTCCCAGCTGCTTTCTCACCGTCGACCTCACCGTCGACCTCACCGTCGACCTCACCGTCGACCGTCCGGCCCGCGACCCGCTCGGTCACGTTGATCACCGGCGACAAGGTCACCACGACGACGACCGCGGACGGCCGGACCACGGCGACCGTCCAGAAGCCGGGCGGCGGCCCGGCCGGCGCGCACATCATGACCGTCGGCAACGACACCTACGTCTATCCGGACAAGGCCATGCCGTACGTCGCTTCCGGCGTACTCGACGAGGGCCTGTTCAACGTCAGCGAACTGCTCGCCGACGGGTACGACGACGAGCACACCGACCAGTTGCCGCTGATCGTGACGTACTCCGATGCGCGTAAGCAGGCCGTGCCCGCCGGAGCCAGCGGGACCCACACGCTGAGCAGCATCCACGGCGCCGCGCTCGTTGCCGACCGCAACAACCCGGCGGCGTTCTGGAGCTCGCTCACCGGTACGCCGGACGCGCGGGGCACCAGCATGGCCAAGACCTTCCAGGGCGGGATCGCCAAGGTCTGGCTGGACGGCAAGGTCAAGGTCACGCTGGCCGACACCACCGCGCAGATCGGCGCCCCGGAGGTCTGGCAGGGCGGCAACACCGGCCAGGGCGTCGACGTCGCGGTGCTCGACACCGGTGTCGACTCGGCTCACCCGGATCTGGCCGGCCAGGTCAAGGCATCGGAGAGCTTCGTCCCGGGGCAGGACGTCACGGACCGGCACGGCCACGGCACGCATGTCGCGTCGACGATCGCGGGTACCGGCGCGGCCTCCGGCGGACGGGAGAAGGGCGTTGCGCCCGGCGCGGGCCTGCGCATCGGCAAGGTCCTCGACAACGACGGCAGCGGCCAGGACTCCTGGATCCTCGCCGGGATGGAATGGGCCGCCCGGGACCAGCACGCCAAGATCATCAGCATGAGCCTCGGCGGGAACGAGCCGTCCGACGGGACCGACCCGCTGAGCCAGGCCGTCAATGAGCTGAGCGCCGAGACCGGTGCGCTGTTCGTCATCGCCGCTGGCAACTCCGGGCCCGGTCCGTACTCGGTCAGCGCCCCAGGTGCGGCCGACGCCGCGCTGACAGTCGGAGCGGTTGACTCGTCCGACCGGCTGGCCGGCTTCTCCAGCCGCGGTCCGCGGCTGAACAACAACGCGCTCAAGCCAGAGCTGACGGCGCCCGGCGTCGACGTGCTGGCCGCGCGGTCGCAGTACGCGCCGGAGGGGGAGGGCCCGTATTTGACGATGAGCGGTACCTCCATGGCCACTCCGCATGTCGCGGGTGCCGCGGCTCTGCTGGCCAAGGTGCACCCCGACTGGACAGGGGTCCAGCTCAAGGACGCCCTGGTGAGCACGACCAAACGCACTAGTGCGATCAGCCCGTACGCCGGGGGTAGCGGGCGACTCGACGTGGCCAATGCGGTCAAGAGCTCGGTGTTCGCGACCAGCTCGGCCTTCCTCTCGGCGAAGTACCCGGCCAGTGGCGTGATGAGCAAGGACGTCGTGTACACCAACACGGGCGCGGACCCGTGACGTTGGACCTGGCTGTGACTGCCCCTGGCGTTCCTGCTGGGTTGCTGACCCTCACCTCGTCCCAGGTGACCGTCCCCGGGCACGGGACCGCCACGGTCGGCGTACCAGGGCATCTGGACCTGGCGGTGGACGACGCGGGCTACAGCGCGATGCTGACCGCGACCGGACCTGCGGGTGAGCTGCACACCCCGGTCGGTCTCAGCAAGCAGAGCGAGCGGGTCAAGCTGACGCTGCAGGGCAAGGACCGCGACGGCTCGGCGCTGCCCGGACTGGTCATTGTCAAGGACGTCCGCCGCGACACCGCGCCGCACGCGTACCTGATCGACGAGAGCGGCCGCGTCGAGCTGTCCGTCCGGCCCAGCACGTACGCCGTCTGGATGTACGCCGACGTCCACGGCCTTGACGGGCCGCACTCGCTCGCGCGGGCCGTGCTCAGCGACCCCGAGGTCATCCTCACCAAGGACCGGACGGTGATCTTCGACGCCTCGACGCTGCGCAAGGTCGCCGCGGTCACTCCGCAACCGACCACGAACAACGGCATCCGGTTCGACCAGCAACGCAGCTATCCCGAGCTGTACCGCTTCTTCGACAGCTACCAGCTCGAGTGGTGGCTTTACGACAGCGTCTGGGCAACGCCGACGAAGAAGGTGACGCAGGGGGCGTACACGGTGACCACCCGGTGGCGCCAGGACCAGCCGGCCGTAACGCTTGCCGCAGGCAAGGACTCGTGGACGCCGCAGGTGCAGAGCCTGTCCCCGAAGCTCAAGGAGGGCACCCGCGCAGCCTCGCTGGTGTACGTCGGTGACGGATCGAGTGACGGGTTCAGACGGACGTCGGTGCGCGGCAGGATCGCCGTGGTGCTCCGCAACGACCAGGTCCCGGCTGGCGATCAGGCGAAGTACGCAGCGATCGCAGGCGCCCAGCAGTTGCTGATCGTCAACGACGGGTACGGTCCGCTGGACGCCTGGTCCGACAAGCCGGCCGAGGAGGCTCCACCGCTCCCGGTGGCGTCGCTGAACACCGACCAGGGCCAGCGGTTGCTCGCCCAGCTCCGCCACGGCTCCACGACGATGAAGCTGACCTCGCACCCGTACCCGCAGTACCTGTACGACCTGGTCCAGCACCACGACGGGCTGATCCCGCCTGACCCCGGCTACCGGCCTGGTCCCAACGACCTCGCCAAGATCGAGCAGTCGTTCCGCAACATCTTCCAGGGCGAGGCGCTGGACATCCGGTACGACCTGTCGCCCGACCTCACCTGGGCAGTGGGATCGATGAGCAGCACCGTGCTCGGACAGGTCGACCACACCGTCTGGGTGACAGCCGGGCCGAAGATGCAGTGGCTCAGCCAGTCCGCCGTACCCGGGCAGCTGTCCGAGGTCGGCTCGTCGCGGGCTTACCCGGCTCGGAGCACCAGCAAGGAGACGTTGTTCGGCGGGGTCGAGCGGCCACGGCTGCTGAGCGACAACGCGATGTCGACGCCGCCGTCGCGGATCGGCGACCTGATCAACGTCTTCGGGATGCCCTCCTGGGGTGACGGTCAGCACGAAGGCACGGTGTTCGACGGCGTCACGCTGAAGTCCGCGCTATACCAAGGCGATCAGCTGGTCAGCGAGGGGTCGGACTTCGTCTCAGCCGAGGCGGCGCCGGAGCGGCTCCCGTACCGGCTGATGGTGGACGCCACCCGCACGCTGCCCAACTGGCCGTACTCGCCGTCGACGCACACCGAGTGGAGCTTCATGTCGGCCCATGGCGATTACACCCAACTGGAGACGCTCCCGCTGATCCAGCTGGACTACGGGGTCGCACTGGACCTCTCAGGCCGTGCACAACGGCACAGCGCCTTGAGCATCACCCCCTCGCAACTGCCGGGTGCAGTGGGGGCTGGCCGGATCAGCAGTGTGTCGGTGGAAGTCTCGTACGACGACGGCGCGCATTGGAGCACTCTGAAGCAGGCGAGGCTGGACGCGCCCTCGCAGGCCCGCTACGTCAGCCTGCGTACGACGGCTCGTGACAACGCGGGTGACAGCGTCGTACAGACGGTGGATCGGGCGTTCGGGCTGAGCTGATGAAGCCGGGGCGAGTCCGTGGCAGCGGACTCGCCCCTCAGCTCAGCTTGGGGCGCCGGCGGACCTTGCGGTGCAGGGTGATCGGCGCATTGCCTCGGGTGGTCGCGCGCGTACCGACCGGCGCTTCGGCGCGTGGAGTGGCGTCGTACCGACCGGCTGCCTCGGTGATCTCGCCGGTGGGCTCCAGGACGAGCAGGTCGGCCTCTGTCTGCCAGCGCGCCAGCTGCGTGTCCAGGCCGGCCGCGTTGAGTCGCTCAGTGCGCAGCACCAGGGCCGCTGCGGTCCACTCCTCGGTCCCGGGCTCCAGACGCCGTACGGTCGCCTTCCACGCCGCCAGCCGGTTCGTTGCGGGCTTCGCCGGTACGACGACGTCCGCCGAGCCGGCCGTGACCAGCCCGGGCAGCGGCTGCTCCGCGCTGTCGGCCCTGTCCGCGAGCACGACATACTGGCCGTCGACTGTGGCGAACCAGGCCGGGGCCGGGCGCCCGCCGCTCCAGGACAGCCAGACCAGGCCGGCCTTCTTCATCACGGCGGCGATCACGGTCACAGCCTCGGCGTTCTCCACGGGCCAAGAGTGTCACAGTGAGCGATGTCACCGGGCCGGGAGCGGGCGTTTCGCCGTACGCTGCCGGTGACCGGTGAGTAACCGAGCGGAGGTCCAGATGTCCGAGCAGGTCTTGCGGAGCAGAAGGTCGTGCCTGGCCACCCCGGGGTCGAACCCGCGGTTCCTGGCCAAGGCGAAGGGACTGGACGCCGACCAGGTGTTCCTCGACCTGGAGGACTCGGTCGCGCCGATCGCCAAGGTGGACGCGCGGAAGAACATCGTCGCGGCGCTGAA
Source organism: Kribbella sp. NPDC026611 (assembly GCF_040638345.1). NCBI lineage: Bacteria > Bacillati > Actinomycetota > Actinomycetes > Propionibacteriales > Kribbellaceae > Kribbella > Kribbella sp. NPDC026611. The sequence continues at coordinate 213,386 of NZ_JBEZYC010000005.1, forward strand.
CGAGGGCGGCTGGGGCAGCAAGCTGCGGGTCGTCCGGGTGAACGACTGGACCACCGAGTGGACCTACGCGGACGTCATCGAGGTCGTCGGCGGTGCCGGGGCCAACCTCGACTGCATCATGCTGCCGAAGGTGCAGACCGCCGAGCAGGTGGTCGCGCTCGACCTGCTGCTCACCCAGCTGGAGAAGGTGCACGGCTACGAGCCGGGCCGGATCGGGATCGAGGCCCAGATCGAGAACGCGCTCGGCCTGACCAACGTGAACGCGATCGCGCAGGCGTCGCCGCGGGTGGAGACGATCATCTTCGGCCCGGCCGACTTCATGGCGTCGATCAACATGAAGTCGCTGGTGGTCGGTGAGCAGCCGCCCGGGTACGACGTCGGCGACGCGTACCACTACATCCTGATGCAGATCCTGATGGCCGCGCGGGCGCACGGGAAGCAGGCCATCGACGGCCCGTACCTGCAGATCAAGGACGTCGACGGCTTCCGCCGGGTCGCCGGCCGGTCCGCCGCATTGGGCTTCGACGGGAAGTGGGTCCTGCACCCGGACCAGATCGCCGCCGCCAACGAGGTCTACTCCCCGCGCCAGGAGGACTACGACCACAGCGAGAACATCCTCGACGCCTACGACCACTACACCTCGGCGGCCGGCGGCGCCCGCGGCGCGGTGATGCTCGGCGACGAGATGATCGACGAGGCCTCCCGCAAGATGGCACTCGTCATCTCCGCCAAGGGCCGCGCGGCAGGCATGACCCGCTCGAACGTCTGGCAGCCGCCGGCCGACTAGGGCTGGACCTGCGCCATGATCGCCAGCAGCTGACCATCGGGGTCGGGGAAGAACGCCATCCATTCCTCGACCCCGCTGTCGTGCTTGTGGATCAGGTGCGGAGCGTCCTCGAAGCTCACGCCGCGCTCGCGGAGCTCGTCGTACGCCGTCTGGATGTCGTCGACCCGGAAGTACAGGATCGACTGCTCGCCGCGCTCGTCGGTGGCGCGAAGGAACAGCCGCGTCCCGCCACAGTCGAAGAACGCCAGGTCGCCGAACGTGTAGAGGTGCGGCAGCCCCAGCACGCCGCCGTAGAACGCCTTCGCCGTCTCGATGTCGCTGACCGTCCTGGCGATCTGCCCGATCGCCCCCAATTGCACCATCTCCGCGCCTTTCTGAACCCGTAGAGCACTGTCTGCGGGCACCCCACGCCAGGTGCGCAGCTCGGCCCGCCGGGCCAGGCCGAGCTTGCGCATCGCGTTGGTGATGTGGAACTTGACCGCGTCCGGGCTGACCCCGCGCCGCCGGGCGATCTCCCGGTTCGACATGCCGTGCCGGACCGCGTGCACGACCTGCCACTCGGCCGGTGTCAGCACGTCCGGGTGGCGGGGTCGCCCGCGGATGCCCATGTCTCACGGTAGCGCCGCGGGCGCCGGAATTACCCTCCCCCTAGACGGTCCACACCTTCAGGATTCGGATCGGGTGGGTCGGGGGGCCGTCCTGGTCCGGGTCGGCGATGCCGGCCTTGACCATCCGGTCGAAGGTGGACATGCCGGCGATCACGTGGCCGAGGACGGTGTAGTTCGGCGGGATGTTGGCGAACGAGTGGACGACGAAGAACTCCGAGCCGTTGGTGCCGGGACCCTGGTTGCCATAGGCAACGGTGCCGCGCGGGTAGGTCTCCTGCCCGGTGACCTCGTCCGGGAACTTGTAGCCCGGGCCACCCTCCTCCTGGCGGTAGATGTCACCGCACTGGAGCACGCCGAGGCGGGCCGAGTTCGTCAGCCGGAAGCACTGGGTGGCGTCGTAGAACTGGCTCTTCACCAGGTGCACGAAGTTGTGCACGCCGCAGGGCGCGTTGGCGCGGTCCATCCGGACCACGAACGGGCCGTAGTTCGTGACGAAGTACACGTCCACGGTGCCCTTGGCCCGGGCGACGGGGGACGGGATCCGGACGGGCTTGGCCGCCGGGTTCTCGGGCGTCGGCGTGAACTCGCACCGCGCCACCGGTTTCGGGTGACCGGCCGGCGTCGCGGACGCGGTGGTCGTGGTCAGCGTCGTCGCGACCAGCGTGGCCACGATCAAGGCGGTAATCGATCGCTTCATGCGACACACCGTAGTACGCCGATCGCTGTGCGCAGAGCTTCCTCAAGGTTTTCGCCGCCGACTCGATCATCTCCGCGATCCCGCCTAAGGTGTTGCGGTCCGCTGCGGAAGGTGTGGTGTGTGAACGGCGAGGTACTGGCCGGTCGGTACCGGTTGCTGACCCTGTTGGGCAGGGGCGGTGCGGGTGAGGTGTGGCAGGCGGAGGACACGGTCCTCGCCCGCCAGGTGGCGGTGAAGCTTCTTCGCCGCCTCGAAGGCGACCCGATGGACGCGGTCCAGCGGTTCCGCGCCGAGGCGCAGTCCGCGGCGCGGCTGTCGCACCCGAACGTGGTGGCGACGTACGACGTGGGCACCGAGGGTGAGCACGTGTTCCTGGTCATGGAGCTCGTCAAGGGCCCGGACCTGGCGCAGCTGATGCGTACTGCGGGGCTGCCGAGCGCGGAGCTGGTCGCGGACATTGCGACGCAGGGTGCACGCGCTCTGGACGCGGCCCACGGCGCCGGCATCGTGCACCGGGACGTGAAGCCGGCCAACCTGATGCTGGCCGCCGACGGCACGCTCAAGATGACCGACTTCGGCATCGCCAAACGCGCGGGCAACGAGACGACCGGCCTGGGCGTCCTGCTCGGTACGGCGTCGTACGTGTCCCCGGAGCAGGTCCGTGGCGAGCCCGCCACGCCGGCCAGCGACTGGTACTCGTTCGGCTGCGTCCTGTACGAGTTGCTGACCGGTACGCCGCCCTTCAGCGGCCCGACCGTGGACGCGGTGATGCGCCAGCACCTCGACGTACCACCTGCGCCGATCGCGCGGACCGACGTACCGGCGGAGCTGCCCAACCTCGTCAGCGCGCTGCTGGCCAAGGACCCGGCGGACCGGCCGACGTCTGCGGCAGCGGTGGCTGCGCTGTTGGCTAAACCAACGAGCGCGTTGGTGGCTACGCCAACGAACGCCGGGCCGACGAACCAGACACAGGTCCTGGCCCTGCCTGCCGACGAGCCGCTGGACATCGGGCACTGGGAGGAAGAGGAGCCGGAGTCCGCTCACCGGGCGCCGCGCAAGGCCTTCCCACTGGCCAAGTTCGGCATCGCGGCAGCCGTCGTACTGGCTGCGATCACCGGCGCCATCCTGCTCAAGGAAGCCGTCTCGACCGACCCGCCGACCGCACAGGCCGGCGGTACGCCGTCGGTCCCGGTCCAGAAGGTCTCGGTCGCGCCGACGACCACTGCGAAGCCCACGCCGACTCCGACGAAGACGCCGTCCAAGAAGGCGACCCCGAAGCAGACACCCAAGCAGACGCCGAAGGCGGACCAGCACGGCGCACTGGTGAATGCGCTGCGGACGCTCGCCGCGCAGGTCCGGGCGACGCAGCAGGACGGCCACAGCCGAGCGCCACGCGAGGCAGCGCACGACCTGGACCAGGCCGCCGAGGCTCTGGACCACGGCGACACCGACGCCGCCGCCAAGCACTTCAACGACGCCCGGCAGCGGCTCGTGGAGGCGCAGCAGCGGCACCGGTGGCAGGCGACGCCGCAGATCGTCGCGCTGTTCTCGGTCGTCAGCAGCTCCCTGCCGCAGACCAACAACCACGAGTGAGTCACGCGACCTCCTGCAGGTGGCTCGTGTCACAGCGGGTGTCACACCCTGACCGGGATGCTGAGAACCGCGATACTCGCGGGTAAGCCGGTCGAAGGAGGCGCAGCATGAGCAGGTTGCAGCAGACCGAGGGCCTGACCGACATTCAGGAGGAGATCCTGAAGACGGTCCGGGCCTTCGTCGAGGCGGAGATCCTCCCGGTCGCCACCGAGCTCGAGCACCGCGACGAGTACCCGACCGAGATCGTCGAGGGCCTCAAGGAGCTCGGCCTGTTCGGGCTGATGATCCCCGAGGAGTACGGCGGCCTCGGCGAGTCGCTGCTCACCTACGCGCTCTGCGTCGAGGAGATCGCCCGCGGCTGGATGAGCGTCTCCGGCATCATCAACACGCACTTCATCGTCGCGTACATGCTGCTGCAGCACGGGACCGACGAGCAGAAGCAGAAGTACCTGCCGCGGATGGCGACCGGTGACGTCCGGGGGGCGTTCTCGATGTCCGAGCCGGGCTGTGGCTCCGACGTGGCCGCGATCAAGACCAAGGCGGTCAAGGACGGCGAGAGCTATGTCGTCAACGGCCAGAAGATGTGGCTGACCAACGGCGGCTCGTCGAACCTGGTCGCCGTCCTGGTCAAGACGGACGAGCAGCAGGACTCCGTCTACAAGAACATGACCACCTTCCTGGTCGAGAAGGAGCCCGGGTTCGGCGAGGTCGACAAGGGCCTCACGGTGCCGGGCAAGATCGAGAAGATGGGCTACAAGGGCGTGGACACCACCGAGCTGGTGTTCGACGGCTACCGGATCGACGCCGGGCAGATCCTGGGCGGCGTACCGGGCAAGGGCTTCTACCAGATGATGGACGGCGTCGAGGTCGGCCGGGTGAACGTGGCCGCGCGCGGCTGCGGGGTCGCCCGGCGGGCGTTCGAGCTGGGCATCTCGTACGCGCAGCAGCGGGAGACGTTCGGCAAGAAGATCGCCGACCACCAGGCCGTGCTGTTCCGGCTGGCCGACATGGCGGTCAAGGTCGAGGCCGCGCACGAGCTGATGGTGAAGGCGGCCCGGAAGAAGGACAGCGGCTCGCGCAACGACTTCGAGGCGGGCGTGGCGAAGTACCTGGCCAGTGAGTACTGCGCTCAGGTCGTGGAGGACTCGTTCCGCATCCACGGCGGGTACGGGTTCTCCAAGGAGTACGAGATCGAGCGGCTGTACCGCGAGGCGCCGATGCTGCTGATCGGTGAGGGCACGGCCGACATCCAGCGGATGATCATCGGCCGCCGGCTGCTCGAGGACTACAAGCTCTAGCCCGCTTGGGCGGCCGGAGCGAAGCCACCGGTCAGCACGGCCTTGCCCAGCGGGGTCAGGTCGTGGCGGACGGCTTGCCCGGCGCGGCGGGTGCTGATCAGACCTGCGTCGCGCAGGATGCCCGCCTGGCGGCTGGCTCCGGCCAGTGAGATCTGACAGCGCCCTGCCAGCTCGGTCGTCGTACAGCCGTCCGCGATCGCCTCGAGTGCGGCTGCTCGGGTCGCACCGAGCAGCGCGGCGAGCGGCTGCGACCTCTCGTCCAGCGACGTACGTCGGAGCATGCCCGGCGCGTACTGCACCGGGTAGACCAGCACTGGCGGCAGGTCCGGGTGGTGCAGCTTGGTCGGCGTACGCCAGCAGAAGACCGACGGCTGCAACCGCAGCCCGCGACCGTCGAGGTGAACGTCGCGGTCGACCGAGAAGCCGGAGATCTCCAGCACAGGTGCCTTCCAGCGCACGGAAGGGTGCAGTTGCTGGAGCAGCTCAGCCACGCCGGCACCGGACATGTTGCTGACCTGCTGCTGGTGGTCGGTGCGCACCAAGGACCGGATCGACTCCCAGTAAGGCTCTACGGCGTAGTGGTGGTACACCCGTAGCGCCTGGCCCAGGCCGTGGACGGCGTCGGACCGGCCGGTTGCGAGCTCGCGGGTCCAGGCGGTACGCGGACGGCGTACGGCGAGGAGCTCGAGGTCCTCCTGCAGTCGTTGCGACGGTGTGGACAGGACCTTGTCCAGGGCCTCGTCGAAGTTGCCGCTGCGGTCCGCTGGGGTGAGGAAGTCGGGGGAGTACCCGCGTGGTGGCGCCAGCTGCAGCAGCCGGACAGCAGACCGGGGCAGGCTGCGCCGGGCCCGCTCACGCCAGTTGCCGTAGTGGGCCGCGCCGTCGCGACCTTGCAGCTGGTGGAGACTGAGGAGGATCTCCCACATCGGGTCCGGCTCCTCGGCCACGGTCGTCCGGGCCAGGTCTTGACCGGTGAAATGTATCCGCAGCAAATGGACCTCCCCTCTCCTCCGCCGATGATGCCGAACACCCCCTGTCAGCGGGCTGTCACGACCCTCCGGGCGGTACCGTGGAGCGGTTGGGAGCCGGGAAAGTGGAGGCAGATGACGCAGACGTCCGGGAGTGCGCGGGTAGCGGTCCGCCTGTTGGGCGGCGTGTCCGTGCGCATGGACGGTCGGCCGGTCGAGCTCGGTGGCGATCGGATCCGGGCGCTGCTCGCCGTGCTCGCGCTCGCAGCCGGTGAACCCGTCTCCACGCCGGTGCTCGCGGAGCGCATCTGGGGCGACGGCCCACCCGCCCACGTCGGACCGAGTCTGCACACGCTGATGACCCGCCTGCGTCGCGTGATCGGTGCTGACCTGGTGACGACCGGGCAGGCCGGCTACAGCCTGCAGTTGGACCCTGAGCAGATCGACGTGCACCGCTTCACCCGGCTGCTGCGCGTGGCCGCGGAGACGGACGATGCGTACGACGCGCTCCGGGCGGCGCTGGCCGAGTGGGGTGGGCGGCCGTTCGACGGCGTACGGTCCGAGTGGCTGGAGAGCACCGAGGCGCCGCGGCTGACAGAGCAGTACCTGGCGGCCGTAGAGCGCCGTACCGATCTCCGGGTCGACGAGCGCGACACGGGCGAGGTCCTCGCTGAGTTGCGTGAGCTGACGACGACCTATCCGTTGCGAGAGTCGCTGTGGGTCCGCTTCCTTCGGTTGCTGGCAAAAGTTGGAAGGGCGGCCGAGGCGCTCGAGCTTTATGAGTCGGTGCGGGTGCGGATCGCCGACGAGCTCGGTGCGGACCCGGGTGCGGAGCTGCAAGCGGTGTACGCCGAGTTGCTCGCCGGTGCGCCCAGCACGCCGGCTGTGCCGAGGCAGCTCCCCGGGGACCTGCCCACGTTCACCGGGCGGACCTCGGCGCTGGACTTCCTAGACGACGTACTGCGCAGCGAGCGATTGGACCAGAGTGCCGTCATCGTTGCGATCGACGGGACCGGCGGGAGTGGCAAGACGACACTGGCGGTCCACTGGGGCTACCAAGTGCGGAAGCACTTCCCGGACGGACAGGTCTTCATCAACCTGCGCGGCTACAGCGCAGGTGGTCTACTCGAGCCGCATGAGGCGCTGGCGGATCTGTTGCTGGCTCTTGGCGTGCCGGCGGACCAAGTGCCGGGTGCTACCGAGGCGCGGTCGGCCATGCTGCGGACGGTGCTTGCGGACAAGCAGCTGCTACTGGTGCTCGACAACGCACGCAATGCTGCTCAGGTCCGTCCGCTGCTGCCGGGTGCCGGTGGGTTCGTGATCGTGACGAGCCGGAATCAGCTGCGTGGTCTGGTGGCGCGCGAGGGCGCACGACGGCTCAGCCTGGGGCTCATGTCGGCTGAGGAATCGACAGAGCTGTTGGCTCGGGTCGTGGCCGGCCGCCGTTACGACGCGGCGCAGCTAGCCGAGTTCGCGGAGCTGTGCGGAAGGTTGCCGTTGGCATTGGTCGTCGGCGCCGAGCGGGCGAGCCGGAGTCGCAGTACCGACATCACCAAGCAGTTGGCGGCTGCGAGCGACCGGCTCAGTGCCCTGGAGATCGGCGACGACGAGCTGAGCAGCGTGCGGGCCGTGCTGTCGTGGTCCTACCAGGCGTTGCCGCCCGATGCGGCCCGGTTGTTCCGGATGCTCGGCGCCTATCCGGCCGCCGTGTTCGGGCCGCCGGCAGCAGCTGCGCTGGCTGGGGTGGACGAGGCCGAGGTAGACCACTTGCTCGACCTGCTGGTCGAGGTGAACCTGCTGGAGCAGGTGTCGCCGGCGTCGTACCAGCTGCACGACCTGATCCGGCTGTACGCCGCTGGGTTGGAGCGGCCGGAGGAGAACCAGGAGGCGTTCGCCCGGTTGCTCGACTGGCTCGCACATACGGCTCAGTCCGCTCGGTTGGCGCGTGGCGGGGTGATCCGGTTCAAGCTGCTGAAGGACCCGCTGCCTGGTGTCCGGCCGATGACGTTCGCGTCGAGTGCCGACGCGCTGGACTGGTTCCGGCAGGAGTGGAGCACCCTGCTCGCCGCAGTGATCGTCGGTGCGGACCGCGGTCAGCACCGGTTGGCCGCCTGTCTCGGCAGCGAGCTGTGGGACTACCTGGAGCAGCAGCGGTCGCCGAGCGCGGCGGTGCTGGCGGCCCACGAGACCGCAGTACGGTCTGCCGCGTTGACCGGAGAGCCGTTGCTGCAGGCGATGGTGGGGAACCAGTTGGCTGTCGGGTACGGGCTGCTCGGCCGGGTCTCCGACTCGCTGGCGCAGTTCCACCGCGCGCTCGAGCTGATGGAGTCGACCGGGCAGCGGACCGGGATCAGCATGCTGCACAGCAACATCGGCATGACCTACCGGCAGACCGAGGATACCGACAAGTCGGTGTACCACCTGAAGCTGGCGATGGACTACAGCGACGACGACCGCTCGTACGGCTCCGCGCAGAACAACCTGGCCCACACCTACAGCGACCTCGGCCGGCACGAAGAGGCGGTTGCGAACGCGCTGGAGGCAGTGGAGCGGCACAGGTCGGTCGGCTACCTCCGCGGCGTCGCCTATGCGCTGGATACGGCCGGGTACGCCTTCATGCAGTACGGCGCCTTCGAGCAAGCGGTGCCGTACCTGGAGGAGTCAGCGCGGCTGTGTCGCGAGCTTGAGCTGGGCGCGGCCGAAGTACCCACGCTGGTGTCGCTCGGTGAGGCCTATCAGGCGCTGGGACGCGACGACGAGGCGCGGTCCACGTGGCAGCAGGCCCTGGTCGCGGCTGACCGGCAGGGGCCGTCCAAGCACTTCGACCGCGAGAAGATCGTTCGACTGCTCGATCAGCAGTACGTAGCCGCGGTCAACGACGCAGGCTGACGAGACCGACGGCACGCCGGGCCGACGAGCGGGGCGGTGCCAGTCGGCCCAACGTGCGGCGGGACCTTGGTCAGACCGGCACCCGGGCCGGTGCGTGGCGGCTGTTGCCGGACCCGTAGCCGGACAGCAGCCAGATGCCCAGCTGGGTGATCTCGTGCCGCACCGATGCGCCGGCCCGACGGGTGGTGATCAGCCCCGCCTCCCGCAGTACCGTCGCCTGGTGGCTCGCGGCCGCCGGTGAGATCTGGCACCGCTTGGCCAGCTCGGTCGTCGTACACCCGCTGACGGTCGCCTCCAGCGCGGCGGCCCGGGTCGACCCGAGCAGTGAGCCGAGCGGGTCGGTCGACGCCATCGGTTCCATCGACGCCTGCCGCAGGATGCCGGGCGCATGCTGGATCGGATACACCAGAATCGGCTTCAGATCCGGATCCCGCAGTTTGGTCGGTACCTGCCAGCAGAACGCCGACGGCTGTAGCTCGATCCCCCTGCCATCGAGGTACAGATCCCGGTCGTTCATGTCGAGCACCTGCAGCACCGGGGCGACCCAGCGCACCCGGGGATGGATCGACGACAGCAGCCGGTCCACCCCGTGGCGGGCCAGCGCCTCGCCACGATGGGCGTGGTCCGCGGACACGTGCGTCCCGATCGACTTCCAGTACGGCGCGATCGCCGCGTCGTGGTACGTCCGGATGGCCCGGCCGAGCTTCCCCAGCGCGGCCCGGTTGCCCTGCGCCAGCTCTCGCGTCCACGGCGAGGCCGGGCGGTAGCGGCCGAGCAGGTCGAGCTGGCTGCGCAGCTGCTGCCGCGGTGTGGCCAGCGTCAGCTCCAGCGCGGTGTCGAAGTCCGGTGTGGACTCGGCCGGGGTGAGGAAGTCAGGGGAGTACCCCTTGGGCGGTGTCAGCTCCAGCAGCAGCCGCATCTGGTCCGGCGCGACCTTGGTCCGCACCTGCCGGCGCCAGTCCTCGAAGATCAGCCGGCCGTCCGAGTGCTGCAGTATGTGCAGACTGAGCAGGACCTCCCACAGCGGAGCCGGCTTGGTGGCGACCGTGACCCGGGCCAGATCGCGTGGCGTGAAGTGGATGCGAAGCACGACAGACCCTCCCTGTGGTCACGACATCCCCCGATGCCGCCGGTCGCAGATCGTGGCTGCCCGCTGACCGAACGCGATGCGGAAATTCAATCAAGGTAGTGGATTGGTCCACAACCGTTTGAACATTCCAAACAGGTAGTACTCCCGGCCATGGCAGAAGGTTGCCAACACGCCGTTCGCTTGGTAATGAACCTGGCGGTTCAGAGCCAGTGGTTCCGCTTGAACAGCCGGTACAGGACGTAGCAGGCGCCGGCCATCACGCCGAGCACGACGAAGTACGCGTACTTCAGCCGCAGCTCGGGCATGTTCTCGAAGTTCATGCCGTAGATCCCGGCGATCATCGTGGGGACGGCGAGGATCGCCACCCAGGACGAGATCCGGCGCATGTCCTCGTTCTCCGCCACCTGCAGCTGGGCCAGGCCGGCCTGGAGGATCGAGCTGAGCAGCTCGTCGAACGAGATGACCTGCTCCTTCACCCGCTGCAGGTGGTCGTCGACGTCACGGAAGTAGTTCCTGGTCTCGTCGGCGATCAACGGGTTCCGGACCGTGGAGAGGGCTCGCATCGGCCCGGTCAGCGGAGCCACGGCCCGCTTCAGCTCCAGCACCTCACGCTTCAGCTGGTAGACGCGGTCGATGTTGCGCCAGCCGCGCGGGGTGAACATGGACGTCTCGATCAGGTCGATGTCGGCCTGGACGGCGTCCGCCACCTCCAGGTAGCGGTCCACCACGTGGTCGGCGATGGCGTGCAGTACGGCGCCCGGTCCGGCCGCCAGCCGTTTCGGCTCGCCTTCGAGCTCGTGCCGCAGGCCGGACAGCTCACTGTGCTCACCGTGGCGGACGGTGACCACGAACCCGGGTCCGCAGAAGACCATCACCTCACCGGTCTCCACGACCTCACTGGTAGCGGTCAGGTCGCCGTGCGGCACGTAGCTGACGGTCTTGAAGACAGCGAAGAGAGTGTCGCCGTACCGCTCCAGCTTGGGCCGTTGGTGCGCCTCGGACGCGTCCTCCAGCGCCAGCGGGTGCAGGCCGAACTCCTTGCCGATGATGGCGAGCTGGTGGTCGTTCGGCTGGAACAGGCCGATCCAGACGAAGCCCTGCCCGCGCCGAGCCCGGACCAGGGCCTCGGTGTAGGAGCTGACCCGCTCGTCGCGCTTGCCCTCGCGGTACAGCCCCCAGTCGACCAGGGCGCCTTCCAGCTTGCCGGCGACGACGTCGTCGGGCGGCCGGACGTCACCGCCGACCCGGCGGGCGAAGAGCTCTCCTACCCGGCGTGTCGCGCCCATGTCCCACCTTCGCCCGGCCATCACGGCGAGGCTATCAAGACGCGGTAACCAGCCGTCGGCAATGATGGGGGTGGAAGCACGTGGAGAGGAACGACGATGACCACGCAGGGCATACCAGCGATGGACCCCCGGCCGAGCGGCCTGACGATCGGGACGTACGACACCTACCGGGAGGCGCAGCGAGCTGTCGACTACCTCTCGGACGAGAAGTTCCCGGTCGAGCACACGACCATCGTCGGCAACAACCTCCGGCAGGTGGAGAAGATCACCGGCCGGCTCACCTGGGGGCGTGCCCTGGCCGCGGGTCTGGCCAGCGGTGCCTGGTTCGGTCTGTTCGTCGGACTGCTGCTGGGGCTGTTCACGAGTGGTAACTGGCTCGCGGCGCTGCTGACCGGTGTGGTGCTGGGCGCCTTCTTCGGCCTGGTGTTCGGTGGATTGAGCTACGCGCAGTCGGCCGGCCGACGCGACTTCACGTCGCGGACCGCGGTGGTGGCGACGACGTACGACGTTCTCTGCGACTTCAAGTTCGCTGAAGAGGCGCGGAACCACCTGGCCAAGCTGGCGCTGAAGGGCGAGGTCAACCCGCTCGTGCCGGAGCAGCCGGTGCCACAGCAGCCGGTGCAGCAGCCGGTCCAGCGGCCGCAGGACTGACCCTTTCCGGCGGGAGAGGTGACGCATCTCTCCCGTCGGTGAGAGCCAGACCACGGACCGCACTGGTCCGGTTCCGGCAGCATGGGGGTTCACCTGTGGAGAAGGAGCCGGCATGCAGTTCGGGCGCAGCTACGAGGAGTTCGAGGTCGGTGCGGTCTACAAGCACTGGCCGGGCAAGACGGTGACGGAGTACGACGACCACCTGTTCTGCCTGCTCACGATGAACCACCACCCGCTCCACCTCGACGCGCACTACGCCGAAGAAACGACCCAGTTCGGCAAGAACGTTGTCGTCGGCAACTATATCTACTCGATCCTGCTCGGCATGTCCGTCCCGGACGTCAGCGGCAAGGCCATCGCCAATCTGGAGATCGAGTCCCTCCGCCACGTCGCCCCTACCTTCCACGGCGACACCATCTACGGCGAGACGGTCGTCCTGGACAAGTGGGAGTCCACGTCCAAGGACGACCGAGGCATAGTCCACGTAGAAACCAAAGGCTACAAACAAGACGGAACCGTAGTCTGCCTCTTCCGCCGCAAGGTGATGGTCCCCAAGAACAACTACCTGGAAGCCCGCGGCGGCGAACAGCCCGGGCGCCCGGTGCCCGCGGGCGACTGAGGACCTGATCAACCGCCGATCTCGGCGGCGACGGGGAGAACGGTGAGCACAGGCTCAGCGCCCACCGACCTGAACAACGCCGGTGCGGCCGGCGGTTCGGGCGCGCTGCGCATCGCGTCGAGCGCAGCCTGGTCGCGCCAGAGGGTCTGGATCCGCCAGTGCTCGTCGTCCTCCCGCAGCAACCACGACTGCACCAGCCCGTCCGGCACCGGCGCTTCGCCCAGCTTCCGGTAACCGTCCAGCACTTCCTGTTCCCGAGCGACCGGAACGGCCGCGCGTACCTCGGTCAGGATCATGATTCCCCCTCAGGAGCCGTGCCTTCAGAATGGCACCGTTCGCGGCCTGGAGCGCCGTACGGTCACCGATTTTGTCAGCAGACGAGCGGTCCGTCCGGGGAGGGGAACCCGGGCGGACCGCTCGCCAACCGCGGACCGATGGTCTAGAGGAACAGCTCGATGACCGGGACCAGCACGTTCGGGCGCTGGATCGGCAGCTTCAACGTCAGCGTCTCGGACGAGACGCCGCCCATGGTGGTGTTCTGGGCTTGTTGGTGGGGGTCGTTGACGATTCGTGTGATTTCGGAGGCGTCGTTGAGGAGTTGGGCGTAGCTGACCTTGCCGGCCAGGCCGGGGAGGTGGATGTGGCCCATCGGCCAAGAGAAGAGGTGCAGGTAGAGGCGGTTGCCCTTCTGGGTGAAGCGGCAGTCGACCGGGGCGGTGTACTCCGCGGGGCGGGCGCCGCGGATGGAGCGTTCGTGCAGACGCATCCATTCGCCGATGGACGACAAGGTCGCCAGGGCGCGGGGGTCGAACTCGCCGCGGGCCGTGGGGCCGACGTTGAGCAGGAGGTTGCCGTCCTTGGAGACCGAGTCGACGAGCATCTTGACCAGCGTCTCGGGTGACTTCCAGTCGAGGTTGTCGCGGTCGTAGCCCCAGCTGCCGTTCAGCGTCTGGCAGGCCTCCCACAGCACCGGCTTGCCGTCGCGAACCATCGGGCCGTCCGGCTGGTACTGCTCCGGCGTCACGAAGTCGCCGGGGATGTCCAGCCGGTCGTTGATCAGGATGCCGGGCTGCAGCTCCCGCACCATCGCCATCAGCTTCTCGGACTGCCAGTCGTCCCGGCCCTTGCCGTGCCCGTCGCGTCCGTCGTCGTACTTGCGCCCCGGGTACGAGAAGTCGAACCACATGATGTCGATCGGCCCGTAGTTCGTCAGCAGCTCCCGCGTCTGCGCATGCAGGTACTCCGCGTACACCTGCACGTCTCGCCCCGCCGCCTTCGCGATCGCCTCCTCGTCGTCCCGTTGCGGGTGCACGAGGTCGATCGGGAATTCCGGGTGGTGCCAGTCGATCAGCGAGTGGTAGAACCCGACCCCGAGCCCCTCGGCCCGGCACGCCTCGACGAACTGCTTGACCAGGTCCTTCCCCGCGCCCCACGCCGTGTGCGCGACGGTGTAGTCGGACACCTTCGAGTCCCACAAGCAGAAACCCTCGTGGTGCTTGGTCGTGAGTACGGCGTACTTCATCCCGGCCTCACGCGCCGCCCGCGCCCACTTGGCCGGGTCGTACAGGTCCGGCTCGAAGTGGTCGAAGTACGGCTGGTAGTCCTCGTCGGTCAGCCGCTCGCGGTTCTTGACCCACTCGTGCCGCGCGGGCAGCGAGTACAGACCCCAGTGCACGAACAGGCCGAACCGCCAGTCACGAAACCTCTCCACAGAGGCCGCGGGAGGCGCGTCAGTCATTGTCGATCTCCTTGAAATAAAGGGAAAGAAAGGGAAGGGTTAGCGGCCGCCGAGTCCGGTCACGAGCAGGCCGCGGACGAGGTGCTTCTGCAGGAGTACGACCAGCAGCACGGTCGGGATCATCGCCAGGATCGAGGCCGCCATCATCAGGTTCCACTGCGTGCCCTGCTGGCCGACGAACTGCGCCAGCCCGAGCGGGACGGTGCCCTTGTCCTCGACGCTGTTGATGATGATCAGTGGCCACAGGAAGCTGCCCCAGAAGCTGATGAAGGTGAAGACCGTGAGTACTGCGAGGGCCGGCCGGGCCAGCGGCAGCATGATCCGGAAGAACGAGCCGAACGGCCCGCAGCCGTCCACGCGCGCCGCTTCCTCGAGCTCCGCCGGGACGGTCAGGAAGAACTGCCGCAGCAGGAAGGTACCGAACGCGGTGAACGCCCAGGGCAGGATCAGCGCCCAGTAGCTGTCCACCCAGCCGAGCGACTGCATCAGCCAGTACATCGGCACGATCAGCACCTCCTGCGGCACCATCAGCGTGCCCAGGAACAGCACGAACAGCTGGTCCCGGCCCCGGAACCGCAACCGGGCAAAGGCGTACGCCGACATGCTCGAGGCAGCCACCACCACGAGCGTCCCGGCGACCGCCACGAACAGGCTGTTCAGGAAGTACTTGTCGAACGGCGCGAACGTGAACGCGTCGGCGTAGTTCTTCCAGCGGATCTCGGAGCCGAACAGGTGCGGGGTCGGGGTGAACACCTCGTCGGAGGGTTTCAGCGACGTCGAGACGGCGTACACCAGCGGGCCGAGGAAGACGATCCCGACGACGACCAGCAAGGTGTGCGAGACGCCGCTGCGGACCTTGCGGGCGGCGCTGTTGGTATCAGACGTCATAGTTCACCCACCGCTTCTGCCCGACGAACTGGATCGCGGTGATGCCCATGATGATCACGAACAGCACCCAGCCGGCCGCCGACGCCAGCCCCATCGTGAGGAACTTCCAGCCCTGGTTGTAGACGTACATGACGATGGTCTGGGTGGCCACGCCCGGGCCGCCCTGGGTCAGGATGAACGGCTGCGCGAACACCTGGAACGAGGTGATCAGCGTCATCGTGGTGGCGAAGAACATCGACGGCGTGATCATCGGCCAGGTGATGTAGCGGAACCGCTGCAGCGGGCCGGCGCCGTCGATCTGCGCCGACTCCAGCTGCGACTGCGGCACCTGGTCGAGCGCGGCGGAGAAGACCAGGAAGTTGTAGCCGAAGCCCTGCCAGATCGACATCGCCACGATGGCCGGCATCGCCCAGCTGGAGGAGCCGAGGAAGTTCGGCGCGTTGATGCCGAACCAGCTCTGCAGGCCGCCGTCGATCAGACCACCCGGCTGGAACAGCAGCCGCCAGACCATCACGTTGGCGACCATCGGCGTCATCACCGGGATGAAGAACAGCACCCGGAACGCCTGCCGGCCTTTGATCTGCGGGCCGAGCCAGACCGCCAGCCCGAGCGAGACGACCACGTTCAGCGGGATGTACAGCACCACGAACAGCACGGTGTTCAGCACCACCCGGCGGAACACCGGGTCGTGCAGCAGGTGGGAGTAGTTGCCGAGGCCGACGAACGTGCGCTCACCGAACACCGGCCAGTCGAACAAGCTGATCCCCAGCGCCATCGCGGTCGGGAACAGCGTGAACAGGGCCAGGCCGCCGAGACTCGGGGCCAGGAAGACCGATGCGGACCGGCCGTCCCGGCGCAACGCGGGGCGGCGCCCCGCCCGGGCGGCACGCGAAGGTGCGCCCGGGGGAGCGACGGTGGTGCCGGTGGTGTCCGTGGCCATCAGGAACCAGCGCCCGCCTGGTCCTGGATGGTCTTCAGTGCCTGGTCGGGCGGGATCTCACCGTTCAGCGCCTGGGTCCCGAACCGGGTGAGCAGGTCGGCCACCTGGACCCAGTTCTTCGAGGTGACCAGCGGGATCGAGTGCTCGGAGGCGTAGTCGATGGTCTCCTTGGCGCCGTCGATCTTGGCGGCGGTGAACCAGGCCGGGTGCGCCGCGGTGCGGGACGGGTACGCGCGGCCCGCCTCGGCCAGCGTGGTCAGCGGCTTCTCGCTCGTCATCGACATGATCGCCTGGAAGGCGGCGTCCGGCGTCTTGCAGGACCGGGAGATCCCGAAGCCCGAGCCGGCGGTGTACGTCTTCGAGCCGTCCGGACCGGCCGGGATCGGTGCGATGCCGAGGTCGAACTTGACCTTGCCCTTGGTGTCGATCAGCGACCACGGTCCGTTCAGCTGCATGGCTGCCTTGCCGCCGGTGAACTGCTGGGTCTCGAAGTCGGGGTTGCCGCCCGGCACCTGCGGGGCGATCTTGTCGGTCTTGACGAAGTCGGCGTACTGCGAGAAGCCCTGCTCGAACTTCGGGTCGGTGAGGTTGAGCTTGCCGTCGGCCAGCGGCTCGGCGCCGGTCATGGTCCGCACCCAGGACATTGTGCCCAGGTCGCCGGGGGTCGTCACCAGGCCGCTCTTACCGGCTGCGGTCAGCTTCTTTGCGGCCGCCTTGAAGTCGTCCATCGTCCAGCCCGGCTTCGGGTCGGCCACGCCGGCGGCCTTGAACAGGTCCTTGTTGTAGAAGATCACCATCGGGCCGGAGTCGTACGGGATCGCGATCTGCTTCCCGTCCGCCTTCAGGCCGTCCATGATCGGCTTGTCGAAGTCCTCGGCCTTCATGCCGTACTTCTTCATCAGGTCGTCCAGCGGCACCATCGCGTTGGCGTACGACGCCATCCGCAGACTCTGCATGCCGATGATGCACGGTGCCTTGCCGCCGGCCAGCGTGGTCCCGATCTTCGACCAGTAGTTGTCCCAGGGGGCGCCCTGGAGCTTGACGGTGATCCCGGCGTGATCGGTGTGGGCCTGGTCGGCGACCTTCTGCCAGGCCGCCGTGTCCTCGGCGCCGGCGACCCAGAACGCCCAGGTCAGGTCGGCCTTGTCGGCCGAGCCGGACCCGCCGCCGCTGCCGTTGTTGCCGCCCCCACAGGCAGCCACCGCGACCAGAGCCATCGCCGACAGGGCGGCAGTGGCCCAGCGCCGTGCCCGCGCTGGTGTTCGATTCATCGCTCAACCTCCAGGGGAAAGTTCCAGTGATCCGATCTATATTTGGAAGTCTTCGGGCTAGTCAACAGTTCAGGGCTATACTTCAGCGCGTAAAGTATTGTTTGAGCGCTAACTCCTTCAGAAAGATCGGATGTATAAAGAGCAGACATCGGATCTTTAAGCGGTGAGGGAGGGTCAATGCGGGTCACCGACGAGGCCATCGACCGGATCAAGCAGATGATCGTCGCGGGCGAGCTGCAGCCCGGCGACCGGCTGCCCCGGGAGACGGACCTGGCGGCCCGGCTCGGCCTGTCCCGGAGCTCGCTGCGCGAGGCGGTGAAGGCGCTCGCGATCATCCGGGTGCTGGAGGTCCGGCAGGGCGACGGCACCTACGTGACGAGCCTCGACCCGGCGCTGCTGATGGAGACGATGGGCTTCGTGCTGGACCTGCACCAGGACGCCTCGGTCCTGGAGTTCTTCGAGGTACGGCGGATCCTCGAGCCGGCCGCCGCCGCGCGGGCGGCGCTGCGGATGCCGGAGGAGGACGTGGCCGCCCTGCGCAAGCTGCTCGACGACCTCGGCCCGGAGCCGTCGGTCGAGGATCTGCTCGCGAGTGACGTCGAGTTCCACCGGATGCTCGCGGTGGGCAGCGGGAACCGGGCGCTGGCGTCGATCATCGACAGCCTGCGGCAGCCGACGTACCGGGCGCGGATCTGGCGCGGGCTGACGCAGACGGACGCAGTCGCGCGGACGCTCGCCGAGCACCGGGCGATCCTGGCCGCGATCGAAGGACACGAACCAGAGGTCGCCCGTGCCTGGGCCACGGTGCACATTGCCGGGGTGGAGCGGTGGATCCAGGAGGCGGTCAACCTCGACGCGGACGAAGTTCCACCAGAACTGCGGAAGGCATCGGGAGAGTCAGTTCGACCGTTGCGTCGTGTAACTCCAGTGGAGTACTGACCAGCTTCGTCTGCTCCTTCAGGTCCCTCAGCTGGTCATCCGTTGGCCAGTCGGGGAGCCCTGCAGCGGCTGTCGCCAGGTCGCCGATGCCGATGGCCAGGGTCGTCGCAGTTGCTTCCCAGGACGGATCGATCCCCGGCAGCTGCAGACGAACATTCCGTGACAGCTCGGCAGCGCCGTCTGCCTTGGACTGATCGAGCGTCAGATTCCAGAGCAGTACGGCGATGCGGTCGCGGTCTCGGGATGCCCACGCTTCCACCAGGCTGCCTGCGCCGTCACCGCTCAGCGTGACCGGCAACTCGTCCGGGCCGAGCCGACTGAGCAGGGTCAGCGCGTGGTAGCGCGGTTTCGCCACGCCACCGACGGTCTGGAGGCCGAAACCGCCGTGCAGGAAGCGCGGAGGACGGCCCAGCTCTTCGAAGTGGTCGGACGCGACCCAGTAGGACAGTGCTTCGATCCGCCCGGCGGCCGACCGCATGCCGCGGAGCAGGAAGATCCCCGCGAAGAGGGAGTCGTTGATCGGGTTGAAGTGCCGCGGCGTCACGCCCCACTCGGTCCAGAGGATCCGCGCGTCGCCGTACCCGTGCCGCTCCAGCGATGCCCGCACGTCCAGCGGCGGGCTTCCGTAGGTGTGCGTCGAGATGAAATCGACCGGCGTTCCGTACCGTTTGGCATGAATCAGCAGATCGTCCACCCAGCCGGCCGCGGCGGAGGCCGGGCCGCCGACGGCGAGGCGGGGGTCGACGGACTTCACGGCGGCCGCGGTCACGTCGTACAGCTGCAGCCACTCGGTCTTGGTGCCGGACCAGAAGACCTCGAGGTTGGCCTCGTTCCAGACCTCGAAGTCCCAGGTCAGCACCTCGTCGAGCCCGTACCGGTCGACCAGGTGCTGGACGAGCGCGCGGACGAGGTCGTGCCAGGCGTCGTACGAGGCCGGCGGCGAGATGATCGCGCCGTACTCGAAGACCGTCCTCGTCGGGTCGCTCGCCAGCTCGCGCGGCATGAAGCCGAGCTCGACCACCGGCCGCAGCCCGATCCCGAGCAGCTTGTCGTAGATCGCGTCCACCACGGAGAAGTCGTACGACGACCCGTCGACGACGTGCGTGTCGTCGTGGAAGATCGCGTGCGCGCGGACCGCCCGGACGCCGAGCTCGTTGCGCATCCGGCGCAGCGCGTCCTCGAGCTCGGTCCCGATCTCGTGGCCGCCGGTCCGGTCCGTGCAGAGCAGCTGGCTGAGCCGTTCGCTGCCGATCATCGGCTCCCACGGCCGGTGCAACTCGGTGCCTTCAGCAACCACATCGACGGTCACGGCAACGGCCGGGACGGTGCCATCGGCAACCAGCGGCACGGCCCCGACGGTGTGACTCGGCTTCCCGTGCACGGTCACCTCGGGCACGCTCGCCACCGCATAGCGGTACGGCGTCCCCGGGGTGACCGTGGTGTCGACGTACGGCGGAGCCGGCACCGAGAGCACGTCACCGCTGTGGTGGTCGACCGGCTCCAACGGACCGCGTTCACCGGTGCCGCGAAGGATCAGGTACCCGACCGCGCCGTCCACCGGCGACCAGTCGATCGTCACCTGGCCGATGCCGCCGACCGCCGAGACCTCCTTCGGTGGATCGAGCTCCGGGAAGGCGAAGGCGCGGTCCTCGTCGCTGCGCCGTGCGATCCGGGCGTCCCAGTCGGTCCTGGCGTCCTGCTGCATAGGTGGCGATCTCCTGTCTAGACGAGGCCGGAGCCGAACTGCTCCATCGCGATCAAGGGCCGGATCCGCTGCTCGACCGTGCGGCTGGCGAAGCTCCGCCGGATCAGGTCGTTGCCGAACACGTTGCCGATGGCACCCATCACCATGGCCTGGTCCAGCGACAGGTAGCGGCGCGCGATCAGCCCGGACTTCACTGCGACCGAGTCGAAGAACCCGCCGGCGCCGTACGCGTGCAGGCTGGTCTCGATCTTCCGAAGGTTGTCGATGGCCTGCCGCGGCGCGTAGGACATCGCCAGGAAGGCGGCGTGCGGGGTGACGACGCCGTCGCCGTACGTCGGGTTCGGGTTGGTGCCCTCGCGGCAGCCCTCGAAACCGCCGTCGTAGTTCGTGCCCTCGAGGTCGGACGGGTAGCCGCCCGGGTCCATCCCGATCGGCTCGACGCCGTAGACGGAGTACCCGCCCTTGGGGTTCGAGGCGGGGGAGAAGCCCCAGTAGCCGTACTTCGCGTCGTCGAGTCCGTGCTCGATCTGCGCGCGGACGGTCAGCGGGTGGTTGAGGCCCCAGCTGCGCGGCGCCCAGGTCGCCTCGGGGACGAACAGGTCCGGCATCAGCGACTCGAACATGTCGCCGCCCCAGGACGGAACCAGGCGCATGCCGCGGTACTCGTAGGTGCCTTCGAAGACGTCCAGGCCGAGGTACGTCCGGTGCACGCCCTTCGGCTTCTGCTCGACCCACGACCAGTCGCAGGTGTCCGGGAAGGTCCGGTAGGTGGCGAAGTACTGCGTGTGCGGGACCTGGTTGAGCGCGAAGCCGATGTACCCGGCGATCCGCGCCTCGGTGTTGCAGGTGTCGTAGTGGAACTTGCGGTAGTACACGTCCGGGCCGACGCCGGCGTGGTTGCCCTTGTCGGTCTCTTCGTCCGGCGGCGGGGTCTCGAAGAAGCCGCCGCGCATCAGGCCGCCGGGGCGGGCCGCGGGGTTGTAGTAGAACTTGAAGTTCATCCGGTCGAGGATCGAGTCGGCGAGGACGCGGGCGCGCGGCTCGGCGTTGCGGACCACCATCAGCGCGCAGGCGAACCAGGCGTTGTCGACGCTGGAGACGAACGGCGTGATCGGCCTGGTGCCGTCCGGGTCGACGTGCCGAACCTCGCCGGTGGCTTCGTCGTACCAGTTGAAGTACATGCCGCTGGGCACGTGGTGGACGGCGTTCTTCATCGTGGTCAGCGTCTGGGTGACCCGGCGCAGCGACTCCTGCGGCGAGATGATCCCGAGGTGCCGCGCGACGACCGTGCTCCACAGGTAGCCGCCGATATTGGTCGGCGACGTGTAGTTGCTGCGCACCGGGTTCGTCACCGACTCCCCGATGTTGTCGGCCGGCAGCCCGGTCTTCTCGTCGGTCATCGCAACGATGCTGCGCCAGGTATCCCGAGCCCACCGCCCAACTGTCGCCCGGTCGGCCGGGCTGGGAACCCACCTGTCTTTCGAGCTCTGGGTGTACGCGGACGTTCCCCCGAAAGCGGGTGATTCGACGCCCGTAAGTGCGAGCGCGCCAGTAGAAGCAAGCAAGGTACGTCGACTGATGAAGGCGGTCATCGAAGTCTCCAGGGATTATTTGAGTCCAGTGATGGCGATGCCCTTGGTCACGTGCCGCTGGAAGGCCAGGAACATGACGAGCACCGGTACGACGACCACGACCGCGCCGGCCATCAGCAGGCCGAAGTTCTGCGCGTTCTGTCCGGTCGAGTACAGCGCCAGGGCGACGGGAAGGGTGTACTTGTCCTCGGTCTGGGCGATCACCAGCGGCCAGAGGAAGTTGTTCCAGGAGCCGAGGAAGGTGAGGATGCCGAGCGTGGCCAGCGCGGGCCGGGTCAGCGGCAGCATGATCCGGGCGAAGATGCCCAGCTCGCCGCTGCCGTCCACGCGACCGGCGTCCATCAGGTCGTCCGGCAGCCCGAGGAAGAACTGCCGCATCAGGAACACGCCGAACGGCGAGACCAGGAACGGCAGGATCAGGCCGGGGTAGGTGTTCGCCAGCCCGGCGTTGGTGACGAGCACGAACAGCGGGACGAACGTGACCATGCCCGGGATCATCAGCGTCGCCAGCACCAGCACGAAGAGCGCGTTCCGGCCGCGGAACCGCAGCTTCGCCAGGGCGTAGCCGATCATCGAGCAGAAGGTCAGGTTGCCCGCGGTGACGACCAGCGCGACCAGCGTCGAGTTGACGAAGTACCGCGGGAAGTTCGCCTTGCTGAACAGGTCGCCGTAGTTCTGCGTGGTCGCGTCCTGCGGCCACCAGGTCGGGGGGACGCGGAGCAGCTCGCCCTGCGTCTTGAAACTGCCGAGCACCATCCAGAGGAACGGTGCGGCGACGGCGACCAGACCGAGGACGCCGATCAGGTAGATCCACCAGGTGCGGCGCATCACTTCTCCCTCAGCAGCCGGAACTGGATGAACGTGACGACGGCGATGACGACGAACAGGATGTACGCCATCGACGTGGCGAGGCCGTAGTTGCCGAAGCCGAACTGCTGGTAGGTGTACATCGAGACCGAGATCGTGCTGTTCAGCGGACCGCCCTGGGTCATCACGAACGGCTCCTCGAAGAACTGCAGGTAGCCGATCCCGGTGGTCACGCTGGTGAACAGGACCGTCGGCCGGAGCAACGGCAGGATCAGGTACCGGAACCGTTGCCAGGCGGTGGCGCCGTCGATCTCACCGGCCTCCTCGACCGACTGCGGGATGCCCTGGAGGCCGGCCAGGAAGATGATCATCGCCGAGCCGAAGTTGCGCCAGACGGCCATCGCGATCAGCGACGGCATCGCCCAGGTCTTGGACGCGAGCCAGTTCGGCCCGTCGATCCCGACCCAGCCGAGCACGGTGTTCACCAGCCCGTTGTCCGGCGACAGCACGAACCGCCAGATCACGGCGATCGCCACGATCGAGGTCACGACCGGCAGGTAGTAACCCACCTTGAACAGCCCCTGGAACCGTTTGATCCCGCGATCCAGCAGCACTGCCGCCGCCAGCGCGACCACCAGCGTCACGGGTACGCCGATCACAACGAAGTACCCGGTGTTGAAGGCGGCCTTCTGGAACGTCTCGTCCTGCAACGCCTTCACATAGTTGCCGAACCCAACACCGTCCACCGCGAACGGCGTACGCAGATCCCGCTGCCGGATGTCGGTAAAACTCATCCCGAGCGACCCCAGCACCGGCCCCGCGGTAAACGCGAGGAACAGCACGACGAACGGCAGCGCGAGGATCCAGGCTGCGGCGGTCTCGCGGGTGAGCCTCCGTCGCGGGCCCCCAGGCGGCGGCGTTCGCCGTACCGCCTGGGCCTGCGGCTCCGTGAGTGTGGAGCTCATCAGCTACCGCCGGTGCCGATCTGGGTGGCCTTGGTCTGGATCGCCTTCGCGGTGTCCGCCGGCGACTGGCCTGCCTTGGCCATCTTCTCGATCTCGGTGTCGAAGGCGGTGGCCACCTGCTCCCAGTTGACGATCGCCGGCGGTGCCTTGGCGTCGTCGAGCTGCTTGCCGAAGACGGGCAGCAGCGGATCGGACGAGATGCTCGGGTCCTGCCACGCGCTCTTCACGGCCGGCAGGTCGGACGACAGCTTGAACCACGACGCCTGCGTCTTGGCGTCGGACAGCCACTTCACCAGCTTCCAGGCGCTGTCCTTGTTCTTCGACGCCTTGAACACCACGAAGTCCGACCCACCGACGAACGACGTCGACGTCTTGTTCTTCGGGATCTGGAACACGCCGATGTTCGGCTTGATCTTGTCCCCGCCGACCTTCGCCACCGATCCGGCCATCCACGGTCCGGAGATGAACATCGGCACCTGCCCGTTCGCGAACTGCGCCTCGGTCTGGTTCGGCGGCAGGTCGGTCCCGGCCAGCTTCTCGGTGAAGAAGCTCTGGTAGTACTTGAGCCCCTCCTGCATCTCCGGCGTGTCGAACGTGAACGACTTCTGGTCGTCGCCGGTGATGTTCGCCCCGGCCGACCACGCGAACGGCATCACGGTCTGCCACGACCCTGCACCACCAGGTTGCAGGTTGATCCCGTACTTCGCGCCCGCCTTCTCCTTCATCGCCTTGGCCATCGCCTTCAGCCCGTCCCAGTCGGTCGGGGGCGTGGTGACGCCGGCCTTCGCGGCGAGATCCTTGCGGTAGAACACGAGCCGCGTCTCGACGTACCACGGAACGCCGTACTGCGTCCCGCCGACCTTCGTGGTGTCCAGCGCGCCCGGGTAGAACCCGGAGTTGTCGAACCCCTGCGGTGTCGGGTCGAGCGCGCCCAGGTCGGCGAACTCACCCATCCAGGTGGTGCCGACCATCGCCGCGTCGGGCAGCGTGTTCGCGGTGATCGCGGTGGTGAACTTGTTGTGCGCCGCGTCCCACGGGATCGGGGTGACGGTCACGTTCACGCCCGGGTTGGCCTGCTTGAACTGGTCCAGCAGCTTGGGCAGGTTCTCGCCCTCGGTGCCCATCGCCCAGATGTTCAGGTTCCCGGTCGCAGGCCCTTCGCTGACGGTCGTGGTGGGCTGGGACCCACCACTCGGGGTATCGTTCGACCGTCCGCACCCGGCCAGGGCGAGCGCTGTCGCGGTGAGTGCAGCGCTGCCGATGATGACTCGGCGGCGGATGCTGTGGGTGAACATTGGTTGTCTCCTCACTCGGTTCTTCCTTGCATCCCCCGGCTCGTGCCACAGCTGTCCCGTAGCACGAGTTGTGTCGCCAGTACGTCGTTCCGTGCGCGGGTCCGCTCCCCGGTCGCCCGCTCGTGCAACCGCTGCGCCGCCAACCGCCCGAGCTCGATCATCGGCTGCCGCACCGTGGTCAGCCCCGGCGTCACGTACCGCGCAGCCATTACGTCGTCCCACCCGGTCACGACGATCTCGTCCGGTACGTTCAAGGTGGACAACGCCGCCAGCGCCAACTCGTCGTTGGCACAGACGAGTCCGTCCGGCCTTTTCGTTGCTTTGAGCACCTTTTTGGCGACGGTGGCGCCGGCCTCCTCGGTAAGCGGCACTCGCTCCGGCTCGGGCGCTTTCAGGCCCTTCACCACGTGGGCTTTCACGAAACCGGCGTACCGCTCGGAGACGTCGTACGAACTTGCGGGGTCGCCAACGAAGAGGAGGTTGGTACGTCCGCTGTCGAGCAGTCTGGTGGTCAGTTCTTCCGCGCTGGTTGCGCTCTCGGTGCGGACGGAGTCGCAGCCGGTGAGGGGCGGATGGGCGATCAGGACCAGCGGTACGCCCGCCTTGCGCAGGTTCTGGATCGTTGGCAGGTCCAACGCGTTGCCGTGGACAACGATCCCGTCGACGCGGCCGGCCAGGTCGCGTACGCTCCGGCGGGGATCCGGGTTGCCGTGCGTGACCATGATGACGACGCTCTGCCCGCGCTCGCCGGCCCAGCGTTCGTACCCCATCAGCAGGTCCCCGTAGAAGGGACCGGCGAGGTCGGGCAGCACCAGACCGTGCGCTTCGTGCCGTTGTACGGCGAGACTCCGGGCGGCCCGCAGCGGTACGTAGTTGAGCTCCTGCGCCGCCTGGTCGACCCGCGCCTTCGCCTTCTCCGACACCGGCCCGGTCCCTTGCAGAACCCGCGAAACCGTCGCGATCGACAGTTTCGCCAAGGCCGCGACATCGTAGATCGTCGCCGGCCGGCCAGAGGTCCCGGATGCCACCGTACGTCGCTCCTGCCGTGGAAGTGGAAGCGCTTACAGTTTCGATACCCTGCCCTGGATCGTTCAAACGGTCAAGGGCTGGAATGATGCGACCGTGACCACTGACGAACGTAAGGACCGGCTCTTCCTGGTGCGCCACGGGGAAACCGAGTGGAGCAAGTCAGGCCGCCACACCTCCGTCACCGACCTCCCCCTCACCCCCGAAGGCGAACGCGTTGCCGCCGGCCTCCGCGCGCGCCTTGCCGGGGAGTCCTTCGACCTCGTCCTCACCTCACCGCGCCAACGCGCCCGCCGCACGGCGGAGCTGGCCGGCTACCCGGACGCGGAGGTCGACGACGACCTCGTCGAGTGGAACTACGGCGACTACGAAGGCGTCACGACCGCAGAAATCCGCCGTACTGTCCCCGGTTGGACAGTCTGGGACGATCCGGTACCCGGCGGCGAAACCCCTTCATCGGTGTCCACCCGGCTGGACCGCGTCGTCGCCCGCATCGCGGCGGTCCCTGGCGATGTGCTGGTCTTCGGCCACTCCCACGCCCTCCGCGCTCTGACCGCCCGCTGGCTGGAACTGGACGTCACCGAAGGCCGCCACTTCGTCCTCAACACAGCCACCCTCTCAACCCTCGGCTGGGAACGAGGCTCCCCCGCAATCCTCCACTGGAACAGCTAGTCGCCCCCACGCGAGCTCCGCGGTCACTCCGTCGTCGCTCCGCTCCTCCTACGCGACCACTACGCGCGCTCCCACCCACCCTCCGGCTTAGCGCCGGCCTGCTGCCAGCTACCGCTGGCGGGTTCGCGGCTAGCGCCGCGGGGTTGCGAGCTGCCGCTCGCGGGGTGACTACCCCGGGTGGGCGTACTACTCGTCGTACTGCTGGTGAGTGGTGTAGGTGGTTAACCCAGCGCGGTGCTACGCGCGGCTCCTTCGTCGCCGTGCTACGCGCCGCCCCACCCACCCTGTTTGTTCGGGGCGGGCGCCCCGGTGTTCCCGGGCGAGTGCCGGGGTTCGCTCGCTGCGCTCGCAGTTGCGAGCTGCCGCTCGCGGGTGACTACCCCGGGTGGGCGTACTACTCGTCGTACTGCTGGTGAGTGGTGCAGGTGGTTAACCCAGCGCGGTGCTACGCGCGGCTCCTTCGTCGCCGTGCTCCGTGCCGCCCCACCCACCCTGTTTTGTTCGGGGCTGGCGCCCCGATATTCCCGGCGAGTGCCGGGGGGAGGGCTCGCTGCGCTCGCGGGTGGTTACCCCGGGGCGGCGCGGTGCTCGTCGTACTGCTGGTGAGGGGTGGACGCGGCCAACTGCCATCCGCTGCCCCGCGCCGGCTCCATCTCCGGAAGAAAAGTGTCACCACACGGCACTTTTGTTCCGGAGATCTCATCTGGCTGGGCAGGTGGGGGAGCAGGGGCGGTGGTGAGGCTGGGTTGGGTGCGGCGGAGTACGTGGAGGACCTGGGCTGCTGCGCGCAGCTCCTTCGTCGCCGTGCTGCGCGCCGCCCCACCCACCCGTTGTTCGGGGGCGAGTGCCCCGGTGCACCCGGCTGGCGCCTGGGGGTTCGCTCGCTGCGCTCGCGGGTTCGCGGCTACCGCCGCGGAGTTGCTCGCTACGCTCGCGGTGACTACGCGGGTCGGCGCACTACTCGTCGTGCTGCTGGTGGGTGGTGCAGGTGGTTAACCCGTCGCGGTGCTACGGGCGGCCCCACCCACCCATCTGTTCGGGGCGGGCGCCCCGGTGTTCCCGGCGAGTGCCGGAGTTCGCTCGCTGCGCTCGCGGAGTTGCGAGCTGCCGCTCGCGGGTGACTACCCCGGGCTGGCGCACTACTCGTCGAACTGCTGGTGAGGGGTGGTGGTTGTGAGGGGTGGGCGCGGCCAACTGCCTCCGCTGCCTCCGCTGCCTCCGCTGCCTCCGCTGCCCCCGATCTCCGGAAGAAAAGGGTCACCACATGGCACTTTTGTTCCGGAGATGTCAGGTGGCTGGGCAGGTGGGGGAGCACCGGCGGGTGGTGAGGGTGGGTTGGGTGCGGCGGAGTACGTGGAGGACCTGGGCTGCTGCGGTGCAGGGGTGGGTGGTGATGTCGAGCCAGCCGTAGCGGAGGGTTGATTCGGTGCGGAGGGTGGCTCGGTTGTCTCGGGTTAGGTCTCGGCGGCGGTGGTGTGGGTCGAGGTGGAGGCGTCCGTCGAGCTCGACCACCAGGCCGAAGTCGGCGTAGAAGACGTCGGTGAATTCTCGTTCGACCGCGCGCTGGCGGATGCCGCGTGGAAGGGCGTGCCGGCGCTCTACGTCTCGGAGGTAGCGGAGCTCGAGCAGTGAGTGCGATCCCGCCGCGACGTCGGCCAGGATCGGGTGTAACGACCGGCGGTGGCGCAGTCTTGGGCGGGTGTGTAGGGCGTCGAGGATGCCTTCGGGGTGGACTCGGCCGCTCTGGCAGGCCTCGGCGATGATCGCGGCGCCTTGTTCGAGGGATCGGGAGGTGCCGACGATGTCGAGTACGGCGTGCTCCGGAGTACGTCGTGGTGGCGCGACCGTGGCGAGGCGGTCGGCCCAGCGTTCGTCGCGGTGTACGACGAGGTTCGGGCGGGGCTGGACCCTGCGTCGTTCTGGGATCACCACGTGGACGAGGCGTCGCGCGTCAGGCTTGATCAGGCCGAGTTGTTCCGCGGCGGTGTGGTGACTCCACGCGGCCTCGGGTCCGGCGTACAGCAGCGCGGCCAGCAGGTGTTCGTCGTACCCGATCGGGCCGGTGTGCGTTGCGTACACCCCGGGATGCACCCGCTGCCAACGCCGATCCCGCAGCGGGCGACGGACCTGCGCCGCTGACCAGCCGCCGGCGAGCAACTGCGAGCGCGCGACGATCCGGCCCTGATCCCGAATGAGCGCCTCGAGCCCGATCTCCCCGAGTCGCCGCCACCACCACCAATCCATCCACCCCACGATCCCGCATCGCGCCCACTTCCCGCTCGCCCCCTGTGGACAACCCGATCTCCGGAGCTTTTGTGCCACCAGGCGGCTCTTTTCTTCCGGAGATTAAGGTCGGCGCATGAGTTCACGTGAGGCGATAGTCCTACCTGGTGGGCAGTTCGGCCCGTTCGCGCCCTTGTTGATGTTCGCCGGAGACGCAGCCGAGCGGCGCGAGGCAGCCGTGACGCGGGTCTGGTGGGACGACTACGACCGCCCGCTGACCCTCCAGCCCGAAGAGCGTGGGCCCTGGGTGGTGCAGCAGGTTGAGCGGGCAGTGCCTTCGTTGCGCTCGGTAGACAGGTCGGGGCAGGCGACTCTGCTCATCGGCAAGTCCCTCGGAACACACGCCGCGACGCTAGCCGCCGAGCTCGGCTTTCCCGCGATCTGGCTGACGCCCGTGCTGACCTCCGACTGGGTCGTCAGCGCCCTGCGCCAGTCCACCGCACCCTTTCTACTGGTGGGCGGGACCGCCGACGCCCTGTGGGAGCCAGAGATTGCGCGAGAGCTCACCCCGCACGTCCTGGAGATCGACGGCGCGGACCACGGAATGTACGTCCCGGGTCCCCTCGCCGCCTCGACCGCAGTACTCGGTCAGGTGGCAACCGCCGTCGAAGACTTCCTGGACAAGGCCGTCTGGCCCTGATCGCCGTCAGGCGCCCTTCGTGAGCGTGGCGAGTAGCAGGTCGACGCGGGCGAGTTTCGCGTCGGGGCGGAGGCGGGCGCTGTTTCCGAGCGATGCGAGGCCGTGCAGGGCGCTCCAGAAGACCTCGGTGAGCGTCTCGGAGTCGTCGGCGTACGGCGTGACCGAGGACCGGATCGCGTTGAACGCGTCCAACAGGGCGGGTGGGCTGTCCGCGCCCCCGAACACCAGGTCCGTACTGCGGATGAACATCGCCTCGTAGACAGCAGGGTGTTCTTCGGCGTACGCGAGGTACGCGCGGGCCAGACCGCGCAGGCCGTCGGACTCGAGGGCGTTGCTGAGCGCTTCCGCGAGCTCCGCGAAGCCTTCGAGGGCTACCGCGGTGGCGATCGCCTGCATGTTCTTGAAGTGGGAGTAGAGGACGGGCTGGCTGTAGTCGACCTGTTCCGCGAGGCGGCGGGTGGTGACGTGGTCCCAGCCATCGGACTCGGCGAGCATACGGGCGGTCCGGACGATCAGCTCGCGGCGCTCCTCGCGGGCTCGATCTCGGCGTGACTGGGTCGGCATGCTCCAACTCTAGCACTGCTAGACAATCTAGCAACGGCAATGCTAGCGTCGCTAGACAAGTTAGCAATGCTAGATTCGAGGAGATCGCGATGCGCCGGTTCACCACTGTTCTGACTGTTCTGCTCGGGCTGTTCCCGTTGACCTTCGGGGCCCGGTTCCTGATCGACCCGCACGGTGCGGCGCTGGGGTTCGGCGTCGATCCGGCCGGTACGGCGACTGCCTACCTCGCCGTGAAGGGGATCCGCGACATCGTCACCGGGCTCAACCTGCTCGCGCTGTTCGCGATGGGGCAGCGGCGCGCGACCGGCTTACTGATGGCGATCGCGGCGCTCATCCCGATCGTCGACATGACCGTCGTCCTGACGCACGACGGGTCCGCCGCGACAGCCTTCGGCGTCCACGGGCTCACCGCGCTCGTCGTCCTGTTCGATGCGGTGCTGCTGCTGCGCGAGCGGCGTACTGCGGAGGTTCCTCAGCCGGCCCACTCATAGAGCTCGATCGTGCACTTCTCGCGGAAGCCGAGGCGCTCGTACACCGGTTTACCGGCAGGAGACGAGCCCAGTACGCCGTACTCCGCGACGTCGGCCGCCTGCGTCAGAGCGGCGTGCGTGATCGCTGCACCGATGCCGCGGCGGCGGGCCTCGGGGACGGTCATCACGAAGTACACGCCGGCGACGCCGGTGGTCAAGAAGATCGTGGTGGTGGCGACGGGCTCGCCGTTCAACAAGCCGAGGTAGTGGCGCCATGGGTCGGCGAAGCCGAGCTTGCGGTAGACCGAGGCGACCCACCGCGCCTCGCGCTCACCTTCACCGAACCCGCGCCCGAGCGTCCGCTCCCACACAGCCAGCGCATCGTCGTCCGTCACCCGCACGATCTCCAGCCCCGGCACCGCGGCTGGAGAAACCAGGTGGGCGATCCGCACCGCCATCCCCGGCTCGGCTCCGCCGTCCGTGAACCCGGCCGCCAGCAGAGCCTGCACCAGTTCGTCGGATCGCATGGCCGGCCCCAGATGCCAAGTCCCGGGTACCTCGCGCCGCCGCAACACCTCCACAGACTCCGCCACCACCTCAACGCCAGACGCAGCAACCACTGCGTTGTGGTAGTCGATCGGGGAGCCGCCGATTGTCCAGCGGGCAGCTGAGTCGGAGCGTTGTTCGCCGTCGCCGGCTGTACCCATGGCCATCAGTAGGTCGGCCGCGTTGGACTCGATGGCTTGCGTCAGAGCGGCGTCGTCCATCGGTCCAGTGTCGCGATTATTGGAAGGCGGCGCGATGGGTTTCTGCCCAGGCGCGGAAGGTGCCGGCCGGCCGGCCGAGAACCTGCTCCACGTCGTGGGTCAGTGTCTTCTCACCGCCATTCCGGATCAGCTCGGCACCCCGTAGCGCCACCGACACAACAGCCTCGTCGAGCCCGGCGGCGCGGAGCTGCTCGGCGTACACCTTCAGCGGTACGTCGACTACCTCCAGCGACCGCCCCAGCACCTCCGACAGCACCGCGACCTGGTCCGGCACACTCAGCAGCTCCGGACCGGTCAGCGTGTAGGTCTGACCGTCGCGCTCGGACGACAACAACGCCGCCACCGCAACAGCGGCCACATCCTCCGGATCGATGAACGCATGCGCTCCATCCCCGGTCTGGTTGGGAATCTGACCGGCCCGCACCGCCGGCACCCACCGAAGCGTGTTCGACATGAAGCCACTCGGCCGCAAGATCGTCCACCCACCATCCCGCGACCGCACCGCCTCTTCCCCGACCGCATGCCACTCCGCCGGCAGCCCGGGGCCCGTCCCGATCGCCGACAGCTTCACGATCCTCCGCACCCCTGAAGCCGCCGCGACCATCGCAAGATCATGCTCCGCCACCCACGGCCCCGGGGCGGTCAACAGAAACACGGCATCTACCTCAGAAGTTGCCAAGCGCAACGATGCAACATCGCCAAAGTCGCCTCGCACGAACCCCTCACGCGCCGAGCGTGACATCCCGCGCACCGGGATGCCCTGGGCAACCAGTTGTCGCAGCACCGCACTACCGATCGTTCCCGAAGCACCAGTCACCAAAATCATGTCCCCACCCTGCGCGACCGGCCGCCGCCGGCGATAGGAACTTTCGGTACTACGGGTCACCCCACAACACCGTCTACCCTGGACCAATGCGACCCCACTGGGCGGCCGGCGTAACTCTCCGTCCACCCACCACCCCGATCACTGTCCTGGCCCCTGACCCGGCGACCACGGTCGTCTGGCGGATGACGCCACAGGGCGAGAGCGACGTACTGATCGCCGGGCCCCGCACCAAAGCGTCGTACCACCCCACCAAAGATCTCCCGGTCTGCGTGCGCCTGCGAATCCGCCCAGGCCTGGTACTGCGGGGAGCGCCCGCCGACGAACTGGTCGATCGCGTCGTACCGCTCGAAGACCTGATCGGCCCCAACGACCTCGCCGACCGGCTGACCACCTTCCGCGACCACCCGGAGGCCGCGGCCACCCTGCTGGGCAAGTACCTGGTCCCGATCCGCCAAGATCTGGTGGCCAAAGCAGCCCACGAGCTGACGGGAGCACGGACAGTAAGCCAGACCGCGACCAAGCTGGGAGTGAGCGAGCGCTACCTCCGCCGCGTCTTCCACCGGACCGTCGGCGTCTCACCCAAGCACTTCGCCCGCATCTCCCGCGTGCGCAGCGTGATCAACACCAGCAATCCGTGGTCGGAGGCCGCCGCCAAAGCGGGCTACACCGACCAGTCGCATCTGATCGCCGACTTCCGCGACCTGATGCGCGTAACCCCCACCGCCTTCGCAAAGAGCAAGGTCCCGCTCACCACCTGCTAGCCAGGGAGCGCGTTCCACTGCTCCAACGTCGAGACCAGCAAAGAAGCAGTCGGCAACGTCAAGAACTCCGACCGAGTCACGAACCGCGCGTCCGCCGCATCATCACCCGCCGTGAGCGACCCACCCACCGCCGTCGCCTCGTAGTCGCGGATCACATAGAGCTGCCCCGCAGGCCCCGGCCGCTCCACCTCTCCCACCAGCGGACCGACCTCGACCGCGAGCCCGGTCTCCTCGGCGACCTCTCGCGCGACGGCCGTCGGATCGGACTCGCCCGGCTCGACCCGGCCGCCAGGAATCGACCACAGTCCGCGTCCAGGCTCGTGAGCCCGCCGTACGACGAGCAGCCGGTGCTCGTCGTCGTACACCAGCGCCCCCACACACACCACCCGCTCCATGCCCCCGAAGAATAGACGTCCTGGGGACAAGTGCCAGAGGTCAAGGCTCATCGCCGCTAGCATCTTGGGTGACAGCAGCACCGTTGAAGGGATCCCACACACTCGTGCGCATCGACCTGCACACCCATTCGAACCGTTCGGACGGCACCGATCCGGTGCCTGTCCTGATGGCGCACGCCCAGCAGGCCGGCCTCGATGTGATTGCGCTCACCGATCACGACACCGCGGACGGCTGGGCCGACGGGCGACGGGCCGCGGAGGAGCTGGGGATCGGGTTCGTGCCGGGGATCGAGATCTCCTGCAAGCTCAGGGGGATCAGCGTCCACCTGCTCGCGTACCTGCCGGACCCGTCGTACGCCGAGCTCGCGGACGAGCTGCGGGTGATCCGCGACGGGCGCACCGACCGGATCCCGTCGATCGTCGCCCGGCTGAACGGCATCGGCGTACCGCTGACCGTCGACGAGGTGCTCGCCCAGGCGACCGGTACGCCGTCGGTCGGCCGGCCGCACGTCGCCGACGCCCTGGTCGCTAACGGCACCGTCGCGAACCGGAGCGAGGCGTTCGACAAGTACCTCGCCGACGGGCGCGCCGGCCATGTGTCGCACTACGCGATCGAGCCGGGTCGCGGGATCGACCTGGTCCGCGAGGCCGGCGGCGTACCGGTGATCGCGCACCCGTGGGGCCGGTCCAGCTACAAGGTGATGACCGAGGACACCATCGGCCGGCTGGTGCAGGACCACGGCCTGGCCGGGATCGAGGTCGACCACCAGGACCACTCGCCGGAGTCCCGCGAGGCGCTGCGGGCGATCGCACGCAACCTCGGCATCATCTTCACCGGCTCCAGCGACCACCACGGCGCCGGCAAGATCGACCACGACCTGGGCGTGAACGGCACCGAGCCCGAGCAGCTCGAGCGGCTGCTCGAGGTCGCGAAGACGAACGCCGCCGCCTCGGCCGACGCGCAGGTGCCCGAGGCCTACCTGCCGTGACCAGCGTCATCAATCCCGGGCTGCTCAGCGAGGTCATCGTCACGCTGTTCGTGATCATGGACCCGCCGGGCACCGTGCCGGTCTTCATCTCGCTGACCGCGGGGCAGTCCCGCGCGGTGCGGAAGAAGGCGGCCTGGCAGGCGGTGCTGGTCGCGTTCGGCGTGATCGTCGCGTTCGCGGCGTTCGGCCAGCAGATCCTGGCCCACCTCGGCATCACGCTGCCCGCGCTCCAGTGCGCGGGCGGTCTGCTGCTCCTGCTGATCGCGCTACAGCTGCTGACCGACACCGCCGAGGACCCGGTCCAGACCAAGAACGTGAACATCGCCTTCGTCCCGCTCGGTACGCCGCTGCTTGCCGGCCCGGGCGCGATCGTCGCCACGATGGTGTTCGTGCAACGCGCCAACGGGTCGCTGCCGGACGTGGTCGCGATCTCGGTCGGCATCATCGCGATCCACGTGGTGATGTGGCTGACGCTGCGGTTCTCCGGGATCATCATGCGGATCCTGGGTGAGAACGGCGTACTGCTCGTCACCCGGATCGCCGGTCTGCTGCTGAGCGCCATCGCCGTCCAGCTGGTGGCCGACGCCGTCACCGCCTTCATTGAGCAACACAGCATCAAGGCGGGTTGACGTGCTGCCGGGGATGCCGACGCGGCTGTTCGTCGCGACGCCGACCAAGCTGCTGAACTTCGCGGACTGCAAGCGGAAGTACCGGTACACCTACCTCGAGACACCCCGGCCGCCCAAGGGACCGCCGTGGGCGCACAACACGGTCGGCGCGATCGTCCACGAAGTACTCGCGGACTTCTTCGGCCGCTGGCCGGCGGAGCGCCGTACGCCGGACCAGGTCGTCGCCAAGATGCGGTCGAGCTGGCGCAGCGAGGGGTTCCGGGACGAGCAGCAGTCGCTCGACTGGCGGGAGCGGTCGACCGAGATGGTGATCGGGTACCTGCGGGACACCGATCCGTACTACGAACCTCGCGGCGTCGAGCGGACGGTCGCCTTCACCACCGAGCGGGCCTCGCTGCGCGGTCGCGTCGACCGGATCGACGAGCGTCCCGCGCGCGACGGGAGCGGCGGGACCGAGCTCGCGATCGTCGACTACAAGACCGGACGCCGGCCGCTGACCTCGACCGACGCGCGGTCCTCGCTCGCGATGGCGCTCTATGTCCTCGGCGCCCGGAGGGTGCTGCGCAAGCCGTGCACCCGCGTCGAGCTCCATCACCTGCCGACCAACACGGTCGCGGCGGCCGATCACGACGACGAGTCGCTCGCCCGGCATCAGGGCCGCGCCGAATCGATGGCCGACGACGCAGCCGCCGCCGAGGCACGCTGGCGCGAGGGCCTCACCCCGGCCGAGGCGGACGAAGCCTTCCCACCGGAGCCGTCCGCGCTCTGCGGCTGGTGCGACTTCGCCCGAATCTGCCCCCAAGGCCGCCGCGAATCCCCACCCCGCGACCCCTGGGCAGGCCTCGACGACCCAACCCCCATCCCCCTCGAAGACGTGAGCTGACCGACGGGCTTCCACTGACGCCACATCTCAGCGCTGTGTGCGTGGGGTGCCAGCGGGGGTCTGCACAGTGAGGGTGAAGAGAGAGGGGTTTCACCTGATGGGTGCGAAGACTGTGAACAAGCTGGCGGTGCCGGGCGCGACCCTGCACTACGAGGTCACCGGCTCGGGGCCGATGCTGCTGCTGATCGCCGGCGGCGGGACGGACGCAGGCGTGTTCGACGGGATCGTCGGGCCGCTCGCCGCGGACTACACCGTCGTCACCTACGACCCGCGCGGCAACTCGCGCAGCCCGTACGTCGGAGCGCCGGCGGATGAGCGGGTCGACCAGGCGGCCGACGACGCGCTGGCGCTGATCGACGTGGTGTCGCCGCACGAGCCGGCATACGTGCTCGGCAGCAGCTCGGGCGCGATCACCGGCCTCGAGCTGATCACCCGGTACCCGGACCGGGTCCGGATGCTCGTCGCGCACGAGCCACCGTGCACCGAAGTACTGCCGGACGCGGCCGACGCGCGGGCGTTCTTCCAGGAGGTCTACGACACGTACCTCAAGGAGGGCGTGGCCGCGGCCGACGCGGTCTTCATGACCGGCATCGGGGCGCACGACGACTCGATGCCGCAGCTCGAGGACCTGCTGCCGGAGTACCGCGAACCAGCCGAGCGGATGCAGGCGAACGCACCCATCTTCTACGCGCACAAGCTGTTGCCGTTCACCCGATACCAGCCAGACCTGGAGGCGCTGAAGAAGGTTGCCGACCGCATCGTTCCGGCGGCCGGGACCGACTCGCTGGACAACCTGCCGGGGCGGCCGATCCAGTACCTCAGCGCCGAGCTCGGCTGGCCGGTGGTCACCTTCCCGGGCGGGCACGGCGGGTACGCGAGCCACCCGGCGCCGTTCGCGACGCATCTGCACCAGGTGCTGTCGGCGCCTTCGCTGTAGGCGCCGGTCCGGCTTTCTAGGCACCGGTCCGGCGCGCGGGTCTGAGGGGTCCCGCGCGCCGGACCGGTTCGTTGTCTTGCGTTATTTGTCTTGCGCCGGCACGGCGACCGGCGTACTGTCACTTCCCCTTGACAATCGGCGTGGTTCCGCCATGCCGTCACAGTGGTGTCCGAACCCCCCGGGTCTTCCTGATCCGGGGCAGTTCTGCGTGCCGCTGGACCTTCTCGGACATCACTCGGTGAGTGCTGAGAGGAGGTAGCAGATGGCGGTGTACTGGGCGATCGCGGTGCGGTCGTTCCGGCGGTTCTCGACGTACCGGATCGCGACCGCGTCCGGCGCGTTCACCAACACGGTGTTCGGGTTCATCCTGTGCGGGATCTATCTGACGCTGTGGCACGAGCGGCCCGGCCTCGGCGGGTACGACGTCTCCGACGCGCTCACGTTCGTCTGGCTGCAGCAGGGGCTGCTGATGCCGATCGGGATCTTCGGCGCGACCACGACGATCGAGCTCGGCGAGCGGGTCCGCAGCGGGGAGATCGCGGTGGACCTGTACCGGCCGACGTACCTGCCGCTGTGGTGGTTGTCGGTCGATCTCGGGCGGGCGCTGTTCCAGCTGGTCGTCCGTGGTGGGCTGCCGCTGCTGGTGGGTGCGATGGTGTTCGACCTTCGCTTTCCCTCCCGCGCGGTGGTGTGGGTCGCGGTCGCCGGTGGGCTGCTGCTGGCGATCCTGGTGAGCTTCGGGATCCGGTACCTGGTGGCGTTGTCCGGGTTCTGGATCACGGACACCCGCGGGATGGAGCAGTTGGCGCTGGTGCTGTCGACGTTCTTCTCCGGGACGATCCTGCCGCTGGTGGTGTTTCCGGGGTGGATCGGATCGTTCGCGCGCGCCACTCCGTGGGCCGCGACCATGCAGGTGCCGATCGACATCTGGCTCGGCCGGAATCCGGGCGGGATCGGTCCGGCGTTGCTGTTCCAGCTCGGCTGGATCGTGGTGCTGTTCCTGACCTGCCAGCTGGTGACGTCCGTGGCGACGCGAAAGGTGGTGATCCAGGGTGGTTGAGCGGCTGCTCCGGGCGCCTTCGCAGTACTGGATGCTGATCATGATGTGGGTGCGGTCGTCGATGGCGTACCCGGTGTCGTTCGTGCTGATGCTGTTCAGCTCGATGCTGGTCACGGTGATGGACTTCGTCGCGGTCGTGCTGATGTTCAGCCACATCTCGTCGTTCGGCGGGTTCTCGCTGCCGGAGATGGCGTTGCTCTACGCAACGGCTTCGATCACGCTCGGGATCGCGGACCTGTTCACCGGGTCGATCGAGCGGATCGGGGAGCGGATCCGGACCGGGACGTTCGACGCGTACCTGATCCGGCCGGTGCCGGCGTTCCTGCAGACGGCCGCGGACGGGTTCGCGTTGCGCCGGCTCGGACGGCCGACGCAGGCGCTGGTGGTGCTGGGGTTCGCGTTCAGCCGGCTGCACCTGGACTGGACGGTTGCCCGCGGCATCGTTCTGGTCGGGTCGATCCTGGCCGGGTCGGTGATCTTCGCGGCGATCTTCGTGCTGGGCGCGTCGTTCCAGTTCCTCGCGGTGGACTCGGCGGAGCTGGCCAACTCGTTCACGTACGGCGGGCAGACGTTGACGCAGTACCCGCTGGTGGTCTTCGGGCGGGAGATCGTGCGGGCCGTGACCTTCGTCGTACCGCTTGCCTTTGTCAACTATTACCCGGTGCTGTTCCTGCTCGGGAAGCCGGCGCCGCTGGGGTTGCCGTCCTGGATCGGTCTGCTGTCGCCGCTCGTTGCCGTCGTGATGGTGGCGCTGGCCGGGTTGGCGTGGCGCGGGGGTCTTCGTCGTTATCGGAGTACAGGGAGCTGATCGTGGCTGTTATCGAGCTGTCGGATGTGTCGCGGGCGTTCACCGTGCGGTCGCGGGTGGGGTGGCGGCGGACGCGGCGGGAGGTGCGGGCGGTCGACGGGCTGTCGTTCACCGTCGAGCCGGGGGAGGTGATGGGGTACATCGGGCCGAACGGGGCCGGCAAGTCGACGACGATCAAGATGCTGACCGGGATCCTGGTCCCGTCCGGCGGGTCGATCCGGGTGGCCGGGGTGGACCCTTCGCGGAGCCGGATGAAGCTGGCGCGGCGCATCGGGGTCGTCTTCGGGCAGCGGACGACGCTGTGGTGGGACCTGCCGTTGAAGGACTCGTTCGCGGTCCTGCAGAAGATGTACGGCGTACCGCTCGCGCGGCACCGGGAGAACCTCGCGACGTTCGTCGAGCTGCTGGACCTCGGCGACCTGCTGGATGTGCCCGTCCGGCAACTCTCATTGGGTCAACGCATGCGCGGCGACATCGCCGCTGCCCTGCTCCACGACCCCGAGATCGTCTACCTGGACGAGCCCACGATCGGCCTGGACGTGATCAGCAAGGCCCGGCTCCGCGAGTTCCTCGCCCAGATCAACGCCGACCGCCGTACCACGATCATCCTCACCACCCACGACCTCGACGACATCGAGGCGCTCTGCACCCGCGTCATGGTCATCGACCACGGCCACCAGATCTTCGACGGCACCCTCCCCGAACTGAAGGCCAGCCAGTCCGCCCCCCGCACCCTGGTAGTAGACCTGGCCACCTCCCTCCCACCCATCAACATCCCCGGCGCCACCGTGGTCAAGGTAGAGGGCCCGCGCCAGCACCTAACCTTCCCCACCACCACCAGCGCCGCCCCCCTCCTCTCCCAAATAGCCGCCAACTACCCCCTCCAAGACCTGACCCTCTCCGAACCCACCATCGAATCAGTAATAACCCAGCTCTACACCCCAACCCGCTAATCTCCGCGACTGCCGGCAGCCATGGAGAGCACATCGGCGAGTGGGATGGGCGAAGGATCAGCCCGCCAAACAGCCAAGACCTCGGCCTCCTCGACCTCGTCGACCTGCCCGACCCCGGCAGCGACCAGTCGCCGAGCCTCCGCAGTACCGATCTCTTCGTAGTCGAACTCGCGATCGATGTAGTAGTCGTTGCGCAAGGCATTGTTGTCATGAAACATCCCAGTGTCCGCAACAAACCCATACATCTTCTCGTGCAGCAGAGCGGCGATCCAGCGAGGCTCTCCCTCTTCGGTCACCAAATAGAGCTTCATCGGGCTCTCCCATCGTTCGCTCTGCGCTGCGGCTCAAGCTCTGCTGGAGGCCACGCCTGCTGGGCTTTCCGGCCTCCGGGTGATGCCTGTTCCAGTGCGTCACTGTAGTTGTTGACGACGACCGGACGACCACCGAGCGTAGCCAGTCTGTCGATTCCGGCCGGAGGTGCGAGCGTCGCCGACAAGTCGATGCACTGTTGCCGCGCTGCCAGCCGATCGGAGAGCGGCGCGCGCACATCTCGCTCGATCCAGTACCAACGCGTCATCAGGTCCTTGACCTTCGCCGACGCCGCGGAGTGGAACTGCACCTCGACCCGGTGGAACCCCGGTACGGCGAGGTAGGCGTGGATCCCCTTGTACCGGGA
Organism: Kribbella sp. NPDC026611; assembly: GCF_040638345.1. Taxonomy (NCBI): domain Bacteria; kingdom Bacillati; phylum Actinomycetota; class Actinomycetes; order Propionibacteriales; family Kribbellaceae; genus Kribbella; species Kribbella sp. NPDC026611. The sequence goes on from NZ_JBEZYC010000005.1 coordinate 253,351, forward strand.
ACCTTCGGCGTACGACTGCATCGCGAACGTCACTCTCCAGTCGACCTCTTCCAAGGCGTCGACCAGCCGCCGAGAGGTCTCCACGAGATCGTCAGGCCGAGCCGTCAGAGCCGTGTACCGCAGGACGTCGGTAGGGAGCGACCCCTTGCGCTTCTCCATCGCCTCATGAATCTTCCTGGCCAACGACTCCGGCGACTTCACCCGGCGGTCCAGGTGGTGCGGTACTGCTGTGGGCGGGAGCGAATTGAGGAAGTCCGTCGTGATTCGTGGTTCGACGGTCAGAGCGCGGTCGAGCATCTCGAGGCTCATTCGGGTTGCCTTCGCGCCGTACAACCGTGCGATGGCAGCCGCCGTACCCGCGCCGTCGGGCCACTCGAGCGGCCCGTGGGCGGTGAAGGCCTCGTAGAGGCTCGACGGCTCGGGTACGTCGGGTGCGGGCGGCATGTTTGCTCCCCAGATCGGTGGTACTTCGACGGTAGGGAGTTGGGTTTGGGCTGTGGGGTGGGTTTTGGGATCTGTGGATAAGTGGTTACGGAATGGGGCGGAGGGGTGACCTTGGGGGGTGGGGGTCGTTGAACTGCGGGTGGGAGCCAACCGAGAAGCGGATCGGGGGTAGTACAGGTATGCCGACGATGACGCGGGAGGTTGCTGCGGTGCGGGTCGGTGGGCCGCCTGCGGATGAGGCCGGGTTTGCCGAGTGGGTGCGGCCGCAGCTTGCCGCGATGGCTCGGTTGGCTGCGCGGCTCGCGGTGGGGGCGGATCGGGACGACATCGTGCAGGAGGCGCTGGCGCGGGCCTGGGGGAAGCGGGCGCAGTACGACGCCGACCGGGGTACTCCGTCCGGCTGGCTGCTCGCCATCACCGCCGACCAGGCGCGAAAGGCGGCTCGCAGGTTGCGGCCGTTCGGCGACCTGGACGAGGACACCGGACCCGTCTCGCGGCCGGACCTCGATGCGCGGATGGACGTCGACCACGCGCTGACGTCGTTGGCGGCACGGCAGCGGCTCGCCGTCGACTGCTACTACTTCGCCGACCTGTCGATCGCCGACACGGCCGCGGTCATGGGCTGCTCCGAGGGCACGGTCAAGTCCACGCTCTCCGACGCCCGCACCCGGCTCCGAACCCTCCTGGAGCTCACCGAATGAACCCGACGGACGAAGTTGACGACCTGCTGACGCGGGCGGGGGCTCGCTGGCGGGCGGATCAGGGACCGGCACCGGAGCCCGATCTCGACTACAGGAGCCGCCGGCCGCGCCGCTGGGTGCCCGCCCTGGTCGCGGCGAGTGTCGCGGTGATCGGCGCGGGCCTGCTGACCGTCCTCCCGAACCACGACAGTACGCCGAAGCCGGCCGTCGTGGCGCCGGCCGCAGCGACCCAACAACTTGCCCAGGACAACCAAGTCGCACCGGACAACGACGCGCTGCTGGTGAAGCCCGGGGACAAGGTCCGCGTGACCGGCAAGGTGATCGCCGCACCGGGCAAGACACCCGTCTACTGCCCGCAGCTGGTCGATCCACTGATCGGCTACGCGCCCGGCAAGGAGCCGGCGCCGACCTGCACCGACCAGTTCGCGATCAGACTCAACGGTGTGAACCTCGACGGTCTCACCGACCCCAAGGTCGTCAAGGGCGTCCGCACAGGCACCGCCACCCTCACCGGGATCTGGCACGACCACACCATCGACGTACAGCAGCAGTCTGCGCCGATCGCCCTGCCGCCCGTCAACCGCGCCGAGCCGAACTGCCCGGCACCCGTCGGCGGTTGGAAGCCCCGGCCGAGCAACATCAATTCGGCCGTGGTGACGAACTTCCTCGCCGCCCACGCCGACCAGATCGACGGCCCGATCCTCCGCTACCCCGACGGCTCCAGCCGCAACGCCCCGGTCGTCGTCATGATCGGCGTCGCCCACGGTGACCCGGCCGTGTTCCGGCAGGCGTTCGAGCAGGTGTACCACGGCAACCTCTGCATCGCCCCGGTCCTCCTCAGCCGCAACGACGCGGCACGGGTCACCGGCGCGGTCGGCGACCTGATGAGCCGCCGCGACCTCGGCATCATCTCGAGCGGCGGTCCCGGGTTGTACGGCGGACCCGCGAGCGTGGCCGTGGTGGTGTACACGCCCGAGCTGAAGACCGCCCTCGCCCCGATCGGCCTCGACCTGCTCCGGATCGAGGCGTCGGTCCGTCCCGTCAACTAGGCCGTGTCTGGCACGACCTAACCCAACGAGGCCATTCCACCCGGATCGAAACACCGGACACCCCTCCCAGCGCCGTGTCATCGTGTGTGTCATCAGCGAACGACAACCCGTGACACGGTGGGGGATTTGTGATCGCCAAACTCGTTGCCGCTGCTCTGCTTCTGACCGGCCTGACCGTTCCAGCTCACGCGACCACGCTCGCTTGTAGCGCCGAGATACTGCCGCCGGCCGAAGGCTCCCCGGCGAGCGGGTCGTCGTGGGTGAAGCACGGCGACGACACCGGGCAGTACCTGCTCGGCGAGGGCACGCACCCGAGCCCCAGTGGCGGGTACGCCAGTCGCCCGGTGCTGTGGACGGACGGCAAGCCGCAGTGGCTGGACCCGGAACCGGACTTCTGGAGCGAGGCGACCGACGTCAACAACTCCGGAACGGTGATCGGCCAGACCGGCAGCGCGGACGGCGGCAGGCACGCCTGGACCTGGGAGAACGGCTCGTACAAGGCCGTCCCGGTGCCGGACGGACTGGAAGATCCGACGCTGAGCGCCATCAACAATCGCGGTGACATCGTCGGCTACGCCTGGGACCCCACCGCCGAGATCTTCGTCTCGATGGTCTGGCCGGCAGGCAAGAGCCCGATCCAGCTGGCGGCGAAGGGCGACGCACTGGCCGGCGACATCAACGAGAAGGGTGTCGTGGTCGGCACCGTGCGCAGTACCACCGGTACCACCGGGACCACCGGGACCGCAGCCAGCGTCTGGCTCGACTGGCGCTCGCAGGCGAGCCCGCTGCCGAGCAAACTCGGGACGGACTCCCATGCCACCGAGATTCGCGGAAACTGGATCGGCGGCAAGGAACAGCTGGCGGACGGAACCTGGTCCGGACTCGTCTGGGACCTCTCGACCAAGACGGTCGAGTCCCGCCCAGCCGTGGTGAGCTCGGTCAACACCTCGGGTGACGCCGCGCTGGAGGCGACGATCGACAGTGGATCGGTGATCGTCAAGGCGGACGGGACCCGCGTCGACCTGCCGGCCTGGTCGAACATCTACCACCTGTTCGACCGCGGACAGCCGGTCTCCGCCGGCGGGTACGACGGCGACGCGAAGGCCATGATCTGGACCGGCTGCTTCCCACCTGACCACAGCTGATCCTTTCCACCGGCGTGAGAAGGATATCGATTTCCCTCAATCATCTGCGAGTCTCCTGACGGGTCCTACTTGTCCGCCCCGTCAGGAGACTCCCATGCGTCCGTTCGTCGCGGTCGTCGCTGCCGCCGTCCTTGCCGTACCGCTCACGGCGTCCCCCGATGTCCGAGCCGAGGCAGCAGCGCCCGCGGCCAAAGGCACCATTGGATGGGAGACCCTCCGGCAGCTCGACAAGCTGCCCTACCTCTCGCCGGGCGTCAGCACGCGGCAGTTCTCCAGCTTCGCCCGGGACGGGAGCAACAACGACGGCGGACCGTCGTCGTGCCTGCGGGAGACCGCGGCCGGCTGCATGATCGCCGAGGACTTCGGTCCGGTCAGGTCGACTCGATCTGGTCCACCAGGCTGCGCAACGGCGTACCGGATGTGTCCGACACCGGGACGATCAAGATCACGCTGGACGGGACCACGGTCGTCGACCGCTCGCTCAAGGACGTCACCGACGGCGGCCTCGGCGCGCCGTTCGTGCATCCGCTGGTGTCGAACGCGAGCCAGGCCGGCGGCGGGTTCCAGATCAAGGTGCCGATGCCGTACCGGCAGTCGATGCAGATCGTCGTCCAGCAGAACCCCTGGTTCTACCACGTGAACTACCGGCACTTCCCGGATGCCGTTGGCGTGCCAACGTTCTCGATGAGTGACCAGGCCAACGATGTCCTCGGCAAGCTTCGCGCCGCCGGTACGACGGACCCGAAGCCGGCCGCGCCGGGCGCGACCACCGGTTCGCAGACGCATGCCGTGGGCAACGGTGAAGAGGTTGCCTTCGGCACCGTCAGCGGCCCGGGTTCGATCAGCGCCTTGAAGCTGCGGTTCGTCGGCGCGACGCCGTCGGACGCCGTACTGGCCGGGCTACGGTTGCGGATCGCCTTCGACGGACGGACGACCGTCGACTCGCCGGTGGGGGAGTTCTTCGGGACCGGCCTCGGCGCGTACGCCGTCAACTCGCTGATGTTCGCGGCCGATCCGGCGGCCGGCGGCTGGTTCACGACCTGGTGGCCGATGCCGTACCGTTCGGCGGCGACCGTCTCGCTGGTCAACCAGAGCGGCGTCGCGATCGGCAGCGTCGAGGTGCAGGTCACCAGCGCGCCGGACGCCAAGTGGGCCACGGACCTGCTGCCCGGCGGCCCCGCGGCGTACTTCACTGCCGTCTCCAACCGCGGCCGTACGACATGGGGCGACGACTGGCAGTTCGCCGACCTCACCGGCCGCGGCAAGCTCGTCGGCATCGCGCAGACCATGTCGATCGGCCCTGAGTCGGGGACGAACCGCGAGTACCTCGAGGGCGACGAGCGGGTCTACATCGACGGCTCGATGACCCCGCAGCAGCACGGCACCGGCACAGAGGACTTCTACGAAGGCGGTTGGTATTTCGCCGGCGGGCCGTTCACCGCGGCCTTCACCGGCAACACCGCGCACGAGGTGGGCGCCGCCGGCTGCCCGCGCGAGTGCGATGCCGTCTACCGGCTGCTGCTCAACGAGTCGATGTCGTACGACTCGTCGTTCCGCTTCGGCATCGAGCACGGCCAGCAGGACGACTGGTTCGCCGACTACGGCTCGACCGCCTTCCTCTACACCCAACCGACCGTCAGCACCCACGAAACGGACGCGATCGACCTGGGCGACACGGCTGACCGCACGGCCCATGGGTACGCCGACAACGGCAGCGAATTGACCCTCACCAGCGTGGCCGAAGGCGACAACGACTACCTGCCGATCACCGACAAGGTCCGCACCGGCTCTGCGCCGATCACCTTCCACCTGACCATCGACGCCGCCAACCAAGGTGTCATCCTGCACCGCACGGCCGACCAGGCCGCCAAGGACCAGGAGGCAACAGTCTCGGTCGACGGTGTCGCAGTCGGCACCTGGCACCAGCAACTCGGCAACGGCACCATGCGCTGGCTCACAGACCAGTTCCCCCTCCCCGCTACGGCCACCGCGGGCAAATCCACCGTCACGGTCACCCTCACTCCAACCGCCTCCGCGCCACCCTGGACCGCCGCCCGCTACCTCGCTGCCAGCGTCGTCCCGCCGTACGCTCTTGCAGCCAACCAGGCCAAACCGTCTGGCTTGGCAACCACTCCCAGAGACCATTCCGTGCTGCTCAACTGGGGTCCGGTGCTGGGCGCGACGTCGTACCGGATCTACGCGGGACCGAGCGCTGACGTGCCGATCACCGCGGCGAACCTGCTGGGGAGTTCGGCGGTTCCGGCGTACCTGCACAAGGCGCTGCGAGGCGGGCAACAAAGGTTCTACAAGGTTGTCGCAGTGGACGCTGCGGGCAACGTGAGCCAGCCCTCGGACGCGATCCAGGCCGCCGCGAAGCACGCGACCGTGTCGGACGTCGACGGGAACGGGAAGGACGACGTGGTGACGTTCACCCGCGGCGATCAGGCCGGCGTGTACGTCGCGAAGTCGACCGGCACCCGCTTCGACGGCGACGGACAGCTCTGGCGCCCGTCATTTGCCTTTGGCAACGAGATCCCGTCCACCGGTGACTTCAACGGCGACGGCCGGGACGACATCATCACCTTCACCGGCGGCACCGCGCAGGAGGTGTGGGTCGCGCTGTCCAACGGCGTCGACGGCTACCTGCCGGCCACCCGTTGGCACACCCACTTCGCCCTCGACGGCGAGGTTCCGATGGTCGGCGACTTCAACGGCGACGGTCGCGACGACATCGTCACGTTCACCCGCGGAACCGCCGGAGACGTGTACGTCGCGCTCTCCGACGGCACGAAGTTCAACGGCGACGGTTGGTTGTGGCACGGCGACTTCGGGTTCGGAACCGAGGTCCAGGACGTCGGCGACTTCGACGGCGACGGCCGGGACGACATCGCCACCTTCACCCGCGGGAGCAGCGCGAGCGTGTACGTCGCGCTCTCCGACGGCAAGTCGTTCCTCGGCCGGGGCTGGAAGTGGCACGGGCACTTCGCCGTCGGCACCGAGACGCCGAACGTCGGCGACTACAACGGCGACGGGCGCGACGACATCGCGACCTTCACCGGGGGTACGGCCGGTGACGTGTACGTCGCCACGTCCACCGGCGGATCGTTCGCGGGAGACGGCGACCTGTGGCACAACTTCTTCGCGCCCAGCCCGGAGGTGCCCGGGTCGGGTGACTTCGACGGCGACGGGCTGTCCGACATCGTCACGTTCACCCGTGGCGCGCTCGCGGACGTGTACGTCGCGACCTCCGACGGACACGACTTCGTGCCGGACCCACAGGCGTTGCGCTGGCACGACCACTTCGCCGCCAACAGCGAGTGGCCGGCGCCGTCAGCCCTCAGGCCGTAGGTTTCGCTCCGGCACCGGGGAGGTTCTTGGCGTCGTGGAAGAAGTCGACGAGCAGGCGAGCGGTGGCAGCGGGCTGGTCGATGGCGGGGGAGTGCCCGGCGTCCGGGACCACCTCAGGCTCGACGCCGAGGGCCTCGGCCATCGCCCGCTGTACCTCGATCGGCCAGCCGTCGTCGGACTCGCCGTACAGCACCTGCGTGCGGACGCCGGTCTTGGCGAGCTGGTCGGTCTTGTCCTCGGAGTCGGTGAGCCGCCGGGTGATCTCGGACAGGCTGGCCGGCACGTTGCTGGTGAAGCGCTTCCGCAGCCACGCCGCCACGTCCTCCGGCGGAGCGACGTACCTCGGGGTCTTGCTGTCGTGGTCGAGCTTGAGGTCGTACACCTGCTCGATCGGCAGGTTGTCGAGCCCGAAGGCGAGCATCTGCAGACCCTGCAGCGTTTGCTCGTCGGTAAACGCGGCCGGCCCCGAGCAGAGCAGGGTGATGGTCGAGAACACCGACGGCTCGAGCAGCACGGCCTCTCGGGAGACCAGTCCGCCGAACGAGTGTCCGACGAGCTGGCTGTAGCCGCCGAGTGCCTTGCTCATCGCCACTACATCCGCGCCGAGCTCGGCCAGCGTGTACGCCGACCTGTCGTCCGTGCCTGGTGTCTCGTACTGCCCGCGCTGGTCAACGGCCACCGCACGCCAGCCGTAGCGGGCCAGGTGGTCGACGAGTGGGGTGAAGTCCTCTTTGCTGCCGGTCCAGCCCGGCACCAGCAGCACCGTGCCGACCGGGCGGCCGACGTCCGGAACCGCGGTCAGCGTGGCGAACGAGCCACGCTCGGTCTCGAGGGTCACGGGGCGCACCCCGTCGGGCAGCGTCAACGTGCGCGGCGTACTCACAAGTCAAGAGGGTAACCGCTCCACCTGGTCCAGGGGGATGAGCGGTGCGGCACAATGGCCGCGTGCCTCGCACACTCGCGGTTGCCAATCAGAAGGGCGGCGTGGCCAAGACGACCACCGTCGCAACGCTCGGCGCTGCCCTGGTCGAGCTGGGGCAGCGGGTGCTGCTCGTCGACGCGGACCCGCAGGCGTGCCTGACCTTCTCGGTCGGCGTCGACCCCGAGGACCTCGACAAGTCGATCCACCACGTGCTGCTCGGCGGGGTGAAGGCGCGGGACGTGCTGGTCGAGTTCGACGATGCGCCCGACCTCCTGCCTGCGACGATCGAGCTGGCGACCGCGGAGGTGCAGCTGGCCGGCGAGAGCGGTCCGGAGCAGGTACTGCGGACCGCGCTCCGCCCGCTGCGTTCGTCGTACGACTGGATCATCGTCGACTGCCCGCCGACGCTCGGACTGCTCACGGTGAACGGGCTGTCCGCGGCGTCCGACGTACTGATTCCCTTGCAGTGCGAGACGTTGGCGCACCGGGGCGTCGGGCAGCTGCTCGACACCGTGCACGACGTGCAGCGGCTGACCAACCCGAGTCTGCGGGTGCTGGGCGTGCTGCCGACGCTGTACGACGGGCGGACGACCCATGCCCGCGCGGTGCTCGAGACGATCGCGGAGACGTACCAGCTGGACGTGCTGGAGCCGGCGATCCCGAAGTCGATCCGGTTCGCGGAGGCGCCCGCGATCGGGGCGACGATCCTGAGCACCGCGCCGGCCTCCGCCGGGGCCAAGGCCTACCGGGCGTTGGCCGGCGCGCTGCTGTGAACTACTGACCGCTCGGCTCAGCGGTTGGTCTTGGCTGACGGCGCAGCCGGTGCCGGAACCGCCAGAGCGGTACGGCGATCAGCGCGAGCAGGATCAGGAACGGGAGAAGTGCGCCGAGCGCGGTCGCCAGCGCGGAGAAGACCGCGGTGAACGCCTTCCAGCCGTGTTTGAGGCCGGCGACGAAGCCGGTGTCGTCCTTCTGGACCGTGGTCACCGGTGGCTCGCCCCTCTTGCTCAGGGTCAACGTGAGCGTGGCGAGATCGGTCTGCAGGGAGAGGTTCTTCTGCTTGGCCAGGAGCGACTCGAGGTCGGACTCACGGCGGGTCAGCTCGCTCTCGACGGACACGATCTCGCCGACCGTGTTCGCCTTGCCCATCAGCGCCCGCATCCGGTCCAGGCTCGCGCGCTGGGACTCGATCCGGCTGGCCACGTCGACCACCTGTTCGGTGACGTCGCTGGATTCCTGATGGATCTGCAGCCGCTTGCCGAGCTCGGACAGCCGCTGGATCGCGGTGTCGAACGACTTCGTCGGGACCTTCAGTACCAGGTTCGCGGTGCTGATGTCGCCGTTCGGGTCGCCGCCGGTGTCCTCGGCCGAGACCTGCCCGTCGAGCCCATCGATCGCGGTGATCGCCTTGAGGCGAGCCGCCGACACATCCTCGACCTCGACCGTCAGCGACCCCGTCTTGATGATCGCCCGGGTGACAGTCGGCTGCTCCTGCCCCTTGACCGGCGCCTGAGGCACGCCACTGTTGCTCTTCGAGTCAGACTCACCTGCGCCCGCAGACTGCGCGGCCGGCACCTGCGCCGGCTCATCAGCCTTGCTGGTTCCACTGGCCGAATCTCCATGACCGCTGGCCCCACACCCCGCCAGCAGCATCACCCCCGCCACCACAACCCAACCCCTACTCCACCGCATACCCAACCCCTCTCTCGGTCTCCCCAAGGACGCCCGAGAAGGCACAGGACGTTGCACCCCAACATCACCGTTCGGAAACGGTGAAGTGGGATGTGCGGTGAGCTGGGTTACTCCGGGGCGCTGAAGATCGGGGTGGTCCTGCCCGGCTCCGGTACCACCGGTGCCGCGGCCTTGCGAGGCGACCGCTTCCTTGCTGCCTTCGGTGCCGGGGTCTCGTCGGCGGTCGGCTCGGGTGCGGCCTTCGTCTGCGCCGTCTTCCGGGTCCGAGTGCGCTTCGCCGGTGCTTCCTCGGTCGGGGCTTCGGCTGCAGTTGCCTCGGGCTCGGCGACCTTGCGGGTCCGCGTGCGGGCGCGCTTCACCGGCGCTTCCGCGGCGGGAGCCTCGGCAGGCGCGGCAGTCACCTCAGCAGAGGCAGGAGTCAACTCGGCAGGGGCAGTAGTAGCCTCGGCAGCCGGCTCGGCCGCGGCCGCCTTCCGGGTGCGGGTGCGTTTGCGGGGCTTGCGGTCGGCGTCGGCCGGGGCGGAGTCCGTGGTGGGCTCCGGTACGGATTCCGTGGCCGGTGGGACCTGGGTGTGGTTGGTGACGTCCGCGTGCTCCTCGACCGGCTGGCCGGCTCGGGTGCGCTTGCGGGAACGGTTCCGCTTCCGGCCGGGCCGCTCGCTGTCGTCCCGCTTCGGCGCCCGGTCGTCCCGCGAGACCCGCGAGTCCCGCGTCTCCCGGACGTCCTTGACCTCGCGCGCCGGACGGATCCGGCCCTTGGCCTCGGTCGGGATGCCCAGGTCGTGGTACAGCTCGGGCGACGTGGAGTAGATCTCCTGCGGCTCGTCGTACGGCAGGTCGAGCGCCTTGTTGATCACCTTCCACCGGGTCAGGTCCGGCCAGTCGACGAAGGTGACGGCGATGCCGCTCGCCCCCGCGCGCCCGGTCCGGCCGATCCGGTGGATGTAGGCCTTCTCGTCCTCGGGGCAGGTGTTGTTGATGACGTGCGTGACGCCCTCGACGTCGATGCCCCGGGCCGCGACGTCGGTACAGATCAGTACGTCGATCTTGTCGCCGCGGAACCGGGTCAGCGCCCGCTCGCGGGCCTGCTGGTTCAGGTCACCGTGGATCGCGGCCGCCTTGAACCCGCGGTCCTGCAGGTCCTCGGTCAGCCGGGACGCCTCGCGCTTGGTCCGGCAGAAGATCATCACCCGGCCGCGGTCCTCGGCCTGCAGGATGCGGGCCACGACCTCCGGCTTGTCCAGGTCGTGCGCGCGGTAGACGAACTGCGCCGTCGTCGGCACCATCTGGGTGTCCTCGTGCGACTCCGCCCGGATGTTCAGCGGGTGCCGCATGTGGGTGCGCGCCAGGCCGATCACGGCCGACGGCATCGTTGCCGAGAACAACATCGTCTGCCGCAGCTCGGGGGTCTTGCGCAGGATCCGCTCGACGTCCGGCAGGAAGCCGAGGTCGAGCATCTCGTCGGCCTCGTCGAGGACCAGGACCTTGATGTGGCTGAGGTCGAGGACGCCGCGGTTCACCAGGTCCAGCAGGCGTCCCGGCGTACCGACGACGACGTCGACGCCGCTCTTCAGCGCGTCCAGCTGCGGCTCGTACGCGACGCCGCCGTAGATGGTGAGCACGCGCACGGTACGCACGGTGGACGCGATCTCGAGGTCCTTGGCGACCTGGACGGTCAGCTCACGGGTCGGGGTGACGACCAGGGCCTGCGGCTTGCCGGGAGCGGCCAGCTCCTCGTAGTCGGCCTCGCCGGGGGAGATGGTGCGCTGCAGCAACGGGATGCCGAAGCCGAGGGTCTTGCCGGTGCCGGTGCGGGCCTGCCCGATCAGATCGGTGCCCATCAGCGCGACGGGGAGCGTCATTTCCTGGATCGGGAACGGCTCCGTGATGTTGACGCGGTCGAGTGCGTCGCAGATCTCGGGCAGCACGCCGAGCTCTCGGAAGGTGGTCAGGCTGATCGCCTCTTCATGCTTGTACGGACAGGTGTGCTCAGTGGCCGGGCGCCTGGGGTATCTCACCCCGATCGTGAGGCGCGGGGACACTGTGCAAGCACCTCGCACCAGCTTGCCCATCTGGGCGCGTCACCGGCGAATCGCCCACCAGTGTAACCGCTCAGCCTGTCAACGCCGCTTCGTGTGGTTTGCGCCACTGTCCGGAGCCTGCGCCCAGGTGCGGTCTCCGGGAGATAGGGTGCGGCGCATGGAGCAGACGGCCTTTGATGATCCCGCCTACCGGGCCGCGGCGGTGGATCTGCTGGGAGTGCTCGCGTACGGCGAGCTGACCGCGTTCGAGCGGATGGCGGAGGACGCCAAGCTCGCCCCGACGCTGAACGACAAGGCGGAGCTGGCCGCGCTGGCGACCACCGAGTTCGGGCACTTCCAGCAGCTCCGGGACCGGCTCGTCGCGCTCGGCGTGGACCCGATGGCGGCGATGACGCCGTTCGTCACACCGCTGGACGCGTTCCACGACCACACCGCGCCGTCGGACTGGCTCGAGGGCCTGGTCAAGGCGTACGTCGGGGACGGCCTGGCGAACGACTTCTACCGCGAGATCGCGTCGTTCGTGGACGCCGAGACGCGGGCGCTGGTGCTCGAGGTGTTCGCGGACTCCGGCCAGGCCGAGTTCGTCGTGGACCGGGTGCGCGCCGCCATCGACGAGGATCCGAAGCTGGGCGGCCGCCTGGCTCTCTGGGGCCGCCGTCTGGTCGGCGAGGCCCTCAGCCAGGCGCAGCGCATCGCTGCTGACCGCGACTCCCTGGCTTCGCTGCTGGCCGGCTCGGTCGACCGCCCGGGTCTGGACCTGGCCGCCATCGGCCGGATGTTCACCCGCCTGACCGAGGCCCACACCGCCCGTATGACCGCGCTAGGCCTCCAAGCCTGACCACCCCCACCGCCCAACCCCGCCTCTTGCGCCCCGGGAGACAACCCTCCAACTCGATGGGCATCCCCTTAGCTGGAGGGTTGCCCACTCAGATTCTCGGTGGGCAACCCTCCAGCTCAGCGGGCAACCCTCCAGCTCAGCGGGCAACCCTCCACCTCGGTGGGCATCTCCTCAGTTGGTGGGTTGCCCCCTGAGTTGGGGTTGGCCACTGGGCTGGTGGGTTGTTCGGCGGGGGGAAGGGATGGCAACGGCCGCCTGCCCCGGGTGGGGCGGCGGCCGTTTGGTGGTGCCGGTGCGGTCAGGCGGCTCTGGGCTTGCTGTTACGCGCCGAGATGATGGCGATGACGATCGCGGCGCAGACGATCTGGATCAGGTACTGGATCCAGTCCGGGCCCGAGGTGTCCTTGACACCGAGGAAGTAGGCGATCAGACCACCGATGAAGGCGCCGATACCGCCGCCCAGGATGGTCCAGCCGAGGCTGATGTTCTGCTTGCCGGGGAGCACCAGCCGGGCCAGCGGCCCGAAGATGATGCCCGCGATGAGGCTGACGATGATCATCCAGATCCAGTAACCCACGGTTCCTCCTAGAGGGGGTGGCTGACCTGCGTCCCACTGGTGCCCCGTGACATACCAGACCATTCACGACGCAGGTCTTACCGCCATCGTGCCCCCTCGGTGGCACTGCGTACCCAGGACACGCGCGACTGTGTCCGGACCGGGATCAGATCGCGCCGAACCCGACCTTCCGGGTGGTCACCTCGCCGATCTCGACGTACGCCAGCCGGTCGGACGGGACGATCACTCGGCGGCCCTTGTCGTCGGTCAGCTGCAGCAGCTTGGACTTGCCGTCCAGCGCCTCGGCCACTGCCTTGTACACCTCGTCCGGAGACTGGTCGCTCTCCAGCACCAACTCGCGATTGGCGTGCTGCACGCCGATCTTGACCTCCACGAAACCCTCCGGGCACGTCGCTGCCGGCGGCTCTCGCCGGACGCTTCGAGCCTATCCGCTCCGGTGAGCGGACTCGCACCCGTCCGCCGAGAGCAGAACCTTCAGCTGTCGGTGCGGGGGAAGCCGCGGATCCCGCGCCAGGCCAGCGAGGCGACCATGTCGGCGGCCTGCTCCTGCGGGAGCGACGGGTTGCCGGCGCCGAGCCAGTACCGCGCGCTGACCTGGGCCATGCCGACCAGGCTGACCGCCAGCACCATCGACTGCTCCCGGTTCAGCCCGGCGTCCGCACTGATCACCTCGGAGACCGCCTCGGCGCAGGCGTGCGTGACCCGGTCCACCCGCTCGCGGACGGCCGGCTCGTTGGTCAGATCGGACTCGAACACGAGCCGGAAGGCGCCCTGCGCGTTGGCCACGTAGTCGTAGAAGGCGTGCATCGTGGCTGCGACCCGCTGCTTATTGTCCTCGGTCGAGCGCAGCGCGTCCTGCACCGAGGCGACGATGGCGTCGCAGGAGGTGTCCAGCAGTGCCAGGTACAGCTCCAGCTTGCCGGGGAAGTGCTGGTACAGGACAGGCTTCGAGACGCCGGCCCGGTCGGCGATGTCGTCCATCGCGGCGGCGTGGTAGCCGTTCGCGACGAAGACCTCCTGGGCAGCTTCGAGCAGCTGCGCGCGGCGGGCCAGCCTGGGGAGGCGGCTGCCGCGTTTCGGTGCGGTCTCGGGTGTCGTCGACACGTCGGGCTCCTTCGGTGGTGCTGGTCGTGCGGGGTACTACGCTCCGGCGGCGTCGTCACCGAAGATCGGTTCCCCGAATCCTACCCAGCAGTCCTCCTGGTCAGTAGCTTCCCCGCCGACAGCGCGCCATCCGGTCCAGATCGGTCTGCATTGGTCCAGACCCGGTCAGCACTCAGCGGTAGTCGTCCTCGTCGTCGTCGGCCACCTCGCGGCGCTGCTCCTCGACGTCCGCCGGGTCGGCCTCGGTGGGTACGTCGGTCTCCGGCGTCTCCTCGTCGATGTCGTGCTCGGCGTCGAAGGCCGCGTCGAAGTCGGGGCCTTCGAAATCGGTCTCGCTCATGTCTCGCCTCCAGCTCAGCTCGGTAGCGGCTTCGGATCGTCGTACAGGCCCTCGAGTACGTCGCCGTACTCCTCGATCCGGGCCAGTACGTCGTGGGGGAGGAAGCGGAGGTCCTCCGGGGTGGTGGCCGACGCTACCTCGTCCCAGTCGATCGGTGTGGACACCCGGGGCTCGTCGGAGCCGCGGAGCGAGTACGGCGCCAGCGTGGTCTTCGCGCTGGCGTTTTGGCTCCAGTCGATGAACACCTTGTTCGGCCGGAGCGCCTTGGTCATGTTGGCGGTCACGTTCTCCGGCAGGGCCTCCGCCAGCTGCTCCGCGAGCTGCTTGGCGAACGCACTGGTCTGCCGCGAGGACGCAGGCTCGATCGGCACGTAGAGGTGCATGCCCTTGTTCCCGGAGGTCTTCGGCCAGCCCTCCAGACCGAAGTGCCCCAGCAGTTCCCGCAGGGCGAGCGCTACGTCGCAGCACTCGACGATGGTCGCCCCGGGGCCTGGGTCGAGGTCGAACACGATCAGGTCGGCCTGTGGGTCCTTCCCGCCGTCGGACAGCCCGATCCGCCACTGCGGCACGTGCAGCTCGAGTGCGGCCAGGTTGGCCAGCCACACCACGGTCTGGATGTCGTCACAGACCACGAAGTCGGCTTCGTCGCGCCCGGTCGAGCTACCGGGAGTCGGCAGCGTCACCACCCGCACCCAGTCCGGCGTACCGCGGGGTGCGTTCTTCTCGAAGAAGTACGCCGCCTCGGTGCCGTCCGGCCAGCGTTTGCGGGTCAGCGGCCGGTCGGACAGGTGTGGCAGGAGCAGCTCGGCCACCTGGTGGTAGTAGTCGATCACCTCGGCCTTGGTGAACCCGGTCTGTGGATACAGGACCTTGCCGAGGTTCGTGAGCTTCATCGTCTGCCCGTCGACCTCGGTCGTCAGCTGCTGCTGCGAACCCGCCATGGGTCCCAGTTTCCACCCAACGGGCGGCCTAACATGGGTCACGTGGAGAGTTACGGGCCAGTAACCGGGGATGAGGTGCCGCTGGCGGCGCGCGTGTGGCCGGAGCGGCAGGTGCCGGTCGGAGGGGTGAATCTGCTGGTCAGGGACGTGCCGGGAGCGGCAGCGGACCTGCCACCGGCGCTCTACGTGCACGGCCTCGGCGGGTCGTCGCTCAACTGGACCGCGCTGGGCCTGATGCTCAGCGACACAGTGCGCGGAATCGCACCGGACCTGCCCGGCTTCGGCCGTACGCCGCCGGCCGGGTCGGCGGGCATCTCAGAGCAGGCGGCCGTACTGGTCGAGCTGCTGGAGAGGGAGTTCGACCAACCGGCGCATGTGTTCGGCAACTCGATGGGTGGAGCCGCGTCGGTGGCGCTGGCTGCCCAGCGACCGGACCTGGTGGCGTCGCTCACTCTGGTGTCACCCGCGCTGCCGCACCCACGGGTGTCGGCGAGTGCTCTCTGGTTCAGCGCGCTCGCTACGCCGCGGCTGGGCCCCGCGGTCCTCGAGCGGACGAGGCGGCTGCCGTTCGAGCGGCGGTTCGAGGCGTCGCTGGCGATGGTGTTCGGTGACCCGCGGGCGCTGCCGCCGGAGGTGCGAGCGGCGTACGAAGCGGAGCTGCACCGGCGCGACGAGGACCCGTGGGGACCACAGGTCACGTTGGACGGCGCTCGCAGCATCCTGCGGTCCGCGCTGGCCCGGCCGCGCCGTTCGCTGTGGGCGGATGCTGCTGCGATCACCTGTCCGGTGCTGCTGGTCTACGGCGGCAAGGACCGGCTCGTGGACGCCCGCATCCGCACCAAGGCGCAGCGGTCGTTCCCGAATGCACGCCTGCTGTACCTGCCGCAGTCCGGCCATGTCGCACAGATGGAGCACCCGGCGGAGGTCGCTACCGCGTTCCGCCAGTTGATCGCTTGATCGAGTCGAATCCGACGTCGTACTGAGACACGACTGAGCGGGGAGTCCGGTCAACTTTCCTCGCACCTCGGAGGTCTTCCGAGATGTCTGTGTTGTCCGTGTGTACGACGAACGAGAGGACCACTGTGCGAGTGATCGGCAGAGCCGCCCGCAGTCTGTCGCTGGGGATGGTCGCACTGCTGGGTGTGGGGACGCTCACCGCGACGGCTGCCCCGCCAGTCCAGCCGCCATCGGTTGCTCAAGGCAACCATTGGGACGTGAAACCGGTGGCCGGTGGCTACCAACTGAGCCTGCGCCTGGACGCGCCGGCGCCGATGCGCGCGTCGCTACCGCTGCTGGCGGTCGACGGCAAGCCGCTGGGTGTTGCCAGGCAGTCGCCGGACCGCCGGACGCTGACACTGGTCAGCACCGACCCGGCTGTCCTGACCGCCCGCGACGTACGGCTGGTGTGGTCCGGTGACCTGGGGAAGGAGTCGGTGGGTAAGGGCCGGGCAAAGGCCACGGCCGGACCGACCGATGCCGACTGGCTGAAGGCGCGGCGTGGGCCGCTGCTGCCGTCGGACCCGGGCGCGCTGGGCAAGTACAAGGTCGACACCACCGAGTACAACCTCGGTGACGAGGCCGTCTACCTACCTGGTCTGGGACACAAGTCCGAGTTGCGCGGCAAGGTGTACTCGCCGCACGGGGCGGTCGGTCCGCGGCCGGTCGTGATCTTCCTGCACGGCCGGCACGAGGTCTGCTACGGCAACCCGACCAAGCCGCCGTCCGAGAACGACAAGCCCTGGCCCTGCCCGGCCGGGATGAAGGCCATCCCGAGCTACCGCGGGTACGACGCTCCGGCGACCGCCCTGGCGAGCAACGGGTACCAGGTCATCTCGATCAGCGCCAACGCGATCAACGGCTGGGACTCCGGCGCGTACGACGCCGGTGCACAGGCTCGGGCAGAGCTGATCCTCGACCACCTGGCGCTGTGGAGGAAGTGGTCGACCATCGGCGGCGGTCCGTTCCGCCACGCCTTTGTGGGCAAGCTGAACCTGCAGAACGTCGGCCTGATGGGCCACTCCCGCGGTGGTGAGGGCGTAGCGCGCGCAGCGGTGCTCAACGCCGACCGCGGGGGCCAGTACGGCATCCGCGCCGTCCTGCCGCTCGCACCGACCGACTTCGCCCGGGCAACCGTGCCCGGTGTGGCCATGAGCGTCGTGCTGCCGTACTGCGACGGCGACGTGTCGGACCTGCAGGGCCAGAAGTTCTACGACGACACGCGGTACTCCGTGACCGGCGACAACGCGCCGCGGTCAACGGTGACCGTGATGGGCGCCAACCACAACTTCTTCAACACCGAGTGGACACCGGGGCAGTCGACCGCGCCGTCCAACGACGACTGGGGTGGTGAGGGCAGCGAGTCGCCGTGCGGCCCCAAGTACGCGGGACGGCTGGCCCCGAAGGAGCAGCAGGCGGTCGGTACGGCGTACATCGCCGGGTTCTTCCGGTTGCAGCTCGGCCACGAGAAGCAGTTCCTGCCGCAGTTCGACGGGTCGGACTCGCGGGCGGCGTCGGCGGGCAAGGCCGTCGTACGGGTCGTGTCGCAGGAGCCGCTGGCGACGCGGCGGGACGTGAATCACCTGGACACGGCGCTGCCGGCCGGAGCTGTCACCGGCAAGGTCAAGGCGACGGTGTGCGCCGGCGTAAGCCCATCGACGCCTGCACGTGCTGCCACACCGGCGTGCATGGTGTCGGACGACTGGGCCAACGCACCGCACTGGGTCGCTGCATGGTTCGCTGCGAAGACGCCGACCACTGCGGTGACGAAGCTGACCTGGACCGGGACGAACGGCGTGGTGCGGATCGCCGTACCGGCAGCACAGCGCGACGTACGTCGGTACGCCGCTCTGTCGTTCCGGGCCGCACCGGACCCGGTTGGTGCTCCGAAGACGGACCTGAGCGTCCGTGTGGTTGACGGGCACGGCGGTGCGGCCGTCGTACCGGTCTCGTCGGTCAGCGACGCGCTGGTGCGGATGCCGGGCAACAACGACGTCGGTCTGCCCAAGAACATGCTGCGGACCGTGCGCATCCCGCTGGCGACGCTGAAGGGCGTGGACCTGCGGGACGTGCGGGCAGTGGAGCTGCGGACCGACAAGGCCGCGACCGGGTCGGCGTACGTGAGCGACCTGACCTTCTCGTCGCCCAGCCTCGGCTTCTCTGCCCCTGCGGCAGTGCTGCCGAAGCTGTCCGCGTCGAGCGTGACGGTCAAGGAAGGCAACCAGGGCACGCAGAACCTCGACTTCTGGGTGACCATGTCGCGGCCGAGCATCCGGCCGGTCAGCGTGTACGTCGAGTCGAACGGCGACCTCGGCCAGACCGTCGGAGCGGTGGCGAAGCAGCTGGTGTTCAAGCCGGGCCAAACGCGGCAGAAGGTCACTGTGCCGGTCAAGAGCAACACCCGGGACAGCTACGACCTGCCGTTCGAGCTGGTGCTGTCAGCCCCGCACGAGGGTCTGCTGGACGGGTCCTTCGGCCACGGTCTCGTGCTGGACGACGACCCGACGCCCACGCTGACGCTGGGCAACCTGAAGACGGTCGAAAAGACCGAGGAGGTCAACTTCCCGGTCAAGCTCTCGGCACCGAGCGACAAGTTCGTCTCGTTCGACGGTGTGCTCGAGGACGGTACGGCGGTGATCCGCAAGGACTACACCTTCGCCAAGGACGATGGCAGCGGACCGGTCGACCGGTCCGTCGGCGGCTACATCGAGCCGGGCAAGACCACCGGCGAGCTGCCGGTGCAGATCCTCGACGACAAGCTCAAGGAGCCCGCCGAGACCTTCACCGCCGTCATCCAGCAGGTCGACGGCGCGAACCTGAAGGTGCCGGTGACGCTGACGGCGACCATCACCGACAACGACTGACCCGCATTTCTGAGACGGACGGCCCGGGATGTGGACTCCCGGGCCGTCCGGTTGGCCGGTGCGGGAACATGGAGGTGGGAGAGATGGTTGAAAACCGGAGATCCCGTCCGACGTCTTCCTGAGGAGCCGACACGTGTCACTGCCACCGCTGGTCGAACCGGCTGACGAGCTGACGATTGACGAGGTGCGGCGGTACTCGCGGCACCTGATCATCCCCGAGGTCGGGATGGCCGGGCAGAAGCGGCTGAAGAACGCGAAGGTGCTGGTCATCGGCGCCGGCGGTCTCGGCAGCCCGGCCCTGCTCTACCTGGCTGCCGCGGGCGTCGGCACGCTCGGCATCGTCGAGTTCGACACCGTCGACGAGTCCAACCTGCAGCGCCAGATCATCCACGGCCAGTCCGACGTGGGCAGGTCCAAGGCGCAGTCGGCCAAGGAGTCGGTGCTGGAGGTGAACCCGTACACGAACGTCGTCCTGCACGAGACCCGGCTGGACAACGACAACGTGTTCGAGATCTTCGAGCCGTACGACCTGATCGTCGACGGCACCGACAACTTCGCCACCCGCTACCTGGTCAACGACGCCGCCGTGCTGCTGCACAAGCCGTACGTGTGGGGCTCGATCTTCCGCTTCGACGGCCAGGTCAGCGTGTTCTGGGCCGACCACGGCCCCTGCTACCGCTGCCTCTACCCGGAGCCCCCGCCCCCGGGCATGGTCCCGTCCTGCGCCGAGGGTGGCGTGCTCGGCGTGCTGTGCGCGTCCGTCGGCGCGGCCCAGGTGACCGAGGCGATCAAGCTGCTGACCGGGATCGGCGACCCGTCGCTCGGCCGGCTGAACATCTACGAGGCGCTCGACCTCAACTGGCGTGCGCTGAAGGTCCGCAAGGACCCGAACTGCGCCATCTGCGGTGAGAACCCGACCGTCACCGAGCTGATCGACTACGAGAGCTTCTGCGGCGCGATCACCGAGGAGGCGGCCGACGCGGCCGCCGGCTCGACGATCTCGGTCAAGCAGCTGAGCGAGTGGATCAAGCTCAAGGACAACGGCGAGAAGGACTTCGTCCTGATCGACGTCCGGGAGCCGAATGAGTACGAGATCAACCGGATCCCGGGCTCGGTGCTGATTCCCAAGGCGGACTTCCAGACCGGCGTGGCGCTGGAGAAGCTGCCGCAGGACAAGCAGCTGGTCTTCCACTGCAAGTCCGGTGTCCGCTCCGCCGAGGTGCTCGCCATCGCCAAGGGCGCCGGCTTCTCGGACGCCGTGCACGTCGGCGGTGGCGTGGTCGCCTGGGTCGACCAGATCGACCCGAGCCAGCCGTCCTACTAGGGCGGCGTACTAGAACGGCATCCGGCAGCCGGCGACGAGATCGACGGCTGCCGGATCACCGGCCACCACAGGCTGGTCGTCACGCCCTGACAGCGTGCGCATGTAGCCCACGGCATCCACCGCGGCGCGACCTACTGGCTCACCCCTCCCGACCCGGTAGGTCCCACCTCCCTGCCCGGTCAGCTCGAGCACGACCGCCGGCCGGTCGCCCCAGAACGGTCCGGACGCCTCCAGGTCGTACACCACCTGGGCGATCAGCTCCTCGGCGTACGGGCCGGCGTCGAACGGCCGGCCGAGTGCCTGGCACACGTCGTCCCGGTGCATCCACAGGTCGCGCGCCAGCAGGATGTCGCGCACGTACCCGAGGGACATCCGCGGCGTGTCCTCGACCTGCATGCTGATCCGCCGCAACAGCTCCGGGTTCCGCGAGATGGTCCGCGTCGCCTTCGCCCACAGCCCGTCGAACGCCGACCGCAGCTCAGCAGGCGACGCACCGCGGTGCTCGTCGGCCTGCACCATCATGTGCGCGTTCCACCTTGGCTTGCCCGGATACACCCGCTTGCTCTTCTGGAACCGGCGTGGGAACGACAACGGCCTGATGACGTCCTCCGCCTGGCCGATCAGGTGACCGGCGATGTCTGCCACGTCCCACTCGTCGCAGACGGTACGGCGGTGCCACTCGTCGCCCTCGGTCGACGCGAGCAGGTCGTGCCAGGCCTGGAGCTCGGCGTCCCGGTGGAGTCGGCAGTGGGCGCGGTCGGCGCGGCCGATCTGTTCCGCGAGTACAGCTGTCATTTCTTCCCCCTGGTTGGTGCGTAGCGCTGGTAGAACATCTCCAGTACGACGGGCAGCAGCCGGATGAAGCGGCCGTCCTCGAAGGACGCGTCCGGTTCGTTGGCGATCTGCTGCGAGAGCAGGCCGGCCGTCATCGACGTGTAGAGCGCGAGTCCCTCGTCGCTCGCCGCGTCCGGATGCAGGTAGCCGGCGTCGCTCATGGTCTGCAGGTGGTTCCGTAGGTCGTCCAGCGACTCCAGCGCCGGTGCGTAGGCTGCCGGCGTCGGTTCGAAGCCGGGGACGGTCCGCCAGAACATCAGCTGGGTCAGCACCTGGTGCTCCAAGCACCAGCGGCAGAATGCCGTGGCTGCGACCAGCAGCTGCTCGAGCGGATCCTGCGAAGGGGAGCTGTCCAGCGCGGTCCGGTACGCATCGCGCTGCAGTTCGCTGCCGCGCTGGAATAGTGCGTCGTAGATCGCCATCTTCGACGGGAAGTACTGGTAGAGCGATGGCGGCTGCATGCCCAGCCGGCGAGCGACCGCGGACAGGCTCAACGCCGCGACGCCTTCCGCCTCCATCAGTTCGACGGCGACGTCCAGGATCTCCTCGATGGTCTCCTGGCGACGGCGGGTCCGGCGGTCGATGCCTGCGGTGCTCATGCCTTGAGGAAAACCTAAGACCGTTAGGGAAGTCAATACCCCGTAGAATCTTCTCCCGGTTGTCCCCGGCGGCACGTAGGGTCGGGACATGTGCAGAAACATCACCACGCTCCGGGGACTTGAGCCGGCCGCGACCTCTGAGGAGATCTACGCGGCCGCGCTGCAGTACGTGCGGAAGGTGACCGGCGTCGGTTCGATCAGTGCGACCACGCGCGGTCCGATCGAGCGGGCCGCGACCGAGGTCGCGCGGATCACCGAAGAGCTGCTGGCCGAGATGCCGGCCCGCAAGGTGCCGCCGCAGACCGTCCCGCCGCTGCGACGCCCCGAGGTGCGCGCGCGACTAGGTCTCGACTAGACCTTGCCCGAGGCGTCTTCCACCCGCCGGCGGCAGTGGCTGGTCTTTGGCCTGCTGGTGGCCGGCGTGCTGCTCGCGCTGATCAACACCAACGCGCAGACCGAGCTCACCCGGCGCCGTCAGGCCACCTGCGACGGCACGCTGCCCTTACCGACCACGGCGTACCTCGTTGGCTTCGCCGGCTTGCTGATTGGCGCGATCGCCCTGTTCCTGCTGGTCCGCTGGTTCCGCCACAGCCGCCAGCCGATCGCCACCACCCTCCTGATCACCGCCGCCACGGCCGTCATCTTCGAGGTCTTCGCGCTGGCCACAGCGTTCCACGACGCCAAGCCGATCGACTCCCTCTGCTTCGGCTAGTTGGCGAGAATCGGCAGGAAGGCGGCCAGCGCACTGACCAGCAGCGGTGTGCCGACGGCGAGCAGGTACAGCGGATTGCGTACGTAGGGGAGGTCGAGGTGAAGCAGCGTCGCGACCCGGCGAGCCTCCTGCTCCCATTCCTGGGTCGGTTGACCGTCCGCGGGTAAAGGGCAGGCGTGGTCCAGCAGTTGCGCGGCCCGGTTCCGCCAGGCGACCGCCAGCGGTACGGCGATCACCGCGAGGCCGAGCGTGAAGAGGACGCCGTACAGCAGGACGTTCGCGGGCGGGAACTCGTGCGCACGATCGGGATAGGTGTCGACGAACGCGCCGCGCAAGGCACCGGCGGAGGCGACCGCCGCGACGACCCCGAGCGCGAACGCGCCGGAGCACATCTTCAGCAGCTGCCAGAGTTTCTGCACCTGGACGATGGCCTGGTTGACCAGCTCGGGGTCGCGGGTGCGATCGTCCATGGCCAGGGCGTACTCGCGGGCCTCGGCGATCGACGGTCGCCGACGCAAGGTGGCGAGGTCCCGGCACTCGGCGTGGGCGAGCCAGACGATGGTCAGCCAGGGGGCCGTGGCCACCAGCGCGGCCCAGAACAGCAGGTGCATCCGCAAGTCCTGGTTCCGCACCGGGAGCTCCGGCATCGCCGCCGGGAACGCCTGCTGGTAGATCAGGGCCCCGCCGCACCCGGCGGCAGCGGCCAGCAGGTACCGCAGGGTGCGCCCGGCCAACGGGTAGAAACCCCAGGAGTACGGGTGTTGCAGGATCCTGATCGCCTGCACGGTGAGCAGCACGAAGAGCACGAACGACATCCCGGCCACCGCACGCCACACCGTCCACGGCACACCCGAGACCAGCTTCGCACTCTCGGCGGTACCGTTCGCCGCGTCGACCCCGATCAGTGCGGCGACGCCGCCCGCCAGCCCGATGACGGCGATGCTGAGCACCGGCGGCGGAAACTTCATCCAGAACTTGTCCTCGGCCAGCTCCGGTGGCAGATCCCCCAGCATTCCGGACTCCCCTCACCCCAACAGTGAGCTCCCAAGTCTTCCTGGGCGACCGGGTGACCGCACGGCGTGCCGGGCGTGCCGTGCCTGATCGGGCAGAGTGTCCGGACCGGAGTAAGGTCGCGGGCGGGAAACGGTTGCTCGGTGAGGGAGGCGCGGGATGCGGTTTGCGGTGAAGACGAGGCCGGAGCACACGACCTGGCAGCGGCTGCGGGACGTGTGGGTTGCGGCGGACCAGTTCGAGATCTTCGAGTCGGCCTGGCACTGGGACCACTTCTACCCGCTCACCGGTGACATGGCCGGACCGAACCTGGAGGCCTGGACGACACTCGGCGCGCTGGCGCAGGCGACCTCGCGGATCCGGCTCGGCTGCCAGGTGACCGGGATGATCTACCGGCACCCGGCTGTGCTCGCGAACATGGCCGCGACCACGGACATCATCAGCAACGGCCGGCTCGAGCTCGGCATCGGCGCGGGCTGGAACGAGATGGAGACCGCGGCGTATGGCATCGACCTGTACCCGTTGAAGGAACGCTTCGACCGGTTCGACGAGGGCACCGAGGCGATCATCGCGCTGCTCACCGAGAAGGTCGCGAACTTCGACGGCAAGTACGTCAAGCTCACCGACGCGTACTGCGAACCGAAGGCCGTGCAGACGCCGCACCCGCCGATCACCATCGGCGGCAAGGGCCCGAACCGGACCCTGCGCGCGGTCGCGAAGTGGGCGCAGCAGTGGAACGTCATCGTCGCCGACCCGGCCGAGTGGACTCCGCTCAAGCAGGTGCTCGTGCAGCGTTGCGAGGAGGTCGGCCGCGACGTGAACGAGATCACCTGCTCGGTCAACGTCCGTATCGATTCGGAGGCCTCGCTCGATGTCGCGGTCGCGCAGGTCGCGGCGTACGCCAAAGCGGGCGTCGACCTCTGCGTGATGAACCTCCCTCTCGACGCGCCGCCCTCGGTGCTCGAGCCGCTGGCGAAGGCGCTGGCTCCGCTCGCCTAGATTGGGCCTGTGGATCGGGAGGAGTACATCGAGGCCGTGCTGCGTGCCGTGGAGTCGATCCCGGAGGGCAGCGTCGCGACGTACGGCGACATCGCGGAGTACGTCGGTCAGGGCGGACCGCGGCAGGTCGGCGCGATCATGCGCGAGTACGGCGCCAGCGTGCCGTGGTGGCGGGTGATCCGCGCGTCCGGCGTCCCCGCGGACGAGGTCGGTGACGAGCAACTGCACCGCCTCCGCTCCGACGGCGTCCGCATCGCCGACGGCCGCGTCCGCTTACGCGACTTTCGTTGGCAACCCAACGATTGAGGGCTGCGACGGGCCCGCGATCGTGAATTTGTCGGTGGTCTCTGGTGGGATGGAGCGATGGTCAGCAGACAGGGATCCCGGTACCGGTTGGTCCGGGCCGAGGGGCGTACGGCGGAGGCGCCTGTCCTCGATGCGGACCAGCAAGCCGTCGTCGATCACCCTGGCGGGCCGCTGCTCGTGCTGGCCGGGCCAGGCACCGGGAAGACGACGACGTTGGTCGAGGCGGTCGTCGACCGGGTGCGCAATCGCGGGCTGAGTCCGGACGAGGTGCTGGTGCTCACGTTCGGCCGGAAGGCGGCGACCGAGCTGCGCGACCGGATCACCGGGCGGCTCGGGCGGACCACGCGGGTGATGCCCTCGATGACGTTCCACTCCTTCTGTTACGCGTTGCTGCGCCGGTTCACGCCGGCCGACGCGTTCGACGTACCGCTGCGGTTGCCGTCCGGGCCGGAGCAGTCGCTGCGGTTGACCGAGCTGCTCGCCGGGAGCCGCGAGGTTGGTGTGGTGCACTGGCCGACCAGTCTGCATCCGGCGTTGCGGACGCGCGGCTTCACCGACGAGGTGCAGGCGGTGATCGGCAAGGCGCGGCAGCTCGGGCTCGACCCGGAGGACCTGTCCGCGATCGGGCGGTCGGCGGAGCGCGCCGAGTGGGTCGCGGTCGGCGACTTCTTCGAGGAGTACCTGCAGATCCTCGACGCGGAGCAGGTGCTGGACTACTCCGAGCTGATCCACCGGGCCGTGATCCTGGCGCAGCAGCCCTCGGTGCAGGCCAACCTGCGCAACGAGTTCAAGGCCGTCTTCGTCGACGAGTACCAGGACACCGATCCTGGGCAGACCAAGCTGCTGCAGGCGATTGCCGGCAACGGCCGCGACCTCGTGGTGGTCGGTGACCCCGACCAGTCGATCTACACGTTCCGTGGCGCCGACGTGCGCGGTCTGCTGCGTTTCACCGACGAGTTCCGGACCCGCGACGGCGCTGAGGCGCCGCAGGTCGCGCTGGGTACGACGAGACGCTTCGGTACGACGCTGCAGCGGGTGTCGCGCAACGTCGTCAACCGGCTCGGCGTACCGGGGACGCTGGACCGTGACACGTTCGAACGCTTCCGGAACCCGGACGCCTCGACGTGTGTGTTCGGTCCGGGCAAGGTCGAGGCCAACCTGTACTCGACGAGCGGCGCCGAGCTCGAGCACATCGCCGACCTGCTGCGCCGCGCACACGTGCAGGACGGCATCGGCTGGAGCGAGATGGCCGTGCTCGTCCGTTCGGGCAGCCGGTCGATCCCGTCGTTGCGTCGGGCGTTGGCGGCGGCCGGGATCCCGGTGGACATCGCCGGTGACGAACTGCCGCTGTCGCGCGAACCCGCAGTACGGCCGATGCTGCTTGCGCTGCGGGCAGTCGCAGACCCGGACACGCTGACGGTCGACGTCGTCCGTGCTCTCGCTTTGTCGCCGTTGGGGGCGATGGACGCCGGGCAGCTGCGGCGACTGGCTCGGGTGCTGCGTCGTCGTGATCGGGAGGCGGCCGGTGGGCAGCGGCTGCCGCGGTCGTCGGACGAGCTGTTGCGTGAGGCGTTGCTGAACCCGTTGGCCCTGGACGAGGAGGCGTCGCCGGCCGAGGCGCGGTTCGCGGCTCTCGGCGAGCGGTTGCTCAAGGCAAGGAACATCGTGACCGCGGGCGCGGCGCCGGACGAGGTGATGTGGTCGCTGTGGTCCGAGTCGCCGTGGTTGCGGCGGCTGCGCGGCCAAGCCAACTCGGGTGGCGAGATCTCCCGGGCGGCCAACCGGGACCTGGACTCGTTGTGCGCGCTGTTCGACGCGGCCGGCCGGGCGGAGGAGCAGGTCGGGTTCAAGGGCGTCTCGTCGTTCCTGTCCGAGCTGGAGTCGCTGGACATCGCGGCGGACAACCGGTTCGACGGGACGTACCGCGAGGCCGGCGTACAGCTGATGACCGCGCACCGGTCGAAGGGCTTGCAGTGGCGGCTCGTCGTGGTGGCGTCGGTGCAGGAGCAGCAGTGGCCGGACCTGCGGCGGCGGGGGTCGTTGCTGGAGCCGGACCGGCTTGGCACGGACGGGCTGATCGATCCGTTGCCGGCGGGGGCGATGCTGGCCGAGGAGCGCCGGTTGTTCTACGTCGCGATCACCCGGGCGCGGGAGCGGCTGATCGTGACTGCGGTGCAGGCGCCGGAGGCCGACGGCGATCAACCGTCGCGTTTCCTGGCTGAGCTGGACATTCCTTTGAAGCTGGTGGCGGGACGGCCGCGGCGACCGTTGTCGTTGCCCGGCCTGGTCGCGGATCTGCGCTGCGTGCTGGCGGACCCGGCCTCGTCACCGGCGTTGAAGCGGGCGGCGGCGGACCGGTTGGCTCAGCTGGCGGATGCCGTGGATGAACGCGATCAGGTGCTGGTGCCGACGGCCGATCCGGACCGGTGGTGGGGTGTGCGGGAGCGGACGGTGTCTGCCCGGCCGATCGCGGATCCGGAGTTGCCGGTGCCGCTGTCGGGGAGTGCGCTGACGACGATCGTGGACTGCCCGTTGCGGTGGTTCCTGACCCGGCGGGCGGGCGGCGAGACGCCCAGCACGTCGGCGATCGGGTTCGGCATGGTGCTGCACACGTTGGCCGATGCGGTGGCGACCGGGACGTTGCCGCCGTCGGTGGACGAGCTGACCGGGTGGCTGGACAAGGTGTGGACCCAGCTGGAGTTCGAGTCGACCTGGATCTCGGATCGGGAGCGCGGCGAGGCCGAGCAGGCGTTGCGACGGTTCGTCGCCTGGCACCAGGGCCGGCCGGACCGGTCGTTGGTGGCGACCGAGCTGGACTTCGACGTACTGCTGCCGTCCGCGGAGGAGCCGGCCGTGCGGGTGAAAGGCCGGATGGACCGGGTCGAGACGGACGGCGAGGGCGCGGTGCGGGTGATCGACCTGAAGACCGGGCGCACGATCCCGACCAAGCCTGCTCTGGAGCGACATGTCCAGCTGGCGATCTACCAACGGGCGATCAACTCGCGCCAGATGAAGGGTGTCGAGGGGGAGGCCGGCGGCGCGGAGCTGGTGCAACTTCGGCATGACGACAACGGCGGCTTCCCGAAGGTCCAGCCGCAGGCGCCGTTGGTGCCGGACGAGGACGGGAAGACCTGGCTCGACGAGGCTGTGGACGAGGCCGAGCAGATGGTGCGGTCGGAGGAGTTCACCGCTCGGCGCAACGACGGCTGTGCGCGCTGCGAGGCGCGGGCGCTGTGTCCGATCCAGCCCGAGGGCCGGGAGATCGTCTGATGCCTGCCGCCAAGCTTTCGTCCACTGCTGATCTGTGCGATCTGCTGGGGATTCCGTTTTCGGATCAGCAGTTGGCGGCGATCACCGCGCCGTTGGCTCCTGGCGTGATCGTCGCCGGTGCCGGGTCCGGCAAGACGACGGCGATGGCGGCCCGGGTGGTGTGGCTGATCTGCACCGGGCAGGTCAAGCCGGAGGAAGTGCTCGGGCTGACGTTCACGAAGAAGGCGGCCAACGAGCTCGACGTCCGGATCCGCGACGACCTGACGAAGGCCGGCGTACTCGGGTCGACGCTGCCGCCGGAGCAGCATCCGATTCTGGCGGCGCATCTGCGGAGCAACATCCCGAACTGGCAGCCCGAAGAGCCGGGCGAGCCGGTCGTCTCGACGTACCACGCCTTCGCCGGCACGTTGATCCAGGAGCACGGGCTGCGGCTCGGGCTGGAGCCGGACTCGCGCGTGCTCGCCGACGCGACGCGCTTCCAGCTGGCGGGTCGCGTCGTACGGCGGTCCGCTGGGCCGATCCGGTTTGCGTCGCACCACGTGCCGACGCTCGTCAACAGTTTGCTCTCGCTGGACGGCGAGCTTGCCGATCACCTGTTGCGCGCGGATCAGGTCCGCGAGCACGACGATGCCGTACGGCGGGAAGTCGCGGCGGCCCGGAAGCAGACGGTCGAGGTGCGGAAGCTGGCGGAGACTGCGTTGAAGCGGGGCGAGATCCTGCAGTTGGTCGAGGAGTACCAGGCGTACAAGGGGGAGCGGGGCGTCGTCGACTTCGCCGACCAGATGGCGCTCGGGGCGCGGCTCGCCGAGGAGGCCCCGGAGGTCGCGGCGGTCGAGCGCGCCCGGTACAAGGTCGTGCTGCTGGATGAGTATCAGGACACGTCGGTGTCGCAGCGACGGATGCTGACTGCCTTGTTTGCTGCCGGCGACAGCCGCGGGCACGCGGTGACCGCGGTCGGTGATCCGTGCCAGGCGATCTACGGGTGGCGCGGGGCCTCGGTCGCGAACCTGGACGAGTTCCCTGAGCACTTCCCTCAGGCGGACGGGACCCCCGCGCAGCGGTACGTGCTGAGTGTGAACCGGCGCTCCGGCAGCCGGATCCTGGCCGCCGCCAACCAGCACGCGAAGGAGCTCTACGAGCAGCATCCGGGGGTGATCCCGCTTGAGGCGCCGGAGAACGCGCCGGAGGGCGCGATCACGGTCGGGTTGTTCGAGACGCGGTCGCAGGAGATCGAGTGGGTTGCCGATTCGATCGTCGCCGCGCACTCCACCCGCGGGCGCCGGTGGAAGGACATCGGCATCCTGATGCGGACCAACGTCGACCTGAGCGCGGTGCACGAGGCGTTGATCGCTCGGAAGGTGCCGGTCGAGGTCGTCGGTCTCGGTGGTCTGCTGGCGTTGCCCGAGGTCGTCGACGTGGTGGCGACGCTGCAGGCGGTCAACGATCTGACGGCGAACGCGGCGATGCTGCGGATCCTGACCGGTCCGCGGTACCGGATCGGTCATCGCGATCTCGCGCTGCTGGCCAACCGGGCGCGGGCGTTGGCCGACACCGGGCAGCATCCGGCCGCCGACGACCTGGTCGCGGCGCTCGATGCGGCGGTCGCGGGGATGGACTCGACCGAGGTCATCTCGCTGGCCGAGGCGGTCGACGATCCAGGTCACCTGGCGTATTCACCCGAGGCGCTGAAGCGGTTCGCGGAGCTCTCCAGTGAGCTCCGGGAGTTGCGCGGGCACGCGGGGGAGCCGTTGCTCGATCTGGTACGGCGGATGATCAGCACGATCGGGCTGGATGTCGAGCTGACCTCCACGCCGGATCTGGTGGATGCCGGCCGGCGGGATCACCTGGCGGCATTTTTGGATGCTGTGGGCAACTTTGTGTCCACCGAGTCGGACGGGTCGCTGGACGGGTTGCTGGCGTACCTGGCGGCCGAGGAGGAGTACGCCGCCGGCCTCGACCTCGCCGTACCGAGTGAGGCCGACTCGGTGAAGCTGCTGACGACGCACCGGTCGAAGGGCCTGGAGTGGCCGATCGTGTTCGTGCCGACGCTGGTGTCGAAGGTGTTCCCGTCGGACCGCGGGCGGGACAAGTGGACGACCAACGCGAAGGTGCTGCCGTGGCCGTTGCGCGGGGACGCGGACACGCTGCCGGACATCCACGATCTGTCCAACGCCGGTTTGAAGGTGTTTGCGGACGAGTGCAAGGACCTGAACGCGCTGGAGGAGCGGCGGCTCGGGTACGTCGCGTTCACGCGGGCGAAGGAGATCCTGGTCGCGACCGGGCACTGGTGGGGTCCGACGCAGAAGCGTCCGCGCGGCCCGTCGTCGTACCTGGAGACGTTGAAGAAGCATGCCGGTGAGCGTGTGGTGGCCTGGGCGGATCAGCCGGAGCTGACCGAGGAGAACCCGGAGCTCGCCGAGCAGACGCAGGCGCCGTGGCCGACGCCGTACGACGTGACGTCGTACCGGAGGCGGCTGGAGGCGGCGGCGTTGGTGACGCAGGCGCGGGCCGAGGGCCCGTCGGCGGAGGCCGAGGAGTCGCTGCTGCTGGACGAGCAGGCAACGGTAGCGCGGTGGGACTCGGAGCTCGAGCGGCTGTTGTCGGAGGCGAGGGAGTCGCGGAGCCGGCAGGCATACGACGTGACGCTGCCGGCGTCGCTGTCCGCGACCCAGGTGATGCGGCTGGCCAAGGATCCGGACGGGCTCGCGTCCGAGCTCGCGCGCCCGATGCCGCGCAAACCCAACCGGGCGGCGCGTTTCGGCACCCGCTTCCACGCGTGGGTCGAAAGCTACTTCGGGCAGCAACTGCTGATCGACCCCGACGACCTGCCCGGCGCCGCCGACGCGGACATCGTCGACGACCGCGACCTGACCGCGTTGATGGACGCCTTCCGCGACGGCCCCTTCGGCGAAACCACGCCGTACGAGATCGAAGCGCCGTTCGCGCTGGCACTCGACGGCCGGGTCATCCGGGGCCGCATCGACGCCGTCTACCAGGTCGTCCGCGAGGACGGCTCCCGAGGCTACGAAGTCATCGACTGGAAAACCAGCCGCAACGAAACCGCCGACCCCCTCCAACTGGCCATCTACCGAGTCGCCTGGTCCGAACTCATGAACCTCCCCCTGACCGCAGTCACCGCCGCCTTCTACTACGTCCGCACCGGCGACATCATCCGCCCCCAAAACCTCCCCACCAAACCCGAACTGATCGACCTACTGAACGGCTGACCGATTGGTCCGCCGCACCAGCTCGCCGGGGACGATGCGCATCGGGTACGGCCGAGTGGCCTCGAACACCTCGTCGTCCTTGAACGTTCGCTCGACATACCGCCCGCTCTCCAGTTCGAGAACCGTCAGCACGGCCTCTTCGGGCTCGAAGATCCAGTAGGACCCGACGCCGGCTTCCTCGTAGGTGCGCCGCTTCTTGAGCAGATCCATTGCACGCGTCGAGGGCGAGAGAATCTCCACGGCCAACAGCAACGGCCGCCGGACCTTGTCGTCCTCGACGTCCTCGACGCGGCAGACCATCAGGTCGGGTTGCAGGCACGTCCGGTCGCTCGGTCGGTAGTCGAACGGAGCGAAGAAGACCTCGAGCTGCTCTGGGCAGGTCGCCGGAAGCTGTAGCGCGAGTTGGCCGGCCGCCCGTTGACGAACCGCCTCTGGAGAAGGCTTCACCAGCACCGCTCCGTCAAGGAGCTCGCGCCGCTCGCCGTCGTCGGGGAGGGCATCGAACTCAGCCAGCGTGAGCTTCGGCCGCTTGGCGGGTGCTTCCTTCTCGGTCACCCGGCCAGCATGGCAGCGCCCGAAGCATGGTTGAGACCGTTTCGAGCATCTGCCCCGATCTGCCCGCGATCTGCCCCGGCATGCCCCGAGCTGCCCCGAGCTGCCCGAGCTGGATCGGGTCAGTGGAGGTTGGCTGGGGTGAGGGTGAGGGGGAAGGGGGTTGTGGTGTGGAAGGGTTGTTCGGGTTGGACTACTGCTTGGCAGGTGTAGGTGGTGTGGGTTAGGTGGAGGACTGTTAGTTCTTGGGTGGTGGGGTCCAGGAGCCAGTAGGTGGGGACTTGGTGGTGTTCGTAGAGGGTGCGTTTGAGGACTATGTCGGTGGTTCGGGTGGCGGGGGAGAGGACCTCTACAGCTAGTAGGGGTGGTTGGGTGGGGGTGTAGTCGCGCGGGCAGACCAGGAGGTCCGGGCGGAGGGTGGTGTTGGGGGTGGGGCGGTAGGCGATGGAGCCGAGCGCGACCATCAGGCCGGGTGGGCAGGCTTGTTTGAGCGCGATCATCAGGGCGACGACGGCCGCCTGATGGCCGGGCGGTTGGGGGCCGGTGATGAGCAGGTTGCCGTCGACTACCTCGTACTTCTGGTTGGTGGCTTGAAGTGTCGTCACACCATCAGGGTGCCGGAAACCGGCCGATCGCCGCGGAAGTTATCCACAGAGGGGGTTCTGCAGCGTCCCCACGAACTGCAGCGACCCCGCGACATCGGTGAGGTCGACCATCTGCTGGTTGTTCTTCAGTTGCAGCCGGTTGAGGCACGACAGCGCGAACGTCGGCGCGAAGATGTCGTACTTCGCGAACGCCGCGGCCAGCTCCGGTGTCGCCGCCTGGTAGTCGCGGATCGACGCCGCGACCACCGACCAGAACTCCTCCGGCGTCAGCAGACCCTCCCGGTCGAGCAACGGCGACAGGAACCGGAAGATGCAGTCGAAGACGTCCGTGAAGATCGACAGCAGCTTCTCGTCGTCCGGCACCTCGGCGCGGACCCGCTCCGCCTCCGCCGGGATCGGTGTGTCCGGCGACAGCACCGCGATCTCCTCGGCGAGGTCCTTCATGATCACCCGGATCGGGATCGCGTCCCGCAGTACCAGGATCAGGTTCTCGCCGTGCGGCATGAAGACGAGTTCGTACGCGTAGAAGCTGTGCACCAACGGGATCAGATACGCGTCGACGTACGCCCGCAGCCAGTCCGCCGGCGCGAGACCGGACGCGCGCACCAACGCAGCCGCGAGCGACGCGCCGTGCCGGTCGACGTGCAGCAGCGACGCCATCGTCGCGAGCCGCTCACCCGGCTCCAATCCCGGCACCGGGCTCTCCCGCCAGAGCGCCGACAGCATCTTCCGGTACGGCGACGTCTGGTCGGTCGCGTCCTCGTAGTACCGGTTGTGGTACCCGGCCGCGGCGATCTCGCGCAGTACCGAGAACCCGTACCGCTTCAGCACGACGTCGTTCTCGACCACGCCGTACACCCAGTCGTTGATCGCTGGAGTAGCAGCCATGTACGACGGCGACAGCCCGCGCATGAACCCCATGTTGAGCACCGACAGGGCCGTCTTCACGTAGCAGCGCGCCGGGTTCGACCGGTTGAAGAACGTCCGGATCGACTGCTGCGGTTGGTACTCGTCCGTGACT
This sequence comes from Kribbella sp. NPDC026611, assembly GCF_040638345.1. Classification (NCBI taxonomy): domain Bacteria; kingdom Bacillati; phylum Actinomycetota; class Actinomycetes; order Propionibacteriales; family Kribbellaceae; genus Kribbella; species Kribbella sp. NPDC026611. Next base: position 286,814 of record NZ_JBEZYC010000005.1, read on the forward strand.
GTCCCGAGGTAGATGATGTGCCGCTGCGCAATATCCGCCGCGAACGTGATCGAGGTCTTGTGCTCCCACTGCCACGGATGGACGGGCAGGTATACGTATTCCTCAGGATCGGCGCACACGGCAACAACCAGGTCGGCGAACCGCCGCAGTACGTCGTCGCCCAGCTCCGAGCGCACCAAGGCCCAGTAGTCAACCGACGAGCTGTGCGAGATCGTCGTCTGGTCCCGCCGCGTCGCGATCCACGCCAGTTGGACGCCGGCGCCGGTCTCCGGCGCGAACGCCAGGTAGTCCGAGACGCCGAACCCGAGCCGCCCGTTGTTCGCGACGAAGCACGGATGCCCCTCGGTCATCGCGGCCTCGATGGTCTGGAAGCCCGCGGTCACCAGCTCCGCCGCCGTCACATCGGGCTTCGACAGCTTGTACGCCGCCGACGCCAGCGTGCTGCTGATCTCCTCGAGGTAGACCGGCAGCATCTCCGCGCCGATCCCGAGCTCCTCGTGCAGCGAGGTGATGAACGCCAGCGCGTCCACCGGGCCGTCCGCACACTCAATGCTCGAGCCGTCGATGTCCCAATGGTTCAAGGGATACCGGCGAGCCGTGAAGCTGTAGCTCCCCACCACAAACCGGTTGCCATCAGCAACCGGCTCCAGGATGCGCTCGTGCGCGAACTCGGACAATGCCTTCCGGACCAGCGCGCGGTTCACCACGGCCCACACCGCCGGGTTCAGATGCTCGATCATTCAGCCCGCCTCGTTCATCCGGGTCGCCTCCGCGTACTGGTCGCGCGTGCAGAAACTCAGCCAGGCCCGCTTGTCCGGTAGGTCCACGATGCTGTGCTTGCGGAATCCCATCCGCTCGTTCAGCGCGTGGATCTTCGTGTTGCGTATGTCGGGCTCGACCACCACCCGGTCGACCAGCGGATCGCTGAACAGGCTGTCCATGATCGTCTCGAAGACCGCACCCGTGAACCCATGCACCGGCTCGGTCGGAGGCGCCACGAGCACGTGCATGCCGACGTCACCCGGCGCCACGTCGTACACCGTCCCGACCACGTCGGCCGCTGGGTCGTACCGCTCCATCAGGAACGCCGGCCGGCCGTCATGCTCGCCGAGAAACGCGTCGTGATGCCCACTGGAAGCGATCCGGAGGTACTCCGCGCGCACGTCGTCGACGGACGCTTCCAGCAACCCCCAGTACTTCGCGTACGGCTGGGTGACCCACCTGTGCAGCGTCGGCACGTCCCGGATCAGGTCGAACGGCCGGAGGCTGAGGGTACCGATCCCGGCGATGTAGCGGCGGAACGGTTCGGGCAGTGCTCTGGTCATGGCGGTCTGCTTTCGAGGTCGGCGGAACCCGGTTAGCTAAGGCTTACCTTACTGGATGCTCGCCCTTGCGCCGAAACCGGCCCGTATCCCGAGCAGCGCCTCATCCGTCCACACTGGTATGACCATGACCGACGCCTTGGACCTGCCCGAGCTGAAGGCCGCCCGGCAGGCACGCCGCGAGTTCCTCGACCGTCTGGAGCCGCTGCGCTCCGACCTGTACGCGTACTGCCGCCGCCTGACCGCCAACGCCTTCGACGCCGAGGACCTGGTTCAGGAGTCGCTCGCCCGTGCGTTTACCCAGGCCGCGCAGGCGCACAGCCCGATCACGAACCCGCGGGCCTGGCTCTTTCGGGTCGCGACCAACGCGTACGTCGACAGCTACCGCCGCCACTCCCCGGTACTCACCAACGCGCTGGAGCACGCCGCGCCGAGCAACCCGGACCCAGCGGAGGTCCGCGACGCGTGGGCCGAGCTCGTGACCCTCCTCCCGCCGCAGGAGCGCGCAGCCCTCGCGCTGAAGGACCTGTTCGGCTACACGCTCGCCGAGACCGCCGACGTACTACGGACCTCGGTAGGCGCAGTCAAAGCCGCCCTCCACCGCGGCCGCGGCCGCCTCACAGCCCCAGAGCGCCAACCGCGCCCCGCACCCGACCGCCGCCTACTGGACGCGGTCGCCGCGGCCTTCACCGCCTACGACATCCCCAGGCTGACCGCATTGCTCCTGGCCGACGCCGACAGCGAGATCATGGGCATCCTCACCGAGTACGGCGCCGACAGCATCCGCGACGGCTCCATCGAGCACACGCTGGACCCGTCAAAGCCCTACCGCTACACCGCAGAGGTCGTCGACCTCTGGGGCGAGCCCGTCCTGGTCATCCGCATCGTCCGCGACGGCAAGACCGCAGTCAACGACCTCATGCGCCTCACCACCGAAGCCGACAAGGTCCGCTCGATCCGCTGGTACTACTTCTCCCCCAACTTCCTCACCGAAGTAGCAGCAGCCCTCGAAGAACCAGTAGAACTCAACGGCCACCACTACTGAAGGCTGGCCAACCGTGCTTTGATTTCGGGCTTGACGACCTTGCCGACCTTGGACCGGGGGAGGTCGGGCCAGACCAGGATCTCCTTCGGGGCTTTGACGCTTCCGATGCGTTCCTTGGCGAAGGCAATCAACTCGGTCGGTTCGACCTGGCTGCCCGGTTGCAGTTGGACGACGGCGACCACGCGCTCGCCCCACTTGTCGTCCGGCTGCCCGATCACCGCGCAGTCCCGAACGGCCGTGTGCGCCATCAGCGCCTGCTCGACCTCGGTCGAGTAGACGTTGAAGCCGCCGGTGATGATCATGTCCTTGGCCCGGTCGACGATGTACAGGTAGTTGTCGTCGTCCAGGTACCCGATATCGCCGGTGTGGTGCCAGCCGTACGCCGACGCCGCCGCGGTCGCCTCGGGGTTCTGGTAGTACCCCCGCATCACCAGCGACCCGCGGACCACGATCTCGCCGCGCTCGCCGCGCCTGAGCAGCACGCCGTCGGGGCTCATGATCGCGACCGTGACGAGCGGCGACGGCTGCCCGGCCGACCCGAGCCGCTTGACCGCAATGTTGCCGACGGCATCGAAGTGCGCGGCGGGCGGCAGCATCGAGATCATCATCGGTGCCTCGGTCTGGCCGAACAGCTGCGCCATCACCGGACCGATCCGCTCCAGCGCCTCCCGCAAGCGCGTCACGGACATCGGCGCGGCGCCGTACCAGAAGCATCGCAGCGACGACAGGTCGGTCGCGTCGAGCTCGTCGGCGGCCAGCACCATGTAGATCAGCGTGGGTGGCAGGAACGTGTGCGTGACCTGGTGCCGCGGGATCAGCTGCAGGAACGCGTGGACGTCGGGAGCTCGCATGATCACGATCTCGCCGCCGGACGCCAGCACCGGGAAGCACAGCACCCCCGCCGCATGGGTGAGCGGTGCGAGCGCGAGGTACACCGGCCGGCTGCCGAACGGGTACCCGATCAGCGTCAGCGCCGTCATCGTCTCCAGGTTCGTGTTGCTCAACATCACGCCCTTCGGACGACCTGTGGTGCCGCCGGTGCCGACGATCATCGCCAGCCCGTCCGGGTCGGTCAGGTCAGGTGCCGGCTGGGACACGCCCCCGCAGAACGCGTCCCAGCCGACGCTCCGGACCCGTGGGTGGGGGGTCGGTCCGGAGCTGATGGGCTCGCCGTCGAGGCACACGAACGTGTGTACACCCGGCAGCGAGTCCCGGATACGGTCCACCAGCGGCGCGAACGCCTGCTGGTAGATGAGTACTTCGCAGTCGAACTGGTCGAGCAGCTCGCGGTTCTCGGCGGCCTCGTTGCGCGGGTTGATCGGGCACCAGATCGCACCGGCCCGGCTGATCCCGAAGACGCAGCTGAACGCCACCGGGTCGTTCGCGGACAGGATCGCGACCTTGCCACCCGGCCGTAGGCCGCACTCCACCAAGGCGGCCGCGATCCGGTACGACAGCTGCTGGACCTCGCCGTACGACAGCGTCTCGCCGTCCGTGGTCAAGCAGGCCGCACTCGGACCGAGCGACGCGCCCTTGTCGAGGTAGTCGACCAGTCGCACCGTCAATGCACCGTCAACTGTGGTTCGGAGACCAGACCGAAGCTACGCAGCACGCCGAGCAGCTCGCGGTGACCGAAGGCCTGGCAACCGCTCGCGAACCCGACCCGCTTCGGCGCCGTCTGCAGCAGCGAGTACGCCGCGTACGCCTGGAGCAGCCCGGTCTGCTGGTAGTTGCTGTTGCCGTGGATGACGCAGTGCGCCCGGCCGAGCGGACCAGATGCGTGCACGGAGTCCAGCGTCTTGTTGACCCGCGGGTTCTCGCGCGGAGGCATCTCGTTCATCACCTGACGCGCAGTCTCGGTCAGTGCCGCATTCCGCTCGTCGGGCGCCATGTCCTTGGTCGCCTCGAGTGCTGCGGCCACGATCTGCGGTACGCCGTTCATCAGCGCCGCGTTGAAGACACCGCCCTGCGCTTTGCAGTTGGCCACCCGCGGGTCCTTCTTGAACCAGACCGGGTGCGACATACCGCCCCAGGGCAATGACAGCGCGAGCTCGTGCTGCCCGGGCACCACCAGCGACACCAGTCCCTGCGCCGGGAACTCGGCGTACTGGTTGTTCTCCAGGTAGTGCGCCTTGGACGTGGCCGCGTTGACCAGGATGGTCCGCGTCGAGGCGATGGTCGGGCTACCGCCCCAGAACACCGCGATGTCGAGGGTGTCCAGGCCAGGCTGCTCGAGGCAGAGCTGCGCAGCGATCTCGCTGGTCGTGTACATCTGCGCGATGCCCGGCGCCAGCACCAGGCCGGCGTCGGCGAACTGCGGACCGTAGGTCTCGTCGCAGGTCATGAGCCAGTCCTGCTCGCCGGTGGTGTCCGTGTAGTGCGCACCAGCTGCGAGCGCGGCCTCCACCGCCGCCGGACCGAGCTCACTGAACGGACCGACCGTGTTGAGTACGACGGACGCGCCCTTGAACAGGTCAGTGAGTGCGGCGACGTCGTGGTCGACCGTGGCGACCTCGTAGTCAGCCGTCTCGATGCCGGGGACGTTGGAGGCCATAGAGGCCTTCAGCTTGGCCTCGTCACGTCCCGCCGCCAGAAACGGGACGTGGTACTGGCGGAGGTACTCACAGACCAGGCGGCCGGTGTAGCCGGAGGCGCCGTACACGACGACGGGCTTCGTGCTCATGCGATCACATCCCCATGCCGCCGTCGACCGGCAGCCCGACGCCGGTGATGAACCGCGACTCGTTCGACGCCAGGAACACCACCGCGTCCGCGATGTCGGAGACCTCGCCGAGCCGGCCGGCCGGCGTCAGCCCGACCACCGCCGCGACCGCCGCTTCCGGCGACTCGAAGAGCCCGAGCTCGGCGCAGTCGTTGGCCAGACCGGCGCCCATGGCAGTCGGGACCAGGCCGGGGTAGATGCAGTTGACGCGGACGCCGTACCCGAGCTTGCCGGACTCCATCGCGGCCACCCGCGTCAGCCGGTCGATCGCGGACTTGGTCGCGGAGTACACCGCGATGCCCGGGAACGCGATGGTCGCGGCCACCGACGCGACGTTGATGATCGCGCCACCCTGACCGGCCAGGCCGCCGGGCCGCATCGTCCGCAGGCCGTACTTGATGCCGAGCGTGGTGCCGAGGACGTTCACCTCGAGCATCTTGCGGATCTCGTCCGCGGTGACCTCGGTCAGCAGGCTGGTGATCTCGATCCCCGCGTTGTTCACCAGGATGTCCAGGCCGCCGAGGATGTCGTTGGCCGCGACCACGGCGTTCTCCCAGTCGCCCTCGTCGCTGACATCGTGCGCGACGAAGCCGTTGCCCGCGCCGTACTCCTTGTCCAGCGCGTCGGCCACTGCCTCGCCCGCGTCCTTCTGGACGTCGCTGACCACGACCTTGGCGCCGGCGGCCGCGAGCGCCTTCGCCATCCCCTCGCCGAGCCCCTGGGCTGCGCCGGTGACGAGGGCCTTACGGCCGGAGAGATCGAGTGAACCCATCGGACAGCTCCTTTGCTCGGGATGTTCACACTCTGGCCAGACTTTTGACACTCGTCAAGACTTTGTTTGACACTTGTCAAGCAGTCTCCCCGCCGCGGGGCGCGCCTGGCCCGCGGCGGGGTACTCTGGCGCATCGACTCGATCCGGAGGGCGGTGGTTGCGATGGCGTCAGCCAGTGCGGCAGAGTCCGAGCGGTCCGAGCGATCTGAGCGATCTGTGCGGGTGTCCGGGATCGACAAGATCGAGCGCCGCCGGGTCGCGCTCGCGGAGTCGGCGCTGAAGACGCTCGGCGAGCTCGGGTACGCCCGGACCAGCCTGCGCGAGATCGCGAACAACTCCGAGTTCACCCACGGCGTCGTGCACTACTACTTCCGCGACAAGATCGACCTGATCAGCTACTGCGTGCGGTACTACAAGACCAAGTGCGCCCGGCGGTACGACGAGGTCGTCGAGACCGCCACCTCCGCCGAGGAGCTCGCCACCGGCTTCCTGGCCAAGCTGAACCAGACGCTGGTCGAGGAGACCCCGATGCACAAGCTCTGGTACGACCTGCGTGCCCAGAGCATGTTCGAGGAGCAGCTGCGCCCGGACGTCGAGGCGATCGACAAGCTGCTGGAAGAGATGATCTGGCGCATCCTCAGCCGGTACGCCGAGCTCACCGGCACCAAGCCCGCGGTCGACGCGCCGACGGCGTACGCGCTGGTGGACGGCCTGTTCGAGCAGGCCGTGGTCGGCTACGCCGCTAACCCCGAGAAGACACCGAGCCTGCTGACCGACCGCATCATGCAGGTGCTGCCCAAACTGGTCGCGGCGTAGCCGCTCGCGTCACTCCGCGCCGCAGTTGACCTTGCAGGTCGTGTCGGTCAGCGTGAGGATCGCGCCGGGCTGCTCGGTCTCGGTCTCGGTGGAGAACTCGACCGCCCAGATGCCTGCCTTCATGGTCCCGGCTGTCTTGCCCTGCTGCTGTTTGAGCCAGTCGGTGATCTGACCGCGGGGGTTCACGTGGGCAGTCTCGAGCACCTGCGGTGCCAGCTCGCTGAGCTTCGTGGTCGCCTCGGCAGCCGCGCCACTGGTCTGCATAGACAGGACCGCCGGCCGCGGCTGGGTCCCGATGAGCACTTGTACGGACGTCGTGCCTTGGCTGCACGTCTGGTACGCCTCGTCGGTGGCGCACTTGTAGCTCTTGCCGGCCAACGCGCTGACCACCTGTGCCGCGGTCAGGTCCGGCAGCGTCTCCTCCGGTCCAGCAGGGGTGTTGCTGGATGCCGGAGCGCTGCTACTGGTCGAGGTGCTGGGCTTGTCTTCGGCCTTCTTGTCTCCGGAGGAGCAGGCCGTCGTAGCGATCAGGATGGCGCAGGCCAGGACTGTGGCGGCGCCGCGCGCGTTCAGACCGGCACCTCGATCGCCGCGTCGAGGGCGATCGTGATCATCTCGGAGAACGTCGTCTGGCGCTCCTCCGCGGAGGTCTCCTCCTTGGTGATCAGGTGGTCGGACACCGTCATGATGCCGAGCGCCCGGCGGCCGAACTTCGCGGCCAGCGTGTAGAGCGCCGCCGCCTCCATCTCGATGCCGAGGACGCCGTACTCCGCGGTCCGCGCGACCAGGTCGGCCCGGTCGTTGTAGAACAGGTCACCGGAGAACACCTGGCCCACGTGCACGTTCAGCCCGGCCGCCTCGGCCGCGTCGACCGACGCCCGGAGCAGCTGGTAGTCCGCCGTCGGTGCGTAGTGGATGCCGTGGAAGCGCAACTGGTTCATCTGCGAGTCGGTGCTCGCGGACATCGCCACGATCACGTCGCGCACCCGCACGCTCTCGACGAGTGCGCCGCAGGTGCCCACCCGGATCAGCGTCTGCACGTCGTACTCCGCGAACAGCTCGTGCGCGTAGATCGACGCGGACGGCTGGCCCATACCGGAGCCCTGCACGGAGATCCGCTCACCCTTGTAGGTGCCGGTGAACCCGAACATGTTCCGGATCTCGGTGTAGCAGATCACGTCGTCCAGGTAGGTCTCCGCGATCCACTTGGCCCGCAGCGGGTCACCGGGGAACAGCACCCGCGGTGCGATCTGCCCCTTCTCGGCGGCGATGTGAATACTCATGCGGGGATGCTCTCACGGCGCCCGCTCAAACAGCGGGGTAGGTTGAGCCACGTGGCCTACTCGATCGCTCCTGGTTCGCTAGCCCTGTCCCGGTCCGTTCTGGACCGTGCCGCCGACCGCAGACGTGACGACGACTGGCTGGAGAAGGCGTGGTCGGCCGACGACACCCAGGTGGTGGTCGTGGCCGGCGACAAGCTCCAGGTGGTCGACGACCGCAGCGCCCTGCGCTTCGTAACTCCGGCGGACGCCCCGGACGGCCTGCGCATCTTCCTGGGTATCGACCGCGACTCCGGCGCCGGGCAGACCGCCGAGGGCCGTGCTGTCTTCGGTGTGGTCGTCAAGGGCGACGGCGACGAGTCGTACGGCGGTCTGCGCGAGCTGGGCGCCGTGCTGGACGACCGTGAGGCCGGTATCGCGGTCAACGTGATCGGACTGTCCAACTGGCACGCCGTGCACACCCACTGCGCCAACTGCGGTGAACACACCGAGGTGGTCGAGGCGGGGCACGTGCGGCACTGCCCGAACTGCGGCCTCAACCACTTCCCGCGCAGCGACCCGGCGATCATCGTGCTCGTCACCGACGACCAGGACCGCGCTCTGCTCGGCCGCAACGAGGCGTGGCCTGCCGGTCGCTACTCGACCCTCGCCGGCTTCGTCGAGCCAGGTGAATCGCTGGAGAACGCAGTGCGGCGGGAGGTGCTCGAGGAGACCGGCGTAGTGGTCGGTCCGGACATCGAGTACGCCGGCAGTCAGCCCTGGCCGTTGCCGTCCAGCCTGATGCTCGGGTTCTACGCCAGGGCGTCGGCGTTCGACATCGAGGTGGACGCGGACGAGATCGCCGAGGCGAAGTGGTTCACCCGGGAGGACCTCCGTGCGCTGGTCGAAGCCGGCACGATGGCCCTCCCCGGTGCGATCTCCATCTCGCGTCGCCTGATCGAAGGCTGGTACGGCGACTCGCTCACCGGGAGCTGGTAGCTACTTCCTCCCGACGTTCGAGGCGGCCGCGGCGATGCGGATCAGGAGGCCCTCCCAGCGTTCCACGCTGCCGTCCGCCTCGAGCGGCCGGAGCGCGCGGTCCACTGCGAGCACGTAGGCGCCGTGGCTCGGCCACTGTGCCTTCGCGTCGGGCAGCTTGTCGGTGAGCGTGCAGCCGTAGATCAGGAAGCGGTTCTCCACGTGGCTGTTGATGTTGCCGGTCCAGACCGTCGGCCGGACGTCCGAGCGCGGACACGGGTCGACCGGTGGGGTGTAGGACCCCAGGTTGGTCGGGTTGGTGTAGCCGTCCGGTCGCAGCAGCGTGTAGTAGGTGCCGTCCGGAGTCTGCGTCAGCCGGTTCAGGCCGTGGTCGCGCAGCACGGTCGCCTCGCCGCTCAGGCTGTCCAGGACGAACAGCCGGCCGCCGGCCACGCCGTACAGGTAGCCGTCGCGCCAGGACAGTGCGCCGTCCTGCGAGCCGGTGACGCCGTTGAAGACGGACAGCCGTCGCAGTACCTGACCGGTCGCGGGGTTCGCCACGAACACGACACCGTCCGCGAGACCCCAGATGTTGCCGTCCGGTCCGGTGATCAGCTCGTTGATGCTGGCCGCACCGGGGACGGGGACGACGTCGTTGAGCAGCGCGCCGGTGGCTGGGTTCACCAGGACCAGGTGTGCTTCGGTGGCCTTCGGGTCGGTGCCCTGGCCACCCTCGATGCTGGAGCCGACCCAGACGTTCGCGCCTGCCGGTAGCGCGGACGCGATCGTCTGGTCGGTCACCAGGTTGCGGTAGACGGTGTGGGTGCCGGTCGGTACGTCGTAGACGGTCAGCGCGCCGCCGTACTCGCCGTACGCCGGGGTCGTGCCGACGTACACCTTGTTGCCGGCCGGGACGACGGCGACCGGTCGGTTCTGGTGGTCGCTGTCGACCAGGCTGAAGAGTTCCTTCGGGTTGGTCGGGCTGTCCGGTAGTGCCGGGTCCCAGAGCGAGAGGCGGCCGTACGGGTAGATGCCGACGTACATCTTGCCGGTGCCGTCCCAGGCCCAGCCTTCTACCTGGCCCTGGCGGGTGGTGATGGTGGTCTTGCCGGTCGCCGGGTCGTAGATGCCGGTGGAGCCGTTCAGGTAGACGTTGACGAACACCTTGCCGGTCACTGGATCAGCCAGCTCGTGCATGAGCGGCGACGGTACGAGCTGGAACGGCGAGCTCCACTGCGCGAGCGTGCCGTCGGCCGGGTTGTACCGGAAGGTCCCACCGGAGTAGTTGCCCGCGAGGCCGTACAGAACGGGTACGCCGTTCTCTGTCACCCAGCCGTACCCGATGGAGGCACCACGGGTCACTGTGCGCGGGGGCGAGACCGGACCGATGGTGTTGGCGTCCAGGTCGTAGTGGACGAGGGACAGGGTGTTGTTGGTGAAGTACACGCCGCCAGGGCCGGCCGCTGAGACACCACGGGCGGCGATCGGGTAGTCCATCACCTGCTGACCGGTCGTGGTGTCGGTGTACTTGACCTGCTCGCCGGTGACCGCGTCGACCACGACCAAACGGCTGCTGGCGTTCGCGAACACCTTGCCGCCCGCGTAGTCCAGGTCGATGAAGTCCTTCGCCGTCGTACCCGGGGGAGTGATGTCCTCGACCGCCTTGGTGTCGACGTCGATCCGCAGCAGCCGGGCGTTCGGAGTGGAGACGCCGACGAACAGCTTGTTGTGGTCGGGGTCGTAGACCGTGGACCGCGCGTACTGCTGCACCGGGTCGAGCGAGCCGTAGTCGGTCACCTGTCCGGTCGTCGCGTCGTACTTGAAGGCGTGCGCGTTCGGGTAGGTCCCGGCGTACACGTTGCCTGCTGCATCGGCGGTAAGGCCGTAGATCTGCAACTGGCCCGGGACGGGCTGCCCCAGGTCGGTCACCTCGCCGGTGACCGGGCTGTAGCGGTAGAGGTGCCCGTACGGGTACGTGCCGAGGTAGACGTCGCCGTTCGGCGTCACCACGATCGCCCAACCGCCTGCTGCGCCTTGCAGTGGTACGGCGCGGATCAGCTGGCGGGTGTGCAGGTCGACGACGTTGAGGCGCGCGTTCTCACCGGCCGGTAGGGCGTACACGACGTCGCGGCCGTCCGGCGTACGGCCGACGGCGCCCTCCATCACGGTCAGCGAGCTGACCGGAGAGCCCAGGTCGCGGATGACGTCGTCGGCCGGACCGAACGATCGCACCGGTGGGCCTAATGGCCACGTCTCCGACGGGAACGGGTCAGGTCGTGGCTCAGGTGTTGATGGTGTTGGTGGTGCGGCACTGGCGTGCAGACCGGTGGCCAGCAGGCCCAGAGCCACGGCGAAGGTCGTCAAGGCATGGCGACAGCGCACATGAAGAGCGTGACGGCGCGAGAACATGGGCGGACTCCCTGCGACGTAGTTCATCGCAAGGTATAACGGCCATGACCGTAAGTCTAGGAGTCAGGCGTTTCAAGCAACCAGCTTGTCCGCGACCTGCGCCAGCGACGGGTTCGTCATCGCGGTGCCGTCGGGGAAGACCACGGTCGGTACGGTCTGGTTGCCGCGGTTGATCTTCTCGACCAGCTTGGCCGCCTCGGGGACCTGCTCGATGTCGATCTCGGTGAACTCGATACCGGCTCGCTTGAGCTGACCCTTCAGGCGGTGGCAGTAGCCGCACCAGGGCGTCGAGTACATGGTCAGAGCCGACATCGGCTGACTCCTTGGGACTGGGAGGGGTTTTGTCGGGCCGCCCGTCTAGGGTGGCCTTCGACGTATCCGAACCACGCCGTAGGTGGTGCTTGTTCCCGCATGTCTCGACCGGTGAGCGAATTCACACGATCTGCCCGACCTGACCGGGGTGGTGGGGCGGGGGAGTTGGACACAGATGACCTCCTTGAGGCCCTCGATCCGGAGCAGCGGGCCGTCGCGACCTCCTTGCACGGCCCGGTCGTGGTGATGGCCGGTGCCGGGACGGGCAAGACGCGGGCCATCACCCACCGGATCGCGTACGGCGTGCGCACCGGGACGTTCGACCCGCTCCGGGTGCTCGCGGTCACCTTCACCCAGCGCGCGGCGGGGGAGATGCGCGGCCGGCTCGCTCAGCTCGGGGTCGAGGGCGTGCAGGCGCGGACGTTCCACTCCGCCGCGCTCCGGCAGGCCCGTTTCTTCTGGCCCCGGGTGTACGGCGCGGAGCTGCCGCCGATCGCGGACCGGAAGTTCCCGCTGCTGACCGAGGCCGCCTCGCGCTGCCGGGTCCGGGTCGACACCCCGGCGCTGCGGGACCTCGCGGGTGAGGTCGAGTGGGCCAAGGTCAGCAACGTCCGTCCGGACGACTACGCCAAGCTGGCGCCGCGGTCCGGGCGCACGCTGGCCGCGTTCGACCCGGCGACGATCGCGCGGATCTTCGCGGCGTACGAGGACGTGAAGCTCGAGCGCGGGCGGATCGACCTGGAGGACGTGCTGCTGTGCGCGGTCGCGCTGCTCGCGGAGGACGAGCGGGTGGCGGCGGAGATCCGGCGGCAGTACCGCACGTTCGTCGTGGACGAGTACCAGGACGTCTCGCCGCTGCAGCAGAGCCTGCTCGACCTGTGGCTCGGCGGCCGCGAGGACGTCTGCGTGGTCGGTGACCCGGCGCAGACCATCTACTCGTGGGCCGGCGCCGAGCCGGAGAACCTGGTCCGCTTCGCGTCCCGGCATCCGACGGCGAACGTGATCAAGCTGGTCCGTGACTACCGGTCGACGCCGCAGATCGTCGATGTGGCGAACAAGATCCTCGACGCGGCCGGCCCGACCGGTCTGCCGGGCCGGGTGACGCTGCGCTCGCAGAAGGAGACCGGGCCGGTACCGGTGTACCGCGAGTACTCCGACGAGGTCGCGGAGGCCGATGCGGTCGGACGGGCCGTCACCCGGCTGCAGGACGACGGCGTGGCGCTGCGCGACATCGCCGTACTGTTCCGGACCAACGCCCAGTCGGAGAACTTCGAGCAGGCGCTGGCCGAGCGGAAGATCCCGACCGTGCTGAAGGGCGCGGAGCGGTTCTTCGAGCGGGCCGAGATCCGGCAGGCTGCCGTGCTGCTGCGCGGGCAGGCGAAGGCCGGGGACATGTCCGACGACCTGGTCGGGGTGGTGACCGGAGTGCTGGCCGGTGCGGGCTGGTCGCCGGAGCCGCCGACCGGGACCGGTGCGGTGCGGGACCGGTGGGAGTCGTTGAGCGCGCTGGTGACGATGACGTCCGACTTTGCCGCGGCGAACCCGTCTGCGCGGTTGCTGGACCTGATGGCCGAGCTGGACCGTCGGGCGTCGATCCAGCACGCGCCGCTGGCCGAGGGGGTCACGCTGGCGACGCTGCACGCGGCCAAGGGCCTGGAGTGGGAGTGCGTGTTCATCGTGGGCGCCCACGAGGGGACGCTGCCGATCAGCTACGCCCAGACGCCTGCGCAGGTCGAGGAGGAGCGGCGGCTCTTCTACGTTGGCGTCACCCGGGCGAAGCAGCGGCTGCACGTCAGCTGGTCGACGTCTCGCTCACCGGGCGGCCGCGGCACCCGCGGACCGACCCGCTTCCTGGACCCGATCGGCGTCCGGAGCGCCCGCACCGAGTGGACCCCGTCGCAGCCGGTCGGCTGGGAGCGTCCGTCCCCGGCCGCGTCCAAGGCCGGTCGGCCGATCCCGAAGTGCCGCGTCTGCGGACGCGGTCTGCTCGATGCCGGCGCTCGCAAGCTCGGCCGCTGCGAGGACTGCCCCTCGACAATCGACCAGAAGCTGTACGACGCACTCGTCGAGTGGCGCACCGAGCAGGCCGAGTCCGAGAAGATGCCCGCCTTCGTCATCCTCACCGACGCCACCCTCACCGCAATCGCCGAGACCAAGCCCGCCGACGAGAAGGCTCTACGCTCGATCCCCGGCATCGGCCACACCAAGCTCGCGAAGTACGGCGAACACATCCTGATGCTCTGCACCCGCTAAGCGTCCTGAGTCGGGACGGAGTCGGCCTTCACTGCGCCGCGCTCACCGAGCGGTTGCGGCTCGCCGGTCGTGCTGTCCTTGATCGTCTGCTGCTCGGACTCGGCGTTGATCTCCGCACCGAGCAGGATCGCGTACGCCGTGATCCACAACCACAGCATCAGCACGACGACGGCCGCCAGGCTTCCGTAGGTCTTCGCGTAGTTGCCGAACGTCTCGACGTACACCGAGAAGCCGATCGACGCGACCAGCCAGATGACGGTCGCGACCACCGCCCCGGCCGAGACCCAGCGCAGCCGCGGCGCGTCCCGGTCCGGCGCGAACCGGTAGATGATCGCGAGCGCGACGGTGATCAGCACGAGTGCGAGTACGACGCGGACCGCCATCAGGGCGTACCGGACCGGCGTCGCCACCTCGTCGCCGACCGCGGCCCCCGAGCGAGAACAGGGCGACGGCGAGCAGGACGAACACGATCGCGCCGAGCGTCAGCCCGAGCGCGAGCAGCTTCCGGCGGACGAACCCGCGGCTCTCGTCCTCGTCGTACGCGAGATTGACCGCCGTGATCAGGTTTCCGACGCCGCCGGAGGCGCTCCACAGCGCGGCCAGGACCGCGATCGCGAGTCCGATCCCGAGGCTGCGGCTGGGTGACGACGTCAGCGAGTCGATCTGCTGGAGGATCAGATCCCGGCCGGACGCCGGCATCGTCTTCGCGAGGTCACCGACCTGGTTCCGGATCTGCGCCGGGTCGGCGATCAGCCCGTACGCCAGGACCGCGGCGACGATCGCAGGGAAGACCGAGAGGAACGCGAAGAACGCGACCCCGGCGGCCAGCAACGGGACCTGGTCCGCCTTCGCCTCGGCCCAGGCTCGGCGGAGGACCTGCCACCAGCCGCGCGGCGGGATTTCCTGCGGCCTGGTCGCCTCTCCACCGGGGACATCAACTACTTGTTGGTTCGACACGGACGTCGCGGTACCCCGTCGCAGCTCTTGGAAGCGTGCGAGGTCCGGGCCGGGCGGTCGTTGCCCTTTCGGGAAAACCTCTTGCCGGGGACGCTCGCGGTGGCGCACGCTGGAGGGCGTGTCGTGTTCTGCTGCTGGCAGACGTGGCATTTAGGTGACAGAGGCAACGATCTCGCAGCGTGCAGTGCACGCGCCGGAGCGTGCCGGGAACCCGTGATGGCAGCCAGATCCGGCCGTCGTCGCGGCAACTTCCGGCCAACCTTCGCGAACTGGCGATAAATAGTTTGCGGCGGCTGACTCGGGCAGCGTACTGTTCTTTCTGCGGCCACTGCCTGGCCGAAAACTTCAAACCACCATAGCGATCGAGCCAACCGCCCGCTTCGCCACAACGAGAGGAGGTGCCCCGGAAATGATCACCAACATCATCACGATGAAGCCGTTCAGCAACGCTGTAGCGCTGCCGTGCGCCCAGATCCAGGGTGCCTCGCCGCGTCTTCACGTCGCGACCGTTGTGCTGATGGCCTCCGGCGCTGCCCAGTTCAAGGGCGCAGCTGTCGGCGACGCGAAGTACGGCGGTTCGGGTTCTAGAGCATGGAGTCCACCGGTCTGACGAGAGTCAGCGCCGGCACCTCCAAGGCCGCGGAACCCGACAAGGGTCCCGCGGCCCTTTTGTTTGTCGACACAGTGTTTGTCCACAGATTTGGCGCCTACCAACCGGTAAGCGTCACCGACGACAAGAGATCAGCACCAAAAGTCACTGGGAGGTGACCGGAATGAGCGTGAGCTTCCTCGATGTCTTCACCGAGGTGGCAACGTCGCAGGACCTGCCCTGTCGGTCCTACGCGCCAGAACTCTTCTTCGCCGAATCGCCGGCGGACGTCGAGTACGCCAAGTCGCTCTGCACGACCTGCCCGCTGAAGGCCGAGTGCCTGGCCGGAGCGCTCGAGCGCTCCGAGCCGTGGGGAGTGTGGGGTGGCGAGCTGTTCGTCCAGGGTGTGGTGGTTCCGCGCAAGCGGCCCCGTGGGCGTCCCCGCAAGAGCGACACCGTTACCGCAGCCTGAACGACACAACCCCTACCGAAAACGAGTCGCAATGACCAACCAGACTTCACACAGGAGCTTTGAAATGCATCTACTTCAAGAAGATCTCGCCCGTGCTCATTGTCGGTCGAAACTGAATGCCGCAGAGCAGAACCGGCGCTTCCGCCTCGCTCACCAGATCGAGAAGGCGCAGAAGCAGGCCGAACGGGCCGGCCGGCGAGCCGAGAGGGCCAGCGCACGCGCGCGCCTCGCACTCGCCCGCCTCGTCTGATCCACCAGAATCACAGCCTGACCAGCTGAATCACTGAGGGCGGCATCCAAAGGGGGTGCCGCCCTCAGCCACGCTCGGACAGCAGCACCTGCTGGAGCCCGAGCAGCGTGATCCCACTGACGATCTCGTGCCGCCGGATCATCCCGGGCAGGTCGGCCAGCGGGATCCACTCGATCCGGTCCGACTCGTTCAGCTCCGTCGGCGGCCCGGCGTACTCCGCCGTCGTCGCCCGGAACACGAAGTGCCGCGAGTCCATGATCCCCGCCGCCGGCTCCGACCGGATCAGCTCGGCCAGCGGGCCAGGTCGCCACCCGGTCTCCTCCTGCGGTTCGCGCCCTGCAGCCTCCGCCGGCGTCTCGCCCGCCTCGATGATCCCCATCGGCAGTTCCCACGCCCAGGTGTCGGTCAGGAACCGGTGCCGCCACATCAGCAGCACCTGCGCGTCCACGGTGACGACGGTCGCGGCGATGTCCGCGAGCCGCACCGCGTGGTAGTCGACGCGTTCGCCGTCCGGCTGCTCGACGTCCAGGCGCCGCACGCTCAGCCAGCGGTTTCCCCAGACCTCGGACTCGTGGTGAATTCGCCATCGCACGGGGTGCAGACTAGTGCCATGGCGAGTGCTACCTGTGCGTTGTGTGGTGTCCGGTCCGAGGGCAAGGAGCTGCCGCTGACCTGGGTGACCTCGGTGGAGGACGGCCACAAGCTCGTGTACTGCGACCGGTGCGCGCGGGAGAACCTGCGGAGCATCGAGGTGAAGCTCGACTCCGTCTACTGGTAGCGGTCGGGGACCTGCATCGCCGGTCCGCCCACGTGCAGGCCGAGAGGTTCTGCGCGGCCCTGCGGTTCCTCCCAGGCCTCCTGGCGGCCGAGCACGGTCAGGTCGAGGTAGCGGTAGCCGTTGTGGAAGTCCTCGATGCCGCGGCCGAAGGTCGAGTAGGTGTGGAACACCTCGTCGCCGACCCGCAGGAACGTGCTGATCCCGGGCATCTCCTCGCCGTTCATGTCCGCGGTCCACGGCCCGTTCGACCACGGCGTACCTTTCTCCGTGGCCAGCTCCTCCTGGGTGCGGAAGTGCAGCAGCACGGGCGCGACCCGGTCGTCGAGCGTGGCGTGGAAGTCGTAGTTGAACTCACCCGGGTACGACGAGTACCACGGGAACGTCCAGCCCAGCCGCTCCTTGAACGCGACCAGCTTCGGGTACGGCGCCCGCGACACCGCGACCAGGGACGTGTTGCGCACGTGCAGCTGGCGCAGGTTCCCGATCTCGTCGGCGGCCGACGAGCAGCTCGGGCAGCCCTCGTCCCAGTCCGGCGCGAACATGAAGTGGTGGATCACCAGCTGCTGCCGGCCGTCGAAGAGGTCCAGCAGGCCGACCGGCCCGTCCGGGCCCTCGAACGTGTACGGCTTGGTGATCCGGACCATCGGCAACCGCCGGCGCTCGGCGTTCAGGCGGTCGCGGGCCTTCGTGACCTCCTTCTCCCGGGCCAGCAGCTCGCGGCGCGCCACCATCCACTCCTCCGGTGACACGACGTCTGGGAGGTTTCCGATCTCCGTCATCTCCGGCTCCGATCGTCGGTTGATCCACGCTACGTCGGACCGGGTGTCGATTCCGGGCCGATCCGGTCGACGCAGTGAGTGAAGACCCTCCTGTGGAAGGACCGGAACGATGACTCTCACCACCGACGCCGACACCGAACCCGACACCGTGGCCACCGGCAAGCGGCAGTGGATCGCGCTCGGCGTGCTGTGCCTCGCCACCCTGCTGGTCTCGCTCGACCTGTTCGTGATGCTGCTGGCCGTGCCGGCGGTGACCAGGGCGCTCGGTGCGACCAGCACGCAGCAGCTGTGGATCCTGGACGTCTACGGGTTCATGGTGGCCGGGCTGATGATCACCATGGGCAACCTCGGTGACCGGATCGGCCGTCGGCGGCTGCTGCTGAGCGCGGCGGCCGTCTTCGGCGTCGCCTCGATCGTGGCGGCGTACTCCGTCAACCCCGGCATGCTGATCGGCGCCCGCGCGGTGCTCGGCATCGCCGGCGCCGCGCTCACGCCGTGCTCGCTCTCGCTCATCTCAACCCTGTTCCCGGACGCGCGGCAGCGGGCCACCGCCCTCGGCGTGTGGGGAGGCTGCTTCACCGTGGGCGCCATCGTCGGTCCGATTGTCGGCGGCGTCCTGCTGAACCACTTCTGGTGGGGCTCGGCGTTCCTGATCGGCGTACCGGCGATGGTCGTGCTGCTGATCCTCGGCCCGATCGTGCTCCCGGAGTACCGGAACGAGGCAGCCGGACGGATCGACGTACGGAGCGTGCTGCTCTCGCTGGCCGCGATTCTGCCGGCGATCCACGGCCTCAAGCACCTGGCATCGCACGGCGCCGACGCGCAGGCGGTCGTCTCCCTCGTGGTCGGTGGGGTGTTCGGGTGGGCCTTCGTACGGCGGCAGCGGCTGCTGGACGACCCGCTGGTCGACGTACGGCTCTTCACCCGGCGGACGTTCAGCGTGGTGCTCGGCAGCATGATGACCTACTCGATGCTGTCCGGCGGTGTGATGGTGTTCGTCGCGCAGTACTTCCAGCTGGTGAAGGGCCTGACCCCGCTCGAGGCGGGTCTCGCGCTGGTGCCCGGCATGGTCACGTCGACGATGGGCTTCCAGTTGGCGCCACGGCTCGCCCAGCGGATCCGACCGGGCATCCTGATCCCGGCCGGGGTTGCGTTCACGGTCGTCGGGATGGTCGTGATGACCGTGGCGACCTCGACGACGGTGCTGGTGATCGCGTTCGCGGTGGAGGCGTTCGGACCGGGCGCTCTGGTCATCCTGGGCACCAACCTGGTGATCGGCTCGGTGCCGCCGGAGAAGGCCGGGATGGCCGGTGGGCTGACCCAGACGAGCAACGAGTTCGGGTACGCGCTGGGCATCGCCATCCTCGGCAGCGTCGTCACCGCGGTGTACCGGAGCCACATGGACGGCCGCGGCGGCAACTCACTGGGCGAGGCGGTCACCAAGGGCCTGCCGGCCGACGTGCTCGACCAGGCCCGGCACGCCTTCGCCAGCGGCCTCCACCTGGCCGCGGCGATCACCGCCGTCACTCTGGCAGCCGTGGCGACCCTCCTGGCGGTCACCTTGCGCAAGCAGCCCGTCCTGGGCCACCACGAGGGCTGACGGGGTAGTGAGGGGGTCAGTCCGCGAAGCCGGGCAGCAGCTCCTCGAGCACTGCCCGGAACGGCGCCTCCGTCTCGAGCTGCGACAGGACAGCCATGCCACCGATCCAGACCCGATGGATCAGCAGGTACGACGGCGGCATGTTGAGGCGGAGCGCCAGCGACGCGTTGGGCGACCGGAAGTCACTGGTCCGGTTCGCCTGCGCGCGCATCCAGGCCCGGCTGAACTGGAACGTGTCCTCGCGGGCCGGCTCCGCGAACGGCGCCAGGTAGTCCATCAGCTGCTCCGGGTCGATCTCCATCCGCGGCTTGATGAAGCCCTCGGCCCGCAGACCGTCCCGAACGGCGAGGCCGTCACCCTTGAGCGAGATCCGCAGCAGCCGCCCGATCGCCGGCGGCAGCCCCTCCGGCAGCCGGGCGCAGAGCCCGAAGTCGACCACGCCGAGGCGGCCGTCCGCCATCACCCGGTAGTTCCCCGGGTGCGGGTCCGAGTGCAGCAGACCGGCGTACTTCGGTCCGCTGAACATGAACCGCACGTACTTCAGCCCGATCGCGTCCCGCTCCTGTTTGCTGCCGTCGGTGATGTACGACGACAGCGGTCGGCCCTCGATCCACTCCGAGACGATGACCGTGGGGGAGTGCTTGATCACCCGCGGGACGACGAACTCCGGGTGGTCCCGGAAGGCGTCGGCGTACTGCTGCTGGGCCTGCGCCTCGCGGTCGTAGTCGAGCTCCTCGCCGATCCGCTCCTGCAGCTCGGCGACCAGCGGCTTGACCTCCAGGCCGGGGACCACGGCGCCGACCGTCCGGGCGAAGCGGCCGAGCTGACGGAGGTCGCTGCGCAGCGCGTCGGCGGCACCGGGGTACTGGAGCTTGATCGCGACCTCGCGGCCGTCCTTGAGCGTGCCGCGGTGCACCTGGCCGATCGACGCGGCCGCCGCGGGCTTCTCGCTGAACTCCTCGAACCGGTCCCGCCAGCGCTTGCCGAGCTCGCGGGACAGGATCTCGTCCACGGTCGCGACCGGCATCGGCGGGGCGGAGTCCTGCAGCTTGGTCAGCGTGGCCCGGTACGGCGCCGCGAGCTCCTCGGGCATCGCCGACTCCATCAGGCTCATCATCTGCCCGAACTTCATCGCGCCGCCCTTGAGCTCACCCAGGACGGCGAACAGCTGGTCCGCGGTCCGGCGCTGGAACTCGGCGAGCACGGCCTCGGCCGGCGCCCCACCGAGACGCTTGCCCAGGCCCACTGTCGCCCGCCCGGCGGCGCCGAGGGGCAGGCTGGCCAGCTTCGCGGTCCGGCTCAACGCCTTACGAGGGAGGTCCGACACGCTCCCATTCTGTCCGGTCGCCCAAGCCCGGCTCCGCTCGGGGCACCTGGTGTCGCCTTTGTATCGCAGTACCAGGTTCGTCGCTGAGAGATCTCGGCCTGCGTGCCGAGGGGCGGTGCCGGACCCGTGGGTCCGGCACCGCCCCTGATGACGACGTGGTGCGTCAGGCCTTGCCGAGGATCCGGTTCAGGTTCGTACCGCACTCGGGGCACTTGGCCTTGGCCATGCGCGTGCCCTTGTCGTTGACCTTGACCTCGCCGTCGGCGGTGCGCTTGGCCTTGCACTTGACGCAGTAGAACTCGCCGCTCCAGGTCTCTGCCATGAGGGCCTCTCTCCTTGCTCTGAATTTCAGCCCGGGGCCCGGCCCCGAGCGGTCGTTTGGGTTGCTGACGGCAGACCGTCCTGCCGTAGGCCGTTCGGCCCAGTCGGGATTCACCCTACGGCAGCCAGCGGCAGGCTCAAGCCCACCTCCGGGTCCGCGCGCCGCCTGAACGCCTCGGGGAAACCCTTTTCCGAAACTTTCGCCGGCACGGAACAGGCTCCCGGAGTTCCGCTTCCGGAACCGCTCGGCTTCCCCTCCGAGCGGCCCCGGTAGCGGTCCGGGAGCCTGTTGGGGACGACGCTAGGAGACGCCGGCGGCGCAGGCAAGCGCGAGTTGTCCACGCCTGTGGATAACTCTGTGCGCAACCTGTGGGACGCGCCGCCGGGTGCTGTGGACGGGCGGGGGAACAGGATGTGAACAACCGGAATCAGAGGACCCAAGATCTGGCGTCTGACCTGCGGAAACATCGATGCACAGGATGTGGACCCAAGAAAGTTGTCCGATTCGGGGGGTACATTTTTGAGCCATGGCCGACTCCCCACCGCGCCCCATCCCGCCGTACGTGGATATCCGGCGCAGCAAGCGCCGCAAGCGCACGGTCAGCGCGTACCGGGACGGTGAGCGGGTGGTCGTGCTGATGCCCGACCGGTTGTCCGCCGCCGAGGAGGCGCGCTGGGTCGAGACCATGCTGGCGCGGCTCGAGAAGCAGCGCAGCCGATCGCGCGTGTCGGACGAAAAATTGTTGGCCAGAGCACACGAACTCGCGTGTCGCCACCTCCCAGAGGTGCCCGAACCTGCGTCGGTGAGGTGGGTTTCGAACCAAAACAGACGGTGGGGATCGTGCACTCCGGCGGACCGGTCGATCCGGTTGAGCACCCGGTTGCAGGTGATGCCGGCCTGGGTGGTCGACTACGTCCTGGTCCACGAGCTCGCTCACCTGGTCGAGCCGGCCCACAACGCCGCCTTCTGGGCGCTGGTCCACCGGTACCCGAAGGCCGAGCGCGCCGAGGGGTATTTGGAGGGCATCTCGGCCGCCTCGTCGCTCAACCTCGAGGACTTCTGAGCTTCGGTCTCGAGACTTCTGAGCTCCGGTCGAGGTCCGATCACCCGGGGTCACCCGCAGTCCCGGCGGAGGGTGGGGTGGGGTTTTCCTCAGGGTGAACCGGGGGGCTTCCTGCATGGTGCCGGCCTGTCCCGGCCAGCGAGGCTTTTGCCTGTAGCCAGCGCCACGCCAGGGAGCGCTGAGTGGGGCGCCAGAGGGGGCGCAGAGGGGCAGGGACGGTATGGCCAGGGGACAGATCACGGTCCGGGCGGCGCGCTGGAGTGCCACCCATCCGTGGCGGGCGATCGCGATGTGGGTGGTCGTGGTGATCGCCTGTTTCGCGATCGGCTCGATGACCGGCACCAAGCAGGCCAAGGACAGCGACAGCGACATCGGTGAGGTGACCCGGGCCGACAACATCGTCAAGTCCGGCAACTTCGACGACCCGGACGTGGAGAGCGTGCTGATCACGGCTCCGTCCGGGCAGCTCGACCAGACGGAGGCCGGCAAGGTGGCGGGCGTCGTGGTGCAGCGGATGCGCGGCCTCGGTGGGGTCGCGGAGGTTGCGCCGCCGATGCCGTCGCCGAAGAAGGACGCGGTCATCGTCAGGGTCACCTTGAAGGACCCGGCGGCGGGCGCCGACGACAAGACCCGGGTCCAGCCGCTGCTCGACACGACCGCTCAGGTCCAGCAGCAGTATCCGAACTTTAGGGTCGAAGAGGTCGGTGGTCTGTCCATCGACAAGGCGCTCAACGAGACCCTCGGCAAGGACTTCAAGCGGGCCGAGATGTTCAGCCTGCCGGTGACGCTGGCGATCCTCCTGGTCGCGTTCGGTGCGCTCATCGCGGCGTCGGTGCCGTTGCTGCTCGCGCTGTCCGCGGTCGCGGCTGCGATCGGACTCGCGGCGGCGGCCTCGCAGCTGGTGCCCGCGGTCGACGCGGTCAACAGCGTGATCCTGCTGATCGGGATGGCGGTCGGCGTCGACTACTCACTCTTCTACCTCCGGCGTGAACGCGAGGAGCGCGCCAAGGGCCGCGGCCACGTCGACGCGGTCGAGATCGCCGCGGCGACCTCAGGCCACGCGGTCGTCGTGTCCGGTACTGCGGTGATCATCTCGATGGCCGGGCTGTTCCTGGCTCGGGACGCGGTGTTCTCGTCCTTCGCGGTCGGCTCGATCCTGGTCGTCGCGGTGGCCGTCGTCGGTTCGCTGACCGTGCTGCCGGCCGTGCTGGCGAAGCTCGGTCGCTGGGTGGACCGCCCGCGGATCCCGCTGCTGTGGCGGCTCACGGCCAACAAGAGCAAGCCGCGCTTCTGGCCGACCATGCTGAAGCCTGCGCTGAAGCACCCGATGGCCACGCTGCTCGTCTCGGTCACCGCACTGCTTGCGGTTGCCTCGCCGGCGCTGGGGATGACGCTGAAGTTCCCGGGCACCGAGGACCTGCCGCGGACGACGTCGGTGATGAAGGCGTACGACCGGCTGACCGCGGCCTTCCCGAGCACGGGGACGAGCCACCAGGTCGCCGTACGGGCGCCGGCCAACCAGCAGCCCGCGGTCAAGGCAGCCTTGGCCGAGCTGATGGAGAAGACCAAGGGCGACCAGCTGTTCGCGGCCGACGGTCTCGAGAAGCCGCGGTTCTCCAAGGACGGTACGGTCGCGACGCTCGAGGTCGCCACGCCGTACGAGGGTGGTAGCCAGCAGGCGCGGGACTCGCTGGCCAAGCTGCGCAAGGACCTGATGCCGGCGACGGTGGGCAAGGTGCCGGGTGCGGAGTACGCGGTCGGTGGGTTCGTGGCCGCGGACGTGGACTACGCGGCGCACACCAGGGCGAAGCTGCCGCTGGTGATCGGGTTCGTGCTGCTGCTGACGATGCTCGTGATGATGGTGACGTTCCGGTCGGTGGTGGTCGCGGTGACCGCGATCGGGCTGAACCTGCTGAGCGCGGGAGCGGCGTACGGGGTCGTCACCGCGGTCTTCCAGAACACCTGGGCCGAAGGGTTGCTGCACTTCCGGTCGAACGGAGCGGTGGTCAGTTGGTTGCCACTCTTCCTCTTCGTGGTGCTGTTCGGTCTGTCGATGGACTACCACGTGTTCGTCGTCAGCCGGATCCGCGAGGCGGTGCTGCGCGGGGTGCCGACCAAGCAGGCGGTTGCCGAGGGCATCACCGGTTCGGCCGGTGTGGTGACGAGCGCGGCGGCGGTGATGATCGGGGTGTTCGCGGTCTTCGCGACGCTGAGCACGCTGGACATGAAGCAGCTGGGAGTCGGGCTGGCGGTCGCGATCCTGATCGACGCGACGATCATCCGGGCCGTGGTGCTGCCGAGCATCATGACGCTGCTCGGGGACGCCAACTGGTGGGCACCGCGCTGGCTCCGGCCGAAGCAGGCCAAGCACGCGACAGTACCGCCGGCGGCTCCCGAGGAGGAGCGTGAGCTGACACCGGTCGGCTGACGGCCCAGGAGCAGTAGCTGAGTTGCAGCGTCGCACCCCACCGAAACCATTCGGTGGGGCGCTTCGCGTGGTGCAGGATGACGCACATGGCAGAGCGAGCCGAAGGTCTGGAGCAGCCGGGGCAGGTGCGCGGGATGTCGGGGCAGCGGGGTTGGGTGTTGGGGGAGTTGGCCGAGGCGGTGCTGGGTGTTGAGGTGGCGCATCCGGTGCGGGTGGCGGTCGATGGGTGTTCGGCGGCGGGGAAGACGACGCTGGCCGACGAGCTGGCGCAGGTGCTGCAGGCGCGGACCGATCGCGCGATCATCCGGATCGGGATCGACTACTTCAAACGGGCCTACGAGCTGCGGACGGCGTACCCCGGGGACTCGCCGGAGAGCTACTACCTGGACTCGTGGGACAACGACGCGATCCGCGAGCGGCTGCTGCTGCCGCTCGGTCCCGGTGGCGATCGCCGGTACGTCGTCGCGTTGCGGGACAGCTCGTCCCGCACGGTGCTGGATCTGCCGGTGCAGTTCGCGGCGCCGGATGCGGTCGTGCTGGTGGACGGCGCATTCCTGCAGCGGCCGGAGCTCCTCGACCTGTGGGATCTGCGGATCTACGTGCACGTCGGGTTCGACGTCGTACTGCGGCGGGGGATCGCGCGCGACCAGGCCTGGATGGATTCGGCGGAGGACGCCGAGCGACGGTATCTGTCGAAGTACATCCCGGGGGAGCGGCTGTACGTCGACCAGGTCCGTCCGCGGGAGCGGGCTCAGCTCGTGGTGGACAACGAGGATCCGGCGCGGCCGGTGCTCACCCGGCGCTCTGGCGAGCCCGGTGGGCTGCGGCCTTGACCCTGCTCTGGCACTGGGGCGAGCAGAAGCGACGCTGACCGTTCTTCGACACGTCGACGAAGACGCGGTCGCACTGCGGTGCCGCGCAGACGCCCAACCGTCCGGCCAGGTCGCTACCCACCGCGAGTGCCAGGCCGGCCGCGCAACCGGCGGTCCAGCCGTTGGCGAGCTGTTCGTCAGGCCCGTGGAAATGCAGGCTCCAGGGCCGGTCTCGACCGCGGTCGAGCTGGGGACGCGCGTTGGTGTCGACCAGCAGCGCGTTGATTTCCGTCGCGGCCGCGTCGAGGTCTCCGTCGGCAGCGGCCTCGAAGACGATCCGCATCCGGCCGGCCAGCTCGACCAGCCGCCGGGCATCGTCGAGTGGCACTGACATGCCGGCCGGCGGATACCCGATCGCGGTCAGCGCCTCGGCGACCGCGCGCGTGATCGCCTCCGGGTCGTCGGCGGGCGCGGCGTACGCCGTACCGCCTGAGTAGCCCGCTGTCAGCCGGTTGACGTACTCGACCGACGCCGCCAGCACGCTGCGTGCATGACTATCAAAAGATACTTGACCAGTCACGCGGAGCCTCCGTAGTCTCAGGGTGCGTGACCGATCATAGCCACTTAGATAGTCATGGAGGCGGAATGAGTGCTGCGTCGCAGGCGGTGACCTCACCCTGGCGTGGGCTCTCGCCGACGGTGTGGATCTTGGTGGTCGCGCGAGCGGTGAACCGGATCGGTGCGTTCACGTTGCCGTTTCTCGGGGTGGTGCTGACGGTGGAGTTCGGTGCGTCGCTGCGCCAGACCGGCCTGATCCTGGCGGTTTTCGGTGCGGCGACGATCCCGTCCCGGCTGCTCGGCGGGCAGTTGGCAGACCGCTTCGGCCGTCGCTGGACGATCGTGATCGGCCTGACCGGATGCGCGGTCGCCCAGCTCTGGATCGTGGTCAGCCTGACCCTCTGGTTCGCGGTCCTCGCGACGGTCCTGCTCGGCCTCGCCTTCGAGATCTACGAACCCCCAAGCCAAGCGATGATCGCCGACGTCACCCAACCGGCGGACCGCCCGGCCGCGTACGGCGTCTACAGCGCAGCCCTCGCCGCCGCCGGAGTCCTGGCTGGCCTCCTGGCCGCCGCCCTGACCCACTGGAACCTCCGCTACCTCTTCGCAGCAGACGCCCTCACCTGCCTAGCCTGCGCCATCTTGGTAGCCCTTGCTCTTCCGACCGACGAACGCAGTAAGCGCTCCAAAGAACCAACATTGAGCAACTCAGCGTGGCGTGATCGGCGGTTGCTGTTGTTGCTTGGGAGCGGCACGGTGTTTGCGACTATCTACATGCAGATCATCATCGGGTTGCCGCTGACTCTGCTCGAGCAAGGGCTTCCGAAGGCCGGCACTGGCTTTGTGCTTGCGTTGTCGGCGGTCACGTTGATCCTGGCCCAACGCTTTCTACGGGTGAAGCGGCTTGACGACTTCAGGTCGATCGCCGTCGGGTACGTGCTGCTGGCCGCCGGGCTGGTCGCCTGCGCACTCGCCCACAGTCTCACCGGCTACCTGGTCGCCGCGATTCTCTGGAGTCTCGGCGACCTGTTCCTGCTGACGCGCTACCTCACCCAGGCATCTGGCCTGGCCCCGGACGAGTCCCGCGGGCGATACCTCGCGATCTTCGGACTGAGTTGGGGGATCGCGACCACGATCGCCCCGCTCACCGTCACGCAACTCCTCGAGACCGCCGGTCCGACCGGTCTCTGGCTGACGAGCGCGGCCGTGGCCCTTGTCCTCGCGATACTTCAACCATGGGTCAGACGCCGGGTCGATCCGGATCGGAGGAACGATGACCGACGCATCGCAACCGACGGGTGACCTGGACCTGGGGGCCGTCATCCAGGAACTGACGGAGATCGGGAAGGCCGGGAAGTACCTGGACGACGGGCCCGGTGAGGCCCGTGCGCGCGAGCTGGGCGGTCAGCTGGACACGCACGGCGGGATCGCGGCGATGCGCGCAGCGCTCGCCCGGGTCGAGTCTCGGCTCCCGGATCCCGGGGCCGCCCGCGAACTCGAGTACGCCTGGGACGGTATCGGCTCCTGGTTGGGATGACACCCTCAGCTCCGCGGCTCCAGCCTGACCGTCAGGCCTTTCGCGACCGGCGTGTTACTGCCCTTCGCCACGTCGTCGGCCGCCATCAGCACGTTGGTCTCGGGGTAGTACGCCGCCACACACCCGCGCGCCGTCGGGTACGACACCAGCCGGAAGCCGGCAGCCCGCCGTTCGACCCCCTTGAACTCGCTGACGATGTCGACGTACTCGCCGTCCTTCAGACCCAGCTCGGCCAGGTCGTCCGGATGCACGAAGACCACCTCGCGCGTCCCGTGCACACCGCGGTACCGATCCTGCAGCCCGTAGATCGTTGTGTTGAACTGGTCGTGGCTCCGCAGCGTCTGCAGCAAGAGCCGACCAGATGCCGTCGGCAACCAAGTCAGGTCGTTCGCGGTGAACTGCGCCCGCGAGTCCGACGTCTTGAACTCACGCTTGTCGCGCGCCGCGTGCGCGAGCAAGAAGCCGCCCTCGTTCGCCCGCAGCCGCTCCTCGAAGTCCTCGTACCCGTCGGCCACCCGTCCGATCCGTTGCCGGATCAGGCTGTAGTCGTCGGCGAAGTCGGCCCAGGGGATCTGACCGATGTCCGGTACGACGTGCTGCGCGAGCCCGCACACGATTCCGATCTCGGACTTCATCTCCGGCGCCGGAGGCCTCAGGTTGCCGGTGGACAGGTGTACGGCGCCCTGCGAGTCCTCGACCGTGACCGACTGCGGACCGGCCGGCGTGTGGTCGTGGTCGGTACGCCCGAGCGTCGGCAGGATCAGCGCCTCGCGGCCGGTGACCGTGTGGGATCGGTTCAGCTTGGTCGAGACGTGCACGGTCAGGTCGCACTGTCGCAGCCCGCGATGCACAACCTCGGTGTCCGGAGTGGCGGAGGCGAAGTTCCCACCCATGGCGAAGAACACCCGCACCGCGCCGTCGCGCAACCGCTGCACGGTCGCGGCCGCGTCGATGCCGTGCTCCCGGGGAGAGCTGAACGCGAACTCGTGATCGAGTCTGTCCAGGAACGCGTCCGGCATCTTCTCCCAGATGCCCATGCTGCGGTCGCCCTGCACGTTCGAGTGCCCGCGCACCGGGCACGGGCCCGCGCCCGGCTTGCCGATGTTGCCCTGGAGGAGCAGCACGTTGACGATCTCGGTGATCGTGGCAACCGCCTCGCGGTGCTGCGTCAGGCCCATCGCCCAGCAGATCACGGTCGCCTTCGAGGCGATGAACCGTTGCGCCAGCTCCTCGATCTCGGCGCGGCGCAGGCCGGTGGCGAGCTCCACGGCCGGCCAGTCGAGCTCGGCGTTGTGCTTGGCGTAGAGCTCGAACCCGCTGGTGTGCGACTCGATGAACGCCTTGTCCAGCACGGTGAACGGGTGCGCCGCCTCGGCCTCGAGCAGCAGGTGGCCGAGGGCAAGGAACAGGGCCTGGTCGCCACCGATCCGGATCTGCAGGTGCTGGTCGGCGAGCGTCGTACCCTTGCCGACCCAGCCGCGTGGCTTCTGCGGGTTCATGAACTTCATCAGGCCCGGCTCGGGCAGCGGGTTGACCGAGACGATCGACCCGCCGTGGCGCTTGGCCACCTCGAGGTGGCTGAGCATCCGGGGCGCGTTGGTGCCCGGGTTCTGGCCGACGACCACGATCAGCTCGGCCTCTTCGAGCATCTCCAGCGTGACCGCGCCCTTGCCGCTGCCGATCACCTTGGACAGCGCCGTCCCGGATGACTCGTGACACATGTTCGAGCAGTCGGGCAGGTTGTTCGTCCCGTAGGCGCGGGCGAAGAGCTGGTACAGGAAGGCGGCCTCGTTGCTGGTCCGGCCGGAGGTGTAGAAGACGGCGTCGTTCGGGTCGACGAGGGCCTTGAGGTGCCGGGCGACGACCTGGAACGCCTCGTCCCAGCCGACCGGCTCGTAGTGCGTGGCGCCGGCGCGGAGCAGCATCGGCTCGGTGATCCGGCCGAGCTTGCCCAGCTCGAACTCGGAGATCTGGTCCATTTCGGCCACCGAGTGCTCGGCGAAGAACGCCCGCGGCACCCGCTTGCGGCTGGCCTCCCAGGCGACCGCCTTGGCGCCGTTCTCGCAGAACTCGGCCGCGTGCTTGCGCTTGTGGTCGGGGTCCGGCCAGGCGCAGGACGGGCAGTCGAACCCGCCGTCCTGGTTCATCTTCAGGAACACCTTGCCGGTCCGCAGCGGGCCCATCTCGCGCAAGCCGAACTTGAACGACGACAGCACCGCCGGGACGCCGGCGGCCTTCTTCTGCGGATGCTCGATATCGACCATGTCTTCCACGATAGTTCGATCTATGACTATCCGCTGGGTCGATAGCCGCGACTGTCGACAAGTGGTGTCGCGGCCTACCTGACACAGCAGCCTTGTGTGTCGCGATCCCATAGTGCTGCCGACCGCGGGTTTCTACAGTCATCGGCCATGGAGACCCGTCGAGCCCTCGTCACCGGCGCCGCATCCGGTATCGGTGCCGCGTGTGCGCAACGTCTCGCCGCGGACGGAGTCCACGTGGTCGCAGTGGACCTCGACGAGACCCGTCTGGCCGCGCTGGACGGCGTGGAGACCGTGGTGGCGGACCTGTCCGACCTGCAAAAGCTGTCCACCTTGCCGACCGACGTGGACATCCTGGTGAACAACGCCGGGGTCCAGCAGGTCGCACCGGTCGAGCAGTTCCCGCCGGAGCGCTTCAGCTACCTCCTCCGGCTCATGCTGGAGGCACCGTTCCGGCTGATCCGCCAGACACTGCCGCACATGTACGGCGCCGGCTGGGGTCGCGTGGTCAATATCAGCTCGGTGCACGGACTACGGGCCAGCCCGTTCAAGGCGGCGTACGTCGCGGCGAAGCACGGACTGGAGGGCCTCAGCAAGGTCGTCGCGCTGGAGGGCGCTCCGCACGGGGTCACCAGCAACTGTGTGAACCCGGCGTACGTCCGCACTCCGCTGGTGACTGCTCAGCTCGCGGACCAGGCAGCCACGCACGGGCTGTCCGAGTCGGAGGTGCTGGACAAGGTCCTGCTCGAGCCGGTCGCGGTGAAGCGACTGATCGAGCCGGCCGAAGTGGCGGAGCTGGTCGCACTGCTGTGCGGCCCGGCGTCCGCCTCGATTACGGGGAGCTCGTTCGTACTAGACGGCGGCTGGACCGCCCACTAACCCCAGGAGTCCGCCCATGACAGCTACAGAACCGGTCCGCACCCGTACGTCGATCGTCCGGGTGGTCGGGGCCAGCCTCGTCGGTACGACGGTCGAGTGGTACGACTTCTTCCTCTACGGCGTCGCCGCGTCCGTGGTGTTCGGGGACCTCTTCTTTCCCAAAGGTGAAGAGCTCACCGGGACGTTGCTGAGCTTCGCCACCTTCGCGGTCGGGTTCTTCGCCCGTCCGATCGACGGAGTGGTGTTCGGCCACTTCGGTGACCGCCTGGGCCGCAAGCAGCTGCTCGTACTGTCCCTGCTGATGATGGGGCTCGCGACCTTCGCCATCGGGCTGCTGCCGACCTATGCGCAGGTCGGTGCGCTCGCTCCGGTCCTGCTGACGGTACTGCGGCTCGTCCAAGGGTTCGCCCTGGGTGGCGAGTGGGGTGGCGCCGTACTGATCGTGTCCGAGCACGGTGATCCGGCCAGGCGTGGCTTCTGGGCGTCGTGGCCCCAGGCTGGTGCGCCGGCGGGTCAGCTGATCGCCAACGGCGTACTGGCTGGGCTGGCTGCGTTCCAGTCGGAGGCGGCGTTCGACTCGTGGGGCTGGCGCATCCCGTTCCTCCTGTCCGCGGTGCTCGTGCTGGTCGGGCTGTGGGTGCGGCTGCGGATCGAGGAGTCGCCGGTGTTCAAGGAGGCGCGCACGAAGCAGGAGCCTGCGGACAAGCTGCCGATCCTCGAGGTGCTCACCCGCTACCCGCGGGAGGTGCTGACGGCGATGGGCGCGCGGATGGCGGAGAACGTCAGCTACTACATCTTCACCATCGTGATTGCGACGTACGCCAAGGAACACCTCGGCATGGGCAAGTCCTTCGCACTGAACGCGGTACTGATCGCTGCCGCCGTGCACTTCGTCACGATCCCGCTCTGGGGCGCGCTGTCGGACCGGGTCGGCCGGCGGCCGGTGTACCTGCTCGGAGCGACGGGCGTGGGCGTGTGGGCGTTCGTGTTCGTCGCCCTGGTGGACACCAAGAACTTCGCGCTGGCCACGCTGGCGGTGACCGTCGGACTGGTGTTCCACGGTGCGATGTACGGGCCGCAGGCCTCGTTCTTCACCGAGCTGTTCGGCACCCGCGTCCGTTACTCGGGCGTCTCGGTGGGCTACCAGCTGGCCTCGATCATCGCCGGCGGCCTGGCGCCGTTCATCGCGGTTGCGCTGCTCAAGGCGTACGACTCCGGCTACGCGATCGCGGTGTATGTCGCGGCCTGTGCGGTGATTTCGATCGTCGCGGTGACGTCGTACACCGAGACGCATCGCCGAGACCTCACTACGCTCTAGGACCATGCAGGAGCTGCTGCGGCTGCTGGCCGAGGATGCGCCCGGGCCTGAGTTGGCTCGGGCGGCCGGTGACGACGCAGTGGCTCGCGAGCTGGTCCTGCGGGTCCGGGCGCGCATGGACGCCAGCAAGAAGCGTGAGGCCGAGCTGACCACGCTGGTCGACGTGGCACGTGAGTTGGCGTCCGCACGCGACCCAGGCGACGTACTGGACACGATCGTGCACCGGACGCGCAGCCTGATCGGCGTGGACGTGGCATACCTGACCTTGTACGACGAGGCGCGCGGCGACACGTACATGCGGGCCACCGACGGGTCGGTGTCGGCTGACTTCCAGCAGTTGCGGCTCCCGGTGGGCGCCGGGCTCGGTGGGCTGGTTGCCAAGACCTACAAGCCGTACTGGACAGCCGACTACCCGGCCGACCGACGCTTCCGGCATACCGGCCCGATCGACCAGGCCGTTGCCGAGGAAGGGCTGGTGGCGATCTGCGGTACGCCGTTGATCGTCGACGGCGCGTTCGTCGGCGTACTGTTCGCGTCCAACCGGACACGCCGCCCGTTCAGCCATGACGAGGTGTCCCTGCTCGTCTCGCTGGCGGCGTTGGCTGCGGTGACGATCGTGCAGGTGCGGGCGGCTGCTGAGACTGCCGCTGCGTTGGAGCAGCTCTCTGCCGCACATGCCGGGACGGAGCACGCAGCCGCGGCGCATGACCGCTTCGCCGACATCGTGTTGTCCGGTGGCGACGTAGACGCCATCGCTGCCGCCCTGGCCGAACTGCTTGGGGTCTGGGTGGTGCTGGTCGATGCTGGCGGCAACGAGCTGGCTGTGGCCGGCACACCGACCGGCACT
This sequence comes from Kribbella sp. NPDC026611, assembly GCF_040638345.1. NCBI lineage: Bacteria > Bacillati > Actinomycetota > Actinomycetes > Propionibacteriales > Kribbellaceae > Kribbella > Kribbella sp. NPDC026611. The sequence continues at coordinate 319,479 of NZ_JBEZYC010000005.1, forward strand.
GTGCCCTGGCAGGAGTCAGAGTCCGGTCGGCTGACGCGTGTGGGTGACTGCTGGGTTGTCGCTGCGACGGCCAAGCGGGAGCGACTCGGCGCCCTGGTGATCGGTGGTGCGGACGACCTGAGCGGCGCAGACCAGCGGATAGTCGAGCGCGCTGCCGTGGTCACGGCACTCGTGTTGCTGTTCCGCCGCCAGGCCGCTGAGCAGTCCCAACGCGCACAGGCGGACCTGCTCGCCGACGTACTCAGCGGCAGGGCTGACCCGAGGACACTGACCGAGCGGCTCCGGTTGCTCGCACCAAACCATCGGCACGACCACCTGGTCGTGGTGGTGTGCCGCGGCGACCACACCGCCGTACGTGCGCGGTTGTCGGCGCCGCTGGAGGACAAGCTGGTGCTGTCCGGCCCGTACGGCGGCGACCTCGTCCTCCTGCTTGCTCGCACCACTGCCGCCGCGGCGGCACGCGAGCTCTCGGAGGTGGCCAAGCGCACCGGGGTAACGATCGCGGTCGCCGGCCCGTCCGACTGGAGCTCGCTGGTCGAAGCCCACCGACGAGCTGCCCGCCTCGCAACCACCATGCTTCGCCTCGGCCGCACCGGCGAGGCAGCTACGCCGGACGACCTAGGCGTAGCGGGTCTGGTCGGCGCCGCGGAGGTCGACGCCCGCGCCCACGTCCAGCACGTCCTGGGCCCGATCCTCGACTACGACGACCAGCGCGGCACCGACCTCATCGGCACCCTGCATGCCTACTACGCCGCAGGCCAAAGCCCTACCCGCGCGGCCACGTCGCTCCACATCCATCCCAACACGGTCCAGCAACGCCTCGACCGAGTCACTGCCCTCCTTGGCGACGGCTGGCAATCCCCAGACCCCTCCCTGACCATCCAAGTAGCGCTGCGCCTTCTCTCCGCCCTCGGGTGAGGCCTGGAAGCAAGGCGGCTGTCCCGCTGCGGTAGCTGGCGTAGGTGGGGAGGGTGGCGAGGAGGACCTGCTCCTCGGTGCGGGCTCGGTAGGTCTGGAGAGTGACCAGGAGCAGCCAGGCTATGGCTGCTGGGACGGTGCCCGCGACGATGGCCAGGCCAAGGGACGAGATGATCTCACCGGTGTAGAGCGGGTGGCGGACCCAGCGGTACGGCCCGTGGGCGACGACGTCGCGGGCCTGGGCGATCACCGACAGGTTCTTGCCCAGCGTGCGTAGCGACCAGACGGACCACGCCGTCCCCATGACCAGCAGGATGTCGGCGACCAGTTCGCGGCTGGTGCTCGCTCCCGCCTTGGTCAGCAGCGGGAAGGCGAAGGGCAGCAGCGTAGCGACGACGGCCGCCACGTGGGCAGTCAATGACGTACTGGTCGCCTTCGCCGGACCGCGGCGTACGTAGGCCCAGATGATCAGCGCGTAGAAGACGGCGACCAGCGCGTTCCCGAACCAGCGCAGGGATCCGGCGCCGGAGTGCGTGAGGAGGTACGCGTCGGCGCACAGCATCAGGACGGCGCCGGGAACCATCACCAGCCGCCCGAGGTCCATCGCGCTCACTTCCCGAAGAAGACGTGAATGATGCTGATCACGCCCGGCCCGATGATGACGATGAACATCGACGGGAACAGGCAGAACACCAGCGGGAACAAGATCTTCACCGGCACCTTCTGCGCCTTCTCCTCGGCCCGCTGCCGCCGCCGCAACCGCATCTCCTTCGCCTGCTCCCGCAGTACGTCGGCGATCGTGATGCCCAGCTCACCGGCCTGCACCAGCGCCGACACGAACGCCCGCAGCTCGGGAACCGTGGTCCGGCCGGTCAGCGCCCGCAGTGCCTGCGAACGGGACTTGCCGATCTGGATCTCCTGCAGCACCCGCGACAGCTCGGCGGCCAGCGGACCCTTGGTGTTACGCGCGACCTGTGCCAGCGCCGCATCGAACCCGAGCCCGGCCTCGACACAGACCGTCAGCATGTCCAGCGCGTCCGGCAACGCCTTCTGGATCTTCTCCTGCCGCTTGATCCCCGCGTTGTAGAGCAGGATGTCCGGCAGGAAGAACCCGGCCGAACCGGCCACTGCGGCGCCCACGATCAGCAGCCCGACCGTCCGCAGCCCGTACAGGCCGCCCAGCCCGCCGAGGATGAACAGCCCCAGGCCCTTCGCCGCCAGGATCCGGTCCGGCGTCCACCCGGACGGGTTGCCGGCCAGGTCGAGCCGCCGCTGCAGCGTCGCCCCGATCCCCGCCGGCGACAGCCGTACGGCGATCCCGCGCAACCAGCCCGGCAACGACGCCAGCGGGTCCCGCTCCGGCTCCGGGCCGGCCACGGCCTGCCGCGTGTAGTGGGTGTCGATCGCCGCGAGCGCCCGCGTCACGCCGCCGTCGGCGGTCCGCGCGGTGATGCCGACCACGGCCAGCACGATGGCCAGCCCGAGGGCGGCGACGCCCACGATCAAGAGCACGGTCGGGGTCATCTCACGCCTCCACCTTGATCAGAGCCTTGATCCAGAATCCGCCGATGATGATCAGCAGCACGCCGCCGGCCACCATCAGCACGCCGATCGGCGTGGTGAACAGCGGGCTCATGTACTCCGGTTTGCTGAACGTCAGCCAGCCGCCGAGGACGATCGGCAGCCCGACGATGATGTAGCCGGACAGCCGCCCCTCGGCGCTGAGCGCCCGGACGTGCCGCCGGGTCTGCGCGCGTTCGCGCATGGTGTCGACGGTGTTCGTCAGCACCTCGGCCAGGTTGCCGCCGACCTCGCGCTGGATCCGCGTGGCCATCACCACCCACCGCAGGTCGTCACACTGCATCCGGTCGGCAACGTGGTTGAGGCCGTCCTCCAGGGTGACGCCGATCCGCGTCTCGGCGAGCGCCCGGGAGAACTCACCGGCGGCCGGCTGCGTACCGTCCCGCACCACAGCGTCGACTGCCTGCGGGAGCGAGAACCCGGATCGCAACGACCCCACGATCAGCTGCAGCACGTCGGGAAGCTGCTCCCCGAACGCAGCCCGTCGCCGCCCGATCCGGACGCTCAGTACGACGCGCTGCACCAACCAGCCGGCCACTAGTCCGATCGGTAGGCAGAGCAGCTTGTTCACACCGACGAGCATCAGTGCGACCCCCACTGCCGCGCTGGCGCAGACGACGAGCACCGTCCATTCGGCCGGCTTCCGCTTCACGTCCGCCAGGTCGAGCCGCGTGGCCAGACCCTGCTCGGCACCACTGGACCGCAGTACCTGATCCACCAGCCCGACCGCGGTGCGCGCAGCCGCACCCTCCCCCTCGGCAGGTCGCACAGCATCCCGCCGAGGTCCGTACTGCCCTACTTGCTGCGCCAACCGGCGCGCCACCTCTCCACGCGCGCCCTGCCACCGCAGCAACACCACAGCGAGTACGACGATGATGAACACGCTGGCCAGCAACGCGAGCAGCCACAGGGACCAAATGGTCTGCGGTGCGACCCTGATGGGCGTCGGTGAGACCTGCCCCGGCTTGTCCACAGTCGCGAACGTCACTGGCAACTTGGCGCTGAGCGTGCCGATCTTGAGCAGCAACGTCGTCCGTTGCCCGGCCAGTGCCGCCGGCACGGTGACGTCGACCTTCGCCCGCGAGGTGAAGTTCCGTGCCACGGCTGCGAAGGCAGCGGTCAGTTGACCCGAGCTCTGTGCGGTCAGGGTCCGGCCGCCCGCGGCTGATGCGATCTGCTGGGCAGCGGACGCGTCGCCGGTGCCGTAGCGGAAGGCAACGACGTCAGCCGGGACATGGTTCACCGCAAGGGCTCGCGTGACCGACAGGAGGTTCGCCTTGCTCGACGTGTCGACACCGTCGGACAGCACGACCAATCGGCGCTGAGCTGACGGACCGAGCTTCGCGCCGACGAGGGTGGCGACGCCGGTACGCACTGCGTCGTACAGCGCGGTCGCCCCGGTGGCTTGGGCCCGGGCGAGCGCGTTGCGGACCAGCACGCGGTTGGTCGTCGGCCGGACCGCCAGCCGCGGCTGGTCGGAGAAGGTGACCAGCCCGGCCTGTACGTCGTTCGGCAGGCTGGCCAGGTAGCTGAGCGCGGCCTGTCGCGCGGCGGCAATGCCGGTACCGGCCATCGACCCACTCGTGTCCAGCACGATGACGACCGCGCGTGATGGGCCTGTCGCGACGGCCGTGCTGCTGCTCACCGGCGTCACCTGCGCGGGCAGGGTCCTCCTACCGGCCACCACCTGCAGCTTCCCTGACACGTTGGCAGTCGTCAGGACGAAGGTGACGTGACCAGGGCTCACCTGCAGCGAGTCGGCGCGCGCCGACGGTCCGGTGTCCGCGTGCGCGAGCCCCGGCAGTGCGAGAGCCAGCACTGCGCCGAGTAGCACGCCCAGGAGCCTCATCGGTGGACCTCCTCCAGGCCGAACATCCGCGCCGGCAGCGTGACGCCACGGTCGGCCAGCCGGTCGAGGAAGCCCGGCCGCAGCCCGGTGGACCGCAGCGTGCCGCGGAACCAGCCCCGCTCGTCGACGCCCGCGTGGAAGTCGAACTGGAACAGGTCCTGCAGCGTGACGATGTCGCCCTCCATACCGGTCACCTCGGTGATGTGGGTGATCCGGCGGGTGCCGTCCTTCAACCGGGACTGGTGCACGATCAGGTCGATCGCGGACGACATCTGCTCGCGGATCGCCCGCTGCGGCAGGTCCAGGCCGGCCATCAGCACCATCGTCTCCAGCCGCGACAGCGAGTCGCGCGGTGCGTTCGAGTGCACGGTGGTGATCGAGCCGTCGTGGCCGGTGTTCATCGCCTGCAGCATGTCCAGCGCGGCGCCGTCCCGGACCTCACCGATGATGATCCGGTCCGGCCGCATCCGCAGCGCGTTCCGGACCAGGTCCCGGATCGCGATCTCGCCGCGCTTCTCGACGTTCGCCGGTCGCGCCTCGAGCCGCAGGACGTGCTCCTGCCGCAGCTGCAGCTCGGCCGCGTCCTCGATCGTCACGATCCGCTCGTCGTCCGGGAGGAACGACGACAGCACGTTCAGCGTCGTCGTCTTGCCGGAGCCGGTGCCGCCACCGATCAGGATGTTGAGCCGGCCCCGTACACAGGCCTGCAGCAGCTCCGCGACCGGACCGGTCACGGTGCCGAACGAGATCAGGTCGTCGACCGTGAACGGGTCCGCGGCGAACTTCCGGATCGTCAGCAACGACCCGTCCAGTGCGATCGGCGGTACGACGGCGTTCACCCGGCTTCCGTCGGGCAGCCGCGCGTCCACCATCGGGCTGGCGTCGTCGACGCGGCGGCCGACCCGGGACACGATCTTGTCGATCGTGCGGCGCAGGTGGCTCTCGTCGGTGAACGCCGCGTCGACCGGGAGCAGCCGCCCCTCGCGCTCGACGTAGATCTGATCGTGGCCGTTGACCATGATCTCCGAGACTTCCGCGTCGCGCAGGTACGGCTCGAGCGGGCCGTGGCCGAGGATCTCGTCGGTGACCTCCTGCGCGATCCGCGCGCGGTCCGCCGCGGTCATCGGGGTGTCGTCGCGTTGCAGCACCGCCTGCAGGGTCTGCGTGACCTGCCGGTCGAGCTCGCGCTGGTCGAGGTGCGCGTCGTACAGCTTCGGGCCCAGGCTCTCTAGGAGTCCTTGGTGGACGCTGCGCTTCACACCGGCGAACGGGTCCGCGTTCCGGGCGGAACGACGCGGTACGTCGGAAGCCGCCGGCCTGGTCGTGCGCGTTGCCTGCGGTTCGTGGCTGGGTTGTGCCTGTCGTTGGGCCAGCCGTTCGGACAGGTTCATCATCGCCTCCCGGCGCCACGACGGGCGAACGCCTTGGCCTTCGTTGCGACCGGACGGCCGATCAGCCGCTCGCGGGCGAACTTGGTGATCGCCTGGCTGACCGGGTGGTTCGGCGTCGCGAGCACGATCGGCACGCCCTTGTTGATCGAGATCGGGACACTGCGGCTGGACGGCACCTGCAGGCTGAGCGGGCTGCGCACCACGCGCTCGACGTCGCCCGGCGTCAGCCCGACCTTCGAGTCGGAGCGGTTCGCCACCACGGAGCGGATGTCCCGCGAGTAGGACAGCAGGTCGAGCATGTCCAGCGTGATCCGCAGGTTCTTCAGCGCCGGCGTGTCCGGTGTGGTGAGCAGGACGTGGTGGTCGGAGACGTCCATCGCGGTCAGCACGTGCTCGCTGAACTGCGCCGGCGTGTCCACCACGACGAAGTCGAACATCCCGCGCAGTACGCCGAGCAGCTCGCTGACCAGGCTCGCGGGAATCTTCTCCGCGTCGCCGGGCGTGACCGGCGCGAGCAGCATGTCCAGCCCCGGTCGGTACGGCGTGAGCAGCGAAGCGGTGCCGGTCGTGTCCAGGTGACCGGCCATCGGCAGCGCGTCGCTGATCGTCCGCACGGGATCGAGCTGCACGCTGATCGCGACATCGCCGAACGCGAGGTCGAGATCGACCAGGCAGACCCGCGTGCCGTCGATCCCGGCGAGTGCGACCGCCAGGTTGACCGCGATGGTCGTCTTGCCACAACCACCCTTGGCGGCGAAGACGGTGACGACCTTGCCCCGCTCGCCCTGCTCGGGCTCGTCCGGGACATGCAGCTCAGCGCGCGCCCGGTCGGACAGCGCCCGCGACCGCTGGCACGCCGCGACCAGCGCGACGGTGTCGTCGGCCCTGACCACCTCTCGCACGCCGGCGCGCAGCGCCTCGGTCAGCAGCTCGACGTCCACTTGCTCGCGGACCAGGATCACGCCGGTGGTCGGCCGCTCCATCCGGAGGTGCGCTGCGAAGCGCAGTGCCTCCGCTGCGTCCGTCCGCGGTCCGACAACCACCAGGTCCTCGGTAGGGTCATTGCTCAGGGCAAGGAGTGCGGCGTCGAGGTCCTCGACGTGCAGCACGTCATCGCCAAGGTCGGAGATCAACTCGTCCGGCCGGCACACGATCGTCATGGCGTCGTCCTCACTTCTTCTTCGGTGCGGGCGGGAACTGGGGTACGACGTGGTTGTCCGGCGTGATCTGCGCGGCCGGGCCGAGCAGCGCCAGGTACGGCAGGCCGGTCTGGGTCAGCAGGATCAGCCGCTCGGCGTCGTCCTGGCCGACCGCGACGGTCACCAGCGTCAGGTCGTTCTGCGGGGACGAGTTCTGCGAGAACGAGCTGTTCGTCGCCTTCTCGTCCTCGGGTTTCGCGGCCGGCCCGAGCGCGACCACCCGCACCTTGGGTACGGCGACCCGCGTGTTGCCGATACCCTTGCCGAGCTGCTGCTTGTGCTGGCCGGTGCAGTTCGGTTGGGCACTGACCTCACCGTTGCTCCCGACCACAACCGTGCCGAAGACAGCGACGTCCGAGCCGACGTGCACGTTGCCGGCCACGAGCTCCGCGCTGCAGAGCGTGAAGGTCACCGCTACCTTGCCGTCCGGGATCGTCAGCCCGCCCGTGGCCTGCTCGGCCGAGACGAGCATCGACTTCAGCAACAACTGACCCGGGCTGACGGCGGCCGTCGTGACGAGATCCTCCTGCGCCGCCGTGATCTCTGTGAGCGCGTCGGTCGACACCGACGACGCGGGCAGGGTCTCCTGGTGCAAGGAGGCTTTCGCCTCGTGGACCGGCGTACCCTGCGGGATCGCCTTGCCGGCGACCAGGACGGTGACGGCCTGCTGGCCGGCCACCGCGCGGGCGTCCGCCTTGTTGACGTAGACCAGCACCGCGAACGTTCCGAGCACGGCCAGCGCGACCGCCAGCACGATGGTCAGGACTCGACGTTTCATGAGGTTTCCTCTTCTGTTGCCGGTACTAGCCGGCGAGTTTGATGGCGGCGGCACCGAAGTAGGTGCCGGTGCCGACGGTGGTGGTGACTGGCACGAGAGCCTGGGTGAAGTGCCCGAAGATGCAGGACGGGGTCGTCTTGCCGTTCGGGCAGTCGGACTTGGAGAACGGCGCCGGGATCGCGTCCTTGAGCGGGTTCATGTTGGCGTAGCCGGTGAGGACGAAGGCGGCCAGTCCGACCAGGTGGTAGGTCGCACCGGAGCCGGTGCCGGTGGTCGTGTCGAAGATCGGGATGAAGATCGGCGCGCCGCTGGCGACGTACGACGTCAGCGCGTCCTGGCACGGTTGGGACAGGTTCTTGCCGGGGTCGTTGCCCGCGACCGGACCGCTTGCCGTCACATCGATCGTGGCGGTGCAGTTGCCGTTGCCGGCGAGCCAGCCGAACTCGCCCGGCGCGCTCAGCCCGGCGCAGGTCGGTGCGTTGGGTGCGTCACGCACGAAGATCCGCACGTTGGCGCCGAACGTCGGCGGAGTACCGCCGGTCGCCTGGGTCCAGGCACAGACCGACAGCGTCATCGCGAGCGACTGCGAGGCCAGCGCCGGTCCCCAGAGCGCCCGGGCGCAGGCGAGCACCGTCGTACCTGCATAGCCGGCGTTTCCGACCAACGACCGCGCGAACACCGGTGGCAGCAGCGACGAGCCCCCGGTCGTCCGGGTCGCGGTGTGTACGTCGGCGTAGTTCGAACCGGACGCCGGTGCGGCTGGGCAGTCGACCCGCGTGCCGGTGGACCCCGGGCAGCCCGGGAGGCCGCCCTTGACGTCGTGACCGCACACCAGCGTCACGGTCGACGTACCGTCCTTGGCGTTGAGGTTCGCGTACGTCGCCGCGGTACCAGGCGTGCATGCCGCAGTGACGCAGCTCTTCGCGACCGCGAGCGACCCTGCGTCGGCGCCGTTCTGCAACTCGGCGCGCTCCTGGTAGAGGCGTCCGACGTCGATGGTCAGCGCGGCCATACCGAGCAGCACACCGGTGCCGAACAGCATCCCGACCAGGACGCCGAAGGCACCACGGTCGTCGGCGTGGAGCAGCCGCAGCATCGGCAGGATCAGGTTTCGCATGGCATGACTCCCCGGGCGGTCAGGGTGGTCTGGCCACTCAGGCCGCTGCCACCGAAGAGGCCGACGAGGTAACCGAGGCCCGGCGTGAACTGGAAGGTGTAGCTGGTCTGCACGCTGCCGTTGCTGCCCGGCCCCGCACCCACCGGGCAGCTCGACTGGATCGACACGCCGACCGGGCTGAGTCCGGTGGCCGCGCTCTGGGTCCGGCCGGCCACGTTCGGCTGGCCGAGCGCGACCAGCCGGGCACCTTCGCGGGCGGCCTGCGTCAGGTTCTGCTGGGCGTTGAGCATCCGGCCGAAGTCGACGATGCCCAGGACGACCAGCAGCAGCAGGGGAAGCAGCAACGCGAACTCCACTGCGGTCGCGCCGCGGTCCGCCTCGCCGCCCGCGAAGACCCCGCGTCTCGGTGCCATGCGATCTCCTGAATCAAAAGGCGCCGACGATGCCGGCGTACAGCGCGGCGACCGTCGGGCCGAGAAGGATGAGGGTGGGTACGACGACCAGCGCGAGCAGCGTCGCGATCAGGCCGTACTCGATCAGGTTCGCGCCGCGGTCGTCCTGCACCAGCCGGCTGGCCACGTTCCTCAGAGCAGTGCGCATCGGGACTCCAACCTGGTGGCGGGGGCGGCGGCCCGGCCGGTCCGGCCGGGCCGCACCACCCCGCGAGTCGAACTGGGTGGGTCGGCAGAACGTCCGAGCGGTCAGAGGTTGCCCGCGATACCGGTGAACAGCGCGACGATGGCCGGGCCGAGGATCAGCAGCGCCGGGACGACGACGACGGCGATCAGCGCGACCAGCAGGCCGTACTCGATCATGGTGGCGCCGCGCTCGTTGGTGCGCGTCTGCTCGATGGCGGTGCGCACGGTGGTGAGCAGCTTGTCGATCATCTGGAAACTCCTTAGCTGGTGGCGGGTACCAGGACCCTCCGGTGGTCGAGCGGCAGGCTGCCGATCGGTACCGCAAACGTTGCTCGCAGCACCGACTCGGGCGGCATCGGCCAACCGGTCAGAACCCGCCGCCGACCGGTGGACACCAGCGCTCGATCGGCCGACAAGGAGCGTCGTGCTTGTCGGCCGGTCGGCTGACCCGGCCTGGTGCAGCAGCGTCGTACCTTCGCGCCATGGACATCACCTGGTCAGTTGCCGGAGGCATCATTGGCTTCGTCGCCGGGTTGCTGCTGCGCGGCACCGTGTTCCAGCTGTCAGTGGCTTCCGGCGAGCCTGCACCGACCAGCTGCGCGCGGTGTGCGGCGCCCGTCGAGGGACGGTTCCGGTGCACGCAGTGCGCGGGCTGGTACGGCGTACCGCTGGCGCTCGAGCTGGCGACCGGTGCCGTGGTGGCCTTGCTGCTGTGGCGATTCGCCGGCCTCGCAGACGCTGCGCCGTACGCCCTCGTCGGTGTGCTGGGAGTTGCGCTCGCAGTCGTCGACAGCGCGGTCCAGCGGCTCCCCAACCGCCTGACCCTGCCGCTCTATCCGGGGCTCATTGCGCTGTTCGGCCTGGCGGCTCTGATCGGGGGACACCCGGAGAAGCTGCTCCGCGCGGTGCTGGGTGGGCTGGTGCTCGGCGCGTGCTACCTCGTGCTGGCGACCGCCAGTCGGGGTCAGCTCGGCCTCGGCGACGTCAAGCTCGCCGGCGGCCTCGGCATCGCGCTCGGCTGGCTGGGCTGGCCGACCGTGCTCGTCGGGTCGGCACTCGGCTTCGCGCTGATGTCAGTGGTCAGCCTGGTGCTGCTCCTGGCCCGGCGGGTGACGCTCCGGCACAGCCTGAGCTTCGGTCCGTTCATGCTCGGCGGAGCGCTGCTGGCCGTTCTCGGGCCTTGGTAAGAAAGTGGCGGAATTCGGTAACCAAGCGTTCAACCAAAGTGGCGAAAAGCACCTGTTTGAAATCCGTAACGCACTGTGCGTGACCGCCGATCATTGTTACAGAAGGTGACATCACCATGTCTGGCTGGGGAGTCGCGAAAGTTCCACGGGGGGGACGTCATGCAGAGCTCGATCAAGGTCGTCGTAGTCGACGGCCACACGCTGACCAGGTACGGCCTGGTCCGGCTCGTCGGCGCCGACGCCGACATCACCATCGTCGGCGAATGCGGCCTGGCGGCCGAGGCGGCGGCGCTCGTCGCGACCGCGCGGCCGGACGTCGTGGTCCTCGACGTCGTCCTGCCGGACGCCGACGGGCTTCAGTTGGCCCGAGAGCTCCGAGACCGGCACGGCGAGCTCGGCATCGTCGTCCTCACGGCGCAGGCCGAGGACGACGTCCTGTTCCGGGCGCTGGAGACCGGGGTGTCGGCGTTCGTCGGCAAGACCGCCCCGAACTCTGAGGTCCTCGGAGCGATCCGGCACGCCGCGGTCGCGGCCGCCTCGTTCACCGCGACCGGGCTCTGCGCGGCGCTGGCCCGCCGTACCCAGGTCGTCCCGGCTCCGTTCACCCTCGACCGCGTGGGCGCAGCGCTCAGCCCCCGCGAGCTCGAGGTCCTGTCGCTGCTGTCCACCGGTCTCTCGGTGCCGGCCATGGCCGCCACGATGTACGTCAGCCTCTCGACCGCGAAGACGTACGTCTCCCGGGTCTACGAGAAGCTCGGCGCCACCAACCGCGCCAACGCGATCATGACCGCGATGCGCCTCGGCCTGATCACCACCGAACTACCGGCGATGGCTTAAGGAACCAGGACCAGCCGCCCGCGGACCCCTCCCTCCGCGAGGCGCTTGTACGCCGCAGCAGCGTCCGTCAGCGGGTATGTGTCGGCTACGCGGGTCTCCAGCACCCCTTCATCGATCAGCCGCACCAGCTCGCGCAGGTCCTCGTGGTTGGAGTGGATGAAGACCTGCTCGACCGTGATGTTGCGCAGGTGCGGCGGCCGGGGTCCTCCCTGCAGGTGCGCGTGCCGGCCGCCGTTGCGGACCGCCTCCTGTGCGCCGATACCAATCACGGCCGCATCCACCACGCCGTCCACGCCGACCGGTGCGATCCGCCGTACGGTCGCGGCCAGATCCTCGGCGCGGTCCACGAAGTACTCCGCGCCCAGTTGGCGGACCAGGTGCTCGTCACGGGCTCCCGCGCTGGCGACGACCGTCATGCCGAAATGCTTCGCCAGCTGGACGGCGTACCCTCCGACGCCGCCGGCTGCACCTGTCACCAGCACGGTCTGTCCGCTCTGCAGCCGCAGTGCCCGGATAGCCTGCAGCGCGGTCAGGCCGTTGAGACCGAAGGTCGCCGCATGGGTCAGGTCGACGCTGGTAGGCGCTGTGGTGACCTGGTCCTCGTCGAGTACGACGTACTCCGCGTGTGTCTTGAGCTCGCGCCCCAAGAGGTCGGCCACGCCGACGACCGGGGTGCCCGCATCGGTTGTCCCCGCAACGTCCCACCCCAGTCCGAACTGCGCTCTCGCCGCACTTAGGCCCGCCTTGACCGGCATTCCGGCACTGACCGCCAGGTCCACCGGATTGACCGCGGCCGCGGCGACCTTGATCCGGACCTGACCGGCGGCCGGCTCCGGTACGGCGGTCTCGATCACCTCGACCGCGTCCGGGCCGTCGAGCCGGCGGGCGACGAGTGCGCGCATGTTCTCTCCTCAGGTTCGGGTGAAACCACTCTCGGAGAGCTACTCTCTTCCGGGAAGTACGCACTTCGGAGTGCGTACCGGACGCCGAGGAGAGCCATGCCTACCCGCACCGCGGCCCAGCGCCGCGAGGACGCAGCGCGCGCGTACGACGCGTTCCTGGCCACCTGCCCGGCCCGGCAGCTCCTCGACCGGATCAGCGACAAGTGGGTCTCCCTCGTCCTGGTCGCCCTCGCCGACGGTCCGCAGCGGTACTCCGACCTGTCCCGCCGGATCGCCGGCGTCAGCCAGAAGATGCTCACCCAGACGCTGCGCTCACTCGAGCGCGACGGACTGCTGACCCGTTCGGTGACCCCGTCGGTCCCGGTCCGCGTCGACTACCAGCTGACCGAGCTCGGCCAGACGCTGCTGCCGCTGATCTCCGCCATCAAGACCTGGGCCGAGACGCACATGACCGAGGTCAACGCGGCCCGGTCGGAGTACGACAACGTGAGCACTCCCGCATGACCGATCGTCGCGTCGTGGTCCTCGTCGTGCCGGCCGAAGGTAGCTGGGCTCCGCCGGGCCGCACCGTCGACGCCTGGCGGCTCGCGCTGGCCGAGGACACCTACGAGGTGCTGGCTGCCCTGGACCGCGTCGACGTCGCCGTGGCGGTTGCCGGCGGCGGGGAGACCGCCCTTGCCCCGGTGAGCGAGCTGACCTGGCCAGGAACGCCTGTGTACACGGTGGGTCCCGGACGGCCGGTGCTGGACGCGGTGGAGCTCGCAGGCCCGGCAGCGGCAGTGGTGGCCGTTTCGCACGACGTACCGGACCTGCCAGGCCTCTTGATCGGCAAGCTGTTCCGGGCCCTCAGTTCTGCAGACATCGCTGTCACTCCGGCCGAGGACGGCTCGCTCGCCGCGATCGGTGTGAACGTCCCGACCGCCGGCTGGGTCGCCGAGGTCGCGCCGGTCTTCGACACCGCACTTTCGTTGCTTGAGGCCCGTAAACCGCGCCGGCACGCGGTCGCCGTCGGTCCGGGCTGGCACCGGCTGCGGTCCGCGGCGGACATCGCGCGGCTGGATCCAGGGTTGGAGGGCTGGGACGCCACCCGGTCGCTGCTGGGTCGTTCCTGAGCTCTGTCGGGCAAACGACCGACAGGCGTCGGTCAGGTGGCCAGGGCTGTCGGTAGTTCACCCGCTGTGACAGCAGGCTTGCGGAGACGAGTCTTTGACGCGGCAGCAAGCATCCGGGGGGATGTGAGGCACAGGCTCAGCTGGATTTACAGGGGTCGAGCTGAATCAGTCGTTCGCGCTGTCGCGCCTGGAAGACCCCGTCTGTAAAGGAAGTCGCATGAATCTCCGCCTTCGGGCCCTCGTTGCCCGGACGATCAGCCATGCCCACCTGCGGACCCGCCCCGTCCGTCGAGTGCCGCGCCGCAACCAGTCCGGCTTCACCCTGATCGAACTGCTCGTCGTCATCGTCATCCTCGGTGTGCTGTCCGGGATCGTCGTGTTCGCCGTCTCCGGTATCCAGGACCGCGGTAACGCGGCGGCCTGCAAGACCGACAAGAAGAGCGTCGAGGTCGCCGTCGAGGCGTACTACGCGAAGAACGGCGCCTACCCGCCGGCCGGTGACCCCGGCTGGGCCGAGCTCACCGTCGGCGTCAACCAGCTGCTCCGCAGCAAGCCCGTCGGCGACGGGTACACCATCACGCTCGGCGTCAACGGTCTCGTCACCGCGAGCGGCGCCTGCACCTAGCGGCTGGCGCCTGTTTGGCACGGACCGGTACGAGGAGGCCGGTCCGTCCCGGGCGAGGCCCGTTGGACAGCGGATCACGGGGGAGCGGCGCGCGCCTGCGCCGTACCGTGCTCCGACGCTCTTGCCGAAGGGACGTCATGAAAGTTCCCGTGCCTGGTAGCCGGGTGGATCTACTGCTCGAAGAACTCTGGAACGCCGGTGGCACCGACCTGCTCCTCACTGTCGGGATGGCGCCGCAGCTCCGGGTCCACGGCGTACTGCGCCCGGTCGCCGACCGGACGCCGCTGACCCGCAAGGACACGGACGCGATGCTGGCCGAGGTCCTGAACCCGCACCGCTCGAACGTGTGGCAGACGACGTACGAGCACGACTTCTCGTTCTCCTGGCGGGACAACGCCAGGATCCGCGCGAACGCCTTCACCCAGCGCGGTGACACCGCACTCGCGCTGCGGGTCATCCCGCGCAGCATTCCGAGCATGTCGGAGCTGGGACTGCCGCCGGTGATCGGCAGGTTCGCCCAGCTGCACCAGGGACTCGTCCTGGTGACCGGGCCGACCGGGTCCGGCAAGTCGACCACGCTGGCCTCCGTCATCCACCAGATCAACACCGATCGCGCCTGCCACATCATCACGATCGAGGACCCGATCGAGTACGTGCACGAGCACCGCCGGTCCGCCGTGAACCAGCGCGAGGTCGGCAGCGACACGGCGTCGTTCCCGGACGCGTTGCGGGCGGCGCTGCGGGAGGACCCCGATGTGCTGCTGGTGGGTGAGATGCGGGACCTCGAGTCGATCCGGTTCGCCCTCACCATCGCCGAGACCGGGCACCTGGTCTTCGCGACCCTGCACACCAACGACACCGCCCAGTCGCTGGCGCGCATCATCGACGTCTTCCCGCCCGAGCAGCAGTCCCAGGTCCGGGTCCAGCTCGCGGCCGCGCTCAGCGGAGTCGTCCACCAACGGCTGATCCCACGCAGCGGCGGCGGTCTGGTCGCCGCGTTCGAGGTGATGGTGGCGAACGCCGGGATCCGCAACCTGATCAAGGAGGGCAAGACGCACCAGCTGCGGAACGCCCTGGTCACCGGCCGGCGCGAGGGCATGATCACGCTCGAGCAGTCGCTGTCCGAGCTCGTCCAGGCCGGCCAGATCACGCCCGAGGACGCGTACGCCCGCAGCGCGTATCCGAAGGAGATCGAGCTGCGGCCGCGCAGCCGGTCCGTCGCGGGGCAGGCCGGATGAGGCACCGGGGACAACGAAAGTCCGACGTACCTGCGGTGCCGGCGCCGGCACCGCGGCCGGAGGAACCTGTCGACGTACCGGCTGCGCGGCGGCACGCTGCTCTGCTGGCCGAGCGCCACGGGATCCCGTTGGTGGATCTGAGCGCGGCAACGCCTGAGCCCGAGGCGACGGCGCTGATCGACGAGGCGACGGCTCGGGAGCTGACCGCGCTGCCGCTGGCAGTCCGCGAGGGCGAGGTGATCGTCGTCCTCGCCGATCCGGCGCGGGGCATGCAGTTGCAGGACGCACTCGGTCGGCCGGTACGCCTCGCGCTGGCCGCGGCGCCCGACATCCTGTACGCGATCGACAACTCGTTCCGCGCACTGGCGGGGATCGACGAGTCCGTCCGTTTGTTCCAGGCCCGCGGTACAGCGCAGCAGCCGGAAGAGCTCGTGGTCAACGAGGACGCGCCGGTGGTCCAGGTCGTCCAGCTGATCATCACCCAGGGCCTGCGGGACCGGGCCTCCGACATCCACATCGAACCGCACGACGACCGGGTCCGGGTCCGGTTCCGGGTGGACGGAGCGCTCCGCGACCAGCTCGACCTGCCCGGCACGATCGGGCCGGCCGTCGCCAGCCGGATCAAGGTGCTCGCCGACCTGAACATCGTCGAGCGCCGGCGTTCCCAGGACGGTCAGATCCGGATGCGGGTCGAGGGCCGTGAGGTCGACATCCGGGTCTCGACCGCGGCCGTCGTCGGCGGGGAGAAGGTCGTCCTGCGGCTGCTCGACAAGAGCCGGCCGTTGTTTCGCCTCGAGCAGCTCGGCATGCCACCGGAGCTGGCCGCGCGGTACTCCGCCCTGCTCCGGACGCCGTACGGCATGGTCATCTGTGCCGGCCCGACCGGGAGCGGCAAGACCACCACGCTGTACGGGTCGCTCGGCGAGATCGACAATCCCGAGCGCAACATCATGACGATCGAGGACCCGGTCGAGTACAGCTACGCGTCGATCAACCAGATCCAGATCAACGAGGCCGCCGGGATCACCTTCGCCTCCGGGCTCCGGTCCATCCTCCGTCAGGACCCGGACGTGATCCTGGTCGGCGAGATCCGCGACGTGGACACCGCGCGGATCGCCGTACAGGCCGCGCTGACCGGCCACCTCGTGCTGTCGTCGGTGCACGCCACCGACACCGCGACCGCCCTGTATCGCCTGCTGGACATGGGGATCGAGCCCTTCCTCGTCGCGTCCTCGGTGAGCGCGGTGATCTCGCAGCGGCTGATCCGGAAGGTGTGCGAGAACTGCCGCGAGTACTACGCACCGCCCGCCACCGAGCAGGCGTTCCTGCGCGCCGCAGGCGCCGAGGTCCCGCTCGGCGGGCTGATCCGCGGCGCCGGCTGCAACTTCTGCGCGCGCACCGGCTACCTGGAACGGACCGGCGTGTACGAGCTGCTGGCCCTTACGGATCCCATCCGCGAGCTGGTGGTCGACCGGGCTCCGCTGGCCGAGATCCGCAAGGTCGCCGCGTACGAGGGTCTGCGGACGCTGCAGGAGGAGGGCGCGCGCCTCGCCCAGGCAGGCGTGACAACGGTCGCCGAAGTCGTCCGGTCGATCTACACGGTGGGGATGCGATGACCAGGTACGCGTACGTCGCGGTACGGACCGACGGGCAGACCAAGCGCGGTACGACCCGGGCCGAGAGCCGCGAGGAGGCCGAGCTCGCGCTGTACGAGAAGGAACTGCGGAACATCCGGCTCACCGAGAAGCCCGGCCTGCTGCAGGTGGAGATCACCGCGCGCCGGGTGAAGCGTGAGGAAGTGATGCACCTGACCCGGCAGCTGGGTGCTTTCGTCGCGGCCGGGCTGCCACTGACCGAGTCCGTGCACAGCCTCGGCCGGGAGGCGGCGAACTCGTCGGTCCGCCGGATGATGCTCGAGGTCGAGGACGGCCTGCGCGACGGCGAACGGCTGTCGGACTGCTTCGACCGGCACCCGAAGATCTTCCCGGAGTTCTACCGCGGCATCCTGCGATCGGCGGAGCTGAGCGGCCGGCTGGACACCGTGCTCGGCCAGCTCGCGCGGTACCTCGAACGCGATCTCGAGGCGCGGCGGCGGATCAAGCAGGCCACCATCTATCCGGCCGTCGTCGCGGTCATGTCGGTGGTGACGCTGGTCGTGCTGGCAGGCTTCGTGCTGCCGCGGTTCAAGGACTTCTTCGACAGTCTGGGTGCCCGCCTGCCCTTGCCGACCAGGATCCTGCTGGCGATCACCGACTTCCTGACCAGCTGGTGGTGGGCGCTGATGATCGGCGCCGGGGTGCTCATCCTGGTGCTGGTCTGGGTGCTCGGGACGACGCCGGGCCGCTACCTGCGCGACCGCGTGGTCCTGTGGTTGCCGGTGATCGGTCCGACCGTCCAGTTCGCTCTGGTCGAGCGGTTCTGCCGGATCCTCTCCTCGATGGTCAGTGCGGGAGTCCAGCTGCCGCAGGCGTTGCGGGTCGCCACCGGATCCCTGCCGAACCGGGTGTACCGCCGGTCGCTCGGCCGGGTGATGGAGGCGATGATGCAGGGCGAGGGACTGGCCCGGCCACTCGCCGCGACGGGTCTGTTTCCAGCGACGGCGGCCCAGATGCTCCGGGTCGGCGAGGACACCGGGACGATGGACGCCCAGCTGGAGACGACCGCGCAGTACTACGAGGGCGAGCTGGACTACAAGCTGAAGAAGCTGATCGGCCTGTTCGAGCCGGCGGTGATCGTGCTGATGGGTGGCGTGGTCGGCTTCGTCGCGATCGCGCTGGTGTCCGCGATGTACGGGATCTTCCGGCAGGTGCAGGGCTGATGCGGGAGCGCGGTGAGAGTCTGCTGGAGCTGGTGATGGCCATCGCGCTGATGGGCGTCGCGGTGGTCGCGGTGATGTCGGGTCTGACCACGACCGTGCTGATGTCCGACGCGCAGCGCAAGGAGGCCACCGCGGTGGCCACGGTCCGCGACTACGCCTCCGCGCTGCAGCAGTACGTTGCCAACGGCCACTATGTTGCGTGCGCCGCTTCCTATGCAGTCCCTGGCTTCACGCCGCCGGACGGCTTCACCGCGCGGGTGGTTGCGGGGTCGGTGCAGTACTGGACCGGGGCGTTGTGGTTGCCGCTGTGCCTACCGGACCGCGGTCTGCAGCGGTTGCGGGTGTCGGTGGCCAGCACCGACGGCCGCGCGTCGGAGACGCTGGACGTCGTACTGCGGAAGCCTTGCCGGCTCGGGGATCCGCCGTGCGGGTGAGGCGTACCGAGCACGGCTTCACCTTGATCGAGGTGCTGATCACCATGGCCCTGATGGGGGTCGTGTCGCTCGCGCTCGCCGATCTGGTGACCACCGCGCTGCACCAGATGAGCGCGACCTCGGACCGGCTGGACATGGCACACGACGCCCAGCTCGGCGCGAGCTACTTCTCGCGGGACGTGGCCGGTGTCGGGCTGCGCTCGTACGACGCTGTGGCCCTTGACGGATCGCTTCCGTTCCAGCCTTCGGTCCAGTTGGGTGCGGCGTTCACGGCCGGTGGCATCACGTGCGGGCCGCTGCCGGATGCTGCGGTGCGGCTGCTGTCGGACTACTGGGACACGTCGGTCGTCCCGGCTGTTCGCCGTACGGCCGTGGTCGCCTACTACCTGACGCCGGGTGCGGAGCTGCACCGGGCTCGTTGTCTCGGCTCGAGTACTCCGACGTCCGACATACGGGTGGCGTCGAACGTGAAGCCGGGCAGCTTAGCGGTGACGTGCTCTAGCGCTTGTGACTCGGCGGCTGTGCCGGCGGGCATCACGTTGCGGTTGGTGATGACGAAGCCGACTACTGGCGACTACGAGGTCTTGCTCAGTGGCTTGCGGAGGCAGTCGTGAGGCGCCGGGACGAGCGGGGGTCCTCACTGCTGCTGGTCCTCGTGGTCGTGACCGTGGTCGCGCTGGCGCTGTCGGCGTTGCTGACCCGGACAGACACGGCGCAGCGGGTCTCGAAGAGCCTGCGGGACGACACTAGGGCGTCGTACGCGGCCGACGGGGCGATGGAGGCTGCGATCAACAACCTCCGGAACAGCACCTACAACGGTGAGTCGAGCCAGCACTGCTTCGGGCTGTCGGACACGTTGTCGCTGGTGCTCTTCAACGGGCTCGACTCCGCTGCTGTGACGTGCCGGCCGGATCCGAAGCAGGTGGTCGTGCAATGCCGGGATGCGAGCGAGTGCAACCGGCCTCCCTATGCCGTGTTGACTCTTGGCCGGGTTGCAGGTGAGGCGGGGCTGTCGGTCGACCAGCCGGCCGGGTCGACACTGCAGATCCATGGCAAGGTGGCGTCCAACTCTGGGGTTGATGTGCTGGCGGGTCAGTTGGCGGTCAGTGGCTCGTTGTCGGCGCTGGGCGCGTGCTCCGGGGATCTTCTGGGGAGTCCGCTGTGCAATCTGACCTCGCTGCCGGGTGGCGACGACCCGGACTATCCGTCGCCGCTGACCTCGGTACCAGCGCATCGCAGCCTGCCCGCCTGTACTACGCCGAACTCGCTCGTCACCTTCGTGCCCGGGTACTACGACGACGCGGCTGGGCTGACCGCGATGATGAGCGCCGGAAGTGCGTGCCGGGGGAGCACCTGGTGGTTCAAGCCGGGGATCTACTACTTCGACTTCCAGAATGCGACGAACCCGCTGCTCACCGCTGGTGCGCACGTTTGGACGATCGACAGCGGCAACCTGGTCGGCGGGACTCCGGTAGGAGCCGGGGCGCCGCCGGTCCCGGCGGTTGTGCCTGGTTCGTGCGCGAGTCCGCTCGGCGGCGCGGGCAGCGGGGTGCAGTTCGTCTTCGGCGGTGACAGCCGGCTGGAGGTGAAGTCGTCGTCGAAGGCGGAGCTGTGCGGGAGCTACTCGTCGACAGCGCCTCCGATCGCGCTGCGCGGGCTGGCAAGCGGAAGCGCGTCAGCGGTCAACCTGAGTGGGTTGAAACCGACCGCGGTCTCGTTGGTCAGCAAGTTCGGGCTGAGCGCGACACCCGCGCGGCTTGGCACCGTCGACGGGGTCGCGGCGACCTGGAAGAGCACGGTCGCCAACGACTCCGCGCCGGTCACCATCAACGGGTTCGCTCCGCCCGATGCGATCCCGGCCGGGTCGGTGCTCGAGTCGGCGGCGTTGAAGATCACTCATCGGCACAGCGATGTCGTGTCGTCCGATGCGCTCGACCTGTCGGTCGATGTGGGATCCGGTACGCCGCTGACGGCGTCGGTGGCCGGCGCACCCGGCGGACCGGCGTACCGGACGGAGACCGTGCCGCTCGACGCGGTCCGCACGGGGTCGCTGGCTCGGGATATCTATGCGGGGACGTTCACCGGTGCGAGCCTTGCGTTGACCGCGAAGCTGCCGGTGCAGGGCGACACTGAAGACATCGACGCGGTGCAGTTGGAGCTCAGCTACACCCCGCCCGCGCTGCGGGCTGCTGACGGTTGTGTGACTGCGGGCCCGTATCCCAGCAATACAAGCGCTTGTGCTCTCGTGTCGGGGCGGCTGTTTGTGCAGGGAACCGTGTATGCGCCGGAAGGCGTGCTCGATCTCTCGGTCGGCGCTGGTCCGGCGACGGTGTCTGCAGGTGTGGTGGTGCGCGCGTTGCACCTGACTGCGGTGGGAACGCTGTCCGGTGTGACGATTGCGGTCCCGGACGATTCACCGGCCTTCACCTTCGGGGTCCAGCTGACGGCGTACATCTGTCCGGGCGCGCTGCTCTGCGCACCCGGTGGTCATCCGGCGTTGCAGTCGAGGATCGGGCTGGTCGACGCCAATCCGACAGCACCTACCGCGGGACGGCGTGCGGTGACCGTCCTGGGCTGGTGGCGAACGGGCTGATGGTGCTGTGCCGAGTACGACCTGCTCGTGATGCGTTGGAGGCAACGATCTCTATCGCAACAGCATCACGCTGCGTAGTTTGGTCCGCGGGGGGAGCCATGAACGATTGCGTCAGGGTCGTCGTCATCGACGATCACACACTGGTCCGGTACGGCCTGGCCGGGCTGGTGGACCGCGAAACCGACCTCGAACTGGCCGGCGACAGCGGCCAACGCGCCGAGGCGATCGGCATGGTGCTGACCACGCGCGCGAGCGTCGTGGTCCTCGACGTCACTCCGCCCGACCTCGACGGTCTGCGGGTCGCCCGCGAGCTCCGGGACCGGTTCGCGGAGCTCGGCATCGTCCTGCTGGCACCGGACGGCCAGGACAGTCTGCTCTTCGAGGCGCTCGAATCGGGGGTCTCGGCCTTTGTCGCGAAGACCGCTCCGACCGACGAGATCCTGGCGGCGATCCGGCACGCGGCGGTGGCGCCGACCTCGTTCACCGCGACCGGCCTGGCGCCGGCGATGGCGCGACGCGCGACGACGACCCAGGCGTTGCTGAGCCCACGCGAGGCGCAGGTGCTGGAGCTCCTGGGTCAGGGGCTGTCGGTACGTGCGATCGCGGTGGCGTTGTCGGTCAGCATCTCGACGGCCAAGACGTACGTCGAGCGTTTGTACGAGAAGCTCGAGGTCTCGAACCGGGCGCAGGCGATCATGACGGCACTCCAGAGAGGCCTGATCGAGCCGAAATCCTGACCCCCGAAAATACTTCAGCTCACCGCGTCACCTTCGCGCCGGTGGCTCGTTTTCCATGCAGCGGGGACTTCGGGGGAAGCCCAGCTGATGGCCGATGCCGTTCAGGGGCGGTACCCGACATCAGCCACCCCCACCGGCCGCATCGGGGGGATGCGGCACGGGGGGACGGGGAACGCACGGAGATCGCACCACGGGGGACTACTCGGGGGACGAGTAGAGCAACACCACCACGGGGGACAAACACCCACGTCACCACACGGGGAATCCGCCTCACGGCGGCGACGCACGAAGGCCAACGCAGCACAACGGGGGCCCGACGCACGACGGGGACACACACGCGTACCCGCAGTACGACGGGAATGCAGGGGACGCCGCAGCACCACAGAGCCACGGGGGTCTGCAGTGCGGCGGAGGTTTACGGGGGATCGCAGGACCGGGGGCAGTGGGGTGGGGGATGGAATGGCTCTGCTGTGAGTTGGTGGGTCGGCGAGGGGCCGGCCCACCAACTCAGTTGGTTTGTAGGTGTTGGTGGGCTCGGGTTGCGAGTTTGGTGAGTGTGGGGTCTGGGGCTTGCGGTAGTGCGGTGAGGGGGAACCAGGCGAGGGCGTGGGACTCTTCGCTTACTACGTACTGCGTGTTTGCAGTGGCTGTCACCAGGAACTGGACGTCCAGGTGGTACGCGCCCGCGCAGCCGCCGGACTCGATGAGGTGGCGGGAGAGTTGTAGGGGAGCGGGAGCGATCGTCAGGTCGGTCAGGCCTGACTCCTCGGTGGATTCGCGGAGTGCGGCGCCGGACAGTGTTGTGTCGGTGGGCTCGCAATGGCCGCCCAGTTGGAGCCAGCGGCCGATCGTCTTGTGCAACGTCAGGAGCACGTTCGCGCCGGCTGCGTCCACCACCAGCGCACTCGCCGTCACGTGCTCAGGGCGGCAGGATCGCCACATGCCGTCCGGGTGCTGTGCCAGATGCCGGAGGTAGTGCTGTCGCAGTTCTTCCTGCTCAGCATCGGGCGCAGTCCAGTTCTCGAGCGTCGTTACCGCATCACCGTGGAGCACCGGGCAAGTCTCCACCACCCAGTGCCGCGGAGCCCGAGGTGGGCCTACTTCGGGTCGTCCTTGGGGTCGTCCGTGGAGTCGTCCTCGCGCGGAGGCTGATCCTCGTCGGTGAGGAAGTCGGTGATGTCGATGTCGGAGAGCTCGCCGGCGTGTTGGGCGAAGCCGATGGGGTCGTCCAGGTCGGAGGTGCTTGGCATCAGGTCGGGGTGCGACCAGAGCTTGTCCCGGCCCTCGGTACCCCGGGCGTCCCGGACTGCCGCCCACAGATTCGCCGCGTCGCGGAGACGACGGGGGCGAAGCTGCAGGCCGACCAAGGTCGCGAAGGTCTGCTCAGCGGGCCCGCCGGCCGCGCGGCGGCGGCGTACCGTCTCGGAGAGTTGGGCGGCAGCCGGCATCCGGTCCTTCGTGGCTTCGCGGACGACGTCGTCGACCCAGCCCTCGACCAAGGCCAGAGTGGTCTCGAGCCGCGTCAGCGCGGCCTTCTGCTGCTCCGAGTCCTCGGGCTCGAACAACCCGCCGGCCAGCGCCTCCTGCATGGCTTCCGGGTTCTGCGGGTCGATGTCGGCCATCGCGCGCTCGATCTTGCCGGTGTCGACCTCGATCCCGGCCGCGTAGTCGGCGACCGCGGCCAGCAGGTGCTGCCGCAGCCACGGAACCCCGGCGTACAGCCGCTGGTGCGCCACTTCGCGCAGCGCCAGGTACAGCCGGACGTCCTCGTCGGTCAGCCCGAGACCCTCGGCGAACTTCGCCACGTTGTCCGGCACCAGGATCGCCTGCCCGGTCGGCCCGAGCGGCAGCCCGATGTCGGACGAGCTCACGACCTCCCCAGCCAGCTCACCGAGCGCCTGACCGACCTGCGCCCCGAACACGGAACCGCCAAGCTGCCGCAGCATGCCCGCCATCGGCCCCGCGAACTGCTGCGCCTCGGCGGGCAGCGCGTTCCCCATCGCGCCGGCAACGTGCTCGGCGACCGGGTCGACGATCGTCTGCCAGACCGGAAGCGTGTTCTCGACCCACTCCGCGCGGCTCCAGGCCGCGGACGTCGCGGACACCTCGGGCAGCGTGGTCGCCTCGTCGAGCCAGTGCTCGGCCAGGCGCACGGCATCCGCGACCCGGTCGCCGTCGGTCGGCGTCATCGAGCGGTCGCCGGCGGCGGCCACGGTCTTGCGGGCGATGTCCTTGGCCAGGTCCCAGTTCACCGGCTTGCCGTCGGTGGAACCGCTGAGCAGCTGCTGGACCTGCGCGAAGATCGCGTTCAGGTCCGGGGCGCCGCCCGTGCCGGCCGCACCGGAGAACTGCTGGAACATGGCCTCGAACGGCGTTCCCTTGAACGGGTTGTCCGGGATGTCCGGTTCGTCGCTCATCGGAGGGCCTTCCTGTGCGGGTGGGGCGTACAACTCCAACGTACTGGTTACCCCGGCCGGTTCCTCCCCCGGCGAACGCATTGCCGCCGAAACCGGGTAGGTGAGCAAGGCAACAGTCTTCGGCGGCCGGCGCGACATCACCCACCGCAGCGTTCCGGGTACGGCGAGACAGGTCGGTATCGGTCCGGAAAGGGGAGGGGATGTGTGCTCGGGGCGGACGAAGAGGGAGAATTGTGGGGCGAGGCAGTGATGAGGCAGTGATGTGGTGCGGGAACTGGTGTGGGGGCGGGCCGGAATGAGGGACGGATGAGCGACGCGATCAGGCTGCTGGACATTCGGGCGGAAGCCCTGTCCAGCGACGAGGTGCTGGCCGCGGTCTCCGACCCGACGGCCGGCGGTACTGCGCTTTTCATCGGGACTGTGCGCAATCACGATCAGGACAAACCCGTCGACCAGCTGAGCTACGAGGCGCACCCGGATGCGCTCGAGCACCTGCGGAAGGTGGCGCTGCGGATCTGCGACGACCCGCAGGTGACCGCCCTGGCTGCCGTGCACCGGGTCGGCGACCTGGAGATCGGCGACGCCGCGGTGATCGTCGCGGTGGCCGCGTCGCACCGCGACGTCGCGTTCGCGGCGTGCCGGCGGCTGATCGACGAGCTCAAGGCCGAGGTCCCGATTTGGAAACACCAGCACTTCAGCGATGGTGGCAGCGAGTGGGTCGGCGCTCACTGACCCGTACTCTGGGCGCATGAAGGTGTCCGGATGAAGGTCCTGGCGTGGCTGGCGTTCCCCGTGATCGCCACCGTGCTCGCAATGTGCTGGGCGGGGTGGCGCGGGTGGCGCAGCCGTGAGCGGCCTCGGTCCGGCGGCGCCTTCGCCTCGGTGGAGGACTTCCGCCGCTTCAACGCCGCGCTCGCCGCGCCCGGCCCGCGGGCCACTCCGGAACGTCGCCGCCGTCTGGGTCGTCGTACCCATCAGCCGGCCTCTCCATCGGCTCGCGCCTCCAACTCCGGCTCCACCAAGATCGCAGGGCAGGGTTCGTGACACGTCGTACCGCCACATTGGTCGCCTCGATCGTCGTGCTTGTCGTCTCGCTCGGACTGGTCACCGCGTTCCCGGTGCCGTTCGTCTCGTTCAGCCCCGGGCCGGTGAAGGACACCCTCGGCACGTCGCGTAACAAGCCGGTCATCGAGATCAGCGGGCACGACACGTTCCCGACCTCCGGCCAGCTCGACCTGACCACCGTGTCCGTGACGTCGCCCGACCGTGAGCTGACGCTGCCGCAGGCGATGCGCAACTGGCTGGACCCGCACCACGACCTCTTCCCGCGCGACATCATCTACCCGCCCGACCAGAGCGCTGACGAGGTCGAGCAGCAGAACACCGCGGAGATGACCGGATCCCAGGACAGCGCGGTCGCGGCGGCGCTGCAGGCGGCGAACGTCCCGTTCCACACGAAGGTGTCCACTGTGGGGAAGGGCACACCGGCCGACGGCAAGCTGAAGGCCGGCGACATCGTGCTCGCGGTCGACGGCCACACGGTGACGCAGGTCCCGCAGGTCGGTGACTTCGTCCGCAAGCACAAGGTCGGCCAGAACGTGGTTTTCCTGATTCGCCGCGGCGGCGCCGAGCAGACCGTACAGCTGAAGACGGCCGCGACGCCGGGTGACGCGACCCGGCCGATGGTTGGCATCACCATCGGTGTCGACTCGCAGGTCAAGGTGACCGTCAACCTCGGCCAGGACATCGGCGGCCCGAGCGCGGGGACGGCGTTCGCGCTCGCGATCTACGACAAGCTGACGCCGGGCGCTCTGCTGGCCGGCAAGCACGTCGCCGGCACCGGCACGATCGACGCGCTCGGTCAGGTCGGCGCGATCGGCGGTATCCAGCAGAAGATCGCCGGCGCCAAGAACGACGGCGCCACCGTGTTCCTGGTCCCGGCGCCGAACTGCCAGGCAGCGCTGCACGCCGACGTCAAAGGCATCCAGCTGGTCAAGATCACCACGCTGAAGGAAGCGATCAGCGCCTTGCAGGCCGTCTCCACCGGCAAGGGAGATGTCCCCAAGTGCGCATCCTGACCCACCTGAACCACCAGCTCCGCCACCCGAACGACCAGCTCCGCCACCTGAGCGGCCGCTCGAACGGCCACCTGAATCGCCACCACCTGAACGGCCAGCTGTACGCACCGGCCACTCGAAGGGGAGATCTGCCGGCATGGACCTCGTAGGCACGCTGCCTCCTGACGCGCTCAGCCGCGCGGTGATCGAGATCGAGAAGCACGTGAGCAGCTCGGGCTGGGACCAGCCCGCACAGCTGTTCGCGCTGGTCCCCACCGCGGAGCTGCTGCGCGCCGAACCCCAGCTTGCCGCCGAGCTCGGCGCCGAGGACGCCTCCCAGCCGCTGACCCCGGTCGCGCAGGGCGAACTGCCCGGCGGGCTCGAGGACGAGAACCTGGCCGACGCGCTCGCCCAGATCGAGTGGCCCGACGGTGTCAGCGGATGCGCCCTCGCGATCGAGCGGATTGTGCTCCCGGCCTCGGCCGAGGCCGGACTCTCCAGCGTCGAGTCCGACGCCGACCTGGCCCGGATGGCGGGCAGCGACCCGCGCCGGCACGAGGTCCGGATGGTCGCCGCCGTCCTCCGCGAAGGCGACCGGTTCGGCGCCGTCCGGCTCCGCGCCCACGACGAAGACAGTGCGGTCCTGACCGGCACGGACTTGGTCCCCACGCTGTGCGAAGTACTGTCTTTGACATTCGAACCTTCGGCCGGCAGCCGGCCGGGCGAAGGTCCTGGGGTCGACGGCATGAGTGACGACGAGGAGAAGCGATCATGAGCGACGGCGTCTACGACATGCCCGAGGAGCCGCGGAGGACGCGGCGAACAGGCGGGCGTCCCCGGGCGCTGCTGCCGACGATCGTCACCCTGATCGTCCTGCTCATCCTCTTCAGCGTCTTCACCGACGTCTGGACGCAGCGGCTCTGGTACCGCTCGGTCGACCTCGGTTCCGTCTTCAGCACGGTGCTCGGCACCCGGGTCTTGCTGTTCCTGATCGTCGGCCTGCTGATGGCCGCCGCGGTCGTCGCGAACGTCATCGTCGCCTACCGCACCCGGCCGCGGGTCGCGCTCGCCCCGTCGCCCAGCCCGGGCTTCGAGCGGTACGGCGAGCTGCTGCAGCAGCGCGGCAAGATCGTCATCGGTGTGGTCGCGACCTTGATGCTGGTCTTCGGCGGCTCGGCCGCGTCGGGGGAGTGGAAGGTCTTCCTCGCCTGGCGGAACCGGACCCCCTTCGGCGTCACCGACAAGCACTTCAACAAGGACATCGCGTTCTTCGTCTTCGACTACCCGTGGCTGCGCGTGCTGCTCGGCTTCGGCTACTCGATCGTGCTGCTGTCGCTCGTCGCCGCGATCATCACTCACTATCTGTACGGCGGCTTCCGCCCGTCCGCGAAGGGGCAGAAGGCCTCCGGCGCGGCGCAGGTGCAGTTCTCCGTGCTGCTTGGTCTGCTGGTCCTGCTGAAGGCCTTCAGCTACTGGCTGGACCGCTTCGGCCTGACGACATCGGACAGTCGGCTGTTCACCGGTATCTCCTACACCGGTGACAACGCGGTCCTCCCGAGCAAGGAGATCCTGGCCGTCATCGCGGTGCTGTGCGCATGCCTGTTCTTCGCGAACGTGGTGCGTCGCACGTGGCTGCTGCCCGGTGTCGGCACGGTCGTGCTGATCCTGTCGGCAATCCTTCTCGGCGCGTTGTGGCCGGCCGCGCTCCAGCAGTTGCGCGTACGGCCGAGCGAGCCGGTGCGTGAGGGCCCGTACATCACCAAGAACATCGAGGCGACCCGCCAGGCGTACGGGCTCGAGGGCACCGAGGTCACCAACTACCAGGCCAAGACGACGGCGACGCCGTCTGAGCTGCTGCAGGACACCGAGGTGCTGCCGGGGATCCGGCTGATCGACCCGAGCGTGGTCGGACCGACCTTCGAGCAGCTGCAGCAGGTCCGTGGGTACTACTCGTTCCCCACCGATCTCGACGTGGACCGGTACAAGGTCGGCGACA
Source organism: Kribbella sp. NPDC026611 (assembly GCF_040638345.1). NCBI lineage: Bacteria > Bacillati > Actinomycetota > Actinomycetes > Propionibacteriales > Kribbellaceae > Kribbella > Kribbella sp. NPDC026611. Next base: position 347,903 of record NZ_JBEZYC010000005.1, read on the forward strand.
AGATCAACGACACCGTGATCGCGGTCCGCGAGGTCCAGGTCGACCGGCTGCCGGCCGGTCAGCGCAACTGGAACAACGACCACACCGTCTACACCCACGGCTACGGCGTGGTGGCCGCGAACGGCAACCAGCGAGCCACCGACGGTACGCCGGTCTGGACCGAGAAGGACCTGCCGCCGACCGGCCAGCTCGGTGACTACGAGCCGCGGATCTACTTCGGCGAGCAGTCCCCGGACTACTCGATCGTCGGCGCTCCGAAGGGCAACCAGCCGGTCGAGCTGGACACCCCGGAAGGCCGGACCGGTGGCGACCCGACGCTGAACACCTACGAGGGCAAGGGCGGTGTCCAGGTCGGTTCGTTCGCGAACCGGTTGCTCTACGCAACGAAGTTCCGGGACGCGAACATCCTGCTGTCCAGCCGGGTGAACGCGGACTCGAAGATCCTCTACGACCGCAGCCCGCGCGAGCGGGTGGAGAAGGCGGCGCCCTGGCTGACGCCGGACGGCGACCCGTACCCGGCGATCGTCGACGGCCAGGTGGTCTGGATCGTCGACGGCTACACCACCTCGGACAACTACCCGTACTCCGAGAAGGTCGCGCTGGACGAGAGCACCCGGGATACCACCACCGGCCGCGGGACCATCGCGCAGCAGCCGAGCGAGAAGATCAACTACATCCGCAACTCGGTGAAGGCCGTCGTGAACGCGTACGACGGCTCGGTCGAGCTGTACGCGTGGGACGAGAGCGATCCCGTGCTGAAGACCTGGATGAAGGCCTTCCCCGGCACGGTCAAGCCGCGCTCCGACATCTCGCCGGCGCTGATGTCCCACCTGCGGTACCCGGAGGACATGTTCAAGGTCCAGCGCGACCTGCTGGCGAAGTACCACGTGACGGACTCCGGCACCTGGTACCAGAACAGCGACCTGTGGCGAGTGCCGGACGACCCGACCCAGTCGGCCGCCGGCAGCGACGCGTCGGCGCATGTCTCCCAGCCTCCCTTCTACCTCTCGTTGCGGATGCCTGATCAGACGGAGCCGAGGTTCTCGCTGACGTCGGTCTACGTACCGAACGCCGAACGGGAGAACCTCACTGCCTTCATGGCCGTGGACTCGGAGGCGACCTCACCGGACTACGGCAAGTTCCGAATACTGCGCTTGCCGGCCAACCTGCAGATCCCGGGGCCGGGGCAGGTCTACAACAAGTTCCAGACCGACGAAGGCATCAGAACAGCCTTGCTGCCGATCAACCAGCCGAGCAGCGGCGCGAGAGCGCAGTACGGCAACCTGCTCACGTTGCCGCTCGGTGGTGGTCTGCTCTACGTGCAGCCGGTCTACTCGGTGCGGACCAGTGGACCTGGTAGCTATCCCGTGCTTCGGTACGTCCTGGTGTCTTTCGGTGACGGGGTCGCCTACGGCGGCACGTTGCAGGAGGCCTTGACCAAGGTCTTCAACACCAGCGTCAACACCGGTGAGCAGCCGGGCGGAACGACGAAGCCACCGGTCAATCAGCAGAACCCGACGGTTCGACAGGCTCTGATCGAAGCGCAAGCCGCGTACTCGGCGGCCCAGGACGCCCTCAAGCGGCAGGACCTCGCCGCCTACCAGGCCAACGTCAACAAGATGAAGGCAGCGCTCGACCGAGCCCTGGCTGCCGGCGCCACGGCGACGAACCCGACGACCACGCCGACGACCAAGCCCAGCGGGACGCCTTCCAGCGCTCCGCCGTCGACGCCACCGTCGAGCCCGCCGACCTCACCGACCGGCTAGCGACAACCTGCATCGAGGCCCGGGCGGCGACACCGACACACAGTCGGGGTCGCCGCCCGCTCCGTTCGGTCAGGTGGTCGGCTCCGGATGGAAACCTGCCGCGGTGTCCAGCAGGTCCATGTCGCTGAACCGCGCGGCGTCCGCCGTCACCTCGGCGGCCACCCCCGGGGCGATGAAGTAGAACACCTCGTCGTCGGCGAACAGACCGTCGTACCCTCCGACCTTGACCTCGGTGAGCCGCCAGTTGTCCGGATCCCGCTCCTCGTACTCGACCAGGAAGTTCTTCAGGGCCTCGAGGTCGGTCAGCTTCGCACCGCGGAGCGTCTTCACGGTCAGGTCGACCTTGAAAGCGCCCTCGGGATCCGGTCCGCTCTCCCAGACTCGGCTGTGGAAGGAGACGTCCTCCCACTCGTACTCGAAATCGCTCGGTGTGCCGATGCCGTCGGGAAGATTCTCGATCACGAAGCCGTCCAAGGTGCCTGCCCTCTGCTCGATCGAAGGAAGCGCCGCCGACCGCTGACTCGGCGGTGCGAGCGGGCTCGCCGTGGCCGGGACGGTCGTCGAGACTCCGAGCACGGCCAGCGTGGCCACACTCCCGATCACGATACGACGGGCGGACGGCGCGACCCGGGAAAGAAGGGACGAACGCGACATGGCTGCCTCCTGGGAATCGCGACGCCGCGCCTGCTGCGCGGCGTCGTTCTTGCCCAAGAAGATGCAGCGATCGGCCCCCGTTTCGACCGGCGACTTCGAGCCTGTGGAGAACTCAGTGCCCGATCATCCGGTGCAGCCGGTGGAACGTCTGCTCGAACCCGAGTCGAGGCCAGGTGCGCGACGACAACAGGTTCGTCACCCGCCAATCCGTCACCACCGACGTGTACCCGGTGTCCGCCGACCACTGCAGCACAGCCTCACCCAGCGCACGGCCGGCTCCGAGCCCGCGCGCCGCTGGCAGAACGGCAGCAAATCCTAAAAACCCGGCATTGTCCGGCCGAGCGAGCCCACTGTGCGCGCTCGACTTGTCCAACGAGCACCCGATCGACGAGCCGATCACCTGACCGTTGTGCTCGGCAACAAAGGTCGCGTAGTCCGGGTCGTCGAACGACTCCTCCCAGTCGGCCAGTGCCTCCTCGAGAGTCGGCAGGTGCCCGGACGAGAACACCGGCGACTTCGCCTGGTGCTGCGGCAGTGCCAGATCGAGCTCCGCGAGTACTGCGATGTCCTCGCGAGCTGCACGCCGTACGACGAGACCGGTCCGCGGCGCGTCAACCGGTGTGGTCGGCGCGGGCCGGATGCCGTGGGCATGCTGTGAACCGAAGGCCAGCCGGAACCACGCGTCGACCAGCGCAGCGTCGTCGGGCACGAGCACGTAGTGCGCGATGCGGCCGTCGTCGACCCACTTGCTTGCGGCAGCGGCGTACAGGTCACGGATGTGCTCCGGCTCCCGTACGGCGTGACCGGCTGCCTCGACCCAGATGTTGGGGCCCCACACGGGCGACTGCTTCGGTGCCGCCAGCAAGTAGCCGGTGACTTCGCCGCTCTCGATCAGCACCGCGCCTGAGGCGGCCTCGCTCTCCCAGACCGCAGTCACCTCGACAAGAGCGAGCCGCTCGTCCTCGTAGTCCGCTGGGAGCAGCGGGTGCCGCTTGCGGTGCTCCTGATGCCGCTGCGCGAGCAGACGAGCCGCTGCCGGCAGATCCGCCGCGTCGAACGGGCGGATGACGTCTCTGGACATACCCGGACGGTACGCCGCCCGACCCGCCCTCGACACACCCTTTTCGCCGCACCGGGAACCGATTTGGTTGCTCAGCTCCGATCCTCTAAACTAAAGACACAACGGCGCGGGGTGGAGCAGCTCGGTAGCTCGCTGGGCTCATAACCCAGAGGTCGCAGGTTCAAATCCTGCCCCCGCTACCAAGAAGTAATTGTTAGAACCCCGGTCCTTTGATGGACCGGGGTTCTTTCGTTCCCAGTCCAGGACGCCGCGCGGTCTCTCACGGCGTAGATACCGGTTGAGGGGCGCGATCGTGGTGTGGCGTCGGTCACGTCGTGGCAGGTCCCTCGGGGCCGTTAGGTCGTCCGTCGGCGGCTCTGGGGCCGGATCCGGTACGGCGTAGAGATCTCGTCCCTTGCGATGTTGCCGTTCGGCCCGCGCTCGGTCGTGGGCAAGTTCGCTCTGCAGATCGTCTGCAAGCATGCGCCGGTACGCGGGGGTGAGATCGCTGCCGACGACCTCATCTTCGTCGAGCCAGATCTTCTCGAAGATGCCCTGATTGAGCTGCCGTCGGACGACCTTGTCCCCGGCTCGGTAGTGGCGGTCAGCGTGGGTGATGAATGACACCCAGTAACGAAGTTGTCGCTCCATGCCTTCAGCGGTTGTGGTCTGGATGTCCAGAGTGCGCTTTGCCTGTGCCCGCTCGTTCGCGATGCGGGTCTGTTCCTCACGGAGCATGTCGAGCGTGATCGCGTCGCTGTAGTGGGCCTGGAGCAGCTTCCTGCTCTGATCGTCCAAGCGGTCGAGGTGGGCCTGTGCGGTAGCGACCTCTTGCGTTCGGAGTGGCATGACGACTTGTACGTGTTCCCAGATGGCAGCGCGGATGGCCTCGGCGATCCGTTCGTTGAGGGTGATGGTGCACCAGTGGGCTTCGACTAGTTCCTCGGCCAGCTCGGCGGGTATGGCGCGCTGGTCGCAACCGTTCTTCAGGCTTTGGCGTCCGAGGCAGAACATGTAGTCGTAGAGCTTGCCTTGGTGGTTACGGGAGACGGCGAAGCTGAATGGCTCGCCACAACGGGAGCAGAAGATCGAACCCTTGAGGTAGTGGACGTGGACCCGTGGCTTCTCCCGGCTCTGTACCCGTCCGGCCCGGACGTCCTGTACTTGCTGAAACAAGCGGTCGTCAATGAGCTTGGTGTGGTTGCCCTCAAACTCGATGCCGTCGAACTTGACGATGCCGATGTAGTACCGGTTCCTCAGGATGGCGTTGATCTGAGATGTCGCCAATGGAGCGGCCGGCTTCGTCGGCCGAGGCACCGTGGTCACGCCTCGCGCCTTCAGATCCTCGCGAAGCATCGCCTCCGTCCAGTCGCCGGTGGCATAGCGCTCGAAGAGCTCTTGGACGATGACCGCCCGTTCGGCATCGACTTCAACGGTGCGGATCTCATGACCATCGTCGGTCCGTTTGCGTACGTTGAGGTAGCCGAAGGGGGCCATGCCTGGGGTGCCACCTGCTTTGGCCTTCTGCAGCATGCCCTTGCGTGACTCGTTGGCCAGGTTGAGTGAGTAGAACTCAGCGATCGCACTCATGACGCCGTGGAGCAGCATGCCGCTCGGCGTTTCGTCGATGTTCTCTGTCGCCGACACCAGCTGGGCACCGGCCGCCCTCAGAGCCAGGCTGATCTCGACGTCGTCTGCCCGATTGCGCGCCAATCGGTCGACCTTGTGGACGATCACATAGTCAACGTGGTGTTCGCGGATGTACTCCAGCATCAGCTGGAGCTTGGGCCGCTTCGATGAGCGGGCGCTCTCGCCCGCGTCCACGAACTCGGCAATGACGCTCGCGCCGAGACTGGCGGCTTTGCGAGTGTTCACTTCACGCTGAGCGGGGATCGAGAATCCCTCGGCTTCTCCACCGCGCTGCGCTTGCTCTTTAGTGCTGACACGCAGATAGAGGACCGCGGTCTTTGCGACGGTCGCAGGAAGGGGTCCGGCCGTGGCGACGCGTCTGGTCATGAGCAAGATCCTTGGGTGGTCAGCTGTCGCTGGTAGAACGCTCGTCGGCCGCGGGCAAACTTGGCGAGGAGCGGTTTGGCAGAGACATCACGGTCGGCGCTCAGTCGGGTTTGGGAGAGCCGGACTTCTACGGCTTGGATCGAGACGTCGAAGTAGCGAGCGAGTGCAGACGACGTTTGGACGCCGCTGGTCCACGCGCTCTTGAGCAAACGCTTCGGCACGAGAACGCAGCCGGCGAAATGGTCGGCGGCGCGCTCGGCCTGTTCGGCGGCTGAGTACCGGCTGTTGCTGATGTAGAGCAGATGCGCTCGGCCGTGATCGATGATGTGCTTGAACTCGTGCATGAGGGTGAAGCGCTGACGTACCGGCGCCTCGCCCTTGTTGAGTGTGATGATCCAGTGCGTGCCACTCCAGTGGCTGGTGCCGCTGACGGGTAGGTCTTCGTAGACGACGCGGATGCGCGGCAGCGAGCGGACGATGTCTGATGGGACGGCGCCGTTGGTGATGCTGAAGAGGCTCAGGAGCCGGCTGGCTTGGAGTTCGGCGATCTTCCTGGCTTCCTCGAAGTCGGTTGCTCGCTGCGGGATGAGTGATCGGAGGGCCGCCAGTACGCTCCGGGCCTCGTGGTTGCTTTGTTGGTACATGGTGTCCTCCTTTCGGTTAATAGTTGTGTGAGCGGAACGCTCGGCTAGGTTTCGTCTTCTCCCGGTGCCGGTCCGTTGCCGTCGTAGCCGTGTCGCTTGGCAACTTTGGCGAATGTGGCCTCTAGCTTGGCCAGTTCTTCCGCGGGCAGATCGCCGTATTTCGCACGTAGGTAGGGCTTGAAGCTCGGCAGTTCACCTTCTGGCATCCAATCCGCGGCGACGAAGAGGTCGGTGTTGCTCAGGCCCAACACCCGCGCTATGGCCATGAGGATGTCGGCCTTCGGTGTTTGGCGCTCGCCTGCTTCGAGACGTGAGATGGTGCTCTTCTGAACCCCGGCGCGGCGGGCGAGTTCGCTCGCTGAGAGCCCAAGCTCAACTCGGCGATTCTTAATGATTTGCGGTAAAGCTTCTTGCTGGTTGGGTGTCATAATTTCTCCAAATGTTTCTGTGTCAATTATCCGCCGAATGTTGCCCTAAAGCAACGAAGAATGACAATTTCACAACGTGATTTGCATTCTCAGGCAAGCCTGCCCTTATTCAGATTTCTGGGATGTGTGGGTGGGAGGCGGGCGCGTTAGCGCTCCTGCCTCCCACCCGTAGGGGGGTCCCGCTCGACCCAATGAGGGGAGTGGGACGGGTGGACCGAGGAGTGTTAGCTCTCCGGTTTGGGTGACGGGGCAGCCTTCTTGGCTGCCGCCGTCTTCTTGGCGGTGCCCGCCGCCTGAGTCGTGGACCCAAACAGCGATTCGATGGCACCGCGCCGTTCGGCGGCCTCGCGCTCGATGTCCTCGAGCGCCTTGGCAACCCGAGCCTTGAAGTCCGGCTCGGCCTGCTTCTGCTCGACGTAGATCCGGAGACCCCGGATGCAGGCATCCCGCAGGGAGATGTCGTCGAGCTTGGCGATCATGCTGGCCTGCGAGTGCAGGTCGTTGGGGATCTGTACCCCGATCGTCTTGTAGGTGCCAGGGGCACCGTTGCCGAACTCGCTCATGGCGAGTACCTCCTCGGTGTTGGTGCAGCCGGCCATCTCGGATGAGATGACGGGACGGCTGCATAGCACCGATGAGGCGACCTCTGAGCCCTTCCTGCTCGATGGTGGTAGTGCCAGGATGCGAATGTTGGCTGATACCGAAAGCGTGCGTCGATCGATGAGCCTGGCGAGTTATGCGACGGTGGCGATCACCGCCGTTCGTATGGCTCAGGGTCGTGACGATCTGCATGGCATCACTCACGTTCAGTGGGAAGGTGCGTCTGGCCAGTCGGAGGAGAGCTCGGTGGAAGATCTCATCCGCTGGCTCGATAGGAGCGGCGGCCGGGCTTATATCCAAGGACCGGATGGGGTTCGCGGTTCGCGTCTTCATGTGGCCAGCCACGGGCCGCATCGCTACATTTGCGGCGACTCGGACGTGGAGGCCACCGCCCCGCTGCTGTCGCTGCCTCGGCTGCGACAGGTCACCACCGTCCATCGAACACCCGTACACCGCCGGCGTGGTCGGCAAACGGAGTCTCGCCGTTGAAGCTACATGCAGCCCTCGACAAGTAGGCAGGTCCCGCTCTCATCCCTGTTCAATTTGTCAAGGTGCGATAGGTCGGTTCACACCCGCCCGTTGAACACCCAGACGCCGCCCGGGTGGTCGGCGAAGCGCACGTCGCCGCTGGTCTCCATCTCGTGGACCATGTGCTCGTAGTCGATGCGCACGATGTCTCGCAGCCACTCAGGCAGTTTCGCTAGTTCCTCTTCGCCGTTGAGTTCGTCGACGATGTGATCGGCGTAGGCCTCGCGGTTCTCGTACTCGCCGAGGTACGCCTCGGAGAACCGTGCCAGCGTGTAGACATCTCGCTCGTCGTTAATCTCCCCCCAAGCGGCGAAGGCGAGGCCGTGCTCGGTGATGCCCTTGCCGAGCGCGCAGACGACGTCCAACGATTCATACTCCGAGAGCGTGATCTGCCCGAAGCCGTCCTGGTCGTGGATGGCCCACTCCTCGGCCGGCTGCCCGGTCCAATGCGCGTGTAGGGAGCGGGACAGAATGTTGCGGATGTCGGCGTGGATGTCCTCGAGATCTTGACTGGCGTCGATCCAGTCCCCGATGTCGTGGCCTTCGGTGTAGTCGACCAGCGAGCGGACGTAGATGCGCGGGTTCGTCCGCCTTTCTGTCTCGCCAGCCTCCGCGGATTCCCGACGCCGCCTGAGCATGTCTTCGTGCTCGATGAGCGCGCTGGCGTCTTCCTCGTTGAGGCCGTAGCTGACGTAGCGCTCCAGCTTGGCTCGGTTAGCGCGCCGCTCATCGGCTGCTGCTGTGCGGGCTGCTTCGATCTCGGCTTGCCGTTCGGGATCGTCGGTGCCGTACGTGTTGACGCCTTCGGTAGTAGGCCGAGGGCCGTCGGGATACGGCGGTGGGGTTGGTGGTTCGTGTTCACTCATTCATCACCTCCTTTCGTGTTAGTTGGTTTGGTTGTTGGGAGAGCTGGCCGCTATGCGGCCTTGCTCTCCGGGGATGCTCTCGCCGTGTTGATGCGTTCGTTCGCCAGTTGGGCGAAGTCTGGGTTGAGCTCGATGCCGACCCAGTCCCTGCCGTGCTTCTCAGCGGCGAGCGCGGTGGTGCCTGAGCCTATAAACGGGTCGAGCACAATGGCCGGTTCGCTCGGTGCGTCACACGCACACGTCGCCAGGAGTGCGCCCCGGATGGCGGTCGCACCGAGCCGTCGCGTCGCACGACGGTGCGGCTTCAGGCACTGGGAGCACCGTGCTTCCGTACTACCGGCCAGGATCGCCCGTTCGGCTAAGCGCTCCGGAAAGGTGGCGAAGTGTGCGCCGCGGTAGGTGCTGGTCGGCAGTCGCCACACATCGCCAGGGTTCTTGCCGAGCGGATGTCCGACGATGCCACGCTGCTTGAGCGACACGAGCCCGCGGATGTTGTCGGTCGTCCGTGCCCGCCATTCCCTCGGAATGACGTCCTTCGCTGAAGCCTGTGGCGTAGTGGCCTTGCTGCGATGCGGCACGCGGATGGCATCCAGGTCGAAGAAGTAGCTGCGTTGCTTGGTGAGCAGATACACGACCTCGTAGGTGTTGGTCAGCCGGTCCGGGACGCTGCTCGGCATCGGATTGGTCTTGCTCCAGATGATCTGGTTGCGCACCAGCCAGCCGGACTCGGCGAGCACGGTGGACAGTCGCGCAGGCCCCAGGAGCAGACTCTTCTTCGGTGAGCCTTCCCGGTCGTGAATGGAGTAGCGGTCGGCGACGTTGAGCCAGAAGGTGCCAGTCGGCGTCAGGACTCGGCGGACTTCGGCGGCAACCGCGGTGAGGTTGCTGACCCACTCGTCGATGTTCGCTTCCTGTCCCAGTTGTCCGCCTACCTGGTAGTTGCGCAGGTTGTAGTACGGCGGTGACGTCAGCACCATGTCGACGGATTCACTGGGGAGCTGTCGCAGCTGCTCCAAGGCGTCGCCGACCAGGATGGTGTTTCGAGGAGGACGGGTCATGTCGTGCCTCCGGTCACCACTGAGACCAGGTCATCGGGCACCGTGAAGCGGAACAGTTCTGGGAGCAGGTTCGCACTGCGAGCGATGGCGCTGGCGAGCGTGTCGAGGCGTCGCTGTGACGGCAACTGCCAGATCACCAGTGGGAAGACGCCAGCGCCAGACTGCTCGATGCCGGTCTTGCGGTACGCCTCATATACGGCGCATTTGCCGAGCAGCGTCGGAAGGCTCTCGGTGCCGAGATCGACCTCGATGAACCATCGGTCGACGTAGCGGGGTTGGGTGGTCGAGGCGAATAGGTCGGGCTGGAGGACACGACGCTCACCACCCAGTCCGGTGAAGCTCCGCCACGACTCGGGCTCGCAATGCACATCGACGCGCCGGAATATGCCTTGGCGTTGTGCTCGCAGAAGCATCAGGTGAGTGTCGGCAACTGCAAGGCAGTGAGCGAGGAAGCGTGGTGACGGCTCATGGGTCCGCTTCAGCTTGCCGTCAGCGCGCAGGAGTCGGTAGCCGACCGTGCCAAGTTGCCAGATGTGGCTGGCGGAGCCTGCGCGGACACCGCCGACGCGTCGTTCGAGTGCTTTCAGAAGGCCGTGGTCTGCGAGTCGGCGGAGTACGCGGCTTGCTGTTCGTGCACCGGCCGCGACGCTGGCGTGATCGTGGAAGCAGAAGCTCTGTATCTGGCGAGTAGTGAGGTAGCGATGTGCGGCGACAATTTCGAGTACGGCGTGATCACGTGGGCTGAGGGAGTTGCGCAGTCGGTCGAGCTGGCGCGGCCCGATGAAGCGACGCTGCCGTGAACTGTTCGGAGTCGGAGACGGCGGACTATTCGTCCTCGAGAATGCGTCAGATATGCCGCTGACCTGCGGGTTCGTGGGTGCGTTCGACGACGCGATCGGTAGATCGACCGGAATCCCTGATAGGAGTGAGCGAGGTGAATTGTCGGAGGTCATTCGCTGTCCTCCGTCATGATCCGGCCGAGCGGTTCGCTTGTCGGTTCGGATTGCCCGGCGAGGTTTGCCCAGCCTGCCTCCACCTCGCTGAGCGGCTGTCCGTACTGCTGGCGCGAGTGTTGGCGGATGGCCTCGGGCGCGCCGGTTGGATCTGGTAGCGGGCGGGTCCGGACGGACGCCCACGTGGTTGGCGCTCCGCGTGATAGCAGAGAGACGTAGGTCTGGTAGCGGCCGAGCGACGTGAAGTCTTCCGGCACCAGCTCGCTGCCGCGCGCCATAACGACGGCGTCCTCGTGGCTGAGCTGAAACATGACTTTGGAACGTGCGTTGGCCAGGGCGGCGCTTCTCAGCGACGGTGGTAACTGGCCGAGATGCTGTGTCGCTAAGAGATAGGCCAGGTGGTAGCCGCGAGCGGTGGCCAGTGCGTCGCCGAGATCGCCGGGGATACGCAGGTAGTCCTGTACCTCGTCGATGAAGATCATGGCGGGCTGAGCGTTCCCGCCGGCAACGCGGCGTGTGGCTGCTTGCCAGAGCAGATTGACGACGAGCGATCCGAGGAGCTTGGCACCGTCCGGGCCGAGCTGTCCCTTGTTGAGGCTGACGAGCAAGATCCGCTGTTTGGTGAAGACGTCGCTCATGTCGAACCGCGGCGAGACTTGTCCGAGGACGGCGCGGAGCCCGGGGCGCAGGAGCACGGAGCGCAGCTTGTTCATGACGGGCGCGATGACGCTCTGGCGCTCGGCCTCGGAGATGGACTCGTACCAGGCCCAGAAGCTGCCCAGTCCCATGGGATCGCGCTTGATGAGTTGAGCGGTGACCGAGCGGCGGAAGCCCGCGTTGGTTAGCAGCAGCGGGACATGGAGCAGCGAGGCGTCGCCGCGTCGGGCCAGACTGAGCAGGCTGGCGTGCAGGATGTCCTGGGTGCGCGGCCCCCAGTTGTCGGCGTACAGCTCGTGGATCAGGTGAACCAGCGTGTCCGCCGCAAGTTCTGGCTGAGCACCGACGAGCGGATTGATCCCGATCGGTGCCTTGTCGGTGGCATCGAGCAGAACCACGTCACGCCGACGCTTCGCCGGAATGCGCCAGAGCAGGTCTTCGACCAGCGATTGTTTGGGGTCGATGACAACGACCGCTCGACCAGCCGCCATGTCCTGGATCGCCAGATTGGCGATCAGGGTTGACTTGCCGGTGCCGGTCGGTCCCAGCACGAGTAGGTGCCGCAGGCTGTCGTCGACGGACAGCGCCAAGGCTCGCTGTGAACCCGGGGCACTGCTGTCGCCGACAACCCGTCCAACCCGCGCTACCGCCGCCGGTGCGGGGAGTGGACGCGGATGGAGCGCTGGAAGGCCAGCAAACGGAGGGTCACCGATGGGCCAGCCGACGATGCACGCCAACTCACGAATCGACAGCTGTAGCGGCCAGATCCATGGAGAGCGAAGCCCCTCGATCGCCGAGGCACGCTCGTGCTTGAGCCGTATCGACACCTGGGGCGACTCGGCCGTACGAAGCGCGGAGAGCAATGAGCCGATGAGCTGCCGTGAGCGGCTGATGGAGGTCGCGGTCACGCCGATCCGTATCGTGCAGCCGAAGCCGTGCACCGACGTCTTCTCGGCAAGAAGGCGTCGACGCTCGGCAGCTCCGGCGGGACTCTTGAGGGGAACGACGGGAGCAGTTGGACGGAGCCGGTCGCCGAGGACGAACTGCAGAACAAGCTCCTCGCCCTTCCCGGTCTTCGACAGGACGCTCAGGATGTCCCGTGACGTCGACTCGGCTCGCTGGAGGTTAATCGCCCGCGCCGCGTTGCCGTGGATCGCCAATCGCGCGGCGTGCCCGACCCGGGCGGTTCGGGCTCGCTCCGTTGACACCAACCTGGCACCGTGAAGGTGGGTGGCGATCTGCGCTTGGAGAACGCGAAGTGCAGACGCTGGAGATGCGATCCACCACTGAACTTCACCGGCGACGCCGGCCGTCTCCAGGACAATGCGCGGCGCGCCGTAGAGCGTGGCCATGGTGCTGAGCGTGCTGACGACCTGCTCGACGTTCAGGCCGGGCGGCAAGAACAACCGAGCCCAGTTCATCTGAGGACGAGGACTACGCATCCGGTGGCCCTCCGTCCTGCGCTCGTTCCTGCTTTGATGTCTGTGCGGCTTCGGTTTGCTTCTCCGCCTCCGCTTCTGCCTGGGCGATCGCAAGGGCAACGACGGCCTTGGCGATCTTCTGTATATCTGGCTGCTTCCGTAGCTCGGAGCGGATTGAGAATCGGCGATCCTTGCCAATCGGCCGTCCCTTCTTTCGATATTTTCTTGGCATGCTCACCCTCCTTTCTGACTTAATCGTTGCTTCAAAGCAACAGGTTTCCGTATTTAGTTATACGTTGCTTTAAGGCAACCGCCAATAGAAAATGTGCATTCCACAGCACCGACGCGAACATGCTGGATAGGGTTAATGAGCATCAAAAAGTCCGCTCCGAATGTGCGGAGCAGACTTCTTTACCAACGCGACTGCCGAAAACGCCACACCGCCACGGCGACAACCGCGGCCACGACCAACACGACGACGACCAGCAGTTCCGTCCAGACCTGGCTCAGCAGCCAGACCGCTCCGTACAGCGCCAGCGCGCCCATGAGGACACTGACACAGGCGCTGACGAGGCGGTCTAACCACCGCTGCGGGTCGTTGTTCACGACGGCTGGGTGCTGTCGTCGTCGGGCGAGGCGACAACCTCGCCCTCGATCAGGTCGGAGCGCGCCTGCTGACCGGGCTGGAAGCCAGGGCGCGCCCGCTTGATCGCTTCGTTGAGCATGGCCATCTGCGCCTGGTACGAGATGTTTGGATCTCCAACTCGGCCTGACGCTCACGTTCAGCGAGCTCGCATTGGCGCTCATCCGTGCTGAGCCAACTCCATGTCTGGACTGCCCCGACCGCGGCGAGCGCAGCCACGGCGACCCAGAACATGAACAGGATGAACTCGGCCATCGCCTAGCGCCCCTTGCTGACGTTCGAGATGACGTTCATGAGCGCGCCGGTGCTGGCGATGTCCATCAACGCCAACTTCTCAGCAGCGTCCGGTGCGACCTGCTCCGCCATATTGCGAGTGCGCGTGATGAGCAAGCCGGCCATCATGGCGCGCTCGGTAGTGCGGGTGATCGCGCCGACTTCGGCGGCGGCCTTCTCCTCCTTCCGGTCGATACGAGCCAGCTCGTTGCTATGCTGCTTGACTTCGGCGTTGGCGAACCAGCGCGCAACTTCCTGAGACATACGTCCTCCAATGGACATGGGTGATGGACGACGTGGCCCGGAGTCCTGCATCCGGGTCACGCCTGACCGAGCGTGAGCTGCGTGCCGCGGACCTTCGCGAGAGCTCGTCTGGTCCTGCAGCGTGTCTCGGTCCGTGCAGTGCACCGCTGCGGTGCGCCGTCCCGCTGCTGTCGCGTCGTCTGGATCTGCTAGCGCGATCACTCCGAACCGCCGTCTTGCGGGCACTACGATTAGCGCACCTGATCTTGGGCATCTACACGGTCGCGGAGTGGGCAAATCCTGGGCGTGGGCTGCCGTCAGTGGCTCGATGGCAAGGAGGCTCTGTGACCACGCAGCGGCTACCGCCCGACATGCCTGAGCTCGTCAAGGCATTGCGTCCCGTCCTGCGTGCAGGCTTGCCGCTTGATCCCGACCTCGAGGATGAACGGCTTCTTGGTCTGCGAGGTGTGCACGCCCGCTCGATTGATCCACGGGCGCGACTAAGCCGCATAAAGGCGTTGGATGGGCTGCTACGCCGGCTACTCGTCCACTACCCAGACGACGTCCTCGGTGAGGCTGCACGGGTGTTGTTCGGCCTGGCCCCTGGCACTCGGGGCAAGAACATCAGCGAACGCCGCGAACAGGCAGCGCGCGATGCTGGCTACGACGCTGACCACCTGCGCAAGCGGATCGAGCCGAAGATCCTGCGGCAGCTCGCGTGGCAGCTGCATCAGGACTCCCAGAACTATGTGCCGCGAGGACGCGACGCGCCACCGAGGCTTGAGCCGTCAGGCGACACGCCGGTCATCACGAAGGGCGATGTCAGCAGCAAGGAGAGCGCCGAACATCAGGAGTTGTTGTCGCGCCTCTGGGCACATGTGTACGCCCTGCGCGCCGAGATCCTGCGAGTCGAGCGATTGAAGGCCTGGCCGTATGACGCGACTGAGCCGGCGTTGAGTCAGGAGAAGCTAGACGCTGCGATCGAGGCGAGGCGGCGTCAGGTTGCGTATGTGAAACGTTACGTCGCCCTCTACATCGAGCGATATGGCCATGCCATCGCGCACGGCGAAAGTGAGTTCACCGCCGACGCGCTGCTGCGATTGGCTGGCTGGCAGCAGGACTAGTCCCCGATTTGGCATGGTCTAGACAAGTTTTTGCATCAGGCACTGGTCACAGCCAGTGAGCGGTGCTACAAATAGAGGTCGATTGGGCACCTGCGGTGACAGTCGCTCAGGTGCCGGGGGGAGCTTTCTATGGGTGACGTTGTTTGTTGGCTGGGGTTGTTCAGACGGCTTGGTGAGGAGTTGAGAGCAAGAACTGGCCCGGCAGCCAGGGCTGGTGCGGCTCTGGGCTGCTCTTAGGGTTGGTGAGCCAACCGGATGACCGCCCGACTTAATGTCAGTCCGCAGGTAGCAGTAATCCTCTACGAGGCATACGCCAAGATTTCTGGCCGGATGGGCCGAAACCACTACGCGATGTACGACTATGTCCGTGTCGTGATGTCCAAGATCACTACCGTGGACTCCTTTTACGTTGGCTTGCTGCATGGCGGAAACCGAGTCCGGTTTCCCTACAGCTTTGACGGCCACCTCCACGATGACAGCGACTCTCATACGTTTGGGCAACATGGCCTGACAGCGTGGCTGCTCGTCAATAAGAAGACCTATCGCTACTCGATGGATCGTGGAGCCCTGCTCAGCAAAGGTGTTTCTTTCGGGGACGTCCGCAAAGTCTCCGAGGACGCGGTCGCCGTGCCGATGCTACGACCCAGCAGTGATGGGGAGGAGGTATTCGGCATGCTGTCGATGCAGAGTTATGCGGCCGGCACATACAACAACGACGCTGTATCCGCGTTGGAGTGGCTCACGGACATCGTCGCCCGAGTGCTCATGCGCGAGCGGGAAGACCGGGACGCCCTCTCCGACCTGCGCTTGAATATTAGCGAGGAGCTTCAGAGCACTTTTCTCACATCTGACCACATCGTCGAGTATCTGGTTGAGCAGGTGGGAGAGGTCCGACGCAAGGTCGAGGATGCAGTCAATGACGACAGCGAAGCGCTAGGCGGCCTTCGGGCCGTCTTGCAGGATGTAATTCTGGATTGTCGCCGTATTCAGGCCGAGCTGGTCGAGTTGACGCTGACCGCCGATGATCGGCCGACGCAGCGCTTCATGAGCTTGACACCCGCCGAACAAACGATTGCCTTGCTGGTTGCCGACGGACTGAGCAATCAGGAGATCGCCGACGAACTGAGTCCGACCAGCGTCAATACAGTTAAGACACATCTGAAGAGCATCTCGGCCAAATACGGCATGAGTAGACGTAACCAGATCGCCTCAGATGTGAGGCGGCACCTGGGGAATGTGAATATAGAGAGCTAGTGTGCAACCGACACGGTACGACTCACCCGTCGGGTGAGTGCAGCAACGGCGGCTCTAGCCCGATGCGGTATGGACCTGTGACCTTCACCCTTCCATCCTGATGGGAGTACCCCTCACCCTCTATGTGGGAGGAAGGCCAGGATGTCGTACTCCGTGTCTAGTGCTCCCACGCCAGCTGCCAGGCTCCAACTCAGCATCCTTGCTGATCAGACCGTTGGGATCGTCAGCCCGCGCACTAGATGGCAGCCGTGCACAGTGAGAACCAAGCCAGCGGCGCGAGGGAAACGATGACGCCGCGACCGCCAGCCACGAATGATGACGTTAGCGCGAAGCATTTTCTCGACGCGGCAGCCAAACTTATCGACGCAATGTTCGTCACTTCTTCAGATCAGAGACCGCGCCGGCTGAATGCAATTGACTTTCCAGCAACGCTCGAGTGGCTGCGCATCGAGGATGTCATCAGGATCGCGCAGACGGCCCAGCCAGAAGGGGCGAGCCGCAAGGCGTTCCACAATCGATGGAAGAGTAAGGAAGACTTCGTCAATGACGCGGTCATCCATACCATGCTCTATCGCGATGCGCCGAATGCCGACCCGGCGTTGCAACTAGCCGAGATGTCGCAGCTGGTCGAGGCGGATAGCGCTGCAGACGCGATTGCCCGCTTCAGCGACGATATGTTATCGAGCCTGCTGTCGTATCCGCGCTCGTTTCTCTTGCTGCATATCGGACCATTGCTCAACCAGCACCCGCGCTTGAAACAGGCCATCCTGGATGACATGCATCGAGCCCTAGCACCCTGGTGCGACGGCTACGCGCGCATCCTCGAGGTACTCGGCCTGTCGCTACGTCGCGGGTGGACGATCGAGCGGCTCGGTCTCACACTGCAAGCCATGCTCGATGGCTTCCTCCTGCGCTCTCGCGTACAGGAAGAGGACATGGTCGCGTGCGAGCATGACGAGTCGAGACTCTTTGGCGATGCCGTGGTCGCGTTCGTCCTCGGTGTCGTCGATGTTGGCAACGCCGGGCAGACAGCGCGCCAAGCTCTTGATGTTGCCCTGAGCTCGAGCGTGGAGCCGAACGAGGCCACATTCGGTGGCTCGCACAGCCCCGGGTCGGTGGTTGGGGGACTCAGTTTGCCCCCAAAGATCATTGACCGGAGCAGATGGGCCCCATGATGCTTGGGTGGCCAGATAAAGAATTGTCACTACCATCAAAGCCAGAACTACTGGCTATACCTGCATGCCCAGAGGCGTGACGGGGCAGAGATCAGCCAATGGCATTGCGCTGGCTACCAAGCCAATGATCTTTGCCGACTCGACATCGAGGAGCTCGGTGGACTCGTGACTACCCGTAGGAATCGCATCTCGACTGTCGAGCAACTAATGCAAGCGAACCTGGTGCCGGCGTCCTCTGCCAATCACCTCGAGCAAGTTGCCGCGAAGTACTCGGTCGCAATATCACCCGCGATGCAGGCAGCGATGCTTGCTGAAGACGGCACATCGGTCAGCCGGCAATTCGTTCCCACCGAGCTCGAACTCGTTCACCACCCGTCGGAGCTTTCCGATCCGATCGGCGACTCATCGCATAGCCCAGTTCCTGGGATGACCCATCGATATCCCGACCGGGCGTTGCTGATGCCGCTACTGGTGTGCCCCGTGTATTGCCGGTTCTGCTTCAGACGCGAGGTGGTCGGTCAGGACACTGGGCTGCTGTCTCGCGAGGCGCTCGGGCGTGCTTTCGACTACATAAGATCCCAACCTGGCATCTGGGAGGTGATTCTCACTGGTGGCGACCCCGGCATCTTGTCGCCCAAACGATTGAATTACATCCTCGCCGAACTTGAACGTATTGAGCATGTCCAGAATCTGCGCATACACACAAGAGTGCCGGTGGTCGCTCCGGAACATGTTACCAAGGAGTTCTGTGACGCGCTTGTGCGCAACACTCCGGTCTGGGTCGTCATCCACGTAAATTCCGCCGAGGAATTGAGCGGAGAGGCGAAAGAGGCCTTGGCGATGATGAATCGGTGCGGCATACCTTTGCTAAGTCAGACGGTGCTTCTGCGAGGCGTGAATGATACGGCCGAGCAGCTTGAGTCATTGTTTCGAGAGCTGGTCCGGAACCGTGTCAGACCCTACTATCTTCATCAGCTTGATCTCGCTTCCGGAACTGGCCACTTTCGGGTCCCGATTGAGGAAGGGCAGGCGCTTATGCGTCAGCTTCGGGGGAACGTATCAGGGCTGTGTCTACCGCAGTACATGCTGGACATCCCCGGCGGACGAGGGAAAGTGCCAATCGATGTAGGCATGATCGAGAGAATGCAGGATGCCTGGATCGTTGAATCGCCACTCGGTGGACGTCACCAATACATTGAGCCCTCGCCATGGTAAGGCGAATGGCGCACGTCGAGACCCGGCCCGAGACCTCTCGCCTCTCTCCCCTGGTCGTGTGGGACGCCATCAGAACGGAGTGCGACGCACGTCAACTGCGCGTGGTCGTTGGCGGGCGAATCCTAGATGAAGGTGCGGGGCTGGACCTCGTTGGGAATTTCGACGATGTCGAGAGTCTGTGCGAGGCCGCCGACGACGACACTTTGGTATATGCACAGAATGTCCACGCGGTGAGTCCTGCTGTAGTTCGTGCAGTATGTGAAGACTATGGGCGCCGGATGGTCGACGTTGGCCTTCCGACTGGCTTGGTTGAGTGTGAAGTGTTCGCGGGGCGCTACCGCTCTACCCCGGGCGGCATCCACCGTGAGGTTTGTTCGAACCTGCACACTGTGCTGGGAGGAGAGAAGACCTTCTATTTCTGGGAGCCGGAGTTGAGCTCCTCCCTAAATGTCGAGCCTGAGGCGAAGTCGTACGACTCAATGGATCGCCCGGAGGAGTACCTCGATGGTGTTTCCCTGGATGAAGTCAGGGACGCGGCGTTTAAATGCACTGTAGGCTCCCGCCAGTTCATCGAGTGGTCGCCCTGGACGTGGCATATCGCCGACGCGATTTCTCCATGCATATCCCTGAATGTGGCGATCTATAGTGAGCGGGGCGACGGGTTGAGCCGGTTGCCAGTGGGCGTCGGCCCTGACGGCGACGTGGAGCGAGGGTGGCTCGACGAGTACATCTCGTTCTCGGAGGCTCGCGTCCCAAGTCGGGTTCGAGCGCTAGCGATGGTCTCGACCGCGGGCATGGTCGTGCCGCAGCAAGACCCATTGCGAGACGCAGAGCGACCGAACGTCGGTGACTTCCACGTAGTGCGCGAATCGTCGGCGCCGGCCTACTGGATGCGAGACGAAAGCCGCATTGTCGTGGCCTCTTGCGGGTCGACCGTGGCTGTCGAGCCGACAGCGGCTGAAGTAGTCGAATGGTTCTGCTCAGGTACGACAGAGCCGCTCTGTGTCGAGAAAGCAGGTGCGGACTTTGTGAACTGGCTTATCGGCATGAAATTGGTCGAGCTGTGCGCCAATCGAGAATCACTCTGACACAACGAATTGGTATATAGTTGATATTATGACGAACGCACAATTAGTCCCATCATCTCCCGGCGCGGTGCTTAAGACGGCGTCAGATTCCGGGCTGGATGTCGACGCTTCGAGTCTTCGACGCGATGATAGCGGGTCCGATTTTGTTGTCTATCATTGTTCCGACATGTCCGGTCAAAATTGGATTCTGAGGTTCCCGCGCCGCGTGGAAGTGGCCGAGCGCGTACCCGCGGAGCGGCGACTCTTGGATCTCGTACGTGACTATATTCGGATACCTGTTCCCGATTGGCGGGTCGCCAATGAGTTCTTGGTGGCCTATCCGAGGTTGTCAGGACGGCTTGCGGCCGCTGAAGATCCGCAAACAGGACTGTTGACATGGGCAATCGACCAGTCAAATCCGCCGGAGGCGTATATCGACGATCTCGCGGCGACCATGGCCGCGCTCCACCGCGTACCGACCGCGTCGGTCGCCGCAATAGGTATCCCTGTGCGCAGTCCCGACGACGTAAAGCGCTCGTTTGCTGACCGGCTCGAGCGTGGTCGCCACGAACTGAAGATGCACGAGTCATGGCTGGACCGTGGACGCCGCTGGCTGGAATGCGATGCCTGGTGGCCGCAAAGCACCGTTCTCATTCATGGTGACTTGCACCCCGGGCATACCTTGGTCGATGACACTGGACATATTACGGGATTACTCGACTGGTCGGACGCGGAGATCGGTGACCCTGGCACCGAGTTCATTGAGTGTTCGCGCAAATTCCCGGCGGGAACCGTCGACAGGCTAACTCGTGCCTACGAACGGCATGGCGGCCATTTGTGGACCGGGCTGCGTGAAAATGTGCGGGAGGGTATTGCCTTTGCGCCGTTGACGCTCGGGCTAATGGGGCTTGATACTGCGCAACAGCGCTATATAGATCGTGGGAATGCGGCGCTTTCCGTTCCGACGACGATTGTAGCCGTTGACCGCTAAGTGCTGATGGGATTGGTGTGACCATGGTGAAACATCCGACCCGAGAGGCCGAGTGCGCGTGGACGAGGTCAAAGTAGCGACATCGGGCGCGACTCTCGTCGGTTGGTCTTGCGGAGAGGGTCTCCCGGCTGTGTTTTTGCACGGCGGTCCCGGCCTGTCGGATTACGGTCATTTGGTAGTCGGCGAGTTTGGTGGTTTTCGCCTGACGTCGTACACACAAAGAGGTCCCCTCCCATCCTTGAGCGCCGGTCCGTTCGACATCGAGACTCACGTCGAGGATGCGAGAGCGGTTGTGAGTGTTGTCGGCGACGGTGGACCGGTCGTCTTGGTTGGGCACAGTTGGGGCGGCCACCTGGCGATGCATGTCTGCGCGAAGTATCCGGAGCAGGTTTCGGGCCTCGTGCTCATCGAGCCATTCGGCGCTGTTGGCGATGGGGGCGAGGCCGGCATCTCCGCCGAGATGACACGCAGACTGCCGAGGCGCACTGCTGTCCGTGCAAACCTGCTCGACGAGGCGGCGTTGCGGGGCGGCGCGACGGAGGCCGAGGCGCTTGAGTCGATGAGGCTGTTCTGGCCGACCTACGCAGCGAGATATCGGGAAGATCTCCAGATGCCGGCAGGGCTGGCGCTATCGGTTCCCAGCTATCGGCATTCGATGGACTCGATGAGGCACCACTTGCGCCTCCATACTCTCGAGCGGCAGTTGCCTGGGATCACATCGCCCGTTGTTGTCCTGCACGGAGCAGGGAGTCCCCTGCCGATCGAGTCGACGCGTGCTACGTGCTCGCTCCTGCGAACGGTGGAGCTCATCGAGATAGAGCGAGCCGGCCACTTCCCGTGGCTGGAATCCCCTGGATGCGTCGCCGATGCACTGAGGAGAGTGGTCGCGTCGTGGGCCGGAGCAGAGGACGCGTAGTGCTACACGTCATGGATGGAGGGGGCATGGAGGAGGGGCAGCTGGCAGTCGATGCTCACGTTCACACGCAGTGGTCGTGGGACGCGGCGAGCGGTGATATGGAGGGGTCGTGCCGACAGGCGCTTCGGATTGGACTACGCGGGCTCGCGTTCACCGAGCACGCCGACTTCACGCCGTGGCACATCACGGACAAGGTCTATGAGCGCCTCTCGCCGCGATACCGCGAGATGGTCTCTCCTGAACGCACGTTGACTCCGCCTAGGTTGGACACCGAGAGCTATCTGGCGGCCATCGAGAAGTGCCGACATCTGTTTCCGGATCTGCGCATCCTGTCCGGCGTCGAGATCGGCGAGCCAACCTGGCACGTGAGCGAGGTAGCCGAACTCCGCGCTGATGGAGGATTCGACAGAGTTCTGGCGTCGTCACACTCGATTAAACGGGATGGAGCCAGCCACATGGTTGGCGATGCGGCAGCGATCTCCTCCGGAGCCAGCGTCCTATCTGAGTACCTAGTAGACCTCGCACGCATGGTCGAATCGTCGGACCAGTTTGAGGTGCTCGCGCACATCGACTACCCCCTTCGCGATTGGCCGGCGGATGAGCCATTCAATATCGACGACTTCGAAGACAACTTTCGCGAAGTCCTTGAGAAGCTGTCGGCGACCGACCGTGTCCTCGAAATAAACACCGTTATGCCGTTGCACGAGACGATTCTGAGATGGTGGGCCGACAGCGGGGGAGCGCGCGTCAGCTTCGGCAGCGACGCTCATGACCCATCGCGGGTCGGCCAAGGTATCAGAGAGGCAATGGCGATGGCCGATTCTGCTGGTTTCCGATCACGCCTCGAGGACCCGTTCGGCTATTGGTTTCGCAGCTAAGCGTCCGGCCCGCGTCTTCGACGCATTGGGACGGCTGATCGGCCGATCAAATGAGTCGAGCATTCTTATGCTTCGTCCGTCTCCGAATGGAGACCATGATACGCCGCAGGACCCGAGTAGATGGACGGATGTGCGAGCATGAATAATGCGGCAGATGGCGCGAAAACGAGCAGCGAATCGTTCACGATCGCAGCCAATGGCTCGCATGCTGACTTGCTCCGCGAGGTACGTGACAGTTTGATGATGCCTGGGCCTGGCGTAGAGGCATTGATTCAACTTCTTACCGCCGGTCGGAGGGTCCCATGGGTTGATGCCCGATCATCTCTTAGCAGCTTGGAGTGCGCCCTTCTGGACGCCGTACTCATGCATCCGGGCGCCACCTTGAGGCCGCTGGGTCCGCGATCATTGGAACGCAACACAGCGGTCTACGTTGGCCAAGATCCAGCCGGCAAACTCCGCCTCACGCTTGAAAGTGACGGGCTCGAAGGTATCGAAGGTATCGGATGGATCGCGCTCGACCCCTACTTGATCGAGCAAGCTCTAGAGACGTCTCGCGAAGCGGGCCAGCTAGAGGCCGCCCATGTTTCCCTGCTCTACCAATGGTTGGCGTCAGAAGAGGCTGAGGGCCGACTTTCCCGCCGTATCCATGATGTCGCGGATCACATTCAGCACGTTGAGTCGATCTCCGTCTACTTCGATGAGGAACTCTGGTCGAAGGTGGACGGCTCCAGTGAGCATCTCGCGCTTACGGAGCTGCGTGGGCTTCTCGACCGTGACCTGGTCGACTGGACTGCTAGAGAGATCACGTTGGTTGCGGGACTGTCCCTCCTCTTCGCCGCGGGTGGATCAATCATGTTTGAGGAGTTCAATGGAAAGCAGTTCACAGCGACATCCGTACTGAGAGCTATATACGAAGCGGTCGCGCGAAACTCCGTCCTTCTAGGGCGAGATGTGGTTCCTCCGACGATCGAATCGGCGTATGTATGGGCGAACTCGGCGAGGGCTCATCGCGAAGAGCTACATGGACGTGGATACCTCTTCTATCGGAGAATCAACGGCCTAACTCTGAATAAGCGACAACGGGCTATATCTCTAGATGGCATCGGGCCCCTCGTCACAACCGGGAATGGTCATCCACATGGTCAGGATCGACCCGCGAGAGCGCGGTCTGTCGCTAGGGACGCCATCGAGCAGTTCCGGCGACACGCTGATAGCAGTGCGATCGAGAAGTACTTCGTGACGGCGGTGACCGGCGCAATAGAGGCGATCGGCGCTGACTATGGAATGACCAGCGGTCCAAGGTCGCTCCGGAAGTTCAGGAGCCGGTCTGCCCTAGATGAGTCGGTATCCACGACGAGAAATGAGTTCTTTTGTTGCTGTCTGCCGAGTGAACGCCTCAAGAGTGCGGCCGACGAGGCCGAGTTGGCGAAAGCAATGTATCGGGTATCGAACCGGATGCAGTATAATCGCTGGCATTTCGTTCCCGGCAACTTTGCGGCGGTGCCGCAATCACGTCACTACTATTACCCTCCCTTGATGCCCGACATCGCTACCTGGTCCGATGCTCGGCACGGTGGGCACATACAAGCCGGTGTGAGGCATACGATTCGCATCCCTGGGCCTGCTCTATTCTTCGATCCACTGGCGCTAGGTGCAAACAAGTATCGCGGCTTCTTCGATTTGAGGCTGGTTCGCATCGAAGGACCTGAGTTTAGATTAGAGGATCTGTGGGCGGCCATCGAATACAGCCTCCTGATAGATGTGTTCTGGCGTGTAGCAGCCGACGACCTACGCGACGATGATGTGATTAACACATTCCGTCGCGAGTTCTATTTTCCGACGACAACCAATTGACGCTCAGGAAGTCAGTGTGGCTCATGAATGAAGACCTGTCCGGATGGGCCGACGGTGACACGCAGACGTATCTCAAGTATGCCGACTCGTTCGTTCCTCGTCGCCAGGAGCAGATCGATCTGTTAGTTGAGGTGGCTCGTGCCGAGTCGCCCGGCAAAGTTCTCGAGTTGGGGTGCGGCGACGGCCGCGTAGCGGCTTCATTGTTGGCAGCGATTCCAGATGTCGCGGGCGTGACTCTCGTCGATGCTTCCGCGGCGATGATCGAAGCAGCGAGGGCGAGGCTGCCTGAGCGTTATGGTGGTCTGACCTTCGTGCATAGCTCAATTGAAGATGTCGAGATCCGGCCAGGATCTTATGACCTTGTCTACAGCTTCTTGGCGATCCACCATCTCGATCACAGCGAGAAGCGAAAGCTATACGCCCGAGTGTGTGCTTCATTGCTCGATGGTGGGTTCCTCTTCCTTGAGGATCTAATCGAGCCGGTCGGCGAGCGGGCACGCACTTTAGCCGCATGGAGTTGGGATCGATGCGTAGCGAGGGCCTCGGCTGCTGATCCTCAGCAGTGGGGAGCCCATAGAGCCTTCGTCGAGGACGACTGGAACTATTTCTCGCTGACCGAACCGGATCCGATTGATAAGCCGGCGAGCGTTGCGTCGAATCTGACCTGGCTGCACGATGCGGGCTTCTCCTCGGCTGAGGTTATCTGGCTTCACTCTGGGCATGCTGTCTTTCTATGTGCGCGCTAGACGGAGGTGACTTGACGTGAGTAGAGCGCTGGTTGCGAACGTACTGAACGACGTGATGGCCGAATGTCCGATAGCTCCTTATCGAGCTGCTATGGCCTCTGTCACGCCGCGCAAGCTCTGGATAGCGCGTCCGGGTGATTGCGTTGTTCTCACTGCTCCATACGACGATGAGTTCCGCGCCTATGTGGAATCGGTGCGGGATATGAGTTTGGCAGACGTGGATGTCGTGCAGCCGGCCGAGCTGTACACGGGGCACGTACTCGATCTTGTCAATGACTTCGGAGTGGCTTCTCGAGTCACGAACCATGATGAGCTTATGCCTTTTGTCCTCGACGAAAGGATGTTGAGATTTTCGGTCGACCATCGAATGGGCGTATCTGGCTATCAATCTGTGCCAGGCAAGCGTGTTGTTGATCTGATCAGGGCGCTCAACACTAAGCGTGGGTTCCGCGACGTGGCAACCAATCTGGGATTGAAGGTGGCTGACGGCGGTCACGCGCAAACCGTCCCGTCCCTAATTGGATCCGTGCAAGACTTCCTGCGAGACCACGAGAATGTAATAGTCAAGCGCAATCGATCATCGAATGGATGGGGCAATGTTGTAGTTGGTCAAGAATTCAAGGCGGATGTATCGGCGGCTCTTGAAGGACTTCTCTCGACCGAGGATGGTTGTCGCGAGGAAGGCTGGATATTTGAGGAATTCCTGGACTTCGAGTCACTGCCGAGCATGGAGCTGGTGGTGGACGAGTCCGGGCCAAGGCGGCTGTACAGCTGCGGCCAGCGTTCCGTGAATAATGCCTGGACGGGAATGGTTACCCCGTTCGATGGAGTCTCTGATGTAGCGCCGCTATGGCTGGCGGCGGACAAGCTTGGCGGTTTCCTTTGGCGTTCTGGTTTCAGAGGTGTCTTCGACCTCGATGGTGGGTTGGTAGATGGAGAATATTATGTCACCGAGGCGAATGTCCGACGTACAGGAGGGACTTATCTGCACGAGCTCGTCTCCGACTTGATGCAGGATTCGGCCTGCATGCATTGGCGGGCCGACGTGCGTCCGGGCCGGAATGATCTCTCGTTTTCTGAAGCATGCAAGCTCCTCGAAGATGAGGGTCTGGGTCCCACGCGAGGCGCGAATGCCAACGGTGCGATCCTGACGGTCAACACAAGATGGCTCGATGGAAAGTGGCGTTATCTGGTTTATGCGTCAACCCCTCGCCAGGCTGCAGCAATCGAGACCCAAGTAGTTGATATTCTGGGGATCTGACAATGCTGCACCCTGCGGCGAGTCCGGGAATCAGTGATGTCAACGGCGTGGGTATCTTTGCGGTCGCTAGTCTCCCTCGCGGAACCATCGTTTGGCGGCGCTGTGACAATTGCGTGGAACTGTCTCGAGTTGACTTGACGTTGTATCCCGATGCGGTGTCTCGTTGGTATGACGAGTTCGGTATTGGCCTTGACCATGGGGCAGTCCTTGTTCCGTGCGGGGGCGCACATCTCTTCAATCACTCCTGCTCCAGTTCTGCGGTCTGCGTCAACGAGGAGTTTGGATGTCTGTCGCGAGATGTGGTGGCAGGGGAGGAGATAACTTGCAACTATCTGGACTTCTCGTTCGAGAAGCCGTGGTCGTTTACCTGTAGCTGCGGTGCAGCAAGCTGCGTTAGCTCGATCAGTGCGAGGGGATCTGATACTCCTCCTCCATGGATGAAGACGGTTGAGCCGGACGTATTCCGCAGCGATATCGCTCGCGTGCTTCAACCCTTGGGCGGCGGCGGCCGGCTGTTGGACCTTCTACTGCCCTGACTCCGGAACCTCACGTCATGTGTGTTTCCCAAGCTACGCGGGGTCGCTTGCTAAGGTGAGTCCTAAGTCGGCTGGATGCATGGACCTAGTTGAGGAAGGTGACTCCATGTCTCGGAGATTCGAGGTAGTTCTCACTGACGATCTCGATGGCTCTCGTATATCACCCGGCAAGGGCGATACGATTACTTTCGCACTCGATGGGCAGACTTACGAGATTGACCTAACTCAGAAGAACGCGACCGCACTGCGCAAAGCTCTCTCGCCATACCTCGCTGCCGGACGGCGAGTTACAACGCCTCGTGGCACGCGTGTTCGGAAAATATCGGTCGGC
This sequence comes from Kribbella sp. NPDC026611, assembly GCF_040638345.1. Lineage (NCBI taxonomy): Bacteria > Bacillati > Actinomycetota > Actinomycetes > Propionibacteriales > Kribbellaceae > Kribbella > Kribbella sp. NPDC026611. Next base: position 375,061 of record NZ_JBEZYC010000005.1, read on the forward strand.
GCGGACGCCCGCACAGTCAAGGAATGGGCTCGAGCCAACGGCCACGAGGTGAACGGCCGCGGTCGGGTCCCAAACGCGATCCGAGCTGCGTTCGACGCGGCGAACTGAAGGCGGAGGTGTTCCTTAGATGGTTCATAGAGATGCGAGGGCTTACGGCAAAGAGATCATCTGCGCTGACGTGCTCGATATGATGCTACACGGGTACGGGTTGAACATGGCGGGCTACAGAAGCGGCGCGGTCGGTTCCGAGCTGCATTGACGAAGACTCTTTCGCAGTTGGGCGCAGCGCAAGTGGCAATAGCTCCGAAACCGTGCTCGGTGGCGAATCCTGCGAGAGCGAGTGCGCAGCTCGCGGCAAGCCGATCCGCTAGAGCGGCGTCAGGCTGAAACGTGTGGAGGTGCCAAGCCCCTACGCCTCCCTCGGACAGGTAGGGCACTGTTGCATACTGGGCAAGCAACCCGTTGATGATGCCCGCCGCCTCGGCGGCGCTAGCGTTGAAGATCGGGCGTATCCGTTCGCGTACGAGCTTGACCTCGGTGACATCACGCCAAGTGACCGTTGCGGCTGGCTCGCCGTGCCCCGTGAAGAACTTGCTCAGCTCGGCCGGAGACGTAAGCCGTTCTGGCTCGAGAGAATTAGTGTTTACCAAGCCGACCGTCAACTGGATCATTCGAGACCGCGCCTGCAGACCTTCCATACGGGCCCCTTTCGACGCGGCATCCGACTTGCCTTGAGGTGAGAAGCACGCTCGGTGCCCTTCCTTCACACCTGGCCCGCAAGCTCGTTGTTGGCCGCAGACGGCCGGCTGGTGAAGGTGGCGTGCCGAGCGCGCTCCACCAGGATGGCCGCCGAGATGCACCAACCGCAATGACCGTCCGCAAGCCTGTGGATAACTCCGTGGCCGTCAGCGGATAACGATGCGTGCGGTTCAAACGGCTGAGTCGGAGACAGGGCGTCGCGTCGACGCGTAGCGTGGAAGCACCCCCCATCGCGTGGGCAGCCTTATCCCCCCAGAGGCCTCACGCGGGACGGGTGCCCCGTCACCTGGTGTGCGGGGCGCTCGTTCCCAGAAGGCCGTCATGACAGGTGCTCAGCGCACACCCTCTGGCCACTGCCGCCATTCGAACGACTCAGGCCGAGCCCCGTTGCCCTCGACGAACTCTCGCACCGCTTGACGAACCTGCTCGATGCTGACCTCGGAATCCTGCGGCCACGCTTCGCCATGCGTTGCGTAGACATAGAACATCTCGTCTCGCTGGCTGACGGTTCCGGGCACATACGTCACGTCCTGGTCGTCACCGCCGGCGTACCGGATACCGCCAATGTCAGCCTTTGCGTTGACGGCTATGCGCATCTCGTGATCAGGCAACCCGGCCATGAGCGGACGGCCGTCGGCGTACAGGGTGGCAACGGAGTAGTCGAACGACTCGCTCAGCAGCGCGTCGACCAACGCATCGGCATCACTTGCGTTCGTAAGCACGATTGGATTGTCGTCGTGCTCGTGTCGGAAGAACGCTTCCACCCTGCTCATGACTGCTCCCGTTCTGATGCTGGCTGTGGATAGGTCTTCTTGAATCCGTCAGGACCGAATATAGTCAATGTCGATCCTGGTGGAAGGATTAGGCCAATGAGTGCGCGACAACCCCACTTGCCGGGGCAAGGCAACTTGTTGACCATGATGGTCTCGTGTTTTAGTCCTTGAACTCGCATTCGCATAGCGAATTTGGTTTCCACGTGCGACGGCGTGGTGATGCTACCATCGTTCCTCGGCGGAATACCTCGCTCCCGTAGGAAGTCCGTCGCTTTCTGAAACCACTCATCGTGTTGGCCGCTGACCAGCTCCTCTTCGTTGCCGTTTTCATCAACCCATATGCCGCGGGTCTTTGGCTGAGTGAGCTCAGACTCTTCCCGGCGCGGAAGCTTCTGCTGTAACCGGTGCCCTTCTTCGTCGCTGATCCGTCGCCCCGGCGATGCTCGCTCCGGGCTCGTCTCATCACCCGCCTTCCTCGGTTCCGGCTCATCCCCTTTATCGTCCTGCCGGCGATCCGCGGGCCGGGCGCTGCCACCTGGGCCGAGTGGTCGTTCGCCGGTCGAACCGCCGCTTGGCTCGGCAGTTCGGATACCACTCACCATCTGCTCGACCCACTGCTTCGCCCGAGCTTCGGCGAGGGACAGGTAGTGAGCGGCTTCCTCGCAACGTCGCGCTGCGTCGTCGAGTTGCATGGCGGCCATGCGGGCGCTCGGGTTGTTGCTCTGGCTGCCGATCCACGCCGCGGCTTCGCGACACTTCCTGGCTCGGTCATGCAGGTAGCCGACCGCCCGAGGGGCCTCGTTCAGGCAGGCGAGCAGCTGCTCGGCAACCCGCTGCAGCTCGGAGGGCATGTGCGCTGCCTCGGCCGGCTAAATCTGGTCGGCGTAGGTGCGGCAACCGGCCTCGGCGATCTGCAGCGACTGGACGGCTTGGTCCACCGACTTGGCGGCGGCGTCGAGCATGGTCGCGATGTCCTGGTCAGCCCGTGTCGCCGTGCCGCGGATCAGCATTTGCACCTGCTGGCTGGACTGCTCGAAGCGCTGCTTGAACCCCGCCAAGCTGGCGGCACCTTGACGCGACTGGTCGGCCAGCCCGTGCAGCTGCATCTTCATCTGTTCGACTTGGGACATATACGGCTCCTCACTTGGTTGGATTCTCAGCGATCTGCTGAGCGTCCGGATTGACAAGCCGCGCGGTAGCGCAGCAATGATGTCCCGTGAAAACGGGAGGACGAGCGGTCACATGATTCGACGCAAGAACGCCTTGTTGGATACAGCTCTCGCCTGCGTGGAGCGCGGGATTCCGGTGCAGACGGCAACCATTACCGGCGCGCCGGACGGCGACTGGATCACCGATGTCGATGCAGCCCGTGCCGTCTGGGACGTCGACGAGCCGCCGAACCTGGCAATCACGTCGTGCCCGGCTGTGGCGATCTGGCGCCTGCCGCGGATCGCTGGCGCGTATGGCAAACGGCTGTACGAGCAGGAGCGTCCCAGCGTTTGGCCGCCGACGATGCAGCTGCCGGATGGCGACTGGATCACGTGCACGCGGCAGCCAGACATGGACCTCGGGCCACTGGCGACCGGCGTCGAGTACATCGAGCCCGGTGCGCCCGTGGTCATCCCGCCGTCGACGACCCTGGATGGCCGGCTGCGGTGGGACGGGGCGAAGTTCCCACTGCATCCGCTGCCGAGCGCCGATGCCGTGTTGTCGAAGGTGCTGCGCGCTGAAGTGGAGTACGTCGAACTGCACGGTCAGCTGGGCTGAAGGCTCACCGGCCGTGCCGCGGGACACCACGGCTCAGCCCTTTTGACCGACAGCCAGAAACAACGAGCTTGCCGCCACCAGTTCCGGCATGCGGTCGGCCAGCCGCGAGCACTCCAGGGCTGTGTCGAGTGGGTCGTGCTCAGCCAGTTTGTCGGTGTAGGGCTGACCTTTGAAATGGGCGTCGATCATGACCGTGAGCCAACCGCCCGGGCCGGTCAGACCGAAGATGTTGACCGGCCGGAGACCAGCGCTCACGAGTTCGCTGCGTAGCTCGCTTTCGCGGTGGTAGTAGCAGTGCGCCATCCGCTCGTTGTTGGCGCTGTGGCCGGTTTCCAGGATGTCGCGCACGATGCCGTGGCGCGTCAAGAGCGTATTGGCGAGCGTTGAGCCGATCAGGTTGGCGGCCCGGTTGATCGCCACCGCGGCCAGCACGCCGCCTGGTCGCAACACTCGGAGCGCCTCACGAAGCGCCAACCGGCGATCGCTGGCTTCGGGCAGGTGGTACAGCGGCCCCGCCATGAGCACCGCATCGAATGACTCGTTCGCCCACGGCAACCGGCGACCATCACCAAGCTCAGCTGTGATGCCTGCGGCGTTGGCCTGGTCGACGTGACGCTGGACTGGATCGAGCAGCACGACGTCGTGGCCCTGGTCCTTGAGCCAGCTGGCATGCACGCCGGGACCGCCGCCGATGTCGGCGACGCGCGCGGGAGCCGGTGGGAACCACTGGCCGAGGAAGTCGTAGAGCCGGGCCTGTTCCAGGCGGCCCTTGACAGTGGAACTCAGCCGGTCGGCCTCGTCCCAGCGGCTCGAGTAATGCGTCTGGATCGCTGGATCGACACTTGGCCGATCCAGCGGGATTACGGGCGTGTCCACTGCGCTCCGATCTCGAGGTGGAACAGCGGGCGGGCGTCCGCTTCTACTGGCTGTGCGCCCGCCCGCTGGTATTGGAATGTCGCTGGCTGAGTGGTCGCTCGCCCAGGCAGGTACGCCTCAACCACCCAGCCAACGGGACCGAGGACCCGGCCGGGCCTCGGTGCTTGAGCGGCTGACACGGAACGGACTCGCTTTCGCGTCCCGTGCCAGCCGGCTTTGGGGTCCCTGCCCGAGTCAGGGGTCACAGGGGACTCGGGGAGCTACTCGGACAGGGACGTTTGAGGCGGAGCCGATGGGTGTGCAGCGATCTTCTGCACGTGAGGGCTGAGGACGACGACTCCCCACCGACTCCGCCAGTTCATGGGGTGACCTCGTGCAGCATGATGCGAGCTCCCGTGACCCGCTCGAACCGCACTCGTACCTCGGCCGGATCTCCGACCAGGGCTAGGTGCCGCAGCCCTGGCAAGACCACTGCCGTGATCTGATAGCGGTTGACTGAGGTCACCAGCGCTTCGAATGCGGCTGGGGCGGTGTCGGGGTCTTCGACATACACCGAACCCATGGCGAAGCCTTCGACGTGGGCGAAGGCTCCGAGCTCGCGTTTCAGGTCCTCGACATGCCGATCTGACAGGTACAGATCACGCCGGGCGTAGCCGAGTAGCAGCGGCCGGGTGTAGTCGGTCACCGATCCTCGTCCATCCAGCGGCGGAAAGCTGCGACAATCCGCTCCCAGAGCCGGGACCACCAGCCGCGTCGGTGCTGGCCGTTCACGAGTCGGTGACATCTTCATCCACCGCCGCAGTAGCCGGCTCGATGGTGATGCGCAGACTGGCGAATCGCCGCGTCATCCCTGCCTGGTACCGGATGGCATCCGCAGGCTCGGCGGTGTAGTCCGCGATGACGTGCTCACCGAACCAGACGCGGACGCGGCGGGCGGTTGGGGGCGGGACATCGGCAAGCGTCGTCATTCGCCGCGCACCTCCTTGGCAATGTCCCGGAGAATGAAGACATAGAGGACGGCGGCCAGAATGAAGAGAGCGGTCATTTTGTTGCCTTCCACGTGCTGATCTGCGACGTTCCGACGACTTTGTCTGTCACACCGCTTAGGCTGACCGACAGCAGCACCGGTACAGAAGGTGACGGGAGGTGACTAGAGGTGACTCGTCAAGGTGACGGGCTCGGCCACGAGTCACCATTGCTGCGCGCCCGTCGCCAACGTGGCTGGACGCAGGCAGCGGCCATGCGACGCTTCGAGGCAGCTGTCCTAGACCAGGGCGAGCAGAGCCCGACCGGCGCTTCCCTGAAGCGGATGTTCGCCTACTGGGAGAGCGGCCAGCGGGCGGTGAGCGTGCCCGTGTACCGACGGGCGTTTGTGGCGATTTACGGTCAGTCGGCCGAAGGCCTGGGGTTTGAGACACCATCGACCGACCTCATGCAACAGCCGTCACCAGCCGGGCTGGAAACGCTCCGCCGCGACTTGGATCGCGTGCTGAGCAACGGCGCACCGAGCGAGTTTGTCGTCGACGACTGGGAGCAGCTTGCCGAGCGCTACGGCCGCGCTACGCGTGACCGCCCCGCGGCACTGTTGCTCGCCGACCTGAGCGACGACCTTGGCCAGTTGCAGGCCACCCTGACGGAGAGCCGGTCAACGGTCGGTCGGCGCCGGCTGACGCGGGTCGTGGCGCAGATGTCTGGACTGATGTTGCTGACGCTCGTCAAGCTCGATAACCGCATGGCATTCCGGCGCTGGGCGCGGACCGCTCGCGTCGCGTCAGCCGAGGCCGGTGACTCCCTGACGCACTCGTGGATGCTCGCCCAGGAAGCCTACGGTCACTTCTACAGCAACGATTTATACGAGGCGATCGCCGTTGCGCAGCGGGCGCAGGAGGTCTCAAGCGTACCCGGCGGCGTCGGCGCACCGCTGGCCGCGGCCCTCGAAGCTCGCGCGCACGCGGTCGTTGGCGATCGGCAGGCGACCGCCGCTGCACTGGGGCGGGCTGAGGAGCTGGTCTCGCACCTGAGCGGCGACGCGCTCTTGGCGTCGGCGTTTGGCTACAACGAAGCCCAGCTGGCGTTTCACGCAGGCAGCGCTTACACCAGGCTCGGCGATCTGCCCGCAGCCTTCGCCGCCCAGGAACGTGCCCTGGTGCTATGCGCTCCTGGTGACTACACCGACCGCGCCATGACGCGTCTCGACCGTGCAGCCTGCTTCGTCGTTGACGGCGACGTGACAGCGTCTGCCCAAGAAATCGCCGGGACGCTGCTCGGCCTCGACGATGAGCAACGACGCGGCATCATTGACGGGCGTGCTCGCGAAGTCATCGGCGAGATGTCCGCCACGCAGCGGCAGTTGCCCGTCGTGCGCGAGCTGCACGACCTTGTTCGACCGACCCGAGAGGACGACCTTCTGTGATTGTGGTGCGCCCAGCCACCGCCGACGACATTGACCAGCTGCTCAAGCTGACTGAGGAGATGGACCGGTTCTACGGGGCTACAGAGTTCGACAACCTGGAGATTCGCCGTCGGCAGCTTCAGGATGCGCTGTTCGGTGACACGCCAGCCGCCAAGGCGCTGCTGGCCGTTGATGAGGACACCGCGGTTGGCTTCGCGGCCTACTCGTTCCTCTGGCCGGCGGCGGGACTCACAAGGTCGCTCTACCTCAAAGAGCTGTACGTCTCAGACGCGCAGCAACGACGCGGCATCGGCCGCTCCCTGATGGAAGCGCTCTTCGACGTCGCGCGCCAGCACGACTGCAGCCGGGTCGAGTGGACGACCGACCGCGACAACCTGAGTGCGCAGGCGTTCTACAAGACGTTTGGCGTCGAGCCGCAGAACGGCAAGCTCTTCTATCGGCTCGAGCAATAGAGAGAGCCATGTCAAACTTTGACGATGCACTCGATAAAGCCAAGGCGGAAGCGGGCGAAAAGAAGGACGCTAGATCGCGTGAGAAAGAAGTCCTTCGCCAGAGGCGAGAGGATTATCGAGATGCGATTGCGCGTTTCCGCGAGATCATGGAGGATCACGCTGCTGAGGTTGAGCAATGGCGGTGCGTAGTTAACGGCCAGCCGGCATGGATTGTTAGGCGGCGGAGAAGCCACCACCTGGCAGATGGTTGGGAGACGTCCGAGATCTACCTGCTCGACAACGATCAGTTCCTCGAAGCCGAGAGACAAAGTCGCGAATATCCTTCCCAATACTACCCCCAAAGCAGCTTGCAAGCTCGCGAATCTGTGTATTCCTCCCAGAACGGGAATGTGCCAGATTTGCTAGCCCGCGCAGTAGTCGAGCTCATGCACCTCGACGTGTAGCCATGGGACGCTAGGAGAGATCACGTGACGGGGGACGGCACAGCGGACGCGGTCGCGCCGCTGCGTCAAGCGCGTCTCAACGCTGGCCTGACGCAGGCTGAGGCGATGCGCCGATTCGTGGCGGTCCAAGACCTGGGTGAGCACTCGCCGACCGGTGCCTCGCTGAAGCGGATGTTCGCTTACTGGGAGCGGGGCGAGCGGGCAGTCGGGGTTGAGGTCTACCGGCGGGCGTTTGCCGCGATTTATCGGGCATCGTATGAGGTGCTCGGCTTTGTGCCAGACGACGCGACTGAGCGCATCGCGACGCTCCGGGAGGCGGACTCCTCGCTGCACGTTGATGGCGAGCTGGTCGGGTTGTTCGAATCTCAGACGCAGAATCTGCGCATGCTTGATCGCCGCCTTGGCACGACGGCACTGATCCAGCAGACCGAGCTGCACGTTCGGCAGATGCATGACGTACTGGATCGCGCGGCGGGTGGCCAGCGTGCGGAGTTGGCTGCTGCCCTGGCAGCGGCCGCCGGCCTGGCCGGCTGGCAGGCGCTCGATCAGGGGGAAACGCAACGCGCCTGGCAGCTCCATGAGACCGCCCGTACTGCCGCCCGCGAATCAGGCAACGCTGCGGTGTTGGCGCATGTCACGGCGCAGAGCGCCAACGTCTTGCTAGATGCCCACCAGAACCACCTGGCGCTCAGCCTTATCCAGTCGTCCCGAACCGAGCTCGGCACGAAGGCACCACGGCTGCTGCTGAGCTGGCTGGCGGCTGCCGAGGCCGAAGCTGCGGCTGCGACCGGTGACCGCACTCATGCCGAGCGCCAACTCGACTGGGCGCAGTCTCGACTCGACGACGACGGCGCAGCCGAGCTGCCCTTCTTGATGCTTGATGATGGCCACCTGGGGCGGTGGCGCGGGCACTGCCTGGCGCGGCTCGGTCAGAGCGAGGCCATCCAAGATCTGACCGCGGCCCTGGCCACCGCTCGCGACTCGGTGCGAGCGGCCACCGGGCTCTACGTCGACCTGGCGCACGCCTACCAGGTCACTGGCCATGCCGCCGAGGCGGCGACGCATCTCCGGACAGCTACGCAAATGGCTGACCGGTATGGTTCGCGCCGCCAGCAGAACCGGCTACGCGCCCTGAGCGTCACCGCCCAACGCTAGGTAGTGAAGCAGGCCGACCAGGGTGCCCGAGTTGCGGATATCACCCTTGGCGACGAGGGCCGGTACCTGGGCGAGCGGCACCCATTGGAAGCGCCCCTCGTTGAGTTCGGTGGGATCACCGACGTGACGGATGTCAGTCGCCAAGTACACGTGATGCGGTGAGGTCACCATGCCGATCATCGGCTCGAAGCTGACAAGATGCTTGATGGATCCCGCCTGATAGCCGGTCTCCTCGACCAGTTCGCGTGCGATCGTCTCCGCCGGCGATTCGCCCTCGTCGACCAGGCCACCGGGAAGCTCCCAGTTCCAGACATCGGAGACAAAGCGATGACGCCAGCTCATCAGCACAGCCGTGCGGTCGGGATCGAGCAGCACCGCCATGGCTGCAGCCGGCATCTTCACGACGTGGTGACGCGGGTTGTGCTCGCCAGACGGCAGGAGGACGTCGGCGTGAGCGAGCTGGATCCACTTGCTGTCATAGAACGGTGTGACGCTACGGACTTCCCACGCTCCTTCCGAAGAAGGCCGCGGGATCTCTGAGGATGACTCGGGCGAACTCACAGGACGACCCTATGTCGTGTTGCCCACTGCCATGAAGCGACGTGTGCGCGTACTGGCGACACACCGTCGGCCCAGCTTGGCAATGGCGTGGATGTCTGCTTTTATTACCTCATCTGAGGTCGGGAAAGCCGACATGTTGAAGGGGTGAGGCCGTGACCAACTTCGCTACAGAAGGCCAGCAGCGACGGATCGAGGAGCTGTTCGGCTTCAAGGGGGAGCTGATCCGCGATGAGGTGGTCGCGCGCGCCGCAGCAGCAAGTCGCAGCTACGTGGACGGATTCTATCCACCGTCGGCGCCGGGCAGCGTGCGATGGATCCACACCGTCTCGTCACTACGAGAGGCATTGGTGCCGCTTGGTTACGTTCCGAGCGAGGCCGGACAGCTCTCGCGGGCTGTGAACTATGAACGGCGGGTAGCCATCTTGCCTTCGACAGGCAGCTCGCGCACTGGTATGCCCTTCTACATCGCGGGGAAGCATCCAACGACAAAGTGGCCGAAAGGCGAGCGCCTGGCGGAAGCTGTCAAACAGAACGCACAGCTCGCGCTCTTCGGCAACGAGCCTGAGCCGGCAGAGGGGGACTTCGAAGATCCGGCGCTTGAGACGTGGATGCTCCTCCAGCATGCGACCAAGGAAGAGGTTCGCTCAGAGCTGTCGCTACCCGCTGACATCAATAGCAAGGGCTTCATCACCTCGTGGCGTGTCCGGCTGATTCTGCCGCCTCACAGCAACGAAGGCGGGCCTGTCGACGACTACGACGACGGTGATGACGACTCGATCGATGTGCCTGTCGAGCCGAAGTGATCCGCAAAGTAAGCGCTTGATACCGTGCCAGCCGTGGAGTTCAACCCCTCGAGGCTTCGACTCGCGCGCCAGCGCCGTGGCTTGTCGGCCACTGCGCTCGGGCAAGCTATCGAGGTCAACCCACGCACGATCTCACGCTGGGAAGAAGGCCTGTCAGATCCGTTGCAGACCAACGTAGCGGCGCTGAGCGAGGTCCTCGGCGTACCGGCATCGTTCTTTACGGCACCAGACGCGGAGTTTGTGCCTGTCGAGGCCGTTAGCTTCAGAGCGCTGAGCAAGATGACCGCTCGGCAGCGCGACTCCGCGACGGCGGCTGGCGCGATTGCCCTCGATCTCGCTCGGTGGATTGACGCGCGATTTCGGCTGCCGGACCCAGATGTTCCAACGCTCGAAGGGTACGACCCCGATCGTGCGGCCGCGGTCGTCCGTGAACGCTGGGGATTGGGCCAGGCTCCGGTCGGCAACCTAATCCATATTTTGGAAGCGCATGGTGTACGTGTCTTCTCGTTGGCGAGCGACGTGGCCAGTGTCGATGCATACAGCTTCAGAACTGACGGCGTTCCGTTCGTCATTCTGAACACAGAGAAGACCGGCGAGCGGCGACGTTTTGATGCCGCTCACGAGTTAGGGCACCTTGTACTTCATTGTGGCGACGAGGTACCTCATGGCAAGGAAGCTGAGCAGGAAGCTCAACAGTTCGCGGCAGCCTTCCTGATGCCGAGATCTGCCGTCCTTGCGTCGCGACTTCACAATGCGGGAATCGACCAGATTCTGAGGGCCAAGCAACATTGGAAGGTTGCTGCGATGGCGTTGACGCATCGCCTCGCGGAGTTGAATCTCCTGACCGAATGGGGCTATCGCGACGCCTGTGTGCGTCTCTCGCAGATGGGGTACCGTCGCGGGGAACCCTCTGGTGCGATCGTGCCCGAGACATCGCAGGTGCTGGCAAAGGTGTTCAAGTCCCTCAGGCAACGCGGGGTTGGTCCGACGGATATTGCGGAGAGCATTCACGTTAGCCATAACGAGCTTCGGCGACATGTATTCGGGCTCACCCCCATGGCAGTTGATGGCGACAAGGGCGGCGGGCCCTCACCGCAGAGCCCGAAGCTCAAGTTGGTTGGCGGCCGGCGGTCCTGATATGGGTAGAGCTGAGTCCGATCTGACGCGCGCAAGCCGCTGGCTACCTGCACGTCTCGCCTCTTTGAGGCAAGATGCTGCGCATGGCGTCCTCGATCCACGACATCCTCGCCGAGCTTCGTAGCTCCGCCCTCGACGAACGGGACAAAGGAGACAAGTTCGAGCGGCTGATGCAGGGCTACTTCCGCACAGATCCGCAATGGGCTCAGCAGTTCAGCGACGTGTGGTTGTGGTCCGAGTGGCCCGGGCGGGAGAACAGGCCGGACACCGGCATCGATCTCGTGGCGAAAGAGCGCGACACCGGGGACTTGACGGCGATCCAGTGCAAGTTCTACGCACCCGAGACCTACATCCAGAAGTCGCACATCGACTCGTTCTTCACTGCCTCCGGCAGGGTCGGCTTTACTCGGCGCATCGTCGTCTCGACCAGCGACAACTGGTCCAAGAACGCCGAGGAGGCGTTGGTCGATCAACAGATCCCGACCCAGCGGCTCGACATCTCATATCTGTCGGAGTCGACGATCGACTGGGGCCAATACTCCCTCGCGACTCCGTCGATCATGCCCACGCATGGTCCCAAGTTGTTGCGGGCGCATCAGGCGAAGGCGCTTGCGGCGGTGCGAGACGGCTTCGACCAGTCGGATCGCGGCAAACTGATCATGGCCTGCGGCACCGGCAAAACGTTTACGAGCCTCAAGATCGCCGAAGACCTCGTGGGCGTAAACGGGACCGTGCTGTTCCTCGTTCCGTCGATCTCGTTGCTATCACAGACACTGCGCGAGTGGATGCAGGAGTCATCGGTCAGCCTGCGTCCGTTCGCGGTTTGCTCCGACGCGAGAGTTGGTCGCAAGCAGACCGAAGACATGAGTGTTGTCGATCTGGCTGAGCCGGCCACGACGAACGCCGCGAAACTCATGCAACGCATGGGCCGTTCGTCGGCGGAGAACCGGATGACCGTCATCTTTTCGACGTACCAGTCGATCGGCGCCGTGGCCGATGCTCAGGGCAAAGGCCTGCCGGAGTTTGACCTGGTCGTCTGCGATGAGGCGCACCGCACAACCGGTGTCACTGTGGCAGGCGAGGACGAGTCAGCGTTCGTCCGGGTCCACGACCAGTCGTTCCTCAAGGGACGCAGGCGGCTGTATATGACGGCGACACCGCGGCTCTATGACGAAGGCTCCAAAACCAAAGCCGCCGAGAACACCGCGGTCCTCGCATCGATGGATGACGAGGGTCTCTACGGCCCAGAGTTCCACCGTCTCGGTTTCGGCGACGCAGTCGAACAAGGCCTGCTCAGTGACTACAAGGTCCTCGTACTGGCTGTCGATGAGAAGGCTGTCTCCGCTCAGTTCCAGACCCAGCTGGCAGACGACAACCACGAACTCAACCTCGACGACGCCGCGAAGCTTGTGGGTTGCTGGAATGGGCTGTCGAAGCGGAACCTCGACCAGGGGCGCCTGCATGCATCGCGGACACCGATGCGCCGCGCCGTCGCCTTCGCTACGAACATTAAGGCGTCAAAGAAGGTCGCCGGCATGTTCGAGGAAGTGACCGACAAGCTTGCAGCAGACTCTGACGACGAGAACCCCTTGATGTGCGAGGCACAGCACGTTGACGGTACCTTCAACGTGCTCGAGCGGAACAAGCTTCTGGATTGGCTGAAGGCTGACCAGCCCGAAGGTTCCAACCTGTGTCGGATCCTCTCGAACGTCCGCTGCCTCTCAGAAGGCGTCGACGTGCCGGCGCTCGACGCCGTCCTCTTCCTCAACCCGCGCAACTCAGTCGTAGACGTGGTGCAGTCCGTGGGCCGAGTCATGCGCAGGGCACCGGGCAAGGAGTACGGCTACGTCATCCTGCCGATCGGTGTTCCCGCCGACATGTCTCCGGAGGAAGCGCTAGCAGACAACAAGAAGTACAGGGTGGTATGGCAGGTCCTTCAGGCGCTCCGAGCCCATGACGACCGGTTCAATGCGATGGTGAACAAGATCGAGTTGAATCGGACTCGAGACGACAAGCTCCAAGTCATCGGCGTACCCGGCGGCGATGGTAGGGACGGTAAGCCAGGAGATGACAGTACCCAGCCGCAGCTACCGCTGAGTTGGTCCAGCGAGTGGCGTGATGCGATCTACGCCAAGATCGTCACCAAAGTCGGTGACCGCCGATACTGGGAGGATTGGGCTGCCGATATCGCGGTCATTGCCGAGCGTCACATCACGAGGATCAAGGCGTTGCTTGACGATCCGCAACTGAACGTGGCCGGGCACTTCGATAAGTTCCATGCTGGCCTGAAAGCCAACCTGAATGACAGCATTTCGCGCGACAACGCAATCGAGATGCTTGCCCAGCACATCATTACTAAGCCGGTTTTCGACGCGCTATTCGAAGGCTACGACTTCACCGCGAACAACCCCGTCTCTCTGGTCATGCAGGACATGCTCGATGTACTTGACGAGCAGGGCATCGACAAAGAGACCGAGACACTTGACCGGTTCTATGCCTCCGTCCGGATGCGTGCTGCTGGCATCGACAACGGTGAGGGCAAGCAGAAGATCATCACCGAGCTATATGAAAAATTCTTCAAGCATGCCTTCCCAAAGGCTGCTGCCTCGCTCGGCATCGTGTACACGCCGGTCGAAATTGTAGACTTCATCATCCGCGCCGTCGAGCATGTCCTCACCACTGAATTCGGTACCTCGCTCACCGGCGCCGGCGTGCACGTCCTTGACCCGTTCACCGGGACCGGAACGTTCATCGTGCGGTTGCTTCAGTCCGGTTTCATTAAGCCGGAAGATTTGTTCCACAAGTACGTCAATGAGTTGCATGCTAATGAAATAAGCCTGCTTGCGTACTACGTCGCCGCGGTGAATATCGAGGCGGCGTTTCACGGCATGCGTGATGAGGGCTCTGCCAGGTATGCACCTTTCGAGGGCATTGTATTGACTGACACTTTCCAGATGCATGAGGATGACGACACTCTCGATCAGGCAGTATTCGTCAAGAACAACGATCGCGTCGTCCTCCAGAAGGCGACGGATATTCGGGTCATCCTTAGTAATCCACCATATTCTGTTGGCCAGGCCAGTGCTAACGATGACAATCTGAATCTGAAGTATCCAACCCTAGATTCTCGAATAGCGGCAAGCTTCGGGGCGGGCCGAAATCGTGGCGGCAATAACGCCGTGTACGACTCGTATATTCGGGCGATTCGTTGGGCTGCTGATCGCGTCGGTGATCAGGGTATCGTTGCTTACGTATCAAACGGCGGGTATATAGACTCGAATGTACTCGACGGGGTCCGGCGATGCCTCGTTAACGAGTTCGATACGGTCTACGTCTACAACCTGCGTGGCAACGCTCGCACGGTCGGCGAACAGCGGCGTAAAGAGAAAGACAACGTCTTCGGCCAAGGGAGCCGAACCACGGTCGCCATCTTGGTGCTGGTGAAGACTGGCAAGAAAGACGCCTCTGAACCAGCAGCATTGTACTATCGCGATATCGGCGACTATTTCTCAAAGGAAGAAAAACTTTCGATCGTCGGCGCCGGCGACCTGGAGACTATTGAGTGGACCGAGCTCACGCCAAATGAGCATGGCGACTGGATCAATCAGCGCCGTGGTGATTTTGATAGATTCACGCCGATTGGCGACAAGCTGACTGGGCGCGCGTCCGTCTTCGCTGTTTATTCTCGGGGCCTCGAAACAGGCAGAGACGCTTGGGTGTATAACTTCTCCGCTCCTGCCTTGCGTGGAAACATAGCCCGCACGGTGGCGGCCTTCAACAAGGATCTGTCCGCCGGTAAGGAGATCGACCTCGATGCAACGAGGATTAGCTGGACACACAGTCTTAAGCGGCGCTTCGAACGCCGTTCCCCGCTGGAAGTCGTCGAAAGCGCCTTCGGTGAGGCTACATACCGACCTTTCATGCGCACAAATGTTTACTACGAGAAGGGCTTGAATCATATCGAAGGGCGGCAGCGCCTTATTTTTCCGACAGTGAATCATCAGAACTTCGGCTTCTATGTTGTCGGCATGGGATCGGCGGTGCCGTTCTCGGTCCTGATGACTGCCCAACTGCCCGACTTGCACGTCACAGGTGCGGGGAGCGGCGGGCAGTTCTTCCCTCGGTACACCTATGAAGCGATACTGGAAGGTGGCGATCTGTTCTCAGGTTCGGAAGACGAATCTGGCTACCGAAAGATCGATAATGTCACCGACTTCGCTCTGGATGAGTATCGCTCCGCGTACGGACCCTCCGTTTCCAAAGATGACATCTTCTATTACGTGTATGGTCTGATGCATTCTCCGGCTTACCGATCCGAGTTTGACGCGGATCTGAAGAAGATGTTGCCCAGGATACCGTTGGTGAAGGGTTTTGAGCGATTCGCGGACGCAGGTAAGCAACTGGCGTATCTCCATATGAGATACGAGTCGGCGGTGCCTTATGATCTCGAAGAAATCGTCAGCGCGTTGCCGTCAAGCCGCGACTTCTACAGAGTCCAGAAGATGACCTTCGGGCGGGGTGCGTCCGTTAAGGATAGGGATCGATCTCGAGTTATCTACAACTCCCGGGTGACTGTAGCCGGCATCCCGGACGAGGCGCATCGCTATGTGATTGGATCTCGGTCAGCCATCGAGTGGCTCATGGACCGATACCAGGTAAGGACCGACAAGGCATCCGGCATCGTGAACGATCCGAACGACTGGGCGATCGAGCAGGGCGATCCACGCTACATACTTGATCTGTTGAAACGCATTGTGACAGTGAGTGTCGAGACGATGAAGATCGTCGACAATCTGCCTCTACTAGACATCATCGAGTCGTAGCCACGGGCTTGCCGCGGACCATGACGGTATAGGTCGTGGTCGACTCAGGTGGACATTTCGCACAGCGCAGCCTGGTCGCGATTGGCTCCCGTGGAGACGGGTGTCGCTCACCTCGCACGTCTCTAGCCCAGCCGGTGGCGGACCGCGCCTGTAGGTCCGCTGATCTTGCAAGAAGATGTTGCACCAGTCGGAGATGCGCCGACGTCCATCTGTAACACCCGACGGAATCCAACCGATGTAGGCAGCGATACCCCGCTCGAGAATCACCGTTCGTAACCGGACGCATCGATTCTCGTTAATACGGCATGAGGGTCTGCGGGAGCTTGCCCTTTGTAACAGTTTAGTAACAGCGAGCGTTAAGATCCTTTTCTCGGGACCAGCCGCGAAGTGGCGAATGGGTACTGGCGTGATCACGCTCTCACGCTCAGGACAACGATGCCATCGCCAAGTGATTCCGCTCACAAACCAAGACGGAACATTCGAGCATACGTTTGAAGTCTTACATCGCTGTCGTTCTTGCCGTTTTTGGTCTAGCCGCCTGTTGTACAGTCGTCGTCGGAAGATGCGAGAGGCCCCCGGCCGGAAGCATCCGATCAGGGGCCCTCACTTGTCATTTGAGCGTGACGCTGGTGACGGTACTAGCTGCATGTCTGTAAGGCAAAGCATGTCAGACGTGCTGTTACATATGTACGGGGATAGTTACCGAGCCGTAACTGAACTGGCCTGATTGGGTCGCTTCCGCCGGTGGTTTGCGCAACCGTGCAACCACCGAAGAGGAACGATGATCAGCACCCATCAGGCGTCTGCGCGTCGTCGGGACGGTGCCCGATGACCCAGACGGCCAGACATCCGCTGGATGAGACAGAACGACCTGAGCGCACGTTGCGCTTCGTTCACCAGCGCGAGGGGCGGACTGCGAGCCCACTGTTCCAGATTTTGCTCCCCATCGGTCGCGTGACGGCATTTGGCGCCCGGCGGAGGGGGTGCCAGGACCCCGCTCGTGTCGTCCACGACCGGCGTCATCGGAACGCGAAATACGCCTATGGCGTGGAGCCAATGGACGCCGTGCCGCCGGCGCTCGAGCGGGCGGACATCAACGGGCCGGCCGTCTCCAACTCCCATATGCGGGGGTTCAGGCAGTTACCACTCGCCATTAGCGCCGCCTGTCGCAGGACCGAGTCATTGACTCCAGACAGCTATCACGCGGGCTGCGTTCGCGCCCTACAGGTCCGACGGCTCCGCTCGCTAACCACCTTGCCCGCTACGTCGACTACTAGCCGGAGGGGAACGCTGCCGAGGCTAAGCGGGTATGACGGAGGCAAAGTGGAGATGCTTGTAGGTGTTCTCTTCCACCGCAGTACGAGGCGTGCTCGGTGAGCGGCAGTCCAGAGTGGGCTGCGCTCTACCAGAAGCACAAGGACGCCATGTACAAGGTCGCGGCTCGGGTCTTGCGGGAGGCCGGGCTGGCGGATCAAGCCGAAGACGCGGTTGCCGACGCGATCACCTCGATGATCCAGTCGCCACCTCTAGCCGAGGTGAAAAACTGGGAAGCGTTCATGGTGACCGCTGCGAAGCGGAAGGCTCTCGATCGGCTGAAGAGTGCGGCGGTGCAGCACTCGGGACCTGAACTGTCTGAGTTGTCTGAGCTGCCGAGCGGCGGCGACTTCGCGGACGAAGTTGCCGAAGAAATCGATCGTCAGCGGCTCGGTGCACGACTGTGGGATGCCAGGGCCGTTCTGGACGTACGTGAGCGACGAATCCTGGAGGAACACATCGAACGAGGCAGGTCGCAGGCCGAGGTCGCCACCGAGTTTGGGATCAGCCGCTCTCGGGTGAGCCAGATTGTGACAACGGCGCTGAAGAAGTTGCGCGCCAAGCTCACTGAGGAGGCGGGCGAAGATGAGTGATGAGCGTGACGAGATGCTGCGTCGCGTACTGGACGAGCGTGTGAGTGGGGAGCCGCTGGCTCCAACTCCAAATGATGACGAGATCAAGGATCTCGTCGAGGTGGCCGATCTTCTGTGGGAGGCCGGCCAGGGCGCGCCCCCGCTTCAAGACGACCCAATCGCGGCGATGCTCGGCCTCGTGCCGGACCCAAACCAGGCGTTGAATCCGAAGGCGCTGAAAAGCGCTCGGATGAAGGCGGGACTCAGTCTCAGTCAGTTGACACAGCGACTTGCCGATCGCGGATGGGAGGTGAACCAGAGGAAGGTTGCTGACTGGGAGGGGCGATCGTCGGGCGAGGTCCCTCCGGCGCTCATCAAGGCAATCGCCGAGGAGACGAAAACGAGTACCGAGCGCTTGACGACAAAGCGCGAAGCGACGTCTCAGAGCCAGACCATCGCTGCTGTCGTGCAATCTGATCGCTTCGCAGACCTCAAGGCACGGTGGGCTCGACTCCGAGGGGTGTCGGGCGAAATGGCTGAGTCGATGCTAATCAGTCGAATTAACGTAGCGGTGCATCGAGGCGATCATCCCAACGAGGAGCAACTCCTCGCTAACCTCGAAGCGCTAGTGAGCGCCATCGAGGGGGAAGAGTGATATGAACCTTAATGAATGTGTCGACGTCGCCCTGAATCGTTTGGATGCCGGGCTCAGGGAGAGCTTCGCGAGCGCTCCGCGGCAAGTACTCGAAGGCGAATTAGGGTTTACGGTTCAAGAGGCTTTCCATCTCATGACGCGATTCAAAGGGGCATCGTGTGATGGCGCATCATTTCTCGATGATCGCGTGATTCTCTATGCGCCGACGGACAATAGTAAGCGCGAGAATTTCACTCTGGCTCATGAGCTCGGGCACTGGTTGGTCGCAGAGTCTGAAGAAGCTGTCGATTGGATCGGCGATCAACCTGATTCGGACTTCGCACGGGAAGCTGTCTGCGATGCGATCGCTCAGCAGTTACTGCTCAGCGATGCTGCGGTGAGCAGAGTTATCAACGGTGGTCCAGTACGTGCACAGCACGTGCTCGAGCTGTCCGCCGTGTCAGAGGCAAGTCGCCCGGTGTGCGCCATTGCCCTCGCCAAGCGCCTGCCAGGACTTGGTGCGGTCGTCATCATCGATCGTGCTTCAGGCAAAGTGACCGTCGCGAGTGTCAGTCCAGATCCCGAGCACGGATGGCCGGCGGTATACCCGTGGCCCGGACAAGATGTTCCACCCGGCCATCCGTTCGGCGTCACCCAGCCGAGTTCGATGACACGCAAGAGCTTTTGGCGCATGCCGTGGGACAGTTCGGCTGACTTCTACATCGACGCCATCGTGGACGGACCCCGGATCATCGCAATCTTCTCCGACATCGATGTGTGGGCAGCCGAGAAGCTGCACATCGATCGGCCTCGAGAGTTCGACTCACGGCCGGAGCTGACTGTGCACTGTTGCGGCGTGTCAGTCTCGACCAGGGGGTATCCCTGCTCTACATGCAACCAGCCATATTGCCCTACGTGCGGCAGGTGCAAGTGTGAGCGTCGAGCCGCCCGCGAGGTGCCGTGTGGCGGCGATTGCTTCCAGAGCTTCCTGCCGCACTTGCTGGTCGACGGCCTGTGCGAGGAATGCCGGCCCTAACACCTTGGCGGGCTGTCTCGACTACCTAGTGAGGGATCGCCTCGGCGACATGTTGAGGCGACCTCCGGGCAGGAGGTGAAGGTAGTGGCCAAGAACACCGGCAAGGGGCATCGAATCGGTGCGGTCAAGGGGCGGAGCGAGTTCAAGGTGGGCAAGACCTGGTTCAAGCGCGACACCGCCACGGGACGCATCCTCAACGGCAGCCAGCACCAGCACAAGGGCGTTCGGAACGAGGAGTAGTCAGGTTTCGGCCGAGGCCGGCTGCCTGCCGACCTCGGCCAGCCCACGCCACGCCGCGGCAACTTACATGGCGTCGGTAGGTGCATTTGGATGTTGTTACTGTTTCTGCAGTGGAAATGGTAAAATTACCACAATAGTAATGAGGAAATTCCGTGAGTTACCGCAACAAGACATACATCGCCTTCGCTAGCGAAGACATCAAACGCTACTACCTGATGAAGGCCTGGCGAGCCAGTGAACACATCGAGTTCGACTTCTTTGATGCGCATGACCTGTACGAGGCACGCGACACGAGCACCGATGAGTCGATCAAGGCGCGACTTCGTGAGCGTATGAAGAACGCAAAGCAGTTCGTCCTCCTCGGCAGCAGTTCGGCGAGGAAGAAGGGCGGCAACGGGACTTCGTTTCTCGCATACGAAGTCAAGACCATGATCAACCTGGATCTTCCTGTCGTTGTGGCGAACCTCGACGGGGATCGAAACATCGATAAGGATTTCATCCCAGATCCGCTGCTTGATGCCGACTACTACACCTTGTCGGTGTCGTTCCAGCCAGCGATCATCAAGTATGCGCTCGACGGCTATGCCGCGCAGTTCGCTGGAAGCGATAAGTCGGGACCGCACTACTATGAACCGCACATTTACGAGAAGCTCGGCCTGTGAATCAGGCGCTGCATCATGATTTGAAGCGCCAGCGCTTCTGGCGGCACTTCGCTGTCCATGCTCTATCGGCTATTGGTCTGATCGCGGTTTTCGCTGGCCTCTATGATGTCTTCTTCCCTGATGTGGCCGGAGGCGTCGGAACATGGCTGACGATCGCCACGGTCATGCTCGCGCTGATCTATGCGGCGTGGCGGTCATGGCCACGGCCGATTGAGGAGCAGTACGAGACGCCGAATGTGAAGATCAGACTCGTGCGCGGCAACATCCTTGATCAGGATGCCGACCATCTGGTGATCGGGATGCAGACGACGTTCGACACGGAGCCGCCGCGGATCGTCGAGCGGACTAGTCTCCAGGCTCAGTTTGTCGAGAAGATCTACGGTGGCGACACGAGACGGCTGGACGCCAACCTCGACCAGGCGCTTAGTGGCGCAACGCCTATCGGCACTATCACAAAGCCTGGCAAGACGAAGGTCTATGAGGTCGGGACGGTCGCTGTGCTGGATCATGCCGCCCGCCGGATCTTCTGCGTGGCGTACTCGGAGATGGACAAGAAGAACGTCGCTCGGAGCTCGATCGAGAATGTCTGGCGAGGGCTCGATCAACTCTGGCGTGAGGTAACCGATCATGCCAACGGCGGAACAGTGGCTGTGCCAGTGATCGGCGGCGGCCTCGCGAGACTGTCGCAGATCCTGCCCGCTCAGGACTCGATCCGGTTCATCATCTTGTCGTTCATGTTTGCCTGTCGCCGTGAGCGCGTCTGCGAGGAGCTCAAGATCGTCGTGCAGCCGGCGCAGTACGACCGTCTCGATCGTCTGGAGATTCAGGCGTTTCTCATGTCGCTGAGGGCTTCATGATGACGGACTCGATCCAACTACCCGATGACGGTTCGTGCGCGTTTTGCGCCTACCTCAACGGGATACGGCCCTACACCGTCTTGAGCCGGGATGACGTGACGGCCACGCTGGTGACACGTGAGCAACGTGGCATCGCGCATCTCTTGGTGATCCCCGTCCGCCACGTTGAGACGATCCTCGATCTAAGCGACGACGAGTCAGGCGCGGTTATGGTCGCTGTTCGCGAGGCAGCTCGTGCGATCGACCGAGCCGAGGGGCGACCCGGCATCGCTGTATGGCAGAACAACGGCGTGCCTGCGGGACAGTCGATCAGCCATGTTCACTTCCACGTGGCTGGCACGCTGCCCGGCGGACGCACCGAGTGGGGCAACGTACCTGAGCTTCCCGTCAGTGAGACGGACACGCTGGCCGACAAACTGCGGGCAGCTATGAGCGATCTACCAAGCGAGCAAGAGTAGGAGACCGGTATGGCCAGCGGGGATATCCAAGTATTTGATCTATCGAACTTGAAGCGCGGTCAGATCGTCGAGGTGACGCTGAAAGGTAGTGCCGCGAATGTCCGGTTGATGGACCGCTCGAACCTCAACGCCTTCAAGGCGGGCCGACGTCACCGTTACGCCGGAGGGCTCGTGAAAAAGTCACCGCACAGGATGGCAGTCCCGAGTAGCGGTCACTGGTATGTGACTGTCGACATGATGGGGCTTCGTGGTTCAGCGCGGGCAGGCGTTCGCGTACTCCCGGGGCCTCTGCCGACTGCCAGGCAGAGCCTATCTGGCGGATCACTGTCGGAAATCGCGATGAACGAGCCGCCGGCCGTTGCCGCGGACAGCGAGGTTCGTGATGTCTTCATCTCGCATGCCAGTGAAGACAAAGCCGCGGTCGCTCGACCACTGGCCGACGCTCTCAGGGACGCCGGAGTGTCGGTCTGGCTCGACGACTACGAACTGCGCATCGGTGACAGCCTTCGTCGGAAGATCGACGGCGGTCTGGCGCGCAGCCGGTTCGCCATCGTGGTGATGTCCAGAAGCTTCTTCGCGAAGGGCTGGCCGCAGTACGAACTCGACGGCATCGTCAGCCGTGCGGTGTCCGGGCAACAACAGATGCTGCCGATCTGGCATGAAATCACCAAGGACGAAGTCATGGCCCAAGCGCCGTCGCTTGTGGACAAGATCGCCCGCAGCACGTCGCAATACACGGTTGATGAGATCGCTGAGGAAATTGCTGGGCTCATCATCGGTGCTCCATCGAACTAGCTGATCCCAATCGTCGTCTGTCAGTGCAGTGTGAGAGGACCAGAAGCTCGAATCGTCACAGGCGTTTCTCACCCTGCCGCCGCATTGGAACCTCGGCGGCCTTGAGGATCCTGAGGACGGTCGACTTGCCTAGTGCGCACTCCTCCGAGATCTCTAGAGCGGTCTGGTTCTCGGATGTGTAGCGCCGGACGACCTCATCGCGGAGTGGTTGGGTGATACGTCGACGACGCTCAGGACGAGGTGTTGTGACACCGCGATCGGAAGATGGCGGGACCGTATGGGCGGGGTTGATCTGGAGACCAGCAAGGACTACCACAGAAGGCCCGGACCAACAGGTCCGGGCCTTCGTTTTGCGTTGAGGGACGGTTCGGCGCGTGGCGGTTGCGGGTGACGGGGTGGGGCGTCATGCTCACAGGAGGTGATCGTCGTCACTTCGGGGTGAGTCTTGGTGGTTCGGATGTGGTTCAGGATCGGCGCCGTCGGGGTCGCGGTCTCGTTGGTGGGTGCCTGTGGGGGTGGCGGGACGTCCGCTTCGAAGGCGACGGTGACGACGACCGCTACGGCGACCACCACAGCCACGGTGACGAGCACCCCCACGGCGACGGCGACTTCTAGTGCGCCGCCAAGTTCGCGGTCGGTTGAGCAGCCGCGGGTTGGTGTCGTGCCTAATGTGGTGGGGCTGAATCATCAGCTGGCGCAGGACACTATGCAGGCGGCCGGGTTCTATTACCTGACCGAGCAGGATGCGACGGGGCAGGGGCGGTTGCTGATCAATGATCGCAACTGGGTCGTTGTGACGCAGGAGCCAAAGGGTGGTACTCGGGTGCCTACGGACACCAAGATCGTTCTGCGGTCCAAGAAGATCGGTGAGTGACGATCGCCTTGGTCGGTCCGCCGGCTGCCGGCCGAGTGGGCTGGCGGCAGCGGCGGACGGACCGAGTCGTGCGGTGCCTCCACCATCAGTAGTGAGCTGGCTACTTTGCGATGTGGAGGGTTGGGCGATACGTGAGTTGCTGGGTGTGGCCGTCGAGGGTGCGGGCGTCCAGTAGTTCGAGGTCGAAGTCGTCTGTGCCCTGGAAGATCGGGTTCGCGCCGGTCTTCGCGTTGATCACCGGGAAGACCGTGACCTGCACTCGGTCCACCAGGCCGGCTGCCAGCAGCGTGCGGTTCAGTGCGATGCTGCCGTGCGAGCGCAGCGGGACCTCGGACTCTTCCTTGAGCCGGGCAACGATGTCGACGGCGTTGCCCGAGGCAACTGTACCGTCTGCCCAGTCGAGCGGTTCGGTCAGCGTGTTCGACACCACGGTCGCCGGCAGCTCGATCATCCGGCTGACCCAGGGGTCGTACAGCTCGGAGTCCTTCGGCAGCGTGGCGAAGAACCCCGCGAACATCCGGAACGTGCCGGCCCCGAAGACCATCCGCTGCTGCTGGCTGAACTGCGCGAGCCGTTCGTCCAGCAGCTCAGGTCCCTGCTTGCCCCAGTAGCCACCCCAGTCGCCGCCGCCGGGGGCGCCGAAGCCGTCGAGGGTGGAGAAGACGTCGAAGGTATACGTTGCGGTCACGATGCGCTCCTTGAGTTTGTGCGGCTCTCTCGGCCGCCTCACCCCTGCTACGAAGACCTCACCGCCGTTCCGACATTTCCTTGACCAAGAGTTCTGCGGCAACCATTGCACCGTCGCCGCGGACCTTCTCCGCGACCGCGCGAGCCCGCACCTGTGTCTCGTCGGCCAGCGCGACGTCCAGCGAGGCTGACACCGAGGCCGGTGTCGGTTCCTTGCCCTGGTGGGCTGCACCGATGCCGAGGTCGACGACCCGCCCAGCCCAGTACGGCTGGTCGGCGATCAGCGGGACGATCACCTGCGGTACGCCGGCCCGGGCCGCGGCGGTCGTCGTACCGGCGCCGCCGTGGTGCACGATCGCTGCCATCCGTGGGAACAGCGCCTGGTGGTTGACCGTACCGATGACGAGGCAGTCGTCGGCATCGTCGACGGCGTCCAGGCCGGCCCAGCCGCGGGCGACCACCACACGGCGGCCGCGTGCGCGGATCGCCTCGATCGCTGCCGGCGCTGTGCTCTTCGGTGCGTACGCGGCCATGCTGCCGAGGCCGACATACACCGGAGGCTCACCAGCGTCCAGGAAGGACTGCAACTCGTCCGGAAGCGGCCGAGAGTCATGCCGGATCCACGCACCTGTCTGTACGACGTCGAGCTCGGTCATCCCCTCCGACGGGCACAGCGTCGGGTCCGCGGCCAGCCAGGGCCGGTCTGTCAGGACGTAGTCGCGCACATTGTCGACCGGGGGCATGCCCAGGTCTGCCCGGTGCTGGTTGACCGCCTCCTGGTACAGCCCGTTCACTCGCTGCGCGTCCTGCTCCCACAAGACCTTGAGATCGGTCTCGGCAGCGGACGACGGCGTACCTGGCCGGGCGCCGGGACGGAACCGCTGTGACGGCAGCCCGGCGAGGTGGAAGGTGGCCAGCACGTAGTGCAGGCCGAACTTGTCCGCCACGTCCCGAGCCCCGGCCGGCATCAGGCCGGTCGCCACGATCGCGTCGTACCCGTCTGCGGCCGCCGCGCTGAGCGTCTCGAACCGCGCGGCGACCAACTCCCGAGCGAGCTGGAACGCGCGCTCGGCCGGCGGCGTCGATCCCGAGACCACCGACTTGGCCGTCGGGCCGAGCGGCACCAGCGGCAGGTCGAGGCTCGCCAGCAGGTCGGTGAACTCGTCGTCCGCCGGCACACACAGCCGGACTTCCACCTCCAGCTTCTGCAGTGCGACCGCGAGCCCCGTCAGTGGTTCGACGTCGCCGCGCGAGCCCCAAGCGGTCAGGACAACCTTCATGAATTGACTCCCCATTGTCTGCGATTTCTGGCAACGGCGAGCGATTCTGCCCGACAAATAGGGGCTTGCGGCAAGTCCCCCGGTGCGTTATACGTTGAAACTGGAGGGACTACTTCACCGCCAGCTCGCCCAGTTCCGACCAGTCGTCCTGGGCCACCTTGAAGTTGACGATCCGCGGAGTCTCGACCAGATGGGGCGGCAGCTGCTCCTGCGCGGCCTTGAAGTGCGCCGAGGTCACGTGGTGGGTGGCGGCGTCGTCATCGGCGAACGCCTCGACCAGCACGTACTCGTTCGCGTCGTCCAGCGAGCGGGACCAGTCGAACCACAGACAGCCTGGCTCGCCGCGCGTCGCGGCGGTGAAGTCCGCGGTGATCGACGGCCAGTCCTCGGCGTGCTCGGGCTTCACCTTGAACTTCGCGGTGATGAAGATCATCGACAGAACCTCCGCTGCAATGGACAGGTCGGAGCTCGATGCTATCGGTCGCTGCCCGCCGGCAGCGTCCCAATCTGAGATCAGCGCAGCGTGAATCCGGTGCCGAGCGGATCGCGCTCGTCGAGCGTGAACGTGGCCGTTCCCGTCCGGTACGCCGAGCCCGTCACCTCGGTGATCACCCCGCCCGCGACGTCCGCGACAACCCGGCCCAGGAACGTCGTACCGACGATCGAGTCGTGGCGGAGTACCTCGTCCGGGCCGAGCAGCCCGTCCGCGTGCAGGAGGGCGAGGCGGGCCGACGTACCGGAGCCGCAGGGGGAGCGGTCCGCTTCGCCGTCGGCGAAGACGGCCAGGTTGCGCTGGTGGGCCCGACCGAGGTCGTCGTAAAGGATCGTGCCGTAGAGGCCGCTCAGCCGCGGGTCGGTCGGGTGGATCGCCAGCGGGTCCAGCGCCCACTTGATCTCCCGGCCGATCGCGACCAGCTCGGCGTAGCACTCCGGCACTACCGACAGGCCGACGGACGACGCCGCCACGGACGCGTAGAACGCACCACCGAAGCTGATGTCGGCCAGCACCTCACCGCGTGATGTCGACAGTGGCACCTGACGACTCAGCACGTACGACGGGACGTTGCGAAAGGCAACCGATTCCACAGCGTCACCAACGCAGTTGACCTGAGCAACCACTCGGCCGGACGGTACGTCGATCACCACTTCACCAGGACCAACGAGCCCAGTCTCCACCGCCCAGGTAGCCAGCGCGATCGTCCCGTGCCCACAGGCGGTCGAGTACCCGTCCTTGTGCCAGAACACGACGCCGAAGTCCGCACCACTGTCATCACCCGGTACGACGAACCCGCCGTACATGTCCGCATGTCCGCGCGGCTCGTTCACCAGCAGCTGCCGGACCCGGTCGACGGCCGGCGACGTCTGCGCCACCACCCGGCGGTCCGCCACGGTCGCACCCGGTATGTCCACCGACGTGACGATCCGGAACGGCTCACCGGCCGTGTGGTAGTCGACAACGCTCACGTCATCCATCGGCAAGCCCCAGGTAGGTCAAGACCGCCATGACACGACGGTTGCTGCCGTCGTCCTCGCTGATCCCCAGCTTGCCGAACAGCGACGTCGTGTACTTGCTGACGGCGCTCTCGCTGAGGAACAGCTTCTCCCGGATCGCCTGGTTGGACAGGCCTTCGGCCATCAGGCTCAGTACGTCATGCTCCCGTTCGGTGAGCCGGTCCAGCCGCTGGGTCGAGCTGGTCAGCAGCTTGGAGATCACCGCCGGGTCCATCGCCGTACCGCCGGCCGCCACCCGCTCCAGCGCGTCGATGAACTGGTCTGCCTCGAACACGCTCTCCTTGAGCAGGTACCCGACTCCGCCGGCGCCGTCGGTCAGCAGCTCACGCGCGTACAGCTGCTCGACGTGCTGCGACAGGATGAGCACCGGCAGCCCAGGCACCTCGCGCCGAGCAGCCAGAGCAGCTCGCAGACCCTCGTCCTTCTGCGTCGGCGGCATCCGTACGTCGATGACGGACACGTCGGGCCGCAGCTCGAGCAGAGCGGCTAGCGTCTCGGGCCCAGTGGACGCCGTGGCAACCACGGACTGGCCGCAGGCCTCGAGCAGCCGAACCATGCCGTCGCGGAGAAGGTAGAGGTCTTCGGCTACAAGGATTCGCATGGCACCGTCATCCTCGCACGCGTCGGCCCGCCGACCGGGCTGGTCAGCTCCAGCGAACCGTCGAACACGGCGAGCCGGCGCTGCAGGCCGGCCAGGCCACCCTCCGGCCGGAGCTGTACGCCGCCGCGGCCGTCGTCCTCGACTGTGACGACCACTGCAAGGTCGGCGCGCTCAATCGAGATAGACACCTTCCTGGCCCTCGCGTGCTTCACCGCGTTGGTGAGCAGCTCGGCGGTCCCGAAGTACAGCGCCGACTCGATCGGTGGATCCAGGCGCAGCTCCGCCTCGGCCTGGACCGACGTCTCGAGTGGTGTGTCCAGAGCGAGCGCCCGCAGCGCGTCGACCAGGCCGCGCTCGTTCAGGACCGGGGGATTGATGCCGCGGACCAGTTCGCGGAGCTCGGACAGGGAGGTGGCTGCGCCGGCGCGGGCCTCACGCAGCAGTTCCCTGGCCGCTTGCGGGTTGGTCTCCATCAGCTTCTCGGCCGTCGCGAGTGACATCCCGAGGACCACCAGCCGGGCCTGGGCACCGTCGTGCAGGTCGCGCTCGATCCGGCGGATCTCCGCGGCCTGGGCGATGGTTGTCTCGGCGCGCTGGGCAGTCAGCTCTTCGACGCGAGTCGCGGCTGAGGGTCGGAGAAAGCGGAGGGCAATTGGTGGGAGCAGACGCCACGCGAACGGCGCACCGGCAAGCGTGAGGACGAGACAGATCGAGCCCAGCACCGGTGCCGACTGGGTGAAGGCTACGACCGCCAAGATTGGGACGGCCCAGGCCAGGCCGGCGGTCAGGGTGAGGATCACGACGAAGCGGAGGTCCCGCCAGTTGGCAGGGTCCGTCCAGCGGACCCGCATGCGGAGGTCCTTCTCAGCGTCCCTGCGGGTCTTTTCGTACGAGTAACCGTTCCACCAGTAGCCGGTGGACAGCTGGGTGACCGGTCCGGCCTCTCGGTAGCCCGGTGCGAGGGCCGTGCCGGTCCACTGGGCCACCAGCGCGCGCACCCAGCGTGCGACCGGGCGGACCAGCAGGAGAGTGCCTAGACAGAGCCAGACCGCCGGGGCGAACCAGGTCCAAGGGTTGTGCCACCAGATCGCTACCGCGATGCCTGCGGCCCAGACTGCCGGAACGGGCAGGCTGACAGCGAGGACCTTGCAGGTGCGGAGGAGCCCTGTAACCAGTGACATGCCTTCACTCTGCATCACCGCCGCGCGGAAACGGCCAGAAAGCGGCAGGAGTGGGGCTGGACGCACCCAGGTCTGCGGATGTCCCCACCCAACAGGAAGCCGCTGCCTGCCCAGGGGTGGGCAGACAGCGGCTGAGCGACCTGAGCGGGTCAGGCGGCTTGCAGGGTGCGGTTCTTGGCGGCCCAGACCGCTCTGCGCAGTTTGGCCTTGTCGGGGTATCCGGCTGCTCGGCCGATCACGTACACGTCGTGGCTGCGCATGTTGACCATTCCGGCGACGTACCAGACCGGGCTGCCCTCGGCCAGCATGGTGACGATCATGTTCTGCGTTGCGGTGTCGATGTTCATCCTGACCCTCTCCTTTTTGGTCGCTCTTACTGGTACGTCGAGTGCGAGCGGCCGGTTTCGACACCCTCGACAAAGTATTTTCTGGCCGTGACGATCACCCCCAGCGATCCGTACCCCGCCTACGCGGAGCTCCGCGGTACCGGACCGGTCCACCGCATCGACGGACCGGACGGCACCCCCGCCTGGCTGGTCACCCGGTACGCCGACGTCCGCAATGCGTTCGCCGATCCGCGCCTCTCCGTGGACAAGAGCAACGCGCTGCCCGGTAAATACCGCGGCCTGAGCCTTCCACCCGCGCTGGACGCCAACCTGCTGAACCTCGACCCGCCCGACCACACCCGCCTCCGGGCGCTCGTCACCCGTGCGTTCACCCCGGGCCGCATCGAGGGGCTGGCCGGACCGATCCGGCGTACGGCGGACACCCTGCTCGACCCGCTGGTACGCCGAGGCCGTGGCGAGCTCATCGCCGACTACGCAACCCCGCTGCCGATCACCGTGATCTGCGACCTGCTCGGCGTACCTGAGGACACCAGGACCGACTTCAAGGTGTGGACCGACACCATGCTCACTCCAGCCGGTCCCGACGAGGCACGGGCTGCCATCGGCGCCATGCTGCGCTTCTTCGCCGTTCTGATCGCCAGCAAACGCGCAGTACCCGGTGACGACCTCACCAGCGCCCTGATCGCCGCGCGCGACCACGACGACCGGCTCAGCGACGACGAGCTGACCTCACTGGTCTTCCTGATCCTCTTCGCCGGCTACGAGAACGTCGTGCACCTGATCGGCAACGCGACCCTCGCCCTCCTCGAGCAGCCGGAGCTGTGGCAGCGACTGAGTGCGGACCGCGCCCAGCTCCCCGCTGCGGTGGAGGAGCTGATGCGCTACGACGGTCCCGCGCCGCTGGCGATCCGGCGCTTCCCCACAGAGGACATCGAGATCGGTGGCGTCCGCATTCCGGCGGGAGAGACCGTTCTGCTCGCGCTGGCGTCCGCCAATCGCGACGCGGCCCGATTCGACGACCCGGACCGAGTTGACCTTGACCGGACGGTCGGTGGGCACCTGGCACTCGGGCACGGCATCCACTACTGCCTCGGTGCACCACTGGCCCGGCTGGAGGTCGCCATCGCACTGGAGGCGTTGTTCGACCGCACGCCGACGCTGTCGCTCGCCGTACCGCGGACGGAGCTCAGTTGGCGGAACACCATCCGCACCCGCGGTCTCAACGAGCTGCCGGTCAAGACAGGGTAAAAACAGAGCGCCCCGATCGATGATCGGGGCGCTTGTCCGTGTGGGTCCCGGGGGGAGTGGGACCTCCACACGTTGGGGGGGACTTCGACGTTAACCCTTCGACGGGGTCATCCCCGACAGCGTTCGGGCCTCCTCGAAAGGGTTGTTCGCTGAACGGTCCGAGACCTGCGCTCAGCGGTTGGTCCGGCGCCGGTACAGCGACGTCGCGAGCGCCATGGAGAACACCAGCAGAGCACAGCACCAGGCCAGTGCGACCCAGCCGTAGTTGCCGATCGGTGTGCCGATCAGGAAGCTCCGGACGGTCTCTGTCACCGGTGTGATCGGTTGGTGTTCGCTGACCGGACGTAGCCACGCCGGCATCGACTCGGGCCGCACGAACGCACTGCTGAGGTAGGGGATGAACAGCATGAAGAAGCTGAGCGTACTCGCCGACTCGACGCTGCGAGCGATGACCCCGAGCCCAGCCGCCAGCCAGGACATGCCGACGACGTAGAGCAGCAGCAGACCGACCACTCCGAGCCAGTCGACCAGTCCGCCGTTCGGACGGAACCCCATCGCCAGCGACGCCAGGACGACGATCGCAGTCGACAGTGCATTGCGCGCGACGCTGGCGGCGACGTGTCCGGTCAGCACGGCGAAGCTGTGGATCGGCAGCGAGCGCAGCCGGTCGATCATGCCGCTGTGCATGTCGTCCGCGACCACCATCGCTGTCGACGCGGCGCCGTACCCCGTAGTGAGCAGCAGGATCCCCGGCACGATGTAGTTGATGTACTCCGTCCCGGTGGTGATCGCGCCGCCGAACACGTACACGAACAGCGCCATCATCATCAACGGAAGCAGGATGGCCGCGAACAACGTGTCGAGGTTGCGCCGGGCGAGCCGCATGCTCCGGTCGGTCATGGTCATCGCGTCCGAGATCGCGTGTGTCATCGTCAGCTCCCTAGGCCGTCAGTGCGAGGAAGACGTCGTCGAGCGTGGGCCGGTGCGACGACACCCGCTCCGGCTCGAGCCCGTTGTTCCGGAGGACGTCGAGCACGTGGTGCAGGTGTCCCGCCGTACCGTCGGACGGCACGTTCAGCACCAGCCCATCAGCCACACCGCTCAGTACGCCGGTTGCCTTCAGCAACTGCAGTTCGTCGGCGAACCGCAGCTCGATCCGCTCGCCACCGATCTGCCCCTTGAGCGACTCGGCGGTCCCGCTGGCCACGACCCGGCCGTGGTCCAGCACCATCACCCGGTCGGCCAGCCGATCCGCCTCGTCGAGGTACTGCGTGGTCAGCAGGATCGTGGTGCCGTCCCGAACGAGCTCGACGATCGAGTCCCACATCATGTTCCGGCTGGCCGGGTCGAGCCCCGTGGTCGGCTCGTCCAGGAAGATCACCCGCGGCCGGGCGATCAGGCTCATCGCCAGATCGAGCCGTCGCCGCATACCGCCGGAGTACGTCTTCACCCGCCGGTCCATCGCGTCGGTGAGCCCGAACTGCTCCAGCAGCTGAGCGGTACGCCGCTGCGCGCCAGGCCGGCCCAGGTGCATCAGCCTGCCGACCATGACCAGGTTCTCCCGGCCGGTCTGGTTCTCGTCGACCGCGGCGTACTGCCCGGTCAGGCTGATCACCTCCCGGACTCGGCCCGGCTCGCGGACCACGTCGTACCCGGCGATGGTCGCACTGCCCGCATCGGGCCGCGTCAAGGTGGTCAGGATGCGCACCGTGGTGGTCTTGCCGGCGCCGTTCGGGCCGAGCAGAGCGAGCACCGAGCCTTCCTCGACGCACAGGTCGACACCGCTCAGCACCTCGGTCGCGCCGTACGACTTCCGGAGTCCGGTTGCCTCGACGATCATGGTCCCCTCCTTACTGCGTATTAGGTACGCTAAATAGCGTAGCAGCTACGCAGTACGGCTTGGCAAGACCTAGACTGAGCGGGTGGAGAACAACGAGCTGCCGGCCGACGTGGCGCTGATGTGGCGGTTGCGGGAGGCGCCGCGGCGCGGGCCGAAGCCGTCGCTGACGCTGGACGACATCGTGCAGGCGGCGATCGCGATCGCCGACGAGGAGGGCGACCTGGCCGCCGTCTCGATGGCGCGGGTGGCGGAGCGGCTCGGCAACTCGACCATGGCGCTCTACCGGCACGTGAAGAGCAAGGACGAACTGCTGGTGCTCATGTCGGACGCAGCGGTACAGCGACCGCAGCCGTTACCTGCCGACGCCGACTGGCGGACCGGACTGACGCTGTGGGCCCGCAATGTGATGGCTGAGATCCGCAGGCACCCCTGGTACGCCAAGGTGCCGATCTCTGGGCCTCCTGCCGGGCCGAACAACCTGGCCTGGTTCGACAGTGCTCTAGGAGCGCTGAAGGACACCGGTCTGCCGGAGGAGGGGAAGATCGGGGTCGTGATGGGCCTCGTCACGTACGTGCAGGGACAGATCCGCATGTCGGGCGACCTGGCGGCGGGCTACGGCCGGAACCCGGCAGCCTTCGAGCAGTTCGGTGCGGTGTTGCGGCGGGTGGTGGATCCGCGGGTGTACCCGTCGGTGGCGAAGCTGGTCGACGCCGGGGTGTTCGACGACGAGGTGAACTTCGAGGTGGAGAGCGACGCGGACTTCGACTTCGGGCTGGCGCTGTATCTGGACGGCGTCGCCGGCTACATCAGTCGAGGTGGATGATCGCGTCTGCGGCCGGCGCGGTGGCGGCGATCAGGTGGGCGTTGCGTTCGTCGGAGCCGTAGGTGCGTTCATGGGCCTCGGCGGGTGACCGGCCGAAGAGGCGGTGCCTGGCTTCCAGTCTGGCGTGACGGACGGCCTCTGGTACCTCGACGTACCAGCACTGGTCCAGCAACTGCCGCAGTGTGGACCAGGGGGCGTCGTCGAGGAGGAGGTAGTTCCCCTCGGTCACTACGAGCGTGACGGCTGGTGCTACGCCGATGCTCGCAGCGATGGAGTCCTCGATGCTGCGGTCGAAGCGTGGCGCCCAGATCTGCTCGTCCGGCGTCTCCTTCAGCCGCCTGAGCAGGGCGACGAAGCCGTAGCCGTCGAACGTGTGCGGTGCACCCTTCACGTCGGCCAGTCCGAGCTCCTCCAGCACCGACTGCGCCAGGTGGTAGCCGTCCATCGGTACCAGCGCGACGCTGTGCCCATCTGCTGTCAGCTTGGCGACCAGTTGCTCGGCGTACGTCGACTTGCCCGCGGCGGGCGCACCGGTGATCCCGAGGATCTGCCGCCGCCCCTGCGTCGCCAGCGCGACGGCACGGTCGTAGACGGCGGCTGAATCCATTCGCCGATCCTAAGCGAGATAGCCGTCTGGACGGATCAGAATCTCGTCGCCGCTGTGCGCACAGTAGGCGGCGACGGCATCCGGCGAGTGGTATGCCGTACCGATGTCGACGGTGTGCGGGTGCGTTGGCGGGGTCGTGGGGGAGAAGCGGATCAGCGTCTCGTGCGGGCCGCGGAACAGCTCGAACAAGCGGGTTTTGTTGCCTGCGGCATCGACCAGCGGGGCGTCGGGCGCGCGGTCGCCGGAGACCAGCGGTCGGGTGTCGGCCGGGTTGCGGTACGAGACGTCGAGCTGACGGGTGTTCTCGCCGCGGTCCATGGCGGACTCGTCGCCGTCGACGTGCTTCTGCATCAGGTCCTCGCTGATCCCGAGCACACGGGCCGCGTTGGTCCGCCGCTCGGTCTCGTACGTCGCCAGCACCTCCTCGCGCCCGTCCGCGAGCTTCCAACCCAGGTTGTACGCGTCCTGCACGCCTGTGTTCAGCCCCTGCCCGCCGGTCGGCGGGTGTACGTGCGCGGCGTCGCCGGCGATGAAGACGCGGCCTACGCGGAAGCGTTCGGCCAGCCGTACGTTCGGCCGCCACACCGTCGACCAGGTCAGGTTGCGGAGCTTGGCAACACCAGGGCCGGCGTACTTGTCGACCAGCGCCTGCAGACCCTCCAGGGAGGTGTCTGCGTCGTCGCTGTCGAGCGGTGCGCCGAACTGGAACTGGTCACCACCGGACAGCGGGGTCAGGGCGATACCAGCCATCGGGTTGTCCGCCGCGGCGAACCAGTAGCCGGACTGGTGGTCCAGTCCGTCCGCGGAGACGTCACCGAGCAGCATCCGGATCGACTCGTCCGTCGTACCTTCGAAGGCGATCCCCAGGTGCTTGCGGACGAAGCTCCTGCCACCGTCCGCGCCCACCAGGTAGTCAGCCTCGACCGTCTCGCCAGTGGAGAGCTCGGCGGTCACGGTCTCCTCCGTCTGGGTGAAACCGACCAGTGCGGTGTCCAGTTCGACCTGTACGCCGTACTCCGCCAGCTTGTCGCGCAGGATCGCCTCGGTGCGGGACTGGCCGAGCATCAACGCGTTCGGGTACGGGATGGCCGGGGTCGGCTCGACCGGGTCCGCCATCCGGCGCTCGCCGACCAGTTGGCCGCTGAGGTGGATCTTCATCGGCGGCATCGAGATGCCCTGCCGCAGCACCTCGTCCAGTACGCCGAGGTCCTCGAACACCTCCAGCGTCCGCGGCTGCAGCCCGTCGCCGCGCGAGCCGTCGAAGTACTCCGTCGCCTTGTCGATCACCCGGACCGGGATGCCGCGCCGAGCCAGCTCGATGCCGAGGGTCAGTCCGGTCGGTCCGGCACCCGCGATCAGGACGTTCATGATGGTCTCCTTGGATGAATTGTGATTCACTGAATTCGGATTCAGTGTGGAGCTGGCTAGGGTTCGTTGTCAAGGAGGTTGTCGTGACGGAAGCGGTGAGCCGCCGGGAACGGGCGGCCGGGACCGAGGCTGCGCTGAAGCAGGCCGCGCGGGAGGTCTTCGCCGAGCGCGGGTACCTGACCACGAAGATCACCGACATCACCGCGGCGGCGGGGCGGGCGACGGGGTCCTTCTACAACCACTTCGCCGGCAAGGAAGAGCTGCTCGAGGCGCTACTGCGGGACATGCTCGCGGAGGCCGACGAGACGATCGCCGACGCGTCCGGTCACGACGCCGACTTCAGCAAGCTCTCCGCGGTCCGCTGGCATGTGGCGGCGTACTGGCGCTTCTACCACGCGCACCTGGCCGAGATGATCGCGGTCAAGCAGGCCGGGATGGTGGACCCGGAGCTCGGCCGGCGACTGCAGCAGATCACGGCCGACGACGACCAGCACATGATCGAGCACTTCGCGCACCTGCCGAATCCGCCCGCCGAGCCGCTCGTGGCGATCTCCGCGATGAACGCGCTGATGGAGGGATTCGCCTACACCTGGCTGGTGGTGAACCCGGCGAACGGCCAGACGATCACCGACGAGGCAGCCATCGACACGCTGACGAACCTCCTCCACCACGGGCTGGCGGGTTAGGCCCTAGTCGTCCTCCGGCGGGGCTTCGGCGCCTTCGCGTTCGTCCCGCTCGGCCCACTCCATCAGCGTGGCGAGTGAGTAGACGTTGTCATCGATGTCCGCGTGCAGGTCCCCCAGCTCGGCGTACCGGGCCGGAACCGTCTCGATCGTGAAGTCCTTCGGGTTCACGTCGTCGACCTCGTCCCAGTGGATCGGGGTGGAGACCGTGCCCTCCGGGTTGCCGCGGACGGAGTACGCCGAGGCGATCGTGTGGTCCCGGGCGTTCTGGTTGTAGTCGACGAAGAGCTTCTTCGGGTCGCGGTCCTTGCGCCACCAGGTGGTCGTCACGTCGTCGGGCGCGCGCCGCTCGACCTCACGGGCGAAGGCCAGGGCAGCACGCCGTACGTCGGAGAAGCCGTACTCCGGCTCGACCCGGACGTAGACGTGGATGCCGCTGCCACCGGACGTCTTCGGGTAGCCGACCGCTCCCAACTCGTCCAGTACTTCGTGGACGGTGTGCGCGACCCGGCGGACCCGGTCGAACGGGCAGTCCGGCATCGGGTCCAGGTCGATGCGCCACTCGTCCGGCTTCTCGGTGTCGGCCCGGCGCGAGTTCCACGGGTGGAACTCGACCGTCGACATCTGCACCGCCCAGGCGACGTGGGCGATCTCGGTGACGCACAGCTCGTCCGCGGTCCGGTTGTACCGCGGGAACTTGACCCGGACGGTCTCCATCCACGGCGGCGCACCGTGCGGCAGCCGCTTCTGGTGCACCTTCTCGCCGTCCACTCCCTCGGGGAACCGGTGCATCATGCACGGCCGCTCGCGCAGCGCGTTGACGATCCCGTCCCCGACGGACAGGTAGTAGTTGACCAGGTCGAGCTTGGTCTCACCGCGGGCGGAGAAGTAGACCCGGTCCGGGTTGGAGACCCGGACCGTCCGCTCACCGATCTCCAGCTCAATGGCCGGGGACTTGTTCGCCATGACCTCAACCTAACCGGCGCCGGGGACAAACGGCATCAGGTCAGACGCGTGAGCCAGCCCTTGTCGTCCGGGGTGTGGCCGTA
The DNA here is from genome assembly GCF_040638345.1 of Kribbella sp. NPDC026611. NCBI lineage: Bacteria > Bacillati > Actinomycetota > Actinomycetes > Propionibacteriales > Kribbellaceae > Kribbella > Kribbella sp. NPDC026611. The sequence goes on from NZ_JBEZYC010000005.1 coordinate 411,691, forward strand.
CTGAAGGTCCAGCAGGGTGCTACGGAGCTTGGCGGTGACCGGACCGACGCCGTAGTTCAGCGAGTGGTCGCCGATGGTCAGCTCGCCGTTGGGCCAGGCCACGCGGCCGATCGGGGTGATGACCGCGGCGGTGCCGGAAGCGAAGACTTCGGTGATCTCGCCAGAGCGGACGCCGTCCTTCCACTCGTCGGCCGAGATCCGGCGCTCCTCGACCTTGTGGCCGAGGTCGGCGGCGAGCTCGAGCACGGAGGCACGGGTGACGCCTTCGAGGATCGATCCGGACAGCTCGGGCGTCGCGATCCGGCCGTCGGCGTACACGAAGAACATGTTCATGCTGCCGATCTCTTCGAGCCACTTGTGCTCGACGGCGTCGACGAACGCGACCTGCTCGCAGCCGTTGGCCACTGCCTCGGCCAGACCGGCCAGGCTGGACGCGTAGTTCCCGCCGCACTTGGCCGCACCGGTACCGCCCGGCGTGGCGCGGATGGTCGCGGTCGTCAGCCAGATGGACACCGGCTTGGGTCCGGTGTCGAAGTACGGGCCGGCGGGGGAGGCGATGACGCCGAACAGGACCTCGCCGGCCGGCCGGACGCTCAGCGCGGCCTCGGTGGCGATCATGTACGGCCGGAGGTACAGGCTGGTCTCGCCGTTGTCGGCTGACGGGACCCAGGGCTCGTCAACGGTCACCAGTGCGCGCAGCGCGCCGATGAACGCGTCCTCCGGGACGTGTGGCAGCGCCAACCGCTGGGCGCTCGCGGTGAAGCGGGCCGCGTTCCGCTCGGGACGGAAGGACCAGACCGATCCGTCGGCGTGCCGATACGCCTTGAGGCCTTCGAAGATCTCCTGCGAGTAGTGCAGAACCGCAGCGGCGGGGCTGACCTTGAGTGGCGCGTACGCCGTCACGCGCGGGTCTTGCCAGCCGCCGTCGGCCGTCCAGTTGGCCACGACCATGTGGTCCGTGAACGACTGGCCGAACGCAGGCTTCGCGAGCACAGCCGTGCGCGCTTCCTCGGTGGCTGGATCGCTCCGCAGCTCGACCGCGAAGTCCCATGCATCTGCCGTTGTCGTGCCCCGCTGTTCACCTATCACCCACCGCACGCTACTCCCGCCCTCACCGGCGCTTCGACCCGCTGCCCACACTCCGGCCACCCAGCCGCCGCAGCTCGGCCACGCCGGGAGCAGCGGGGTCCTGCTGCTGTACGGCGGTCAGCACTCGGTCGGCGTCGTCGGACAGGTAGAGGTCGTGCCACTCGTCCGGCAGCTCGACCAGCACCCGCAGCGCGAGGGCGAGAGCGGCCGCGACCTCTCCCTCGACGGCGAGTGCCTCGGCCAGCGACAGGTCGAGCCGGGCGCGGTCGCCGATCCGGTCCGGCGGGCAGAGCTCGCGGGCGCATTGTAGGAGCACGCAGGCCGCAGCGCCGTACCCGAGTCGGGCGCACACTCGTCCCTCGGCCCACCGCAGCTGGTACGTCGTCCAGCCGGTTGGCTGAGTCGTCATTGCGTCGGAGCGGTCGGCGTCGCCGATCAATCGCTGCAGCTCCAGCCGGGCCTCGTCACTGCGGCCCAAATCGGCGAGCACGAGAGCGCGCGCCGCGCGAGCCTGCACCGCCTGCTGAGCCGATGCCAGGGCCTCGTCGGTGAGCTCGAGCAGGTGTGGCAACGGACGCCGCTCGGCCAGGCCACTGATCGCCTCGCGGGCGCGCACGGTGGACTGCAGCCGGCCGGCTTCCGTGCTGTCGGCGAGCTTCTGCGCGGCCCACCACCAGCGCTGCGCTTGAGGTGTCTCACCGCACGCGGTCAGGGCCTCGGCGGTCAGGACGCTGAGCTGGGCTGCCATGAGGTCGTCGTTGCCGTGGATCTGCAGCTCGGAGATGAGCTCCGGCAGCCGGCGCGCGGGCGGGATGCAGTACAGGATGTCGAGGGTGTCGGGGGCACCGGCGAAGTCTCTGGTCAGCTCGTGCCAGGCCGTGGCCAACGGGTCCTGCGCGGTGGGCGTTGCCGGAGCGGGCCGGCGCTGCTGTTGCTCGAAGGCGGTCAGCAGTTGGCTGCCGGTGCCGAGCTCGCGGTCGCAGTGGCGGGCCAGGCCGGCGGATCCCGGGCGGTGGCCGCGCTCCACCTGGGACAGGTAGCTGTGGTCGTAGCCGACCCGGCCGGCGAGCTGACGCAGGCTCAGCCCGGCCGCCTGCCGGCACTCGCGCAACCTCGCACCGAACAGTGCATTGCTGCTAGCTGCTTCAGTTGCTTCCGGCACGGTCGCCGGCATCGTCGGTCGGGACACAGGACCACCCCGTTCGTGCTTCGAGCTCATGTGGTGCTTGGGGTGTGACGCTACAAGCCCTCGCCGACAAAACCCTGGAAAACAAGGGCATGTGGTCTGTGGGCTGTTCTCACAGCCCACAGACCACACCTGTTCCCCGCAGCCCGCGCTGGGCGAAGGTGCGGGGGTGAACACGCTGCAGCGACAGGCTCGCCTCTTCCGTCTGGTCCGCCACGCCACCCCCACCGCCATCCTCGCCGAAGGCGTGGAGTGGTCCGACGGCACCGCCACCGTCCGCTGGCGCGGCCCCTACCCCAACACCTCCACCTGGGACGGCGGCGTGCCCGCCCTCCTCGCCACCCACGCCCCCGACGGCCGCACCCAACTCCACTGGTCCACAGACCCCCAGCCCACACCCCGCCGCCCCGACTCGCCCGGTCAGCACCGCGGCACCCAGCACCCGCCCATCTGGCTGCCGGCCCCAACCCCCGACGGCCTCTGCTCCCACTGCGGCCAACCATGGCCATGCCTCAGCTGCGGCCCGTAGCACAGGCCACCCGCAGGAGTAGCCGGACGGTTGCGGAGGGTTGCGGTCTGGGCCGGTTCGATTGCTGATCAGCAACATTTTCACTGAAGCGGGTGATTGGTCCGTACCGTCGATCTCAGGGGGAACGAACTGGGGGAGCAACATGGTTCGGAAGGTGCTGGCGGCGGGGGCTGCTGTGGTTGTCGCGATGGCCGGGGTCCTGTTCTTCAACCGGGCGGCGGATGCGGCGGCGGCGAACGTCTCGGTGACGGCTGCCGTGGCGGCGAACGGGACGACGACGTTGACCTATCGGGCCACCGTGCTGAAGGCCGGGGCGATCCGGGAGATCACCATGGCGATTCCGGCGGGGACGACCGGGCGGGTGACGTCGGTGAACGGGACGGTCAGCTCGGCGTCGGCGACAGTACTGCGGTGGCGTCCCGCGCGGGTCACGAACGTTGCTGTCGGCGCCCGGTTGGCGATCCCGCTGTACGGCCTGCGGCTGCCGATCGGCGGCCCGTGGACGCTCGGGTTCAAGGCGGTCGGTACGGCGGGCCAAGTGCTGACGTCGGGCGCCGGCGTACTCGCGGCGAACAAGACGTACACCGCGGCGGTCGCGGTCAAGGCGACCAACCCGATCCCGGGCCAGACGACGAACCTGACGTACCAGAGCACCATCACCAGGGCAGGCGCCCTCGCGGCCGTCCGCATGCAGCTGCCGACCGGATCCACGGGCACCCTGTCGACTGTCAACGGCACGCTGACCCGGGCCGCCGGGTACGCAACGTGGAAGCCGAAGGCGCCCCTCAACGTCGCGGCCGGTGCACGGCTGGCCATCCCGGTGAACGGCGTCCTGCTGTCGAAGTACGGCGGGAACCTGACGATGACCGTCTCCGCGACGACCTCGACCGGCACCGTCCTGAGCTCCGGCAGCGGAACCACCGCCTTCATCGCTCCGCCCGCGGAGATGCCTCTGCTGGAGGCGGCCGGCTCCGCGCCGGTGCCGGCCGGATGTCCGGAGAGCTGGCCGACCACCGCTGCAGAGAACGCCAAGGCGGGTACGGGCGACTGGGTCATCCCACCGACCATGAGTGGCACGCTCGCGGCCTACCTGACCGAGGTGTCGGCGACCTGCGGCGACACCGTCGACCTCAAGGTCACGTCGGGCAACCTAGTGAGCGTGGTCGCCTACCGGATGGGGTACTACGCCGGCCTCGGCGCCCGTGAGATCTGGCGGAAGGACAATGTACCGACCGTCGCGCAGGAGCCGCCCACCACCGGCGGTACGTCGGCCGACGGCAAGCCGCTGCGGATGACTTCCGCGGAGACCTGGACGAAGACGCTGAGCATCCCGGTCGACGACACCTGGGTCCCCGGCACGTACCTGATCAAGGTCAGCGACGGGCAGCAGGCGTCGTACGCGCCGCTGACCGTGCGGGACGACACCGGTACGAAGCATGCCTTGCTGATCCAGCAGGCCAACGCAACCTGGCAGGCGTACAACAGCTATGGCGGCGTGAGCTTCTACACCGGGCTGGACACCGGCTCCGGCCGGCTGACGTCCGATCGCCCGTACAACGAGGGGCAGGGGTCCGGTCAGTACCTCTCGCTCGAGCAGGGCCTGGTGTTCTGGGCCGAGTCGAAGGGACTGGACGTCACCTACTGGACCGACAACGACCTGGACCAGTTCGGCGGTGACCTGCCGTCGCGGGCCGGGACAGTCTTCCTGCCTGGCCACGACGAGTACTACTCGCTGCGGATGCGGGCAGCGCTCAGTCAGGCGATCGCCCAGGGCGTCAACGTCGCCAACCTCGGTGCGAACACGGCCTACCGCCACATCACCTTCACCGACAGCACCCGACGGGCCTGGGACATCGACCGCTACACCGACGGCTACAACTCCACGACCTGGCGGTACGACGGTGACGCCTACGCGTCGCAGCCGTTGCTGGGTGCGGAGTACATCTGCGCGGTCCTCGGCAACACCATGACCACCGGGACCGGCTGGCTGTTCGACGGCGTATCCACTGGCACCCAGCTGCCTGGCTTTGTCGCCGGAGAGATCGACTACGTCTGGCCGGACCTGTACAAGCAGCCTGGGCTGACGACACTGGTCAGCAGCTCCGGCAACTGTCGTACCAGCGGCAAGGCGGTGCCGATGCACACCACGGCCTACACCGCCCCCTCAGGAGGGCGGGTGCTGAACGGCTCGACCTTCGCCTACGGGTGCTTCCTGGTCCGTCGCTGTCCGTCCAACTGGACCGTGCCGGCCCCGGACGCCACCTCGCAGCAGGCGGTCGGGACGATGGTCGCCAACCTCACCGAGTGGGTGTCGCGCGGGACGATCGCGGTACCGGCCGATACGTCGATCGCGAGCGTGCGCGTCGCCGTACCGAAGTACGCGCTGCCTACCAACCCACTGCCGTGATCAGCGGGTCGCCGTAGCCAGGAGGTACTGGGAAGGGATGCTGACCTGGCCGGACGGCGTGGTCCAGTTACCGATGGCGTCGATCACCCGGGTGCGTACGTCGGTGAGGCGGCCGGCCTGCTCGAGCAGTGGCAGCGTGGCAACGCCCAGTGGGTGGTTGGCGAGCCGTGTCTCCCAGTAGTCCTCCGGAGACGCCGCTGTCATGGCCAGGTCCTTCACTGTGGCAGTCAGCTCGAAGCCGTGCTGTCCGAACAGCTCAGCGAGGACAGCAGGGTCGTGCCAGTCAATCTGACCCTCCATGGCTTCGCCGCTGCCGGTGATCTCGCGGACCGCACCGGCGAGCACGCCGACGACCTTGTCCATCGGGCCTGGTAGCCAGCTGGTCAGCAGCACCCGGCTCGTTGCAACCCGGGCGAACTCGGCGATCGCGGCGCGCGGGTCCGGCGCGAAGATGACCGCGAAGTTGGACAGGATCACGTCGGCCGACGCGTCGGCCAGCGGGAGCTCGGCGGCGGTCCCGTCGACGACGGTCAGGTCGCGGGCGCCGGCCGACTCCTGGATCACCTCGCGGAGCCGCGCGGCCGGCTCGACCGCGGTGACGCGCGCACCCAGGTCAGCCGCGACCAGGGCGACGTTGCCGGTGCCCGCGCCGACGTCGACGACGTGCTCGCCGGGTTTGATGCGAGCCGCGTCCACCAGCTCGCGCGCAGCCGGCAACAGGTCGGCCGCTGTCGATTCGTACGTGCCCTTGCCCCAGTCGATCCGAGTCACCGCCCCAGCCTAGTGTCCTGAGTCGGAAGTTCGCCGGCGCTTTCGGCGCCCAGGCACGCACCTCGCGGCACTTGGCCAGCGCCCACGATGCTCCGCATCGAGGCCACTGTCCAAGCACCCCGATGCACGCACCTGACCACCGAAATCTCTCGCCGAACTTCCGACTCAGGACACCAGGTGGGAACCCGACACCGTCGGATATACGCCACCGCCGATGCATTGACGCCTAGTTATGGAGCGTCTCTACTAAATGGCTATGCGATGGCTTGCGGTCCTCCTCGGCATCCTGCTGGCCGGCATTGCCGTTCCCGCCCAGGCAGCGAACATCCTGACCAACCCCGGCTTCGAGTCGGGGTCTCTGAGCGGCTGGACCTGCTCCGGTGGCTCCACAGTCACCAGCCCGGTCCACAGCGGCGGGTATGCATTGAACGGTGCCGTGTCGAGCTCGGACTTCGCCCAGTGCAGCCAGACCGTGGCCGTCCAGCCCAACACGGCCTACAGCCTCTCGGCCTGGGTCCGTGGCTCTTACGTGTACCTCGGTGTCACCGGCGGTACGTCGACCTGGACGCCGTCGGCGAGCAGCTACGCCCAGCTGAGCCTGTCGTTCACCACAGGTGCCAGCCAGACGTCCGTACAGATCTACGTGCACGGCTGGTACGGCCAACCGGCGTACCAGGCCGACGACTTCACGCTGGACGGACCTGGTGGCAACAACCCAGGTACGCCGAGCGCGCCCGGCACACCAACCATCACGAGCACCACCAACAGCGCGATTTCTCTCAGTTGGCCGGCGTCAACCGGCACGGTGACGGGCTACCGCGTCTACGAAGGCTCCACAGTCGTCCAAACCGTCACCGGTACGACGGCAACCGTCAGCGGGCTCGCTGCGTGCAGCAGCCACAGCTACTCGGTAGCGGCGTACAACACGGTAGGAGAGTCGGCGAAGTCCACAGCTGCGTCCGGTACGACGAGTGGCTGCGCCAGCACCGGGCTGCCGAAGCATGCGCTGATCGGCTATCTGCATGCGAGCTTCGCCAACGGCTCCGGGTACGTGCGGATGGCCGACGTACCGGCGGAGTGGAACATCATCGATCTGGCTTTTGGCGAGCCGACGAGTGTGACCTCGGGCGACATCCGCTTCGACAGGTGCCCGGCCAGTGAGTGCCCGAACGTAGAGAGCGACGCTGACTTCATCGCCGCGATCCGGGCCAAGCAGGCCGCCGGAAAGAAGGTGCTGATCTCCATCGGCGGAGCCAACGGCCAGGTGCAGCTGACCACGACCGCGGCCCGGGACACCTTCGTCAGCTCGGTCAGCGCGATCATCGACCGCTACGGCCTGGACGGTCTGGACATCGACTTCGAGGGCCACTCGCTGTACCTGAACGCCGGCGACACCGACTTCCGCAACCCGACCACCCCGGTGATCGTGAACCTGATCTCGGCGCTGAAGACGTTGAAGGCGAAGTACGGGTCCAAGTTCGTGCTGACGATGGCGCCGGAGACGTTCTTCGTCCAGGTCGGCTACCAGTTCTACGGCGGCTCGAACGGCGGCGACAACCGGACCGGTTCGTACCTGCCGGTGATCCACGCGCTCCGCGACGCGCTCACCGTGCTGCACGTCCAGGACTACAACTCCGGGCCGGTGATGGGCCTGGACAACCAGTACCACCAGATGGGTGGAGCGGACTTCCACATCGCCATGACCGACATGGTCAAGGCGGGCTTCCCGGTGGCGAACACCGGACAGACCTTCCCGGGACTGCGCGAGGACCAGATCGGTATCGGCCTCCCGGCAGCGGTCAGCGCAGGCAACGGCTACACCGCCCCGGCAGCCGTGCACCAGGCGCTCGACTGTTTGGTGAAGGGCCAGAACTGCGGCGGCTACAGCCTTCGCGGCGGCGCTTCACCGGGCTTCCGCGGCTTGATGACGTGGTCGGTCAACTGGGACCGGTACTACAACTGGGAGTTCCAGAACAGCCACGCGCCGTACCTCGCCGCCCTCCCGTAGCCCCACGCCCCGCCCGGTTCGCGAATCAGCCCCTCGCGAACCGGGCGCTGGCCTGTGGATTACCGATGCCTGTTTCTGGGCATCCGCTGGTATGAAAGAGGCATGACAGCGTCAACGACCCGCCCGGTGATCCTCACCGTGGACGACGACCCCGGCGTTTCCCGGTCGATCGCCCGCGACCTCCGCCGGCGGTACGGCGAGGAGAACCGCATCGTCCGGGCGGAGAACCCGGTGCAGGCGCTGGACGCCGTGAAGGAGCTGAAGCTCCGGGGTGAGCCGGTCGCCCTGCTGCTGGCCGACTACCGGATGCCCCAGATGTCCGGCATCGAGTTCCTCGAGGCCGCGATGGACCTGTTCCCGCTCGCTCGCCGGGTGCTGCTGACGGCGTACGCCGACACCGACGCCGCGATCCAGGCGATCAACGTGGTCGACCTCGACCACTACCTGCTCAAGCCGTGGAACCCGCCGGAGGAGAAGCTGTACCCGGTGGTCGACGCGATGCTCGACCTGTGGAAGGCGACCCCGGAGCCGTCGACCGACGAGACGCGGGTGATCGGCCACCGCTGGTCGGCGCCGTCGTTCGCGGCCCGTGACTTCCTCGCCCGCAACGCCGTGCCGTACCGCTGGCTCAGTGTGGACGACGCCGAGAGCCAGCGGCTGCTGGATGCGGCCGGTATCGACGGCTCGACCCTGCCGGTGGTGATCACCCCGGACGGGACCGTCATGGTCGCTCCGAGTGAGTCCGACCTGGCCAACAAGGTCGGTCTGTCCACAGCGCCCGCCAAGGATTTCTACGACCTCGTCGTGGTCGGCGGAGGCCCAGCGGGCCTCGGCGCAGCGGTGTACGGCGCCAGCGAAGGCCTCCGGACCGTGCTGATCGAGCAGCTGGCGACAGGCGGTCAGGCGGGTCAGTCCAGCCGGATCGAGAACTACCTGGGCTTCCCGGACGGGGTCTCCGGCGCTCAGCTGACCGACCGGGCCCGGCGGCAGGCCGTCCGGTTCGGCGCCGAGCTGCTGACCGCTCGTGAGGTGGTCTCGCTGGAGAACCTCGGGTCCGCGCGGCGGGTCCGCTTCTCCGACGGAAGCGAGATCTCCGCGCATTCGATCATCCTGGCGACCGGGGTGGCCTACCGGACCCTCGAGGCGCCCGGTGTGGGCGATCTCCAGGGCCGCGGGATCTACTACGGCTCGGCCACCACCGAGGGCCCGGCCTGTGCCGGCGCGGAGGTCTACATCATCGGCGGGGCGAACTCCGCTGGTCAGGCCGCCGTCTATTTCGCGAGGCATGCCAAGCGTGTGCATATGCTGGTCAGAGGACCATCGCTCACCACGACGATGTCGTCGTACCTCATCGACCAGATCGACGCGATCGACAACATCGAGGTGCACACCTGCACGCAGGTCGTTTCCTGTAAGGGCTCGGAGCACCTGGAGCGACTCACCCTGCTGAACAGCGAGACCGGCGACAGCCGCGAGGTGGACACGGAATGGATGTTCGTGTTCATCGGCGCGGCGCCGCGGACGGACTGGCTGCCGGGTGAGCTGCTGCGGGACGAGCGAGGCTTCGTCCTCACCGGTCCGGACCTGCACGGCAAACCGCCGGGCTGGGTCCTGGAGCGGGAGCCGTACCACCTCGAGACGAGCATGCCGGGCGTGTTCGCCGCGGGCGACGTGCGGGCCGAGTCCGTGAAGCGGGTCGCTTCCGCGGTCGGTGACGGAGCCATGGCCGTGACACTGGTGCACCGATACCTGGAGATGCTCTGATGACCGAGAAGATCGCGGAACCGCGGCGGCTGACGCCGGACGAGCTGCGCACGCTGTTCCTGTTCGAGAGTCTGTCGGACGAGCAGCTGCAGTGGCTGTCCGAGGCGGGGTACGTCGAGACCGTGGCCGACGGCGTCGTGTTCAACGAAGGCGACGAGGCGACCTGCTGCTACGTCCTGCTCTCCGGCGAGATCCGGCTGTGCAAGCTGTCCCACGGCGAGCTCGTCGAGATCAACCGGACCCATCAGCGCGGCGTGTACTCCGGCGCCTTCAACGCCTTCTTCGGTGCCGCCGAGCGGAAGTCGTACACGGCGACCATGCAGGTCATCCAGCCGGCCGAGTTCTACGTGATCGGCGCCGAGACCATGGCCTCGATGATGAACACCTGGTTCCCGATGGCGGTGCACCTGATCGAGGGCTTCATCATGGGCATGCGCCGGACGAACGAGACGCTGGGCGAGCGCGAGCGGTTGCTTGCCCTGGGCTCCTTGTCGGCCGGCCTGACGCACGAGCTGAACAACCCGGCGGCCGCGGCGGTCCGGGCCGCGGCGACGCTGCGGCAGCGGGTCTCCGGGATGCGGTCGAAGCTGGCGATGCTCGCCGACGGCACCCTGGACGCGACCAAGCTGCACCAGATCGTCGAGCTGCAGGACGACGCGGTCGAGCGGCTGGAGAAGAACAAGGACAAGGACGTTCCGCCGATGGAGCTGTCCGACCGCGAGGACGCTCTGACCGACTGGCTCGACGACCACGACGTGCAGGCCAGCTGGGACGTCGCGCCGGTGCTCGCGGCGGCCGGCGTGGACGTGCCGTGGATGGAGGAGGTGCTGACGGCGGTCGGCCCGAAGTACCTCGAGGGCGCGGTGCGGTGGTTGATGTACACCATCGACACCGAGCAGCTGATGAACGAGATCGACGACTCGGTGACCCGGATCTCCACGTTGGTCGGCGCCGCCAAGCAGTACTCGCAGATGGACCGGGCGCCGTACCAGACCGTCGATCTGCGCGAGCTGCTGAAGTCGACGCTGGTGATGATGTCGGGCAAGCTGCAGGGCTACCAGGTGGTCAAGGACTTCGACCCCGAGCTGCCGCCGATCCCGGCGTACGCCGCGGAGCTCAACCAGGTCTGGACCAACATCATCGACAACGCGATCAGCGCGATGGGCGGCTCCGGGACGCTGACGCTGCGGACCAAGAAGGACGGCGCCTACGCGATCGTCGAGATCGGCGACACCGGTCCGGGGATCCCGGACGAGATCCGGCGCCGGATCTTCGAGCCGTTCTTCACCACCAAGCCGATCGGCGAAGGCACCGGCCTGGGTCTCGACATCTCCTGGCGGATCGTGGTGAAGAAGCACCACGGCGACCTCCGCGTCGAGTCCGAGCCCGGCCGGACCGTGTTCAAGATCGTCCTCCCGCTCGACCCCGAGCGCGAGCTGGAGTCGGATCCGGCGCTCCTCTCCTGATCGTGCTCAGCCCGATCGTTTCCGGGTCGAGGATGATCACGACTAGTGGGCCGGACGGTCGGCGAGGCATGATGGAGACGTCGATCCCGGGGCTTCAGGCGGGCCGGCGATCGGATCGACCAAGGGGGTCGGTGGCCTATGACGCGAGTCGATGAAGACCAGGCGACAGCCGACGCCTTCGCGCGGCTGGCCGTCGAGATGCATGCCGCCGAAGGCGTGGAAGAGACCGTTGAAACGGTGGTCCGGTTCGCCCTGAGTGCGTTGCACTGCAGCCACGCCGGCGTCGCCCTCTACACCGGGTCGAAGGCGGGGATTCCGGCGGTCACCGATCCGTTGATGGTCGCGATCTACCAGTTCCAGCTCGACAGTGGGACCGGTCCGCTGCCGGCGGTGATCCGCAGCCAGGAGGCGGTGCTCGTCCGGGACACGAGGACCGAAAATCGCTGGCCGGAGTGGGCCGCGATGGTCGGCGCACTGGGCGTCCGCAGCGTTCTCGACGTACCGCTGCTCGTGGGGTCTCCGTCCGCGCCGACGGTTGGCGTGCTCGGTCTCTACGGCCTCGAGCCGGACGCGTTCGACCGGGACGACGAGGCGATCGCGCACATCCTGGCCCGGCACGCCTCGGTCGCGCTCGCCGGTGCCCGCGAGGTCGAGAACCTGACCGCGGCGGTCGACGCGCGCAAGGTGGTCGGGCAGGCGATGGGCATCCTGATGGAGCGGTACTCGCTCGACGAGGCCCGCGCGTTCCAGGTGCTCAAACGCTACTCGCAGAACAGTGGACGCAAGCTCCGCGACGTCGCCCTCGAGCTGATCGGGACCCGCAAACTGCCCGGCTGAGGTCAGCGCAGCGCGGTGCCGTCGGTGTGGCTGAGGAGAGTCAGGTCGGCGCGGGTCGGCAGCGACTCCCAGTCGCCGTACGCCGTAACGCAGAAGGCGCCGGACGTGGTCGCGCGATCCAGGCGAGCCTCTGCGGACAGGCCGTCGAGGGTGGCGGACAGGTAGCCGGAGACGAAGGCGTCGCCGGCGCCGATGCTGTCGACGACGGTCACCGGGAGGGCCGGACGGTGGATGGTGCCGTCAGCGGAGTGCGCCCACGCGCCCTTGCCGCCGGCGGTGACGATCACGTGCTCCACGACGGAGAGCAGCTCAGCCACTGGATCGGGTGCGTCGGTGAGGAGGTCCAGTTCGTCGTCGGAGGCGAAGACGGTGTGGACGAATGGGATCAGTTCGCGGAGGGCGGTGCTTGCCTCGGACCGGGTCCACAAGCGGGCGCGGTAGTTGACGTCCAGTGAGACCTGCACCCCCGCGGTTTGTACGGCGGCCAGTACGGAGGCTCTGGCCGACGACGAGAGCGCGGGGGTGATGCCCGTGACGTGGAGCAGCTGGGGTTGGGCGGTCTCGATGGCAGCGATCGTCTCGGCGGGGGTCAGGGTGGAGGCGGCCGAGCCGCGGCGGTGGTAGCTGACTCGGGTGATGTCGTGCGCGGGCTGGTCGAACGCGATGAAGCCGGTGAAATCGCTCTCGGAGAAGCGCACGAGCGAGGTGTCGACACCCTCCGCGCGGAGCGTGCGCTGGATCAGCCGGCCGGGCTCATCGTTGCCCAGGGCACTCAGCCAGGCGGCGTCGTGGCCGAGCCGGGCCATACCAATGGCCACGTTGCTCTCCGAGCCCGCGATCGACAGGTGCGCGTCGCCGCCGAGCCGCATCGGCCGGGCGGTCCGCACCGAAACCATCGTCTCGCCGAGTGTCAGCAGATCCGTCATCACAGTGCTCCAGCGTGTTCAGACGTTGAGTGCGGTGCGGAACGTGCCGGCGCGGATGGCGAGCTCGGCCAGCGAGCCGCCGGTCCCCGCGTCGCCCAGTAAGGGCGAACCGACGCCGACGGCCAGCGCTCCGGCGGACAGGTACTGCGGCGCGGAGACGGCATCGACGCCACCCACCGCGATGAGTGGCGCGTCCGGCAGGGGAGCGCGGAGTTCGCGAAGGTAACCCGGGCCGTGCAGCTTGGCCGGGAAGATCTTGACCGCGGTAGCCCCGAGGTCCAGCGCGGCGACGATCTCCGTCGGGGTGAGCGCGCCGCACAGCAGCGGCAGGCCCAGCTCGACCGCACGGTGGGCCCCGCGGGTGATCGCCGGCGTCACGACGAACCCGGCCCGAGCGGCCGCGACCTCGTCGGCCTGCGCGGCGGTCAGGACGGTACCGGCGCCGATCAGCACCGACGGGTCGTACTCCGAGCGCGCCTTGGCGATCGCGTCGACCGCGCCCGGCGTGGTCAGCGAGATCTCGAGCGCGGTGATCCCCGCGTCGACCAGCGTCCGGACACAGGCCAGCGCGGTGTCCGGACCGTCGGCCCGAATGATCGCGAGCAGCTTCCGCTCCCGCAGTTCGTCCAGCAGCGTCATGCTGTGATCCTTCCAGATTCAGGACATCCCAGGAGCTTCCGGCACCATCAGACCGGCTTGGCCGACAGCGTCAACCGCCAGGTCAGCTCGCCGCTCGCCGGCATGACCGCGGCGTCGTCCGGTCCCGCGGAGGCGAGGTCGAAGACGCGGCCCAGCATCGGCTCCACGCCGAGACTGCGGTACGGCGCCTCGGTCGGGAAGCCGCCCTGGTTGCGCCACAGCGCGGTGGAGACTGGTTGCCCAGGGCAACTCAGCGTCATGGTCAGCTCAGCACCCCGGTCGCGGACCGAAACCGTTGGGCAGTCCACCAGGATCGCGCCCGCTGCAGTCCCGTCCGACGGACCGTAAGTCGACAAATCCAACGGCGTCGGCCAGGCGGACGCGACCCAGGGAGCGTCGGCCGGCCAAGCCCAGGGGAGGCCTTTGGCTGCCTCGGGATACAGCCTGCACTCCGTCCCAGGTGGCGCGGAGATGACTGCACCCGCGACACATTCGAGCAGTGCGTGAGCGGCCCAGATGAACTGATATCCCGGTGCTGCTTCGAGGTGGTAGTCGACGGTCAGCGTGTCCGTGCCGGCCGTGAAGGCTCGGTTCAGGACGGCGCCGCCGTACTCCACCGTCCCGTCCCACGGTTGATTCCACAGGCCGCCGTGGTCCGGCGTGCCGCGGACCGTGGGGAAGCACTCGTCGACACCGCCCCCGTCGATGAAGGTCGCGAGGCAGGAGCGCGAGCCGGTGACGAGGCCGGGACCGGCCCACAGCCACTCCCGCCCCGCCAGTTGCAGGGACGTCCAACGGCCGCCGTCGGCGGGGTCGACCGTCACGATGCGGCCGCCCGCGTGCGAGATCACCATTCGGCGAAGGATCCGTCGTCGTGGGACCAGATCGGGTTGCGCCAGGCGTGGCCGGTCCGGTCCGCCGCGCGGACCGCCTCCTCGTCCACGGTGATCCCCAAGCCGGGCAAGGGGTTCCACTCGGCGTGGCCGTTGACCCAGGCGAACGGCTTCGGATCGACGACGTACGACGTGAGGTCGCTCGACGCGTTGTAGTGGATCCCGCGACTCTGCTCCTGGATCAGGAAGTTCGGCGTCGCGAACGACACCTGCAGGCTCGCCGCCAACGAGATCGGCCCGAGCGGACAGTGCGGCGCCAGTTGAGCGCCGTGCGCGTCCGCGAGTACGGCGATCCGTCTCAGCTCCGAGATCCCCCCGGCGTGCGACACGTCCGGCTGCACCACGGCGACGCCCGCGTTCAGCGGCGCCATGAAGTCGGCTCGGTGGTAGAGCCGCTCGCCGAGCGCTACCGGCACCGTCGAGCTCTCCACGACCGACGCGAGATGGGCCATCTGCTCCGGCAGCACGGGCTCCTCGACGAACATGGGGTGCAGGTCCTCGACCGCGTGCAGGATCCGCCGCGCCGCGGCGACCCCGACCCGGCCGTGCAGGTCGATCGCCACATCGCGGGTGTCACCAAGGGCTTCCCGTGCGGCGGCCAGCCTGGTCACGATGTCGTTGAGCTCAGCAACGGACGGTGCGGGGGCGATCCGCCCGCTGGCGTTCATCTTCACCGCGGTCATCCCCGCGGCAACTTGTTCGGCGACGGACTCACCGATCGCCACCGGTTCGTCGCCGCCGACCCACGCGTACACCCGAGCCCGGTCCCGCACCCGCCCGCCGAGCAGCGAGGCAACGGGAGCGCCGTACACCTTGCCCGCGATGTCCCACAGAGCGTGGTCCAGGCCCGCGACGGCGCTCGACAGCACCGGTCCGCCGCGGTAGAAACCACCCTTGGTCAGGATCTGCCAGTGGCGCTCGATCTGCAGCGGGTCCTGGCCGATCAGGTACTCCGCGAGTACGTCGATGGCGGCGCGCACGACCTCGGCGCGGCCCTCGACGACCGGCTCGCCCCAGCCGACGACGCCGTCGCTCGTCTCCACCCGGCAGAACAGCCAGCGCGGCGGGACGAGGAAGGTCTCGATTCTCTCGATCTTCACGAGCGCCGCCCCCGGCCCTGTCCACGGACCTCGGTGAGGTCGAGAGCGGCCTTCGCCAGCAGTTCCCGCATCGCCAGCTCGGCACCCTCCGGGTCGTGCGCCCGGACGGCGTCCACGACCCGCCGGTGGCTGGGCACCGGGTCGTCGGACGGCTTCGCCTTGTGCACCAGCCGGTCGCGGCCCGCGAGCCCGGTCTCCATGATCACTTCCATCTTGGTCAGCAGTTCGTTGCCGGTCGCCGCGAGCAGCGCCCGGTGGAACGCCAGGTCCGCGGTCGCCGCGGCGAGGTCGTCGCGGGCCGAGGCCATCGCCTCGAGCGCTTCATCCAGCGCCACCAAGTTGGAGTCCTCTGCGCGGATCGCGGCCAGCCGGGCGGCGGCCGGCTCGACGATGCCGCGGACCTCGTGCAGCTCCTCGAGCAGTTCCGGGCGTACGTCGGCGTCCGCGAAGTGCCACCGGATCATGTCCGGGTCGAGCAGGTTCCAGTCCGAGCGCGGACGGACGAAGGTGCCGCGCTTCTGCCGCGCGTCCACCAGCCCCTTCGCGGTCAGCACCTTCAACGCCTCGCGCACCGCCGTCAGGCTGACGCCGAGATCGGCCTGCAGGTCGGGCACGTTGATCGTCGCGCCCTCCGCGATCTGCCCGGACAGAATCCGCTGGGCCATCACCTCGACGATCTGCCCGTGCAGTCCGCGTTGAATCCCCGTCACACCGCTCTCCCTCATGCTGAGTCCTTCACCGCGGACCAGCCGCCGTCGACCACCAGGCTGGTGGCGGTGATGTACGACGCCTCCGCCGACAGCAGGAACGCCACCGCCTGCGCCACCTCGTCCGGCCGCCCGAGCCGCTTGAGCGCGGTCGCCTGCGCACTCCGCTCGCGGCCCTCTTCGTCGACGCGGTCCCACAGCGCCGTCACCACCGGACCCGGCAGCACGGTGTTCACGCGGATCGAGCGGCCGTACTCGACGGCCAGCTGCCGTCCGAGCGAGATCAGTGCGCCCTTGGTCGCGGCGTACGCCGGGTGACCGGGGAGACCGGCGATGGCGTGGACGGACGAGACCAGGACGACGGAACCCGCGTTCGCGGTGAGGTCGTCGTACAGCGCTTGGAACCCGAGGAACGCCGCGGTCAGGTTGACGTCGAGCTGGCGTTGCCACGACGACTGCGGCAGCTCGTGCGCCGGCCGTACGTCGACGACCACCGCGTTGCTGACCAGTCCGTCGATCGGCCCGAGCTCGTCGTGGCCGCGGGACCGGACCTCGGCCCAGGTGTCCGCCGACGAGACGTCACCGACCACCGCGACCGCCCGGCCCGGTATCTCCTTGCAGGGGTGTACGTCGACCTGCACGACGCCGGCGCCTTCCGCCAGGAAACGCTCCACGCAGCCCGCGCCGATTCCCGACGCGGCCCCGGTCACCACGATCACCCGCCCAGCCAGCCGCACCCGGCGCCTCCTCCACTGTCGCTCCTACCCAAGCACGCGGGCAGGCTCGTTCCAACGATGAACGAGGCTCAAGTTGACCGTGACGAGGGTGTCACGTCAAGCGATTTGCTCGTAATTTACGAATTAATATTGACACTCGCGACGCCTCGCCGCAAGATCGTCCGCAACACACCACTCACTCGACTGGATCGCTGGTCGAGCAGATCTCAGGAGTTCGGGCATGACAGGTCTGGCAGCAGATCGGCGGACGTTCCTCAAGGGACTTGGCCTGCTTGGAGCAGCCACCCTGGTACCGGGGTGCGCCACCTCGGCGACCAGTTCGAGCAGCAGCGGTGGCGGCAGCGCGGCGACCGGCGAGGTCTCGCTGCAGTCGAACCTGTCGGCCGAGCAGGCGAAGGCGGCGATGGAGAAACTGGTTGCCGCCTACAACAAGACCGGCGGCAAGGTGAAGCTGAACACGGTCGCGTCGGAGATCTTCCGGACCCAGCTGCCGACGTACCTCACCTCGTCGAACCCGCCGGACGTCTACACCTGGTACGCCGGCTCGGTCGCGGACTCGTACGCGAAGAAGGACCTGCTGCTGGACGTCTCCAGCGTGTGGGACTCGATGGGCAACTACTCCAAGGCGATGCAGACGCTGTCCACGAGCAGCGCCGGGCAGAAGATCTTCGTGCCGACCAGCTACTACTGGTGGGGCATGTTCTACCGGAAGTCGAACTTCGCCAAGTGGGGCGTGACGCCGCCGAAGACGTGGGCGGAGTTCCTCGACGTCTGCAAGAAGATCCAGGCCAAGGGCATCCCGCCGATCGGGATCGGGCTCGGCGACACCCCGTGGGTCGCGTCCGCGTGGTTCGACTACCTGAACATCCGGAT
The DNA here is from genome assembly GCF_040638345.1 of Kribbella sp. NPDC026611. Lineage (NCBI taxonomy): Bacteria > Bacillati > Actinomycetota > Actinomycetes > Propionibacteriales > Kribbellaceae > Kribbella > Kribbella sp. NPDC026611. Next base: position 429,623 of record NZ_JBEZYC010000005.1, read on the forward strand.
CAACGGCGCGCCGTTCCACCGGCAGCTGCTCGCCGGGCAGGGCAACTTCACCGATCCGAAGGTGAAGGCGGTCTTCACGAAGTGGAAGGAGGCGCTGCCGTACTTCGACCCGAAGGGCAAGTCGTTCCCGTTCCAGGAGGCGACCTCGGCGCTGCTCGGCGGGAAGACCGGGATGTTCCTGATCGGCACCTTCTTCGCCGACTCGGCGCCGAAGGACGCGCTGGACGACATCGACTTCTTCCAGTTCCCGATCATCGACCCGGCGGTGCCGGTCGCCGAGGAGGCGCCGACCGACGGGTACTTCGCGTCCAAGAAGGTGAAGGACGCGGACGGGGTCAAGAAGTTCCTGACCTGGTTGGCGACCGCGGAGGCGCAGGAGATCTACGTGCAGAGCTCGTCCGGCACGGTCATCCCGGCGAATCCGGACGGCAAGGCGGCGGACACGCCGCTGGTGAAGAAGGGCAAGGCGATGATCGAAGGCGCCGCCGAGATCACCCAGTTCTTCAACCGCGACTCGAGCGACGCGCTGCAGCCGACCGCGGACGCGGCGCTCACCAAGTTCCTCGACAAGCCGGACCAGATCGACAAGATCCTCAAGGACTGGCAGGCCGCCGCCGAAAAGGTCTTCAAGGCGTGACCTCCACCCTCACCGAGACGGCTCCCGGCCGGTCCAGCGCACGGACCGGCGGGAGTGCGTCCCGTCGTACCTGGAGGCGGGTCTCGCCGCTCATTCTGGCCTTCGTCTTCATACCGTTCGTGATCGAGGCGGTGTGGGTGTTCTGGCCGGCCTTGCAGGGGTTCTGGTTGGCTCTGACCAGTTGGGACGGGTTGTCGGCGCCGCGGTTCGTCGGGTTCGGGAACTTCTCTGACATGGTGTCGGACCCGATCTTCCGGACGGCGTTGAAGAACACCGCGATCTGGCTCGTCCTGTTCGGTGGGTTGAGCGTGCTCGGTGGGTTCGGGATGGCGCTGCTGTTGCAGCGGGAGCGCCGCGGGGTCGGGATCTATCGCGCGGCGCTGTTCACCCCGGTCGTGTTCTCGCTCGTCGTGACCGCGCTGATCTGGCGGGTGTTCTACCAGCCGGACGGTCTGATCGACACGATCCTGAAAACGGTCGGGCTGGAGAACCTGATCCACCCGTGGCTCGCCGACCCGGACAGCGCGTTGTACGCCGTGATCGTGCCGGCCCTCTGGCGGCAGATCGGGTACGTGATGGTGCTCTACCTGGCCGGCCTGAAAGCGGTCGACCCCGCGCTCTACGAGGCCGCGAAGGTCGACGGCGCGTCCGCCTGGCAACGCACCAGGTACGTGACGATCCCGCAGTTGAAGGGGGTCAACTCGGTCGTGCTCTCGGTGATCGTGATCGACTCGCTGCGCTCCTTCGACATCGTCTGGTCGATGACGAAGGGCGGTCCGTACCACTCGTCCGAACTGCTGAGCACCTACATGTACTCGACCGCGTTCCAGTCCACCCAGCTCGGGTACGCGTCCGCGCTGGCCGTGGTGATCTTCGTCCTCGCCCTGGCCGTCATTCTCGGCTACCTGATCCGCGCCTTCCGGGAGGAAGCATGATCAAGCGCGTGGGCTACCACGCCGCGATGAGCCTGGTCTCGTTCCTCTGGGTCGCGCCGATTCTCTGGGTGATCGTGATCTCGTTCCGGAGCTTCGACGATGTGGCGGCGAACGGGCTCGGGTCGTTGCCGCATTCGTTCACGTTCTCGACGTACAAGTCGGCGTGGGAGGATGCGGACGAGTTCCGGGCGCTGATCAACAGCCTGCTGGTGACGATTCCCGCCGTAATCCTGAGTCTCGGGCTGGCGTCGGTGGCGGCGTACGGGCTGGCGCGGTACAACATCCCGTTCCGGCGGACCGTTCTGCTGCTGATGCTGATGGGGAACCTGCTGCCGCCGCAGATCCTGCTGATCCCGATCTCGCGGTTCGTGGAACTGATCGGGTACTACGACACTTTGATCGCGCTGATCGCTGTGCACGTCGGCTTCGGGCTGGGGTTCTACACGTTCGTGCTGCACGGGTTCATGCGGGACCTGCCGCGGGAGATCCAGGAGGCGGCGACGATCGACGGGGCCGGTCCAGGGAAGATCTACTCTGCAGTGATCCTGCCGCTGACCCGGCCAGCGCTGGCGGCGCTGGGTGCGCTGTCGTTCACGTGGATCTTCAACGATCTTTTGTGGTCGATCACGGTCATTCGATCAGGTGAGAAGATGCCGGTCACGCCGGCGCTGCTCGGTCTGCAGGGTTTGTTCGTCTCGTCGTGGAACGTGATCGCGGCCGGGACGGTGATCGCTGCTGTTCCAACGGTCGCGGTGTTCCTTCGCTTCCAGAAGCACTTCGTCGGCGGTCTGGCCATCGGAGCGGTCAAGTGAGGACGTGGACGCTGCGCGGTACGACGACGGCGTACGTCGTCGGCGTACCTGATCACGGGTTGTGGGCGCAGTTGGTTGCTTGGGGCCCGCACGACGGGTTGTCGCTGGTCGAGATCGTGGGCACGGAGCACTTCGTGCCGCGGGCTGATGTGGAGCCGTTGGAGTACGCCGTGCGTGGGGTGCGGTACACGGCGCCGGTGGAGCTGGTGGTGAGCGGACCTGATGGGTCGGATGAGCTGCGTCCGGTCTTCGACGAAGCGGCTACCAGCGGATCCGGGGATGTCTTGCCCGGGACTGAGCTGGAGTTGGTGTTCCGGGACGGTCGGCGGGGGGTGCGGGTTGAGTTGCACTACCTCGTGGTCGGCGATGTCGTCGAGCGGTGGGTCTCTGTGGGTAACGACGGGACTGACGAGCTCACGCTGCATCGGCATGACTCGGCTGGATTTGTGGTGCCTGTTGGGAACACCGTCAAGTACTTGTGGGGTGAGTGGAACAGCGAGTTCCAGCAGGCTTCCGTGACGTTGCCGCGTGGTCGCTTCACGATCGGCAGCGCGCAGGGCATCACGGGCCATTCGTACTCACCTTTCCTGGCAACCGACGGCGATGTCGCGTACGGCGTGCAGCTGGCCTGGTCGGGCTCGTGGGAAATGTCCGCCGACGTCGACACCACCGGACTCTTGCGGATCCAGGCTGGGCGTCGTCCTTCGAGTCTGGGGGTGCGGCTCGGTCCGGGGGAGACGTGGGATTCGCCGAAGGCTGTGGGCGCTTGCAGTGCCGAGGGCAGTGACGGGCTGGCGCGGGTCTTCCACGAGTACGAACGAGCGGTCTCGCGGAAGCGGACGCCGCGCGTGCTGTACAACTCGTGGTTCGCGACCGAGTTCGACATCCGGGCCGAACACCAGCTCGAGCTGGCGCGGCGGGCGGCGAGTATCGGGGTCGAGACGTTCGTGGTCGACGACGGGTGGTTCGTTGGTCGCTCCGACGATACGGCCGGGCTCGGCGACTGGGAGGTCGATCCGCGGAAGTTCCCGAACGGGCTGGACGGCTTCATCGCGCAACTGCACGGTCTGGGGCTGGACTTCGGTCTGTGGATCGAGCCTGAATCGGTCAGTCCGAAGTCACAGCTGGCGCAGGAGCATCCGGAGTGGATCCTGCGGACGGCTGGGCAGGAGCCGGTGCTCGTCCGTAACCAGTTGCTGCTCGATCTGAGCCGGGACGATGTTGTGGAGTTCGTTTGGAGCACCCTTGATCGATTGCTCACGACGTACGACATCAAGTATCTGAAGTGGGACGCGAATCGGCCGCGGCTGGATTCCGGGGACCAGCGCCGGGATCTGGACGGTCAGGTGGTGACGAATCTGTATTCCATCCTGGACCGCCTGCGGACCCAGCACCCTGATGTGTATGTCGAGGGATGCGCCGGCGGGGGTGCACGCGTCGATCTGGGGATGGCCGCTCGGGTCGACACGTTGTGGCCGTCGGACAACACGGCTCCGCTGGATCGGCTCAGGATCCAGCAGGGTTTCCGGACCGGGTTCGCGCCGCACCTGATGAGCTCGTGGGTGACCGACGCCGAGGGGACGCACGACGGGCGGGAGCGGTCGCTCGACTTCCGCTTCCACGTCGCGATGGCCGGGGTGCTCGGGATCGGCGCGGACCTGTCCCGCTGGAACGACGAACAGCTGAAGGCGGCCGCGCGCCACATCGAGCAGTACAAGGGCATTCGTGAACTGATTGCCGATAGCAACGTCCACGGGCTCGACGCCGGCGTGCAGTACGTCGGCCCGGGGCGGTCCGTGGTCTTCCTCTGGGAGACCGGCGACGGCAACGTGCGTGGCACCCTGCCACGGCGGCCGCGCCGGGTACCGCTCGCGGGGCTCGATCCCGCGAAGAACTACGGGGTGGGTGGCGAGACCCACCCGGGCAGCTACCTGCTGCAGGTCGGCGTGCCGTTCGACGGCGTCGACTCGCTCTGCCTGGTCGTCGAAGCACTCGGCTGACCCGTTCCGCTCAACGGCAGTAAAGGCTCAATTCCCTCGAAGGATGGCACCATGAAGCGACTTCTGGGTGGGGTGATCGCGGCGGCCCTGCTGGCCGGCGCGGTCGCCGCCACCATGACACCGGCCGAAGCTGTGGTGGCTCAGACCACAGCTCCCGTTCTCAGTCCGACGCCGTACCAGGGCTGGAACACGTACTACGGCCTCGGTGGCGACTTCACCGAGGACACCATCAAGTCGGTCGCGGACTCGCTGGTCAGCCGCGGGCTGGCCAAGGCGGGGTACGACATCGTCTGGCTCGACGGCGGCTGGCAGGCCGACCAGTCCCGCAGCGCCGCCGGGGACCTGGTCCCGAACCCGGCCAAGTTCCCGAACGGGCTCAAGCCGCTCGTCGACTACATCCACAGCAAGGGCCTGAAGGCCGGTATCTACACCGACGCCGGCCCGTACATCCCGGGTCGGTGTGGTCTCGGCAGCGGCGGCTACTACCAGCACGACGCCGACACCTTCGCAGCGTGGGGCTTCGACGCCGTCAAGGTCGACTACCTCTGCGGGATCGCGGCGAACCTCGACCCGAAGACGGTGTACACCGAGTTCGCCCAGGCGCTGCGGAACAACGCGAGCCACCGGCCGATGATCTTCAACCTGTGCAACCCGGTGACCTCGCCGGACTGGGGCAACTACCCCGAGTCGCAGCAGTCGATCAACTCATGGACGTACGCGCCGGCGATCGCACAGTCCTGGCGGACCTACACCGACGTCGGTTTCCAGGGCGACATCAAGTTCAAGGACGTACTGCGGAACTACGACGCGAACGCGCGGCACCCCGAGGTCGTCAAGCCGGGCGCGTTCAGTGACCCGGACTACCTGGCGCCGGAGCTCGGGATGACGGACGAGGAGTTCCGCACCCAGTTCACGCTGTGGGCGGTCGCGGCCGCGCCGCTGGTGGTCGGTAGCGACATCCGCAAGCTCAGCGCGACGACGGTCGGCATGCTGACCGATCCCGACGTACTCGCGATCAACCAGGACAGGGCCGCGGTCCAGGCCGTCCGAGTCGGTGCCGCCGGTACGACGGAGACGTGGGTGAAGCGGCTCGCCGACGGCAGTCGTGCGGTCGTCCTGCTCAACCGGGGCGACAGCGCGAAGACGCTGACCACGACTGCGTCCGCGGTTGGTCTGACGGGTTCGCGGTTCACGTTGAAGAACGCTTGGACGAACAAGGTCACCGAGTCCGCGGGCGTTATCAGCGCGGCGGTCCCGGCGCACGGTACGGCGCTCTTCCGGGTCGGAGTCGCCACTGGCGTTCCGGATGCCCCGCATGTCACGGCCGGGATCCCGGAGGTGACCAAGGTCGGCACGGACCCGCAGCCCGAGGGCGTCGCGCCGGTCGTGGCCGGTGGCGACGAGCTGACCGTCCAGGTCAACCTCCGCAACGACGGCCTCACCCCGGCCCTGCAGCCGGCGGTGACTGTTGCCGGCGGCACCGGATGGACGGTCAAGTCGTTGTCCAAGGCACCCATACTGATCGGCCCTGGTCAGCAGGCAACCTTCACCTTCACAGCGAAGCTCCCGGCCGGCGCCGCGCCCGGGACCGCCAGTCTGACCGCGACGACGACATACCGGACCGTGTTGTACGGCGTCCAGAAGCAGACGACGGTGCTTTCGTCGATCGTGATCGCGCCGGAGCCGCCGAGCGGGACGGTGCCGCTGTCGCACCACGACTGGATCACCGCGACCAGCGGGTGGATGTCGCCGACGATCGACGAGAGCGTCGGCGGTGGTAATCCGATCAAGCTCACCGGGACGACGTACCCGACCGGTATCGGCGTCGCCTCGCCGTCGCTGATCCGGTACTACCTGGACAAGGCCTGCTCGAGGCTGACCGGTGTCGCCGGCATCGACGACGTGGTCAGCAACGTCGGCCCCGAGGGCGGCACGTCCACCTTCCAGGTCGTCGGCGACGGCAAGGTCCTGTTCGACAGCGGCACCGTCGACCGCTTCACCCCGAAGCCGTTCGACGTCGACCTCACCGGGGTTCGCGTCCTCGACCTGCTCGTAGGCGACGCCGGCGACGGCGGCTACAACGACCGAGCCGACTGGGCAGCCCCCACCGCCACCTGCTGAAACCCGTCGTCAAGAAGGGGCGGACCACCCCGGTCCGCCCCTTCACCGCATCTGGTTTCAGGCTCGGCGGGGTCAGGTCCAGTTGATCTCGGTGGACTGGAGCCAGGTCCAGGTGCGGTGGCGCCAGGTTGTGGATTGGGGGCCTAGGCGGGCGGCATAGTCGGGCCAGTTGGTGGTGGTGTGGGACCAGCCCTTTTCGGCGGCGCCGGGTAGGCGGGGGAGGAGCATGAGCTCCAGGTCCTCGGGGGTGATGATCGACTCGCACCAGATGGCTGCCTCGACGCCGATGACCTGCTCGGCCGAGGACACGCCGCGGAGGTCGGTGACCGGGTCCCAGGAGATGCCGTCCTGGATGGACGCCGGGCCGTAGAACTGCAGTCCGAGGCGTTTGCGAGCGTCCTCCTGGACAGGGTCGTTCGACACGTCCTTGTGCGGGCGGTCGAGGTACAACCAGGTCGTCGGGGAGGCGAGGATGCGGGCGCCGGCGGCGAGGGCTTTGGGTACGTCGTGCTGGGCCTTCTGCAGGCCCTCGACGAGGATCGGGAGCAGGTCTTCGGGGAGGGCCGGGCCGGAGTCGGGGTCCGCAGACTCGAGGTCGATGTCCATCCAGTACTGGACGACGTCTCCGGGGTCGAGGTCGGCGCGGGCGATCTCCTGCCAGCCGACGACGCGCTTGCCGCGGGCTCGGACCAGGGCGGCGGCCTTCTCGACGAACGCGGCGTGGTCCTCGTCGGACATGCCCCACGCCTCGTCGCCGCCGATGTGCACATACGCCGACTGCGGGAACTGCGGGATGATCGCGTCCAGCACGTCCTCGACGAACGACCATGTCTCGTCCAGCTCCGGCTGCAGCGTGCTGAGCTGGAGGGTGGCGCCGTTGCCCAGGTCAACCGTCCGGACCTGCGCCGGTGCGAGCTCGGGGTACGCCGTGAAGACGGCGGTGGTGTGGCCGGGCATGTCGATCTCGGGGACCACGGTGATGAAGCGGTCGGCGGCGTACGCGACGAGCTCCGCCAGCTCGTCCTGCGTGTAGTAGCCGCCTGGGCGATCGTCCACTGCGCCCTTTGCTGCTATGTCGGTGAGAGCGGGACGGGACGGTACTTCGACGCGCCAGCCCTGGTCGTCTGTGAGGTGCAGGTGCAGGACGTTGAACTTGTAGAGGGCGAGCATGTCGATGATGCGGCGCACCTCGGGTGGGGCGTGGAACGTGCGCACTACGTCGAGGGACAGACCGCGCCAGGCGAAGCGGGGGCCGTCGGTGATCGTCACGGTCGGGAGGGCTGCGGTGCCGTCCTGCAGGTGGGTCGAGATGAGCTGGCGGAGGGTGGTGAGCCCTCGGTAGACCGCCTCCGGGGTGGGACCGGAGATGTGGGCGCCGTCTTGAGTGATGGTCAGGGTGTGGCGTTCGTCGACCTCCTGTCCGTCCGCTCGTACGCCGGTGACTGGTGCGACGGATGGAGCGTCCGAGATGACTGCGGTGATGCCCCTGGACCCAGTGAGAAGCAGGCCGGTGTCTTGGTGGACCTCCTCGGCGAAGCGTGTGGCCAGCTCGCTCAGCTCGGGGGACACGGCCTCGACCCCGACCGCCGCCGTGAGCGTGAAGCCGCCGACCGTGACCGCAGTGCCGGCCGTGGTGTCGGCCGTGGTGTCGGCCGTGGTGTCGGCCGTGGTGTCGGCCGTGGTGTCGGCCGTGGTGCCGGTGGGGGTGAGGTGTGTTGGAGCGGGGATCAGGGGCAGGGTCATGACATGAGTTTGCGGCAGTAGAGGGCGTCTGGGGTACCTGTTGCTCCGACGCGGGTGGTGAAGGCTATGCCGGCTACGTACTCGTCGTCGGCGCACTGGCCCTTGTAGTTACCGTTGGCGAAGTCCCCTCCGGCTCCGCCGCGGTTGTCGCCGCGGTCGAACCACAGGGTGCGGCCGGCATTGCCCAGGGACTGGGAGGTGGCGGTGCACAAGGCAGACGAGACCCGGGCGCCGCGGACGCTGTAGCCGGTGAGGTAGAAGTTGGGGGCGCACTGGTACTTCGTGTAGCCGGAAGCCCAGTCCGACGAGACGTTGCGCTCGTCTCTCACTACCTCGTATGCCCCGGACGGGGTCGGACCGCCGGAGCGGCAGAGGCCTCGGTTGCCGGTGTGACTCAAGCCGATCAGGCGGAGGTCGTCCGGGCAGGCCCCTTTGCGGGCACCCACGTCCCAGTCACCCGCGCTGCGCATGCGCAGGGACTCGACGAAGTCTCCGTGGTCCGGGCTCAGCATCTTCCACACCGTCCCGACTGCAACAGGTCCGGTCCTGGTTGGCGCGTTCATCAGCCGGGTCCACGCCGACGCGCGCCAGTCGTCGCCGTCGTACAGACCGATGCGTTGACCGGTAGTAGTCCACGCCAGCAGCGCCCAGCCGTTGTCAGCGCCGCTGGTGTTGTGCCAGCCGACCAGTGGCCAGTAGGCGAAGTCTGCGTCCGTCCGAATCAGCTGGTCGACGAAGTGCTCGAACCACGCGCGCGGCTTCTCACCGGTCTCTTCCCGTCCGCCGACGCCGAACTCGCTGATCCACAACGGAGCGGTGAAGTGCCCTTCTTCTCCAGTGACGAAGAACGCCTGCCGGTTGAGCTCGCTGATCAGCTCCTCCGGCGACAGGTCCTCGTACCGCGGATCGTGTGTCTCGCCGGTCCCGGTTGCGCCGCTGTGGCGCGGACCGGTGTAGCCGTAGAAGTGGGCGGAGTACACGAGTTTGTCGGAGGCAACGAGCGTGTGGGAGAGGTACCGCGCCGGCGTCAACGTCGGCCGGTCGTGCGGGAGGCCGTCGGCCGGGACGCCGGTCCAGTTGATGCCTTCGACAACGATCAGCAGGTTGGGGTTCGCCTCGGTGAGGATCCGGTCGCCGAGGTGCTGGGAGGCGGCGAACCAGTCGTGCTCGTCGCCCGCACCCCAGTTCGGGTCGACGAGGAGGTCCCGGCGTACCTCGTTGTAGAGGTCGGCGCCGACGACGCGTGGGTTGGTCTTGTAGCGGTTGACCATGAACAGCCAGTCGCTCTCCCAGGTCGCGGTCGACTGGCTCGCGTTCCAGCGTTCGTTGCCGTCGAGGCCGCAGCACCAGCGGGTGGTGTTGGTGTGGTTGTTCAGGATCACGGCGAACCCGGCGGCGGTGAGTTGCTGTACGACGGCGTCGTACACCTCGAGTGGTGTCTTGCCGGCCAGGGTCGGGTTGGCGGCGACGGCGGGCGCGGGGACGGGCGTGGTGTCATGGATCAGCTCGTTCGAGAACTGGAGGCGGATGCTGTTCAGGCCGAGCTCGGCGAAGCCGGCGACGATGTCCGCGATCGGTGCGCGGTCGAGGCCGAGCGGCATCCGGTTGCTGTTCTCGCCGGCGTGGTGGTTGGCGTTGTCGGCCGGGTCGCCGGAGCCGTTCCAGGTCCCGCTCGCGCCGTGCCAGCTGCCGGACTTCAGGCGGAAGCGGTTGCCGTTCGCGTCGACGACGTACCGGCCCCGGGTGCTGAGCGGCGGAGTCCACCCGGCGACCAGTTGCGTCGGCCGGGCCGACATCACGGGCGCGGCGGTGCTGGATGGGGGAGCGGCGGCCGGGAGGAGCAGCGCCAGTGCGACGCCGACGGCTGTGTGGAGGCGCACGCGCTCACCTGTCCCCAGGTCGGTGGGCTAGGTGATGGCCGGAGGCTTCGCGGGACCCCCGGCCACCACCTGAGTATTGGACCAGATCAGAAGGGCCAATGGGGGATCTGGTGGATTTTTCCTGAGTTTTGTTGATTTTCGTTGGATGATGACGCTTGTGACGCGGACAGGATCCGGCAGAAAGGGTGACAACCCTTTGGGCCCCGGGCTCCGTACTCATCGGTGACGGAGCGAGCGAGGGGAAGTGGATGAGGGACGAGGAGTTCAGTGAGTACGTCGCCCAGCGGCGTACTCAGCTCCGGCGGATCGCCTACCTGGTCTGTGGCGACGTGCACAAGGCGGAGGACCTGGTCCAGACCGCGTTGATGAAGTTGTACGTCGCCTGGACCCGGGTGCAGCGGAGCGGGAACGTCGACGCTTACGTACGGCGGATCATCGTCAACTCGGGGATCGACGAGAGCCGCCGGCCGTGGCGCCGCGAGGACGCGGGGCTGGAGGGTCTGGACCCGATGGCCGCGGAAGGGATCGCGGTGGAGGACCGGCGGGCGCTGATGGAGGCGCTCGCCGCGCTCCCGCTCGGACAGCGCCGGGTCGTCGTACTGCGGTACTTCGTCGGCCTGACCATCGAGGAGACGGCCGCCGACCTGAGCCTCAGCACCGGCACGGTCAAGAGCCAGAGCACCCGCGCCCTCGCCCGCCTGAACGACTTGCTGACTGCCCAGTTCGGGCCGGTAGGAGGAAACCGATGATCGACGAGCAGACCTTGCACGAACGCTTGACCGACGCCGCGTCGGCGCAGGACGGAGCGCTGCCCCGCTCTCTCCAGGAGGACCTGACCGCCGGCCGCCGCCGGCTCTTCCGGCGGCGGCTGCTGACCGGCGCGTCATCGGCCGTCGCCGTGGCCGGGGTGGCGGTCGCGGCGGTTGGTCTGAGCGGCCCACTGCACACCGCGGCCCGGCACGAGGCGCCGGCCGCGAACCACAACGCGACACAGGACACGTCTCAAGACACGAGCCAGGAACAGACGACGGCCAATCCGGCTGCTCATGATCTGGACAAGCTGATCAGGGGTCTGCTGGTGAAACATCTCGACCCGGACCGCAAGCACCTCGACTTCAGCACCGGCCTGTTCGAGTTCGCACCGGGCGAGGCGACTGTCGGCATCGAGAACAAGGTCGGCTGGAAGGTCCCCGGCGACGCGGGCGAGGGGATGCTGGAGATCGGCCTGACCCGCTCCAACCAGCAGGGCAACACCTGCGGCTCGGTCAACGAGGGAGTCACCTGCCACCGCGTCACGCTCCCGAACGGCCGCCCGGCGATGATCGGCCACCGCGGCAAGGCGGTCGAGCTCAGCTACGTCCAGCCCGACGGCGAGACCGCGTTCGTCGCGATGAACCCGCTGTTCGGCAACAACTCCACGATCCCGCTGAAGTCCATGCCGATCACCGACGCCCAGCTGATCGCCTTCGTGACGGATCCGGCCCTGAACCTCCCGCCGGTCACCACGGCCGACCGCGAACGGGCGCTGCGGCTGGCAATGCTCGCCCCGTACCGCACGGGCCGCGAGCAGACCTACGCGGACATGCTGGCCCAGAAGCTCCAGCGCGGTCAGCGCCGGATCGTCCTCAAGATCGGCACCAGCAGCGGCCTGTTCCAGCTCGAGCTGACGATCGACCCGTCGGCCAAATGCCAGGACTGCCGGCCGGTGACACTGCCTGACACCGGACAGGGGAAGTACGCCGAGGGCGTCGTCGGCGGAAAGTACGTCCGAACCGCCTTCTATCCCACGAAGAATCTGCTCGTGCGCATCGTCTACTCCGGCGCGAAGCCGCCGTCGGACGCGCTGAGCAAGGCCGAGATGCTGATGCTGGCCTGCGACCCGCTCCTCGCCAAGTAGTGGGTGCGGCGGAGCAATCCGCCGCACCACCAGGTCAGCGGCTGCGGTAGCTCTCGGCCAGGTCCTTGAGGTAGAGGGCGCTCGCCTTCGGGGTGCGGGTCTGGGTTTCGTAGTCGACCCGGACGATGCCGAAGCGTTTGACGTAGCCGTAGGCCCACTCGAAGTTGTCCATCAGGGACCAGGCCAGGTAGCCGCGGATGTCGGCGCCCCGGGCGATGGCGTCGGCGACCGCGCCCAGGTGGGACGTGAAGTAGGACAGGCGGTCGGTGTCGTTGACGTACCCGGTCTCGTCGGGCTGGTCCTCGAAGGCGGAGCCGTTCTCGGTGATGACCATCGGGAGGCCGGGGTAGTCGCGCGCGATGCTGAGCAGCAGGTCGGTGAAGCCTTCGGGGACGATCTCCCAGTCCATCGCGGTGCGGGGTTTGCCGAGCGGGACCTCGCGGCTCACTGGCAGGCCGGCTGCGTCGAGCGTGCTCCCGTCCTCGGCGTAGCCGGAGAACTTCTGGCTGAAGTAGTAGTTGACGCCGAGCACGTCGATCGGTGCGGAGATGATCTCCAGGTCGCCGTCCTCGATCGGCAGTTCGGCGCCTTCCCGAGCAAGGTCGGCCACGATGTCGGCGGGGTAATGTCCGTGGACGAGCGGGTCCAGGTAGATCCGGCGCCCCATCCCGTCCGCCCGCCGGGCGGCGTCGACGTCCGGAGCGGCATCCGACGCGGGGTACGCCGTTGCGACGTTCAGCGTGATGCCGATGTCGAGCTTCCGCGGCGACGCCTCGCGCAGCTGCTGCGTCGCGAGTCCGTGTCCGAGCAGCAGGTGGTGTACGGCGGCGATCGCGGCCGGGTAGTCACGCCGCCCCGGCGCGTGTGCGCCGTACGCGTAACCGAGCATCGCCGAGCACCACGGCTCGTTCAGCGTGGTCCAGGTGTCGACCCGGTCCTTCAACGCGTCGAAGACGAGCATCGCGTACTCCGCGAACCGGTACGCCGTGTCCCGCACCGGCCAGCCGCCCGCGTCCTCGAGCTCCTGCGGCAGGTCCCAGTGGTACAGCGTCACCCACGGATCGATGCCCTGGGCAAGCAGCTCGTCGACCAGCCGGTCGTAGAACCCGATCCCGGCCGGGTTCACCGGGCCCTTGCCGCGCGGCTGCACCCGCGGCCACGCCACCGAGAACCGGTACGTGTCCATCCCCAGCGACTTGATCAGGGCCACGTCCGCGGGCATCCGGTGGTAGTGGTCGCAGGCGACGTCGCCGACGTCGCCGTTGTCGATCGCCCCCGGCACCCGGCAGAACGTGTCCCAGATCGACGGCGTCCGGCCGTCCTCGGTGACCGCACCCTCGATCTGGTACGACGAGGTCGCAACGCCCCACCGGAACCCGGACGGCAACCCGGCGATCAGGTCGGCGTCCCCCGAGACAGAAGTTGTGCTCATCTTTGCCTTTCTAAGCAGTACGGCCGGGAAGCCAGCACGCGACTGATCGGTTGGGGTCGTTGCGCGCGGAGGGAATCGCCAGGACCGGGATGTCGGTCGAGCAACGGTCGAAGGCCTGCGGGCACCGCGGGTGGAAGGAGCAACCGGTAGGCATCCCGCGCAGGTCGGGGGGCGAACCGGGTATCCCGGCCAGTTCGCGCCGTTCTCCGCGCAGTGCGGGGAAGGACTTCAAGAGCCCTTCGCTGTAAGGATGCAAGGAGTCCTTGTAGAGATCGCGCGAGCGCGCTTCCTCGACGATGCGGCCGCCGTACATGATCGCGATCCGGTCCGAGAACTCGACGAGCAGCGACAGGTCGTGCGTGATGAACAGCACCGAGAACCCGAGCCGCTCGCGCAGCTCCACCAGCTGGGCCAGGATCTGCCGCTGCATCACCACGTCCAGCGCGGTGGTCGGCTCGTCCATGATCACGATCTGCGGCTCGAGCACGAGCGCCATCCCGATCATCACCCGCTGCCGCATCCCGCCGGACAGCTGGTGCGGGTATGCGTCCATCCGGTCCGCCGAGATCCCGACCAGCTTCAGCATCTCCTGCGCCCGGGCGACCCGGGCGGCCGGTGACAGCTGCGGCTCGTGCGCCTTGATCACGTCGAGCATCTGGGTCGAGACCTTGTGCACCGGGTTCAGCGAGTTCATCGCGCCCTGGAACACGATCGACGTCTCGGCCCAGCGGTACCGCCGCAGCTCCGCGTCGGTCAGCGCCATCACGTCGTACGGGTCGCCCGACGGCGGGTGGTAGATCACCGAACCGCCGCTGATCACCCCCGGCGGTGGCAGCAGCCGAGTCACGCCGTACGCCAAGGTCGACTTGCCGCTCCCGCTCTCGCCGGCCAGGCCGAGCACCTCGCCGCGGTGCAACGTGAGCGTCACGTCGCGAACAGCCTGCACTGCCTGAGCACCGAGGCCGTAGTCGACGTGGAAGTCCTTGATCTCGAGTACGGGCGTCTTCACGCGACCTCCTCCTCACGACGACGCGGTACGACGGGAGTCACCGGCGCCTCCTTCGACGACAGGACCGGCGTGAACCCGACCCGCATCCGCACCGAGTGACCGTCCTTCGTCTTGACCCTGGTGTGACCGCTCGACCGCAACCGCGGGCTGACGAACTCGTCGATGCCGAAGTTGATCAGCGACAATGCCGTACCGAGGACGGCGATCGCCAGACCGGCCGGGACGAACCACCACCAGGCGCCCTGAGCCAGTGCCTGCTGCGATTGCGCCCAGAACAGGATCGTTCCCCAGTTCCACTCGGAGATCGTCGAGATGCCGATGAACGCCAGGGTAATCTCGGACATCACCGCGAAGATCACGGTGCCGACGAAACCGGACGCGATGATCGCGGTCAGGTTCGGCATGATCTCGAAGGTGATCAACCGCCAGGTGCTCTCACCGGTCGCCCGCGCGGCCTCCACGTAGTCCCGCCGCCGCAACGACAGCGTCTGGGCGCGCAACACCCGCGCACCCCAGGCCCACGAGGTGAACCCGATGACCAGGGCAACCATCAGGTCACCCGCCGACGGGATCGTGGACGCGACGATGATGATCAGCGGCAGCGCCGGGATCACCAGGAACACGTTCGACAGCGCGGACAGGCTCTCGTCCGCGGCGCCGCCGAGGAAGCCGGCGCTGACGCCGATCAGGATCGACAGCGCCGTCGCGACCAGACCGGCCAGCAGGCCGACGAACATGACGCCGCGGGTCCCGACCAGCACCTGGCTGAAGATGTCCTGGCCGAGATGCGTCGTACCGAACCAGTGCTTGCCGGACGGCGCCTGGATCAGGTCGCTGCTGCGCGCCGACGGGTCGTACGGCGCGATCCACGGGCCGATGATCGCGATCACGCAGAAGAACGCGAGCACGATCAGGCCGGTCGCGGCCTTCGGGTTGGCGACGAAACGGAGCCGGCGGCGCTTGGCCGGCGCGGTCGCGACCGGGCCCTCGGGGGTGACCGCGGTGATGGTGGTGGCTGGTGCGGACATCAGCCCTCCTTCCGGGTGCGCGGGTCGAGGAGCAGGTAGGCGACGTCGGCCAGCAGGTTGGCCACCAGGACCGACAGCGTGATGACCAGGAAGACGCCCTGCATCAGCGGGTAGTCCTTGGCCCCGACGGCCTGGAACAGGTTGTAGCCGATGCCCGGGTAGGAGAAGACGATCTCCACCAGCAGGGTGCCGCCGACGATGAAGCCGAGCGACAGCGCGAAGCCGGAGACGTTCGGCAGCAGCGCGTTGCGGGCCGCATAGCTGACCATCACCCGGCGCTCGGGGAGGCCCTTCGCGTGCGCGACGGTGATGTAGTCCTCGGAGGCGACCGTGACCATCATGTTCCGCATGGTCAGGATCCAGCCGCTCACCGACGAGATCAGGATCGTGACCGCCGGCAGCAGGCTGTGCTGGATCGCGCTGCCGATGAACGTCCCGTTCCAGGACGGGACCAGGCCGGGCTCGTAGCCGCCGGAGGACGGGAAGAAGCTGTCGGTACCGGCGAACAGCGTGATCGCCAGCAGGCCGAGCCAGAAGTACGGGATCGAGGACAGGAACGTTGTCATCGGCAACAGTCCGTCCATGATCGAGCCGCGCCGCCAGCCGGAGAGGACGCCGAGCGACGTACCGATCAGGAAGCTGGCCAGCGTGGTGATGCCGACCAGCGCGATCGTCCACGGCAGGCTCTGCTTGAGGATCTCCGAGACCGGGGTCGGGAAGAACGTGAACGACAGCCCGAGGTCGCCGTGGAAGATCTGACCCCAGTAGTCGACGTACTGGCTCCAGAGCGAGGCGTTCTTGTCCAGGCCGAAGAGCACGTAGAGCGAGTGGATCGCCTCCGTGCTCAGCTGGCCCTGGTACTTCGCCATCAGCGAGGTGACCGGGTCGCCGGGGATCAGCCGGGGGATGAAGAAGTTGATGGTCAGCGCCGCCCATGCGGTGAACAGGTAGAAGGCGATGCGCTGTAGAAGGAACTTCACTGCGCGGTTCCTTCCTCGTAGAGCCAGCACGCAGCCCAGTGACCGGCGGCGGGCAGCTCGAAGCGCGGCGGGAGGTCGGTCGAGCACTTCGGCATCGCGTGCACGCAGCGCGGGTTGAACCGGCAGCCGCTCGGCGGTGCGATCAGGCTGGGCGGTTCGCCGCCGGCCTGGTCCTCGGGCCGGCTCAACTCACCGAGGCGGTCGGGATCCGGCGCGCTCTCGATCAGCAGGCGGGTGTACGGGTGGGCGGGGTGCTGCGTAACGGTCTCGGAGTCGCCGCCCTCGACCAGGCGACCGGCGTACATCACCAGGGTCTCGTCGGCGAAGTACCGGGCCGAGGCGATGTCGTGGGTGATGTAGAGGATCGCGAGGTTGAAGCGTTCCTTCAGGTCCCGCAGCAGGTTCAGGACGCCGAGGCGGATCGACACGTCGAGCATCGACACCGGCTCGTCCGCGAGTAACGCCTCGGGATCGGCGCCGAGCGCCCGGGCGATCGAGACGCGCTGCCGCTGGCCACCGGACAGCTCGTGCGGGAACTTGTCGAGATAGCGCTCCGGCGGCGTGAGCTGCACCCGCTCCAGCAGGTCGCGGAGGTTCTGCTCGAGCTCGCCCGCGCGGCCGTGGATCTTCAGCGACCGGGTCAGGTGGTACCGCACGGTGTGCGTCGGGTTGAGCGAGGCGAACGGGTCCTGGAAAATCATCTGCACCCGGCGGCAGTACGCGCGGAACTTGCGCCCGCCGCGGACCGTGACGGACTCGCCGTGCAGGCGGATGTCGCCGGCGGTGCGCCCGTACAGCTGGGCCATCAGGCGGGCCACGGTCGACTTGCCGGACCCGGACTCGCCGACCAGCGCGGTGACCCGTCCGCGGCGGAGCGTGAGCTTGATGTCGTCGACCGCGTGCACGACCTTGCGGTCGCGGGTGAGCAGGTCGCGGACGCCCCGCCGTACCGGGAAATGCTTGGTGAGGCCCTCGGCCTCCAGAACAACCTCGGTCTCGGTGACCGTCATGGGTCTCCAATCGTGCGACCGCGGCGCCAGAACGTCCTGGCGCCGCGGTCGGTGAATCACTGGCTGCCGGCGGGCTTCAGGTTCAGGATGATCTGCAGAGCGTTCTGCTGGGTCGGCTGCGCCGGCCCGTACTGGTTCTGCTCGTCGGGCCAGCCGACCCAGTTCTTGGTGCTGTAGAGACCGCCGACGTTGGACGCCGAGGTCGGGATCATCGGCATCTGCTCGACCATGATCTTCTGCAGCGTGTTCAGCGCCGTGGTCCGGGTCGCGTCGTCGGCCGCGTTGGCGTACTGGTTCAGCGCGGTAGTTGCCTCCGGGCTGTTGAACCGGCCGTAGTTGCCGCTCACGCCGCCGGTGCCGACCGGCTTCAGGATCTTGCCGTCCATGATGTTCTGGTAGATGTCGAACGGCGTCGCACCACCGTTGGTCCAGTGCATCGCGGCCTCGAAGTTGCCGGTGTCGATGTTCTTGAACCACGCGTCCTGGTTGGCCTTGTCGACGGTCGCCTTGATGCCGATCGTGGACAGGTTGTCCTTGATGATCTCCAGGTCGGTCTGGTAGTCGGACCAGCCGGCCGGGTCGGTCAGCGTGATCGTGACCGGCTTCCCGGTCGGGTCCTTCAGCACGTTGCCCTCGAGCTTGAAGCCCGCGTCGGAGAGCTCCTTCTTCGCACCGTCGACATCAACTGCGTGCTTCTTGTCCTTGTACTCCGGCGCGATGAACGACTCACCGGCCGGGGTCGGGATCCCGGTGACGGACTCGACCTTCGGGTAGAAGTACCCGGCCTCACCCTGCTGGAAGATGTCGTCGCGGTTGATCACCAGGTTCATCGCGCGGCGCAGGGCCGGGTTGTCGAACGGCTTCTTGGTGGTGTTGATCCACAGCCCGTGGATACCGAGGTTCGCCGGGAACCAGAGCTTGTGGTTCTTCGGGTCCTTGGCCTGGTAGACGGCCTTCACGTTCGGGACGAAGACGAAGCTCCACTCCGACGAGCCGTTGGCCAGCGCGGTGGTCTGCGCGTTGTTGTCGTTGTACGACGTGTAGCGGAGCTCCTTGACCTTCGGGAGGTCCTGCCAGTACGAGTCGCGCAGCGTCAGCGTGGTGGTCTGCGGGGTGAACGACTTCACCGTGTACGGACCGGTGCCGATCGGGTTCTTCAGGATGTCCTGGGTCGGGTCCTTGAGCGTGGACCACTGGTGCTTCGGGACCACGAACACGGTCAGGATCTTGTTCTGGTTGGTGAACTGGGACCGGGTGAAGGTCAGGTCCACCTTGTTGCCGGACGCGGTGATCGTGCCGTACGGGATCGCGTCCTGGTTCAGGCCCTCGTGGTCCTTGCGGAGCTGGAACGAGTAGGCCACGTCGTCGGCGGTCATCGGCTGCCCGTCGGACCACTTGACGCCGTCGCGGATCGTGAACGACAGCTTGGTGAAGTTCGCGTCCCACTTCCACTCGGTCGCCAGCCACGGCTTGCCCGGCTCGGTCGGCTTGATCCCGTTGATCATCACCAGCGGCTCGAAGATCATCCAGCGGTACCCGAGGGAGGCGCCCGAGGAGGAGCCGAGGAACGGGTTGTGGTTCTCGGTCTGCGGACCGTTCGGCATGCCGATGTTGAGAACGGTCGCGCCACTCGCGCTGGCGCCGCTGCTGCTGGTCTTCCCGTCCCCGTTGCTACAGGCAGCCAGGGTGGCTGCCGCGAGCAGGCCCGTGAGGGCCAGCGCGACAATGCGTCGTGCTCGCATCGGTTCCTCCTGTGAATCTCTTTTGGCGGATGGCCCACCCTGAGCCGGTGGGCCAGTGCATCGTGGCGTGAGAACGCTCTCATCGGAAGAGCGAACGCCATATCGGTTCGGTGTCGAGGGGTACGCCGGCGGCGGAGCAGGGGCAGCTGCCCCGCCGCCGGAGCTTCTTCTAGTGGGACCGGTTCGTGGGGGCGGGTCTGGTCCGGTGCGGAGATTTCGGGGCGGTTGAGCTGCGGACGATCAGCGTCGTGGGCAGGACTTGGGGGTCCTCGGGCAGCGGGGTGCCGTTGAAGTACCCCATCAGCATCCGGGCCGCGGCCTGACCCATCTGGCGCATCGGCTGGTGCACCGTGGTCAGCGGCGGCTCGGTGTGGGAGGCGTACAGGATGTCGTCGAACCCGACCACGGACACATCGTTCGGCACGTTCCGCCCGGTCTCCCGGACGGCCTGGATGGCGCCGCCGGCGGAGAGGTCGTTGTGGGCGAAGATCGCGTCGAACTCGAGCCGCTCGCCGAGCGCGTGCTGGACGCCGAGACGCCCGCTCTCGTGGGTGAAGTCGCCTTCGAACACGAGTCTCGGGTCGAGCTCGACACCGGCCTCGGCGTAGGTGTCGCGGAAGCCGTCCAGGCGTTCGTGGGTGCAGCCGAAGCGCTCGACGCCGGTGATCACCAGTGGCCGGCGGCGGTCGAGCTCCAGCAGGTGCCGGGCGGCGGACTGCCCGCCGGCGTAGTTGGTGGTCGCGACGGACGGGAACTGCGGTCGCTTGTCCCGGTCGTCGATGAGCACGACCGGCAGGCCGCGCGCGTGCAACTGCTCGATGTAGGTGAGCGTGCCCTCCGGCTCGATCACCAGCAGGCCGTCGAACGACTGGGCCGAGACCTGCGAGGCGAACTGCTGCATGGATTCCTCACCTCGGTTGAAGGTGAACAGCAGCAGCCCGTAGCCCTCGCCCTCGACCACGTCGACGGCGCCCTGCAGCACCTCGCCCATCCAGGGCCAGGTGAGCGACGGGACCAGCATGCCGACCACCCGGGTCCGGCCGCGGGCCAGGCCGACCGCGCGGGCGCTCGGCACGTAGCCGAGCTCGGCGATCACCTGGCGGACCCGCTCGGCCGTGCGCAGGTCCAGCTCGCCCTTGCCGTTGAGGACACGCGACACGGTGGTCTTGCTGACACCGGCGCGGGCCGCGACATCGGCGATGGTGATGGACACGCTCGAACTCCCCTCGGGCGGTCGGGGCTGGTGGGACGGAACCGGTTTCGGAAGCGGTTCCGTAGATGAAAGCCGAGCGGACAAGGTGACGTCAATCACGGAGCGGTAACGAATCGCTGCTTAGTTCACCGTTTGAAAGAAGGGTCCTCTTCCGGGCGGCCCCGCTACGTGATGAACTCGGGGCCACAGCGGGTCGGATCAGGGGGTGAGGGCTGAGATGGAGGTACGCCGGACCACGGTGCGCGACATGCGCCGGTCGAACCGCTCGGTGATCCTCACCAGCATCTACCGGGAGGGTCCACTCAGCCGCCAGGAGCTGACGGTGCGGACCTCGCTCAGCGCCGCCAGCGTGAGCAACCTGGTCAGCGAGCTGATCGCCGAGGGTGTGGTCGAGGAGGCCGGCTCGGTCGAGTCCGAGGGCGGCCGGCCGCGGGTCCTGTTGCGGGTGTCACCAACGTTCCGGTACGTCGTGGGCGCCGAGGTCGGCGAGACCCGGGTCCGGGTCGAGCTGTTCGACCTGGCGATGAACGTGCTCGCCCGGCACGACCACCCGATCAGCACGCCGACCCCTGCGGAGGTCGTGAAGCACGTCCTGGAAGGGCTTTCGGCCGTCGTCGCGACGTCCGGCGTACAGCCCTCGGAGGTGCTCGGGCTGGGCGTCGCGGTCGCCGGTGTGGTCGAGGACAACGCGGTCGTGGATGCGCAGACGCTCGGCTGGGAGGCGGTGCCGCTCGCCGAGATGCTTGCTGAGGGCACCGATATTCCGGTGCACGTCGACAACGGCGCGAACATGCTCGGCCAGGCCGAGATGTGGTTCGGCGCCGGCCGAGGCGCGACGGACGCGGTGGTCGCGCTGGTCGGCTCCGGCGTCGGATCCGCTTTGGTGGCAGGCGGTTCGAGCTACCGCGGCGCCCGCAGCAGCGCGGGCGAGTGGGGCCACATGACGATCGTGTACGGCGGACGCCAGTGCCGCTGCGGAGGGCTCGGGTGCCTGGAGGCGTATGTCGGCGCCGAGGGTGTGCTGGACCGCTACCGCCAGGCCGGCGGCGTCGTCGAAGGTGATGAAGAGACGGCGTTCGTCGAGCTCCTGAACTCCTCGTCGGAGCCGGCGGCAACCATCATCGCGGACACGATCGGCTACCTGGCCGCGGGTTTCGCGAACCTGGTGAACCTGGTCAACCCCGAGCGCATCGTCCTCGGCGGCTGGGCCGGTCTACTCCTGGGCGAGCGCTACCTCGACGACCTACGCACCGAGGTCGGCAAACACGCGCTGCGCCGCCCGTACGCCCAGGTCTCGATCGTCCTCTGCGAACTGGGCCGCGACGCCGTAGCCCTCGGCGCCGCAACCCTCCCAGTAGTACGCCTCCTCCGCGACGGAGGCGCAGTACCCAACCGCACTTCTTAGAAAGATCAGAGAAAGAAAGAAGAGAGATTTAGAGTAGTGGCCGGCTCCGGCGACCGCGACGTCAGCGTCTCAGAACGCACATCGACCCGTACCAGTTGTAGTTGTCCAGCGCTGCTCCCGAGTGTCTGCTCTTTTCTTAGACTTCTGAACAGCACACAGTGGCGGCCGACCGTCTGGGCCGGCCACCACTGTGAAATCTCTTGTTCTTTGTTCTTCCTTGATCTTCTTTACACGTTCCACTTCTGGTTTGCGGCGCCGGTGCAGGTCCAGAGTTGGACCGGGGTGGCATTGGCGGAGTTGTTGCCGGTGACATCGAGGCACTTGTTCGCCTGTGGATTCACGAGGTCTTTGGCGCCGGAGTAGGTCCATTGCTGGGCGCCTGTTCCGTTGCAGGTCCAGAGTTGGACCTTGGCGCCGTCGGCGACCGAGCCGGCGTTGACGTCCAAGCATTTGCCGAGAGCACGGATCGTGCCGTCGCCGGGGCGGGTCCACTTCTGCGCGTTCGTACCGTTGCAGTCGTACAGCTGCACCGGCGTACCGTCGGCGGTGTTCGCGGCGGCGACGTCGAGACACTTGCCGGCCAGGCCGGTGATCTGCGAGCCGCTGGAGCTGCTGCCGAGCGTGGAGACGCGGACGTAGTCGACTGTCATCGTCTGCGGCATCACGGTCGAGCCGTCGGGGTTGCCCGGCCAGCCGCCGCCGACGGCAACGTTCATGATCATGAAGAACGGGTGGTTGAAGACCCACTGGTTGCCGTTCAGGTCGGCCGGCGTCCGGCGCTCGTACTGCACGCCGTCGACGGACCAGGTGATCGAGTCCGGGGCCCAGTCCACCGCGAACGTGTGGAAGTCGTCGGCGAACGACCAGCCGTTCGGATGGTTGTACGCGGCACCGATCCCGTTCGCACCAGAGTATCCCGGGCCGTGGATCGTGCCGTGCACGGTGGCCGGCTCCCGGCCGATGTTCTCCATGATGTCGATCTCGCCGTCGTTCGGCCAGTTCGTACCGCCGAGCATCCAGAACGCCGGCCAGAGCCCTTGCCCGCGGGGGATCTTGATCCGCGCCTCGAACCGGCCGTACGTCTGGGTGAACGTCTGCGCCGTCAGCAGGCGCGCCGAGGTGTACTGGCACGGGCCGTACCAGCACTGGAAGCCGCCGCTCTCCTGCCGGGCGGTGATCACCAGGTTGCCGTTGCCGTCCAGAGCGGAGTTGCGGGTGCTGTTGGTGTAGTACTCCAACTCACTGTTGCCCCAGCCGCCGCCACCGATGTCGTACCGCCACTTGGCGGGGTCGGGGGCCTGGCCGGCCGGGCCGTTGAAGTTGTCCTCCCAGATGGTGGCGGTCGCCGCACCGGCGGCCTGCGGCTTGGCCATTGCGGAGGGCTGGAGCAGGGTGGTGCCGACCAGTGCGGCACCGATCGCGAGGAGCGCGAGCATGCGTGGACGCTTCATCGAAAACCTCATCTCCGGGGGCGTCTGAATGAGGGCGTGATTGGGCGGCAGCTTGGCGTGAGAACGCTCCCACGTCAAGGCCGGGACTAATTAAAAGATCTGAAAAAAGTCTCGCTTTCAGCGTTGACACCGGTATGCACGGATGGTTACCTCGTGCTGACCACCAGTTGCGGCGCGGGCAGACGCCGACAACGTCCCCTGTCCCAAACTCCTTCACAACAAGGAGAACCGCCCCATGCCCGCGAGAAAACTCTTGCCGGCCGTGGTCGCCGCTCTGTGCGTCGCCGCCGCCGGTCTCGGCATCGGAACCGCCCAGCCGGCCCAGGCCGCCGGCGAACAGGTCAACATCTGGCTGACCACCACGAACGACTCCGCCGGCCAGAACGTCACCCGCGGTCTGCAGCAGCAGACGCCGGTGAACTTCGGCCCCGCCGGCGGCTCGGCCAACCAGACCATCACGGTCAACGAGAACACGACGTACCAGTCCTTCGAAGGCGGCGGCGCGGCGTTCGCCGACAGCTCTGCCTGGTTGCTGAACAGCAGCAACACGATCTCCGCCGCGACCCGCGACCAGGTGATGAAGGACCTGTTCGACCCGGTGAACGGGATCGGCCTGGCCTTCATCCGGAACCCGATGGGCGCCTCCGACCTGGCCCGGTTCAACTACTCCTACGACGACACCTGCTGCGACCTGAACGACTTCAGCATCAACCACGACCTCGCCGACGTCGTCCCGCTCACCAAGCAGGCCCGGCAGCTCAACCCGGCGGTCAAGGTGATGGGCTCGCCGTGGAGCGCGCCGGCCTGGATGAAGGACAACAACGACTTCGTCCACCGCGGCTGGCTGAAGGCGCAGTACTACCCGATGTACGCGCAGTACTTCGTCAAGTACCTCCAGCAGAACGAGGCGCAGGGCAACCACATCGACTACGTCTCGGTGCAGAACGAGCCGACCTGCTGCGGTAGCGACAGCACCGGCTACGCGTCGATGAACTGGAACGGCTCCGGCCTGCTCGAGTTCACCAAGAACAACCTGTTCCCGGCGCTGCACGCCGCCGGGCTCAGCACCAAGGTGCTGATCCTGGACTACAACTGGGGCAACTACAACGACCTCGGCTCGGTCCCGATCGCGGACGCGGCGCTGCGCAACGACCCGAACTTCGGCGGTATCGCCTGGCACGGGTACGGCGGCGACGTGAACCTGCAGTCCCAGGTGCACGCGCAGTACGGCGTGAACGCCTACATGACCGAGCACTCGGGCGGCACCTGGATCCCGAACCAGCAGGTCGAGGACATGAACAACCTGGTCGACTACACCCGCAACTGGGACAAGTCGTGGGTCAAGTGGGGGATCGCGCTCGACGAGGCGCACCTGCCGTACGTCGGCGCCGGCTGCAACGTCTGCACCGGTCTCGTCACCGTGCACCGCAACGACAGCCAGCGCGGTCAGGTCACCAAGACCATCGAGTACTACACGATGGGCCACCTGACCAAGTTCGTGAAGCCGGGCGCGCTGCGGATCGACTCGACCGCGAACAGTTCGGTGAAGAACGTGGCCTGGAAGAACCCGGACGGTTCGAAGGCGCTGATCGCGTTCAACACCACCGGCAGCTCGCAGTCCGTGCGGGTGAACTGGGGTTCGCAGTCCTTCACCTACACCCTGCCGACCAAGACCTCGGCGACCTTCACCTGGTCCGGCACCCAGAGCGGTGGCGGCGGCGGTGGCGGTCAGATCACCGGCCTGGCCGGCAAGTGCGTCGACGTGGCCGGCGCCAACAGCGCGGACGGTACGACGGTGCAGCTCTACGACTGCAACGGTACGGCGGCCCAGCAGTGGGACCGCCCTGGTGACGGGACGATCCGCGCGCTCGGCAAGTGCCTGGATGTGAACGCCGGTTCCGTCGCCGACGGAGCCCGGGTGCAGCTCTATTCGTGCAACGGCAGCGCCGCCCAGCAGTGGACCTACACGAGTGGGAGAGATCTGGTGAATCCGCAGGCGAACAAGTGTCTTGATGTGACCGGCAACAACTCCGCCAACGGCACTCCGTTGCAGTTGTGGAGCTGCACCGGCGCCGCGAACCAGAAGTGGACGCTCTGATGCGCCGGCTGGCGGCGGCAGCCGCGGCTCTGGTGCTCGGTGCGGGTCTGCTGATCGTCTCGGCGCCGGCCCAGGCCGCCACCGGGACCATCACCGGACTGGCAGGGAAGTGTGTAGACGTCGCCGGCGCCAACAGCGCCGACGGTACGACGGTGCAGCTCTACGACTGCAACGGGACCGCGGCGCAGTCCTGGAGCCGGAACTCGGACGGCACGCTGACCGCGCTGGGCAAGTGCCTGGACGTGAACGCCGGGTCGGTTGCCAACGGCGCCAGGGTGCAGCTCTACACCTGCAACGGCAGCGCCGCGCAGCAGTGGACCTACACCTCCGGCCGGGACCTGGTGAACCCGCAGGCAAACAAGTGCCTCGATGTCACCGGCAACAACTCCGCGAACGGTACGCCGCTCCAGCTGTGGAGCTGCACCGGTGCGGCGAACCAGAAGTGGTACGCGCCGGCCGGCGACACCACCCCGCCGCCTCCAGGTGGCGCGCCGATGGCGGCCGCGCCGTACCTCTATCAGGGCTGGGGTGACCCGCCGAACCCGGCGACCGTGATGAATGCGACCGGGGTCAAGTGGTTCACGATGGCGTTCATCCTGTCCAACGGGTACTGCAACCCGCAGTGGGACGGCGGCCGTCCGTTGACCGGTGGTGTCGACCAGCAGGCACTGAACACGATCCGGGCCAACGGCGGTGACGCCGTGGTGTCGATCGGTGGCTGGTCCGGCAACAAGCTCGGTCAGAGCTGCGGGTCGGCGAGCGAGCTGGCTGCGGCGTACCAGAAGGTCATCAACGCGCTGTCGCTGAAGGCGATCGACATCGACATCGAGGACCAGGAGTTCGCGCAGGCCGCGGTTCGCCAGAAGGTCGTCGACGCGCTGAAGATCATCGAGCAGAACAACCCGGGGATCGCGACGTACCTGACCTTCGGGACCACCACCTCGGGGCCGGACGGGAACGGTCAGGACCTGATCCAGCGGGGTGCGAACTCCGGGCTGAACCTGGACGGCTGGGTGATCATGCCGTTCGACTTCGGTGGTGGCACCAACAACATGGGGACGCTGACGCTGCAGGCGGCCGAGGGCCTGAAGAACCAGGTCAAGTCGGCGTACGGGCTGAGCGACGACGCGGCGTACCGGAAGATCGGGATCTCGTCGATGAACGGCATCACCGACAACGCCGAGCGCGTGAACGTGTCGGACTTCGAGACGATGCTGTCGTACGCGTCGCAGCACCACCTGGCCCGCTTCACCTACTGGTCGGTGAACCGGGACCGGCCCTGCACCGGCGGCAGCGCCGACTCGTGCAGCGGCATCTCGCAGCAGCCGTGGGACTTCACCAAGGTGATCGGCCGCTACCGCGGCTGATGATCCGGCCAGCAGCTGCCCTGCCTGTTCTCAGGCAGGGCAGTTGTTGTTTGACCGTTGTCGTTTGACCCTCCGGTTACCGGAGGGTGGAAGCTTGTCGCATGACGGCGACGGTGACGGTCGGGGAGTTCTCCCGGCTGACGTATCTGAGCGTGAAGACGCTGCACCACTACCACGAGATCGGCCTGCTGGCGCCGGTCTCGATCGACAGCTCGTCCGGATACCGCCGCTACAGCACCGCGCAGGTCGAGACCGCGCACCTGATCCGCCGGCTGCGCGAGCTGCGGATGCCGCTGCCGGACGTCCGGGCGGTGGTCGAGGCGGCCGACGGTCCGGCGCGCGAGCAGACGCTTCGGGCTCACCTCGAGCGGATGGAGCAGGAGCTCGCGCACACCCGCGAGGTCGTCACCTCGCTGCGTGAGCTGCTCACGCCGGGTGAGCCGCTGCTCGACGTTTCCTATCGCTTCATTCCGTCGTTCCGGGCGTACGGCGTGGTCGACCACGTGACGCGGGACGACATCGGGCCGTGGTGCCAGTACGCGTTCGGCCAGCTGGACGCGGCCGGCGCGGACATCCGGGCCACCGCGGGAGCGACGTACAGCGACGAGTTCTTCACCGAGGACGCCGGTGAGGTCGTCGCGTTCCTGCCGGTCGCGCCGGATCAGCCGCCGGCCGACGGGGTCGAGCTCGTCGACCTGCCCGGCGGCTTCTTCGCCGTCGCCGTGCACACCGGTGCGTTCACCGACTTCGACCGCAGCTACGGCGCGCTCGGCAGCCACGTCGCGGAGCACTGCGAGGTCGCGCCGGGTCCGATCCGCGAGTTGTACGTCGTCGGTCCGGGGGACGACCCCGATCCGGCGAACTACCGAACCGAGATCTGCTGGCCGATCCAGCAGCTCCCCTCTCTCTGAAAGGTTTCTACCGTGTCTGTTTCGCTCGAGAACATCGTCTTCGACTGCGCCGACGCCGCCGCGCTGGCCGGCTTCTGGGCCGGGGTGCTGTCGTCGTCAGTCGATGCCGATGGCAACGAATTCTTCGCCACCGTGAACCGGTCCGCTGCAGGTCCGACGTTGATGTTCGCTCAGGTGCCGGAGCCGCGCAACGGGAAGAACCGGCTGCACGTCGACCTGGCGGCGTCCTCGGACTGGTCCGCCGAGGTCGACCGGTTGGTCGCGCTGGGCGCCAAGCGGCTCGACGAGCACGACGAGTACGGAACGCACTGGATCACCCTCGCGGACCCAGAAGGCAACGTCTTCGACCTGGCCGAGTCGCACTAACGCCGCAGGTACCGGGTGCCGTCGAAGGTTGCCTGGTCGGTGTGGACCAGTTCGTTGAGGCGGGCTCGTGCCTGCGCGACCGGCCACCGGTACGCGCGGGCGAGCTTGCCCGGGGTGGTGGCGAGCATGGTGTCCACGAACCTCGCGGCCGCGAACGTGTGGTCGGTGCCGCCGCCGACGTCGAACTGGTGGCAGGTGAGCGTGATCAACGCCGCCGGCCATCCGGATCCGCTCTCGTGGACACCCGCGGTGGTGACCAGTAGGTTGCGCTGCAGTTCGGTGATCGCGCGTTGGTAGCGCGAGCGATCACCGATGAGTGCCCGCAAGGTTGCACTCGGCAACGGCTCGGCCGCAATCGCGTCGGCGATCTCGTGCGCCGCCGGTGACAGGTCCAGGGCCAGGTGATCGGTGGGCTCACCCGCGCCCGGGTAGAGCGCGCTGAGGAGTTCGGGCGACAGAAACGATCCCCGGCCGGCGAGGAAGGCGCCGTACCAGGCAAGGCCGCGGCGGGGCAGCTCGTCCTTCCACGTCCAGACGCGCTGCTCGTTGGTGCCCATGCCGGCCCCGAACGGCTCCTCGTCCTCGCCGGCGACCGCCTCCCACAGGGACGGTACGACGGCGCGCGGTGCCGGGAAGAGCACCGCGAACCCGACGTCGCCGATGAATCCCGCGGCCCGTTCGATGGAGCCGACCCGTCGTCCGCGGACCCACCAGCGGTTCGCGCGGGCCTGGCCCAGCTCGGCCTCGGAGCTGCTCGGGACACCCATCGAGCTAATCCATCCGGCCGAGGTGTGCCTCGAGGGCGTCGAGGCGGCCGCGCCAGAGCTCGCGGTACGGCTCGAGCCAGGCGTCGATCTCGGCGAGCGGCGCCGGGCGGAGCCGGTACCAGCGGCGCTGGGCGTCGTGGCGTACCTCGACCAGGCCGGCGTCGCGCAGGACCTTCAGATGTTTGGAGACCGCGGGCTGGCTCAGCTCGAGGGCGTCGACCAGCTCGCCGACCGGGCGTTCACCGGTCCGCAACAGGTCGAGGATCTCCCGGCGTCGCGGCTCCGCGAGGACCTCGAACGTAGTTGCCATACCAGGAATATAACCCTCATGCGCGCGTCCGTGCCGGGAGAGCCAGGGCAGCGAGCGCGGCGGCCGCGGTGATCACGACCGTGGTCCAGAACGCGGCGTGGAAGTCGTGTCGCTGCAGGATGATCGCCAGTACGGCGGTGCCGAGCGAGCCACCGATCTGCTGCAGGATGCGGGTTCCGCTGCTGGCGGCGGCGTACGCGTTCTTCGGCAGGGTTTGGTAGGTCGCGGTGATCGACGGCAGCAGGGCTGCGGACAGTCCGAGGCCCCTGACCAGTAGTGCGCCGGCCAGTAGCGGGGTGGGTGATCCCACCGCGAACGGGATCGTGCCTGCGACGGCAAGGGCCAGGCCTACGAGCATGATTGTGCGGGTCGCGCCGGTGCGGTCGAGGATGCGGCCGACGAAGACGGTGCTGACCATCGCGCCGATGCCTTGCGGTGCGAGCAGGAGGCCGGCTTCGAGTGGGCTCGCGTGGCGGGTCTGCTGGTAGAAGAGCGGGAGCAGGAACATCGCGCCGAAGAGCGAGCCGCCGAAGATGAACACGAGCGCGGCGCAGGCGCTGAACGACCGGTCGCGGAAGAGCTTGAGATCGAGCAGCGGCGTGGACGCTTTGAGCGCATGTACGCCGTACCCGATCAGCAGGACGATGCCGGCGATCAAGCCTCCGGCCGCGGTGCTGGTGAGTGATCCGGCCTCGCCGTACACGCTCAAGCCGTAGATCAGCGCCGTCAGTCCTGGGGAAAGCAGGACTGCGCCCAGGATGTCGAGATTCGGGATCTTTGCCGACGGCGTGCCGGTGACCAGACCGCGGCTCAGGATCAGCGCGGCCACGGTGATCGGGACGTTGACGAGGAATGCCCAGCGCCAGTCGAGGGAGCCGATGATCAGGCCGCCGAGGACCGGGCCGACGACGGGCGCGAGCTGCGTCGGGACGATGACGAAGCTCATCAGCCGGCCGAGCTTGTCCTGACCGGCTTCGTCCGCGAGCACGATTCGGATCAGCGGCAGCAGCATGCCGCCGCCGATTCCCTGGATCACCCGGAACAGGATCAGGCTGCCCGCCGACCAGGCGACCGCGCACAGCACCGAGCCGAGCAGGAACCCGGTTAGGCAGAACCGCCAGACAGCCCGCGTCCCGAACCGCGCGACGGCCCAGCCGGTGAGCGGGAGCATCGCCGTCAGCGCGAGCAGGTACGCCGTGGTGACCCACTGGATCGTGGCGAGCGGTGCGCTGAACTCGCTGGTCAGGCGGTTGATCGCGACGCTGACGATCGTGGTGTCGACGAGGGTGGCGGCCGAGCCGAGGGATAGGACCAGGGCGAGCTTGACCAGTCGTGGTTCGAGCTTCGTGATTGCGACGGGCATCGTGCGGCTCTCCAAACTAGACTTGACGGTTCAGTCTCGTTTGAAGCTAGATGAGACTGGACGGTCTAGTCAAGTAAGGTGGGTCGCATGAGTGCTGCCGCCGTGGGTCCTGGGCACCCGCCGCTCCGGAAGAAGTCACCGGCCAAGCGAGCGGCGATCCTCGCTGCGGCGATGGAGTTGTTCTTGCAGCAGGGGTACGAGCGGACCAGCGTCGACGCGATCGCGGCCCTGGCCGGCGTCGGCAAGCAGACCGTGTACGGGCACTTCGGCGACAAGGAGAGCCTGTTCCTCGCGGTCATCGCCCACGCCCGCGAGATCCAGGAGACCGAGCGGGGTGCGGTCGTCCTGGATGCGGGCGATCCACTCACCGACCTGACCACGGCCGGTGAGTCGATCCTCTCCGGTGTGCTCTCGCCGACCATCTCCGGGCTGCACCGGCTGACGATCGCCGAGCTTCCCCATCACCCCGAGTTGCAGAAGATGTGGCGGGACGACACCGACCGGCCTGGCCTGGACGATCTGGTCAGCGGATACCTCCGCAGCTGCGACGAGTCCGGGATCCTCCGGGTACCGGACCCGGCCCTGACCACCCGGCAATTCACCTATCTACTCATCACCGAAGGCCGCGTAGTCACCCTCCAGGGCACGGTGCCGCTGTCCCCCACGGACCGCCACCGCATCGCCACCCAAACCGCCGACCTGATCGTCCGCGCCTGCCGACCCTAAAGCTCACGACCGAACGTTGCCCTGAATGCTTGGCGGAACAGGCTGGGTAGGTCGGACCGGCCGTTGTCCGCGGCCCACCGAAGCAAAGCGGTGTGAGCGATGCCGAGGCAGGCGCTCGCAGCTGCTTCTGCTTCGAACCTCTCGGCGATCCCGGAAACCAGGGCTTGCTGGAGCCGGTACTGGCTGTCCAGGTGACGTGCCTGTAGCGCGGGCGTCGTGATCATGAGCTGTAGGCGGGCGAGCAGGCGATCGCGGTCTTGTTCGACGGCCAGGGTGAGGGTTTCGAGGATGGTGTGGGCGATCTGGTCGGTCAGCGGGCCGGTGTCTGGGCCGGCGGTCGCGGCCAGCTGGTCGAATTCGTCGTACAGGACCAGGTCTTCCTTGGTGGGGAAGTGGCGGTAGACCGTCATCGCCGAGACGCCGGCTGCGTCGGCCACCTCGTTGACGGTGGTCGCGTCGTACCCGCGGTCGGTGAAGAGCCGGAGTGCGTGCTGCTGGATCCGGCTGCGGGTCGCCGAACGCTGGCGGTCTCTCAGGGCCATGTGGTAGATACTAACATCATGATAGTTTCTAACAGATTGGCCCTGGTGACTGGAGCCTCGCGAGGGATCGGGCGTGCGATCGCGGAGCGGCTGGCGGCGGATGAGATCGAGGTTGCGGTGCACTACCACCGCGACAAGGCGGGCGCGGAGGAAACGCTGGAACGCATCGGCGGGCGAGGGTTCCTGGTCGGTGCCGAGCTCGGCGTCCCCGGCGATGTGGACGCTGTGGTCGCTCAGCTTGGCGGCCGCTCGCTCGACATCCTGGTGAACAATGCAGCCGCGCCCCCGGCGGGCCCGATCGAGACCGACACCGTGGACGCCTTCGATCGGCTCATAGCGGTCAACGTACGGGCGCCGTACTTCTTGATCCAACGTCTCCTGCCCAGCATGGTCGACGGCGGCCGGATCGTCTCGATCACCTCCGTCGCGACCCGGATGGCGAACCCCGTCCAGACCTCCTTCGCGATGACCAAGGGCGCTCTGGAGACGATGACGCTCACCTTGGCCCAGTCACTTGGCGCCCGTGGCATCACCGTCAATGCGGTAGCTCCCGGTGCCACCCTGACCGAGTCGAATGCCGAGGTCATCGAGACGTCGGGTGTTGCTGATCTCGTCGTCGGCCTGACGGCTTTGAGGCGCTTCGGCGCTGCCGGTGACGTGGCAGACGTGGTCGCGTTCTTGTCCTCGCCGGCGTCCCGCTGGATCACCGGCCAGGTGCTCGATGCCTCGGGTGGACTGTTCTTGGGTCCGCAGGTGGCGTAGCTACTGGTGGATCCAGGTGCCGGATTGGGTGGTGGCTTGGATGGTGAGGTTGTGGTCGAGGAGGGTGAGGTCGGCGTCGTAGCCGGGGGTGAGGCGGCCTTTGCGGTGGGCGAGGCCGAGGAGCTTGGCCGGTCGGGTGCTGGTGGCGGCGACCGCTTCGGTGAGTGGCCAGCCGAGGGTTTGGTGGAGGTGGCGGAGCATGCCGTCGAGCGGCGTCGTGCTGCCGCCGAACGCATCCTGGCCGACGATCTTCCCGACGCCGTCGGCGACCTCGCACTCGACGACGCCGAGCCGGTACCGGTATCCGGCCGGCATCCCCGCTCCGGCCGTTGCGTCCGAGATTGCGATCAACCGCTCACCGAGGCACCGGCGCGCGATCTCGATCAACGCCGGCGGGAGATGGTGGCCGTCGGCAATGATCTCGGCGGTCAGCTGCTCCGACGCCAACGACTCCTCGATCAGTCCGGGCACCCGCCACGGACCGCGCCGGACGAGAGCTGACTGACAACTCCACAGATGGGTCAGGTGCGTCAGCCCGTTGTCGACGGCGCTGGCGAGCTCCGGCCCGCGAGCCTCGCTGTGCCCGGCCGCAACGACAACGCCGGCTTGGGTCAGGCGATGTACGAACTCCGGAACGCCTTCAAGCTCCGGTGCGACCGTCGCCATCCGCACCAGGCCCGATCGGGCAAGCAGCCGCTCAGCTTCGTCCGCTGCCGGCGTCCTTAACGCTTGCGGGTCGTGGGCGCCGCACTGCTCGACCGCCAGGTACGGACCTTCGAGGTGTACGCCGTGCAGTTGGGTGCTGCCGGCCGCCGTGATCGCCAGCGCGTCCAGTTGCCGCTCGAGGTCCTCCGGGTACGCCGAGACCAGCGACGCCTGCATCGTCGTCACGCCGTGCCGCGCGTGGAACCGCAGTACCTCGTGATG
Organism: Kribbella sp. NPDC026611; assembly: GCF_040638345.1. Lineage (NCBI taxonomy): Bacteria > Bacillati > Actinomycetota > Actinomycetes > Propionibacteriales > Kribbellaceae > Kribbella > Kribbella sp. NPDC026611. Next base: position 463,057 of record NZ_JBEZYC010000005.1, read on the forward strand.
TGCGTCGGGATCGGGATCGTCGAAGCTGTACCCGCCGCCACCGTGTGCGTGAACGTCGATCAGGCCCGGAAGGACGACGTAGCCGTCGAGGTCGACCGCGTCCGCCGGTGCCTCCGCGGCCGGGATCACCGCCTCGATCCGGCCGTTTCGAAGGACCAGCGCCGATCCCTCGGTCTCGACAAGCCTGGCGCCTCGAAGAACCACCGGCTCGCTCCCGGTCACGTCGGGCAGGGCGTCAATGCTCAGCACGGGGATCTGACTCGGTGTCGAGGAACAGCTTCACGCGCGGGTGCGTCCGCAACGCCGTACCGGGAAAGTTCGGCCCGATCGGCTGCGTCAGCGTGTCCTGCACCGCCTGTCGCTTGGCCGCACCCGGCACGGACGCGATCAGCTCCCGAGCGTTGAGCAGTCGCGGAATCGTCACCGTCACCGCATGTGTCGGTACGTCGTTCAGCGTTGGGAAGTTGCCCTCGTCAACCTGCTGCTGCCGGCTCGTGCTGTCGAGCGCGACGACCTTGGCGGACTGTGGATCGTCGAAGTCTGCCGGGGGATCATTGAACGCCAGGTGCCCGTTGACCCCCAGCCCGAGCAGCACGAGGTCGAAGGGTTCGGCGCCCATCAGGTCGGCGTACCGGCGCGCGGCCACCGCCGGATCGCCGTCGACCTCGATCGGGCGAAATGTTGCCCCTGGCACCTTGTTGATCAGGGCCGCGCGCAACCAGTTGGCGAAACCCTGCGGCGCGTCCGGCGCGAGACCGACGTACTCGTCCAGGTGGAAGCACTCGACCTGGCTCCAGTCGATGCCCGGCTCCGCAGCCAGTGCGGCGAGGGTTTCCGTTTGGCTCGGCGCTGCCGCCAGCATCACCCGCGCTCGACCGTTCTCGGCGATCGCCAACCGAAGCATTTCCGCGGCCCAGGCTCCGGCTGCGCGGCCTAGCTCGGCGCGGGTTGGATACGTGCTGAGCTGCGGAGCGTGATCGGTGCCGACAGTCATCCGGATTCCTCCCGAAGGGTTCGCTCTGAGCACAGTACGTCGGTATCGTCGGCCGTTGTCAAAGGTTTGCACTGATCGTCCGGACAGCGGGAGGACGCGATGGCAGGGCGGACTCGACCCACCACGCTCAAGGACGTCGCGCAGGCGGCCGGCGTCTCGATCTCGACGGTGTCGCGGGTGTTCTCCAGCCCCGGCCGGATCTCGCCGGAGACCGCCGACCGCGTCCGCGAGGTCGCCCGCCGGCTGCGGTTCTCGCCGAACGTGATGGCGCGCTCGCTCATCACCGGTACGTCGCCGAACATCGGCGTCGTCGTACCCGATATCTCCAACCCGTACATGACCACGCTGCTGAAGGCGGCGCAGAAGGTCTCCCGGCAGCACTCGATCGGCGTCTTCGTCGCCGACACCGACGACGACGCGGAGATCGAGCGGCAGGTGTGCGAGCAGTTCGCCCAGCAGACCCGCGGGGTCGTGCTGTGCGCGCCGCGCATGACGACGCCGCAGATCCGTGAGGTGAGCCGGCTGGTACCGCTGGTGCTGGTGAACCGGATCGTCGACGGCCTGCCCAGCATCTACACCGACTCCCGCGCCGCCCTCCGCGAACTACTGGACGAACTCGTGACGCTGGGCCACCAGCGCATCGCCTACCTCCCTGGCCCAGTCGGCTCCTGGTCCAACCAGCAACGCGCCCGAACCCTGGCGGCCCGCTGCCGCACCCACGGTCCGGAACTGATCCGCCTCCCGACCACCACCGACACCTACGCCGACGGCATAGCTGCTGCCTCCTCAGTCATCGCTCTGGGCATCACCGCAGTCATGGCCTTCGACGACGTCCTGGCTGCCGGTCTGGTCGAAGGCCTCCGCCGCCAGGGCAAATCAGTCCCGGACGACGTGAGCGTCACCGGCCACGACGACATCCTCTCCGAGCTCGTCCATCCAGGCCTTACAACTCTCGCCGGTCAGAGCTCCGAGGTGGGCCAGCTCGCGATCGCCCAACTGCTGGACGCGCCGTCCCCCGACCAGTCAGTCGCGGTCCCGGCCGCCGTCGTACGCCGGTCGTCGATCGGAGCTCCCGCCTCTTGAGCGCTCGGTACTGTGGAGAGCCCCGACGAGGTTGGTGATGATGAGCGCGGTGCAGGCGACGGAAGAGCCCGCCGGCGGGGTGGCCGGCTGGGCGATCGACCTGATGGAGCAGTTGGGTGCGCCTGGGGCCGGGCTGGCGGTGGCGTTGGAGAACTTGTTTCCGCCGTTGCCCAGCGAGGTGATTCTGCCGCTGGCTGGGTTTGCGGCGGCTCGGGGCGACCTTGGGCTGGTGAGCGCGATCTTGTTCACCACGCTGGGGTCGGTGGTGGGCGCGCTGGCGTTGTACGGCGTGGGCGCAGGGCTGGGGCGGGAGCGGACCAGGGCGCTGGCGGCGAGGTTGCCGTTGGTGAACCTGCGGGATGTGGACAAGGCCGAGGAATGGTTTGCGCGACATGGGTCGAAGGCTGTGTTCATCGGGCGGCTGGTGCCGGTCGTGCGGAGCCTGATCTCGGTGCCGGCCGGGGTGGAGCGGATGCGGGTGTGGCTGTTTCTCTTGCTGACGGCCGTCGGGAGTCTGATGTGGAACTCGTTGCTGATCATGGCCGGGTATCTGCTCGGTGAGCAGTGGCACGTAGTGGAGTCGTCGGTGGGCGTGTTCCAGAAGCTGGTGATCGCGGGTGCGGTGGCGGCGGTGGTGTGGTTCGTGGTCGTGAAGCTCCGGCGTTCGGATTCTGAGAAAGTCAAGTAGACCGCTCGACTTTGACTAGGCTCGACGTACCACTTGCCGAGCACAGGAGTTGGGTCAGATGCCCTCAGTCGCGTTCGAACCGCAGGTTGTGCCGGATCCGCCGGTCTGGCCGCAGTCTGTCGTCACCGTGGTCGGCAATCCGCGCGCCGGTTCGCGGACCGCGGCTGCCGCGGCGTCCGTTGCGGAGTTGCTGGCGTCCGAGCTGGGTACGCCGTACCGGATCGATGAACTGATCGATCTGGTGACGTTCGCGCCGGCGATCTTTCAGGGGGAGCTGGCCGGGGAGGAGGAGCGGGCGGCATTGGAGGGTGCGGTTGACCTGGTGACCTCGGCGTCGGTGGTCGTGCTGGCGACGCCGGTCTACAAGGGCAGCTATACGGGTCTGCTGAAGAGCTTCCTCGACGTACTGCGCCCGCAGGCGTTGGCCGGGGCCGTGGTGGTGCCGGTCACGGTGTCGGCCGCGCCGAGTCACAAGCTGCTGGCCGATCAGCACCTGCGGCCGGTGCTGGCCGAGCTGGGCGCCAGCGTGCCGGCTCCCGGAGTGATCCTCGAGGAACGTGACCTGGAAGATCTCCAGGTCGTGCTCTCGCCCTGGATCCGGGCGCAGGCACCGATCATCCAGGCAACCACCATCGCCCTCCAGCCGGTCGCCGAACCCACGCCTGCCCGCTGAAGCTAGGCGGCAGGTTTCCAGTCGTCGGCGAGCAGGCCGAGCCGACGAGGGTGTTTCCCTCGAGTTCAGCCACGGAGAACTGGACGACTGACTCGACCGTGTCGTCGGTTCAGGGGAGTTAGTCGGTGTAGGTGGGTTGGGTGGGGGCGTGGCGGAGGGTGGCTGTGGCGGGGAGGAGGGTTGAGGTGAAGGTGAGGGCTGCGGCGGCTCCGATGATGATGAAGTAGATCCAGAGCGGGCCGGAGGGGAGCGACTCTGTTGGGGAGACGACGGCCGCGAAGGGGAGTAGGCAGGCGAGGGCGATTGCGGTTCCCAGGGTGACGCCGACGAGGGTGATCAGGGTGCTTTCGGTGAAGAGCATCCGGAGGACCTGGAGGCGAGTGGAACCGGTCAGGCGCTGGAGTGCGAACTCGCGGCGTCGGCGGAGCGTGGTCGAGACGAGCGTGTTCACGACCGAGACCGCGGTGTACGCGATCAGCATGCCGAGCAGCATGTAGTTGACCCACGCCTGCGTCTTCAGGTCTTCGGTGTTGGCGGCGAGCAACGTACTGCGGTCTGCCACGGCAACGCCCGGGTGAGCCGCGGCGAGCTTGGCGAGAGCGGGTCGTACGTCGGTTCCCGGTGCGGCGCGGACCAGGATCTGCTTGGTGAGCCCGTCCGTGGTGTGGGCGGCGACCAAGGATGCGGGCAGGATGATCGATTCGTACCCGCGGACCGCCGCGAAGGTCGCGACCACTCGAAGGTCGACGGAGGTCCCGTCTCCCAGCGTCATCGTGATCTTGGACCCGACGCCGCGGCCGATCTTGTCCGCTGCATAGTCCGGCAGGGCGACGGTCATCCCGGTTAGGCCGGTGAGAGACCCCTGCGTCAGCTGGACAGGCGCCGTACCGTCCGGGCCTTGGGCGTCGACGCCGATCAGCGGTGCGCCGTCGTCGTCGAACGGGGCGTGCCGGGGTTCGTCGATCGTGCCCAGGCTGCGGACGTACGACGATGCGCTCGCGACGCCCGGTACGGCGCGGACCTGGTCGAGCAGCCTGGGGGAGAGGCCGGCCTCGGAGACGACGACCGCGTCGGCGCGCAGGTCGCGGGTGAAGGCTTCGGAGGCGGCATGCACCTGTGTGGTCTGCATGTATAGGTTCGCGGTGGAGATGCCGACGGCAAGCATCACCGGCATGGCCGCGGCCGACATGGCGACCGATCGCGCGGACATGTTGCGGATCGCGAGGCGGCCGCTGACCCGGGTGAGTGCCTGCACCGGCCAGCGCCAGAACGCGAGCGCCAGCTTGGTCCAGAACGGTCCGAGCAACGCGACGCCGATCGCCCAGCAGAGGATCGAGGGACCGGCGGTGGCGCCGGCGAGCGGACCGGTCATGACGGTCGCGGTGACGATCAGGAGTGCGACACCGCCGCCGAGGAAGAGCACACCGCAGATGAAGCGCACCCAGCCGAACCATTTCCGCTGCAGCGACGCCTCGACCAAGGCCTCGACCGGGCGGATCTTCGCCGACTTGCGGGCCGCGATCAGGGCGGCGGCGATGGCGGCGAGCACGGCGGCACCGGCGCCCGCGGCGAACGGGATCAGGCCCTGGGAGAACTCGATGTCCGGGGACGCAACGCCGTGTGAGGCGAGCTGGTCGAAGAGGAACCTGCCGAGGAACATCCCGGGGACGGCGCCGAGCGCGACCGCGGGGAGGGCGACGAGCATGGCTTCGCCGAGGATCATCCGGCGGACCTGACCAGGGGTGGTGCCGATGCCGCGGAGGAGGGCGAACTCGCGCTCGCGGTGCTGGGCGGACAGGGCGAGGGTGGAGGCGACGACGAACATCATCGTCATCGCGGCGATCCCGCCGAACGAACCGGCGATCGAGATCAGCGCGGCGCGCCGGGACTCGGTGTCGGGGTGCTCGGCGAGGCCGCGGTCGATGCCGGCGCGGACGGTGAGGCTGCTGTCGAGGGCCTTGATCCGGTCCTTGACCTCGGCGATGTTGGTGCCGGGGGCAACTTGTACGCCGATGTCGGCGAAGTGCGTGGGGTTGCGGGTGAGCCGTACGGCGTCGTGGTCGGAGAAGAAGGCGTGACCAGCTGGGCCGGCGGCGATCCCGGAGACGGTGAAGGTGCGAGGCTCACCGTTGATCAGGTAGGTGACGCGGTCGCCGACCTTGCCGCTCGACACCACGACCTGACCGGTGCGGGGAGCGTGGCCGGAGGTGAGGCGGTACGGCGTGAGCGCAGCACTCGACCAGTTGTGGCCTTGGGCAACGGATGCTCCGGACGAGTCGGAGGATTCCGCAGACCCAGAACTGGAAGAACTACTGGAGCCCGATCCTTTGCTGGTGGGAGCGAGAGGGACGGCGGTGAAGGTGTAGTCGCCGAAGGCGGTGGAGACGCCTTCTACGGTGCGGATCTTGGCGAGCGTTTCGATCGGGACGCCGACGCGTTCTGGGAGGGGGGTGGGGTCTTCTTCGCCGGGGCGGTGGTGGGACTGGTTGCCGGTGATCACCAGGGCGGTGTTGGCCAGGCGCTCGGGGGCGACGTTGGAGCGGATGCCGGTCTCCATCAGGCCGCCGCACGCCATCACGATCCCGGTCCCGAAGACGACGGCGACGAAGGTGGCGATGAAGCCGCCCTTGCGGTAGCGCAGGGTGCGGACGGCGAGGCGCATCATCGGGCCACCGCCGTCAGCCGGGAACGGGCGCCGAGGTGGGTCATCCGGTCCGCGACCTCTTCGGCCGTCGGAGCGGTCAGGCTGCCGGCCAGTACGCCGTCCGCGAGGAAGACGACCTGGTCGGCGTACGACGCGGCGACCGGGTCGTGCGTCACCATCACGACGGTCTGCCCCTGCGTCCGGACCGGCTCGCGCAGCAGGTCGAGCACGTCAGCAGCGGTCTGGGTGTCGAGCGCACCGGTCGGCTCGTCGGCGAAGATGACCGCCGGCCGCGCGACCAGCGCCCGCGCGATCGCAACGCGCTGCTGCTGACCACCGGACAGCTCGCCCGGACGGTTCTTGGACCGCTCGCCGAGCCCAACGCGCTCGAGCACCGCGCGGACGGCCGCCTTGTTCACCCGGCGGCCGTCGAGCTCCTGTGGGAGGCACACGTTCTGCCACACGGTCAACGCGGGCAGCAGGTTGAAGGACTGGAAGACGAAACCGATCCGCTCGCGGCGGAGCTCGGTGAGGCGGCGCTCGCTCAGACCGGCCAGCGGCTGGCCGTCGATGTACACGCTGCCGGAGGTCGGCCGGTCGAGGCCGGCCGCGCAGTGCAGGAAGGTGCTCTTCCCGGAGCCGGACGGTCCCATCACCGCGGTGAAGGTGCCGGGGGCGAACTTGATCGAGACTCCGTCGAGGGCGGTGACGGCGTTGCTGCCACGGCCGTAGACCCGTCGTACGTCGTGCAGGACGACCGAGTGCCCGGTCCCGTCGACTGCATCCTGCGTGCGTTTCTTCATGACCAGGACGCTACGGACAAAGCAGGCGCCGACCCATGGTGCTGACCCACGTCTTCAGGTGGGGAAAACCCCACCCTGGGCTCACCCTGGGCTCACTCTGGGCTCACTCTGGGCTCACTGACGCAAGAGTGCGCGCAGGCCCGCGGAGTACGTCTCCGGCGTGACGTCGCCGATCAGTAGCCGCTGCAGGACGAAGCCCGGGATCATCCCGAACATCACCTGCGCGATGTGCAGCGGGTCGACGTCCGGGTCGACCGTGCCGTCGGCCTGGGCCCGGCGGACGATGTCGAGGAAGTGGTCGCGCAGCTGGCAGTACTTGCCCTTGGCCACCTCGTGGATCTCCTCGTTGCGCAGCGACTCGGCCCACGCCTGGACCGCGACCCGGGTGACGTCACCACCGGGCGCCTCGGCGACCGTCACCACGTGGGCGATGGTCCGCTCCAGCGCCATCAGCGGACTGAGCGGCTCCGCGGACGCGAGGAGCTTCTCGAACAGCTCGTCGATGGCGCTCAACGCGTCTTCGGCGATGGCCGCGACGATCGCTTCCTTGCTCTTGAAGTAGCTGTAGACCGCGCCCGCCGACAGGCCGGACTCCTGGATCACGTCCGCCATCGTCGTCTTGTGGAAGCCCTGCTCGATCACGCAGGTCCGGGCCGCCGCGACGATCTGGGCGCGACGGGCCAACCGGTGTTCCTCCGTGACCTTGGGCACCTCAGCAGCATAAAAACGAATGTCCGTTCTTGACAAGTCGCCGGACCGGCGCTCAGGCTCGGAGTAATAAAGAACGGTCATTCGGTTTTAAGGGGAGTTCCCATGGCTCACGAGGCAGAACGCCGTCGTCCCCCGCTGCTCGCGGTCATCCTGCTGCTGACCGGGCTGCTCACGGTCTTGCTGATCGCGTTCGCCTGGCCGGCGGCGCGATCCGAACCACGCAACGTCCCGCTCGTGGTGGCCGGTCCGGCTCCCGCGGTTCAGCAGGTCGAGACGAGGCTGGAGCAGGCGATGCCCGGCGGCTTCGACGTCACCGCAGTACCCGACCGAGCGGCCGCCGTACGGAAGATCGAGGACCGGGATGCGTACGGCGCGATCGTGCTCGAGTCGACCCAGCCTGAGGTACTCACGGCCTCCGCGGGCGGACCGGTGGTGTCGCAGCTCCTGACTCAGCTGTCGGCGCGCATGGACGCGCAGAACCCGGCGAAGGTCACCGATATCGTCCCGCTCCCGAAGGATGACCCGCGCGGCGCAGGTCTGGCTGCTGGTGCCCTGCCGCTCGTGCTGGGCGGGATCATCGCTGCCGGCGCGCTGACGCAACTCGTACGATCCGGTCCGCGCCGGATGGTCGGTGCGGTCGCCTTCGCGATCACGGGTGGGCTGGCGCTGGCCGCCGTACTCCAGTACTGGCTCGGCTCGTTCCAGGGCAGCTACCTGGGCAACGCAGGCGTGATCTCGATGTCGATCGCCGCCATCAGCCTCACGCTGCTCGGACTGGAGTGGCTGCTCGGTACGGCGGGTCTGGCCCTCGGAAGCGCAGTCATGATGCTGCTGGGCAACCCCCTGTCCGGTATGACGAGTGCGCCCGAGATGCTGCCGACCGGCTGGGGCACTCTGGGTCAGCTGCTGCCACCAGGTGCCGCTGGTACGGCGCTTCGCTCGGTCAGCTTCTTCGACGGCGCCGGAGCAGGCCGGCCGCTCGTCGTACTGAGTTGCTGGCTGGTGCTCGGACTGGTGTTCTGTGTACTCGGAGCGATGCGTTCACAACGCGCCGTACAGCCCCGTCACGAGGCGTCTCCGGTTGCTGTCTGATTGTCCTGACAATGAGGTAATCGGATTGTTATCTCCTGGTCACGGTGGTTCACGCTCAGAGCTCAGGACAACGTTGTCTTGAAGCATTGACGTGGGCAGGCCGCGACTCCTACGGTCGCGGGAAGGCCGCTGTGTTACGGCTGGGGTACCGGGATGACAACGATTGCCCGAAGGTGGACGTGATGACTAGGAAACGTTTCAAGTTGGCAGCCGCGGCGACCGCGCTGCTGCTGGCGGTTTCGGCCTGCAGCCAGGGGTCGACGACCAAGCAGCCGGACGCCGGTGGCTCGCAGAGCTCCGGGCCGGCACACATCAAGATCGCGTACCAGCAGTGGGGCCCGGGCGTCGTGATGAAGACGTTCCTCAACGGCGTGAAGTCGGAGTACGAATCCGCGCATCCGGGCTCGCAGGTGGAGATCGTTCCGGTCGTCGCGAGCGAGAACGACTACTACACCAAGATCCAGCTGATGATGCGGTCGCCGAACACGGCGCCGGACATCGTCTACGAGGACACCTTCCTGATCAACTCCGACATCACCGCGGGGTACCTGAAGCCGCTCGACGACTACATCAAGAACTGGGACCAGTGGAGCCAGTTCGAGGACACCGCCAAGGGTGCGGCGCGCGGTCAGGACGGTAAGACGTACGGCGTCCCGGACGGCACCGACACCCGGGCGCTCTGGTACAACAAGCAGATCTTCGCCAAGGCCGGGCTGCCGGCCGACTGGCAGCCGAAGAAGTGGGACGACGTGCTGAGCGCGGCGCGCACCATCAAGCAGAAGGTGCCCGGCGTCATCCCGTTCAACATGTACTCCGGCAAGCCGATGGGTGAGGCCTCGGCCATGCAGGGCTTCGAGATGCTGCTCTACGGCACCAAGGACACCCTGTACAACTACGACCAGAAGAAGTGGGTCGTCGGCAGCCAGGGCTTCAAGGACTCGCTGAACTTCGTCAAGACCGTCTTCTCCGAGGGCCTGGCCCCGGCGCCGAAGGACGCGCTGAGCCCGAACATGGGCAGCAAGGTCGGCACCGAGCTGCTGCCGCAGAGCAAGCTGGCGATCGACCTGGACGGCTCCTGGATCTACGGCAACTGGCTGAAGTCCGGTGCGAAGCCGTGGCCGCAGTGGAGCTCGGTGCTCGGCCAGACCGCGATGCCGACGCAGGACGGCGGCGGCAAGGGCAAGGTCAGCCTCTCCGGTGGCTGGACCTGGGCGATCCCGGCCAAGTCGAAGTCGCCGGACGCGGCCTGGGACTTCATCAAGACCCTGCAGACGCAGAAGAACGCGGCCAAGTACGCGACCGACGGTGCGCAGATCGCCGTCCGGAAGGATGTCGCGTCCGACGCGGCGTACAAGTCCTCCTCGGCGAGCACGCAGTTCTTCACCGACCTGGTGTCGGTGACGGTCTACCGCCCGGCGCTGCCGGAGTACCCGAAGGTCTCGAACGAGATCATCACCGCGATGGAGTCGGTGATGACGGGGCAGTCCTCGCCGGACGACGCCGCGAAGAACTACGACCAGGCTGTCGAGGGCATCGTCGGCGGCAAGGACAAGACGACGACGCAGAGCACCGGCCAATAGGCCTGTCCTTGATCCCGTCCTGACGGAGGAATCTCCCCTGTGACGACGACTGTCGCGCCCACCGCGGCCGCTACCTCTTCACCGAGCAAGCGGCCGCGGGGGGCCAAACTCGTCCGGATGCTGCCGCTCTCGCCGGCCATCGGACTGATGCTGGTCTTCCTGGCCGGCCCGATCATCTACTGCGTGTACGCCGCGTTCACGAACATGGCGCTCACCGGGACCGGGGCGGCGAACGTCAAGTTCGTCGGCCTGGACAACTTCCGCAAGGCCTTCGGCAGCGGCGCGTTCACGAACGCGATCTGGCTGACGCTGGTGTTCACGCTGATCTCCGCGATCATCGGCCAGAACACCCTCGGCCTCGGTCTCTCGCTGCTGATGCGGCGGTCCACCAAGGTGGTCCGCAACTTCGTCGGTACCGCGGTGATCGGCGCGTGGGTGCTGCCCGAGGTGGTGGCGGCGTACCTGCTGAGCGCGTTCTTCAACGACGACGGCACGCTGAACGTGATGCTGAAGGCGGTCGGCCTGCCCGGTCAGGACTGGTTGTACGGGGCACCGATCATCGCGGTATCGGTGGCCAATATCTGGCGCGGTACGGCGTTCTCGATGCTGGTGTACTCCGCCGCGCTCAGCGAGATCCCCAAGGAGATCGAGGAGTCGGCCGAGATGGACGGCGCGGGCGGCTGGCGCCGGCTGCTGTTCGTCACGGTGCCGATGATCAGCCGGGCGATCATGACGAACCTGATGCTGATCACGCTGCAGACGCTGAGCGTGTTCGGCCTGATCTACGCGATGACCCGGGGCGGCCCGGGGACCAAGAGTCAGACGTTGCCGCTGTACATGTACGAGCAGGCTTTCAGCTTCTCCCAGATCGGCTACGGTACGGCGATCGCGCTGGTGATGCTGGCGATCGGTGCGGTGTTCTCGCTGATCTACCTGCGTGGACTGAACTCGGAGGCCGCATGATTGCCCGGGACCGGATGAGCAAGCTGGCGTCGAACCTGGTGCTGCTTGCCATCGGCATCCTGTTCGTCCTGCCGCTGCTGTGGGTGCTGTTCGCGTCGATCAACCGGACGGCCGGGCTGCGGGTCGAGTTCCCGACGCACCCGACGCTCGGGAACTTCAAGGCCGTGCTGAACACGGACACGACGTACCGGCCGGTGCTGAACGGCATCATCCTGTGCGGTGGGTCGGCGTTGCTGACGATGATCTGCGCGGTGCTGGCGGCCTATCCGCTGTCGCGGTTCCGGTCGCGGTTCAACCGGCCGTTCCTGCTGACGGTGCTGTTCTGCACCGGGTTGCCGATCACGGCGGTGATGGTGCCGGTGTACGGGTTGTTCGTGCAGCTGAACCTGGTCGACACGCTCGGCGGGACGATCATGTTCATGGCGACGAGCGCGCTGCCGTTCGCGATCTGGCTGACCAAGACGTTCATGGACGGCGTACCGATCTCGCTGGAAGAGGCCGCGTGGGTGGACGGCGCGGGCAGCATGCGCGCGCTGCGGTCCATCGTCCTGCCGCTGATGTGGCCGGGGATCGCGGTGGTGCTGATCTTCACCTTCATCGGCATGTGGGGCAACTTCTTCGTCCCCTTCATGCTGCTGCTCTCCCCGGAACGGTTGCCGGCCTCGGTCAGCATCTTCACCTTCTTCGGCCAGTACGGCGAACCCAACTACGGCCAACTGGCGGCGTACTCCCTCATCTACACCACCCCAGTCCTACTCCTGTACCTCCTGCTCTCCCGCAAACTCGGCGGCGCCTTCGCCCTGGGCGGCGCGATCAAGGGCTGAGGATGGTTCGCCAGGAGTCGAGTTTTTGGGGGAAGGGCCAGTCTCGTTGGTAGTCGGGGAGTGCGTTGGCGTAGCGGTCCAGAGCCGCTGGGGCCAGCGCACTTCCTGCGTCCGGCACCGCGTGGACGACCGCGGCCAGCCGGATGATGAACGTGGTGAGGCGGGTTAGGCGGTTGTGGTCTGGGTCCTGTAGTTGGGTCTGCAGCTGCTTCAGAGTCTTGAGGGCTGCTTTGCGGTCGCCGTGGCTCGGCGGTGTTGGATCTGGGATGCCGAGGATTTCGGCTCCGTCGGTCGGGAGCTCGGTCGACTTCGCGCGGACCGCGTCGGCGATCTGGTCGAGGAGGTCCTTCAGGGCGTCCTGCAGCTCCGGTACGACCAGGTCTGCGGTCTTGCGGCGGTTGCCGGACAGTGCGGTCACGCGCTGGTGCTCGGCTTCGACCGCGCGTGCCAGTGGCTCTGGCCAGCCGGTGAGGTCGATTTCGGCCTTCGGGGGTGCGGAGGGGTTGAGGTCGCTCGGGTTCAGCGGCTTCTGGCCGGACCTGGCGGCCTCGATCTCGCGTTCGAGCTTCTGCTGGGGACCCGGAACGATTGAGCTCACGTCTCCACCCTACGCAGGTTCCAGACCGAGGGGACGACGAGCGTGCCGACCGTGATCACGACGAAGAGCGCGGCGCCGTACAGCTCGACGGCCTTGGCGCTGGTCGCCGCGGCGACGTACCCGACCGTGAGCTGACCGACGGGGCCGGCGATGAACGAGCCGAGCATGTCGTACGACGACACCCGGGAGAGTTTGTCGAGCGGGACATGCTGGCCGAGCGCGGTCTCCCAGCTGATGCCAAAGATGTCGAAGCCGACGCCGAGCAGGAAGGCCGCACCCATCATCGCGAGCGTGTGTGGCAGCAACGCCAGGCACAGCATCGCCGGGACCGTGGCGAGCATACCGAGCATCCCGGCGCGCAGCGGGTACCGCGGTTTGAGCCGGAGCATGATGATGCCGCTGGCAACGAGTCCGGCGCCGAAGGAGGCGCTCACCACACCCCAGCCGGCCCGCCCGAACGTACTGTCCGCGATCACCGGGCCGAGCGTCTGGTAGCACGCGGTGAAGATCAGGTTCAGCAGGGCGAACGCGAGCACGATCACCCAGACCCACTGCCGGGAGGCAAACTCGCTCCAGCCGTCGCGGAGGTCCTTCAGGACCGAGCTTGCGGCGCGCTCGATCCGCGGCAGCCGCAGCCGGGACAGCAGGACGGCGCCGGTCAGGAACGTCGCGCTGTCGACCGCGAGCCCGACGCCTGGACCGGTCAGCGCGACGATCACGCCCGCGACGGCGCCGCCCCCGATCATCGCGGCCGACCGCGCAAAGCCCGCGATCGCGTTCGCCTGCGGCAGCTCGGTCCGGTCCACGATCGCCGGCAGGATCCCGGTCATGGCCGGCATCACGAACGCCGCAGCCACCCCGTTCACCGCCTCGATCGCGGCGAGCTGCACGAGCGTCGCGTGCCCGGACAGCACGAGTGTGGCGGCGAGCGCCTGGGTGAGTCCGCTGAGCGTGTTGGCGACTACCAGCACGAGATGCCGTGGCAGCCGGTCGGAGATGACGCCGCCGATCAGGAGGAACACGATGTTCGGGATGCTGCGCGCCGCCAGCACCGTGCCCACCGCGCTCGCCGAGTGTGCGATGTCGAGCACCGCGAACACCAGCGCGACGGGCGCGATCGCCGACCCGAGGATCGAGATGAACCGCGCCGCGACGAACAGCCGCACGTCGCGGTGCCGCAGTACTGCCAGATCCTGCCGCCAGCCCACGTGACCCCCTCAGCGAACTGGAGGATCTTACCCCCGCCCGGCGAGGTACGCGCGCCAGCTGCCGGCGGCCGTGATGTCGCGGGACGGGTCCGCGGCGTCCGCAGTGCCGACGAAGCCCAGCACCCGGCGACCGTCCGCGAGGTCCAGGGGTCCGAGAGCCAGCGGTGGATCGATGGTGCCCGCGAAGCCACCCACCTCAGCCGCCGGCAGGCTCCAGACCTCCACCTCGATCCCAGGACCGTCCGGGCCGGTCAGGACCCGGGTCAGCGCGGGCCGGGGCCCGTCGGTCAGGTACATCCGGTACGACGGTGCCGTGCGGGCTGTGAACGCGAGCCGGGCGCCACGCCGTACCAGCTGATCGTTGAGTGGCTGGCCGGAGAGGTGCGCGCCGGCCACCGCGAGCAGGATGTCCGTCGACTGCGCCGCCGGCACCGGCTCGCCGCACCAGCGCGCCGCCAGGTCGATCAGCTCGAGGTCGTGGCCGGCCGGAGCCAGCAACTGGATCCCGAACGGCAGACCGTCCGCCCGGTCCGGTCCTGGGAAGGCGACCGCGCACAGGTCGAGCAGGTTGACCATGTTGGTGAAGCGGCCGAGCCGGCTGTTCACTCCGATCGGGTCTGCCGCTACTGCCGCCAGCGTCGGATGCTCAGGTGTCACCGGCAGCAGCAGTGCGTCGAGCTGAGTCCACAGCGGCTCACTGGCCCGAGCAAGCGTCGCCAGCCGGTCGAAGCCCGCGAACGCGGCCGCTGCGGTCAGCGACGCACCACCGCGGACGATGGTCCGTACCGTCGGGTTCACAGCAGGGGAGTCGTCCAGCTTGTCCCCGAACGCCAGCCAGCGCTCGGCCAGCCACGGACCGGAGTACAGCAGGTCGGCTGCCTCGAGCAGCGGACGGATGTCGACCTTCACGACCTCGCCGAGCTGGTGTGCCTCAGCAAGCGTCTCCTGCCAGGCTGCCTCGTGCTGTGGCTCCAGCTGCAGCCCCAGGTCGGGTACGCCGATCACTGCACCGCGGCTGGATCGCTGCTGGGGCAGGGCTCGCGACCACGCGTCGTCGGGGTCGTACGCGACCATCACGTCGTACGCAGCCCGAGCTGTGGCGACAGTGCGGGCCATGACGGTGACGCAGTCGATTGAGCGGCACGCGGGGACGACACCACGCGCCGACACGAGCCCTCGGCTTGGTTTGATGCCGATGAGCCGGTTGAAGGCGGCTGGGACGCGGCCGCTGCCGGCGGTGTCGGTACCGAGCGCAAAATCGACCTGCCCGCTCGCGACCGCGACGGCACTGCCTGAGCTCGATCCACCCGAGACATGCCGCTCCGAGAAGACCGAGTGGCACGCGCCGTACGGCGACCGCGTGCCGACGAGGCCGGTGGCGTACTGGTCGAGGTTGGTCTTCCCCAGTGGTACGGCGCCGGCCGCGACGAGCCGGTCGACGACGAACGCGTTGCGCTCCGCGGGCAGGGTGTTGCGCGGGTCCGCAGCGGTCGTCGGTACCCCGGCGAGGTCGATGTTGTCCTTGAGCGCCATCGTCAGCCCGTGCAGTGGTCCGTCGGCCGCCGGTACCGGGTCCACCCGGGTGATCCACTCGTTCATGCGCCCCACCGGGCCCGCTCGGCGTCGAACGCGGCGCGCCGTCTGGCTCGTAGGTTCGCGATGTCCACAGGTGCCTCCTGCTCGATCCGGCGTACGTCGGCGATCGAGAACGTCGCCGGAGTGGTCTTCAGGTCCGCCCGTCCCGCGGCCAGCTCGGCCCGGTCGTGGGCGAGCTGCTCGACGGTCACCGGCGTGAACCTGATCAGGTCGAACTGCCGTAGTAGCCAAGGCTGCTCGTCGCTGGGGGACAGCCGCCAGACAGGTACGGTCCGGCCTACCAACTGATACCCACCGGGGCCCTCCATCCCGTACACGCACAGGTAGATCCCGCCGATGCCCACGGCGTTCTGCGGCGTCCAGGTCCGGGCCGGGTTGTACTTCGTCGTGACGAGCCGGTGCCGTGGATCGACCGGTACCGCGACCGGCGCGCCGAGGTACACGTCGCCGAGACCGACCACCAGGTACGTCGCCGCCTCGACGATCTCGAAGACCTCGTCCCGGGTGCCGAGATCGTTCACCCGGCGGATGAACTCGACGTTGTCCGGGCACCACGGGGCGTCCGGCCGGACCGAGGTCGCGTACCGGCGCATCGCCTCGTGCGCCTCGGGGTGGTCGAACGCGATCGGCAGCACCACTTCGCGGGCAGGTAGCACCACGGTCTCCGGATCGTCCAGCCCGCCGGCCAGGAACGCCAGCTGCTCGGCGAGCGCGGCCAGCGGGAGGCGCGCCGAGTCGACCGCGACGAGCAGCGACCGTACGCCCTCGACGATCTCCGTCACGCCGGTCGGCTGGTTGGCGCGCAAGGCCTGGGCCAGCAGGTGGATCCAGACCCGGACCGTGAGGTCGAGCTCGGCCGGTCCGGCCTCGACCAGCAGGTGCCGCTCGCCCGCGCAGCGGATCGTGTACGCCGGCGCAGTACCGGACTCGTGCAGGACCTGCGGGCGCTCCGGCGTCGCGGGCGAGACGGTGAGCGGTGCCGCGTCCTGGCGGAGATCGGTCAGCCAGCGGCGGCGGGTCTGGATGGCGTCGGTCGCTGCCGCCAACGTCACGGGAACCAGCTGCACCGAGTCGCCCGCGCGCAGCTGCCCGAGCATCCAGCGATCGGCCTCGATCACAACAGCGGGTACGACGAAGCCGCCGAGGGACGGGCCGTCCTTGCCGACGATCACGGGGGTGTCGCCGGACAGCATGATGCCGCCGACCGGGTACGCCGAGTCGTGCACGTTCGACGGGTGCAGGCCCGCCTCGCCGCCGTCGGTCCGCGCCCAGCCGGGCGTCGGACCACTCAACCTGATCCCGGTGCGGTCCGACCGGTGGTCGACGGTCCACGCGGTCGCGAAGAGCGCATCGATCCCGTCATTGGTGAGGTGTTCCGGTGCGCCGTGCGGCCCGGGGATCACGCGGATCCGCCAGGTGCCGGTGATCGTGGGGAGCGTCACGGGCTGCGGTGTCAGCAGGTTCTCCCGCCGGCCGAGCGGCAGCTGGTCGCCAGCCGCGAGCGGCCTGCCCTCCTGGCCGCCGAAACCACCGAGGATGAAGGTCGACCGGCTCCCGAGGACCCGCGGTACGTCGAGTCCGCCCTGAAACGCCACGTAGCCACGCATGCCGGGACCGTCGAGTGGCCCGACGTCGAGAACCGCTCCGGCCGGCAGCAGGAACACCAGCCCAGCCCGGACCGCTACTCCGTCGACCGTGGCCTGCCGCGCGGCACCACCGAGGCACACCAGTCGGTCCTCGTCGCAGGTCAGGACCGGTCCGGCCACTACGCACTCCAGACCGGCAGCGCTGTCCGGGTTGCCGACGGCTGCGTTCACCAGGGCGAAGGTGAGCTCGTCGGCGGCCCCGGACGGTGGTACGCCGACATCCCACAGCCCGGGCCGTCCGGCCAGGTCCTGCACTGTCGTCTGAACGCCTGGTTGGTCAACGGTGACGACCGCCAACGTCACCACCGGCCCATGAGCTGGACCGGCGTCGGGTTCCAGCCGTTGCAGGGGTTGTTGACCTGCGGGCAGTTGCTGATCAGCACGAGCAGGTCGCGGCTCGCGGTCAGCTCGACGTACTTCCCCGAAGCGGACAGGCCGTCCTCGAAGGTCAGGCCGCCGCTCGGGGTCACCGGGACGTTCATGAAGAAGTTGACGTTGTGCGTGAGCTCGCGCTGACCGATACCGGCCCGCGCTCCGTAGCGCAGGAACGTTTGCCGGCAGGCGTGCTGGTGCCGGGTGGATTCGCCGTACCGGATGACGTTGCTCTCCTGCGAACAGGCGCCCCCGACGGTGTCGTGCCGGCCGCAGGTGTCGTCGGTGATGACGGCGAGCTCGTCCAGCCTGGTCGAGAGCAGACGTGACCCGGTGGTGAGGAAGACGGCCCGCTGCTCGCGGATCGTGTCGAAGGCGGAGTACCGGTTCGCGACGTCGTGAGCGTCGTAGAAGAGCGTGTCGACGGCCTGGTTCCCGTGCAGGTCGACGATGCGCAAGCGGCCGCCCGCCGGGACAGTGACGAGGGCGCCGTCGCCGGCCGGTACGACGGTGTCGAGAGCTGCCATGGTCTGGGTGACGGTCATGCGATCAGCTCCCGGGTGAGTCGGAGCGCGCGGGCCGCTTCGTCCCGGAGCTCGGGATCGGCCACGTGGTCAGGGGTTTCGAGCTGTACGGCGACGCCTCCGGCGGGCCCTTCGGACAGTGCGTGCGCGGCGGTCGAGACGAAGACCAGCAGGTCCTGGTCGGCCCGCAGTACGACGGTGTCGCCCGCGTGCGCGTGGTCGGGCACGTAGGTCAGCCCGCCGCGTTCGTCGACGGCGACCTTGCTGAAGAAGTTGACGGACCCGTGCAGGTCCGCCTCGCCGAACCCGTGCTTGACGAGCTCGAGCATCAGCAGTTGATCGGGAGCGGCGCCGGTGAGGCAGTCGTGCCAGTCGAGGCTCGAGGCGATGACGGTGGCCAGCGCCAGGCCGCGGTCCGACATCAGCACCATGCCCGGCTTGATCCGCGCCGACATCTGGGACTTCAACGTATCCGGGATGTTCAGGCGGTCGAGGCGGTCGGCGCCGATGATCAGCATCGTCGCGTTCGCGCCGTCGGCGAGGGCGGTAAGGATGACGGTCCGGCCGGCGCGGACCGGTACCGACCAGGCGGCGGCGCCGGGAAGCTCGTGGCTCATGCGCCGGCGCTCTCGGCGATCGGGGCTGCTGCGGGGAGGGGTAGACCGATCGAGCCGTAGTACGCGGTGCGCTGGGCGCGGTACGCGAGCAGGCCGCCCGCCGCGACGACCGCGAGCGTGATCAGCGGGAGGTAGTGCAGGTACCAGCCGGCACCGGCCGGGTCGTAGACCGCGGCCCGCGGCCAGCCCAGGTTGACGGCCATCGCGAGTCCGTAGCCGACGGCAACGAAGTTGACGAGCGGGCCGAAGCGGCCGAGCGAGAACAGCGGTCGTCCGTTCTCGTCGACACCGGCGGGCAGACCGTGGCCGGTCAGCCGGCGGACGAGCAGCGGGACGGTGACCATCAGGTAGGCGACGTAGAGCAGCATGATGCAGACGCTGGCAAGACCGAGGAACAAGCCGGCGTTGCCCACGTTCACCACCAGGCACACGGCGGCGAGAGCACCGGGGACGATCGTCGCGGCGACCGGAGTCCCGGTACGGCGGGACACCTGGCGCAACCACGAGGACGCGGGCAGGACGTTGTCGCGGGCCATCGAGAAGATCATCCGGGCTGCCGCGGTCTGGATCGCGAGCGTGCAGACGCACACTGCGAGCGCCACGTCCAGGAGCAGGAGCTTGCCGGCCGTCGTACCCAGTCTGCTGGTGAGGACGTAGGGGAGTCCCTGCGTGGCCAGGTTTCCGTCGGTCAGGGACGGCGCGGCCATCAGCGCGGCGACGATCAGGAACGCGCCGCCGATCCCGGACGCGACCACGGCGCGGATGATCGTCCGTGGGGTCGTGGCGCGTGGCTTGTGCGTCTCCTCGGACAGTTCGCCAGCGCTGTCGAAGCCGACCAGGACGTAGGCGGCCATCAAGGCGGAGATCAGCAGCGGTACGACGTACCCGGTCGAGCTGTCGAGGTTGGTCGTGTGCAGGACGACGCCCGGGCCGCGCTCGGCCCGGCTGGTCAGCAGCACCACGATGAGCACGACGCCGGCCAGCTCACAGGTCACGCCGACCGAGTTGACGATCGCGGTGATGCGGACGCTGGTGGCGTTGAGCAGGGTGGTCGCGGCGAGCAGCAGGCAGGCGAGGACCACGGCGTTGGCCGCGCCGTCCTTCGACGCGAGCGCGCTGTCGGTGCCGACGAGCTGGAAGCCGGGCCAGACCGTGGGGAGGACGACCTGGAGCGCGATCGCCGCAGTGGCCAGCGTGATGATCTGGGCGATCGCCATCGTCCAGCCCGCGAACCAGCCGACCACGGCGCCACCGAGGCGACGGGCCCACTGGTAGATCGCGCCCGACAACGGGTACCGCGCGGCCAGCTCGGCGAAGCACAGCGCGACCGTCAGCTGGCCGGCGAGGACGATCGGCCAGGTCCAGAAGAACGCCGTACCGCCGAAGCCGAAGCCCAGCCCGAAGAGCTGGAACACGGTGGTGAGGATCGAGACGAACGAGAACCCGGCCGCGAACGACGCGTAACTCCCGACCCGCCGGGAGAGCTGCTGCGCGTAGCCGAACCGTCCGAGGTCGTGCTCGGTGCTCAGGTCTTGCGTGGTTGCCGCACTGGATGCTGACATTCCGGCCTCCGTTCCTCGGCCCGGAACGCACAGCACCCCGGGGCCTCAAGGCCTCCCGGGCTTTTGTCCCGCCGTGGAACGGCGCAAGCGCCGCCTCCCCTCTCGGACCAGTCCTGCCGAGGCAGCGGAACCCTAGGGGCGCCCCACCGGATCGGCGGGTCTGTTCCAGTTCAGTCGGCAGCGGTTTCGGCCGGCGTCGCGCGCGGTAACGCCGAGGTAAAGGAATCCTCTCAGCGCCTCGCCGCGCGGCTGATCCGGTTGAGAGCCGTGGCGGACCGGTTGTCCTTCGTTGTCACTGGGAGTGATCGGGCGTTTGACGTTACCTTGGGGTATTGGTCCTCGAACTGCAGGAGGCTCCGTGAAGATCAACGACGTACTGCGCGGCAAGGGCAACCAGGTCGTCACCATCTCCCCAGAAGCCACTGTCACCGAACTGCTCGCACTGCTGGCCGAACGGAACATCGGAGCGGTGGTCGTCAGCTCCGACGGGTCGTCGGTGGAAGGGATCGTGTCCGAGCGCGATGTCGTGCGGCTCTGGAACGCGACGCCCGACGCCGGTGATGTGCGGGTGAGCGCGATCATGACCGCTGAGGTCCATACCTGTACGCCGGACGACCCGATCGACAACCTGATGCGGATGATGACGGATCGCCGGATCCGGCACGTGCCGGTGGTCGTCGACGGCTCGCTGGCGGGGCTCGTCAGCATCGGCGACGTGGTCAAGTCGCGCATCGGCGAGCTCGAGTTCGAGCGGGAACAGCTCTCGAACTACATCACCAGCTGACGGCATCCCGGTTCCTCCGCTCGGCCGCGAGCGGAGGAACCGAGGTCGGTCAGCCGTGTTCGATCAGCGGTGTTCGATCAGCCTTGTTCGATCAGGTCGCCGAGGTCGAGGCCCTCGAGTTGCGGGCGGACCTCCTTCGCTTCGCCCACGATGACGACCAGCAGCCCGTTGGCTCCGACGTACCGCCGGTACGCCTCGGTTGCCTCGGCCGCCGTCGTCGCCGCGATAGCGGTCAGATAGGTGTTCGCGAAGTCGATCGGTACGCCGTTCGCGATGTTGCTGCCCACCTGCTGGGCGACCGAGTCGGCCTGCTCGTAGCGCAGGGGAGCGGTCCGGATGAGGCTGTCCTTCGCCTCCTGGACCTCCTGCTCGGTCAGGCCGTCCCGCGCCTCGCGGAGGATCCGCAGCGCGTCCGAGATCGCCGCCCCAGTGACCTCGGTCCGTACGGCGCCACCGAGGCTGAAGGTCCCGCCCTTGCGCGGCGCCGCGAAGCTGGTCCGGGTGCCGTAGGTGTACCCCTTCTCCTCGCGCAGCACGGTGTCCACGCGCGAAGTGATCGTCCCGCCGACAACGTGGTTCGCGACCGCGGCCGAGCCCCACGCCGGATCGCGCCGGTCCGGACCCTGGCACCCGATCAGCAGCTGGCTCTGCACCGACCCCGGCCGGTCGACGAGCACTACCCGGTTCCCCGTCAGGTAGATCGGCTCCGGCGTCTCCAGCGCGGCGCCCGCCGAGGAGCTCCAACCGCTGAACGCCGAGTCGATGACGCCGAAGACATCGACCCCGGTCGCGTCCCCGGCGAACAGGATCTCGGCCCGCGCGGGCCCGATGTTCTTCCGGTAGAAGTCGGCCACTGCGTCGTTCGTCAGCGGCCGGATCGTGTCCGGCGTGCCCGCGGTCGGCCGCGACCGCCGCGTCGACGGGTCGAACAGGTACGCCGCAAACGCCTCCCGCGCCCGGTACCCGGCGTTCGCCCGCTCCTGGTTGATCTCACCCAACCGGATCGTGACGTGCCGCCCGACATCCGCCTGGTTGAACGCCGGCCGCGTGATCGCCTCGGCCAGCAGGTCCACTGCCGGCGCGAGGTGCGAGACCGGCACCGAGATCTCCACGTGCAGCGCGTCCGAGCTGACGTCCACGCCGTACGCCGCTCCATGCCGCTCCAGGGCAGCCGCGAACTCGTTCGCCGAGTGCAGCTCGGTCCCTTCGTCGAGCGTCCGCGACATGATCGTCGCGACGCCCTCCAGGTCGCGTGGCTCCGCGATCAGCGGCATCGCGATCGTGACGCGGACGGTGGCGACGTACTGCCCCGGCCGGTCGAAGACGTGCACCGGCGTCCCCGCGGCGGTCCGCGTGGTCGTCGCCTCCGGGAACGTCCACGGACGCGGCGCACCCACCGGCGGCGGGGTGGTCAGAACCTGGCTCATGCTTGCTCTCCAGATGTCTCGGTACGGCGGTACGTGACCTGCACCCGGCCCTCGGCGCGGATCCAGCGAGCAGCCGCTTCCTGGACCTGCGCGACCGTCACCGCCTGCACCTGGTCGATCCGCGTGTTGATCCGCCCCGGGTCGCCGAACAGCAGCGCGTGGTGCGAGATCTCGTCCGCACGGCCGGCACACGTCGCCAGCTGCTCCAGCCAGTCCCGCTCGGCCTGCGCCTGCACGGTTGCCAGCTCGTCCTCGGTCACACCGTCGACGGCCAGCTTCTCGATCTCCTCGAGCAGCGCGTCCTCGACCTTCTGCAGGTCGATCCCGTCCGAGGCGATCCCGGTCAGCGTCCCGAACGACACCCCACCGATCAGCGGCAGCGCACCACCCGACACCGACTGCGCGATCTGCTCGTCGCGGACCAGTCGCCGGTTCAAGCGACCGCTCTGACCCGCGGCAAGGATGTCCAGCGCCAGCCCGGCCGCGTCCAGCTCCGGCGTCCCGTCGACCGGCAGCCGGAACATCATCGTGATCAGGTCGGACGGTACGTCGGACACCACGTCGTCGCGCTGTACGTCGGTCATCGGCCCGATCGTCCCGTCCGGGGCGGGCGGCGGCGTCGGGATCGCCGGCAGATGGCCGAAGTACCGCTTGGCGGCGTCGAACGCGTCCGCCTCGGAGACGTCCCCGACGATGGTCAGCACCGCGTTGTTCGGCCCGTAGTACTTGCGGAAGAACGCGTGCACGTCCTCGACGGACGCGGCGTCCAGGTCGGCCATCGAGCCGATTGTCATGTGCGCGTACGGGTGGCCTTCGGGGAAGGCGAGCTTCACGAGCCGCTCGTACGAGTCGCCGTACGGGCGGTTGTCGTAGCTCTGCCGCTTCTCCTCCTTGACCACGTCGCGCTGGTTGTCCAGGTTCTCCTGGTTGACCGCGTCGAGCAGGTAGCCCATCCGGTCCGCCTCGAGCCACAGGGCGAGGTCGAGACCGCCGCTGGGCAGCGACTCGAAGTAGTTGGTGCGGTCGAAGAAGGTGCTCGCGTTCAGGCTGGCGCCGGCCGTCTCCAGCAGGCTGAAGTGCTGACCGGAGGCGACGTTGCGCGACCCCTGGAACATCAAGTGCTCGAAAAGGTGCGCGAATCCGGTCAGGCCCGGTGGCTCGTGGCGCGACCCGACGTCGTACCAGAGATTGACGGCGACGATCGGGACCGCGCGGTCCGAGCTGACGACGACCCGCAGGCCGTTGTCGAGCGTCTGCTC
The DNA here is from genome assembly GCF_040638345.1 of Kribbella sp. NPDC026611. Taxonomy (NCBI): domain Bacteria; kingdom Bacillati; phylum Actinomycetota; class Actinomycetes; order Propionibacteriales; family Kribbellaceae; genus Kribbella; species Kribbella sp. NPDC026611. Next base: position 486,705 of record NZ_JBEZYC010000005.1, read on the forward strand.
CGCGATGGGGTACGTCAAGGGCATACCGGCCACCCTAGAGGGTGCCTGGTAACTCTGCGCCTACTGCGCGGCACTCGACGGGCACCTCGGCGCACTGGAGGGCAGGGAAAGATGCTCCGCATCTACCCCTGCCCTCCAGCACACCGAGGCACTCCGTCGAGCACCTGCTCGCTACGGCGCAGAGTTACCAGGCACCCTCTACGTGGTCGCGAAACTCGCCCCCGGAGGTTGTCGATTTCGGCCCGGCTCGTGCATCGGGATGGTGAATGCTGGAACCGACGGACGACAGGAGAGGTGACCCGACGTGGGCAAGTACCTGGTGATGATCTACGACGACGAGGCCAAGTGGGCGGCCGACGACGGCTCGGTGATGGAGCAGAACCACAAGAACCACCAGGCCTTCGCGGAGGCCAACGGGGCCGCGCTCCGCGGGGGTGGCCAGCTCGACGACAGCACCACCGCGACGTCGATCCGCTCCGACGGCAACGGCGGGTACGTCGTCACCGACGGGGTGTTCGCGGAGACCAAGGAGGTCATGGGCGGCTACTACATCATCGAGGCGGCCGACCTGGACGAGGCGCTCGCGATCGCCAAGCAGGTCCCGTCACCAATGGGTGGTGTCGAGGTCCGCCCGCTGGTCAACGGTGGCTGACCCAGTCGCTGAGGCGGTAGCGAAGGCCCACTCGAGCGAGTGGGCCTTCGTGCTCGCTGCGACCGCACGGGTCGCGGCAGACCTCGACCTGGCCGAGGACTGTGTGCAGGACGCGTACGCGAAGGCCCTGGTGCACTGGCGGGACAAGGGGGTGCCGGAGCGTCCTGGTGCGTGGCTGACCACCGTGGCGACCCGGCGGGCGCTGGAGCTGCGGCGGAGAGCAGACGTGGTACGGCGGAAGCTCCCGCTGCTCATGCCCGAGGAGGAGGTCGTGCGGGACGGGACGTTCCCGGACGACAGGCTTCGACTCGTGTTCACGTGCTGTCACCCGGCGCTGGCACAGGAGGCGCAGATAGCGCTCACGCTGCGGCTGGTGTGCGGGCTGTCGTCGGCGGAGATCGCCAAGGCGTTCCTGGTGAAGGAGGCGACCATGCAGGCGCGCATCACCCGCGCCAAGCAGAAGATCTCCCGCTCCGGCATCCCGTACCGCATCCCAAGCCCCGCCGACCTCCCCGACCGCATCGAAGCAGTCCTCGACGTAATCCACCTCGTGTACACAGCCGGCCACACCGCCCTCCCCGACCACACCCCACCCCCCGGAGCCACTGCACCTCCCGCAGCCACTGCACCTCCCGCAGCCACCGGAGACACGGGGCCTGGTGGCCACACCCTGACCAGACCAGTCCTGGGTGAGCGGGGCATTGACCTTGCGCGGATGATTCGTCTGCTGCTGCCGGACAGTTCTGAGGCGGCTGGTTTGCTTGCGCTGCTTCTGCTCACGGAAGCACGACAGGCTGCGCGGGTCGACGCCAAGGGCCTGGTGTTAATGGAGGACCAGGACCGGACGCTCTGGGACCGTCAGCTGATCGCGGAAGGCTTGGCGCTGGTCCCGGAGGCTGTCAGACCAGCCGGCCGCTACGGACTGATGGCGGCGATCGCAGCGGTGCACGCGGAGGCCGAATCCTGGGAGCAAACGGACTGGTCCGAGATCCTAGGACTGTATGACTTGTTGCTCGCCAGGTGGCCGTCCCCAGTGGTCGCGTTGAATCGGGTCGTGGCGCTCAGCTACGTCGAGGGTCCGGAGGCGGCACTGCGACAACTCCCGGACGACCCGGCGTTGGCGACGTACCCGTATCTCGCCTCGACCCGCGGTGAGCTGCTGTGGCGGCTCGGGCGGACGGCAGAGGCGAGAGCGGCGTACGAGGAGGCGCTGGCGTTCACCAGCAACCCGGTGGAGGCGGAGTTCCTGACCCGCAGGATCAAGCGAGGCGGCTGAGCACCTCGTCGTGCAAGCGACCGTTGGAAGCGACCGCGTTCGGGCCGTTCGGACCCGGCACACCGTCGATCGAGGTGAACTTGCCGCCGGCCTCGTCGACGATGATCGCCAGCGCGGCCATGTCGTACAGGTTCAGCTCGGGCTCCGCTGCGATGTCCACAGCGCCCTCCGCGACCAGCATGTACGACCAGAAGTCGCCGTACGCCCGGGTCCGCCAGCAGGACTCCATCAGTCCGGCCCACTGGTCCTTCTTGCCGAGCTTGTCCCAGCCCTTGAGCGACGAGTAGGACAGCGAGGCGTCCTCGATCCGGCTGACGTCGCTGACCCGGCAGGGCTGCGCGGTGTGCAGCGCGCGACCGGTCCAGGCGCCGTCGCCGTACGACGCCCACCAGCGCTTGCCGAGCGCCGGGGCGGAGACCACGCCGACGACGACCTGGTCCTCGATCATCAGGCTGATCAGCGTGGCCCAGACCGGGACGCCGCGGATGTAGTTCTTGGTGCCGTCGATCGGGTCGACCACCCAGCGCCGCACGCCCCAGCCGGTGGTGCCTTCCTCCTCGCCCACGAACGCGTCCCGCGGCCGGGCCCGGGCGAGCGTCTTGCGCATCACGTCCTCGACCTTCCGGTCCGCGTCGCTGACCGGGGTGAGGTCGGGCTTGGTGGCCACGTGCAGGTCGAGCGCCTTGTACCGGTCCATCGTGGTCGAGTCCGCGTCGTCGGCCAGCACGTGGGCGAGGCGCAGGTCATCCGTGTGCGAAGGCATGCCGGAAGGCTAGCCTGCCGCCCGGCCGCCCAGAAGTTGCGGTTGGGTTGCGGCATGAATTGAACCAAAGCGGGTGCTTGAACGTGCCACTAGTGTCTGACCACCGCTACGACTGCCATGGAGGCGTCAATGTTCGAGCGCTTCGGGGACCTGCCGCTGCATGTGCTGGTGATTCATCTCGCCGTGATCGTGCTGCCGGTCGCTGCGCTGACCGGGATCGTCTTCGCGCTGGTGCCGCGCTGGCGGTGGTTCCTGCGCTGGCCGGTCCTGCTGCTCGGCATCGGCACGGTGGTGTGCGCGTACGTCGCCAAGAAGAGCGGCGAAGCGTTCGTCAACGCCGTACCCACACTGGAGAAGGCCGTTGCGGTGCACGCGAAGCGCGGCGACCTGCTGGTCTGGTTCTGCGTGGCGTTCGCGGTCGTTGCCGTTGCCGCCTTCCTGCTCCTCGGCGGGCAGTCGGCACTCGCGTCCGGAAAGGGGGCGAAGGCAACCACAAGCCGCCCGCTCGAGCTGGTGACGCAGCTGGCGGTAGTGGTAGTAGCCGTGCTCGTCCTCTACCAAACGGTCCGCACCGGTGACGCCGGGGCACGGGCAGTCTGGGAAGGCCAGCTGCCTAAGTAGCCTCGGTGCGGGACGCCAGGAGCCGGCGGAACGAGTCCACCCGGGCTGCGTCCGCACGCCCCTCGCGGATGGCCTCGTCGAGGGCGCAGTCCGGCGCTGTCTCGTTGTGGGTGCAGCCGCGGGGGCAGTCCGCAGTGATCTCGGCCAGGTCCGGGAACGCGTTGATCAGGCGATCCGGGTTCACATGGGCGAGTCCGAACGAGCGGATGCCAGGCGTGTCGATCAGCCAGCCGCCGTCGGGCAGCCGCAGTACGACGGTGTTCGTCGACGTATGGCGGCCGCGGCCGGTGACCTCGTTGACGATGCCGGTCGCGCGGTGCGCGCCTGGAATGAGCGCGTTGACCAGGGTGGACTTGCCGACACCGGAGTGGCCGACGAGGACGCTGGTCCGGTCGTTCAGCTGCTCGCGGAGCTCGGCGGGCTCGCTGCCCAGCTTGGTCGTGACCGACTCGACGCCTAGCGGGCGGTAGATGGACAGCAGCGGGTCCGGGTCGGCCAGGTCGGTCTTGGTGAGGCAGAGCAGCGGCCGCATGCCTGCGTCGTACGCCGCCACCAGGAAGCGGTCGACCAGTCCGGTGCGGGGCTCTGGGTTGGCCACCGCGACCACAATGACCAACTGGTCCGCGTTGGCCACCAGCGGACGCTCTACCGGGTCGTCGTCATCGGCGGACCGGCGCAGCAGCGTCGTCCGGGGTACGACGCCGACGATGCGGGCCAGCGTGCCCTCGTCGCCACTCGCGTCACCGTCGAGCTTGACCCGGTCGCCGACGATCACGCCCTGCTTGCCGAGCTGCCGGGCCTTCATCGCCGTCACCTGGTGGCCTGTGCTGGTGTCACCGACCCAGCAGGTGTAGCGACCACGGTCCCGCGTGATGACAACGCCCTCGACAGCGTCGTCGTACGCGGGCCGGTCCTTGGTCCGCGGCCGCGTGTGGCGCCTGGGCCGGTCGTACTTCGCCTCCTCGTCGTACCGCGACATCAGCCAGCCGAGCCGTGTGTGATGGCCCCGCGCCGTAGCGAGCAGGTGCTCGGTGCGGTAGCTCGCCGTGCTGGAGTGGAGGCCTCGATGCGGATCCATCGTGGCCTCTGCTCCAGTGCGGCGAGATGCCGTGCCGAGGGCCGCGCAGTAGGCGCGGGGGCGTCACGCACGGCTCAAACCTGACCAGAGCTCGGGGAACTCGGGGAGGGTCTTGGCCGTGGTGGCGATGTTCTCGATCTCGACGCCGTCGACGAGCAGGCCGAGGACGGCGGCCGCGTGGGCCATCCGGTGGTCGGCGTAGGTGTGGAAAAGCCCGCTGTGCAAGGGCTTCGGCCGGATCGCGAGGCCGTCCTCGAGCTGGGTGACGTCGCCACCGAGCGCGTTGAACTCGCGCTCGAGCGCCGCCAGCCGGTCGGTCTCGTGGCCGCGTAGATGCGCGATGCCCCGCAGGTACGACGGCCCGTCGGCGAAGGCTGCCACCGCCGCGATGACCGGCGACAGCTCACCGACCTCGCTGAGATCCAGGTCGACAGCGGACACCTGACCGGAGCCGCGCACGGTCAGGCCGTCCTCGGTCCGGGTCACCGTCGCGCCGAAGCGAGTGAAGATGTCGGGCAGCTGACCACCCGGCTGGGTGGTCTCGGCCGGCCACCCGGTGACGGTGACGGCGCCGCCGGTGAGCACGGCCGCGGCCAGGAACGGCGCCGCGTTCGACAGGTCCGGCTCGATCGCGGTGTCCACCGCCCGAATGGGGCCCGGGACAACGACCCACCGGTTCGGCTCGCCGTCGTCGACGAACACACCGCGCTCGCGCAGCATCGCCACCGACATGTCCAGGTGCGGCTGCGACGGCACCGGCTTCCCGTCGTGCCGGATGTCGACGCCCTCGTCGTACCGCGCACCCGCCAGCAGCAGCGCGGACACGAACTGGCTCGACCCGGACGCGTCCAGCGTCACCTTGCCGCCGCGGACCGAGCCCGTGCCCGACACCGTGTACGGCATCCGGCCGCTGCCGCCGTCGTCGATCTGTACGCCGAGGGTCCGCAGGGCGCCGAGGATGACGCCCATCGGGCGCTCCCGCGCGTACTCGTCGCCGTCGAACGCGACCACACCGTCAGCCAGCGCAGTGACCGGTGGTACGAAGCGCATGACCGTGCCGGCCAGCCCACAGTCGACGTTTGCCGGGCCCTTGAGCGAGCCAGGCGTGACGGTGACCGTCGCACCGCTCTCCGCGATGCCTACGCCGAGAGAGACGAGCGCGGCCCGCATCAGAGCGGTGTCGCGGGCCGCCAGCAGGCCGGTGAGGTGCGACGGGCCGTCGGCGAGCGCGGCGAGGATGAGCGCGCGGTTGCTGATCGACTTCGATCCAGGCACCGTCACCATGCCGGTCACTGGCCCTTCGGCCCGCGGCGCCGGCCATCCCTGCTGCTCGCCCATCCTGCTCCTTCGGCTCGGTTGTCCAGCTCCGAGCCTAGGGCATCGGCGTCACTGGAGCTTCCAGCCTTCCGGCGGAGTGATCGTCAGGGCCTGGTTGGACTTGTTGAGCACAGGGACCGGGAGCGTCTTCGGGAACGAGTAGTTGATCACCTGGACCTCAGGTGCCGGGATCGCCTCGTCACTGCCGTGCGCAGGTGCCGGGATGCCCTTCTGGAAGGCAGCAACCGGCAGCAGAGTCTGGGTGTCCAGGTAGTAGACGGCGTGGATACCGACGCCCAGCGGGTAGGGGTTCGACCAGGGCCAGGTCACCGGGTCGAGGCCTGCGTCCCGGAACGCCCACATGGAGATCGCCGTACCGCCGTAGCTGTCGTTGGACAGGATGATCGGCGTGAAGTCGACCACCTGCCGCACGTACGTCTTGCCACCGGCTGACAGGAGCGTGGGCTTGGCCGGGTTCACATAGCCCTTGTAGCTGCGCAGTTTGGCCAGCACCGTGTCCGCCTGGCTGTCGGTGAGGCCGCTGGCGAACAGGGCGTCGCCCGTGCCGTACCCGCGCGGCTTGGTGCACTCCGGGCTGTCGAACGGAACGACCTGCCAGACCTTGTTGAGGTACGACCAGCTGTAGCTCTTGCCGCCCTTGCAGATGGAGCTGGTCGGCTGCTGCTCGGTCGGGTGGTCCATGAAGGTCTGGGCGTAGTAGAACTGGTTGCTCTCGTGGTCGATCGCCGAGTCGACGACCGTCCAGAGCTTGGTCCTGGACAGGAAGTTCTGCTGGTCGCCGAACGTCGTCATCTTGTACCGCGCCAGCGGCTGGGTCATCTGCCGCTTCGCGACACCTTCGAAGAACGTCTGCGGGTCCACCTCGGCCAGCGTCTCCGCGGTGACGGGCTGCCCCGGCTCGATCGTCTTGCCGTGCGGTGCGTCAGCCGTCGAGTCGCCGCTCTTGCTCGACCTCAGCTTCCAGACGAGCACGCCACCGCCGGACAGCACCACCAGAGCCACGACCAGCAGGCCCACGATCAGACCGGTGCTGGTCTTCTTCTTGGGCGGCGGCGGGTTGTAGAACCCCTGCTGCTGCGGTGTGTACTGCTGAGGCGGGTACTGCTGCTGCGGTGGCGCGTACTGCTGCGGTGGTGAGTACTGCGGTTGCTGCTGGGGAGGGAGCTCCGCCAGCGGTCGCCAGGAGCGGCCGTCCCACCACCACTGGCCGTCGTCACTGTACGTAGGCACTGTGTAAGCGTAGAACCAGGACAGGTCAGGACAGGTGGAGCTCAGCCCTCGCGAGTTTCGCGGCGTGCTTCGCCTCACGGGCCAGCTGCTTGGCCTCGCGCTTGGCCGCCTCTGCACCACGCTTGGTCTCGCGCTTGGCGGCCTTCGCGCCGCGCCTGGTCTCCCGCTTCGCGGCCTTGGCGCCGTGCGAGGCGCGCCAGGCGACACCCGGCTTGCCCTCGGTGTCGACCGCGGCGAGCAGCAGGCCGCCGAGCACGCCCAGGTTCTTCATGAACGAGATGCGCTGCTGGTTCCGGACCGCGGGGTCCTTCTCCTGCCAGAACGGGTGCCCGGCGAGCGTCGTCGGTACCAGCGATGCCGCCAGCGCCCCGGCTGCCAGCCGCCGGCCCTTGCCGGTCGCCAGCGCCAGACCGCCGATCACGTGCACCGCGCCGTTCAGCCGGACGAGGTTGGCCGTGGTCTCCGGCAGCCGGTCGCCCACTTGCGCCGGTGCGACCCGCTTCACCATCGGCACGAGCCGGTCCGTCACCGGCTGGGCCTTGGGCACCAGCGGCTCGGGGTTGCGGATCGCGTTAACGCCCTGGACTACGAAAATGACGGACAGCAACGGCCTGGCCAGTGCGCGCACGACAGTCATGCCTCCTTCATACACCACGGTTAGTACGTCTACCGGTACCCACCGCTGATGCGTTCAGGCTCAGATCGGGCAACCGTCCGGTCCGCAGGCCGCGTCACCGTCGGTGGCACCCGGCGCGGTGATCAGCGTCACCGGCTGACGGTCCGCATTCGCTCGGCGTAGCGCCTCCTGGAACACCTCCACCGGCTGCGCACCGCTGACGCCGTACTTCTGGTCGATGACGAAGAACGGCACGCCGTTCGCGCCGTACGCGAGCGCCTGTGCCTGGTCCGCCGCGACGTCATCGGCGTACGCCGTACCTGCGAGCACCTCGCGCACCTGGTCCGCCGGGAGGCCGACCTCGACGGCCAGTTCGGTCAGGGTGGCGTGGTCGCCGGTCGGAAGGCCGTCGGTGAAGTACGCCTTCAGCAGCCGCTCCTTGAGCTTGCCCTGCGTGTCAGCGGGAACCTCACCGGCCTCACCAAGCTCGAGGGCCAGGTGGAGCAGCCGGTGGGCGTCGACGGTGTTGACCGGCTTCGCCTGGTCGAGGTGGTACTCCAGTCCGACCTCCGCCGCGACCTCGGTCACGTGGGCGTTCGCCTGGCGGCCCCACTCGGCACCGCGGCCGTACTTCTCACCCAGCCGGGTGGCCAGGTCGCGCGGGTCGTCGTTCGTCGAGGACGGGTCGAGCTGGAAGCTGTGCCAGACGACCGTCGCGCTGTCGCCGCTCGCGGCCAGCGCCTGCTCCAGCCGGCGCTTGCCGATGTAGCACCACGGGCAGACGACATCGGACCACACATCAATACGCATAATCAGCACCAACTGATCATTCTGCGGACCCATTCCCAACCGATCTCGGGTGTGACGCGTCTGACGGGCCGTGGACGACGATCTTGTACGGGCCCTGTTGCAGGAGCAGCACCCTGACCTGGCGGAGCTGGAGCTGCAGGAGGTCGTGGGCGGCTGGGGGAACCAGATGTGGCGGCTGGGCGACGAGCTGGCCGTACGGATGCCGCGCCAGGACCGGACGCCGGACCTGCTGCTCAAGGAGTACCAACTGGTGCCTGACATCGCAGCCCGCGTCCCGCTGCCGGTCCAGACCCCGGTCCGGCTGGGTAAGCCGTCGGACCGGTTCCCGCGGACGTGGCTGGTGACCACGTGGGTCGCCGGTGAAGCAGGTGACTACGCACCGATCACTGACCCGGCCGCGGCCGACGTACTCGTGGACTTCCTGCAGGCCCTGCACACCGAGTCGCCGGCGGACGCGCCGGTGAGCGACCGGACCGGGCCGCCGCGGAGCCGGGTGGAGGACTTCGAGCGGCTGCGTACCCACGTCGGCGCTCCGGAGGAGGCCCGAGTGGTCTGGGAGGAGGCACTGGCCGCACCGGAGTGGCGCCGGCCGCGGGTCTGGTTGCACGGCGACCTGCACCCGGCCAACGTGGTCGTTGCCGACGGCACGCTGGCCGGAGTGATCGACCTCGAGGAGGTCTGCGCCGGCGACCCCGCGAACGACCTGGCCGCCGCGTGGGTCCTGCTGCCCGACGGCGCCGCCGACCGCGTCTTCGAGCGCTACCCGGTGGACGATGCGACGGTACGGCGTGCTCGCGGCTGGGCCGTCGTACGGGCGATGTTCCTGATGTCGATGGGCCGCAACGGCGAAGAGGGCCTGCCAGGCGGCAAGAAACACTGGGGCCCCCTCGGCCGCGCGGCCCTGGAACGGGTAATTCAGAGCTCGTAGCCGCCCGAGGCCTCCACGGTCTGAGCGGTGATCCAGCCCGAGTCGGGGGAGCCGAGGAACGCGATGACCTTGCCGAGGTCGTCGGACTCACCGATCCGGCCGAGCGCGGTCCGTTCCGCGATCGGGGGAATCCACTCGGGATGCTCGGCGAACGCGTCGCCACCGAGGCGCGTCCGGGTCACGCCGGGAGCAACGGCGTTGACCCGGATCGCACGGACACTCAGCTCCTTGGCGAGGTACCGGGTGAGCACGATCTGCGCGCCCTTCACACTCGCGTAGACCGAGTACCCGGGCGACGGCCGCGCCGACTGGAGCGCCGAAGTGCTGGTCGTGTACACGATCGAACCGTGGTCGGCGATCAACGGAAGGAGAGTCTGCGTGAGGAAGTACGGACCCTTCAGATGGACGTTGACCATCTGATCGAACAGGTCCTCGGTGGTCTCCTCGAACCTGACCGGAGGCTGCCCGACGCCGGCGTTGCTGACGAGGAAGTCGAACGTCGTCCGATCCCACCGCGTCAGTACGTCGGTCAGCGCGGCCCCGAACGCCGCGAACGTCTCCGGCCGGGATACGTCCAGCGGCAGCGCAACCGCCGTACCGCCGTCCTTCTCGATCCGCTCGACCGTGTCGAGGCCGCGCTCGCGGCCGCCGTGGTAGGTGACGACGACGGCCGTACCGCGCTTCGCGATCTCGAACGCGGCCCCCTGGCCGATGCCGGAACTGCCGCCGGTGATCACAGCTACTTGCATAATCGTGCACAACTCCTACTGGGTCAGGAACAGGTACCACACCAGTAGACGTGCTAGGACTGTGAGTTCGTTAGATCAATGCTGGCGCCAACTTGCCTGATCCTGCTCGATCGCGGCTCGGTGGCGTACCGAACTCGCGGCGGTACTCGCGGCTGAACTGCGACGGGCTGTCGTAGCCCACGGCGTACCCCGCGCTCGTCACGTCCTCGCCGAGCCCGACCACGCGGAGCCGGGCTTCGTGCAGCCGGATCTTCTTCTGGAACTGGATCGGGGTGAGCTCGGTGACGGTGCGGAAGTGGCGGTGGAAGGCCGACGTACTCATGCCGGCCATCGCGGCCAGGTCCTCGACCCGGAACGGCTCGGTGTAGTGCTTGCGGATCCAGCCGATGACCCGCGCGACGTGCGACAGGCTGCTGTCGGCGAGCCCGATCTCGCGAACCGCCGCGCCTTGCGGGCTGCGCAGCAGGCGCCAGAGGATCTCGCGCTGCACGAGTGGCGCGAGCACGGGGGCGTCGTCGGGTTGGTGGACCAGTCGGAGCAAGCGGATCATCGCGTCGACCAGTTCGGCCGGGGCATGGCCGACGGTGAGACCGCGGACCGCGCCGCCGGGTTTCTCGTTCGTGTCGAGGAGCAGCGAGGCGATCGACTCCGGTCGCAACTCGAGCCCGACGCCGAGACATGGCGCGTCCTTCGATGCCTCGACGAAGTGGCCCGTGACCGGCAGGTCCACAGACACGATCACGTAGTCGCCGGCGCCGTACTCGAACACCTGCTCACCGAGCGCCAACCGCTTCCGCCCCTGCGCCACCAACGCGAACGTGGGCGACGCCAGCCCGGCCGTCGGGGGCGTGGGCGCATCTACAAGAGACAGCAACAACCCGTCGATCGCGCCCTCACGTCCGACCGCGCCGACGATCAGCTCACGCAAGTCCGCCAAGCCACGCGAATCCACGCCGCCCACCTTACGGGCGTGATCGCCGACCGGGCCGGGTGCTGACACAGGCATGTCAGGGCGGTGGCGGTTCGGTGTCAGGACGGGCCTCGAGAGTTGGTCCCAGTTCAACCACTACGCATCAGGAAGGCAACGACAATGCCGAACTTCAGCACCCCCGCACCGATCTCCGCGGTCCTCGACATCCCCGCCGGCAGCATCCGGTTCACCGCCGCCGAGCAGGACGCAACCACCGTCGAGATCCTGCCCGCGGACGCCGCGAAGAGCCGGGACGTGAAGGCCGCGGAGGACGCCAAGGTCGAGTACGCCGACGGCGTTCTGCGGATCGAGGTCGCCGCGAAGAACCAGTACTTCGGACCGACCGGATCGGTCGCGGTGACCGTCCAGCTGCCCGCGGGCTCCCAGGTGGAGGTCAAGGCCGCCAGCGCCGAGCTGCGGGCCACCGGACGGTACGGCGACTTCGTGATCAAGAGCGAGCACGGCTCGATCGATCTCGACGACGTCGCCAGCGCCCGGATCACCACCGCCGCCGGTGACGTCTCCGTCGGCCGCCTGAACGGCCCCGCGGAGATCCGCACCAGCAAGGGCGACATCCGGATCGCCGAGGCGGTCCGCGGCGACGTCGTACTGCGCACCGACGCCGGCAACGTCGAGATCGGCACCGCCGCCGGCGTCTCGGCCACCCTCGACGCCGGCACCTCGAGCGGCCGGATCAGCAACGCGCTGAACAACACCGAAGGCGCCGGCGCGGAGCTCACCATCCACGCAACCACCAGCGTCGGCGACATCGTCGCCCGCAGCCTCTGACCGACGTACCCAACCCAAGGAGTACACACGATGCCCACCCCCACCGGCTTCTCCGCGACCGGCCGCAGACCGGTGAGTTCCACGTGTGGGACGAGGCCGAGGCCGGCCGCCACAGCAAGCCACCGGCGTTCCCCGGCGGTGGCGGCGGGCTCAACTCCACCGCCGACGACTACCACGCGTACTTCCGGATGCTGCTCAACCACGGGACGCACCAGGGCGGCTGGGGCTTCGGTATGGCGGTCCGCACGTACCGCGGCGACTACGCCCCGGTTGGCCAGTTCGGTTGGGACGGCGGCAGCGGTACGTCGACGTACGCGGACCCGGTCAACGGCATCGTCGGCGTACTGCTCACCCAGGTGGGCGCTACCGTGCCGAGCGCGACGCAGCTGATGCTGGACTTCTGGACGACCCTGTACCAAGCCATCTGAGCATGGCAGTCGGCCGGACCGCGTAGTGAGGTCCGGCCGACAGGTGGTTCAGCGAGCGGCTTGCTCGATGACGTGGGTCACCGTGCTCGGGTGGGACAGTGCGACCAGGTGCGAGGCGCCTTCGACCTCGACGATGGTGGCGCCTGCCCGCTGGGCCATGAAGCGTTCGGCGGCCGGCGCGATGGCGTGGTCGCCGGTGGGGATGACGGCGTACTTCGGGAGTCCTGCCGGCGCGGTGCGCTCGACCTTCTCGCCGAAGGCGGCTGCGGCGATCGGGCGCTGGGAGGCGCCGAGGACTGCGGCCTGCCGGGCAGGCAGGTCGGCTGCGAACACCTGCCGGAACGGCTCCGGCTTGATCGTCAGGTCGACACCGCCGGGGTAGCTGATCGCGTTCGTGGTGTCCGGACCGACCTGGCTGCCCGGGTACTGCGCGTTCAGCGCACCGATGGTCTCACCGGCCTGCGGGATGAAGGCGGCCACGTAGACGAGTGACTTGACCCCACTGGTCCCGGCGAGCTCGCTGACGAGCGCACCGCCGTACGAGTGACCGACCAAGACCTTCGGCCCCTGGATGCCGTTGAGGACACCGGTCAGGTACGTCGTATCCGCGGCGACGCCCCGGAGCGGTACCGCGGGGACGACGACCGTGTACCCGTCCTTCTGGAGGCGGGTGGTGACCTCGGACCAGCTGGCGCCGTCGGCGAAGGCGCCGTGCAGCAGGACGATGGTCGGCTTGGGCTTGTGCTCGGTCTGCGCGGCGGCGGTGCTGACACCGGTGACGGTCAGGACGGCGGCGGCGAGGACGGTGATCAGGCGACGGACGTTCATCGGGTCGCACCTGCCTCGACGGCGGTCGCGATGAAGTCGGCGACGGTCTTGGCCTGGGAGACGGCGACCGCGTGCGAGCCGTCGACCTCGATCGTGGTGGCCTTGGCGCGGGCAGCCATCGTCCGCTGCCCCTCCGGGTGGATGGCCTGGTCACCGGTGGCGACCAGGTCGTAGACCGGCAGCCGCTTCCAGCTCGCCGGACCGCCCTTCTCCTCGAACGCTCCGGCCGCGATCGCCCGCTGGGTCCGGCCCAGCAGCTCCGCGTCCACCACGTCGGCCGCGAACAGCGCCGGGAACTTGTCCAGGTCGATGGTCAGCCAGGTCTCCTCGCCACCGTCACCGGTCGGCAGCTGGTGCGGGACCAGACCGGCAGCGAAGTCGTTGGCCGGGAAGCTGCCGAGCAGGTCCTGCAGGCTCTCGCCCTCGTCCGGCAGGAACGCGGCGACATATACCAGGGCGGTCACGTTCTCGGCCTGGTTGGCGGCGACGGTGATCACGGCACCGCCGTACGAGTGACCGACCAGGACGACGGGACCGTCGATCTCCCGGACCTGGGCGGCGACCCGGCTGCCGTCGAGCGCGGGACCGCGGAGCTCGTTGGAGACCGCGATCGCGGGGATACCGCGGTTGTTGAGCTCGGCGATCACGTCGGTCCAGGCGCCGTTCTCGGCGAACGCGCCGTGGACCAGGACGACGGTCGGGGTTTGTGCAGTCATTGTTCTCGCTCTCCTTCGGATCGGATACGAGAAGCAAACCGGCTGACCACCCCCGGCCGGATCGACGGAACACATGATCTTCGAGTGGCGGGAGGAGCGCGTTGAGGGGTGCGGTGCACCCAAAACTCATGCGTTCGGGGGAGGGGCGAACCGTTCGAGGACCAGGCGGGCCAGCTGGACCCGGGAGTTGACGCCGAGCTTGCTGAAGACGGCGCGGAGGTGCGTGCCGACGGTGCTGGCCGAGACGACGAGCTCCTCGGCCGCGGAGCGGTTGGTGTGCCCTTCGGACACGAGCAGGGCGACCCGGCGCTCCATCGGTGTGAGCGCCTCCCAGCCGGCTTCGGCTCGCGGCGGTACGGCGGTCCAGCGACGACGCCGTACTCCGGCTGCTTGTAGCGCGGCCTGGATGCGGGCGGCGGGTGCGGTAGCGCCGAGCTCGGTCAGACGATCCAGGGCCTGCTCGAGGATCGCGACGCCGGTGCTGCGGTCGCCGTCGGCCAGCTCGGCGCGGCCGTAGCGTTCCTCGGCCAGTGCGAGGAGCAGCGGGCGGCCTACAGTTCGTAGCTGGTCCGTGGCGGAAGCCAACCGCTTGCGGTCGTTGCCAGCAGCTACGAGTTCCAGCGCGGCCGTTGCAGTGGTCGATGGGCTTGCTGCGGCGAGCAGGTCGTTGGCGTTGGCCTGCACGAGGACGGTGATTCGCTCCGGGAAGTCCAGCGGTACGTCTCTCAGCCGGTCGACTGCCTTGGTGTCTCCGTCGGCGACCGCCACCAGCGTGTTGATCGTGGGATCGCTGCCGGCCAGCTCGCGGGCCTTGTTCGGGTCGGCGTGCAGCAACGCGACCAGGGCCTGCACCTGGCGGGCCGCCGGGGCCAATCGCGTGTCGTGGAAGTCGTTCATCCAGCGCAGGCCGGTATCTGCTGCGTCGACGGCTGCCTGCAGGTTTCCCGCGGCCAGCTCGAGGCGAGCCCGCAGTACGGCGAGCTGCGGGGCGGACTGCCAGTCGCCGGCGCCCAGCAGCATCCGCACGCGATCCAGCGCGGCTGGGAGGTCGTCGGTCTCGGCACGGCAGTAGAGCTCGCCCACCTCGACCAGGGTGTCCGGCAGAGCGCCCAGCTCGCCGGGCCGACCGCTCAGCTTGGCTTGCGTCTGCCGGGCCCCGGCGTAGTAGTTCCGGGCGGTCGCGAACTGGCCCAGCGCACGTGCCTCTTCAGCTGCTGCGACCAGCAGGACGGCGTGGGCAACTGGGTCCGTGACTCTGTCCAGTTGGTCGACGGCGTGCTGGTCGGGGGCGAGGAGCATGCGGTAGGCAGTCAGACGCTCGGTCAGGTGTGTCGCGGCGCCGGGCGCGAACAGCTCCTGGCGGTCCAGGCGACCGAGTGCCCACTGGCTGGAAGCGAGCCGAAGTCGGATCGAGGCACGGCGGTCTGGGGTGAGCGGACCCTGGTAGAGCGCGCTGTCGCCGAGCAGGTCGTCGGCAAAGGCTTTGGCGCGGTCGTACTGGTACGCCGCGAGCAGGATGGCGACCACGTCCTCGCCGACCTCTGCACGCAGCGGATCGTCCACTGGGGTCAGGTCGAATGCTTGCTGGATGACCTCGGCCGCAGTGGTCGACATGGTGGTCACCAGCTCCTGAGCAGCCTGCCGCAGGGTGGCAATCGAGCTGGTGTCACCCGGCTGCGCCACCGCCAACACATGCGGCGCGGCCACTGCCGCACCTCGCCCGGCAGCCAGCAGCTGATTGGCAATCGCACCATGCAAGGCACGCTGTGCAGAAGGCGGTACGTCGGCGAGCGTGGCCGTCCGGAGCAGCTCGTGGCGGAACCGCAGCGTCGTACCGGCGTCCATCACCAGCCCCGCCTGGATGGCTTCCTCCAGCGCGGTAGCCAGCCGAGCGACAGGCTCACCCATCAGCGCGCCGACGTCTTCCAACCGAAACTCACTACCGAAGACGGCAGCAGTCCGCACCAAGGTCCGAGCGGTCTCAGACAGACCACTCATCCGGCGCCGCACGCCCTCTACGAGCCCGTGCGGCAGAGGCCCAGCTGGCACAGCACCCGTCAGCAACGGCCCGACTCCTCCCGCGTCGGCGGCGGTGCTGGTCGGCACGCTGCCTTCGTACAGGTAGAGCCCGGCGATCAGCTGCTCGGCGAGGAACGGGATGCCCTGGACGCTGACGAGCTGTCGAGCGAGCGACGCGTCGACTGGGCCGTTCAGGCGATCGGTGGCCAGGTCCTGGATGGCCGCTGTGGTGAGCGGCTGCAGGTTGATGGCGTGGACCGGCAGTTGGCTGCGTACGGCGTCTATCAGCTGGTCCGTGATGCCGCCGGGGACCGGGCGGGTGCCGACGAGCCAGACGACGTGGGCGCTGGGGAGGCGGGACGCCGCTACCCGCAGTACGAAGGCCGAGAGGGGGTCCGACCACTGGGCGTCGTCCAGCACGATCAGAGCCTTGGCCCCGGCCAGGCGGCGGCCGAGCAGGTCGGCGACGCGCTCAGCCAGCCACAGCGGCTGGCTGTTGAGGGCGGCCAGCTCCAGGAAGTCCGAGGTGTCGATCAGCGGCTCGCGGCCGCCCCGGAGCGCGGGAGCCAATGAGGAGAGCGGGCTGATGTCGTCGGTCTGGTGTGCGGTTGCGGTGGCGACCAAGCAGCCGTGGCGTTCGGCCTGCTCAGCGGCTGCGGCGAGCAGTGCGGACTTGCCGATGCCGGGCTCACCCGTGACGACGGCCAGGGACGCCTGGCCGTCGGCGGCCGCCCATAGCGCGTCCAGGAGCTGACCGAGCTCCTCGGACCGTCCCCGCAGCGGCGTCATGGTGGAGTTGTATCAACTGCAGCGGCGGACAGCGAGCAGGGCATAGGCACGCGCCGCATGCAGTACGTCGGCCAGCGGGACGTGCTCGTCGGCCGCATGGGCGTACCGGACGTCGCCAGGACCGTACTGCAGCGTCGGGATGCCCGCAGCGGAGTACTGCCGGAGGTCCGACCCGTACGGCGCACCCTTGACCTCCGGCCTCGCTCCAGCGTCCGTCGCCGCCTGCAGCGTGTCAGCGAGGAGGGGGTCGCCCGCGGGGAGGAGACCAGAGGCGAAGACACCGCCGGGCCAGGTCACCGTGGCAGGGTGCTCACACAGCCAGTCGTCCTTCGCGCACGCCTCGGCCACGGCCGTCTCGAAGGCGGTGCGTGCGTCGGCCAGGGTCTCCCCAAGACGTACGCCGTACCTTCCCTCGGCGATGAGCCGGTCCGGGACGGTGCTGGCCCAGTCGCCGGCGCTGATCGTGCCGACGGAGAGGGGGTTGGCCAGGTCGAGGTGGGCGAGCAGCGGGTGCGGGTCCCGGTTGCGGTCCGCTTCCAGGTCCAGCAATGCGCTCTGCAGCTTGGTGAACTTCTCGATCGCGCTGACCCCGCGGCTCCGGGTCGAGCCGTGGGTGGCGAGGCCGGGGACCTCGAGCCGGAAAGTGAGCGAGCCGGCGTTGGCCGGGATCACCGCGCCGGCGGTCGGTTCGGCGATCAGGCAGGCCTCGCCGCGGTGGCCGCGGCGGAGGGTCGCGAAGGCGCCCGCGCCACCGTCCTCCTCGCCGATCACCGTGTGCACGGCCAGCGGTTTGCGCAATTTGATGCCGGAGGCAACGATCGCGGCGACCGCGCCGAGGATCGCCGCGACGCCGCCCTTCATGTCACACGTCCCACGGCCCCACATCACGCCGTCCTCGATCCGCGCGGTGAAGTCGTCGCCGGGCACGACGTCGACATGCCCGTTGAGAATCAGCCCCGGCGTCGCGTCCCCACCCAGCACGCCCACGCAGCCCCAGGCCTCGACGCGTTCGACCTCCATCCCGGGGAAGGCCGGATCGGCGGTGAGCGTCTGCAGGTCCAGCGGCCAGTGGTCCACGACCAGACCCAGCTCCGCGAGCCGCTGCGCACACCACGCCTGTACGTCGCTCTCCGCCGGAGTCCCGTCCACGCTCGGGATCTCCACCAGCTCGCGTAGCTCGTCGACGATCCGCCCGTCGTCGACCGCGGCCAGCACCGCCTGCTCGGTCTCGTTGGTCACCGCTCAGGAATATCACCGATCGGCCGACAACGTCTGACCGTTCAGCCGACAGCCTGCCCGGCCGGATCGTGACAGCGTTCCGCGGAGATGGCCCATCCGGGGCCGGGGGGAAGGAAACCGCAGATGCACCGCAAGAAGAAGATCCTCGTCGCCACTGCCGCTGTCATCGTCATCGGAGCCGGTACCGCGTTCGCGTACTGGAGCACCCAGGGCTCCGGCAGCGGCTCGGGCACCACGTCGGCCGGCGACAGCAGCCTCGTGATCACCCAGACCAGCACGATCGCGAACATGTTCCCGGGCGACGCCGCCCAGCCGATCACCGGCACCGTGAAGAACACGGCGGCGAACAGCGCGTACGTCAACACCGTGACCGTCAGCATCGCCTCGGTGACCAAGGCCGCCGGCGCGACCGGCGACTGCGACGCCACGGACTACACCCTGGCTGCTCCGGTCATGACGATCGCCAAGGACGTCGCCACCAACGCCACCGAGCCGTTCTCCGGCGCCTCGCTCAAGTTCAACAACAAGGCGTCCAACCAGGACGGTTGCAAGGGCGCGACGGTGAACCTGTCGTACGCCAGCAACTAGTCAGCAGGAGCGGTTTCCCAGGTCCGGGCGGGCACGACCCGTCCGGACCGGGACCGCACAGGCAAGGGGGAGCAGCAGATGCGAGGCACGCGCAGCGGCCGGTACCGGGTGGTCAGGTTCTTGATCGCCGGGTGCTGCCTCCTGCTTGCTGTGGCCGGCCTGTCGTATGCGGCAGCACCAGCCAAACCGGGGCTGACGCTAGGCATCTCGCCGACCAGCCAGTCCGTGACCCGGGGGCAGACCGCCACCTACACCGTCTCGGTGACCTCGACCGGCGGTTACACCGGCACAGTGGCTCTGACGGCCGCCGGCGTACCCAGTGGGGCTACGGCAGGCTTCAACCCGTCGTCCGTGTCGCTGACTTCCGGTGGTACAGCGCAGACGGCGCTGACGGTGAGTACGTCGTCGTCCACGCCGACCGGATCGGTCACCATCACCGTGCAGGGCACCGGGTCGAAGGTCAGCGGCACCATCGGCGCCGGACTGGTCGTCAACCCGCCGCTGTCCAGCTCGCTGGCGATGACGGCAACGCCGGCGTCGGTCACCCAGGCACCCGGGTCGGCAGCGGTCTTCACCGTCCAGCTGACCCGCACGAATCTTCCCGGGCCCCTGACGCTGGCGGTCGCCGGCGGCCTGCCGTCCGGTGCGACCGTGGCCTTCACGCCGAACCCGGTCACCGGAACGTCGTCCACCCTGCAGATCGGCACCTCCGTGCAGTCCGACGACGGCACCTACACGCTGAACCTGGTCGCCAGCGGCAAGGACCCGTCCGGCGTGACCAGATCCGCGAACGTGACGGTCCAGCTCGTCCTGCGCAGCAGCATCAAGGAGTTCGCGATCAGTGGCAACCTGTCCGGCTTGCTCGCGCCCGGTGTCTCCCGAGCGCTCGAGCTGACGCTGACGAACCCGAACAAGAAGCCCATCTCCATCACGAACCTGACTGTCACCGTGCGCTCCGTCACGCGGACGCCGTACGCCGTGGCCCACAACCTGCCGTGCGCTCCGGCGGACTACCAGGCCACCCAGTACACCGGGACTTATCCGCTGACCGTGCCAGGCGAGACCAGCGCATCGCTGAACAGCCTCCACGTGCCGCAGCCCGTCTGGCCGAAGGTGGCGATGCTCGACACCGCCTCGAACCAGGACGGCTGCAAGGGTGCCACGCTCACGCTCGCGTACGCCGGCTCGGGACAGGGGAACTGACCATGACTCGACGCGTACTGCTCATGCTCGCCGTCGCCGTACTCGTGACGACCACCGGCGCGACCGCCTGGGGGTTCTGGACTGGTGCCGGCTCTGGCTCCGGGACAGCCACCGCCGGGAGTCTCGCGCCACCCACAGCCGTGACCGCGACGGTCGCGCCGGGCGCTACGACGGTCACAGTCGGCTGGTCGGCTTCTGCCCGTGCGACCGGCTACTCCGTCGACCGAGTGCGCAACAGCGACGGAGCGACCGCATCTGCCTGCGCAACGACTCAGAGCACGTCGTGCACGGACGCCAACGTTGCAGACGGTACCTACCACTACGTAGTGACCGCGCTTTACGCGAGCTGGACCGCCGGTGCGTCGAGCGGCAACGTCACCGTGCTCAACGCCGTTCCGTCGGTCACCGTCAACCAGGCGATCGGTCAGGCCGACCCGGCCGCCACGGCGCCGGTCGCCTTCACTGCTGTGTTCAGCGAGCCGGTCGCTGACTTCACCAGCGGCGATGTGACCGTCACCCCTGCTACGGCGACAGTCGCGGTCAGCGGCAGCGGTACGACGTACAGCCTCGCGGTCAGCGGGCTCACCGGCAGTGGTTTGGTCAGAGTGTCGATCGCAGCCGGTGTCGCGCACGACTCGGTAGGTGCGGGCAACACCGCATCGACGAGCACCGACAACTCAGTGCTGTACGACGTGAACCCGCCGACGGCCCCGGCTCCGGTAGCGACCGCCTCGCCGTCCTTCGGCACCTTCGTCGGCAACACGGCCGTCACGCTGACCGATGCTGCGACCGACGCACACTCGGGCGTCGCATCCGTCGGCTACTACCGCTGCACTGGCGCAACCGGCAGCTGCACAGCCGCCAACTGGACCGCGCTCGGTACGTCGACCTCGTCGGCTACCACGTACGCCGTGACCACCAGTGCGCCGTTCGCGGCGGACGGCTCGTACCGGGTCGTTGCCGTGGCCACCGACGCCGCCGGCAACGTCAGTACCCCGAGCGCCGCAACGGTCGTCACGGTGGACACCGCCGCGCCGACCGTCACCCGACCGACAGTGAACGGATTCTCGTGATGAGCATCAAACCCACCCTGCTGATCGCCTTCATCGCGGTTCTGGTCGCCGTCGGCGTCGTCGAGAGCCCGGCCGCGTCCGCAGCCGTCGCGAACGTCAGCTTCACCCCGGGGAGCACGGTGGCCGGTGCCACGTCGACCTGGGCCATGGCGTTCGACCCGAGCAATGGCGGCAGCGGCGAGCTGAAGGCCGGCGACAAGATCACGGTGACGTTCAACACCGCGTTTGGCGTGCCGGCCGCCCCTGCGGTGACGCTCGGCAGCGGGTTCACCGGCAACTGCACGACGACTGTCACCAAGCCCAGTGGATCAGTCGTGGCCATCACCCTCGCCGGATCGACCTGTGACCTCAAGAACACCGCGGGCACGGTCACGGTCGCCGGCATCACCAACCCGGCCGCGGGGACATACGTGGCGAGCAGCTTCAGCCTGTCGACCACGAAGGACACTGCGGGTTCGCCGACCGGTCCGGTCGTCATCACGCCCGCGGCTGCGAAGCTGGGCTTCGTCCAAGGCCCGTCGAGCGGCTTCACCGGTACGGCGCTGACGCCCGCGATCACCGTCCAGGTCCAGGACCAAAGCGGCGCCGCGGTAGCAGGCTCCGGGACCGTGGTGACGTTGACCCCATCGGCCGGTGTCATCGACGCCGGGGCGACCGCGACAACCAACGCCTCCGGGCTGGCCACGTTCAGTGGCGTGACGATCAACGTCGCCGCGACCGGGCTCACGCTGACCGCGTCCGCCTCGAACCTCACCTCGGCGGTCTCGGCGCCTGTCAACGTGACTGTGTCGGTCAAGAGCGGCGCAGTACTCACCGACTCCACGAACGACGGCACCGGGTCGGGGGTGAAGTCGGTCACGTACTACTACTGCCCCGGCTACACCGGCACCTGCACGAACGCGAACTGGACCGCCATCGGCTCGTCGACCAGCTCGGCAGGCAACTACCAGGTCACCTGGACCGGACAACCCGCGAACGGCCCCTACCGCCTGGTCGCCGTCAGCACCGACAACGTCGCAAACACCAGCCAGCCAAGCAGCCCGATCCCAGTCACGCTCACCAACTAGGCATCGAGCAGGTCGAGCAGACGCTGCGCGCCGTAGTGAATCCACTCGGCAGACCCGGTCCGCTCATGCACGAACTCAGCAATACTCACGAAGGCGGCCCCGGCGCACAACGCGACGGTCGCCCGCCCACCGGCCTGCAGCGCCGCCTCCACGAACAGCTCGTCCACACCCGGTGCAGCACCGTCCCGCGCCGCCGAGGTAGCCAGCGAAACCAGGTCGTACGCCCGCGACCCGGAGCCGGCCGCCTCGACATCCACAATCCCGGCAACCCGGTCACCATCCAGGATCAGGTTGCCGAGGTTCAGGTCGCCGTGCACCAGATCGTCCTCCGGTAGTACCTCGTCGCGGTAGGGCCGGCACAGCTTCTCGTACCGCTCCACCAACTCGAGCGTCTCGCCGCCGTACCCGCGAACCCGCTCCCACACGCCGTCCCAGCCCTCCAACACCACACCGCGCGACCACACCGACCAACTGACACCCTCCTCGGGAACCAGGTCGCGTTGCAGCGAGCAGATCGCGATCACTTCCCGCGCCACCTCGGCGGTGACGAGGGTGTAGTCGCGGACCGGCGTACCGGCGACAAACTCCTGTAGCTGGTACGGCGACCCGGCAGCGGTTGTACCTACGGCGAGCCAGGCCGGGGTGGGGTAGCCGACCGCGCGGGCCCGGCGGACGAGCTCTGCCGCGCGCCGGACCCGCCGTGCCCATCCAGGACTGGATGACCACTTCAGTACAACCCCGCCGGTCAGTTCGTACGCACCCGACTGGAAACCACCGGTCAGTTCTCGCACCAGTTCGTACTCGGTGCCTAAGGCAACGTTTACCTCGGCGAGGACCGACGCGGTGGTGTCCGTCATGGCGTCAGGCGATGCAGGTCGCGGGGGAACAGGGTCACCTCACGGACGTTCTCCGCCCCGGTCAGTCGCGCCACGAAGCGCTCCAGGCCGATCGCGAACCCACCGTGCGGTGGCATGCCGTGCTTGAACGCCTGCAGGTACGACGAGTACGCCGGAGCCTCCGCCGACTCGCCCCGAGCCGCCAGCGCCGCCACGTAGTCGGAGTACCGGTGCAGCCGCTGCCCACCGGTCACCAGCTCGAGCCCGCGGAACAGGAGGTCGAAAGAGTTCGACCACTGCGGATCCGACGGCTGCGGGTGCGTGTAGAACGGCCGCTTCACCATCGGGTACCCCTCGACGGCGACAAAGTCGCTCCCGTGCTCCCGCAGCGCCCACTGACCGATCGCCCGCTCGTCTGCCGGCGACAGGTCCGGCTCGTCCGGCGAAGCACCAGCGATCTTCAGCGCCTCGCTGAAGTGCACCACCGGCACCTCCAGCGGGATCTCCGGCAGCTCCACGTCGAGCCGCTGCAGCGCAGCGCCGGCCCGTGACCCCACCGCAGCCAGCATGCCCGCGACGGCGGTCCGCAGTACGGCGAGCACGTCGCGGTGGTCGTTGATGAACCCGAACTCCGCGTCCAGCGACACGTACTCCGCCAGGTGCCGGACCGTGTCGTGTGGCTCGGCCCGGAACACCGGACCGACCTCGAAGACCCGCTCGAACACGCCGACCAGCTGCTGCTTGTAGAACTGCGGCGACTGCGCCAGGTACGCCGGACCACCGAAGTAGTCCAGCGCGAACACGTTGGCCCCCGACTCTGTCGCCGTACCGACGATCTTCGGCGTCTGGATCTCCGTGAAGTCCAGGCCGCTCATCGCCGACCGGAAACCGTGCATGGCGGCCGCGGCGATCTCCCACCCGGCTCGCACCACCGGGTGCCGCAGGGCAACCGGCGCGTTGTCGAGCACCACAGGTAGTCCGGCAGTCACCGTGGGCCGCCAGAGCTCGATCGGTGGCGTAGCGGCCGGCTCGGTCAGCAGCGTGATCACCGGGTCGACGATCTCGGCACCACCGGGCGCCTGCGGGTTGGCGGCGACCGTGCCGGTCACCTGAACCACAGTCTCCTCACCCAGCTCGTCCAGCTGCTCCGACGAGCCCTTCACGACGATCTGAGCCAGGCCGGACCGGTCGCGCAGGATCAGGAAGCTGACGGCGGCGAGCCGCCGTCTTCGGTGCACCCAGCCGGCCACCGTGACGGACTGGCCTACTGCTGAGGGGATCTCATGGCTGAGAATGCGCATTGCTGTTTCACCTCCAGGTCTGTCTCGAACCCCGGAGGTGTGGGCGAAGGGGAATCTCGCGGTGCCACCACACCTTCACCAAGCCTGAACAGCCTGGCCTCTTGCACAGCAGTCGCTCGGGAGTGTCTTCGTCACCGCTCCACGTGCCGCCTTCACAGCTACCGGCGACTCTCTCGGACGTGGCGTACGGCGCTACTCGGTTCCGTCAGCGCGAACATCACCAGGATAAGGCAGCCGGCAACGCGGTTTTACCGCCGTGTCGTCGTCGGTGGGATCTGCACGCTGTCGGTGTCCTCGCGGCCGCCGAGCCGGGCGTGCACGGTGATCGCGTTGTTCGAGCCCGTGCCCGGCAGCCACGCGGTCCACTCCGAGTTGAACGGCTTCGTGTAGTTGCTCGTCCAGCAGGTCGCCCGGCGGATGTCGGACGCCCGCTCGCAGGTCCAGCCGCGCTCCCAGGACGGCAGCAGCGCGAGGTTCCGGCCCCAGGAGATGTCCAGGGTCACCTTCCGCCCCTTGGCGCCGCTGACCTGCAGGAACCGGTTGTAGACGAACGGGTTCGGGTCGGTCCGCGGTGTGGGCGTGATGATCTGCAGCAGCGACTCGTCCTGCTGGATCCCGGGCAGTACTTCGGTGTCGGTGTCGCTGACCAGATCTGCCTTGGCGGCGGCCGTGAACGTGCGGGCCGCGGTCGACCCGTCGACAACCGGGAAGCTGACCGGCAGCGGAGCCGGCTTCGACGGGGTCAGCGCCGTACAGATCATGGTCCGGGACGAGCATTTCCAGCCGGCCGGGCTGCCGAGGACCGGCCACTCCAGCGCGGAGCCGTAGCTCAGCTTCACCGTCACGCTGGTCCGGCCGGTGCCGGGGGCAACCGTGACGATCCGGTGGTGGACGTCCGGGTCGGCCTTGCCGTCGACGATCCGGAGCAGGTTCTCGTCGGTGCTCGGCTGGGCGGCCACGGTCGCGTCGTCATCGTCGTAGTACCGGCCGGTCTTGCCCGAGACGGTGAACGTGCGGTCCGCGACCGACCCGCCGGTCGGCCCAGCGAACGTCACCGGCAGCGGTGCGGGCGCGGCCGGGTTGGTCGCTGTACAGAGGCCGGTCGAAGCCTTGCAGGTCCAGCCGGCCGGGTTGCCGCTGAGCGGCCAGGCGAGCGCCT
Organism: Kribbella sp. NPDC026611; assembly: GCF_040638345.1. Classification (NCBI taxonomy): domain Bacteria; kingdom Bacillati; phylum Actinomycetota; class Actinomycetes; order Propionibacteriales; family Kribbellaceae; genus Kribbella; species Kribbella sp. NPDC026611. The sequence continues at coordinate 511,771 of NZ_JBEZYC010000005.1, forward strand.
TGCCGTACTTGAGGCCGACCTGCACCGGGTTGGTGTTGCCGTCCGGCGTCTTGATCGAGATGACGAACCGGATGCCTGCCTGCGAGACCTCGGAGACCTGAGAGCGAGTGCCCAGGGCCGGACCGCCACCGCCCGTCGGCATGCTGATCGTCAGCAGCCCCTCGTCCAGGATCGGTGTCGTCGGCTCCGGCGGCGTAGGAGTCGTCGGCACCGGTGTGGTCTGCGCAGGCGACGTCGGAGCCGTCGTGGTCGGCGCGGTGGTGGTCGGCGCACTCGACGGCGCCGTGGTGGGCGCAGTGGTCGGTGCTGACGTCGGAGCTGACGTGGGCTGGGTCGTCGGTGGCTTGTTGGTCGGTGGTTTGTTCGGCGGCTGGGTCGGGTTCGTGCCCGGTGGCTGGGTCGGCTGCTGCGTTGGCGGCTTGTTGATCGCCGCCGGGGGAGTGTCATGACCGGTCAGCGCCATCGCGGCGAGTACGGCGGCCACGGCAACGACCACGACCGCTCCACCGCCAACCGCGGCCCGTGTGCTGTTCTCGGTGACCTTCCGCCAGCCGGTGATGAGCAGACCGGCCAGGCCGACCTTCGCGCCGGACGCAGCGGCCAGGTAGCCGAGGCCCGCCGTACCCAGCAGCGCCGGGGCGAGCAGGGCCGGCAGCGCGCTGTTGACCTCGACCAGCTCGAGATAGACCGCGGTGCACTTGGCGCATTCGTCCAGGTGCTCGCGGACGTTCCGGTTCTCGCGCTTGGTGAGGCCGTCGCGCACGTAGGCGCCCAGGCGCTCGATGGTCCACCGGTGCCGGTCGCCGGCGACGTCTGCCAGGTGCTGCTGGAGGTACGCCTGCCGCAAGCCCTCGCGAGCCCGGTACGCCAGCGCGGACACGCCGTTGGCGGTCAGGCCGAGGAGGGGAGCGATAGCGGCCGGCTTCTCGCCCTCTACCTCGGTGTGCCAGAGCACGGCCTGCCACCGCTCGGGCAGGCTGGCGAACGCCTTGGCCGCCGCGCCGCTCTCGAAGCCGGTGACCGTCGGATCGGCGAACGTCTCCGGCTCCCGCTCGTACGACGCGATGTCGTCGGTGGACTGGACCTTGCGGCCCGCCCGGATCCGGTCGACGTGCACCCGGCGGACCGTGGTCAGCAGGTACGCCCGGAACGAGACGTCCGGGCCGCCACCGCCGCGGAGCGCGTCGAGCACCTTCGCGAACGCGTCGCCGGCCAGGTCGTCGGCGTCGTTGGCCGGGACCAGCTGGCGGGCCATCCGCTCGGCCGCGTGGTGGTGGCGCTCGTACAGCTCGCCGTACGCCTCGAGGTCGCCGTTGCGGACGCGCGCGATCAGCTCGGCGTCGCTCGGCGCGTCCGGCTGACCTTCCGGCGTCTCCATCCATCTCCCCCGTGGGCTGTCACAACTGTCCGTCCGGCACCGTGACCGACCGTCACTTCGTTGCCGGAGACAAGGCTCCCACGAGTGGCGGCGTTCCGCACCCTTCCGGACGCGGAACCGTGCTCCTTTCCTGACGACGGGACCACCCCGGAAGTTACGCGAAAAAACTTCTGCGAATCCGCGTCATGAACCGGCGCGGGGTCTGTCTCTCCGGCGTACGACGCTTCCGGCCGGCCGGTCGGGAGACTGACGGGGCTACCTGGAGGAGGGTCATGTCGCTGTTCGCGGACTTCCGCAGACGGTTCGACCTGCGTCCCAGCAAGTCCCTGAACCTGGCGGGGTCGCCCGCCCGGATCCGGTCGGAGGCGTCGTCGGCACGCTCGGGGGAGCAACCGTGCGGTTGGAGGGAGTCGCACGGCACAGCTGGCACCGACCACAGCGCCTATCTCGCCATTGCCGAGGCGCTGCAGGACGGAGCCGATGTCGTGCCTGCATCGGACGAGGTCGGTCGCCGCTTGGCGGCCGACGGAGTCTCGCTGGTGGAGGCACTTGATGGGCTGAGTGCGCTGTACCGCTCGATCGCCGGGGGCGAGCCGGCTTTCGCCGCGGTACGCGCACTCAGTTCCAGCTGGGCCGAGGCCTCGCTGGTCTACCTGCACTCGCTGTCCTGCGAGGACCCGCTGACCGGGCTGTCCAGCCTGGCGCACCTGCGGTCCCGGCTGGGAGAGCTCTACCGAGAGGCGGAGTTCCGTGGAACTTCCGTACCGCAAACCCATGCACTGGTGGTTGTCGAGCCGCTCACTGCCCCGGGCACCACGCCGTTCGACCGGGAGCTCCGGCTGGTCGACGTTGCGGAGTGCCTGCGGATCGTCTTCTGCGGCGGTGACGTACTCGGTCGCGTCGGCTCACGCCGCGCGGCGGCGCTCGTCGGCCGCGAGCCGAACCTGCCGGAGCAGGTCGCGACGGTACGAGCCCTGATCACCCAGTGGCGGCTGGACACCGACGTACCCCAGCTGGCCCGGATCTGGATCGAAGGACTGCCCGCGAACGAGGAGATGGCGGGGAGGGTCCTCGACGAACTCGCCAGACCTTAGGCCATGTCTGGTGGTGCCACGCCTACTGCGCGGCACTCGGCACGGCACCTCGGCGCACTGGACCGAAGGCCACGATGCTCCGCATCGAGACCTTCGCCCCAGCACACCGATGCACCGCACCGAGCACCTGCTCGCTACGGCGTGCCACCACCAGACATGACCTTAGAGCTTGCGTCCGGACGCCTACAGGGGGGCGCCCGGACGCATCAAGCAGGTGGTGGATCGCCTATCACGGGGTAGGCGATCCATCACCGCTTGTGTGCAGCAACTGATCCACCAGCTCCTCGTAGCTGATGCCGGCGCCGGAGGCGGCGCGCGGGACGAGGCTGCCGGGGGTGAGGCCGGGGAGGGCGTTCACCTCGAGGCAGTACGGCGTACCGGACGCGTCGCAGCGGAAGTCGGTGCGGGAGTACGACCGGCCGAAGCCCAGCGCCTGGTGCGCCCGGACCGCAAGGTCCTGCAACTGCTCGGCGAAGGCCGGCGACACCTCAGCCGGGCAGATCTCCCGCACCGCGCCGGGCTGGTACTTCGCCTCGTAGTCGAACAGGGCCGTGGTCAGCTCGATCTCCACCACCGGCAGCGCAGCAGAACCGATCACCGCGACGGTGAACTCGCGGCCGCCCAGGAACGGCTCGATCAGCACCGGACCGTCCGCCCGGATGTCCTCGATCCGCTCTGCCTTCAGTACGGAGACGCTCGAGCCGTCCGCCACCGGCTTCACCACTACCGGGCCCTGGGCAAGCAAGTGCTTCACCTCGACCGGCGGCTCGGCCTGCGTCGCGGGGTCGTAGAGGACCCGCGGCGGCACCGGCACACCTGAGGCACCGAGCAGCGCCTGCGACCGGCCCTTGTGCCAGGTGATCGCACAGACGTCACTACCGGCTCCGGTAAACGGGATCCCCGCCAGCTCGAACAGGGCCTGGACATGCCCGTCCTCACCCCAGCCACCGTGCAGTGCGATGAAGACGCGGTCGGCGCGCTGCATCAGGTCCAGCACGGGACCACTGGTCAGAGCGGAGTACATCCGTCGCTGCAGGGCCGGGTCAGCAGGCCCCGGTGGCTCTTTCGGGACCCGTACGGCGTCACCGGCGCGGACCGGGTCCGCCAGGATCGGCGGCTCGGCGGCCGGATCGACCAGGGCGACGTCATGCCCGCGGCTGGTCAGCGCCCGGGAAACGGCCCAGCCGGACGCGCGTGACACGTCTCGCTCGGAGCTCTCCCCGCCGCACAGCACCACGACCCTCATGTTCTTTCTCCTTAGTCACTGCTCGTAACTGTCGAGGAAGCGGCCGATGCGGCGAATCGCCACCTCCAGGTCACCTGCCTCTGGCAGCGTAACGATCCGCACGTGGTCGGGTTCCGGCCAGCTGAAACCGGTGCCCTGGACGATGTGGATCTTCTCCCGGAGCAACAGGTCGAGCACGAAGCGTTCGTCGTCCTTGATCGGGTGCACGTCCGGGTCGATCCGCGGGAAGGCGTACAGGCCGCCCTGGGGTTTGACGCAGGAGACCCCGGGAAGTTCGTTGAGCGTCTGCCAGGCGGTGGTGCGCTGCACCTCCAGCCGGCCACCAGGGCGGATCAGCTCGTCCAGAGTGTGGTCGGTGAGCGCCACCTCGATCACCTGCTGGGCCAGCGCGTTCGGGCACAACCGCATCCCGGCCAGCATGGTCAAGCCCTCGAGGTAGTTGGCCGCGGCCAGCCGTGGCCCGGAGACGAGCAGCCACCCGGCCCGGAAGCCGGCGATCCGGTGACTCTTCGACAGACCGCCGAACGTCAGGCAGACGACGTCCGGGGCCAGTGCGCCGAAGTGGTGGTGCGTGGCGCCGTCGTACACGATCCGCTCGTAGATCTCGTCGCTCAACACCATCAGGCCGTGCCGGCGGGCCAGTTCGGCGATCTGCTCCAGGACCTCGACCGAGTAGACCGCACCGGTCGGGTTGTTCGGGTTGATCACCACGATGGCCTTGGTACGCGGCGTGATCTTGGCCTCGATGTCCGCCAGGTCTGGCTGCCAGCCCGCCGACTCGTCGCAGAGGTAGTGCACCGGGACACCGCCGGCGAACTGGGTGACAGCGGTCCACAGCGGGAAGTCCGGAGCCGGGATGAGCACCTCGTCACCGGTGTCGACCAGGGCCTGGATGGCCATCCCGGCCAGCTCGGAGACGCCATTGCCGAGGTACACCGCTCGCTCGTCGAGGCCCTGGTAGCCGCGGGCGGTGTAGTACGCCGCCAGTGCCTGCCGGGCGGACAGGATGCCGCGGGCATCGGTGTAGCCGTGCGCGGTGGGCAGCCGCTCGACCAGGTTGGCCAGGACGGCCTCCGGTGCGGCGAAGCCGAACGGTGCGGGGTTGCCGATGTTCAGCCGGAGGATGCTGTGGCCGGCGGCCTCCAGCGCGTTCGCCTGCTCGATCACCGGGCCGCGGATCTCGTAGCAGACCCCGGTCAGCTTGCTGGACTGCCTGAACTCCATGGACGGCATGCTACTTGGTTCTTCCAAGTTGTCACTTGGGAGGTCCAAGCTAGGCTGGGACGCATGCCCCGCCGAAGTTACGCGCAGTACTGCGCCGTCGCCCGTGGTCTCGACGTGGTCGGTGAGAGGTGGACGCTGCTGATCGTCCGGGAGTTGGCGTTCGGCCCGCGCCGGTACACCGATCTGCATGCCGACCTGCCCGGGATCAGCACCGACGTACTCGCGGCTCGCCTGAAGGAGCTGGAGGCGGACGGGGTCGTCCAGCGGCGGACGTTCGCTCCGTCGGCACCTGTCCGGGTGTACGACCTCACTGATCGGGGACGCGAGCTCATCCCGGTGGTGATGGCGCTGGCCGCGTGGGGGAGTCCGCTGCTCGCTGCACACCAGGAGACGGATGCAGTACGCCACCACTGGTACCTGCTGCCGCTGGCCGGCGTACTGCGGGATGCTGCCGCCGGCGCGGCTGGTCTGGTGGAGCTGAAGGTCGAGGGAAGCAGCTGCTTCTTGCAGCTCGACCCGCTGACGGTGGTGCAGGACGGCGCAGCGGAGGCGGTGGTCGCGGTCGGGCAGAAGGCTGCCGACGAGTTGCTCTCCGGTCGCCTGACCTGGACCGAGGCGGTCGGCTGCGGCCATGTCACGATCGAAGGAACCGGACCGCTCGCCGAGAGGCTTTCTGTCGGTTTGGCTGTCTAGGCTGGGGTCATGTGCGGTAGATACGCGTCCAGCCGGAGTCCGTCGGATCTCGTCGACGAGTTCGAGATCGAGACGGGGAACGTGCGCGAGTCCGTCGAGGAGCTCGAGGAGAACTACAACGTTGCCCCGACCAACCAGGTGGTAGCGGTGGTCGAGCGGAAGAACCGCGAGCAGCCCGACGAGACCGTCCGCAAGCTGACCACGGTCAAGTGGGGCCTGGTGCCCTCCTGGGCCAAGGACACCTCGATCGGCAACCGCCTGATCAACGCCCGGATGGAGACCGTCGCGGAGAAACCCGCGTTCAAGAAGGCGTTCCAGACCCGGCGCTGCATCCTCCCCGCCGACGGGTACTACGAGTGGTACACCGCCGAGGAGAAGGTGAACGGCAAGCCGGTCAAGCAGCCGTACTTCATCCATCCGCCGGACGGCAGCATCCTGGCGATGGCCGGGCTGTACGAGATCTGGCGGGACAAAACCGTCGAGGACCCGGACTCCGACGACGCCTGGCTGTGGACCTGCACGGTCCTGACGACCTCGTCCACCGACGACCTCGGCCGTATCCACGACCGGATGCCGCTGCTCGTCGAGCGCGAGCGGTACGACGCCTGGCTCGACCCGCTGTCCTCCGACCCGGACGACCTGCTGAAGCTGCTCGTCCCGGCCACGCCGGGCCGGCTGGAGGCGTACGCCGTGTCGAAGGCGGTCAGCTCGGTGAAGAACAACGGCCCGCACCTGCTCGACCCGCTGCCCCCGGACGGCATCGACCCGCAGGACCGGCCGCCGGAGCCCGAGGAGACAACGCTCTTCTGACGTTTCGTGGCCACGCTTCGGCAGTCCTGATGACAGGATGGGGCGGGTGACCGACGAACGGATTGTGCGGACGCCGCACGGTGAGGCCCGGATCGTGGCGCACCGCGCCCGGCGGCCGGTGGCGACGCTGGCCCTCGGTCACGGCGCCGGGGCCGGGATCGAGTCGGGCGACCTGGCCGCGCTCGCGGCCCGGCTGCCGAAACAGGACATGAACGTGTTCCTGATCGAGCAGCCCTGGCGACGGGCCGGCAAGAAGCTCGCGCCGGCGCCGAAGGTGCTGGACGAGGCGTGGGTCGCGATCATCGGCCAGCTCCGGGTCCGGACGCCGCTGGTGATCGGCGGCCGCAGCGCCGGTGCCCGGGTCGCCTGCCGGACCGCGAGCAGCCTGGGAGCTTCCGGCGTACTGGCGATGTCGTTCCCGCTGCACGCGCCGGGGAAGCCGGAGAAGTCGCGGGTGGGGGAGCTGCAGAGCGCCGGGCTGCCGACTCTGGTCGTGCAGGGCGAGCGGGACCCGTTCGGTACGCCGGAGGAGTTTCCGCCGCTGACCGAGATGGCCGTGGTGCCGGACGCCGACCACGCGTTCAAGGTGCCGAAGCGGGCCGAGCTGGACCAGCAGGAGACGTACGACCTGCTCGTCGAGGCCGTGTTCGAGTGGGTCACCCGGGAAGTGTCCGGATAGCGGTGCCGGCTGGGGGAATGACCCCGCGGCCGGGTGTGTTGTGACGAACATGATGGCGACGAGAGAGGCTCCGGCGCGGAGTGCTGGGAAGACCCCGGTATTCTCGATCCCGATGCCGACTCCCACCACGACCGAGACACCCGAGCAGCGCACTGCGCGGTTCGAGCGCGAAGCCCTGCCGTTCCTGGACCAGATGTACGCCGCGGCGATGCGGATGACCCGCAACCCGTCGGACGCCGAGGACCTCGTGCAGGACACCTTCGCGAAGGCGTACAGCTCGTTCCACCAGTTCACGCCCGGGACCAACCTGAAGGCGTGGCTGTACCGGATCCTGACCAACACCTTCATCAACGGGTACCGGAAGCGGCAGCGCCAGCCGACGCAGTCGCCGACCGAGGAGATCGAGGACTGGCAGCTCACCGCCGCCGAGTCGCACACTCCCGGTGGGCTGAAGTCGGCCGAGGCGGTCGCGCTCGAGCACCTGCCCGACTCCGACGTCAAGCAGGCCCTGCAGTCCATCCCGGAGGACTTCCGGCTGGCTGTCTACCTGGCCGACGTCGAGGGCTTTGCGTACAAGGAGATCGCGGACATCATGGGTACGCCGGTCGGCACCGTGATGTCGCGCTTGCACCGTGGCCGTCGGCAGCTGCGCGACCTGCTCGGCGACTACGCGCGGGACCGTGGGCTGATCCCGGTCCCCGACGGTGACGGCAGTGCTGCGACAGCGGAGAAGGAGGAGTCGTGAGCTGCGGCGAGCACCACGACGTCGACTGCAGCGAGATCCTGCAACGGGTCTACGTCTTCATCGACAACGAGCTGGAAGACGCCAGCTCGGACGAGATCCGGCAGCACCTCGAAGAGTGCGCCCCCTGCCTCGACGAATACGACCTGGAACGCTGCGTCAAGAAACTGGTCCACCGCTCCTGCGGCTCCGACCACGCGCCCGACGCCCTGCGCCAGAAAATCCTCCTCCGCCTGACCCAAATCCAGGTCGAAACGACCATCACGACCACCGACTGAATTACCGGCCGTCGAATCCGGCAGTGTTCACGGCAGCAGTGTTCACGGCAGGTTCGGAACGTAGTCGAACGTGCCGGCCGCGGAAATCTGTTCGGCGAATTCGAGCGCTTCTCGCTCGACCTTCGCCGACGCCACGTGCAGGATCGGCAGCGCGTCGGCCAGGAAGGCTTCGGCCTGAGCCGGCTCGCCCGCGGCAGCGGCGATCCTGGCCAGTTGCAGCAGCAGCCTGCCCTCGCGCAAACCGTGTCCGAACGCGCGGGCCAGGGTGAGCCCCGCTCTGGCGTGTTCCTCGGCCTGGCCGAACTCACCCTGCGCCGCGAAGGCCATCGCGAGCACTTCCTCGGTCTCCGCCTGGCCGATACCGTCGCCGATGCCCGCCGAGGCGTCGGAGCCCTTGCGCAGCGGCTCGATCGCGTCGGCGAACCGGCCCACGGCGACATGGGAGATGCCGGCGTTCAGGTATCGCTTCGCCAGTGAGCGCTTGTCCTGCGGGCCCGTCGCCAGCGCGAGGCTTTGCGCGAACGCCTTGTCCGCCTCGCCGAAGCGGCCCAGCCGGTTCAGCAGTGCGCCGAGTGCGAGATAGGTCACGCCCTCGATCGGAGACCCCGGGAGATCCCGGCTCAGCTGGAGGGCTTCGTTGATCATCGCCAACGCCTCGTCCGCCTTGCCCTCCCGCTCGAGCACATGGCTGATCGACGAGCAGCAACGGGCCTGGCCGATCAGATCCCCGGTGGCCCGGAACATCTCCAGGGCCCGCAGCAACTGGAGGCGCGCCGGCTCGAGGTCACCGATCTCGACATCGGGGATCGCGCGGTCGTGCTGAAGCCAGGCCGCCATTGTCAGCAGGCCGGCCTGCTCTGCCCGCTCGACCGAGCCCCGGGCCAGCGCCCGCATCACGGACCACCGTCCGCGGGCCTCGCCGTACCCGAACAGCGCAAGCGAAAGCTCGGACAGCAAGGTGGAGTCGGCCAGCGATGACGTCTCGGCCTGGTGAAACCTGTCCATCAGGTTGCGCTGCTCGTCGTCGAGCCAGCGCAATGCCGTGCTGGAACTGCTGAGCACCGGGAGCGGCTCGATCGACACGGTGGCCAGCGCGAGGCGCGGGCTGGTCGCGTGCGTCAAGGACTGAGCCGCCCACGCGAAGCCGGTGTAGAAGCGAATCATCCGGGCCAGACCTGCGTCTCGCTCCTCCGGCGTGAGCTTCTCCTCCGCGAGCTCGCGGGCGTACGCACGGATCAGGTCGTGGAAGCGATACCGCTCCGGTGCGGCGGACTCCAGCAGGTTCAGGTCGACGAGGCGTTCGAGGATCGCGGCCGTCCGCCGGACCGGCAGGTCGAGCAGAGCCGCGGCGACGACGACATGGAGGTCGGCGCCGTCCGGAACGCTGAGGAGCGGGAGGACCCCGACGGCGGCCCGGTCCACGTCCCGGTCGCTCGAATCCAGGAACCGCACCGAACTCGCGATGCTCGCCCGGACGCCGGTCTCGTCGGAGCCGAAGGTGTCCAGCCGCCGCTCCTCGTCGCTCAGCAGCTCGACCAGGTGCTGGACGGGCCAGTGCGGACGGGCGGCGAGCCGGCCACCGATCAGACGAACTGCCAGCGGAAGCCTTCCGGTGAACAAGGCAAGCGATTCCGCTGCGGCCGGCTCGGCGGCGACGCGGTCCCGGCCGATCACCCCGGCCAGCAACTCGACCGCCTCGGTGTCCGACAACGCGTCCAGCCGGATCTGCCGGGCGCCCGGCAGATCTGCCATCGAACCACGGCTGGTGATGATGGCAGCCGAGCCCGGGCTGCCCGGGAGCAGCGGCAGCACGTGTCGCACGTCGGTGGCGTTGTCGAGCAGGATCAGCACCCGGCGGCCGGCGAGCTTCGACCGGAGCAGCGCGGCTGCCTCGTCGACGCCGTCCGGGATCAGCTGCACGTCCAGACCGAGCGATCGCAGCAGCTGCTGCAATGCCTCGGTGCTCGTCATCGGGCGGCCCGGTCCATAGCCCCGGAGATTGAGGTAGAGATGGCCGTCGGGATAGCTGTCGGTCAAGGTGTGCGCTGCCTGGACCGCAAGCGCGGTCTTGCCGATCCCGCCCATTCCGGTCACGGCGACCAGACCGACGGCTGCGTTCGGCACCCCTTTGGAGGTGCGCAGTACGGCGAGGATTGCGTCCATCTGCGCCGCCCGGCCGGTGAAGTCCGGCACCGCGGGAGGTAGTTGCCACGGCGCCGGAATCGCGGCCGCCGTCGGTGCGTTCGCGGCCGGGCCGGGCCGGTCACGCTTGCCGCGGGCAACAGTGAGGAACTGGTCGGCTTCGGCCGGCGACAGATCAAGCGCTTTGGTGAGGGCGCGGACGGTGTCCTGGCGGGGGCGGCTGCGGGTGCCGCGCTCGAGGACGCTGATGGCCTGTTCGCTGAGGCCGGCGCGCTCGGCCAGGGCAGCCTGGGTCAGGCCGGCGCGGATGCGGAGGCGACGCAGCAGTTCACTCAAGCTCCCCGTGGACAGCGCGCACACCTCCTTCGCTCACCGGCACCGTCCGGATACGGTCAGCACCGGAACTTGCGGAGCTAACTCTAGGAGCATCCGCCGACGCCGCGCAGAGGTTATCCACACCTGCAACCGGCAGGCCCGCGGACATTGCCCAACGAGCGTTTGAAAATAGCATTCAGTATGCGGGCGGGGACGCTCCGAATACGGACCTGTGACAAAGGTGGTCTGGTGTAAAGCTGTGACCAAATTGCAAGGACCCCGGATTTCTCCGGGGTCCTCGCTGTCCGTAGCCGCCTGAGTTCAGGCGTTCGGGCGCTTGCCGTGGTTTGCGCCCTTCTTCTTGCGTGAGCGGCGCTTGCGGCCGGTCTTACCCATTCCTAAGCCTCCTTGAAACAACTGCAAAGAGTCACAGTCTCTCATACCACGTCGGTCTCTTCACTGTCTCCGGCGGGTCACGGTTGGGCTTACAGTGTTTCGGCGCGGGACTGAAGAGCAAAATTCAGACGAGTCAGCGATGTGCTGTCTGCCCCCCTACGCCCTCCCGAAATCGCGGGGCGTAAGACTGCGACCGCTGATCGGAGGTGACGTATTATGACCGGCGACGTCTGGGACTGGTGAACCTTCTGTCGTGGAGGGCATGAGATGACGTGGCGCCCTCGGGTCAGGACGTTGCGCTTCGCTGTCGGTGTGACAGCGATCGCTGCCCTGGCCGCGTTGGGGCTGGCTGTCTCGGCAACCCACGATCCACTTGTTGTGGCCGGGCTGTGCCTGGTCGCCCTTGCTGCCAGTTCGCTGCGCTCCGTGCACACGCAGCGGCAGATCGAACTGGTGTCCGTCGTACTCGTAGCTGTCTATGTGATTGCCGGACCTGGCGCCGCTGTGGTTGTCGCGGCGGCCGGTTCCCTTGTCCAGGCGCCGGCACCCGCAATCAAACGAATCTTCAACAGTGCGCAGCGCGTCCTGTCCGCCGCCGGCGGTGCGGTCGCGTACGCGGCACTGGACGGTCCGGTCGGTGAAGAGGTACTTCGTCGCATCCCCGACGCCCTGATCGCGACCACCGTCGCCAGCGTGGCGTTGCAGTGCGTCAACGCCGTGCTGATCTCGATGGTGCTCGGTCTCGAACGGGGGCCGAACGGGGTCAAGGAGTTCTTGCGGCACGTCGTCCGGACGACCGCGGCCCCGGTGCTCGGCTACGGCCTGCTGGGGCTGTCGATGGCCGTGATCTGGCTCGGCGGGCTGAGTATCTTCGCCGGCGTGCTGATCCTCGGCCCCTTGGTCGTCGCCCGCTGGGCCCTGTCGCAGTACGAGGCCGAACGGCAGGCTCAGGCCGCGACGATGCGCGCCTTCATCCAGGTCATCGAGACCAAGGACCTCTACACCAGGGGCCACTCGGAGCGGGTCAGCGAAGGGGTTGGCATGCTCGGCCGGCACCTGCGGCTCAACCCTGACCGGCAGAGCGCGCTCGAGCACGCCGGGTTGCTGCACGACGTCGGGAAGGTCGGCGTACCGACGTCGATCATCCGCAAGCCGGGGAAGCTCGACGACACCGAGATGGACGCGATCCGGTTGCATCCGGCCCGCGGGGTGGAACTGATCGGGAACATTCCGTTCCTCGAGGAAGTGAAGTCCGCCGTCCTGCACCACCACGAGAAGTACGACGGCACCGGGTACCCGGCCGGTCTGAGCGGCGAGAACATCCCGTACTTCGCCCGCATGATCGGCATCGTCGACGCCTTCGACTCGCTGACCTCGACGCGGTCGTACCGGCCCGCGCGCGGGGTGGACGAAACGCTGAAGATCCTGCTGCAGGACCGCAACACGCACTTCGATCCGGGACTGGTGGACGCGTTCGTCGAAGTGGTCCGCAGGCACGGCTGGGAGACGGCCCCCGACCAGCCGGCGCCGGACGGCAGCGTCAAGGCCAGCATCGATCACGACGACCTCAGCCTGGGGAGCGGCGGGGGCGCGTCCGGTTCCGCGGCGAGACCGAGTGAGGCATGAGCACTGTGCAGAACAGCTCGTTGGCGCGGATCTCCGGCAGCGGCGTCGCGATCCTGCTCGCCGGAGGTGCGATCACCCTGGTGGCGGTGATCCTGACCGTCGAACGGGGGATCACCGGCTGGCCGTTCGCGATCACCTTCGGCATCCTCGTCGCGGTCGGCGAGATGGTGCAGTTCAAGGTCGACCGAACGCGTAACCGGGCTCCGATCGCGACCAGTGCCGCGCTGGCCTACGCCTTGCTTCGCGGGCCGGAGGTTCCGGTGCCGCATGTCGCCCAGGTCGCGGTCGTCATCGCCGCGGCCACCGCGGCCGGCGTGATACCGCGCGCCATCGCCGGCCTCTGGTGGGACATGGTGATCTCCTGCCGCCGGGTGATCTCGGTGATCGCGGCGGCGGCTGTCTTCGGTCTGGTTCTGCCCAGGGACATGCAATGGGACGGGACCTGGGGACACGCGCTGCCGATCACCGCGGCGATGCTGCTCGGTGTGCTCACCGCGGGAGTCAGCGATGCACTGGTCGGCGCCGGGCAGGCGACCGAGCTCTTCAACCGGCCGTTCCCCGCGGCATTGCGGGACGAGCTGTCCGTCCTGGCCAGGATCGGTCTCGCCATGGGCATCAGCGGAATGCTGCTCGCGGCCAGCACGTCGATGCTCGGCCTCTGGGCGCTGCCGTTGATCGTCGTCCCGCTGCTGCTGACGCAGTTTGCGTTTCGGCGGTTCGCCTCGGCGCAGCGGACCTACCGGACCACGGTTCGGTCGATGGCCCGGAGTACGGAGATCGCCGGGTTCAGCAGTCCGGGGCAGAATGCGCGGACGGCGACGCTGGCGGTGGCTATCGGCAACGACCTGGGGTTGACGCCGGCCCGGATGGAGGCGTTGGAGTACGCCGCTCTGCTGTCGGGGGTCGGGCAGCTCGCGCTGGCGGATCCGAGTCCGGGTGGGGCGTCGTTGTTGCGGACGCGGGAGGAGCGGCAGCGGGCGGCGGCGATCGGGGCCGCGGTGATCGAGCGGTCCGGCGTACTGGATCACGTCGCGGAGATCGTCCGGCACTCGAACGACCCGTACCGGCAGGGGCGGGCGAACAACTCCGGCATCCCGGTCGAGAGCGGGATCGTGAACGTTGCGCTGGCCTACGAACAGCTGGTCGGCGAGGGCACCGGCCAGTCGCCGGAGAAGGCAATGGAATCGATCGGGCTCGGGATCGGTGCGGAGTACGACCCGGTGGTGGTCGAGTCACTCCGGCGCGTGATCGGGCGCGGCTTCCGCTTCTGAGCACGCCTCGGGGGACAGCCGCAGCAACGCGGAAGTCCCCGCACACGGCTCCAGATCGCCCCACACCGGCGCAGCATCGGCCGGGACACGTCCTAGTGCCCCCATGCCCGTATAGATCAGCAGACCGGCTCCTGCGGCGATCAGGACGTCGCCTGGGCTGACCGCCTGGCCGATCCCGGGCAGCGCGACCGGTACGACGTCACCCAGCCAGTGCAGCCGGGTCGCGGAGTCCATCAGCTCGTGCCGTGGATCGGTCACCACGGCATCGCCCACGCCGACCCGGGCCAGGGCGGTCAGCGACACCGGCATCGCGCCGTTCAGCGCGACCACGAGGGCGTTGGAGAAGAAGCCGAGGGCAAGCAACCCGACCCCGGCATGGCGCAGGTTCAGCCGCAGGAAGACCGCGATACAGACTGCGGATCCGATCAGCCCGATCGGGTACGCCGTACCGCCGAACGCGGAGCCGAGCAGTTGGCCGATCGCGGCGGCGGCCAGCCAGTGCAGGCCGGTCAGGGTGTTGCCGGCCAGCCGGCCGAACCGTCCACCCGTCGCAAGTGCGGCCGCCGCGGCGAGCACCAGGACGAGGAGGACCAGCAACACGGGAGTGATTCTGCCGAACGCGCGGCCCGAATCCGGGCAAGCTGACCCCGCAGCGTGTCGACTCAGCAGCAAAACGTAACGGGCGGTCCTTGTTCAGGACCGCCCGTCACCTGGTACTGCCTTTCAGGACTACGCCTTGGCCGACGCCGTGCCGCCGTCGTCGACGATCTCGGGCAGGTCGTGCACCCCCGGGTCGCCGCGGTCCGCGGTGAAGTCCGTCGGGTGCGTGCTGTCCAGACCGTCCGGCACCTTGATCGCCCGGAAGAGCAGCGTCAGCAGGATCACGATGACGAGGTTCAGCACGAACGCCGTCAGCGCGATGTACGCCGGCGTGGTGGTGAACGGGATGTTCGACAGCGAGCCGCCGAAGTGTTTCTTCGTCACCGGGTTCACCACGTTGTACGCCGAGATCGTGCCGAACACCATCGCCACCGCCCAGCCGGCCAGCAGCGCGTACCGGTGGAACCAGCGCGTGTACAGGCCGACGACGATCGCCGGGAACGTCTGCAGGATCCAGATCCCACCCAGCAGCTGCAGGTTCAGCGCGATCGTCTTGTCCATCCCGAGCACGAACACCAGCGCGCCGACCTTCACCAGGAGGGACGCGAGCTTGGAGACCTTGGCCTCCTGCGCGGGGGTTGCCGACGGCTTGATGAAGTCGCGGTAGATGTTCCGGGTGAACAGGTTGGCCGCCGCGATCGACATGATCGCCGCCGGCACCAGCGCGCCGACCGCGATCGCCGCGAACGCGATGCCCGCGAACCAGGACGGGAACTCCTGGTCGAACAGCCGCGGGATCGCGAGCTGCGGGTTGGCCAGGCCGTCCAGGCCCTTCACGTTGACCTTGGCCTTGATCGCCATGAAGCCGAGCAGCGCGAGCAGGCCGAGCAGCAGCGAGTAGGCCGGGAGGATCGCGGCGTTCCGCCGTACCACGTTGCGGGTCTTGCTCGACAACACCGCGGTCACCGAGTGTGGGTACATGAACAGGGCCATCGCGGACCCCAGCGCCAGGGTCCAGTAGGACACGTAGCCGGTGGATCCCGGGATGAACGCGCCGGTCGGTTTGCCGGTGACCGGGTTGGGCTTGGCGAGCTTCTCCTGCGCGGCCCCGAAGATCGAGTGCCAGCCGCCGAGCACGTGCGGCAGGTAGAAGATCGCGACCAGGATCACCAGGTAGATCAAGGTGTCCTTGACGAACGCGATCATCGCCGGCGCCCGCAGGCCCGACGAGTAGGTGTACGCCGCGAGGACCGCGAACGCGATCAGCAGCGGCAGGTCCTTGGCCAGCGTGTTGTTGCCGCCGAGGCCCATCGTCTCGAACACGGCCTGCATACCGACCAGCTGCAGCGCGATGTACGGCATCGTCGCGAGGATGCCGGTGACCGCGATGGCGAGCGACAGCGCCCTGCTGCCGTACCGGCCGCCGACGAAGTCCGCCGGAGTCACGTACCCGTTGCGGTGCGAGACCGACCACAGCCGGGACATGAAGACGAAGATGATCGGGTAGACCACGATCGTGTACGGCACCGCGAAGAAGCCGCTGACCGCACCCGTCGCATACATGGCGGCGGGGACGGCGATGAACGTGTACGCCGTGTAGAGGTCGCCGCCGAGCAGGAACCAGGTGATGAACGTACCGAACCCGCGGCCGCCCAGACCCCACTCGTCGAGGCTCTGCAGGTGCTCGCCGCGGCGCCAGCGCGACGCCATGAAGCCCATCGCCGTGACCGCACCGAAGATCACGATGACGATGATCAGCTGGACCCAGTCGACCTTGGTGTTCACTCGCCGGCCTCCTTCGCGTCCGGATCGGCCAGACCTTGGGCCGCCCGCCGCTTGCGCTCCTCGCCGCGCACCAGCCGGTAGGCGATGCTGACCAGGATTGCGGAGAGGAACACCCACATCAGCTGATACCAGTAGAAGAAGGGGAATCCCCACAGGTGGGGGTTCGCTTTGGCGTACGTCGGCACCAGTAGGGGTACGACGACAGCGACGACCAGAAGGACACCGGAGATCCAGTACGCGGGTCTCACCGCGGACAATCGGGACACTGCAAACCTCCTCGGGACACAGGCGCAACGCAGCACGCTACCGTTCGAAAACCGTGCGTACTAGATCTTCAGGTTGGTACATGGATAACGAAAAGGCATGGTTGGTGCGGCGCGTCGTGCTGTCCGTGCTGTTCCTCGTCTTCGTTGCCATGCCGCTCTATCCGGAGCTGTTCGGGCTGGCCGACATCACGCCGTTCGCCCAGCTGGCCGCCTTCCGGCCGCAGGGTCTGGTGGTGGTGCTGGTGATGGCCCTGGTGATGCTGGTACGGCGTGGCTGGCGGATCGCCGCGGTGCTCGTCGCCGCGCTGGCCCTGACCGGTGCCGCGCTGATCGCGCCCCGGCAGTTCTCGGACCCGTCGCCGGTGGCGGACGGGGACCGGGTGCTGACCGTCATGGTGGCGAACGTGCTGGGCGGGGGAGCGAACGCAGGCGAGGTCGCGGAGCTGATCCGGGAGCGCAAGCCGGACCTGGTTTCGTTGCCGGAGGCACAGGTCGACGTGCGCGAGCAGATCCGGGTGCAGCTGCAGGACCTGCACTACAAGGGTTTCACGGCGCAGCCGAGCAAGGCGGTCGAGAGCGCGACCAGTGTGCTGGTGTCGTCGTCGCTGGGCGACGTGACGTTCGCGTCGGAGCCGGGGACGACGTTCGGCAACATCGTGGTGACGGGTGGGAGTCTCGGTCCGGTGCGGCTGATCGCGTACCACGGCTTCCCGCCGCTGCGCGACGGCGTGGCCACCTGGCGGCGCGACCTCGGCGTACTGCGGCAGTGGTGCGCGCAGGATCCGCCGACGGTGGTGGCGGGCGACTTCAACGCGACACTGGACCACGCGGCCTTCCGATACGCGCTGGGCGGCAACTGCCGGAGCGTCGCGGCCACAGCCGGTAAGGGGCTGGTTGGGACGTGGCCGGCGGACCAGCCAGCCGTAGTGCGTACGCAGATCGACCACGTCGTGCTGACGCGGCAGCTGCGGCCCGGGCACTTCACGACGTACCCGATCAAGGGCACGGATCACCGGGCCGTGGTGGCGACGGTCGGGGTACCTAGGACTGGTTAGTCGCGGGCCGGTAGATGTACGGCTGGGAGGACTGGACCGCTTCGGTCAGCATCAGCAGCAGGTCGGCGCGGGCCTCGATCGGCCGGCCGAAGAGCTCGTCATCGCCGGGGATCGGGAAGCCCTTCACGCCGATCGCCAGCTGGCTCAGCAGCACATGCAGGACACCGCGGGCGTTGAACACGTTTGGTGTCGGCCACTCGGGGAGGGTCTCGTGCATGAGCGGCTGCTGGGCTGCGGTGGCTGCTACTGGCTTCAGCCAGCGCTCCAGCTCGTCGCTGGTCAGCATGTTGCGATGCAGGATGGTCATGACCGCATGGGCCACGCGGTCGTGCTCCTCGTGCACCCAGCGGTACTGCGTGTCCTTGACGATCCTGTCCGCGAGCACGTCGAGCAGGGCCCGCAGTACGCCGGCGTCGCAGTGCCGGGAGCGGGCCAGTGCACCGATGGCGTCCGCGCCATGCGCTACCGCGTGTGCCCAACCGCAGTCCTGCACGTAGCCGCGCAGGTCGCGCTCGCGTAGCAGCCAGGTGGCCAGGCGGTCGCCCCAGCGCATCACCACCTCGTCGTGGACGAGGAACTCGGCGTTGTCGCGGTGGATCACCTCCGCCAGCGTCAGCGCGGTGAACGAGCGCCGGAAGACCGTGTCCGTGCCGTCCTCACCCAGCCCGTAGTTCAGCCCGGCACAGAGCCCGTCGCCGAAGCCCGGCAGCAGGTCGTCGTACACCCCACGCTCCAGCCAGGTGGCGAGCGTCGGGTAGGCGAGGGCGTCCCGCACCTGGGGGTTGGTGCTCGCCAGCCCGCGAACGAGCTCCTCGGTGAGCTCGGTCAGCGTACGGTCGTGCGGCACCGCGTAGTCCGCGGCCATCACGTCCTGCCAGTACGTCGACTCCACCCGAGCAATCCTCTCTTTTGTCGCTGACCAATCAACACCCATCGGTAGCTAGTTGTCGAGCCGACCAACCGGCGTACTGGTATAAGCCGTCACTGGTGCCCTGCGTCGGGGCACTAGTGCCCCGCGTCGGAGGTTCTTTGGCGCTTGCGGCGCCCAGGCACGCACCTCGCGGCAGCGGAGGAACGGCCACGATGGAAAAGCATCGAGGCCGCTCCTCCGCCACCGCGA